>JAFEGH010000009.1 GCA_018240065.1 Verrucomicrobiota bacterium | reverse complement strand
TGTCCGCACGCCGTTTAAGAAAGAGGGCAAATGTCTCAAAAGAGGCAACTGCTGCCACTATATCCTTGTTCCCGAAGCGAAGGGTTTTTTAGGAAGGCTATTCTATTTCTGGAACACACAGGTGCTGGGCTTTTACAGGCGGACGCCGCAGGTTTACGAGAGCGATGGAAAAAGGATCTATGTAATGGGGTGCCGGTATTTAAAAAAAGACGGCTCGTGCGGACATTACCATCTGCGCCCCACCGTGTGCCGAAAATGGCCTGTCATCGAGTACTTCGGCTTCCCCAGGATTATCAAGGGATGCGGCTATAAGGCCATTCCCAGAGACTAGTTAACCTCTGCGTACACAGGCACGATCGAGGGCTGCGGGTCTGCCTGATTGCTCACGGCGATCGAAGAAGTGACGTTCTTCTCTCTTAAAGCGATCAGCTCCTGGATGATCCCCCGAATGCGCAGGTGGAACTGGTTGGAGGGGACGTTGAAAAAGGACTGCTCCGCTGTCTCCTTGACCTTGGCGTCTTTGAGATAGGTGGTCAGGAGTTCCTTGATCTGGCTGAACTTCTTGATTTTTTGCCCAATCCCATACTTCAGGACGATATCGACATTGGCCCTCTCCCAGAAAAGAGAGGTGTCGGTGTTGTCGATCAGGATCGGCAGTTTCATCGCGATCGCCTCATTGATTGTACCGGGGCCAGGCTTAGTGACGACCACATCGCTGACTGCCATCAGGTCTGCCACGCGGTCGGTATAACCGAAGGCAGAGAGGGTGTTGGAAGGGTGAAGTTTAAGTTGCTCGAGTTCTTTTTTGAGCTTGTTGTTGCGCCCCGCGATGACGACCAGGTGGGCGCCCAGGTTCATGCTTCCGATTTTTTTGGCATACTCATAAGCGGTATCGCCGCCCGCTCCGCCCATCATGATCAGCACGATCTCTTTGTTGGTGGGCAGGTGCAGCTCTTCGAGGATTTTATTCTGATCCTTTTGTTTCATGAAATCAGGCCTGAGCGGCAGTCCGATCGTCTCGATCGCGCTGGCGGGGATTTTTTTCTTGAGCAGGACGTCTCTTGTCGTGGGCAGATCGGCCCCTATGGTCACTTTCATCTGCTTGTGCTTGACCTTCTCCATCAGGAAGGCCCAATTTTTTAGATCGTTGTCCGTTGTGACAAGGAGGAACGGGATATCTTTCTTGCGGGCTGCCTCCGAGGCGGGGTAATTGATGAAAGGGATCAGGGAAATGACGAGGTCTGGCTTATAGGTGTTCACGTAGGATGAGATGATCTTTTCGACTTTGCCCTGGCGGGAGCGGAAAATTGGAGGCGCCATGTGCCTGACAATGAAGTTCATCGAGCGGATCCATCCTTTGCGCAGCATCGTATTATAGATCTGCTCGCAGGAGGGGACTCCCCAGATCCTGAGCTGATTGATCGGGTAGACGATTTTGAGGTCGTACTCTTCGCCGACAAGTTTTTGCAGAGTATTGGAAGCGGCAATGTGCCCGCCGCCGCCGGTGCTGGAGAGGATCAGGATGGTCTTGCGGGGAGGGGCTTGTTCAGCGGCCTCATCTGCCAGTAGCGATGCGGAAATGAGAACAGAGAAAAGACATAAGATGGAGATGATCTTCGCCAAGCCACACCTGGGGGTTTATTCTTTTGAGGGGAGCCCTTTTCAATCAGAGAATCTTGCGCTAAAGCTGCTCCGATTTTTTAGGCGCACTATTTCGTAGCATAATCATGGCCCCTAATCAGCACAAGCGGATTTGTCATAATCTTTTTTTTCCACTTATATCCGAACCGAATCGAAAGGAAGTAAATATCGGATTATTTACAAAAACGCCTTTTTAAAAAAATACAGTTATGATAATTAATAAATAAAAGCATGCGATTGTTATACGTGAATGGATACTATGAAGAAAAAACGCTTTAAATGGATCTTCTACTTTGCCGCTCCCCTGATTGTGCTGATCGTTCCGTTCAGCGGCGGGCTGAACTTAAGCAACTATTTCAAGACAATCATCTTACAGCCTAATAAAACGGGCATCACCACCTTCCATTATTATGACAAAGAGCGCAACCGGCCGATCGTCACGGAGATCTGGTATCCAGTCGATCCCGAGAGTCCGGCCAAGGCTCCGGCGGGCTTCTGGCTGCGCTGCGACGAATCGCGCGACGCTCCGATCAGCAACAAAAAAAGCCGCTATCCGCTCGTCCTGATGTCCCATGGAAGCGGCGGGGACCGCTTCAATATGTCCTGGCTGGCAGAGGTGCTTGCCTCGAACGGATACATCGTGGCGGCGATGGACCACTATGGCAACACGTGGAACAACAAAATCCCCGAGGCCTACGCGAAACCCTGGGAAAGGCCCAAGGACATCTCTTTTGTCCTGGACCAATTGCTCAGCGACTCCCCATTCAAGGACAGGATCGATCAAGACAGGATCGGCTTTGCCGGCTACTCGCTGGGCGGGGCGACCGGCATCTGGATCGCCGGCGCGGAAGCCACGGACTTAAGCAATGCGCATGTGAAGGCCAATACTGCCCAGGATCTGGCGGATATTGTGTCGCCGGAGATCCTGGACACAATCGATTTCAGCAAGGCCTGCGGTTCCTATCGCGATCCGCGGATCAACGCAGTCTTCGTGATGGCGCCTGCCTTAGGCTGGATGTTCGAAGGGAACAGCCTGGAGAAGATCGATATTCCGGTCTTTATCGTCGCTCCGGAGAAGGACCTAGTCGTCCCGACGGAAAAAAACGCCAAGGTGTTCGCCTCCAAGATCGCGAAAGCGACTTTGAAGATCCTGCCCGGCGAAGCTACCCACTATGTCTTTCTGAATCGCGCCAACGCTGTCGGCAAGAGGTTCCTGGAAGCCAGATACTGCGAAGATCCCGCTTCGATCGACCGGAAAAAACTGCACGAAGAGATCGCCAAGAAATCGGTCTTCTTCTTCGACGAGAGCTTAAGATAATTCTGCTAATTTTATGATGATCGGTTAAGATAAGGTTTTTTAGCGTACGGTCATGCAAAAAGAACCTTCTCTTTTCATTCTGCTTATTTTGGTCTCCTTCGCCTCTTTGTCGGCTGTCCTCTTCACTCCCGCCCTGCCTCAGATCGCCCTGAATTTGGGGATCAGCGACGCTAAGGCGCAACTGACGGTCACTATTTTTCTAATCGGCTATGCCATCGGACTGCTGCCGTATGGCCCTCTGTCCAACCGCTGGGGGAGGAAGCCGACTGCCTATCTGGGCATCTGTATTGCGATCCTCGGATGCCTGATGGTCCTGTTTGTCGATAGGTTCCACTCTTTTTCTCTTCTTATTGTGGGCAGATTGCTGATGGCATTGGGAAGCAGCGTCGGGCTGAAGATCGCCTTCACGATGGTGGGAGACGTCTATCAGCACGAGAAGGCCACCAAAAAGATCTCTTATCTGATGCTCTCGTTCGCGATTGCTCCCGCGCTTGCGATTGCAGTGGGCGGTCTGCTGACGACCCATTTTGGCTGGATGAGCTGCTTTTACTTCCAGACAGTCTACAGCTTTTTTTTGCTGGCTCTGAGCTTCCTGCTTCCTGAAACGTGCTCAAAAATCGATCCGGATGCGTTAAAGATCAAGACGATTGCAGAGGGCTACCTGCAAAAGATCACGAATAAGAAACTCGTGCTCTGCGCGATGCTGATGGGGTGCGGCACTTCGGTGATCTATCTCTTTGCAGCTGAGGCTCCTTTTATCGGGATCAACCACATAGGTCTGTCCCCCTACCATTACGGTCTTTTGAACTTCATCCCTCCCGTGGGACTGATCCTCGGCTCCCTGCTTGCCAATGCGCTCGCGGGAAAAATGGAGGCCCTTTCAACAATGTTCCTGGGGATCTCGATCGCCTTCTTTTGCACCGCCGTCATGCTGCTCATGTTCCTCTTTGGCATTGTCAACCCCTGGTCGCTTTTCGTTCCGATGCCGTTTGTCTACCTCGGGGAATCTCTCGTGTATGCCAACGCCTCGTCGATGATCTTGTCGCATGCGAAGAATAAGTCCTACGCCTCGGCGACGATGAGTTTTCTGAATATGGGGATGAGCGTGGTCACTCTGCTGATTTTTGAGTCTCTGCCGATACACGGTCTCATGATCATGCCGGTGATTTTTACGCTGACGACGCTTGTGATGATGCTTCTTAGAAGGAGGCTCAGCCGCTTGGCCTAAGCATGGCGAAGGCGGCGTGGTTCCCGGTAAGCTTATCGCGCCGATAGGAGAAGCAGTCCTTCTCATTCGCATAGGTGCAGATGCCCGCGATCTGAATGTGGTGGGGAAGGATCCCGCTGTTTTCCAGCTGGTGGCGGGCGATTGCCCAGAGATCGAAATACAGAGGGCGGACCTGGAATTGCCAAAACTCTTCCGGCAGCTCGGTCTTGTAGTGGATAAACTGCGCATGGTCGGGTCCCAGGCTCGGCGACACCCCCACCAATAGATTTTCAGGTTTGGACCCGAAGGTCTGCGCCATTTTTTTCACTGTGGCGTCGTAGATGTTCTTCACATTGCCGCGCCATCCGGAATGGACGTTGGCAAGGGCGCGGTTGATCGGATCATAGAAGACGGCGGCCTGGCAATCGGCGTGTCTGATCAAAAGACCAAGGTCAGGCAATTGGGTGATCAGCCCATCGCAGTCGCCGATCTCTTGAGACACATCCTTAACGAGGACGACCTCATTGCCATGCACCTGGGTGCCTGTGCAGTAACGGGGGATATTCAGAGCGCTGAGCATACGGCGACGGTTTTCTTCCAGTATCCTTGGGTCTTCGGGGATCTTGCTTCCTGCGTTTAGGGAACCCGTAGTCCCTGCGCTCATTCCCCCGTGCCGCAGGAATATTCCATGGACGACCGGCTCCTCTTGCAGGATCTCAAACTCCAGCCACTGGATCTCTCCCGATTTTTTCCGAATCATTTTCAGCTCGCCTTCTTTTCGTTTTTCCCCTGATTTCAGGATGACATAGCCAAGCTATTCCTGAGAAATAAAATTGCGGCCTCGGCAATCAGATCTGTTTTCTAAAATCCGCCCTCGCACTAACATATTGCAAAGGAAACCTACGATGCAAGAAGCCGCATTTTCCCATCTTATCATTTGGAAAAATCCCATTACATCGATGTGTTTTTTCGCCTTTGGGATGAGCTTCATCAGCCTTTGGGTGCGCAAGACCCCTGCGCTTTGGGCTTCGTTTTTACTGATCGCCTATATTCTGGCCTTCGAGGCCAACATTGCGACATGGATCTCTCTCATCCCCGTGCTGATCCTTTTTTTCTGCCATTACTATCTCAACAAGGAGATCCAGAAAAGTGCCCGGTTCCTGCTGTTCGGATCAGCGGTCGTGTTGTCGCTCGCCCTGGCATTTCATTTTCTTCCCGGTTTCCATAATTGGAAGCTGGCCGCGGACCTTGCAATCAGCCCCGGGGCCTACCCTTACAACCTGTGGTTTAATTTCGATAAGCCGTTCATCGGGATTTTCGCGCTGGCCTTCGGAATCCCGTTGATTTCGTCACGGCCTCAGCTCCTGAAAGTTTTAAAACTGAGCATCCCGATGAGCCTCGCCGGAATTCTCATCATGATGGGAATCTCCCTGCACTTTGATCTGGTCAAGTGGGATCCCAAAATCCCCGTCATCTTTTTTATCTGGCTGATAGACAATCTGATCTTCGTCTGTATTCCGGAGGAGGCCTTTTTCCGCGGCTTCATCCAAAGGTGGCTGTTCAACTGGTTCGGCGAAACTCCCCTGGCCGGCTTCGGCAGCATCTTCGTGACATCTATATTTTTTACTTTACTTCACCTCATCTGGGTGGCGAACCTCCCCTTTCTTTGCCTGGTCTTTGTCGCCAGCATGATCTACGGCACGATCTATCAGGTGACCAAATCGATCGAAGCCAGTATTTTCTGCCATTTTGGTCTCAATCTGACCCATCTCCTCCTCTTCACTTATCCAGCCTTGCAAGGTTAAATATTCATTTGATCTGTTTGATTTTATTGAAAACAGATCAAACGCAAATCATTAATTACCATTGATCTTCGAATGTTATTCTATTATACTGTCCCCCTTAAATAAAGGGATTATATGACTACCTCACGAGTGTTTAATGAATCTGTCTTTAGTTCATACGCCAATCTTCGCGGTTTTTTTCAACGCACCGACGCTATTCAACAAGTCTTAAGCGAAAAAGACATGCCCGCTCCTGCAAACTTGGATCCCATGAACCCGAAGCTGGCCGGCAAATGGCAGGTTTGCCAAATCGCATCCGCTCCTTTCCGCTGGATCCTCGCGATCGTTATGGACATCATTGCTGACATTGCCTCATTTTTAGGCGCCCAGTATTTCGCTAAAAGTCTCAAAGGGCATGCCCAGGCACTTAAGACCGGCTTCAACGTCTTCTCCGAGGAGAAGACCCATCTATACATGATTCAGGAAACGGAGAACCACCCTAACAGAAGAGGAAAGATCGTCAATGATCATCCGTTGATTTCTCAATCTAGGCTCACTGACCCCAAAGTCAAAAAAAGAACCTTCTGCGGCATACATAATGGAGTGCAATTCGGACACCATCAGGGGATTTGCCGCGGAGAGAGCTACTGGTTTCTCTACCTGTATCTGAAGACGAAAAACCAGTTTTCCGATCCCCGCAGCCACATGGCAGCTCTCGGCAAGCAATTTGAGACAGGCGGCGGCATGGACCCCACCCTCCTGCAAAGCATCAACCTTGCGAAAGGAAAGCTCCTGGACCTAAAAATCGGAGCCCAGACTGCTCACGCTAGACGGCCTATTGAACATCTCATCAGAAAAACTCCCAGCGAGTGGAAATCCTCCCCCGAAGAGACCATCCGCAGGCTGCAAAACCTTCCTCCAGGCGCCTATGAAACAGGACTGCCTGTGCATCAAACCGCTTATGTGAAAATTGATCGGAACTTAGGCTTCTACTTCGAGCCGAATAGAGGAATTGTGGAAATCAATGGCGAGGCACAGGGAGAAAAACTCTACGAGCTGCTCTCTGAGAGCATGAAGAATACCGGAGAGTCATCAAAATCCCACCCGGGGCTTGTCCTGCATGTCGACGTAGCGCCTGTCACGCTAAGAGCCTGATCGCTTTTTCAAAAAGATAAGTCTTAAAAAAACAATCGCCTCTTAAAAAATAAGAGGCGACTGTTGAACGAATAGCAAAAATTACTTCGTTGCTGTAGCAGCAGGAGCCGCTTTTTCAGCAGGAGCTTTTTCTGCAGTTGCTTTTTCAGCAGCGGCAACAGCAGGAGCGTCTTTAATTTCTTTGGATGCTACCAATTTGGAAACCGCTTCGTCTGCATTAGCGCCGTTCTTCGCAGCTACCATCGCAGATTTTCTTTGGTCAGCAGAGAGTTTCTCGCTGAAGGATTTGCGGTTTTGGTCATTCAGTTTCGCTGCAAAAGCTTGCTCGTCAGCGGAAAGCTTTGTCGCTGTCGCTTCTGGCGCTTTTTGAGCTGTAGTTGTTGCTGCAACTTGAGCTGTTTGAGCTGGGGCTGCTGCGTTTTGCGTCGTTTCTGCATTCACAGTCACGCCTGCAGTCATAGCTACAAGGGCGAGCATCATCATAGTGTTCTTTTTCATATTGTTCATATCTCCTGAGTTCTAAGTGAGATTTTCACTTAGGATGAAACAAATGTAGAAATTCAACCATTTTTTTGTCCAGTGATAGAATTGTTTTAGACAAAATAATTAGATTTCAAATAAAAAAACGAGGACGTTTGCCTCGTTTGTTTCACTTTAAAAACTTTACCTAGACTAATTTTATTATTTAACGGGGCATCCACCGCCTGTTCTAGGCTTAGCCTGGGTTCCCGCGGGTGACGTGCCGGTAGAACCCATCACCTGCTGGACGGCCTGGTCGGCGGTCATCATTTTTCCGGTTGGGTCAGGCTGGCCCATCATTTGCATCGCCTGCTGTCTTTGCTGAGCGGTGAACTGGGAGCAGAACATCGACTTGTTGTTCATGTCCATGACCTGAGCTGCAAAGTTTTGCTCTTCAGTCGTGAGCTGGCTGCAGGCGGAAGGCTGATTCATCGTTTGGCCTTGCTGTGTTTGCGTACTTGAGCCGCCGGCGGATGGAGTCTGGGCAAACAGAGAAGTGGCAGCTGTCGCTACGAGGGTGCTTAAGCAGAACGCGAATTTTTTCATGGGAAGGTTCCTTATGCTAAATTTAAGTTGAAACAATTTCTGACTATAGGGAGAGGGAAAATTATTGTCCATGCGGGCGGAATTTTTTTTTGAGCTTCCGTTCCCCCCTGTCGGAATAATATCCCGTTAGCCTAAGATGGATGGCAATAACATTCCCCCTTATTACTCCTATGGGTCTATCCCGCTATCCTTCAAATGTGCTTATTGCGTCTTTTCTCGCAAATTTTAAAGATGCAGCTCGTTTAAGCATGTCCTGCGCAGCCAAAATCCGTGTTTTGAAGTTGTTTGAATTTAATATTTTCCGAAAAAAACCTGCACCAATCATTCTCTTCGAATAGTGAGATAAGCTCATGATACTCAAGATCCGTCCGACCGTGGGAAGAAGTCTGCTTCTACTCTGGTCCAGCCATCTGCTCCTGGACTTTTTTACGGGCATTTGGCCGATATATAAAACAATCGCGGGCATCGACCTTGCAAAGGCGGGTCTCATCGCCGGGCTTGCCGGTTTTTTTGGAGAGATGCTCCAGCTTTTCTTCGGCTACTTCTCCGACAGGGGTTTTAGAAAAGTAGTGACGATGCTGGGTCTTGCCCTCTCGTCGAGCGTCCTCTTCGTCACATTCACTAATGATATGGTCATCTCCTTTTTCATCCTTCTGATGCTGATGGTCGGATCGGGTTCCTATCACCCCGCGGCAGTCGGGTTCGCAGGACTTCTTTCCAAGGAACGAAAAGGGCGCAACATCCTTCTTTTCGCCTCCGGAGGCGCGCTGGGACTTGCCATCTCGCAGCTGGCTTTTACAAAAGCGCTAAGTCTTTTTGGGGGCCACGCCGTCGTCTTCTTCATTCCCGTTGCTCTGCTACTGCTCGTGATGGCCGTTTATCCTGTTGAAGAGCAAAAGAAAAATCAGAAGCTCTCCTTTAAGGAGTTTTGCGAGCCGCTGATGCGGTCCAAACGCCCCCTTGCTCTTCTCTACCTGACCCAGGTCTGCAATTTCACCCTGCTCACCGCGTTCATGTTCCTGCTTCCCGACCTCATGCGCTCCAAGGGATGCCATGAATGGCTCAGTATGGGCGGCGGACATTTGTGCTTTGTAATCGGCGGCGCCATGCTCATGGTCCCGGCCGGATATCTTTCCGACAAGTTCGGCCCCAAGCCCGTTCTTCTGACGATCCTCTTTTTCGCCCTGCTGTTTTTTTACAGCTTCCTGGCGCAGGCAGAGACCACGCTCATGCAAACTGTCCTCTTTTTGACGGTCATCGGCGGCTTCATGGGCACGGTCACCCCAGTGCTGGTCTCATGGGGGAACAAGCTTGTACCGGAAAGCCCAAGCACAGTCTCGGCTTTAATGATGGGATTCGCCTGGTGCCTGGCAAACCTGGGCTCGACGTGGGCCGGACTGATTGCCAAAAATGTTTCGGCGCCCGAGCCGATCGTCATGACCCTGTCCATTCTCGGTGTCCTGCTCGCGGTGGGTTTTTTACTGATCCTTTTCATGCCGGAAAAGGCGCGAGCCGTAGCGCAAAGCGCACCTGTTTCGGAATAAAGGGCAATTGGTAAAAAATTTATTGAGGATAACGCGGCCCTTTCCCTAGAATCCGGTTTTACGGACCTGAAGGAAGGGAGACGACCATGGCGGACAGACCGGTCGAATGCAGCCATTGTAAAAAGCCGATCAAGGTGATTTACAAGGAGATCGTCGATACATCCATCGTCTGCACAGAAATGTGCGCCGACTGTCCAGTTCTTCAGCAAAGGCTGCACGGACAAGTGCCTCCTGCCCAAGTCAGAGAAGGTCTGACAGAGACCGAAGCGGGACTTTGCTGCGGCAACTGCCGCACCTCTCTCGAATCGATCAAAATGGGTAACCCGCTGGGCTGCAGCGAGTGCTACTCTGTCTTCTCGGATGTCCTCATCTCCGAGCTCATTGCCGCAGATAAGATCCCCTCCCGGATCAAAAAGGACGTCCTCGCGAAAAAAACGCAGCCGCTTCATTTGGGCAAAGCGCTCAATAAACCTCTCACGATCCCCTCTTCAAGCCGGCTGACGGCGCTGAACGAAGCTCTCAACGAAGCGCTCAAGAAGGAAAATTATGAACAGGCGGCATGGATCCGCGATCAGATCAAGGATTTGACGGAGAAAGGAGCCGATGACGGAAAAAGTTAACCTCCCCAAAACGCTCGTCGAACACACGCCCTGGGAAACCGAGATCAACCCGATCTGGCTTGCGACCTCTTTTCTACTGCATCGTAACCTGGCCAAATTCAACTTCCCTCCTAAAATGAACGATAGGCAGTT
Source organism: Verrucomicrobiota bacterium (assembly GCA_018240065.1). Taxonomy (GTDB): domain Bacteria; phylum Chlamydiota; class Chlamydiia; order Chlamydiales; family Rhabdochlamydiaceae; genus CAJCIW01. The sequence continues at coordinate 350,494 of JAFEGH010000009.1, read as the reverse complement.
CCAGCAGACCCTCTCCTTATTAAAGGATCAGATTCTCCAGTCCTCTCTTTTGCAAAAGCCGGTATTGCTGAGCGCCGAAGGGGTGAGCGCTCTGGACAAAGAGTTCCTCTACGAGCATTTTTTGTGTCTGGAAGGGATTCAGAATACCCTTTCTGGTCAGGGATTCATCGTCGACGAGAGCGGCCACTTTCTTGCCGAACTCAACATTCAGAACCACCTGCAATTGCAGCTCACCGACTGTCAGGGCAAATGGGAAAACGCCTGGAATACACTCAGTCAGATCGAAACGGCGATCGGGACTGCGGTCGATTTCGCATTTTCGCCCAAATTCGGTTTTCTGACAGCGGAACCATTCCTTTGCGGCACAGGCCTGACTGTCCAAGCCTATCTCCATCTGCCGGCGCTGATCCACATGAAGCAATTAGAGGAGACTCTCCTGAAGCAGAAAGAGGAGGGGATCTCGGTGGCCGGAATGGGGGGAAATCTGGACGAGGTGACCGGCGATCTGATTGTCGTCAGCAACAGCTACACTCTTGGCATCAACGAAGAGAGTATCATTCATTCAGTCCACTCGATGGCGATGAAACTGATGGCGATGGAGAAAACGCTCCGCTCTCATTTGCAGACGGAAAATAATGCCGAGATCAAAGACCAGGTGAGCCGGGCCTTCGGTCTTCTGCTGCATTCCTATCAACTGCAGACAAAAGAAGCGCTTGGCGCGCTCAGTTTGATGAAGCTCGGGCTGCATTTGGACTGGATCGGCGGCATCACCGACGCCAAACTCAACTCTCTTTTCTTCCAATGCAGACGGGGCCACTTGCTGCACACCATCGGCGAGCTCCAGGTGAGCGACCTCCAGGAGATCGCCCACAAACGCGCCGATTATCTGCACAAGAACATGCAGGGCGTCGTCCTCAAAATAGAAGTCTAATTTCTCCAGGGAAGCTTCATCTCTTTTCCATTCGCATCCACAATTTTAGATCCAACGCCGAGGACTAAAATCGAATCGGTCGGCTCATCGCCAGCATTGAACAGCTGATGCGGGACATGCGCTGGGCAGATGATCGTGCAGGGAGCTTCGAAATAAAATTCCTCATCTCCGATGATCGCCCTGCCTTTACCTTTTAAGAAGATGAAAATCTCCTCCGTCTCGTGGGTGTGCTTCGGAGTCGCCCCTCCCACTTCCCAGCTGGAGCGCCAGATTTCAAACTCTTTGGAGCCCATCGCCCCTGTCGCTATCCCCTGAAGGGAGTTGCCATTGAACGTATAGGTCTTCAAGTCGGAATGGGAAATGATCTTGCCAGCGGGATGGATCACGCAGCCGCCGGGCAAAATCCCCTCTTCTGCCTGGATAGCGGCACTACCGCAGGCGAGCATGGCAAACGACATCAAGAATAAGGAAAATCGGGAAAAAACTTGTTTCATCTGCGTACCTCGCAATAAAATTTTTGAAGGGTTTCTGGAGAAGAAAAGAGGGGATGAGCTCTTTTGAGTTTAAGGGCAGCTATTGCCTCCTGGCGCTCGATCGATTATGATACACGCAAGATCTTGTCTTTAAGACCCGCCACAAACTGAGGCTGGGATCTATTAGGATAAGGAAACGAAAGAATCTAATTGATAGGGTGGTTTTTGCTCAACTCTTCAGACTTATCCCCAAGCGGCATCAAAGCCCTCATCCTCATGGCAGGAACCGGCGAGCGGTTTGGGAGCGCAACGCCCAAGCAGTTCCATCGCTTAGCGGGGAAAAAAATCTACCTGCACACCCTGGAAACTTTCCTTGCCTCCCGCCTCTTCGATGAGATCATCCTCGTATGCCCCGAGCAATGGATGCAGCAGGTCAGAGAAGATCTTGCCGCCTATCCATCCGCATCGGTTTCCATCACCGCGGGAGGGATATCGCGACAGGAATCCTCTTTCAAAGGGCTTCTCGCCTGCGCCGCAGGAACTAGAGCCGTCGTGATCCACGATGCCGTCCGCCCCCTCGTCTCTTTGGAGATTTTAAGAAAAAATGTTTCGGGCGCGCTTGCATTCGGGGCCGTCGACACCTGCATCCCGTCCGCCGACACTTTGGTGCACGCCCCGGAAAAAGAGCGGATCGCGAGCATCCCCTGCCGCTCTGAATACCTGCGCGGACAAACCCCTCAAAGTTTTTCCTATCCCCTGATTATCCAGGCGCACAAGCAAGCTCAAGAATGGGGCTCGAGCAACAGTTCCGACGACTGCTCGCTTGTTTTGCGCGAAGGCCGCGCGGTGCATGTGGTCGAAGGCAGCGAAGAGAACATCAAGATCACTTCCGAGCTCGATCTATTTTTAGCGGAACAGATCCTGCGCCTCAGAAACGCCTCGTCCTCATCGATTGAACAGAAGACCTCCTTGAAAGGCAAGCGGATCGCCGTCACCGGCGGAACGGGCGGGATCGGGAGCGCGCTTTGCAGGCTCCTTCAAGAAGAGGGAGCGATCCCTGTTGTTCTTTCTCGCACATCGCCGCTGTATCCTGCCGATCTCACCAGCTACAGCGCAGCAAAAGAGGTCTTCGACCAGGTTCTTTCAGACCATGGGCCGCTAGACGGTCTGGTCAACAGCATCGGCCTGCTTAAAAATAAGCAGCTGGACCAATTGTCGGACGAGGAGATTCAGTCGCAGATCTCCACGAATCTGACAGGGGTCATCTACAGCTGCAAATGCGCCCATCTTAAAAAAGGAGCGCACATCATCAACATCGCTTCCTCCAGCTACGGACGCGGAAGAAAAAACTTTTCCATCTATGCCAGCGCCAAGGCAGCGGTCGTCAACTTCACCCAAGGACTTGCCGAGGAAAGAGAGGATCTTTTGATCAACGCGATCGTACCCCAGCGCACCCACACGCCGATGCGCAGCGGAAATTTTCCTGACGAAAACCCCTCGACCCTTTTGGATCCGGAGGAGGTTGCGCGGGAAATCATCCATCTTCTCAAACAGAGCTGCCTGACAGGAACTCTGGTCGAAGTCAGAAAAAAGTAATCAATATCTGGAAAAAGCGAGGCGCAGGCATTCGCTTCCGCCGGGGATCAAGGGCATGAGAAGCGCCTGATCGATCGTGACCCAGCGATAAGTAGAATGCTCGTCAGGGGCAATGTCAAGATACTCGGGCATCTCATTAAGGTGGCAGCGGAAAATGTGCAGGGTCAAGTCCCTTCCGGGAAATCGGACATAGACCTCGCGGCAATAGACTAAGGACTGATTATAAATGTCGATGCCGGTCTCTTCCTTGACCTCTCTGACGATCGCCATGGTAGGCGTCTCCCCTTTTTCCAGCTTACCCCCCGGGACACACCAGGTATTTCCCTGCGGCTTCTCCGGACTGCGGAGCAAGAAGAGGACCTTTCCATCATGCTCGCAATAACATCCTGACACTTCGATCTGAGGAGAAAAATCTGCGGGCGGCACAAGATACACATTGGACAAAGAGGCGCCGCATAATCCAGATTGAAAGGAAGCGCCGGAGAGAAAAACTTCTTCCTCAGCAGATAAGGCGCCGGAGAAACAGTAATTGGAATTCTTTCCCTCTTCTTCAGCATGCCCGGCGGCAAGCGTCAGGAATAATGAGATCCATAAATGCGTTAGCAACATTCAATTCCTCCTGAACCTGTCCTAAGTAAAATTTTTCGCCGATTTTCGATAGAAACTTTTTGTGGAGACAGGTTCCTCTCGTCATATTAACTCTAACGAGCTGCAAACTTGACAAGACACTATACGAGGAACTAACGAAAAAACGCCACGAGATTTTTTAATGTAAAAATGAATTGGACATAAAACGCGCGCAAGTTTATTTCTTAACTTTATTTTTCGTTGTATTTGCAAATTGAAATAGCTACTCATTTGGCGAGCCTCAAGCGGTGGAATGTCAGGTGAATGAACAATTGCATTTGAACTGGAAAACGCATAGGATGAATTCTCTGGTAAAGATGAAATTTTAATTGCGGAAAGGCAGATCTTACTGAGTGGTCATATGAAATGTATACCTTTGCTGTTGCTTTGCGGGACCTCTTTCCTTCCATTGCAAATTTCCAGCGCCATCCCCATCGACGAATTCGAAGAAGCAGTTGCCGATCAGGATAGTCAATCAGATCAGCAGCAAAGCGAACTTACCTATCCTGTTTCGCAGATCTATTTCGAATTTCACCAAAGCCATCCCAAGCAGCCCCCCATTGAAGAGCTGGAGAAAATCGAGATCCCCTTCTATGAGGAGGGAGACGTCCTTTATGGCGCTGAAATGCAGGATCGCAGGCCTCCTGCGTCAGAGCTTAAGGAGATGACCATTCAGTGTCTCAATGGCTCCGGTCAGACAATGCAGCTGACGCAAAGCGCTCTCGAACAGATCCTCCACGAGGTCTATAATTTTTTTCTCGCGCGCAACATCGATTGGACGGTCGTCTACATCCCCAACTATGAGATCGCTACAGACGGAAGAGATCTCCGCAAAAACAAGGATACGGCGCTGACGATTGTCATTTCGACTCCGATCGTCAAAGATACTTCTGTGAAATTTGTCGATCCGAACAATTCCTCCAAAGAGATCGACAATTCCACGCTCTCCCAAAAAATTTGCAACAAGCTCCCCTTATCGCTCCCCGATCCTTCCACAGGCTATCCTGGAGACTTCATCAACTCCAACCTCCTGAACAACTATCTGCACTCCCTCAACCGCCATCCTGAAAGAAGGGTGGACCTGGAGATTGGACCCACAGGACAGCTGGGCGAAGTGGCGCTGGACTTTGTCGTGACGCAGAAACGCCCCTGGCATTTCTATTTCAACGCCAATAACAATGTGCCCAAGCCGATCGACAGATGGCAGGAGTCCGTCGGATTCATCCATACCCAGCTCACAGGAAATGACGACATCCTGAAATTGAACGCCTCCTCTGACAGCTGCGACAAATTTTATTCCATCGACGCCTCATACGAAGCCCCTTTCAGAGGATCCATCGGCACGCGCTGGCAACTCTCCGGAAGCTACAGCAGGTTTCTCTCTGCGGAATTCGCCTTGCCGCAAAACCTGTTCGTAGGCACCCAGGCGATCTTCAACGGAGAGATCATCACGAATATCGCCCAATGGGACAAACTGTTTTTAGACTTTGTCGCCGACCTGCAATATCGCCATATCCATAATCAGGGGCATATCTTTTTCTCTTCCGCCACGAAAAATTTCATTCTTCCCCAGATCGGGCTTAAAGCTGTCCAGCTCAAGCGGGAGACAAAGCTGATCGCCTCTCTGTCCCTGCAAAGCACGATGAGCTCCTTATTTTGGGACGTGCGGAAGAATCTGGACAACCTGGGAAGAACCGACCTGAGCCCCAATTGGGCCATCGTTCAGGCAGGACTCTACGGAAGTTTTTATCTCGAGCCTCTCTTTCAAAAAAGCGAGCGGGTCAAACATCTGGCAAATGAGATCGTCGTCGTCGGTCAGCTGCAAAACGCCTTTAATCAAAGACTGATCCCGGAGCTAGAAGGGATTTTAGGAGGACTGTATACCATCCGCGGGTATCCTCAATCGACAGTTTCCGGGGACAACCTCTACATGGGCTCCTTCGAGTACCGCTTCCATCTGCCGCAAGTTTTGGGCCCCAATCCCAACGCCTGCACAAAAATATTCGGGAAATCTCTCAGGTGGGCGCCTGCGCAGCCTAAGGGAGAGACAGATTGGGACTTCGTGATCAGAGCATTTTACGACGTGGGCCAAACCACAGTGAACCAGCGTCGAAGTTTTGAACGCAATTATCTGATCATGGGTTCCGGCCTTGGGGCGGAACTTGTGGTTTGGCAGAACATATTTATTCGGGGAGACTGGGGACATGCGTTCCGCTCCGCAAATGGAATTTCCAGCGGACACAACCAGTTTTATTTTTCTTCGACAGTCATATTTTAATGAGGGGATGAATCGATGGGTCATTTCAGTATGCAAACGAAGTCAGTCATGTTCTCCACCCTGGCATCTTCCCTGCTCTTGATGCATGGTCCCTTGGGAGCCCTCCCTGCGATAGACTCCGTGTCCCATGGAACGGCAGAAGTCTCTTCCCTAGGGAACGAGCTCCTCATCAAAGCCTCCGACAACGCCATTTACAACTACCGCAACTTCGACATTAAGAGCCACGAGACCGTCCGCTTCCAGATGCCGGACAGTTCGAGCCGCGTTCTGAATCGGATCAACAGCGATGCGATGACGCGCATCGACGGCAGGCTTCTGTCCAACGGCATTGTCTATTTAATGAACCCCGCGGGGATCGTGTTCGGCCCCGATTGCGTCGTCAATGTCGCTTCGCTCTACGTAGCAGCCGCGCACCTTAGCGATCAGGACTTTCTTCAGGGTATCAACCATTTTAAAGACGTGAAGGGAGCCATCGAAATCTATGGAACTCTCTCTGCCAAGGAAATCGCGCTCATCGGAAAATCAATCTTCCAGAAAGGCAATGTATTGACGGACGACGGCCATATTCTTTTTGCGACGACTGAGGATGTCTATTTGGGAAAAGAAGACGGCCACCTCTTTGTCAAGTGCGATAAGGAGTCTCTGCAGGACGCAACTGCCACAGGGTCTTTCATTGAGTATGGCGCTCCCGAATCGTTCCTCCTTTACCATTCAGGCGTTTCCAAAGCGAAAAAAATCCAGGTGTACGCTGAAAAAGACAGCTTGCTCAAAATTGGCGGAAATCTGGACGCAAGCCAGCTTTCTGAGAACAGCCGCGGCGGAGAGATTCTGATCCAGGGGGAAGTGATCAGCCTAGAAGGCGCTCAAATCAATGCATCGGGAACCCTTGGCGGCGGCAGCGTGATCGTCGGCGGAGGCTCTCATGGAGAAGGGGTCTATCCCACTGCGAAATATACCGGCTGCGACACTGACACAGTCATCCAAACCAATGCGATTCTCAGTGGCGACGGCGGACAGATCCTCGTGTGGGCGGACAAACTGACCATTTTCGACGCCAAGATCTATTCTAGAGGGGGGCCGGAAGGGGGCAGCGGCGGACACGTTGAAACATCAAGCGGCCACAACTTCCATGGCGTGACGGGAATGGTGGACACTTCCGCGCCGAAAGGAAAATGGGGAAGCTGGGCTCTCGATCCACACTCCATTACAATTGTCAGCGCTCTTCCCTGCACGACGAGTCCTGCGAATCTAAGCATTTGCATGCCCTCTATGCCAAGCACGTGCGCACCTACCTCTCCTTCCACTAATGACGGCACGAGCGGCGACTACACTGTCTGCGCTACTCTGCTGCAGTCGTCAACATCAAATATCCTTCTCGCAGGGAACGTCCCCAACCCTCCGGCGATGGACAACACCTATATTTCTCTCGGGACTGCATCGACCCCTGCAACTGTCAATATTACAAATCCCAACGTCGGGGTCGTCATCGACACGAATGCGGGACCGGGATTGTTTGGAAAATTTCTTGCCAATGGTTCATTCACGACGACAGGTCCGCTGACGATCAACTCCCCTGTGGTCTTGCAAGGGCCAACAACCCTTGGGTCGACATCCAATGCCGTGACATTAGTGAAAACAGTTGATTCCTCTTCCATGACTCCAAATCAAAACCTGACGATCAATGCCCAAAATGGCGTGGTATTCAATGGAGCGGTGGGCGGCACGAACCCCATTGGAGTTCTGGATGTCGAATCTCCCAATGCAAACGTTCAGTGCTTCGCTAACATCACGACCTCCGGCAACATCATCATGAATTCTGCCCTGTTCACGCTCAACAATCCTGTCGCTATCTCATCTTCGGGTGGCGGGATCAACTTTGCGGGCCAGGTCAATAGCGATACTCCCTCTTCCAACCGCAACCTCACCTTAAACGCCGGCGGAGGCGACATCGCCTTTCATTCCTTCGTAGGATTGAACCCGATCGGAGATTTGCTGATTCAAAATGCGCGCAATGTCGATTTATTCAACCAGCCTGATCCCACGAAACCCACTTTCACAATGACTGCCCGATCCTTTACCCAAGCGGCAGGCACAGGCAATACTTCTTTCAGAGGTTCTCTCATTACCTACGGCGCTCCCGTCCCACAAACCGGCGGCACGGTGCCGACTGCTCCCAGAGCCGGAGGAAACGTCTCGATCAACACAACCGGAGCGATCAACTTTTACTACCTGGTCCAGCACGCCTGCCCGCCGAATCCTCCAGAGTGTTGCGCTGTAGTCCCACGTCCACCAGATTGTATGGGATGCTGCTCGACGCCTCTTGTTGCAGTCCTATCGCCTATTTCCACTGACACCGTCGTTTACAAGTCAGTCATCACAACGACTGGCGGAAGGCAGTCCAGCTCTGTCAGCACAGCAGGAAATCCTAACGCTCCAAATGGATTAAGCGGCGGATCGGTCACTTTAAATGGCTCTACGATCAACCTTCTTGCCATCTATGCAGGCGGAACGCCTGCGTTTCCCGGAAGTTCTGGAACCGGCGGAGCAGGGGGAACGATATCGATCACATCGACAGGCGGCACGACGCTTCAAGGTCCCATCATTGCGACAGGCGGCGCGGGGGTCAACGGCGGAGCGCAAGACCTTCCGGCCCCCATTTTCGCAGGGCAGAATTTGGCAGCAGCAGGGCCAGACTCGCCCGGGAACATCACGATCAACGGCCCGCTTACCCTTGGGTTCAACGGCATCATCCTGCGCGGTAGCAACATTAGCGCGGGCGCGGTGCAAACCACGGCAAGCAGTCTCCTCGGCATTGACGCGTCGACTGCATCCACTGTCTCACTGGGCGCATTGGGCTCCGCGGGCAACCCCTTAAGTTATTTCGTCATCGACTTTGCCAATGCGGCCACGATTTCCGGAGCAGTCAATGCAGGCGGCATCGACCTTTACAACGCAGGCCAGGGAAGCAGCGCGATCCACTTTATGGGCTCTGTCACTGCGTCAGACATCATCGCGATCGCCAACAAGTTTTGCGTGACCTTTGATACTCCTCCCATGTCTACCACAGAAACCTTCTTGAATTGCGGGGTCGGTTGCGCACAACCCCCACCACCACCTCCTCCTCCCCCACCACCCGGGCCACCACCACCTCCGCCACCTCCTCCTCCAGGCCCACCACCACCGCCACCTCCTCCTGGACCGCCTCCGCCTCCGCCACCGCCAGGACCACCACCTCCTCCTCCGCCTCCCCCTTCCCCATCTGAACAAGGAGAACGGATCAGGCCAAAAGGACGAGGTTTTGCAGGTGTGTACTACCCGACGATAAACATTTTTTATCCGCCGGCGTATGTCTTTAACAATGACGACAGCTATCTGCAAGTGCCGACCGACCAATTCTTTTTGGATTACATCAATCCTCCCAAAGAAACAGACCATTTAAAGTAGTTCTTTCGTCAAGCCGCAAAAAAAGGAGGCAGATCCTGCCTCCTCATCTTGAAAAGCTCCCATTCTACAGATCTGTGCAACAGCCTCCGATCGTCATCTCATTGGATGACATCATTTCCTTAAGAGAAAGGGACTTCTCTTAATTAGCCCTTTCATCAGGACAAAAAAAAGAGGAGGCAGATCCTGCCTCCTCATCTTGAAAACTCCTGTCGACTTTCGAATCAGAAGAATGTCTGGTTCTGCGCGGACTGGTCGTTGACTTGTCCATTCGAAACAGTGGCCTGGGTAAACTGGCCAATATGGATCGCTGGAGCGGTTGAAGTGGGGGACGTGCTATACATGTTCACCCCTTTCCAATAGGTGGTATTTTTAAACCACTGGATCCCTGCGCTTGCATTCAGCTTCATGTTCATCAAGCTGAAATTGTACAGTGCCGTATACCTTGCCGTTTCAGGCGCAGTCAGCGCCGTTTGCAGCACTAAGGAAGCATACGCGTTCATCCCGAGCCAGCAATTGAAATCTTCCGAGATGCTCTCCTGGTTTCTTCCCAGCGCATTCGGCTGATACTGGAGTCCGTTGGCAACGCTGTGCCCTTCCCAGGGAAGGCCATAGCGGTCGTAGGGCATGTCAAGATCATAGATCGCCTGCATGGTATTATTGGTGAAAGGATTGTGAACGTCCCTCCACAAAAAGTCGATCATGTCCCTGACTTTATAAGTTTGATTATCCGCTCCAGTCACGGTCGTATTGATCCAGGAAATTCCTCCTCCGTAGAGTTTTTCCCACTGCGTGACCATTGCGGTTGAAAGCAAAAAGTAACCGGCAAAAAAGTGGTGGTCATTGTAGACATAGTTGCCGAAATCAACCCCGCTGTCCACGGACTGCTGCAAATTGGGACCGAGCGCCCATGTCCCGTCTCCGCCCGCTCCATTGACGCAAATTCCGCCGCAGGTGCGGTCTGCGACAAAGTAAGAAGAACCTGGCGTTCTTCCCATCACGTACGCATTGATGCAGCTCTTCGCATTATCCAGGTAAGGCTGCGTCGCTGCTACAATCTGTGCATTGGTCGATCCATTCTGCTTCATGTAAAAGGCAATGTAGAGCGCAGTTTTGGCGAGCATGTAGCATGTCTTCCCGGCGTTGTATCCAGGATCAAGCCTGTTCTCAGGGAAGAAGGGAAGAGGAATCACTTCCTGCCCGATTTGAGTCAGCGCTGTTGCAAGGGCGGACATCTGGGGTGGACTAAAAGCGAGCGTGGGAGGAATAAAGAGGTCCTGGCCCGCGCCGGTCCCATACCACGAAGGAATTCCTCCTTCGAGGAAAGTGACGACTCCGTTGATGGCCTCTGCTGCATATAGAGTCCCTTTGATCGTATCGTTGAAAATGAAGTTCTGCAAAGGCTGACCGCCTCCGGGCGTCGTGTTCACCATCCCAGGAGTGGTGCCCTGCAAGTACTTCCAAAATGGAAAACACATCAACACCTTGTTCGAAGCGCCGGGCGGTTGGACAAGCGGGGAAATGGTGTATGTCCAACTGACTGAATTGGCCGTCGTGCTGATATCTGCGCGGACCGGAATATTGAGACGGTGCGCGGTATAAACGGCAATATTATTGACAGGCGCCGTAATCGTATAGCTGGGCAGCACCCTGCTCGCCGTTTGAAAGGCAGAGATAGTCTGAGGCACAGTCGTCGCCAAATTATTTCCCATGAACATGTCAAATTGCAACGTAAAGAAGTTCGTCACAAAATCGCTGCCATCGGTATAAGGCGCCATTCCAGAGGGGTTCAATGCAGTGAAGAAGTTCGAATAATAGCCATTAGCCGCGCCGGGATTGATGGTTGAAATAATATGCAGCACGTCGGAGAGCGCCTGCGAGGTGGGGAACTGGTTGGTTCCGGCAGTGTTCATCCATGTGGCGCCCATCGTTTTAATCGCCAGGGAGGTGAAGGAGTTCGCCCAGGCCGTAGGAAACAGCATATAAAAGCTCATCCCTGTCGGTGAGATCGAATGGACCTGAGCGGTTTTCCACCAGGAGGCGGAAGTCACAACAAGACCGCACGCCGGGTCTTCAATTGCACAGGTAGAAGGGGGATTCGATGTGTCGGCCGAATTGCCTATATCCTCCGGCATAAAATAGGAGTTCTGAACCCAGGTATTCCCAGAGGCCGGGGCGGGATCATTTGTTGAGACAGACGCCAATCGAATAAATCCAGTGTAGGGACTTGTACATGTGAAGAGAATATGATCGGATGCGTTTTGGAGCAGAGTGAAAGTAATGCCGCTGTCAGTAGAATTGACCGCGTAAACGACAAATGTTGCAGGCCCCAAAGGAGTGTATCTCTGAGCAAAAAACTGAAAGTATTTTCCTGACACAGTAGACCCGAATGCCTTCTTTTGGACAGGCCCTCCATCGATACTGATCAATACTCCCTGCCCTTCCACTAATAGTGGATTACTGATCGCTAAAACAGGATGGAGGTTTTGATAATACACATCATGGAAAGGATTTCCTGTGAGGTTGTAATCCAGGATCTGGGCCTGCGGATTAGTTTTTGAAGTATAAGAGACAATGCAGGTCTCCGAGTTCACGACATTGGTCGCGATATTGCAGTAGTCGTTACCTATTCCGTTGATCTCCGTCGCGCTGAAGAAGAAAGTCATCCTGTTGTCAGCGGTCAAATTGGGAAAATCCTTATTGTTGTTGTAATTGAATTGGGCCACCGTCGCGACTGGTCCTGTCCTTGCCATACCGACGAGGAATGGTCCAGACCTCATCCGGAGAACGCCCGCCCCAGCAGGAATTCCCGTCGTCCCGGTATTGCTCCAGGTATTTTGATTGATAGCGCAGGGATTTTGGAAATTCTGAAAATTGTTCGTCGTAGGCAGTTGAGTGGGGTTAAGCCGATTGACTGGCTGCAGAGGGGAATTTTGGTTAACGGAAAGGGAACCGAATGCACTTAAAGGCGGCAGTGGAAAAGTTTGGCAATTTCCTGACGTCGTACCCAGATCGCCCAAATATCCTGTCGTGAAATTCGGGTCAGGGCATCCTGCCTGGACAAGAACAAAGAAGGATCCGAAGGCAATTGCACAGGTTGTCAGAAAGTGGCAGCTCTCTCTTAGAAATCGAGAAAATTTGCGCGCCCATTTTTTTTTCTTAAGCGGAACTTGATGAGTTTGATCCGTTCGAAGCATATCCACCTCTTGGAATAAGTAACGTTAATTTTTCAAAATTATTTACCTCATAATCGGTTGATTGTCAATTTTTTAATTGCATTCATGGAGTAAACGAAGATAGAGAGAGAGCGCAATGAAAATTCATACGCCTAAGCATCCGCGCCATAGAATTGGACAAGAGCTAATCTAACACGAGATCAAATATCGAACGCTTAAAAGCGCGTGCAAGGGTATTTCTGCATTCAAAGAATAAAAGAAAAGGCCAGAAAGCTCTGAGAAGAGGTATTCTGGCCTATTAAAAAGAATAGCAATTAGGATTTCAATATGCCTTTGACCTTATCTGCCATGTCCCATACTTTGTTCAGTTTGGCATTAAATTCACTCAAGAGCTCTGTCCCGACCAAGGCCTGGATTTCCGGCTTTAATTTTATAAATTCAGGATAATATTCATCCGCCATAAATTTTGCGAGATCATGAATGCCATCGTTACTCATTAAACCATTCAAAGCTCTGCACTCTTCAGGAGACTTTTTTCCTGCGTCTTCCAGCTTCTCATAGATATAGTTTAGGACATTGATATAATCGATCATCATGTAAGAAATCGAAAAACTGTCTGCCTTTGAAAGCTGTTTCAACTCTTGAATCCTCATCAACGGGATCGCTCTTTGCGCAAACTTGGTGATATCAGTCTTCAATTTCCCTTCAAGCTTGCTCTCCTCCGCAATTGTTTTCTGAACGAATGCGAAGAACTCCTTTTGTCTAACAGAGAATTCCACGTTCTGGGTTGGATTATCGATAGCTTCGACCGCTTGCTTGACTTCTAAAACGGCAGTTTCTGCTCGCCTCACGACAGTATCCTGAAAGACTTTTTTCGCTTCCGGATTCTGCTCGAGGGCTTGTTTCAGCTCCGGATTCTCCAGGACAACCTTAGATTGATCGACCAGCTTCTTTTGGGCATTTCTGAGCTTTGCAAGAAGAGGGTTTGCTTTTTTAGTGGCCGGAAGGGCAGCTGATATTTCGGTAAATGCTGTTAAAGCTTTGCTTGTCTGTTCAAGCGCAATGCTTGTCGTCAGAATCGCCTTTTGAGCTCCTGAGATATCTTTCTTATCTGGAGCTTCGGTAACTTGTTTAAGCTCATTCTCGGCAGCCAGAACATCCTTTTCAACTTTGACCAAGGCGATGGCGCGAGTTCCTGTCTGCTGATAGACGTCGATCGTCGTATTGAACTGTTCCTTATCCTCCTCAGACCCACGTGCTTCCAAGTCTTCCATAGCCTGTTCACATTTTTCGCTGCCGATCAATGCGTCCATTTTCTGGGAGAAATTAACCACAGCCACTTCCAGCTTATCTTTAAGGGATTGGACTTGCTTTTTTAGATCAGCTGCATTCAGATCATCATATGCGCTAAGATCAATGATAATGTCCTGAGCAGTCTGCATGCCGCCGCGAGCCTCGTTCAGGAGTTGTTGAAGTTCCTGATAAGAAAGCGGGACCGTCGTGTTCTGCATCAACTTTTCCACATCGCTGGAAAGGCCCTGGATATTTTCAATCGCCTTATTATGGACTCTCGATGCGAATTTAAATTGGATTTCGCCTATCAGTTGCTTAGGAGCGACTAAGGCAAATGGATTCAACGCTTGCCTGCCGACCTTCTTGGCAAGCTCTTCTCCATCGAGCTTATGTTCGCTTTGCTGTTGGGCTGCGAGCTCCCCAAGGATTTGAATATTTCTTCCTGTCGATATTCCGGAAGCGACTCGGGGCATCTGAGCTTTGCTTGTGAAAACGGCTTCAACCTTCTTTTGCATTTCAGAAGCAATCGCCTCTGGAGTTTTAAGCTTCATCAAGTTTGCTTGCATTTCGTCGATCCCGCTAAATATGCTCAACAAAGCCTCTTTGGCTTTTTTAGGATCGAGTTCTTTTTCGCTAAGCTGGGAGATCGAACTCAACAATTTTTCTTTCATTCCCGCCGACTTCTCGGCGCTGCCAAGCATCTTCTTCGTTTCGTCTGTCAATTGCTTGAGATCGGTTTTCCATTGCGGGGATTCACTCATAATCCCTTGGTAGACCTTGTAAAAGGATTTCTGGAAATTATCTAGCTGAAGGATCGCAGGGGAAGCCATGTTAAACTCCTTATTATGGGGGACTGATTTTCTTTTGAACGTTTATAATACCAGAAAAAGAAATTAAAAAACACAAAAACACAAAACTTACATTTAAATGTTATAGCAAAATATTTAAAATTTAAACTAGACTCAATCTCATCTCAAAGAGGCATATCTCACTGGTCCTTAACGTCAGATAACAAAAAAATCTGCAGTTTATTAATGATGAGCCCAAAAATGACGTAATAAGATAGACCATAAAAAATTAAGTGGCCACAAAAAAAATCATTTAATTATACCAAAAAAAATAGTATAATTACCATCACTAATGTAATACAAGGAGATTATATGGCTCATAGTTTGACATCTAATATCGGAATTAGACATGTATTGGGAATCACAGCTTTAGGAGTCGCTGCAGACCTTTTTTTTAATTCGGGACATATCATCAAGACTTTGATGCCTGGCATTTTCGGGAAGGCAACTCCGGCTACTACTCACAAGAATCAAATTAAATATCAATTAATCCCTCACCGATTTAATACCGATGGTAATCAAGATGAAGACTTAAAAAGGGCATTAATCAGACTTCAGAATAATTTCCCTAATGAATATCAGAACTTTTTAACGAAAGAAAAATTGTTTACGGAAGATAAAGTTTTGGGTCACTTTAAGTATGAATTTTCGAAAGGTACCTGCAGCGGTATCGTGAACGCCCTTTTTGATAAAATACACAAAAAAGAAAGCCTTTCACTAAAAGAAAGCGTCTCTCTTTTAAATTACGAAGATATTTTTTATCACCATGCTTTACAAAAACTATGCGTAAAAAAGGATGGCTTAGACTTTTGTTCTGAAATTCAACTTTTCCAAAAAAAAATAGAATTAAATGAAAGAAACGTAGAAATAATCAAAAAGAGCATGTCCTCAGGGACACCTCCTCCTGCTATACAAGTAAAATCTGATGAGGAATGGGAACAAGTTAAAAAACAAATCAGAAATCAACTTGAAAAAGATCTCAAACATATCGGTAAGGATTATCACAGCAGTACTTTTCCTGAGTCCAGCAAATTCTTAGTACTAGCTGATTCCTCGACCTATCGCAATGCTCTTCAAGAAGTCGCCGACCAATTTCCAGGTCACGACGACTATGTGGGATGCATGCATATTCAAAATCATCTGATCGGATTTCAATTCGGGAAGAGCGGGTATTATTTATATGACTCTATAGACGGTAACAAGGGTCTCTTCGAATATCCCGATTTACAGACTTTTGTACACGAATTGAAAAAACACGCTGTCGACGACGTCATTTATGGTAAAGGTGTATTGGTTCAAGAGAGAAATCCCAATATCTCTTCCACGGAGCTTAACGCAAAAACTGAAGAAATGCTGAGCAAAGCTAAAGGGTACTTTGGAATTCGACCAATAAGTCAGATCAATGATATGGCCCAATCTTAAATTAAGAGGGGGTAATAAAAAGTCCCTTTTTGCAAAAAATCAGTTTCGGAGCATTTAACTCTGATAAATCCTTAATGCTACCCTACCGATCAGAGCATAACCCTTAAGCACTATTATCCGGTTGGCTGTCTTCGTTCGCGGACTTGCTAGCCTGGACTTTAAGGCCGTATACTAGACACACTGTGTCTTGACTCAAGTCTCATAGACAAAAAAAAACGAGACGGGCGATCAAACCTTCTAGATGGACTCCTCTCACGCGGGCGACTCCGTCGTCCCGTCCCTCGAGCCGGTTCGCGGGGAAGCCCGCTTCACTTCGTGTCCATACGCCAAGACACACTGTGTCTTGCTCAAGTCTCATAGACAAAAAAAACGAGACGGGCGATCAAACCTTCAAGATGGACTCCTCTCACGCGGGCGACTCCGTCGTCCCGTCCCTCGAGCCGGTTCGCGGGGAAGCCCGCTTCACTTCGAGTCCATACGCAAGACACACTGTGTCTTGCTCAAGTCTCATAGACAAAAAAAAACCAGCCTTATGGCTGGTTTTTTGTCTATGAGACTTGATGGACTCGAACCATCGACCCTCTCATTAAAAGTGAGAGCGATTCTCACTTTATCCAGTTTCATCCAATCGTTATGCGCGTCATTATGAAGAACTTGCTTGTTGGATGCAACCGATTATTCCGAAATAGAGCTGGTGCAATAGGCATCTCGTTGCACCGAAATTGCACCGAGATAACGAAGAAGAACGTCTGTGCTAAATTCTGATAAATGGCCATTTACGAGCATGAAGACTTCGGATTGTTTAATTCCAAGTTTTTTGGACATAGCGCGTTGAGTCAACCCACTTTTTTCGATAAGATCACCGACTTCTTCTAGAAGTTCGGATCGAGCAACAAGTTCATCAGCGTCCTTACGCCCAATTGCGGCAAAAATGTTATCTTCATCTACTTGATAATCAGTTTCTTTTTCTCCAGTCATTTTTGCCTCTTTTTTTCGTTCCATGCGAGCTTCTCAAAGCTCCAAAAGGACTTTGCTCGTGTACCGCCTGTTCGAATTCATTGAGGATGTCGCAGGCTTCATAGAGAGAGCTGCTCACACGCCGATTCCTCTAGACGATGACGCGCACGTTTACGTGCCTGTTGCAACTGTTGACGGAGCGCTTCTTTAGAAGGCAATGCTGTCAGATATTCAGCAACATGAATGCCCGCTTTATCCAGTTCGAGAAGTTCGATACACTCCTGGTTTTTGCCCGTGCACAAGATGAGACCAATAGGAGACTCCTCGTTCGGCTGACGCTCATACTTGTCTAACCAACGTAGATAAAGCTCCATTTGTCCTTTGTATTCTGGCTTGAAATCGCCGACTTTTAGTTCGATAGCAATAAGTCTGCGAAGACGACGATGGAAAAAGAGGAGGTCGAGGTGGAAATCGATATCATCGACAACAATACACTTTTGACGAGCTAAAAAACTAAAGCCAGTACCAAATTCGAGAAGAAACTGTTCGAGGTCGCGCATGATGGCGTCCTCAAGGTCTTTTTCCATATAGCGATCGTTGAGATTCAAAAATTCCAGGAAATAAGGGTCTCGAAGCACGAGGTCGGGAGAAAGACGATCTTCTTGTCGAAGCTGGGCGATTTCAGCCTCAACTAAAGACTCGGTTTTTTGGACAATGCTGTACGCTCAAATAACATGGAATCGATCTTTTTTCTGAGAGTGCGGACATTCCATTTTTCTATACGACACATTTCGGCGTAAAAATCTCGTTTGATACAATCTTTGATTGGTAAGAGGGCGACAAAATGGCTCCAACTCAATTGTCGTGACAAAGTAACGACAATTTGGTCATCTGGGAACATTTCAGAGAACTGAATCATGCGACGTAAGTTCTTGTCCGTAAAGCTCTTGCCGTAATCTACCACCAATTGTCGTGACAGCGTAACGACAATTTCCAGACCATACCCTGCACGCTCCTCCTGTAAAATTACTTTTCGAATACGATCTCCAACCCTCCAAAAGGCCATCGTTAGAGCTGAATTAACCGTGGAGGCAATAAACCCGCGGGTTTCATCGATTAATTGCCGCAGTTCCTCTAATAATCCCTCGGGTAAACTGGGCGCTACAGGCGCTGCTAGAGTTGATAGTTCCTGCCTACTCATGTGTACTTCCATTTTTCCCCAGTCCTCAACAATTTGTTTGCGATCAGAAGTTTTACAAACTGTTGGATAGACTTTGATGCGAATGACATTGTGGTTAAGACTGGATGTGCTAAGATTATTTTTCCTTGCACTACTCCTATACCGATCGCCTTGAATCATAGGCCAAAGTTTAATTTGAGTCCATTGATTAAAAATGAGGAGTTTTTCTAGACAAGCAAAGAGGAAAAGAAGATGGCTAGACACAGAGATTATCGTGAGCAACTCCTCGAAGATCTGAAAGATCACGATGAGGCAATAGCTCTCATAAATGCAGCTTGGGAAGAAAGTCTCAAAGGCGACGAAGAATCCCAACAGCTTTTTCTAATGGCATTGCGTGATGTGGCAGAAGCTCAAGGGGGCATCGGCACATTAGCAAAGAAGGCGCCGCATTCGTAGAGAGCAGCTCTACCGCATTCTCTCTCCGCGGGGCAACCCTAGTTTGAAATTGATTCGTCCGCTTCTTGTTGCGTTGGGCGTAACCCTGCGTTTTGCCTAATTTGCTGGTTATCTGCCAATTGGATATTGAGCGACTGCCTATTACTACCAATTAATGGCTCCTAAGGCATAGGAAATGGCACCTTGCCGTTCTGGATCAGAGGCAGGGATTTGCTCGTTGAGCCAAGTTCTTAATTCATTGCCATAAAATCTCCAAATTCCATGACCGACGTGGTCGGCTGTATTGGACTGCCTAAAGTCTCGCGAATGCTGTTCGCATTCAGAGATAACGAAAGGCGAAAGGGCCCCATCCGAACGTCGTACCTGGCGTGCAAAATAGAATGTTTCGACAGAAAGATAATCATCAGATGAGCGCTCGCGAATATTGGGCCGCCGCATCATGGCCTCAAATTTTGCTATGGCACTTCTCTTGAACTGGTCAAGGTCCACGGGATGGCTTGTAGGAGATGAGATGACAATTTCCCCATGATGGGACATACGAACAAGAAATCGATCGCGAAGGAGATTCCTAGCAGGATTGCCGAGATGATGGTCAACACTGTTATTGATGAAATCAACCCCTTTCCTAATCCGTTCTTCAAGTTCTTGAGCAGTGAGATCTGTCCTTGCTGGTGCAGCTCCGAACAAGCAAGGGAATAATTGTTTTAACCATTGGAAAATCTTAGAAAAGAAACTGGAACAGATGTTCTCCGCTTGGAAAGAACGGATTATGTCCTGCGAGGCATGTGTAGTGCGTAAAATTTGAGAAGGCGAAGAAATTTGAGGGGAAGATGGCAAGGTGGCGTCACGGACAAAATCACTATGGCTAGTTGGTCTAATACTCATGATCTTTTTTTTGGCAAAATTTTACTTTTTTTTCTTTTCTAACAGGCGAAACTGTAGTGGGAAGACGAATTTTTGCTATAGTTTTCAAGGACCCAATCACGATTCATGCCTAGGTAGGAGCTTCTCTCTTCTTCCTCTTGCGATTGTCCTTTAATTCCGCCTGGTAAATGCTTCAAGGCAATTTGGATGCTGCCTTTAATCAACGACTTTGTAGCGTTCTGAAAAGTATTTCCGCTCTCGTACCGCGGATTGGTTAATTGGACGTTTTGCACCTCATAGCACAAGTTCACCGAGTTATCTTCGATGACCTTTTGAAGATGTTGATCATTTTGTATTAAATTGAGAATGGGATGCTTTTCTTCGGGGATATTGTTTCGATGCAACTGGAACGGCGTCGTAATTATTCTTATGGGGATTGTAATGACATCGAAAGCTATTGCAACAATGGAAGACAAAATCCTTAAAACAAAATTGTTTGTTTTTGAAGCATGATGTATGAAAGTTGGCAAGAAAAGATCTTCAGCATAATTTTTAAAGGTGTCTGTCCTCAATGGGAAAACGACACCCTGAAGCAAAGAATACCCGTCTCTTGAATTTGCATATCTACCAATAAATTCTTTTACTTGTTCGTCGGTAGCATAATTGCACTGATATAGGACATTATTACTCGTATCTCGCAATTGGACGTTGGCTCGATAGCCTGGAGTCAAAGTGATGCTCATAGAACCCTAATTTATAGTTGATGACGAATAAAATCGGCAATCGTACGTTGATGTTGACGATCGGGAATCGCAGATATCAAGATAGCTCCTAATCTAGCCATGCCGAGTCCATCAGAACCACCGCCTCCACTGCCACGTCTTCCATCGGCGTAGTTGATTGAATTATCGAAGTGCTGGTAGTCATAATCATTAACGTTGTTTTTTCGGATGAGGATAGTATCAATCTCAAGCTTGGCGTTAGGAGCAGATGCATGCCTGTTGAACACCTCTCGCACCATCGCTTTTGCGACTTCGGAATTGTTTTTCACATTTTGCGCTTTTCCAAAATCAATTTTACATTCTCCGTTGTATTGAATGACGATGATGATGGCTTGGTTCGAGGCGTTCGCATTGGCGATAGGATCTTGCTGCATGTGTCGGTCGATAATCTGCTTTCCCTCAGCAATTTTTTCCTCGAGCAATCGGTTTGCCCGTGCAATCGATGTTTCAGGTTCAGAAGCCAGCCCAAAAAATCGACAAATCTTCTGAATGAGCTCTTTGATCCAATCGCAGAATCCCCCTTCTGCAGCTTTGGCATTCATTCGTGAATGAGAAGAAGTCGAAAGTGGCGCAGGACGCAGAATAGACGGAGTTGTGATAGAAGTTCCCTGAGGATGTATTTCTCCAATAGGGGATGATTGATAGTTTGTACCTGAGCGAGACGTTGGGACAGTAAGAGTATAATCTAACATTGAATTTAAACCATTCGGAGGCGTTGTCTTATATTTACAAAATCCTGGTCCACCAACTGCAGTTTGCCTCGGGTGCGTCCGAGATACTGGGTAGAAATGACCGTAAAGGTTTTTACTTTCAATTTATCCGCTGAACGGCGTTTTTCTAATTCGTCAACCGCCTGATGAAGGTAAGCAAACCCGATTAAGGCTCCAAGGACAATCGTCTTGTTATCATGAGCATTTTCGCAGACCATCGGAATGGCAGAAACGGCAACATCCGATGGATAGATCACCGTGCCGAGTTGAGCAGGTCGGGGCAGACCTTCTTCAGCCTCTGCATGTACTCGTGCTCCTAGTTGCACTTCATTCTCACTGTTCAAAAGGGAGGGAGTGTTTCGCAATTTTTCTTCGACTTTTCTTTTGAAAATATCTTTTACGGGAGCTTCATTCAAATGCTCCAAATGCTCAACGGCGCCCTGCCAGTCTTTGCGACGATAAGCATCTAGACCAAGGGCAGCTTTTTCTTGGGCCTTAGCTTCTGCCATTTTCCGATTAGCATGAAAAATCAAAGGAATTGTTATAAGGAGAGGACTGAAAATACAAGATACAATGTGAATGACGTTCCATTTATTCCACTCGTTTTGTGCTTCGCTTGTCGTCGTTTTTAATGGAATTTGATCTAATGACCATGTTTCAAGTCTTTTAAATGTGTCGGATAGTTGTATGCTCATAAACCACCCTCTAGTTTATCGATGAAGTCGTTGTTGGACCCACGAATTGGCGATTGAGCAGCATTTGATGCATATTTTCCGCAAGTTCGCTTCGAGTATAATTGTGATTATTTTCAATAGTACGTTTTATCGAACCTAGCCATATTACTTTAAGAAGAGCTTTCGTTTCAGCAGGTGTCATTGTCGCATTTGGATACAATAATGAAGCGGGAACCGTGAAAATAGGCTTTCCTTCAAAGGCCATCCCTACAACTGGGCCTTCTTGATTGGAAAGCGCAGATTTTATTTTTGGGTGGATGGAGAAATGCGTCCTTGCCAAGTCGTGGATATACAAGACAGCATTTCCAAGGAATGGGACCAATTGGATTATCCCCCTGGATAAATTCTTTAATGCATTCCAAGATTCGCTGTTCTCCTTAAATAACATTCCTTGCTTCAATTCTTGAAACAACATTTTTACTGCATTATTAATCCTGCGAAGAGCGCTCATAAATTCAATCGGAGAATGCCCTAAATCATTGACGAGCTGTTCATCAGATATATAGATCTCGTTAGCATTTGGTTTATAAAAAACACTTGCAACATCGGGCTGATCTTTTGTGCCAGTGTATATTTCTCCAACAGGCGGCAGGTAGTTGTTTGTATCTGAGCTAGAGGTTGAAGAGTTAGATTGAAGATTTATTTCCCGTCTTAATGCTAAGTGATTGGGAACAGTAAGAGTAAAATCTAACCTTGTGCTCATATAAACCTATTTTATTTTCGTCTAATTATTATACAATTAACAATGACTTCCTTTCAATCTCATTATGACATTAAATTTGCGCAATAAAAAATTGACTAAGCAACATTAAATGTTTATTTTTGAATATCGACGACCAATGATACACCTATTCTTTTATTTTTTCCAAAACAAACCCATTTCTTATCGCCATTTTCTCACCCGTCTCACGGATCTCACAAAAAAATATTCAACAGTTAAAACGATCCCTGCAGTTTTTTCAACATAATTAGATTTTGAAAAATCGACTTCTGGATGGATCGCTCGTACTTTAGGGCCTTATCCACATTTTCTTCGGATGGAATTGAGCCCATCAAGGAATTACGCCGATCTTCTTCTGAATTGGCGATTTTTTTATTTTCCAGTGTCTCGATTTCATTTTCCAGCCGCTCGTTTTCCATCGAATAAATTTCTATTAACCGAGTCGAAATTTCCTCGCTCGTCGAAAAGCCGTGCTTTAGAAGCAATCTTGAGGCATCTGCGAAAGCCAACATGCCTTCAGATATCAGACTTCTCTCTGACTTTGTCAGGTCGGGAAAAGACCGAGCTATGCGATAAAAATCATCGAGAATGTCGCTTTCAAGCTCTTCCCCTTTCCACATAGGTTTGTCGAATGTGACTTGACGTCTTTCAAGGCATTTCAAGTAAGCCGAGTTCCACTCGATCTTTTCCTTTACATATCGAATTTCTCTATCCAGGCCTGCGTTGTCCTTTAGTTCATAGGAGTACCGAGATCGAAGCATCTCTTCAATTTGCTTGGTGATGCTGCCTGCTTCAAATCTGATCGTTCGTCGAAGTCGCCAGAAATCCACCGCTATCTTCTCCACAATCAGGTTCTCTATTTGGTTCCGCGGGGATAGGCAAATGACCAGGTTCTCTAGGAGTTCTTCGTATTCTATCAGACTTTCCTGCCCAGCGCCCGAGGCGATGATCAAGTCTTTGGTGAAAATGCCATGCCTGATCGCATTTGCGGCAACCATAGTCTTGCCATGTAAAGTAATCGGGCCTGTGGAAAGCTGGGCATTGGCCTGATTGGCCTGAATTTGTTTGTGAGAAGTCATACTTTTTACCTATTTTTGTACTCTCATTAACCGCCAAAAGTATTTTCTGCGGTTTTTGAGGGTGTATTTGAAATCATTGTTTTTCGAAGGCCCTTGGGTGTAGGTGCCAATATTCGTGATGTCGGCCAGTGTTTCCACTGGCTTTTTCAAACGCAAGCCACCCAAAATCTTGAAGAAACTCTAGTGCCGTACGAACGCGGACCGAGTCAGAAAGACCTCCCAGTCCATGATGATAGATCTCTTGCGCTTTAAACTTGGGAGGAAGTCTTTTTTGTTTTAGCAGGTCCAAGATCTGCTCGGCATCATTGACAACTCCGCCAGATACACTTTCGTAACAGCGCCTGGCGTGACTCAAAAAATAACTTTGAAGCAGAAGCGCTGATTGAAAAGTGTCGGGAGAGACTTCATCCCGTTGATTGCCAGAAAATAATTCCTTAAGCCGATGAAGAACGATCGTAAGCACGGCGACGGCTTTAGATTGCTTGCCAAGATGGCTTTCCCAATAGCCTGGATGCTGACCAGAACGAGCATTGTTTTCATTTTCGACCAGCCACTTGTCAAAGACAGCCTGTGCATCATTTGAAAAGCACAGAGTGCGATCTTGGCCTCCTTCTCTATTCATTTGTTCGAATAAGCTCTGTATTTGGACTTCGAGATCAATAGGAACACCCTCTTTTGGCAGCTCGAAACAGGGGCGAGTATCTGGATAAGTGATAAATTGGAATCTCTGCATGAAACCATCCGCTCCAGATCCCCTTCCCATCGCTTCTCGCAAGTATCGATGCAATGGCTTGGGTGGAATGCACCCTATCCAAGTAATCACAAGAGGCACATTGAGTCGAGATCCTCGCCCCACGCGGTCTTCTGAATGGTCCTCAAGCCCTGTCCAGCAACTCATCATGAAAGAACGATCGCCTTCATTGCCTTCTTTGTCCAATTTTTCAAGGAGGCCCTTCAACTCGTCATTGCGAAGAATGAGGCCTCGCGGATTGCCTGCCAAAAGATCTTTTAATTTAGCGGTTGTCACGTCGTCTGTCATGTATCGTCTATGGATAGGAGGCGCCTCATCAAAAAATTCATCATCTTCTTTGGGAGCCTTTTGCTTTTTCTTATATTCCTGTTCCGCTTTTCTAAATTCTTCTGCAGCCCGTTTCAGCAAAGGCTTGAACAGCTCAAAAAGCCTGCGCATGATAGGACTCTTTTTTGCTGAGGGTGGCCCAACAAGCACAAGCCAGCTATTTGCAACCTCATACCATTGGTCGCATGGGCGCATGAGTAGCCGAACAGATCGTCCTATCAGTCCGCTCATCGAGCCGATGAATACCGTTCCTGCATAATCGGGCACCTGCGAAAATTGCGAAGAAAGTATCGATAGATACTTTTGGACTGGCTCAGGAAAAGATTGGAGGGGGAAAGAAGGCACTGGTCTCAATTCCAGCTGGAACTTTCTCGGCAATCCGTCAAAAAGAGCTTCTATGGGTTTGAATGCGACATGAGGGCAGTCTTTGACGTCGACCATGTTGGCTGCTATTTCCTGCTGTAACGCATTTTGGATTGGGCCTACCAGATGAGAAGGGAGAGGGGCATAGCCGTCCCAACCTTGACCTCTCAATAGCGTCGACTGCAGCCAATCGACGAGATCGCCACCTGCCATGTCCTTGACGAGATTGACGACAAAAACCTCAGCCTCAGGAGTAGTGCGCTTTATCTCCGTTGCAACAGAACGCGCAAAGGAAATTCCCGCGTTATCGTTGTCTCGTAAAATGATAAATCGGTTATAATGCCGAAGAGGATTCCAATCCGATGATTGTGGATTTTGCGCACCGAGGACTGTTGCAATTGCTGGCCAATGTAATTGATGCAGAATACTCGAGCATTTTTCTCCTTCGGCGATGAGCACAGCATTGAAAGGGCTGGTTCTGATGAGCGTTTGGAGTCCAAAGAGTGGGTAGGGGGTCGCACACATCCCTTCTACCCACTCTTGGTTTTGCAATCTGAATTGGCGATATGTTTTCTTTCCATAGTGTTCATACCTTGCAACGATCATCACGGGTGCCCCATGTTCGATATACATCCAATGATGCACATAGCCTGGAAACAATTGCCGAATCTGGAGAAGATTTTCGGTGTGAGACATTATTGCACCCTCCATTCTTGAGACAGTTTCCGTAGGGCATCTATGAACCCGAGTTGATCTCGTTTTTGAATGAATGCGATGATATCGCCTCCAGCTGCACCACAAGACCAACACTTAAAAGCACCCGTTTCCATGTTGATTTTGAAGGTGCCTGCATGGCGATCTGCATGAAATGGGCAGAGCCCCGCTGTTGCCCATTTTCCAGATTTGCTCGATAAGCTAGGAAGATTCTGCTCCTTACAATAAAATGCATCGGGAGAGATCCTCGCTTTGAGTTCTTTAACATCGATATGGTTGTGATGCGTTTTCATCGTCGTGCCTCCGTTTGAGATTCGATCCATTGCTCAAAAAGATCGAGACGGATATAGAGTCTTTTGCCGATTTTACGAATGGAATTGGACAATCCGTTTTTATGTCGATGCAACAAGAGGTGCCGCATTTGAGCTTCGGAAAACGGATATTTGGAACTATTGACGATCTGTTCGATAGTCGCGTACTGGGTTTCATTGTTTGCCATTTTTTCTCCTTAGCGCCGAGGCGCAGTTATAGTTATTAACACACAATGACCAGTGAAACAGAGAAAACTTTGATTGTCGTACGGCACCCCTAGAAAAAATCGGGTTTGCGCACTATCGGAAGAATTTATTTATTTGATTTACAAAGAGATGCGGCGACAGTCTCTCGTATCTGTTTAGTGAGAGCTTCGGTGTCTGCGTAGGGGCTTTTTTTGACAAAATCGATTTGCCAGTTGAGATGCCGACGGATGTTTCTATCGACGTAGGCGTCGTTGCTGAGAACATGGGGTGTGATGAGGAGGTCTGAAGGTCGAAGGTCGCGCTCAAACTGAGGGAGCTGAGGCATGACTCTTCTGAAATTATCAGCGAGGAAGTCGGAGCTAAGTTTTGTAAATAACTTGCGACCGTTGACTCGCAACTTTTTGCCCAGCAGTGCAACAAAGAGTTCGCCTAAACCTTCCGTAAGCGAGACTTCTTTTTCCTTGATGTGAACACAGTTTTTTCTAGAGCTGAATTGATCGCAGGTAAGATCCAATAGATCGGTGATCTTGACTCCAAGATGGGGAAAATCGAAAGCGGTGTGTTGACAGAGCCAAATGAATAGAGCAATTTCCCCTGAAGAAAATCGATTATCGGGATCTTGGAGAAATTCTAGGACGAAGAGCATCAAGAGCTGTGCAACTCGAAAATAATGCAGACCTAGAGCAGGTCTTTGAGCTTCATAAGGCCGTTTAGTCGGAACAGAATCATGCCCACGCAGGGATTCCAGGATTTCATCGATTGTTGCTTTAGGAGCGCCAATATCGGTAGCTATTTTTTGACATCGGGCATCGACGACTTTAAGGAATCCTCTCAGGAGGGTTTTTATCTTGTGGTTTTGCGATCTGTTCGCAAATTCTTGTGCTTCTCTATAAACAAAGAAAAGGGGCGCTTCTGAGGAGGGAAAGTCTCTGAGCTCGTGATACAAAATACGAATGTCACCTTTTCGCTCACCATGTTGAATGTTGTCGTCAGTTTTTACGTATTCTTTGGCAAAATTGTCGAAACAGGGCTTGCCCAGTTGATCAAGAAACTGTCGAATATACCCGCGTGCCTGCAAATCCTTGATGACACTGTCCAATAAAGGAGTAAATCGTAAAGATTGTTCCTGCCTTGCATAGCGCGCATGCCATTTATTTATTTCCCTCTCACTGGGACAATAGAGCATCCCTTTTGCGAACTCGTCAACTTGCCACCCTTCATCAAAGCTTGCAATACCGACTCTAATCTCATAGTCAGAAGCGTCTGCTTTCTTTGGCGAAAGGAACACGGGAGGAATGAAGTATTGAATGGCGAGTCCGAAAAGCTTTTCATGTTCGAATTTCTTTAGAACCTCCGATTTGAGTCGCTCTAACATCTCCTGTGTGGGAGGGAGAACATCGGGGCGTGTTGACATGATGACACAAAAAGCATTTCGGATATCCGAGGAAGCGACTTTTATAATGTGACTCTCGACAGAGCTCTTGATTTTGGCAATGGCTTCCGCCAAACGTACTGCGTTTGTCGCTTTAGGCATTTTTGACTTCTCCTGAAACTAGCTTTTCAGCGATCTGATAAGAATATTTCCTGGTGGTTCTCTCGTCAAGATGAGTATATTTTTGCAGCATCTGCAAAGTACGATGGCCCATAGCAGTGGCAAGCTCCAAATTCGATGCGCCCATGCTGGCCGACCACGTGGCAAATTGATGACGAAGATCGTGAAAGCGGTAGTCCTGAATCTGCGCGCGACGGACGGCTTCCATCCAAGCCTTTTTGATGTCGAGACGTCCGAAAGCGGTCCTGCTTGCGAAAACAAGAGGCTTTTTAGGATCACGCATGGAATGTAGGCGCTGCAGCTCCTTCAAAACAAGCGGAGGAAGGGATACACTCCTTGGCCGTCCATTTTTGGTTTCTTTTAAGTGAGCCGTACCAGTTTCAAAATTGATGTTCTTCCACTCGAGGCCAAGGATTTCTCCGCGTCTTGCGCCTGTGCAGATAGCAAACAAAACGATGCAGTGAAGATAAGGCGACTTACTTTGTTCGCATGATGCAAGCAATCGGCCAATTTCTTCTTCACTTAAGATACGATCTCTGCCTGGATGCTCTTTTAATTTGAGGAGTCGGCGGCAAGGATTTTCTGGGATCCATCGAAGGTGATCGACAGCATAACTCAGGGCCGAGGACAATGTCGCCTCATAGCGATTGATAGTCCCATGATTGGGTTCTAGCCCTTTCGCGGCAAGCTGTTCGATGAGGTGCTGCCTCTCTTTACTAAGAAGCTCGAGAGTGATGTGCACGAGTGCATAGACACCAAGACGATTCTTCCAATGTTCGAACTGAGAGCGCACATTTTTGAAAGCGCGTTTATTCTGCAGGACTCCGTCAGCATGCAACCGCTCATGCAAGTCGGCGTAGGTGAACTGACGCTTGGATGTCTCGAAGTTGTATTGTCCGCGTTTGATCAGGCGCTCGGTTTCTGCAGCCCAATTTTCCGCTTCTTCCTTTCTGTCACACGTCTTGCATACGACAGGATGGCCCTTAACGCGAATGACGACACGCCAGGTGTGGCCTTTGCCGCGTTTGGATGGTCTTTTATAAATCGATGCCATGACTCCAACCTCATAGATTTACGATTGGAGACGTGAACCAAAAGATTCTTTGGTTGCACCGTTTTTGCACCGCGCGACCTCTTTTGAGGTGAAGTTGCCCACTGCAACTAAGCAAAAAAGATCTTAAGCCATTGGTTGCAAGAGAAATGGAAAATTGAGACTTGATGGACTCGAACCATCGACCCTCTCATTAAAAGTGAGATGCTCTACCGACTGAGCTAAAGTCTCGTAAAAAGTAAGTGTTCTCCAGGGGTCCCTTTGAACACTTACGAATGTGACCCCAAGGGGATTCGAACCCCTGTTATCAGAATGAAAATCTGGTGTCCTAGGCCAGGCTAGACGATGGGGCCTTTTATCAAAAAGATGCAGCTATGATAAGCTGCGCCTTTGATTTTTTTCAAGGCCTAATGCCTATTTTTATTATTTTGTCGCTGTTGACCCTGCCTGGGGCCAGGGACGCTGAGAGTCGCTCTCCTCAGCCCGTCATCAGCGACGAAACAATAAAAAAGGCCTCTATACCGTCATGATCTCTTTTTCTTTGGCGGAAAAGAGGTCATCGATCTCCTTGCAGAATTTATCGGTGAGATCCTGGATCCCTTTTTCCTCTTTCTTCATGACGTCTTCTGTAATCAGTCCGTCGGCTTTCTGTTTCCGGGCAAGTTCGTTATTTTTACGGCGGATATCGCGGATGACGATCTTGGAGTCTTCCGCCTTTTGCTTGCCTTGCTTGACGATCTGCTTGCGCATCGATTCGTCCATCGGAGGAACGTTGATCCGGATGACTTGACCTTCGACGACAGGCTGCAGGTTTAAATTGGCCTTCTCAATCCCCTTCGCAATCGCATTGGATGTTTGAGGATCAAATGGGCTAATGAGGAGTTGGCGCGGTTCGGGAACGGTGACGTTCGCCAGTTCCTTAATGCGCATTGACGATCCGTAGGCTTCGACGATGACGCCGTCGAGCATGGCGGGATTAGCACGGTTGGTGCGCAGGCTTTTCAAATCGCCTTTAAAGTGTTCTAGAGCAGCTTGCATTTTCGCTTTAGTCTGTTCGGTGATGCTCATATAACTAGCCTCCCATAACGAGCGATCCCTTTTGCTGTCCGCAGACAGCCTTGAGCATCGCACCTTGTTCAAATAAGTTAAAAACACAGATAGGGATTTGATTTTCGCGGCATAATGCGATCGCTGTCGCGTCCATGACGTTCAGCTTTTTAGCAAGAACTTCAGAATAAGTCAGCCGGTCAAATTTTTCTGCCTTTGGATTGATTTTTGGGTCATCGCTGAAGATCCCGTCGACTTTTGTCGCTTTGAGTAAAATTTCAGCCTGGACTTCGCTGGCTCGGAGAGCGGCGGCCGAATCGGTCGTGAAATAGGGATTGCCGGTTCCGCCGACAAAAATGACGATGGTCCCTTTTTGCAGGGAGTGGAGCGCATGGCCCCAATGGTAGGGCTCAACGATCGAATCGGTGTTGAGCGCGCTCATCACGCGGCTTTCCACGCCGAGGCTCGCCAAGGTCTGCTGGAGGACGAGGCCGTTGATGGTCGTCGCCAGCATACCGATATGGTCGGCGGGAGTCCGGGCAAAACCAAAGGCTTCCGCCTGGTTCCCGCGGAAAATGTTCCCGCCGCCGACCACAATCCCGATCTGCACGCCAAGCGAATAAACCTCTTTGATCGATTGAGCGATCTGCTGGCAGGCACGATGCTCGATACCGAATTTTTGCTCTCCCATCAGAGCTTCTCCTGATAGTTTCAGGAGAACTCTCTTATAGGCAGGTTTAAAGGTTGACGGCACGGGGGTTATCCTCCGACTTTCCAGCGATGGAAGGCTTTGATTCCAATCTGCTTATTCAAGCGCTTGCCCTCTTTTTCGAGCAGTTGCGCAATTGTCATTGTATTGTCTTTGACATATTTTTGGCAGACTAAACAAACCTCGTCGCAGAAAGCTTTGATTTTTCCTTCGACGATTTTATCCACGATGTTCGCCGGCTTGCCCTGCACCTGGCTGCGTGCGATCTCTTCTTCTTTGGCGCGGATGTCGGCTGGGACATCTTCAGCGCGCAAATACTCGGGAGACTCAGCAGCTGTGTGCATCGCAATGTCTCTGGCGAGAGCTTCCTGGCCGGATCCGCCGGTCAGCAGAACTGCGACGACGATTTTACCACCCATGTGGGAGTAAAGGCCGATCGACAGATCGTCGCTCTTCGGCAGGATCGACATGCGCTTGACCTGGATATTTTCTCCCAGGCTCTGCATGACCAGCGCGCGGTATTGGTCGATCGTGACGGAGGCGTCTTTGCTGTAAGGCCTGTTCATCAGTTCTTCTAAAGAGGCAGGCGCTGCATCGGCCGCTTCCTGTGCGACGTCTTTCATGAACTGCTTGAACTTCTCGTTCTGCGTGACGAAATCGGTCTCCGCGTTGACTTCAATGAGCGCGACAGCGTTCTTGCCTTCAGCAGCGCCAATCAGGCCTTCATTGGTCTCGCGACCTTCTTTTTTGACAGCAGAAGCCATCCCTGATTTGCGCAGGAAGTCGATGGCTGCATTCATGTCGCCGGCTGCTTTGTCAAGCGCCTCTTTGCACTTGCCCATGCTCACGCCGGTGCGCTCGCGCAGCTCTTTTACCATTTCTGCAGTGACTTTTCCGCTCATCGTCTCTCTCCTTCGCCTTCATCTTTGTCTTTGTCTTCGAAGTCGCCTTCTTCAACTGCTTCGGCCATTTCCTTTTCATCGCCTTTTGCAAAGCCGACGTTGAGGTCGTTCTTGCGGTCGATGATCGCTTGAGTGAGGGAAGAAAGGATGAGTTTGATGCTCTTGAGGGCATCGTCGTTGCAGGCAATGACGTAGTCGATCGGGTCTGGATCGCAATTCGTGTCGACAAGGCCCATCACTGGGATGCCGAGTTTTTTCGCTTCCGCGACAGCGATATGCTCGCGGCTTGGATCGACGACGATCAGGAGGCCCGGAGGCTTTCTCATCGCGCGGATGCCGGAGAGGTTGCGGTCGAGTTTTGTCTGTTCTTTGCCGAGAACGGAGAGCTCTTTTTTAGTCAGATCGCCGCCGCCGGTCGTGATTTTTTTCTCGATGCGCTCGAGAGTCTTGACGGAATTGCGGATTGTGGCCAGGTTCGTCAGGGTTCCGCCGAGCCAGCGCTCGGAGACATAGAACTCTCCGCACTCTTCAGCGCACTCTCTGATCACGCTCTTCGCCTGCTTCTTGGTTCCGACAAAGAGGATCGATTTGCGTTTTGTGACCATTTCTTTGACGACTTCCACCGCATTGCGGATCTGCTGCATCGTCTTAGCGAGGTCGATGATGTAAATGCCGTTGCGCTCTTCGAAAATGAAGCGTTTCATTTTCGGGTTCCAACGGTGGCGCTGGTGCCCAAAATGCGCACCGCTTTCAAGTAATTCCTTAATTGTAACTTCTGTAGTAGCCAAGCCTTGTCCCTTATAGTTTTGACATCGGCATCCTTCCTGTTAATCTCTTAAAGCAACGCCTTAAGATTGCGGAAGGATTTCGGTCTTGGGTTAAAATTATCAGAGGAGTCTCTAGAGCCAGTCCTTAGGATAAGGCCCGGGTCTTTAGAGCAACCCTGGGTTTATAAAGAGGAAGCGCCTGATCAGAATCGAACTGACACAAGTAGCTTGGAAGGCTACGGTTCTACCATTGAACTACAGGCGCATAAAAAATCAGATACCTTTTTTAACAAATGGGACGTTTTTTTCCAACAAGAACCTCTTTTTTGTTTTATCCAACGAGATCAAAGAAAATTTTATCCAATAAAAAAGGCCGCCCCTCGCCGTTTATAGCGAGGGCCGGCCCGGAGCCGACAGAAGGGAAACCGGCTGGTTTTTCCTTACAGTAGCTTATTTGCTCTCAGAGATGCACTTGTCGATCGCCTGGCCGACAATAGCAGCTTTGATCTTTGAATTGATGACGTTCTTGCCAAATTGCATTCCCTGGCCGCTGTCGCTTCTACCATTCTCGATCCAAATGTGGCGTTCGAGGTGGTTTTGCGTATCGACTGGCAGAAGATCATAGAACGCTCTGGTCACTTCGCCAGAAACATCTGTGGAATTTTGAATCAGTTTGAACGCTTCAACTCTAGACTTTTGATTTGAAATGTGGCTGAACTTATCCAAAGCTTCTTCGTAGACGTCTCCTGTGAGAGCTGTCAAATTTTCCTGGATAAACGCGATTCTGTGCTTATCTGTCTCAGGAAAGAAAGAAGCGATGAAATTCTTTATGCTGGAAACGGCGCTGGCGAAGAATTGTCCAATCGCAACGAAAGGACGGCTGGCGTAAGAGCAGACTCCGCTGGCGCATCCTGTTGCTGCTGACGACATTGAATCGCCGACAGAAGAAAGTCCTGCTTGGGTCTGAGTTGTTGCGCTTGTATTTGCAAGCGGATTAGTCCCGGTAGAACTAGTAGTACCTGTTAGTGTTACTGACATAAAAATTAACTCCTTGATGAGTATTAAAAATGCCCCATTATAATACTGAACAACATCATAATCATCAACAATCATTAGCTCTTAAAATTATTCATAGATCAACTATGTTTTTTATGTTATTTTAAATTCATAATAACAATTATTACATCTAATATTACATCTAATTCCAGCCTAGGAGTCTCAGAGGTTTACGACAACGCCCTGTTCGATTAAAGTAAGTCTTGCCCAAGGGCCGCTAGCACATGAGCGGCATACGCGTGAGCTGCAAAAAATGGATTATAACATCCCGGACAAGGCCAACAGGGTCCTTAATATCATTATTTTAGGATTGCTTCTCATCCTGGTGAGGGTGTGGTATCTGTCTATCATCCAGTATGATGACCATTTGGAAAAGGCCAGGCGGCCGAAACGCCGCACTGTGATAGAAAAAATCGAAAGGGCGACGATCCGCGACCGCTTCAACATTCCCCTCGCTCTCAACAAGATTCAATACAATGCCGCGGTCTGCTATGCCGACATCCGCCAGATTCCTGCGGCCAAATGGGAAACAAACGCGGAAGGAAAACGGGTCCGCGTCCAGGCCCGTTCCGAATACATCAAAAAACTTTCCGAAACGCTGGCCCAGGAACTGCAGCTGGACGCTCAGAAGATCGAGGACACGATCCATGGCAAAGCCTCTCTTTTTCCCCACACTCCCTTTATCCTGAAGGAAGACCTTTCTGAAGAAGAATATTACCGTCTCAAGCTAATGGAGAAAGACTGGGTCGGCGTCCGCACAGAGAAGGGGTCCAAGCGCTACTATCCGTTAGGAAAGGTCGGATCCGATGTAATCGGTTACATGGGATCGATCAGCTCAAAAGAATATTACACGATCGCGCAGGAGCTGGGAACTCTTCAAGCCTACCTCTCCCAGCGAGAGGCCGGAGAGGTGGCGGTACTCCCGAAAGGGTTCCACAACCCTCTTGAAGTGAGGGAGCGTCTGAAAGCTCTCCAGGAAAAAGCCTACACGATCAACGATCTTGTCGGAAAAGCCGGCGTAGAAGCCGCTTTCGATGCCGACCTGAGAGGGTACGCGGCCAAGAAGACATACGAGGTGGACACTAAAGGAAACTTCCTGCGGGAGCTCCCGGGAGGGCGGAAAGGCGTATCGGGACAACGACTCCTCCTCTCCATCTCTTCAGAACTGCAGGAATTTGCAGAGAAGCTGCTCATCCACAACGAGTCGATCCGAGAAATGCGCCATTTAAACGGCGCGCCTAATTTGAGCACTCCGTGGATCAAAGGCGGCGCGATCGTCGCGCTCGATCCAAAAACCGGAGAGGTTCTCACCTTGGCCTCCTATCCCAGGGTCGACCCGAACGATTTCATCCCCTCGCGCATTCCGGATCTCAAGGCGAGCAAGCAGGCAGCTGTCATCAATTGGCTTGAGAACGAAGCATACATCGGCGAGATCTGGGATGGAAAAAGAGCGCTGGAACGAGAGAAGTACAACACTTCCAGCGGCTCCATCTATAACGAAAAGCTTGAGCTGACGCTCGACAAGTATTTCGAGACGATCCTCGCTCCTGACAGCGACGCGCTTGCCGCGATGCAGAAAATCACGACTGTCGGCCTGGCGCTATCTCTTCAGGAAGACATGGAGAAGCTGCTCCAATTGTCCGGCCAGTCCAAAATGAAGACATTGATCGGCGCCCTCTATTTTGAGCATCCGCACCTTCCTTTCCGCTCTACTCTTGACCCTGAAGAAAAAAAAGAGGCGCAGCAGCAGCTGTTGCAGCATGGGCCTGACATCGCGATTTTAAGAAGGAAGATCGATCCGATTTTAGGGGCTGTCAAATACAATGACGACAAGCTCCTCGTGATCGATTTATGCCGGATGATCGCAGACAGAGAGCGTTTCACTCCTGACCTGATCGAGTGTGCAGGCCCCCTTTCTTTATCCGGATACCGCATGCTGAACCAGTCCGCCTCCGTTGTGCAAGGTTTTTTGCAGGGCCATGCAAAGAACTGGTTTCACCAGGGGGATTTTCAGAAATGGAGAGAGGCTTCCTTTAAGGACTATCTGAAAGGCAAGAGGAAAGAAGAAAAAGAAAGAAGGCTCTATGCCAAGCCGTACACTGATTACCTTGAACAGATTGAAAAGCAGATGTTCACTGCATTTTGGCAGGAGAACCATCTCCTTATCTTCCATGCATTTGTCATCGGGGCCAATATAGACCAGGATCCAAACTCCCCCCTGGCTCCTTATCTTGATCACGCGTTAAAACTAAGGGAAGAAAACCCCGACGCCGCGCGGCATGCGGAAAAATTAAAGACAGCTATTGCCCAGCTCAGCGGGCAGCAGCAGAGAAAATTCCTGCAGACGCTGCGCTCCTTTGACGAGCTTGACCGTCCTCTTTACGGACGCTACCGCAGTCTGAGGAATGTGAAAGGAAAGCAGTTGGAAAAACATCTTGCCGGAGCGTTTTATCCTCTTTCAGGTTATGGATATGGCCGTTCGCAGGCGTTCCGCCAGTCTACTCCGCAAGGATCGGTCTTTAAACTCGTCGTCGCCTACCAAGCGATCTTGGAGCGCTATCAAAAACTCAAAGAGCTGCGGCAAAACATCACCGATGTCAATCCTCTGACCCTTGTCGACAATCTGAAATGGCATCCCAAGAATGGAAGTATCGAGCAGGTCCTGGGATATACTCTCGACGGGCAGCCGATCAAACGCCTCTACAAAGGAGGCAAGCTTCCTCGAAGCCACCCGAACATCGGCAAGATCGACGTCTCAGGGGCCATCGAACAATCGAGCAACATCTATTTCTCCATCCTCACAGTGGACCATATGTCGGATCCGCTTAACCTCGTCCACGCTTCGAGACAATTCGGATTTGGCGAAAAAACAGGCATCGAGCTCCCTGGAGAAATCGCCGGCACGCTGCCCGACGATGTCACGCATAACAGGACTGGATTGTATGCTTTTGCGATCGGCCAGCACTCTCTGGTCGTGACTCCCCTCCAAACGGCCGTCATGCTGGGCGCGATCGCCAACAAAGGAAAAGTCCTCAAGCCGAAGGTGATTCAGGTCATCGCTGGACAGGAGCCTCTCAGAGAATACCGCGACCCCTTTTCGCAGGCGCTCTATCCGTTTAAAGACAACCTGGCATCGATCGGAATCCATTTTCCCCTGTTCACTTCCACGCAATCGGAAGGAGGAAGCCCCTACATTTGGTACAGCGCTCCTGAAGTCAAACGGACATTGTTCATGCCCGACATTATCCGCGAGCCGATCCTTGACGGAATGCACAGGGTAATCGTCGGCCCCAAAGGGACCGCCCGTCCGAACATCATCAGAGCTCTGGCGCGCGACCCTCAATGGATGCGCGATTTTCAGGAACTCAAAAACCAGATGGTCGGAAAAACGGGGACCGCCGAGATCCTCTACAAACAATCGATCGATGCAGAGTCAAACGCAATCATCCAAAACCATATCTGGTTCGGCGGGATCGCGTTCTCCGAAGAACAATCGCAGTCCTGGGAAAATCCGGAACTTGTCGTCGTCGTCTACCTGCGGTTCAGCGAAGCAGGGGGTAAAGAAGCAGCTCC
Organism: Verrucomicrobiota bacterium; assembly: GCA_018240065.1. GTDB lineage: Bacteria > Chlamydiota > Chlamydiia > Chlamydiales > Rhabdochlamydiaceae > CAJCIW01. Next base: position 313,596 of record JAFEGH010000009.1, on the reverse strand, counting down.
TTTGGCTGCGGAAATCGTCAAAAAATGGCGGGAGATTTGCGAGCGCCACGGGCGCAGCGCCTACATTTTGCCAGATGGTGAATAGAGGGGACGTCCTCAAAATTACAGAAGTTGCTTTTGCTTCTTTCCTTGGCCTAGCTTATCCAACTATATCCTGCGGAACGCCTAAATCATTGTTCTATTATTTTGATGCTGTTCCCTAACCAGGAAGGCTGCAAAGCAGTTTATCAAAATACTGAATCGTGGCCAGAAGACCATCTCTTAGTTGAGTCTGCGGCTTCCATCCGAGTTCTTTAACGGCAAGGCCAATGTCGGGCTTGCGCTGTTTGGGGTCGTCGCCGGGAAGTGGATGGAAGACCAGTTCCGAGCGCGATCCTGTCAGCTCGAGGACAAGCTCAGCCAGCTGGCGGATTGTAAATTCATTGGGATTTCCGAGGTTGACAGGGCCCCTCATCTCCTCGGAAGAGTTCATCAGGCGGATCAGCCCTTCGATCAGATCTTCGTAGTAACAGAAAGAGCGGGTCTGCGTTCCTTCTCCATAAATCGTGATCGGTTCGTTTTTCAATGCCTGGACAATGAAATTGGACACCACGCGCCCATCGTTGGGATGCATGCGGGGGCCGTAGGTATTGAAAATTCTCGCCACCTTGATCGGAAGTTTAAATTGACGATGAAAATCGAAAAAAAGCGTTTCTGCGCACCGCTTGCCCTCATCGTAGCAGGAACGTATCCCGATCGGATTGACATTTCCCCAATACTCTTCTTTTTGGGGGTGGACATGAGGATCTCCGTAGACCTCGCTTGTGGAAGCCTGCAAAACCCTCGCACCCTTCTTCTGTGCCAGCTCCAGCATATTGATCGCGCCGTGGACATTGGTCTTGATCGTCTTGACGGGGTCGTATTGATAGTGGATGGGAGAAGCCGGGCAAGCCAGATTGTAGATCTGATCCATCTGCAAATCGATGCTCTGACAGACGTCATGCTCGATCAGTTTGAAGGAAGGGTGGTCGCTAAAAGTAACGAGATTGTCCTTGCTGCCGGTGAAGAAATTATCCAGGCAGATCACGGCATTTCCCTCATTAAGAAGGCGCTGGCAAAGATGGGAGCCTAAAAAGCCGGCTCCGCCGGTGACAAGGATCGTTTTTTGTTTGCTGGTCATTCAAAATTCTTTTTAAAATTAATTATCTCAAAATGAAGAGATTTAAGGAACAAAGGACTCATTCTCAATCTTGAAAAATGACTTTGTCCGCGCTCACCCGGATTAGCTAAATTCTTCAGCGTAAATAAATGTCGCAGAATCGCTGCCCTTCTGTTCTGCCCACGCATAATACACCGCCAGCTCGTCTATTGTTTCCTGCTGGACAGTGATGAGGGCGACATCGGCGAGTTTAAGAAGGGAGGTCCCTTCCGCCTTCGCGGCATCGGCGCTGCTGTAAAGGATGACGACATCATAATTTTTTTTGAGTCGCGACAGGAGGCTTTGAAAATCGACGCCGGAGACGATCTCCGCTCCGTGCCGCGACGTTCCACCGCTGGGCAGAAAATCATGCGTCAGAGATTTGCGCAAAGGAAGATCGGGGGTCTCATGATGAAGATACTGCCAGAGTCCCGGAACCTCATCCGGATGGACGACCTTGTCGAAGGTGCATTGGACAACCAGTGTCTTAAGTCCGCGCATCGAAAGGAGCTCGGCCAGCGGCTGGGAATAATCGGGGTACTTTCCGCCGATACAGACGGCCATGACCGCCTCGATTCCCTTTGGACGGGAGGCAATAAACTCGGCGGAGTGGCGCAAGGTTTCCAAGTCATTCTCCTGCATCTGGGCCAGGTTGGTATTGCAATATTGCGACAGTTTTCCGCTGACGGGGAATCCCGAGAGTTTGAGAGTCTCATCGGATGCGGGCAGCCCTTCGTACAGGGATTTGGTGAAGATGAGAAGATAGCAGCACACTCCTGCCATCAATGCGGAAACAAAAGAAATAAGGAAGACTCTCGGCGACTGGGGCCGGACGGGGGGGAAGGCTCTGTCGAGCGGTTTGGAACTGATCTGAAAGATATGCTGGCCGAGATATTTCGCTTCAGCAAGCTGGGAAACGCCTTCCAGCATCATCGCTCCAAATTCTTTTTTCAACATGAGCAACGATTCGCGGCGCCACTTTTCGGGAAGGTCCCCCATCTTTGTATTGAGTTCCTGCAGTTTGTTCTTGAGAAGCTCTTTCTCGGATTCCAGAAGAGAGAGGGTCGTCTGCTGCAGCGAGGCGATCTTATCATCGAGCAGCTTGAGTCTGAGCCTTTTAAGTTCTCCTGTCTGCAAAAGGTAATGGGAAAGGAAGTTCTTTTGAGTCTGAAGGGTTTCAATCAGCCTCTCCTGCTCGCGCATGCTGCGGTTGTTTTCATCTTTCAGCTGCAACGCAATCGCGCTTGATTTATTCACAAGCTCTCTGGTGACGCCATCCTCGAAGACTCCTCCGAGCGAGCTCATTTCGAAATCAGGCCTTACGATCTGCTCTCTTAAAAACACGATCTCCATGATCTGAGCCTGCATGCTGTCGCGCTGCCGCGTATATTCCACGAGCAGCCCTTGTGCGGTCCCCAGACCTAATCCGGAAAATTCGTCCGCGCCTTGCAACAGCAGCTTGAAGTCCTCTTCCAGGATCTGCCTTTTTTGCTGGAGCTGAGAGATAAATTCTCTTAAGTAGACAACGTTTTGGTTGTGCCGCGGGGCGCTATCGGCTGCTGCAATCTCTTGCTCGGTCTCATAGGAGGCAGCGATCTGCTTGACAAGCTGGGCGATCGCGCTCCTGGGTTCCTTTAAAAGAGAGGGAGTCGTAGGCAGTTTTTCCTGCTTCTCCAAACTGTGTAAAAGCAGAGTCGCCTCATTCACCTGCTCTGCAACTTGCGTAATTTCATCATTGATAGACAGGGTTTGCGCAGACTTGCTTCGCTGCAAGTCCAGATCGCAGTTCTCTATCCGGGAAACCAGCTCCTTCCTTTCTTCAGCCAAATGAGGTTTCCCCTCTGTCTTTTTTTCATTGCGGCCGTGGATCCGCTCCTGCCTGACGGGCTTGCTTTCTTTGGATTTCATTTCCGTCTTATTTGCTGTTTTGGCATCGTGCAGCCGTTTCAACTCGAGGTCGACGTCGAACAGCTTGGAAGTATAAAAGTTCTTGGGCTCGGAGAGAGTCTCAATTTCCTGCGCAAATCCGATGAAGCCGTTTTTAGCCAGATTGTCCTTCAAATAGGCGGCATGCTCTATCAGCGCCTGATCGTAATATCCCGTCAGTTCATCCTGTCTTTTCTGAAGATGGGCAAGCTGCTTCTGGCACATCTCGTCATTTTCCCACTTTAGGTAGCTCTGATATCCCACCATGAGGCGATTCAGAAACTCCGTGCCCAAAAAACGGTCTCGGGAAGTGAAGGTCAGTTTTAGAATGTTCTTGTCTTGCTTCAAGGGAGAGACTTTCAGCCGCTCCTGAAACTTTTTAACAACTTTATCCCAGGGATTCACAACCAATCGGTAGAAACGGCTCGGTCTGGCATGTTTCGGGACACGGTTCAATGCCAGGTGTCCTGAAGGGAAAGAGAGCTGATCCCCGAGTTTGCCTTCGCCGATCAGCTGCTTTTTAATGTCGAATAATTGATAGGAGCCGCTCTCGGTCAGCCTGACAAACATTTTTAGTGGGCGCTCTCCCGAATAGACGACGTCGCTGCAAACAAATCTGTCAGGGTCGGAAAGGGTCCCGCCAAACTCGGTGTATAAATTTTCCCAGACGTGTTTCAGAGCGGCGACGAGAAAAAAATCGGGATCGCATTCAGCCTGCATTCCTAACTCTTCGACAACATTCCTAAGAACGGTTTTTGACTGCATGACGGCGATCGTCCCGCTTTCGGTAGACAGCGCCATGAACTGCTGGAACATCTCCTTCATGCCCATGCTCAGCTCATTCTGCTTGCTCGCCTGTTTAAAGGTCGCTTCCAGTTCGTAGGCCGGCTCGCGCAGAAGCAGCAGGGCGAAAACGGCGATCCCGAAGAAGAGAGCTGTCGCTTTGATCCGCGAGCGGTGCCGCAAAAAGAGCCGCTTCATGTCGTAAAACGTAAACAGGGGTTGATCTCCAGGGGATGATTTCATGGTACCTCGATGCCTACGGATTTAATGCCTTTTGTGATCAGGTCAAGAGCGATGAAGGTCGGTAAGAGGTCGTTGACAAAACGGTTCCACTCGGAAAGAGGTCTTGCCGCAACGTAAACGATATCGCCAGGGATAAGAAGCATGCTGTCGCTCGGAAGCCGGATGACATGCTCCCAATTCAGAGTATAGATTTTGGGATGCAGGATGTTGCCCCGAATAATCTGAATGTACGATTTGTCTCCGGACGCCAGTATCCCTCCCGCCTCTCCGATCGCCTTGCGCAAGGTCATGAACCCATCGGGGACATCGACAACGCGCTCTTTGCATACCTCGCCAAGGACCATCAGCGTCGAAGCGGAAGGATCGGCGATGTAGACCTTGTCGCCGCCGCGCATCACGACGTTCTGGCTCATGTCCCCTTCTTTTAGCAATTTGCACAGGTCGACAGGAAGCAGGGAGTTGTCGCGGACGACGTAACTTTTAAAGAGGTTGGCGTTCGTCGGGACCTTGGCGATCGACAAGGCCTCGAACAAGCGGAGGCGTCCATCGACGGGGATGCTGGGCACCTGGACCAGCCCTGCGAGTTCGACTTTTCTTAATATGCGGTCTTTGTAGGAGATAAAAACGTTGACGTCCTTGATCTGCTCGCGATAGAGCTTTTCGATCTCATCCTGCGCCTGATGCAAAGTCAGCCCTTCGACATGCGCTCCCGGAAGATCGGGAAGAAAAATCTTGCCGTCGGTGACGCGGAATCCTACAACCTCGCCGATGCGCTGCACGGACTCGACGAGGTCAGTCCGGGTGGGGTGATAGACGGCGATCTGCAGCACGTCCCCGTTGTTGATCACATCCTGGTATTCTTCCAGCAGCGTCGAAGGTAGTTCGTCGTAGCTCTTTCCTTCCATCGACAGGATCGAAAGCTTCCCTTCCCTGATCCGGTAGGAGTCCATGACGAAATCTTCTGCGCCGAGGACATCTCTTCCCCGATAAGGGGGATTCGTGCAGGAAGAAATGGTCATGAGGGCGAGCAGCGCAAAAATAAGATGGATTTTTTGAAGAGGCCTCAAAAGCGCTGAACTGCTAAAATTGGACTTTGTTGAATGCATGCGAACGTGTTTACCCCTTGATCCAACCCAGTATGCGGAAGTCATGCTTTTAGAGTCTTTATTGCCCCTAGGAAGCGGCTAGTAAAGCTCTGAAAAAAACCTTAAAAATCATGTTTCCCGTATACTGAGACAGACTCTTATAAGTCATGCATTTTTTTAATTAACTCAATTTGAAGTCAACATGAAACGCATCTTTGTCACAGGAATCGCAGGGTTTATCGGATTTCACCTGGCACTCGCACTGAAGAAGAGGGGCGATGTCGTTGTGGGATGCGACAACTTTAATGCTTACTATGACCCCGCATTGAAAAAAGAGAGGGCCCGCCTCCTCTCTGAAGCCGGGATTTCCGTCATCTCGTGCGATATTGTAGACAAAGAAACGATCGAAAAAAATCTGAAAGAACACAGGATCACCCATTTTGTCCACCTGGCAGCTCAGGCCGGCGTCCGCTATTCGCTCAAGCATCCTGAAAGTTATGTACACAGCAATTTGAATGGGTTCGTCCAGGTCCTGGAAGCGCTGCGTTCATTTCCCGAGATCAAATTGACCTATGCCTCTTCCTCTTCAGTCTACGGACTGAACTCCAAGATCCCCTTTTCTGAAACTGACAGCGTGGATCATCCGGCGAGCTTCTATGGCGCGACTAAGCGGAGCAATGAGCTCATTGCCCATTCGTACCATCACATCCACGGACTATCCTGCACCGGCCTCCGCTTTTTCACTGTCTACGGACCCTGGGGCCGCCCCGATATGGCCTACTACTCTTTCTCCAGGGCCATCCTGGAAAACGAACCCATTCCTGTGTTCGGGGAAGGAAAACTCATGCGCGATTTCACTTACGTCGATGACATTGTGAAAGGCACGATGGCAGCGGTCGACCTGGGAGCGCGGTGCGAGATTTTCAACCTCGGCAACAACACCCCCGTGAGCGTACTGGACCTGATCTCCATGCTTGAATCCCATCTTGGGCAAAAGGCCCAAATCTCCTGGCAGCCGATGCCCGCCGGAGACGTCCCAATCACATATGCCGACATCGCCAAAAGCAAAAGGATCCTCGGCTTTGAACCGAAGACCTCTCTCTATGTCGGACTCAAGCACTTCACCGACTGGTATCTAGAGTATGGCTTGATCGCAAAATAAGTTCGCGATTGGAATTGCCTGTACACCCTAATCATTTTTTTTGCTACATCTCTTCTTTACGCAAAGAAACGCCAGTCATCGCGTATTTCTACAGAGGGAAATTGTTGATGGGGATCTTGCTCGTAGCTGTCACCGACTACATTTTAGGAGCATTGACTCTGCTGCTTGGAGTCCTTCTTTGGAAGAATTTCCATCTTAAGACAGCAGGAAAAGTTCTTGCAGCCGCTTTTTTTTGCGCAGCAGCTTCGGCTTTTCTGGGAGGCGCCTGGCATGAATGGTTTGAAGTCTCCGACAGCGGTCTTGGCTTGTGGATCGCTTCGATGCTTGCCCTATTTGCTTTCAGCCTCGCTATTCTGATCGGCAGCATCCAGCTGGTTTACAGGAGGGCAATTAAAAGATGGCTGATTGCCGGGGCAATTGGGAAGAGCGCCTGTTTTCTAATTTGGTACTGTAATTTCCCCTCCGCCTTCCTCTCTGTGTTCCTCGACTTTTCCGTATCCCTTGCGATCATTTTCTGTATCGCGGTCTTCCAGGTATTCAGAAAGGTTTATTGCTTTTACTGGATCGCGTCGGGAGTTCTTGTTTCGTTTATCGGAGGATGGCTCTGGCTAAATAAGATTGATCTCAATCCCTGGCTCCGCCACGGCGCCCTTTTCCATATCATGCAAACGGCGAGCTCCTATTTATTATTTAGAGGCTTTCGAGCCGCGCTCGAAAAGCGCGGCACGGCTCGTTAGGGAATGCGCCACCTGGACAAACCGGAAGCAAATATTTTTTTTAACTAGTTGGAAAACAAACGGTCAGCATCGAGCACGGCATGCTTGATCCTGCGCTGTCCTGATTCGATTTCATAGGCGTAAGCGACGTGGATCTTCTTATCCCCCGTCTGAATGGCGGCGGGAAACTCGCCTGTCTTCTCTTCGAGATCGCATTTTCTCTCCCACGTCTTTCCTCCATCTCTTGATATGGCAATTGAAAGAGGAAATCTCTGTGTGTGGGAATGATTGTAAATCAAAACCAGCTCTCCTTCGCCTAAATCGACGACGTCAAATGCCGAGTCGGGATTCGGGAGATCTGTCTTTTCGAGCGGACTCCACGTCTTGCCGTTATCTTGAGAGACGGCCGTCCAAATCATTCCTTCGGTTCCGCCGATCCGGCAGGCCCGATCGCGGCAAAGGAGACGGAGATTGTTCTCTTGATCAAAGAACAGCGCTGGCTCGATTGCTCCGAATGGCTGACCGGGAATCACTAAAGGTTTGCTTTTGTTCCAGCTCTGTCCACCATCAGAGGTGAAATCGATCCAGACCGCAGTTGCCGGATAAATTCCATCGGTATCACCAACCTGTGTGGAAGAGGGACAAAGCATCGTCCCGTCTTTCAAAACCAGAGGCTTATTCTTGGAGGGCCCGACAATTCCGGCAGGAAGGTATGCAGGATCCGACCACACCTTGCCGCCATCCATGGAGCGTTTCATGAAAGCTGTCGACAGCCAGGGATAAGCACCTGCGCGAAAGAAAAGAAGTAATTCTCCAGAAGCCAATTGTCCAAGAACAGGATTCCAGACCACGGTGTCCGGCTCAAAATGAACTTTCTCGGCATCGCTCCAGCTTTTTCCGTCAAAACGCACTTGCCAGATGCCGACTTTTGATGCGATGTCAAAATTCGACTTTCCTTTTCCGAGTCCCGCTTTCCAAACCACCAGGATCTCCCCGTCCGCATTCTGAACGAGCGAGGAACTATGGCAGTCGTACTGTTCCCAGGCAGGCGAAAGAAATTCTTCCGACAGAACAACGTCTTCTCGTTGCAAAGCGCTTAAAGTAGATGCGAGCAAACTGGCGCAGGCCAAAACCTTCTTAAACATAAGAGTTACACTTTTATATAATTCTCAAAGCACAATACAGCAGTGCTAATTTGTTTTAAACCGTGCTTTAGCATTATTATCTGAGTACACATAAGAATATTTTCTAATAAAGAAGGCCGCCAGAGCAGCGGTCCCCATGATATAAAGAGCCGGCGCGCCGAACCACCCCATTTTTTTATAGAGCCAAAGGCTGACGGCAACTGAGGGGGCCCCGATTAATTGGGATCCCAGAGCGTAGCCTAAAGAAAGGATTGTATAGCGCGCGTGGGCGGGAACCATCTCCTGGCTCCAGGCGTGGTAGGAAGCGGAAAACGCCACACCCAGCGTCACGATCATCAGCCGGGCGGCAACGACCAGCCCCAAACTCGCCTCCTGGAGCATGTAAAATAAAGGAAGCGCGCAGAAAAGAGCTGCAAGCGCGGCAGTCGACATAACTTTCTCCCGTCCGCTCTTTCCCGCAAGGTAGCCGAACAGGGGCAGCATGAACATATCGAGGACGAGAAGAAGAGTGTTTGCCCCCATCACCTCTGTCTTGCTTAAAGAGGTCACCAGAGGAACATAGCCGTTCATCAGCGTAAAGGCCAATGAGTAGGTCGTATAACTGAACCCTGACACGCAGGTGATGGCGAGTAGCGCCTCGCGGTGCTTTCCTATCAAAGCAAATAGGGGAACTTTTTCACTTTTCACCGCCTGCCTATATTCCATCCCCTCCTGGGCCCTCATCCGAAGAAAAATGCCGATGAGCGCAGAGAAGGCGCCGAACCAGAATAAGTAGCGCCAGCTTTCGCCGATGGTGCCACAAAAGGAAAAAAGGGTGATCAAACCGGATGCAAGAAGAATCCCTCCGATCGAAGAGGCGTCATAAATTCCGCTCATCAAATTCTTTCTGGAAGAATCCGTATGTTCGAGGACGAAGATCGCTCCCCCGACAGATTCTCCGGCAGCGCAGAAATTCTGCATGATTCTTCCAAAAGCCAAAAAGAATGGCGCGTAAAAACCGACTTGGGCATAGGTCGGAAGACAACCCATCGCAATGGTCGCGATCGACATGCCGAACATGGAACAGAAGAGCGCTCTTGTCCGGCCGAACTGATCGCCTATCCATCCAAAAAAAAGTGAGCCCAAAGGCCTCATCAGGATCCCCAGCGGAAGCATCCCATAGGTCAGGATCAGGGCTGTCAAAGGGTCTTTGTTCTCGAAAAATAAGGGAGCGATGAAAGGAGCGAGCAGACCGAACAGGGCGTTGTCGTAGTGCTCGAGAATGTTGCCGACCATGCCTGTCAGGCGGTGGCGAAAATGGACTTGCCGCATGCTTTTCCTCCAAATTTTAAAAAGAGAGGAAGCATGCGAGAGCAAACTGCGCACGCTTCACTCTCCCTCCGCTGGTATGACCCAGATCAGGTATTAAGAGTTAGACAGACTACTGTCCTTTCAGCCCTGATAGATTGTCATCTTCAGGGCACCTCTGGTGAATCGCTAAAATGCTAGCAAACGGATGAAATGAAATAAAGCCTCTATAACTTATATCCGAAAAAAACCTCTTGCTAAATTTAATAATTTAGTACAGGTTGAGCACAGTAGAGGGTTACTAATGAATAAGAATAGCTGGATACAGCCTATCAAAATTGTCTTCGTTTTCGCTGTCCTGTTTTGCGCGGCAAAGTCCTGGGGAGAAGAGGGAGTTGCCACTCCCCCGAAAAAGAAAATCCTCGGTCCGTCGCATCTGATGGTAGGCCCGGGTCTTTTCGATGTCGACAGAACCCATCCTGTGTTTATGGGACAAATCGAATACCGGTGGGAAGTGAATTGCCATCATGTCCGTCCTCTGGCTGCATTTTTCATGACGACCGACAAGAATTTCTTTGTCTGCGGAGGAGTCGGATACGACATTTTCTTAGGCAAACGATTCGTCTTCACCCCCAGTTTTGCGCCGGGACTTTACTATCACGGCAATGGCAAGCGCCTGGGATTTCCTCTCAACTTCCGCTCCGCTTTGGAAGCGGCCTTTGTCTTTGGCAACGGAGGACGGTTCGGCGCTCAGTTCAACCATATTTCCAATGCCCACATTCTGTATAAAAACCCCGGGGCCAATTCCCTTTTTATCTTCTATGCCATCCCTTTTCCCCAAAAGAAAAAGAGCTGAGGATCTGCAATGGACACTTTGAAACATAGCGGAACCTCGATCAGGCTCAGGCTTGTCGTCGCCCTGCTGATGCTCGCGCTTGGGTTTATCGGTGTGATCGTGACGGATGTGAGAAAAGACGGGGCGTGGACCTATTGGAGATTTCTTTGCATTGTGTACGCAATTTTAAGTTTGGGTTTAAGCTGGCACTTAAGAAAACAGGGATGGAAAACTTCCCTCCTCACTCTCTGGCACGAGGTCGCCCATTGGGCGGGGCTGATGGGCGCGATCATTATCGCTTCCTATTTCGTTCAGATCGGAATGATCGGACGGTTCGAGGCGAGCCTTCTGACTCTGCTGCTGCTGGCGTTGGCAACTTACCTGGCAGGGATCTATACTGAATCGACTTTCATCCTCATCGGCGTCATGCTCGGCGGCTTTGCCGCAGGCATCGCCTTCCTTGATGAGTATCTCTACAATATTATTCTTCCAGTGACAATCGTAGCTGGGATCCTCCTGGTCGTCTTCGTCCACCATGCGCACAAAAAACTGACGAGGATGTAAGTGTCTTTTTATTTATTGGCCTCCAGAAAAGCCTTAAGCAGTTGACCAATTCTCTTTTCAATCAGATTGTAATAGTCCATTCCATTTACATGAGCATAATCACTTGAGAGAATCTTATTTAGAACTGCTATCTTAAATTGATCCATACCCAAGAACTCGTCGGCTGTCTGGAAGAAAATCGGAAGTTGATCGAATAGAGCCAGTCTGTCTTCCTGTTTTTCCATATCCATGACTGCAAGGAAATGCCTGTAATCGTGGATCGAAGAGAGAGCAGGAGCCGGCGGAAAAAGAAAATCGAGGACTTTCTTGTCTTGGGGGTTTTGCGGATCGAGCATCGAGCGAACCTTATTTTTCACATAGCTCTTGCAAGTCGCTCTTTCATGCTCGACATGAAAAAAATCATCGATAGCTCTTAAAACACCTGTCACATTCTCAAGCCGCGGATTATCGCTTTGAGCATAAGTCAAATCCTTATCGATATAGTAGAGCGCACCCCCCTCAACAATGAGATTACCACGATTGAAATCGATCGTCGAGGTATCTCCCGTCGAGAAGTGCATCGCCAGTTCGATCATCCTATCGACATGGGTCTTATCACTATAATCCACAGGTTGGGAGCCCATGAATTTGGCCAGGAAAAGAAAATTTCCTCCCTCTAGCGGAAAAACTCGAAAATCGGGCCTGTGTTCCCTTTCTTTTCGGAGCTGATACTCATCAATGTACTTCTGATCTGTTTCGCGGACGACATAAATCTGCCCATCGATCTTCACAGTTAGGACGAATTTAAAGTTGCCCACTTGATTTAAATAAGCAGCAAATTCTCCTTGAAGGCCCTGCTTCTGCAGGGCCTGTTCTGTTTTTTGCTTGAGCTCTTCGAACAATCTAAAATCCTGATCCCAGGTCACAATGTTATTTTGAAGGCGTGGGCCGGCAAGCCGGATAGCTTTTTTCTGATCTTCCACAGAAAGAGAGTATGTCCTGCCGATATAGACAAGATGCCTGCTGCCAAATTTTCTTAAAGACGCAGCGGCAAGACTGATTTTCTGATCGCTATTCAATGAATCAGGAGGGAACATCTGATCTATCGCATGGACGTATTTTAGATTGTCCAACGACTTTTCCAAGACATCGACTTCATGTCCTTTCGCAACTTTATCGACAAAAACAAGCAGCTGGCCTTCTTCGGCGTAACCGCGATACTGGATTTTTGCTTTGAGCATCTCAAGGTTATGCTTGAATGCATCCCATTCGGTAGCCTGGATGCCGTAATTTGACTTTTGATCGACGCAATACATCTTTCCCTGGTTCACTGCCAGACGGCAGGGAAGCATGTCCAGTCCTTTTTTGCTAAGGCTCATGCGCACAATGAGATCCATGAGAAGCATCAGATCCCTTTCATCCCGAAAGTTAGGCGTTTGCACACCCATGCATTCCATTAAAAAAACTGTCCTTCCGCTTTCTTTCACAACTTTAAAATCAGGCCGGCACTCTTGGGAACGGCATGCATCGTAGTTGGCGATATACTGTTCATCGACAACGGGACCTTTGAAGGCTTGGGAGTAAAAGTAATACCGTTTGCCCTCGATCTCAACGACGGGCATGGAGCGATGGTTCTCTTCCTTCATTGTTAACAGGAAAAATTTTGCATCCGCGTGCAAACTTCTTACACATTCTACATCCTCACGGTAGGCGCTTTCATCGAGCGGCCCCCATACCACTAGGTCTTTTTCGTAGGATTTTGCCTCTTTAAAAATGAGATCGCTCTCTTCTTTTGTTAGCCGATAAAATCTTTGATAACAGGAAAATTGGGCCTCCCCATACTTTTCCAGCACCTTGGCTCCAAGGGAGATCCTATCGCTTGCGCTCAGAGAGTCCGGAGGAAACGCGGAGGGAAGATCCGTAATATAGCGTAGAGATCCTAAGCGGCCCTCGAAGCCTGAAGAAATTGGAGCAGTTCCATGCCCCATCCCAAAGCCAACGACTGAAGTCATAATTGCCCCCGTTATTTAGCGATTTTACGGAAATTATTATAACATTTTAAATTGATTAATACATAGTTAATAGACTGTAAACCATAGAAAAAATCCTCACTAAACAAATTCAACTTATTAATTTTAAGCTAATTAAATGGATAAGGGAGAACTGAGAATGAACCTGCCTAAATAGGGGCTGGGTCAGGATCTAAAAGCCCTTCTTTTACCCTTTGCATCACCTGCACAAACCGCAAGACGTGCTCAAACCCATCTTACTCTATCCCTATTGAAGATCTTTAAACTTTGAACCTAATGCTTCGGAGACCATGCCATAAAGCAGATTATTATCTTATATTTCGAGCTCTGCACATTTTACCTGTATCTAAAAAAGCTCGCTGTTTTTCTAAGAAAAAAACTGCATGAAACCGGAAAGCATTGATTCGTATTTACAATCGTTTACTTCAACACTTTATTAAAAAGCTCATCTAACCTGCGCCATCGCCATGAACAAATCTTAATCACTAATGGACTATAACGGATTATCCTTTAGATCAAGATGTTTCAACATTGTCAGGCTCGCGAGCGCCGAGGCGTCTGTTATCCGATTGTCAGCAAGGCCAAGCCAACGTAAATTAACCAGGCTCTCAAGCGCTGAGACGTCTGTTATCTGATTAAGAGCAAGGTTAAGGAACTCTAGCCGAGTCAGGTGCCCGAGTGCCGAGATGTCTGTTATCTGGTTTAAATAAAGGTCGAGTTGCTGTAGCTGGACCAGATTCTTAAGCACCGAGATGTCTGTTATTTGGTTATTATAAAGAGAAAGATTACGCAGCTGCGTAAATTTAGCGATTTGCGGGGGAATCACATTTAACTCAAGACTTGAAAGGTTAAGTTCAGTAACGGCATTTAATTGAGCTGCATTCTCTGGGTCATTGAACCATGCTTTAATTTCAGCCAAGGTATTTGGGGGAGGATTCCCATTAAAATTAAACCTCTCTGATACGCGGCCCCATATTTTCAGAAAAGCCTCATCCATCTCTTGAGTCGTTTGACGGGCGATTTCTGTCACGCCAGTTTCGTGCGCTATCAGGTGCGTGCGGACGCAAATCTGTGTCCATGAGGTAGCATTTGATCCTGCTTCTAGCCGGGTGCTGCCTGTAGCTACAAAGTTTCCTATCAGTCCCAATATATTGTTGGGAATGTGCAAAATTACTTGATCGGGCGCGTCTTGACCTAGACTTCGATAAGGATCTTCTGCTGTTGTATTGATTGCTGTGCAAGGTGGAATCGACATATTTACCTATTTTTAAAATTTTATTTTTGCCGCTTTAATTATATAATTGTTTTAATAATAATTATTAAATTTTTAAATATTAATCCAGAATTGTTAAATCAGCCGATGAAAGAAAGTCTTAAAGCTTCGGAAGCAGCTTTTAGAATAAGATGTAATTGGCTAAAAATAAGCGACTTAAGAGAGATTGGCTACAACAAGACTCGGCGCTGCACTTTTTGCCGTCTCCTAAAACAAATGGGTCAAACAAAGACCGGTTTAGCCGACTTAAGACCATTGAAAGGATCTATTGCCCTGAGTGGATGGATTGATCAGAGAATGCCACAACAACTTTAAAAAGCCTGAAAATAGGAGAACATCGAGCAAGCAGACAGGATCAAGTTCTAAAGCCCTTGGTCTCGAAACGCAAGCAACTTCAAAGCTTAAGTCATCCTCTGCCGCCAAAGCCGCGCGATTGCCTGATCACAAGTGACCCAATATCCGAAATAGGGGATCACCTGCGATCATTGAATCCCTCCATCTTTTGTAGCCCACTACCCAAGTTTAGAAATTGTTTGCGTATCTAAAAAGGCATCGGGGAGGAAGTCGATCAGATCGGAGGCCGTCATGCAATAGGATGTGAGTGTCTGAGCTGCAAGCTCGCCGGAGAGGCCGTGCAGATAGACTGCAAGCGCTGCAGCGGATCTGGCATCGAGCCCTTGCGCGATCAGGGCGGCGATCATCCCGGTCAGGACATCGCCGGAACCTGCTGTCGCCATTCCGGGATCGCCTCTGGTGATGACAAGAGGAACCGTTTGGGGGTGTAAGATGAAAGTCGGCGCTCCTTTGAGCACCACTGTCACTCCCCTTGTTTCGGCATACTCCCTGCAAAGTTCCAGATAGGTCTTCTCCCCTTTATTTGCAGACAGTGCCTTTCCAAGAAGAAGGTCCATTTCTCCGCGATGCGGTGTAAGCACCGATCCTTTGGGAAGTTTCCAGGAGGATTTTTCTGCTAAAAAGAAGAGTGCGTCGGCATCGAGGACCACCTGCAAATCGATCGCATCGAGCAGTCGGTGCAGCATTTTCATCGCCTCTTTTGTTCTGCCGATGCCGGGACCGATCAGCATCGCCTTTGCCCGTGCAGCCTGAGCCTGGATCACGTCCATGTCCTTTCCATTCCATCCCTGCCGGATCAATTCATAGGGAGCCGAGCTGAGTTCCGTTTCCATTCCGCATGGATGGAACAACCGGACTATCCCGGCTCCCGATTTTAAAGCTGCCGTGCAGCTGAGCATCGCCGCGCCTGGCATTCCCGGCGATCCTGCGATCGCAAGGACATAGCCTGCCTGGTATTTATGCCGCGAACGCTTGATCGGAGGGAATTGTTCTGCAATATTCTCTTCATTCAAGAGATAGGCCATCGGTTTGGCGTCGGCGATATATTTTTCCCCAAGACCAAATGTGGCATAGTGGAGTTTACCGACATGGTCCCATCCTTCCTTTAGAAAAAATCCACTCTTTGGAAGCCCCAAAAAAATTGTCTCCGTTGCCTCAATGGCAACTGTCGCGACCTCGCCTGTATTCCCATTGACGCCCGAGGGAATATCGATGGCGATAATGGGGAGCCCTGAGCGATTGGCGCAATCAATGGCAAGCGCGAGGACGCCATCCGCTTTCCCTTTAAAGCCGGTCCCGACGAGACCGTCCAAGATAACGCCCTCTGCATCAAATTTAAGAGCCTGCTCGTCGTGCGCATGCCGGATTGCTCCGCCGTGCGTACGGAATTTCTCGTGCATTGCTTTGCAAAGAGGTCCGCAATTTTCAAGAGAATAGATATGAAGCGCTGCCACTTTAAATCCCCGCTCCAGCAACTTGACGCCTGCTGCATAAGCGTCTCCGCCATTATTTCCTTTGCCGACAAGAAGCGTGACTGTTTTGGGAAGATCATAACGTTCGATGAAGTCTTCGACAGCAAGCGCTATCTCCTCGCCTGCCTTCTCCATGAATGCCTTCTCGGACGCCCCTTCGGCATAGGCCATCCCTTCGATCCGCGCCATTTCCTGCGAGCTGATGATTTTCAAACCTTCCAAAGCTGGGGCGTCCATAGGAAATCCTCAAAATTCATAACCCTTTCATACCTCTAAAAGTTCCAAAACTCAATTAGGAAATTGAAGGAAATCCGCGTCATCGCTTAATTTTTGACGAAATTCAGATCATGAGGGTTAGCCATTCTCACCGCTTTTCAAACTTTTATCATGACGACAGGGCTGTTGATGAATCGTAAAGGACGTCAATCTGCTTCAGACTCCCGACCTATGGCCGGCTGCATCTTTTGCCAAGTCGCTCAGCGCAAGCGGGAAGCTGAAATCATCGCTGAATTCAAGCACTGCTATGCAATGAAGGATGCCTTTCCTGTTTCTAAAGGCCATATCCTTATTATTCCCTATATGCATGTGGACAACTGGTTTGCAGCTCACGAAGAAGTGCAGATGGACATGATGCGCGCGTTAAATGAAATGAAAACGCGGCTCGACAAGGAGCATCATCCAGATGGGTATAACATCGGCCTGAATTGCGGAAGCGCGGCGGGACAGACCGTCATGCACCTGCATCTGCATTTGATCCCCCGTTATCACGGAGACATGGAAGACCCCAAAGGGGGAGTGCGCGGCGTCATCCCTTCCAAACAGAAGTATAATATTATAGATGCTCTTCCTTGATCGCGCGCATCAAAAGCGATTTGACGGCGTCGCGGGGGTTGAGTTTTTGGTAGAGGATCGAGTAGATCGCCTGCGTGATGGGGACTTCGATGTGGTTCTTTTGAGCAAGCTGGAGGGCGGAGACGCAAGTGTAGGCGCCTTCAACGACCATGCCGATCTTTTCCTGGGCCACCTGGGGCTCGAGTCCCTCGGCGATCAAGCGTCCGAACATGTAGTTGCGGCTGAGTTTTGACAGGCACGTGACACAAAGGTCCCCCATTCCGGAAAGGCCGTTGAGCGTCTCAGGGCGGCATCCTTTCGTGACAGAGAGCTTGCGAATTTCATGCAGTCCGCGCGTCATGAGCGCAGCTTTGGTATTGTCTCCAAACCCCAGCCCATCGGAGATTCCGCACGCGATCGCAATGATGTTCTTCATCGCCCCGCCAAAGGCGACGCCATTCATGTCGGCATTCGGATAAACGCGGAAAAAGGGAGTGGCGAACGCATCGACGATCTGCAGCATTAAACTGGGATCATAGGAGGCGACGACGACGGAGGTCGGCAATTTCTGGATCACTTCTTCAGCGTGGCTAGGCCCGGTCAAACAGCAAATGTTCTTGCGCATCCCTTCCCCTAAGACCTGAACGATCACTTCGGGAAGCAGCAGACCGCTGTTCTGTTCGATCCCTTTGGAGGTGATGACAATCGGACAATCGACCCCTCCGAATGCGAGCACCTGTTCAAAGACAGGACGGATCCCTTTGGAAGTGACGGACTCGACGAGAAGTTCGGCGCCTTCGACGGCGTGTTTCAAATCGGAAGTGAATTCGACCCGTTCGTCAGCCTGAACCTTAGGAAGCTTGGGATGTTCTCTCTTCTTGGAAAGGGTTTTAGCAAACTCAGGATTGGCAGTCCAAAGGACGACCTGATTGCCTTTTGAAGCCAAAAGGGAAGCTAAACAAAAACCCCACGTGCCTGCACCTAAATAAGCGATCCGCATGCAATTGCCTTTTTTAATTTACAATAACAGAATCTTTGGAGATTTACAACCCGAGTTATTCATCTGCCATTCCCGCTGTGCATTCCTTAAGGAGTTCAGAGCGAGGATGTCTCTTCATCCACAGAGACGTAGTCCTTGTCCAGCATCGAGGGTTCTCTCAGTTTTTGCCTTAAGACGTCGGAGGGATAATAGAATGCGGGGTCGAGTTCGAAGGGGCGCTCGGTGGGGATCAGGCCGGTCAGAGCGCTATAGATTTTTCGGTCATGAAGAAGCAATGCCTGTTTGACCGTCTCGATGCTTTTATCGCCGGTCGCATTTTTGAGCGGCGCATAAATCATCTCGCGCGGACAGACGAGGACGGCGCTTTTGCGCACGAAATCCAGTAGATCGAAAATGAACCGCTCGCATTTCCAGACCTGTGCGTTTTCCTGAATATGTCCCTTCGCCGTCCCGAGCAGCACCTTTGCTGTCTTGCGCGCCAGATGCAGAGGAAAATCGGCTTTGATCTCCTCGCATAGATGCTGAATGAAGCGCATCGATATGCAGAACATGCCGGTGCTGGAGAGAGTAAATGGAGAGGATCCCGCGGGGATTTCGGAATATTCGATCACTTTAAGTCTGCCATTTCTTTCGGCGAGAACTCCCATTTTTTCCTGTGGGGAAAGACGCTCGACGGCCTTTAAGGCGGCATCAGCGCCGGTGCGCGCGGTAAATCCGACGAATTCAGGATCGAATGGATCGGCCAGCGCATTGTCGACGAAAATCACATTGAGGTATTCGATCCCTGCTTCTTTCCACTTCGCAAAGATCCCGCTTTCGAAAAAGAGGCGCAGGGCATGGCCGTTGCCGTCGGGACCTTCAGCGACTTTACCTGGCTTTTCAAGCAGCCAATTTCCACGGTCGTCGAGAAAAGGGAGCATTCCCTGTTGAAAAAAGGAGACTTGCGAGGGTTGGAGTCCGAAAGAACCATTGGACTGAAAAAAGTCGACAGTCTGCGTGTGATTGAGCGCGGACGTCATAATGCATAAAGGCAGGTTATGTCCCGACCAGCTGCTTGCGGCTTTCGCGCGTTCGCAAAAAAGCTGGAACAGACTTTTTCCTTTGATCGGCGTCACAGGAACGATCCCTTTCGGACCATCGAACCCGAGGCGAGTGCCCTGTCCGCCGGCCATGATCAAACAGCCGACTTTCCCCTGGCGGACGAGCTCTTCTCCTCTGGCGCGATCCTCCGGGTTGCCCCTTCGTTCGAAGCTGCGGCAGGGCGCGTCATCGGGGAAAATCTGTTTTTCGATGTTTAGCGTCAGATCTCTTTGCTTCTTCGCAAGGCAAGGACTATATTTTTGCAGCTGCGTCAAAAATGCTTGCAGCTCTTCCAAGGAGAGGTGCTCTATCCCTGTCAGAAGTTGGAGCTGACCCAATTGATGCAGGGCGTCGCGCACTTGTGTTTCGATCATCGGGCGCCTCCGGAAAAAAGGGAAAGCGCCGCCGTGTCGACGTCGACGGTGCGCAGATCTTTGTTTTTTGCAATCAAAGGGCGGTGGCGCAAAGAGCTGTTCGGCGAGGCGACGTTCTGTTTGAGAATCCCCTGTTTCGGATCTGCCCAGAGCGAGACGATATCGATCGGAAACTGCGCGTCGATATAATAGGCGATCGACAGCACTCCTGAATCGGGCACAAGAAGATAGCGGCAGCGATTTTTAATGATCGAGAGCATTTCGAAAAGGGAGGTCTTTCCGCGCAGATCGACGATCCCTTCTCCTTCAAATGCGGGAGTGGGAGAGAAACCGAAGAGAATGATATCGACCCCATGCTCTTTCCGTGCTTTTTGAAAGAACGCATTCCAATATTCGATCGGCCAGTTCTTTTCGTACGCGTAGCTGGTTTCCGTCTGGACGTGTACGCCGACATAGCTCCTTTTCGGATCAAGCTCAAACCGCTTGCAAAGAGTATCCCAATCAGGATTCCAGGATAGTTTCGGGACGAGAGTGCCAATCTGCCACATCAGCCAGTGCGTTGGATCGGGGCGCTCGAGAATGACATCGAAATCGGAGCGGGAAAGTCCTGTATTAAGGAGAGTCTTGTCCAAATCAAAAGGGACGCCGCGTTTCCAATCGGGGTCGACGACAGCTGTGACCCCATCAAGCATTTTGAAGCCGTCGGCAAGATCGCCGCGGGTCGCAAATGTAATTTGAGCATGGGGAATATAGGCGCGGATCCGATAGGTCAAAGCGTAAAGGCCGAGAGGGATGTCCCCCAGTCCGCGGTTCCAGCAAATGAGGAATCGGCTCTGTCCTTGAGCTTGCGCTCGCTTTAAAAGAGAGTCGAAGGGATTGATCCCGTATTTTCTCCAAAGTTTTTTGAAGATGCTCATGACCCTATCCCCAAAATGTGAAAAATTTGAGTTTTGTAAGTTTTTTTCACAGATTTTAGAGCCGCTTGGCAGGGCCTATATGAGAAAGTAGCCCGGGAAGCGGATCTAAAAGATGTGGAAAAAGACTCGGAAATCGAGTTTTTCAAATTTTGGGATAGGTTCATATTAAGCAATCACATGTAATTTGGAGCGCTTGGCGCCCAGGATTTTGATGATCGCTTCGTAGACTTCATCAGCCTCGATCCTCTTCATGCAGCGAAAATCAATCGGACAGGTGCGCTGATAGCAAGGAGAGCATTCGACATGTTTGTGGATCAGTGTTCCGGAGCGGTAAGGCCCAGTCACGATTTCGCTCGTGGAGCCGAAGAGCGCGACGATCGGTGTTCCTAGCGCATCAGCAATGTGCATCGGTCCGCTGTCGTTGGTCAGGATCACATCGCAGGCGCTGATGAGGCTGGATAACTCGCGCAGGGAGGTCATGCCTGCCAGATTGACGACTCTGGAAGGCAGTCCGGCGCAGATCTCTTTGACGAGGTTCGCAGTCGCCTGATCGCCGAAATAGACGATATAAATCTCTTTGTCTTTGAGCAGCTTGTCGGTCACTTCCCTAAATCGTTCCGGCAGCCAGCATTTCGCAGAGCCGTAAGTCGCTCCCGGATTAATCCCCACGACGAGGGCGCCGTCGGGAATCCCGTGCTGGCGGAGGAGAACTTTCGCATCGTTGATTTCTTTGGAAGAGAGGTATAGGCGGGGAGGCGCGTCGGAGACGGGGAGGCCAAGGGGTTCAAGCAGCATTTTATAGGTGACGACGAGGTGCTGTCTCTGAATCTTCTCGGGGAATGGGAGGCTATGGGTCAAAAGGAGCTTTCTACCGTTGCACTCATATCCGAGCCGGTTTTGGACCTTGCCGAGCCAGAACCACCACGCCGAAGAAAAGGAATGGGTGAGCAGAATGCCCAAGTCGTAGTTTCCCCTGCGCAGTTTTTCAATGATACTGCGTCTTTCGGCCCGTCGGCCAAAACCGCTGGCTTTGCTGAAGCAGAAGAGTTCGTCGATCTCAGGGTCTTCTTTGAGAAGCTCGCAGATAGGCGATCTGCACATCGCGGTAATCCGCGCTTTTGGATAGGCTCTTCTCAAATCGGAAAGGATCGGCGTCGCCATGACGAGATCCCCAATCCAATTGGGCATGCGCACAATAATGTTCCGCGGCTCTAGCCTACGAAGAGAATCCATTTACTCTCTCTTGGATAACAGTCGCTTCCAGGCGTTGTCCTAAGATGCGACTGCTAAGATTAATCTCTAAAATAATTTTTACCACTTGCCTTGCCGATTTAAAAGTAGCCATCTCGCGGGGTGTTGTCAACAAATTATGGCAGACATTGCAAAAAGCATGGTTCTTCTTTTGCGAAAAAAAATCCTCGCAAACTAGAAAAATACCAAGTAGACGGGAATTTTGTATACCCTAAGATGAGAGAACGCCACCTATTAATAAATTTAATATGTGTTCTGTGCGATTTAGAGGCTGTTTGGCAACAATATACGCAACCAACTTTTGAAGTTGTTTGGGTATAACGCCGTCAGTATATTGTAAAATAAAGTGAGAGAAATGGCGCACGGTTTCGACAGCGATCAGGTCATATTGGGCATTGACCCTGGGACACGGATCACAGGCTACGGCGTGATCAAAGTCCGCCATCCCCAACTCCAGCCGCTGGATTTCGGATGCATCCGCCCGCCGGTCAACCTCGAACTTCCCGCCCGCTATCTGGCTCTCTTCAATGGACTTGAAAAACTCCTCGACCTTTACGCTCCCACTGCCGTTGCCGTCGAAACGCAATTCGTATATAAAAATGTCCAAAGCGCTCTTAAGCTGGGCATGGCGCGCGGCGTTGTCCTCATTGCAGCTGCACGGCGGGGAATCCCGATCTTCGAGTATGCTCCGAAAAAAGCAAAACTTGCCGTCGTCGGCACAGGATCCGCCAGCAAAGAGCAGGTGCAAAAGATGATCCAGCTCCTATTAAAACTACCGGTCTTGCCGGAGCCCGAGGACGCTGCCGATGCTCTCGCGCTCGCCGTTTGCCACGCGAATACACTAAGCTATAAGAACAGGATGCTCTCATGTACGAATACATCAAAGGGACTCTGACGGAATCCAATCCTTCTAAAGCGACCATCGAGGCAGGCGGCATCGGCTACAGCCTCCTCATTCCTTTAAATAATTTTTCCAAATTGCCTCCGCTGGGCACGCAGGTTGTCCTCTACGCCTCCTTCGTCGTCCGCGAAGATTCCCAAAAAATGTTCGGATTTCTCACTCGAGAGCAGAGGGATCTTTTTGAAAGCCTCATCGAAGTCTCCGGGATCGGCCCCAAAACGGGCCTGTGCCTTGTCGGCCATATGGAAATCCCCGAACTGCAGTCCGCGATCAGTCAGGGGAACACGCAGCTCATCTGCAAAATTCCGGGAATCGGCAAAAAAACAGCGGAGCGGCTCATCGTCGAAATGCGCGATAAAATCAAAAAAGGAATGGGCAAGTCCTCAGGACTCCATCCCCTCCAGGATCCTGATGGAGAGCAGGGGGTCGTCGCGGACGCGATTTCGGCTCTTGTCAACCTTGGCTATAACAGCGCCCAGGCCCAAAAGGCGATCAAGGCAGCGCTGACCAAGACCCAGGGAGAACCCGAGCTTGCCAAACTGATCACCTCGGCGCTGCGCAATATTTAATATTTTAATACCGCTTCAGTGCTTCTTGTAATTAGGAAGCGGAATCGGGTATCATTTCCCTCTTTATCAGAGGGAAAATCATGGAATATGTCCATCGGGCGTACCTGCCTGGAGAAACGATCGCTGCCATCGCCACTCCTCCCGGAGAAGGCGGCGTCGCGATCATCCGCATTTCAGGCAATGACGCATTGTCCGTTGCGGAAAAAATATTCTCAGGTCCGATCCGCTCGTACAAGACCCATACCGCGCATTTTGGAAAAATCCTCGACAGTCAGGGACAAGCGATCGACGAGGTCCTTGCCCTAGTCATGCTCAATCCCCGCTCCTATACCGGAGAAGACACGGTTGAAATCCATTGCCATGGCGGAAGCCTGGTCAGCAAACGCGTCCTGGATACGACTTTGCAAGCCGGTGCCCGGGCCGCGCAGCCTGGAGAATTTACCTTCAAGGCCTTTATCAACGGGAAGCTCGACCTTGCTCAGGCGGAAGCTGTGCAGCAGCTGATCGGCGCAAAGAACGATCTTGCCATGCAAATGGCAGAACAACAGCTGCAGGGAAAAATTTCCAAGCACATCCTCTCCTTCCAGAAAAAACTCGTCGACATCGCAGCGATCCTCGAAGCCTGGGTCGACTTTCCGGAAGAGGACCTCGAGTTTGCGACGATGGAAGAAGTCATCGTCGCATTGTCCGAGATCAAACAGGAGATGGAGAAATTAAGCGCGACATTCCACGATGGAAAAATTGCCAGCGCAGGCATTGCACTCTGTCTCGCAGGCCCGCCGAACGTCGGAAAATCCTCTCTCATGAACGCGCTGCTCGGCAAGGAGCGCGCCATCGTGACCGATATTCCCGGGACAACGCGCGACCTGCTCGAAGAAGAGATGAAACTGGGCAATCTGCATTTCCGTCTGATCGACACTGCAGGCATCCGAGACACGCAGGAAGTGGTCGAAAAGGAGGGGATCCGCCGCTCAAAATCAGCGATGGAGCAGGCCGATGTGATCCTGCTTGTTCTCGACGCCGGCCGCGGAATCTGTCCAGAATCCGCGGCGCTGATCTCCTCTGCTCCCAAAGAAAAGACGCTGCTCGTCTGGAACAAGATCGATCTTCCCCATGCTGAACGTCCGCCTCTGGAATTTCCTTTTGCCGCGGCGGTCTCTGCCCGAGAGGGAAGCGGTCTTGAAGAGCTCCGCCATCAAATCGACCGGCTGATCTGGCGCAATGGGCCTCCTTCCAAAGAGGAGATCGCGATCACTTCTCTCAGGCATCACCAGGCATTGACAAATGCCACCCTCGCGCTGCACACTCTGATCGACGGTCTTAAAACGGGAGCGTCACCGGAGTTCGTCTCCTCCGACATGAGAAAAACGCTCAGCGAACTGGGGACGATCATTGGAACGAACATCACAGAAGATATCCTCTCGGCGATCTTCTCCAAATTCTGCATTGGAAAATGAAAAAGAAAGCGCAAGCGATCCAAAAGATTCTAAACGATCTCTTTCCATCGCCTGAAATTCCCCTTGAGCACAAAGATCCTTACACACTGCTCATCGCCGTCCTGCTCTCCGCGCAATGCACCGATGCCAGAGTCAACCAGGTCACGCCCCATCTCTTTGCCAGAGCATCAACGCCAAAAGAGATGATCGCTCTTTCTATCGACGAGATCGCTGCAATCATCCGCCCTTGCGGACTTAGCAACAACAAAGCCAAAGCGATCTGGAACCTTTCGAAGATCATCCTGGAAAAGCATAAAGGCAAAGTCCCCGCCTCCTTCACCGCTCTCGAAAAGCTACCGGGGGTCGGCCATAAGACCGCATCGGTCGTCATGTCGCAGGCCTTCCATAAACCGGCCTTTCCCGTCGACACGCACATCCACCGCTGCGCCAAACGCTGGGGATTAAGCTCTGGAAAAAATGTGGAGCAGACCGAAAAGGATTTGAAGAGTTTATTCCCCAAAAAAACGTGGAACAAGCTGCACTTGCAGATCATCTATTTCGCGAGGAAATACTGTCCTGCGCTCAAGCATAAGAAAGAAAAGTGCCCGATTTGCAGACTACTGGACTAGGGCGCGGTTTTGAAAGTTTTTGATAATTTGGGCTTACGTCAAAGCCGCGGAAACGTTCACGCGAGCCGAAACATCAAGAACTTTTCAAACCGGGAGCTAACGCTCTTCCGAGGGACTGGCCGAGAAGCCCGCGCACCTCCATTTTGCGGGAAGAGTGTTCGATCAGATCCTGGTCAAACTCGATGCGGCCTGGCTCGAAGAGCAGGATAAGGCAAGAGCCTCCGAATGCAAAATACCCTTTCTCTTCCCCTTTCGCATACGGTTCACCGGGAGTGTAAGTCTGCTCGATGCAGCCGACATAGGTCGCGCCGACCTCAAGATAGATCGCCTTGCCGAAATTCCGCGTCTCAAGCTCTGTCATCATCCGCTTGTTTTCGCTGAGGAACTCGATATTGCGCTTAAGCGCCATCGGATTGACGGAGAACAGCGGCCCATTGATGAGTTTCGCTTTTCCAGGAGTGCATTGGAACGGGAAATGAAACCTATGGTAGTCGACCGGACAAAGCCGCGCCATCACCATGGCGCCCTGCGCGTAGCGAGCTGCTAACTCCTCGCTCTGCAAGAGCTCTTTCAGGGAAAATTTCTTGCCCTTCACCCAGAACCCGTCCGCTTTTTCAATATTTGGAAAGACGAGATAGCGCGCATCTGCGGGCAGGGCGGCCACGTCGTTGCCGCTGACCATGGGACGACTCTCAGGCTTTAGCCGCCGGATGAAGAAATCATTGAAGGAAGCAAATGAATCGACAGGGTCCAAAAACTCGGAAGCGTCGACCTCAAAACTGCGGATGAATGGCTTCACTTTATGTTTGCTGATCGGACTTTTCTGGTAGGCGCCATACAGACGCGATAGGAAAGGGATTTTGGAGAAGATCGGCAGCAAAAAAAGGGAAAAAAAGCGAGACAGGATCCCATTCCCATAGAGGATCTTCAGGAAAAAATGTCCGTAGACCTTCTCCTTTTCTTCTTTTTTCGAGAGCCTGTCGTAATAAAAGATGTCTGTCATGGCCTTGTCACGGCGGTTTTTCCTGCGATCGAGGAAAAGAATGTTAACTCATCAAGATAATCTTTTGCAAAGAGATGTTCGAGATGGCTCTCCGTGATCGTCACATAAATCTGCCGTGCGGTCCGCACCATGCGGCCGGTGTGGGCTTTGGTCTGATTGCCCTTGATAAACTCATCCATCTGCTGGTTGAACTGCAGCATCATCTCTTTCAGGCGCTTTTGCGTTTCCAGCTGCGATTCCGTAGCGGCGATCATCCGGTCGATGATTTTGACCTCGTCCTGCTCTCCCAAGCCGAGAGTATTGTCGTTCAGCGAGGACTGAGGAATCAGCAGCGTAGGGTTTTCCGCGTGGCAAAAGGAAATCAACCCGCACGAAAATAGCATGCAACAAATCAACTTTTTCATATGAAGCGTCTTAAGGTTAATAGGGGAAACATAAGGAAATAACCGTTTGTTGTCAAAGCTTCGAGGGGAATCGTCAAATGTAAAAACAGGAATGCGAAATTTAAATTTTTAATATGCGACAAACTAAATTTAAAATTTGACTACCCTTCCGACTAGGATTACATTCGATCCAATTAAAAACGCGCATTTCCAAAAAAACAGAACTTCGAGGAGTTCATATGCAAAAAGTTACTCCGGATCCCCAAGTGGTCGCACGCTCGCCAGATGCTGAACTCGACATAGAAATGGGTCATGTCGGAAGAGATACCGATGCCGCCGCTCGCCCTTACAAACCCTGCTGCACGATCACAACCTGCTGCGGAAGCCGGGCCAGCTGGCGCGACATCTACATGGGCACGGTGGAAGTCGCAACAGGCGGCGTCGGAGTTACCAGCACTGTTGCCAACGCCATACTCACTCCCGCCACCCCGGTCGGATACTATATTGGCGGCATTTGCGGCGTGCTCCTCTTGGCAGAACTGGGAGTGCATTACCTCTGGCGCAGAGACGCCGTCGCCGCCGATTTGCACAGGACCGCGGAATCCCTGCAGCAAACGGAACAACAACTCGAAGAGACCGCTGAGAAAGCTGACGCAGTAGCCAAACAATTGACCAAGGAGAACGCACGGTTGACAGACGAAGTCCGTGAATTGCAGAAGGCCCAGGATCAATTTGAAGCAGCAAGAAGAGATCTCGGCAAACAACTTACCGTCCTTCAGGATGCCAATCAAAAATTTGCAGCAGAAAACAAAGACCTCTCCCTTCAGAACAAGCAGCTGAAAGTCCAAGTAGGCAAATTACAGGAAATTTTAGGTGCGCTCAAAGATTACCTCAGCAGATTCAACGAGTTGAATGCCAGCCTCAAAGGGAATGTGGGCAACCTTGGACAGGTCGTCTCCCAGTTCGGGAGCGAGGAAAATTCCCTGAAACTCGACTTGAGCCAAATCGATAAGGAACTCGGAAAACAAATCAGCGGGCTGGCGGCGCAGGTGACGCTGACGCAGAAGACCGGGAAAGAACTCTTGGCCGAGTTTGCCGACCAGATCCAAAAATTCCAATCTCAGATTCAGCAATTGGAATCTTTGGAAAAGGGAGTCGACAAGGATGAGGATGACATTCAGAGAAGGGAACAGGAACTGCTGGCATTGCAAAAGAAAATCTCCGAGGCAAGCGACGCCCTCTCGTCCAGACAAAAAGAGTTTCAACAGATCGACCAAGCGCTCAACTCAGCTAAGCAGTCCCTCTCCGAAACATTGCAAAAACTCTCTCAAACGGACTCCAAACTCTCGAGCGACACCAGTGGGTTAAAAGCAGTGACAGAAACCCTCACTCAAGTCGCCTTGCACCTCGATCAGATGGGAGACCGTTTGACAAAGGATATTCAAAGTATCAGCAGTATCAGCGCTGCGACAACGCAGCAAACTGATGAGATCAATAAACTATAAGGAGGTGTCCTATGAATACTTCAGATATTCCATCGATTAGGAGCATCGGCACGAATTTCTTGTTTTCGCTTCCCTCTTTTGAACTGCCCGGCATCCCGTTCACAGGCAAATTCTCCCTGAGCTGGCGCGATAATGTCATGCTGGCAGGCGTTGTTCTTGCGGTCGCAAGCGCCGCAGGAGCTTTCTTCATGGGCCTCACGGCAGCTGCGATCGGCTTCCTCGCGCTAGGGATCCTCCTCGCCTTTAGCGCCTACTACGTTCATAACTTCAACGAGGGCATCGAGCTTCAGCAAACCGTCGATCTGCTCAAGCAGCAGAACAGCGATCTTCAGACAGCTCAGAAAAAAATAGAGGCAAGCACTGCCGACCTGCAAAGACAGTATAATCAAGTTCAGTCCATTAACAGACAGTTGAATCAAACAATCACATCTCTGCAGGCAACGACGCAGAGTCTGCAAAGCGCAAATGCGCAGCTGACCCAGAACAACCAGAGTCTGCAGGCCAACCTCCTCCAGCTACAGCAGAACAACCTGAGCCTCCAGCAGCGCGTGACCCAGCTCCAACAAGCCATCCCTCTTCTCAAAGAGCAGGTCGCAAGCTTTGCCGACCAGAATGTCCTCCTGGGCAAGGATCTGAACGTGCTAAATCTTGAAACCATCGGCGTCGATCAGCAAACCAAGCAGTTAGCGCAAACGGTCCGCGGCATCGATATGACGTTCGACCAGAATGTGTTGGACCTTTCCCAGCAAATTCAGCGCGCGAAAGCCGTTTCGACTACACTCTTCTCTACGCTTGGGGATCAAAAAAAGGACCTCGAAAAACAAATCGGCCTCCTCAGTTCCTCGGTGGGCAATCTCCAGGCCCTGGACGCACAGCTCAAGCTGAGAAACCAGGAGCTGCAAGTTCTGCAATTACAGCTGGGCGCCAAGACTGTGAACCTGCAGAGGCTCCAAGAGCAGATCCAGCAGACACAAGACTCGCTTTCCGTCACGAAAAGAGCATTCGACGCCGAAGCGCAAAAGCTCAGCCAAATCCAAACCGAGATCGCCGCGCAGGAACAAAAACTGGAACAGACCAAACAGCAATTGTTGGCGTTCCCGCAAAAACTTCAGGATGCAGAAAAAGAGCTGCAGGCAAAAATCGATGATATCGAGAAAAGGCAGCAGCTCAATCTGGCCGCCGTCCAGGGCAAAATCCAACTCCTCATCCAGCAGGGGCAACAGTTAAAAGCGGAAAATCAGGAACTGGCCAGGCAGATAGAACAGAAAAAGAAAGACCTGGCAGCGATAAAATAAGAGAAAAATAATGCACGCGAAGGTCTAATTTAAGAAGAAATGCAACTCGGTGGGAGCTTCCCGGTCAAACCGGGAAGCTCCCGGGGATCGCTACTTGACCGAAGGAGACGGGATCGACTTCTTCGTCTTGTGATCTACCATCTTGCGATCGGAGATCGATTTCTTAATGAGGATGAGAATCAGGCTTAAGGACACGCCACCCTTCCTGGGGAGCCGGGTTATATTTGCGGCTTCCTCCCTTAAACGTAGCAAAACGCCTGATTTTCGTGCAGAAACTTATATCTTTTTCTTAAAATCGGCTGATTAAAGCAATTTTTTAATATTAAACAATATTTCACTTAACCAAAAATCTAAATGATTGTGTTTTTGAGGCTTCTGAAATAATAATAAGGGACGCTCCCCTCTAATTTCCATTCACGCACTTCCGTCCTGTTCTAAAAAATACAAAGGCAATATAATCAAACTCTTATTGAATCATATTCCACAGGAAACCGCCATGTTCGAATTTGTTAAGAAAATTTTTGGCACAGCGCAAGGTCGGCTACTCAAAAAGTACGGCAAGATCGTCTCCGAAGTCGTCCGTTGGGAAGAGAAATTCCAATCTCTGACCGATGAGGAACTCCGCCACAAGACGATCGAGTTCAGGGAGCGTTTGGACAAGGGGGAGACCCTCGACGACCTGCTGCCGGAAGCCTACGCCGCGGTCAAGAACGCCTGCCGCCGCCTGTGCGGAACAGAAGTCCATGTGTCGGGATATGATCAAAAATGGGACATGGTGCCCTACGACGTCCAGATCCTGGGCGGCATCGCCATGCACCATGGCGCCATTTCAGAAATGCAGACGGGGGAAGGAAAGACTCTCACCGCCTCCATGCCCCTCTATCTCAACGCCCTGACCGGAAAACCTGTCCACCTCGTCACCGTCAACGACTATCTCGCCCAGCGCGACTGCGAATGGATCGGCACGATCTTCCGTTTCCTGGGGCTGACCGTCAACTCTCTGACCAACTCGACGCCGCACCATATGCGCAAAAGCGTCTACGAGGCCGACATCCTCTATGGCACAGCTTCCGAATTCGGATTCGACTACCTGCGCGACAACTCCATGGCGCAGAGCAAAGAAGACCAGTGCCAGCGCGGCCATTATTTCGCCATTGTCGACGAGATCGACTCGATCCTGATCGACGAAGCGCGCACCCCTCTGATCATTTCCGGCCCGTCTGCCGTCTCCCGCCAGATGTACGACACTCTGAAGGAAGACGTCGCAGGCCTCGTCCGCCACCAGCGCGACCTGAGCAACAAGCTTGCCACCGACGCCCGCAAAGTCCTTGAGAAACTGGGAAGCCTCGAAGAAACTCCCCAGGAACGCAAGCTGACAAAAGAGCAGGAAAACGAGGAGAGAGAGGCTCTCCGCAAACTGTGGCTCGTCGGCAAAGGAACCCCGCAGAACAAAATCCTTAAACGGATCCGTGAAAATCCGACACTCCGCGCCCAAATCGAAAAATGGGACACCTATTACTACGGCGACACGAATAAAGAAGAGCGCGCCAAGACCCTCTCTGAACTGTTCATCATCGTCGACGAGCGCTCCAGCGAGTTCGAGCTGACCGACAAAGGGATCCATCAGTGGATGCAGGACAACACGGAAAAGGCCACCGCCGACGACTTTGTCATGCTCGACTTGGGAC
This sequence comes from Verrucomicrobiota bacterium, assembly GCA_018240065.1. Classification (GTDB taxonomy): domain Bacteria; phylum Chlamydiota; class Chlamydiia; order Chlamydiales; family Rhabdochlamydiaceae; genus CAJCIW01. The sequence continues at coordinate 282,703 of JAFEGH010000009.1, read as the reverse complement.
ATGAATACGCAAAGATCGACCAAGATCCCGACCTTTCGGAAGCAGACAAGCTCCATCGCAAAGTTCAGCTCCGCGAAGAAGACGCCCGCCGCAAAGAGCGCACGCACAATTTAAGGCAACTGCTCCGCGCCCATCTGATGATGGAAAAAGACGTTGATTACATCATCGCTGAAGAGAAGATCGTCATCATCGACGAGAACACTGGCCGCCCCCAGCCGGGCCGCCGCTTCTCCGACGGACTTCACCAGGCGATCGAAGCCAAAGAAGGCCTTGCAATCCAGGCCGAGACCCAGACTTACGCGACAATCACATTGCAGAACTACTTCCGCCTGTACAACAAACTGGCCGGAATGACGGGAACTGCGATGACAGAAGCCAACGAATTCAAAGAGATCTACAAACTCGAGGTCCTCGCCATCCCGACAAACCGCAAAGGGCAGCGCAAAGACAACGATGACGAGATTTACATGACGGAGCGCGAAAAATACAACGCGATCCTCAAAGACATCCAGGAAGTCCACGGAAAAGGCCGTCCGATCCTCATTGGAACCGAATCGGTCGAGGTCTCTGAAAAACTCTCCCGTATCCTCAAACAGAACAAGCTCGAGCATACAGTCCTCAACGCGAAGAACCACGCCCACGAAGCGGAGATCATCGCGGAGGCCGGAGCGCGAGCAGCGATCACGGTCGCCACCAACATGGCAGGCCGCGGCACCGACATCAAATTGAAGCCCGGCGTCGCCGACTTAGGAGGACTCCACGTCATTGGAACGACCCGCCACCAGTCCCGACGCATCGACAGACAGCTGCGCGGCCGCTGCGCCCGCCAAGGCGATCCGGGAACGTCCAAATTCTTCGTCTCATTTGAAGATTCGCTCATGCGCCTCTTCACCTCTCCGCGGATCACATCCTTCCTCCAGAGATTCCGTCCGCCGGAGGGAGAAGCGATCTCCGCAAAAGTCCTGAACAAATCGATCGAAACTGCGCAAAAACGGGTCGAACAGCGCAACTACATGATTCGCAAGCACACTCTCGAGTACGATGACGTCATGAACAAGCAGAGAGCGGAGATCTACTCTTTCCGCAACGAAGTGCTGCATATCGACGATACCATGTCGCTCGCCCGCGAACTCCTTGAAGGGATCTGCATCCAGATGAGCCATCAGTTCTTCTCCTCCCGCAGCGTCGAAGGAGGATGGAACCCGGAAGGCTACCGCGCATGGCTGATTTCCCACTTCCCGCTGACTTTCGATTCCCAGGAATTCGATGATGACTATTTGAAGCTCGAAGACATCGAGCAGCTGGCCGCCGGCAAAGTCCTGCTCGCTTTCGACCACAAGATGACACACGAAGCGGAAAAGATCCGCAAAGCGCAAAGCATGTTTGCCAACCAGCCCCAGGTCAAGATGAGTCCTGAAGAAGTGCTCCGTGAAGTCGTCCGCAGCCTCTTGATCCGGAACATCGACCGGATGTGGCAGGAACACCTTCTGCACATCGACCATTTGCGCACGGAAGTGCACTTGCGCTCCGTCGGCCAGAAAGACCCGCTGCTCGAGTTCAAGCACGAGGCGTTCACCCTATTCGACTCTCTCACTTTGAGAATCAAACAGGAGATCGCCCACGCCCTATTCAAATTCGAGATGGTCATTCCGGAAGCGCCGCAGCAGCCTCAACCGCCGCGCATCCAGCCGCGCCGCCGCCCCCTTGTCGACCTCTCCCTCATGCCCGAGCTTGAAAAGCTCGAGCCAGTCGAGAAAGAAGAACACAACGGCGATCCGATCATCACCTAAATCTAATTTAGAGCCAGGGAGCTGCGGCTCCCTTGCCAGTCGATTTGCCAATTTATTCCTCTTTGGAGCATACTCCTCCTTCAAATTTCCCCAGGAGGTGTGAAATGGCAACAATTGCAGCAGCACAACAGCCCGTCTTCTCCAGAGTCTCTATCGAAGAAAAGAACAGCTACGATCTGTTCATGGACTACTCGAGTTCTACGAACATCGAAGGCTATGCCAAAGGGTGGAACCTTGAAAAACTAGTCGACCTCGCTGAAAAAGCGTATGACGTCGTCGCCAAGTCCAATCCGATCCTGCAAGAGGGTTCGCCGCAGAGCTCCGTCATTCCTGGCAGGCAATGGGAACTCAATCGCCTCTCCGACATTAAACAGCGACTGGCACAGGCGGTCGAGCATAAACGCGGCTATTATGACAATTCGATCATGGGGATCATCACCAAGTATTTCCTCAAGTGTTTCGGAATGTGGAATGATGGGGAGACTGCCGCCATCGTCAAAGCAGAAGACTTTTTGATCCGATACGACACCCGCCTCCCCCTCTTCAAAGATGCAAGAGGAAATTACGTCTCGCGCTGTTTCTTCCCATTGACGAGCGCTTCCTGGGTGCGCAACACTCTAGACACAACCCGATTTTACAACTACAACCCAAGAAGGGCGATACCTGCGGTCCAAAACTTCCGCTACGATGCTCTGGATCCGAACAATCCCACGATCTTTATTCGAGGTTAGGGCGTTCTCGATGAAATCTATCATTTTGTCTTTGTTGACAGCCGCCATCGTTTCTTTCCAGGGGATCGCAGCATCCGAAAAGAGCGGCCATCCCGATCCCACTGTGAATCCCGTTACAACAAAGCAGCCTGAAGATAATAAGGTCTACCCTATCGCGATCATTGGCGCGGGAGCTGCGGGAACAATGGCGGTTAAACGCGCGGTGCTGAACAACAACGAAACGCTCCTTTTTTTGGGAGCCAAACAAGAGCGCAGGCGCTCGCGTGGAAACTGGGTCAGAAAAGTCGATAATATGCCTGGCTTCTCAAGGTACAGTAGAACAGTCCTCGAGCTGCGCAACGAAGCATTGGAAGAATTAGTCCAAGGGCCCTTCAGCCATAACCTTTTCGTCATCGAGGACTCGATCTCATCCATCGAAAGAGAAGGGGGCTTCTTTCATCTGCAGGACGCTTCCGGCCGCACGTACTATGCAAAGCATGTGATCCTGGCGACAGGCATCATGGACGAGCAGCCCTCTATTCAAGGGAGCATCCGCCCCATTCTAAAATACGCCAATGGACAGACGGTAGCCTATTGCGTGCTTTGCGATGGGCATCGGAGCTTCAGAAAGCAGATGGCAGTGATCGGACATTCGGGCGCCGCTGCCAGCAACGCCTTGCTTTTAGCGGAAAAGTATCCGCTTCAAAAGATGGTCATTCTAACAAATGGCAGATCTCCTGAATTCTCCCCCGAACTCCTGAATCGGCTCGAGGAAAAGAACATTAGCGTCTTCACATCTCCCATTCAGGAAGTGCTCGGCAATAAAGAGCAAAAACTACTGACCGGATTCAAGCTGGAGAATGGGAGCACAGTGGAGGCTGACATGGCTTTTGTGTCCCTAGGCGTTAGGCCAAATAATCAGTTGGCGCTTCAGCTTGGCGCAAAAGTGGATGAGAGCGGACTTGTCATCGCCGACCCCTCCGGAGAAACTTCCGTCCCCAATTTATTCGTCATAGGCGATCTGCGGGCGAATAGCATGAAGCAGATATTTACAGCTTGGCAACATGCTGTAGACACCGTTCAATTGATCAATCGTCGCCTGAGAGAAAAAGGCGAGGGATCGACGGCCTGCCCTGAACCACAGAGAGATAGCGCGACCCTATGCGGTTTCAAGTAGAGGCGGCTCGCCCTTAATTGACAGGCTTGAGACGAACTAGTTCTTCATCATGTTGGCTTTTTTAAAGCCGAAGAAGAATAGAGGCAGCGCTCCCAGGCAATAGACAAACCAGTAGCTGCTGTCCCACTCCAAACGCAAGAACCCGTTGTCTGAGAAGAAAAGCTGGAGCAGTCCTACGGTGAGCAGGTTTGCGCCAACAGATAACAGCAGGATCGGCCAAAAGCTACTCCGCCCTTCGTCGGCGTGTTGTTCTTCGCTTGAGTCCATCGGGATCGTCGGGACTCCTAAAGCCGCAGTCGGATTGTTGAATCTTTTTTCTGCCATAGGTTCTTTCAGGGGTTCGGGTTTGGGTGTGTTTAGAACTTCTTTTTTTTCGCCCGGGGGACTCATGAAGCCGGCGCTTTTACCGGCATAGGGCGGAGTGTAGAGAGATGTCAGGCTGTCCTGCAAAGACTGGTGGTGGAGTTCCTTGGCGCTCCCCGCCTGCGCGGCAGCTCCGGAAAGATCGGCTGCGCAATAGGGGCAGATCTCCGCGTCAAATGGAATCCTTCCATCGCAGCTTGTGCACATTTTTTGGCGGTCTTTAGGATGCATAACCAAACAGCTATATTTATTGGTGGCTTGGTTTCATCTTGGCATAGAAATCTCAAAATTATCTAGCTTTTTTTAGAGAGGAAAAGCGTAGCGGCTTTTCAAAGAATGGTGTAAAATTCGTTCAAAAATGGAGTATCACGTTTATGGAAAAGAAAATTTTTGACCTGGCTGTCATCGGATCGGGCCCGGGCGGCTATGTCGCTGCGATCAAAGCCTCTCAGATGGGACTCAAAGTCTGCCTTATTGAGAAGGGGCTTCTGGGAGGAACCTGCCTGAACGTCGGCTGCATCCCGACCAAGACGCTGCTTGCCAACGCCCATGTCATGCACAAGATCACCCATGCCGCTGAATATGGGATTGTGACAGGACCGGTGACATTCGACTACGGCAAAATGAAGGCCCGCAAGGACTCGGTCATCGATAAAATCAGAAAGAGCCTGGAAGGGTTGATCCTGTCTAACGGGATTACGATCCTCCGCGGACAGGCGGAATTCCTCTCTCCCCGCGAGATCAAGGTCAGGGGCCAGGACAACGCGATCGTCCAGGCGGAAAAAACGATCATCGCGACCGGATCGGAGCCTCTGGACATCCCCGCTTTCCCCTGCGACCACAAAAAGGTCTTCAATTCGACGTCGATCCTCGAACTCACGACACTCCCTAAAACACTTGCCGTCATCGGCGGCGGCTACATCGGCTGCGAGTTCGCCTCCCTCTTTTCCGACCTGGGGGTCAAAGTGATCATTCTCGAAGCTCTTCCCTCCATCGTCATGCTGCAAGGCAAGACTGTAGCGGAATCGCTGACCCGCGCTTTTGTGAAGAAAGGGATCGAGATCCAAACAGGCGTCATGGTCGAAGGGATCGATCACCTTGACTCGGGCTTGAGCGTCCGCCTCAAAGACAAGCCCGCTATCGCCTGCGACATGGCCCTCGTCTCGATCGGCAGAAAAATCATCTCATCCGGCCTTGGCATCGAAAAAGCAGGCATCGCACTTGGCGAGAAAGGGATGATCACTGTGAACGAGAAAATGGAGACCAGCGTCCCCGGCATCTACGCGATCGGCGACGTCACAGGCAAATACATGCTCGCTCACGTCGCGTCCCACCAGGGGATCATCGCCGCTGCAAACGCCGCAGGCCAGCCCTCGCGCATGCATTACAATGCCGTCCCTGCCGTCATCTTCACCAATCCGGAAATTGCCACAGTCGGACTGACGCTCGAACAGGCCCAGGAAGCAGGCTATGACGCCGCCATCGGCAAATTTCCCTTCCAGGCTCTTGGAAAATCTGTCGCATCCATTGAAACGGAAGGGTTCGCGCAGATCATCGTCGATCGCAAGAACGGTCAGATCCTCGGCGCCCAAGTGGTCGGCAATGAGGCATCGACGCTGATTGCCGAAATGGGCATTGCGATTGCAAACGAGCTGACGATCGATTGCGTAACTGATACGATCCACGCCCACCCCACTGTCGCTGAAGCCTGGCTTGAGGCCGCGCTGATGGCAAACGACACTCCCATCCATTTCCCCCCAAAAGTGAAAAAATGAGCACGGAAGAACTGTTTGACAACCGTCCGAAAGTCATACGCCCTTCCACCCAATCATCGGGACAGGAAAAGCCTGTCCCTAAAGTTAAGATCAACAAGCTTCCGATCAATCCTGAGTCCTATCCGATCCAGAACGCGCCTGTCCGAGGAAGATTCCCCTCCTGGCTCCACCGCAGTCTCCCTAAGGGAGCAAACCTCTTTAAGACAAACGCGATCCTGTCCAAGTACAAACTGAATACCGTTTGCGAAGAGGCCAAGTGCCCCAACCGCTTCGAATGCTACTCCAATAAAACGGCCACTTTCCTGGCGCTGGGCAAAGAGTGCACCCGCAATTGCGGCTTCTGCGATATCGACTTCACCAAAGCCCCCAAGCCCCCGGAAGCCGACGAACCCATGCGCATCGCTGGCTCCGTCAAAGAACTGGGCCTTCAGCACGTCGTGATCACGATGGTCGCAAGGGACGATCTTCCCGACGGCGGGGCTTCCAATATTGCCGAGATCATCCGCACAGTAAAAATGGAGTGCCCCGGCGTATCCATCGAAGTGCTCACTTCCGACTTCTCCGGAGAAAAGACCTCGCTGGATCTCGTTCTCAAAGAAAAGCCCGACGTCTTCAACCACAACATCGAGACGGTCCGCGAACTATCCCCGCGCGTCCGGCACAAAGCGACCTACGACCGCACCTTATCGGTGCTGCGCTATGTGAAAGAGACCGGCCTCGCGGGCCATGTCAAGTCGGGCATGATGGTCGGCCTCGGCGAAACTCCTCTCCAAGTCCAAGAAACCATCACCGACCTTCGGGACGCTGGCTGCAGCATCATCACGATTGGACAATATCTTCAGGCCGATCAACGCAAGCTCCTCGTCAAGGAATTCGTCACTCCGGAGCAATTTAAGGCCTACGAAGAGTTCGGCTCCTCCATTGGAGTCAAGCAGATGTACTGCGGGCCGTTCGTCCGTTCAAGCTACAATGCTCATGAAGTGAAAAAACTTGCGGGCGCTCACTCCTAAAGGTTATATCAAGACTGTGAGCGAACCGGAGTAGCGCCCTTATGAAAATCGCGGTCGTCGTCCTCCACTATCGCAACTTTTCCGACACCCTCGAATGCCTCGATTCCCTCTCCCGACAAGACTATCCAGCCTACGAAATTCTCCTCGTCGACAACGCCTCGGAGGATCCCGAGCTTGAAAACGCGGTCAAACCCTTTTCCCGACTGCATTTCGTCCGCAATACGGAGAATCTCGGATTCGCAGAAGGGAACAACGTCGGCATCCGCGCTGCGCTCGAGCGGGGGGCCGATGCAGTCCTTCTTCTCAACAACGATGCGGTGGCAGCTCCCGACGCGCTCTCCTCTTTTGCCAGGGCTGCCGCGGCACATCCAGACGCCGCCGTTTTCGGCGCCAAGATCTTCTTCTACGACGAACCGACCCAGATCTGGCATGCGGGCGGAAATGTGAATCCCCGGACCTACCGCTGCTTCCACAATGGATGCCTTGACTCCGATCTGGAGAAACAGTGGGATGCCGTGCGCGACATCGGCTATGCTTGCGGCTGCGCCCTCTTCGTCAAAAGAGAGGCCATCGAAAAGGTCGGCCTGATGGCCCCCGAGTTTTTCCTGATCTGGGAGGAGATCGACTGGTGCTGGAGGATCCGCAAAGCGGGCTATCGATGCCTCTTTGTTCCTGAGGCCAAAGTCTGGCATAAGATCTCCCGTGCGTTCGAGGGCGGAAACCGCGGCCCTTTGTGGCAATACTACTACTTCAGGAACCGCCTTCTGTTCCTCCAGAGAAATATTCCAAAGCATCAACTCCTGCGCTTCTATGTGACACGCTTTCCAAAAGAGCTCTGCGAGATTCTATTCTTCTCGATCAATCCCCGGTCGTTGCCCGAAGAAAAGAGGCTTAACCGGGCCGCTTTGAAAGGGATCGCCGACTTTTTCCTCCGCAGATTCTTCAAAGGTGCCCCTGTTTGACTTAAATCATTAATTTACAGCAAGAAAGCACATTCTCCCCACTCTCCCATCATCGGACTATTGTTCTATAGCTGACAAGTTTTTTACATTAATTTAAAAAACTTCATAATACCCTGAACTTCAATTAAGTAATTAACAAAACAGAACACAACCACAACAAATTCAAAGCCATCAATTGCTAAACTAAATTGATTTCATATTTAAAACTGTGTTATAAATATTATTTGAAGGCTGATGAGAGGGTCCCGTGTCCCCTGACAAGAATAAACAGAAAGAGATTATGAGCAGAGTCGCCAGCATTATTCTTGCTGGCGGCCAAGGCACCCGCTTGTTTCCTTTGACACAGACTCGTTGCAAACCCTCTGTGTGTTTCGGGGGAAGATACCGCCTGATCGACATTCCTATCTCGAATTCGCTTAATGCCCATATTCAGCGGATCTTCGTCATCTCCCAGTATTTCGCCTCCTCGCTGCATCAGCACATTCTTGAGACCTTTCAGCTGGACTACTTCCGCCAGTCCAAGATCCAGATGCTCTGTCCTGAGGAGACCCCCGTGCGCAAACTCTGGTTCAAAGGCACGGCCGATGCCGTCCGGCAGAACATGGAGCACTTCGAGAACTCTCCCGTCGACTATTTCCTGATCCTGTCAGGCGACCAGCTCTACAACATCAACTTCACCGAGATGCTCAACTTCGCCAAAAAACAGGACGCGGATCTTGTCATCGCTTCGATTCCTGTCGAAGAGAATGAGGCCAAACGGATGGGCCTGCTCAAAATAGACTCCGGAAACCGAATCCATGAGTTTTTCGAAAAGCCCACCGACCCGCAAATTCTCAAACAGTATGCCCTTCCCCAGGAGTTCCTGAAAGGGCATCATATCCTGCACCCCAAAGAGACCCACTATCTGGCTTCGATGGGGATTTACATCTTTAAAAGACAGGCGCTCTTCGATCTCCTCAAAGAGCAGGGAGATGATTTCGGCAAAGATCTCATCCCCATCCAGGTCAAAAAAGGAAAGACCGCTTCCTACGTCTACAAAGGGTATTGGGAGGACATCGGCACGATCGCCTCCTACTACAACGCCAACATGGCGCTCACTGCACAGAAAAACTGCTTGGACACCTACGATGACCACAATCCGATCTTTACCCATCCCCACAACCTCCCCAGCCCCCTGATCCGCGACACACTCATCAACGGCTCGATCATCGGACAGGGAGCCATTATCGACGCCCAGGAGATATCGAACAGCATCGTGGGCATCCGGATCAAGATCAACAAGGGCACAGTCGTCCGCAACTCGATCATCCTGGGGACGCTGTTCAACGAGCCCCACCTTTCCATGGGTTCCGCAGCACATGGAGCGTATTCCATCGGCGAAAACTGCCGAATTGAAAAAACGATCCTCGACGAGCATGCCTCTGTAGGGAACAATGTGCAACTCGTCAACAAAAACAACCTGCAGAAATTCGATGGGGATGGCATTTTTATCCGGGATGGAATTATCATCGTCACTTCAGGGACGAAGGTCCCCGATAATTTTGTCCTCTAATCCAACCCTTCTTAATTTATGTCCGTTTGGGCCCTTTCCGACCCCCACCTCGCATTTGGCGTTCCAAGCAAAACGATGGAAGCGTTCGGTCCTTCCTGGAAGCAATATGCTGAAAAAATTCAGGCGCACTGGAAAAAGCTGATCGGCCCTGATGACCTGGTCCTTCTCCCCGGGGACATCTCCTGGGCGATGACCCTGGACGTCGCTCTTGTCGACCTTTGCTGGATAGACGCCCTTCCCGGAACGAAGGTGATCCTCCGCGGCAACCACGACTACTGGTGGAGCTCCGCCTCCAAACTTGCCAAAGCGATGCCCCCCTCGATCCATTTCATCCACAACAACATCTTTCTCTGGAATGGGATCGCCATCGGCGGAAGCAGACTTTGGGACACCCCGGAATACAGCTTCAACAAGTTCGTCGAATTCCAGGAGAACCCCAGGGCCCGGATCAAAACCCCCGAAGAACTGGCGCATGAAAAAGAAGAAGAGGAAAGGATTTTCATTCGGGAACTCGAAAGGCTCAAACTCAGCCTCTCTTTGCTCCCCAAAGCCGCCAAGCTAAAGATCGCGATGACACACTATCCCCCGATCGGGGCAGATCTCGCGCCATCGCGCGCCTCCGAGATTTTGGAAACTTTCAAAATCGATATTTGCGTCTTTGGACATTTGCACAACGTGCGAAGAGGGAGCCTCCCCTTCGGAGAGGCCCGCGGCGTGAAGTATCTGTTCACTTCCTGCGACTATCTCGATTTTACTCCGATACAAGTACTCTGAACCAGAAACTTTAGGAAAAGAGATTTTGCGGCGAGCCGGTAACTCGCCATCATCTCAAAACGCTAGCTTGAAGACTGATCGCTGGAGTCCTCTTCGGGAGCCGCACTATCATTTTGCCCCGAGGAATCAGGGGTAGCATCCTGATCGGAGGTGGGAGGGGTCGCGTCATCGCCAAGCTGAGCTTTTGAGGCTTTCGACGTCATGTTGGAACCGCCGCTGCATCCAGTCAACATCAGCGCCGCCGCTGTAAAAGCAGCAATCGCCGCATGACTGAATTGTTTGCGAAAAAGTAAATTCATAAGGCCTCCTTGTTATTTCTTACAAAAACGCACTATATGAAAACACAAAAATTAGTTTACAGAAAAAAAAGGAGACTGGCCTATTCCTTAAAATGAATCGAGATCATCTGGGAGATGCGCTCCAGCGCTTTATCCGTTGGCTCGATCGCTTTTTCAAGCGGGCGCGAAGATCTTTCGTCAAGCAGACCCTTGATGGTTTTCTCTTCTGCGTCTCGATCGAGACAGCGGTAATATTCAGCGCATAGCGCTAGAAGGCTTTGAAACTCCTCTTCCGTCCTAAGAAGGGGGAGAGCCTGTTTGATTGCCTGCATGAACAATCGGACATCGCCATGGCGAATCAGACTTTCTGCAACCTGGGCGACCAGTTCGAGATCAGGTTCATCCGCCAGTTCTTCAAGAATCCTTCCGTAGATGATGTTGGATTCCTCAAGATCGGAAATGGCGAACAGACGCGCGCGAAGTAGATCGAAACGGCGGCGATCGGAAGAATAATCATAGAAGGCATCGACCAGTTCCGAGGCATATGTCTCGTTCTTTTCAATGATCTGATCGGAGATGTAGTCGAAGATGAACCGCTCGAGGTCGTGGGCGCAGTAATCGGCGACTGCGGAAAAAATCGCCTGAGGGTCTCCTTCCTCGTCATAGGCTTCGTCGAGGACATCTTCCAGCATCGATAAGGCGTTTTGCAGCGTCTCTTCATTTTCCATCTCCCCGCTGTCGTACAGATCAATCATCTGATCGATCTCGTCGCAGAAGACGGATAGGCACATTTTTCCCGGAAGGAGCCTTCTCCAGAGTTCAAAGAGAAGCAGATAAGCCTTGTCGTGCCCTTCGAGGTCATCCTCTTCGAACCAGACGCAGTCAGCGAGCTCCTCGGGGCTCTCGCAGTTTTCCGCATAGAGGTAAAAACTCTCCTCGTTTAAAATGAGCCCTATGCTTTTTAAACGGGAAAACAAATCCTCGATGCTCAAATCCCGCAAATCTTCGACCTGCCACTGCTGGACATCGCTATTGCGGTCTTCAAGCCAGCTGATTTTAAGGAGATTAAAGAGCGCCTTGCCCTTGAGTTTCATAAAAAAATTTCACCGAAAATTTAATAAGAATGAGGTTAGCTTGGCTGGGATATCCAGTCAAGGGCGCAGGTTTCTTTTACTGGAGCTGCTGATCGCCTTATTTTTAGTCGGGACGTGCGCGCTTCCTCTCGCGCAGCTGCCGATGCGCGCCATCCAGGAAGAGGTCAGGAGCGCCTATCGCATGCAGGCCCAAAGACTTGCCGATTTGGCGTTTGCGGAAATCAAGGAAAAACTTTACAGGAACGAGATCCCCTGGAAGCAGATCGCACAGCCTTCCCAGGAGAAGACAGTCGTCCTCGAGGATGTAGTCGAGGTTGCCATCGAGCCGCTCGGGAAAAGAAAGTTTGTACGGCGCGGCACACTGCATTCCGTCGGGAAGAAGGCGCAAAACGGCGATGAGTGGCGCCTAGCGACCTTCCGCGTAGAAATTAAACCCCTGGAAAAGGGGATGAAGCTATTTCAGGGAAAAAAGAACCCCAGGACCTCGAAGTCATTCATCTATCAGGTCCTTGTTGGCAAGACCTCCGCTCCCGCTGCGGCCCCTGTCCTGCCTGAGGGCGCTCCTACAGGACCTTGATCAATTAACTTGCTGGATAAAAAAATAACTTCACGGCATTTTGAGCTCAGACTAACCAAAGAGGCGGTTTCGACTGCCTCGAAAGAATTAAGGAATACGCATGTCTGTGCATCAGCCTTTTATTTCGGCAAAAGATGTTAAAACCCGCGAGTTCACATTTCGAGCCATCACCCTCGGGATTGTGCTGGGCCTTGTGTTCGGGATCGGGAATGCTTATCTGGGCTTGAAAGTCGGGACAACTGTCTCCGCATCGATCCCTGCGGCCGTTCTGTCGATGGCCATCCTGCGCACGTTCTTCAAGAAGGTTTCGATCCTCGAAAACAATATGGTGCAGACGATCGCATCGGTCGGCGAAGGACTTGCAGCGGGCGTCATCTTTACCGTTCCGGCGCTGTTTCTGCTAGGCGATCGCCCTTCCCCCTCGCGCATTTTTTTGTTAGCCGCACTCGGCGGTATATTAGGGGTCCTCTTCATGATCCCGATGCGCCGCTATATCATTGTTCAGGAGCATGGCAAGCTCCCTTTTCCCGAAGGAACTGCGTGCGCCGAAATCTTAAAGTCGGGGGAGTCCTCACGCGGCAAAGCGATGATGGCATTTTTGGGGATCATCGTCGGCTCGCTTCATAAACTCTGCTCAAGCGCATTCTACTTTTTCAAAGAAGCCCCCTCCTGGATCATCGCTCCTTTCCAAAAGACTCAATTCAGCATGGACTGCACCCCCGCTCTCCTCGGCGTCGGCTTCATCGTCGGCCCCCGCATCTCTGCTCTGCTGTTTGCAGGCGGCGCTTTAGGATGGTGGGTCCTCATCCCTTTGATCCGGATGTTTGGTACCGGCGATATCACAATCTATCCCGGAACTTCGCCGATTTCTCAAATGTCCTCCGACGATATCTGGTCCGATTATGTCCGCTACATCGGCGCCGGCACGATCGCAGTCGGGGGGATTTTGAGCCTGATCAAAATCGCACCGCTGATCGGAAAGACGCTAAAGGTCGGATTCGATGAACTGTTCCAGGGATTCAGCTTCACGAAACAGCCTCTTCGGACTGATCGGGACATCTCTCTCCGCTGGCTCATTTTGGGATCTGTGGCGATCATTTTGACCCTCTGGCTATTTCCCGGACTGCCAATGAACTTCCTGACGATCCTGCTGCTGATCCTTCTGGGATTCTTCTTTGTGGCCGTCACCTCTCTGACTGTCGGGATTGTCGGAAGCACATCAAATCCTGTTTCAGGAATGACGATCACGACTCTATTAATCACTTGCCTCATCTTCGTTCTTCTCGGCTGGACAGAGAGAATTTATCTGATCGCCGCCCTGACCATGAGCGTCGTCGCCAACGTCGCCATTGCTCTGGCAGGAACAACGTCGCAGGATTTGAAGACTGGCTATCTGCTCGGCGCAACTCCTCGCCTCCAGCAGATCGGCGAGATCATCGGGGTGATCCTGCCCGCGCTTGCGATCGGAGGAACTCTGTATCTGCTCGACAAAGCTTATGGATTCGGCTCAGCGCAGATGCCCGCGCCGCAAGGAACGATGATGGCCCTTATCGCAAAAGGGGTCATCGGCGGAGATATTCCGACTACGCTTGTGATTGTCGGCGCCGTCCTTGGACTTGTTCTCGAACTCTTGAAACTGCCGATCCTGCCGTTTGCGATCGGACTCTACCTGCCGCTCTCGCTGAGCACAGGGATGATGGTCGGCGGACTCGTCTCGGCCTTTGTCAAAAAAAGAGAGAAAAACTCCAGCTCGACAGACCGCGGCGTCCTTGCCGCATCAGGCTTTGTGGCAGGCGACGCCTGCACCGGCGTGATCATCGCCTTGTTCACCGTAGGCGGAATCGTTCCTGCCAGCGCAAACGGCTGGCTGCCTGACTGGGCTAGCCTGGCGATCTATGGACTTTTAGCTATCGCCCTCGGGTGGTTTGCTCTCAAGCCCCCCGCCAGACTCATGGGCAAAAAATAAGTATCCATTGTTATCTTAGAACCCCCCTTCCCAAAAAAGGGGGGTTGTTTCATGCTTCTTTCACAAAGTATGAAAAAAAAACGCTCTTTGACACTTCTAGAGGTCGTCATCGCCATGCTCCTTCTGGGCATTTTGCTCACAGGGCTGTTCAATACGTTCCGCCAGGGGCTTAAAAAAAACATTGCTGCGAAAGAGCTGAAGCAAAAAGTGCTGCAGCTCGAGCTTTTTCAGCAGAAGTTGAGATCTCTCTTCTCAGAAGAAGAAGGCGTCTGGATCGAAAAGCACCCCGATCTCTCTTCACTCCCTCTTTTTATAGAATTCCAGCAGAAAACCGATCCCGACTTCAAAATGTGCGGCGAAACGACAGGAATGCTCTATCTGAACGGCAAAAAAGAGCTGTGCCTGGCGAGCTGGTCTGAGAAGGGAAACTCCAGGATCGAGACCCTTCTTGATAACGTCGATGCCTTCAAGTGCCGGCTCTTCGATCCTAAAAAAGGAACATGGACACAGACTTGGCCGAAAAAAAAGGAAGGGAGCCCCGCGATGGCCGCCGTCGACCTCACCTGGAACGGAAAAGAAATTCCTTTCGTTTTTTTCCTTTCTCGCAGCAATGAAAAAATCACTTACCCCGGGCAGCCGTGAACATCTTGCCGCTCGTCTTCACTTTTCTGATCATCTTCTCCTGCATCGCTCTCACTTTTTTCAGAGAGGTGAAAAGCTACTTTCTTGTCGAATCGACGCTGGACGGATACCGGCGCACGGAGAGAGTTGTCGGCAACGCTATCGCGCAAAAAGCATACCGGAAAATCAAGGGGGATCCCCTCGTCAAAAAAGAACAGGAAAAGAGCGATGCAAGTAAGGAATATGTCTCCAGGCGCACCCTTTTCCCCCCTCTGGAGAATGCAAAATTCAATATCGGGGCGCTCGTCAAAGAGGAAGGGGAACTGAAGCTCCACCCTCTCTATGAACCTCTGGCCGAACTCTTGCGTTTGCTCTATCAGGACCGCCTTTATGCAAAGGAGCAGAACGGGGAAGATCTCGAATATAGACTGGTCGAAGCGATGCTCAAAAAAGCGCGCAAACTCTCCCATGTAGAAAATTTATCCGAGCTTTATCCCGATGATCCGAAACTGAAAGCGATCTACTACAGGATGCTCAAAGGCACCAATCAATACTCGCGCGAGTCAGGAATCCCCCCCCTTTCAGACTTCCTTTGCTTTGATAAGGAGGGCAAGGCGGCTTCCTTATGCTTCGCCTCCCCTCTCATTCTTGAAGCTCTTTTTGGATCCGAGATTGCATCAGGGATCCTGGCGGAAGAGAAGAAAAAATGGGAAGAATCAAATAAATATTATTTTTTTACAAAAGAAGATTTTCAAACCCTCCTGACAAACAACCCGTCCAAAGGTTCCCTACTCCCGTCTATTGAATCTTATCTCGATTATTCTAAGGGCTTTAAAGCTAGGGATCGGTTCGGGGGCAGAGATAAAATAACAGGGATCGGCGTCGAAAAACAGTTATAGCTGGATTTAAAAACAATCATTTAATTATAATCTTTAACCAAAGGAAATTAAATCTTTAGATAATAGGTAAAAAAATGTCGGTCTTCAATAAAACAGGAAAACTTTCTTCTGAAGAGAACTATAACAGATTTTTTCAGACATTCTCGAGGGACACCTATACGAAAACGGCGACCTCAACACAACTAGTTCTCGAAACCTCGCATTTTATCGATGAGTTGGGATGGGTCATCGAAGAGAATTCTCAAAATGGAACCATTTCCCAAGATCTTCAAAAAAAAATAATAGATGGAATTACTGCAGCTGGAAAAAATCTTGTGTTTCTTCGGCAAGTAGTTGATCAGCATGTGAGACCAGATTATCTCGGAGCCACATTGGACGAGGGAGATGCAATGTTTGATGGTCTTAAGCACGCGGAAAAAAAACACGAAATGCTAGTTAGAAAATTCACCTCTTTGACACCTGTCGGCAATGTCATAAGCCATCAGCAATTTTCTAAACATGCACAATTCCCCACAACCACTCTTTCTCCTATTCAATTGCCCTCTTCCACTGTTATTCAAACGGGTCCCTTCCTGGCACAGCGTAAAGTCGTTTCATTTAAAGTTGAGCCAGCAACCGGTAGCACAGAAGTCAGGGCAGCTTCTTCCCCATCCGTTCTGTTAAGCCGGATCTCCTTTCTCCTTCGCCATAACAATGAGCCTCAAGCGCTGCAAGAGTTCGAGCAGCTCCCGCCCGACATACAAAAGAGCGTCTATTTAGGAATGTGGATCGTTAGAGGACGCCCCATGCCCGGCAATCCGATCGCCCATGACAACTTTGGCGAAGTCTCTTTCAAGAATCAAGAGCCGCGCTGCGCCTCTTCTCCGCAGCAAAAAGCCTGCGCCGTCGAGCTCATCAAAACGCAAGTTGCGATGATGGAAATGATGCAGCTATTTGCTCGCAAAGATATGGCCGCCGCTAAAGCAGTTTTCGAAAGTCTGCCCCAGCAAGTGCAGAATGAGATCTATGGAAAGCACTGGGAAGTCTGCGGAAAGCCGACAGATAAAAGTCCTGAAGAATCTTTGAGAAAAATCGCTCACTCCGACTTTGGAAAAGTGTCCTTCCTAGGGTTGGATCCGCGGTGTGATGTCCCAATGGAAAAGAGAATTGAAACAATCACCATCTGCATGAGTGAATTCAAGAAAAAATCTGAAGCCGCACAAACCGCAACCGCTCAAACAGCTGCTGATTGGACAAACATCGATTTTAATGGGTCTTTAAAAGGACCACAAAAAAACGATCACAAATGCCAATCCCTGCTGGGGCTTGCGAAAGCAATTGTTCCTCTTTTCATGGGAAACATCGCGATAGAAGCTCCCCAAATTCAGGAAAAATCCTACAAAGCGCTCGCAGCTGCCTACGTCCAAAAATACCCCTGTCTCAAACCGTATATGCTTCAATTGGTAAACGATCTGCGGTTTGCAAATGAGGCATTGCCTGTCGCACAAGAGTCTCGGAAGTCATCCCAGGCAGCAAACCCCAATTTAGGAGCAATGAGCGACGAGCAAAGAAAGCAATACCGGACCAGCATCATGGCGGAGACGTTTAGTACGCTGCAAAATGGCTTTTACATCAACTCCAAAGGAGAAAAGGTGACCTTGGATCTCCAACCCGCTGTCCAATCGCTTAAGCTTGAAAAAGACTCAGGAAAAGGGACTGTGCGTCAGGGTAAATACAACACACAGCTCTTTTTGGATAAGAAAGACTGCCTGACAGTGACACGCGACTTGGCTGAGCGAGGGCTTAACCCCATCGTCCTTGACGCGGCCAGCGACGGCCACTTCGGCGGCGGCTACAAAAAGGGAGCCGGCGCACAGGAGGAGAACATGTGCCGCAGGTCGGGACTTTGCATTTCTGCTGACCCCACGCTTGAAGTACAAAAGAATAACTTCTATCCACTAAGTGGCAACGGAGAACACGCCGGACTATATGTTGACCGCGTTCCTGTCTTCCGCGGAGAAGAAGAAGAAGGATATCCTTACCTCGACAAACCTTTCGAGACAGCCGTATCCATTATGGCCGCCTATAACTTTAACGAATCTCATCAAAGAAAAAATAAGGTGCCGGAGAAGGATATCCTTAGACTCGTCTCGGATTTGCAGACAGGCGAATTGCGCATCCCAGAGCCGCAAGCCTCAGAGATGAAAGAAAAAATGCGCACAGTGCTGCATATGGCGGAGAAAAACGGACACGAATCGGTCGTCCTGATGCCTCTTGGCTGCGGCGCCTTCTGCAACCCGCCGAAGCATGTGAGCGAAATGATGATGGAGCTGATCACCGAGGAGTTCCCCCATTCCTTCAAGGAAGTCCACATTTCGATCATTGATGACCATAATACGGGCCAAGCACACAATCCGCGCGGCAACTTTACCGAATTTAAGGATACCATCGAAAAAGGATTCCTTGGAAAACTGCAAGGGATCAGCGCCACATTCCAAGTCTCTTAAGCCATCGGGCCTAACCGAAACTTGTGTTTGATGGGAAGGTGGATCGAAAAAGTGGTCCCCTGTCCGACTGTCGATGAGACAGAGATCGTCCCATGGTGCTTTTCAATGATCGTCCTCACGATCGAAAGTCCAAGCCCCGCTCCCCCTAATCGGCGCGAGCGGGCTTTATCAACCGTATAGAACCTTTCAAAGATATGTTCCAGATCGGCAGGCGGAATCCCAATTCCTTTGTCGCTAATGGTGATGCAGGCCTCGTCCGCTTCCTGGACGAGCTTGACAGTGATCTGCGCCGGAGGATTGGAATACTTCGCGGCATTGTCCAAAAGGTTGATGATCGCCAGCTCCAGGATATCAGGATCGGCTGAGACGGCGATCGACTCATGGCTCTTTTGAATGGTGATCTGCGCGTCCTCATAAACCGATTTTACGACCTGGCGGCATGTTTCCGTGAGAGCAATGAGGTCGCACTCCTGAAAACGGGAGTCGGGCAGGTTTTCAAGATCTGCAAGAGTGAGCAGGTTTTTGACCAGAGTGTCCATCCGTTGGCAGTTGCGGACGATTTTTTCGGTGATGTCGACGACCATATCCCGAGGAAGTTCCGGCAAGTCCTGAAGGGTCTCGGCAAATCCCTTGATGATCGTGATCGGCGTCCTGAGCTCATGCGATGCGTTGGCGACGAAGTCCTTGCCCATTTCAAGGACTTTATAATGGCTCGATTTGTCCTGCAGCACGAGGATCGCTCCATTGCGCTGGGCTTTGGGTGCGGCGATCAAATCCAGATAGATCTTTTTGCCTTCCCCGATCGAGATCGAATCGGTCAGAATATTGAGTTTTTCCTGGCAGGCAGCGAGCATGTTGCGGCATTTTTCCAAAAGCTGCGCGTAAGTCTTATCCTCGGTCACAGGAAACGTCTTCCCGAGGATTTGGCGACGGGGCATTCCGATCATTTTCGAACCGATGAAGTTGACATAACGCACATTCATCTCAGCATCGACTGCAATGACACCTTCACCCAAAGACTCCAAAATCGCTTCTTTTTCATTGCGCTCATCCGTGATGTTCTTAATCTGCAGGCGAAGTCGGTCTGAAAGAGAGTTTAGGGTCTGCGCCAGTTTGTAGAAATCGTCTTCCTCATCGATCGATTTGGCAAGCTCGATCCGAGGGATCACTTCCTCCTGGCCGCTTTGATAAGGCTTGATCCCCTTGATGATCTGCTGAATGGGAAAGTTGATCCGATGGAAGATCAGCCAGGTGATCGATCCGAAGAATAGAAGAGCCAGGGCGCAAAAGGCAAAGAACCAGACTTTGAACTCTTCCGTGAATTCCTCTACCTGAGAGAAGGGGATAGCCGTCCTGAGGATATATGTTCCTACATTTAGATCGAATGCGATGCTTACATACGCCAGCCGCGCCTGGAAGATCACCGACTTGTCGACATAAAAGAGGATTTTCTCCTTGATCGTGTCCCTCACTTGGGGGCCGGTCATCGGAGTATAATTGCCAAATTCATCCCCATATTCACCGAGCGCGGAATCATAGAGCAATTTACCCTGCGAATCGAAGAGGGAGACGCGGAAGAAAATATAGCTTTGCGCTTTTTTGAGTTTATCGATCATCTCCGTTTCATTTTGAGCCTTTTGCAAAACTTCGATGAGATTGCAGGTGTTGATCTGAAGGTTGTTAAAGACGATCCGGTTCACTGTTTTTTCAATGAACGGAAAAGCGAAGAGGGCAAAAACAAAAAAAAGCAGAATGTGGCTTAAAATGATCTTCTGCCGGAAATTTAATCCTTTTCTCATTTTTTCATCCCTTGCACCCGATAGACATCGACCGGCTCGTCAAAACCTTTGAAGGTGATCGGCGGCATCTGCTCGTAAATGACGCGATCTTTGACAAACGGCTCTTCCAGTGTATCTTTTGTGATCAAAATTTCCATCCTTTTTGCAGCGCTGCACAAACGCGCCGCCAAATTGACGTTGCTGCCGATAACCGTATAGTTCAGCCGATTCTCCGCCCCCATATTTCCGGCAAGCATCCGCCCTGTGTGGATTCCGATGCCCAGATCGATCGACGGCTGAGACCTTCCCGCGCGCTCCTGATTCCATTTCTGTATTATTTCCACTATCTCGACTGCGCTCCGGATCGCACTCACGGCATCATCGTCCCGAGAGATCGGGGCGCCGAAAAGGGCCATCGCCTCATCTCCTACATATTTATCAATGACCCCATTGTTCTTATCGATGGCAAATGAAATCTTGGTCATGCACACGTTCAGCAGTTCGATCACCTCTTGCGGCTGCATGCGCTGCGTCATTTTTGTGAAGTCGCGGATATCGGCGAAAAGCACCGTGACTTTTTTCTCCTCTCCGCCAAGATGGACAGATCCTTTTAAAATCTCCTGGGCGATTTCGCGCGATACGACTTTATTGAGAACCCCTTTTACCTTCTCCTTTTCCTTCAGGCCCTTCACCATCTCCTCGAAAGAATGGCAAAGCAGGGCGATCTCATCGTTGTGCTTTAAAGGCGGCAACGCAAGATTGATCTGGTCGAGGCGCCCTTCGGCAACATCACCGGTGGCCTTTGCGAGCTGAACGATCGGACGGGTGATCTTGCGAGAGATGTTATGCACGAGCAGGATCGCGACAAACAGGGCGACAAGTCCTGCGATATGGATATTGAGCAGAATCGAGGAGACGACTTGCTGGCTGCCTGTCTCAAGATCGCGGAGAAGAGCAAACTCTTTTGCCTCGGGATTCAAAAGGAAGAAGTGGAGGTCGACCTTCGGAAAGGGCTGAATGTGGACGTAGAAGTAGTTTTCCTCATTCCATGGAACGATCCCGGCCTTCTCCTGAAGCATTTGCTTAAAGGGGAGTGACAGCGATTTCGAAGTTTCTATCTTTTCTCCGTTATCCCCATAGACGCTAAGAGGTCTACCATCGTGTACAAGCACTGCTGCCTGGTGGATTGCGAGGACGAGCTTCTGTAAAATAGAATCGGCGTCGATGCCCAATGTCAAAAATCCAGTCCTTTCCCCTTCGAGCGACTTTACAATAAATTCAGCCGTGTTGCCTAAAAAAACGTGGCTGGATCTGGGCGAGGGGATAATGGCAAGAGAAGTGCCAAGGTTGGAACGGTTGTCTTTTGGGGCGTTGTTCTTGTAGTAGGCGCAGTCATCGAACATGGTTGTCTGGAAGAGCACCTTGTTCGTATCGACGCCGATCCCCATTTGGCTGCTTGTCGAAAAGACTGTGGCCGCGATGGGAGCGGGAAAGGTAAAGAGGTCGCTTCCAAATATCCCGCTGTCGAACATCGCCAGAAGAACCCAGATCACATTGAACTGGGTGTAGCGCAACGCGACATCTTCAAGTCTTTCCTTCATCACTTCTTCGCTGGCCACAGTTGACATCAGGGTCTCCGTCGGGATCGGAGAAAGGAGTCCATCCTGCAATGAGGCAGCCTCGTTTATCTTTGCTTTAATCTCACCGGCGGAAAGCGCAGGCGGCTGTAATTTTTTGGCCAGAATCTGATCTCTGCCGCGCTGAAAGGCTTTGACAAACGGCGCTATGTCCAGCTCATATCCTTCCGTCCATTTCACCTGGATCGGCGAAAAGCCATGATTTTCTGTTTCTTGAAAGAGGGGTTGGTTCCACGTTTTCGCAGGATCGGCGAGCTCCTTTAGATCAAAGAGCAAAAATACCTCGGGAACAACTCCATGGATCTGCTCGAGAATCTCATCCGTTCCAGTAGGAGTGGCATGAGCGATGAGAGTATAGGGGACTTTAACGGCAAAATAGGGATCGGAGTGTGCGCTGAGGTCGCCGACATATATCCAGCAGAGATCCTCGTCGATATCAATCCGATAGGAGGGGTCCATGCCCGTCTGTTGAGGAATAATTGCCGCTGTTGTCTTTCCCTGGTTCGTGTTTTGAAGAAAATCGATCCACTTGTACTCGAGCAACAGGTCGGAGGCATCTCCCCATGTTCCATTCCGCTCGTTGGCAGATGTCGGCCCGAAGCGAAGGGCCATAGGAGAAAAGCTGGAGATGTTGTTAAGGAGAGCATCTATCCTCACCTCATTTTCAGCGATCGCTCCGGCGAGGAATTTTTGGATGTCCAGCCGGCGATTTTCGCTCATCGCAAGAATCTTCTCCCGGACGCTCTTCTGCGCCTTCGCAAGCTCACGGCGACTGACGTAGTTCTCCAGGAAAAATGAGCAGACGGCAACGACGACAAACAGTCCGCTGACCCATAGAAACAAGCGATAGCGCAAACTCATATAACAGCAACGCTCTAAGTAATCCCTTTCTCTTACGCTATACCCGCTTTAGAGCGGCCATTCAAGAAAAGAATACAACTCTATTTTTTTAAACACAGTGTGAAAGCCTGTTTATGGGCGCGGCACATCGAACTTGCAAAATAATTAATCAAAATCGTAATAGATCGATTATCAGGACGCAGGTTTAATAATGGCTATACCGTCAAAACAATTAGATTTTTTGAGAGATTGGTCAATTAAATTAAAATACCCAAGTAAGAGGAACCTCGATCCTGTTAAAAAAACAGCTCTTAAAATTATATCCGACCTAACCACTGAGCTGAAAAATAAAAATCTAAGCCTGGAAGAATGGAATGAAATATATGAGGCCGTTCAGCCCTATACAGAAATAGATCTCTCAACAAATGTCGGAATCATAGAGAGCGTTTTTAGTTACATTTTTAGACCTGAAAGTATTGTTGATACATTAATCGGATTTATCAATGCTCGACGCAAGCAACAGCTGCGCGCGCTTTTTGAAGAGGAAAAATTAAAAGTTACAAAAGAACATGTACAATTGGTTCATAAAATCATCAACTCCTCGACTCCCACTTATGATCCGCAGGAAATTAAAGACGCGATTCTCTCGTTGCGGACCACCAGTCCGCGATTGATTTTATCGGTTCAGGATGAAATCGTTTTACTGCGCAGTATTCTCGATGTTCACTTGAAGATTTGGCAAGCCAAACAAAAATCACTCCCCGATGTCCCTCTGCAGGGAACAAAAAATTTGCAAACAGCGCTGAATTTCCTTCAAGGAAATCCGTTTACATTCAGCCATTACATTGAACAAGCATCGCGAAAAAACAGGCATGAAACCGGTGCCGTGCTATTGCAGCCAGACCCAGATGCATTGAGTCAGGCGGCCGTTGGGAAGTTGAGGATTCAAAGACTCTTCCGCCTTGAGAATTTAGAAAAGCTGTATACGCAATCCCAGAATGCCCCGGACCAACACGTCGCCAGCAAGTTATTTGAACCCACTTATGCCTGGTATGTGGGTGCATTTTGGCAGAAAGAGAACTTCGCTCCCTTTGAATTGGAGATGCAAAAAATCGGCGAGGAACACGGAATAAAAGTGATTTCCGATATTAAACTGGCTCACGGAAATTCCATCGAGGTCACCGAAGAAAACAGGACCGATCTCATGATAGATTGTGAACCCATCCTCGAATCGGACATCTCTCATGGAGACGCCTCTGTCTTAGGAGCTTTTTCTCAAGACTTTGTCGATTTTTGCAGAAACGGCGAAATTCGCATCCCCAGAATGGCACCACCTGGGGAAAATATAGAGTTGGCCTCCCTTCTTACAGAAGACCGCATTAAACGATCGGAGCAATGGCGGGAAATCGCGGCCAATCTTGGCAAATCAAATCTCATGCACTTTCTTGGCACTCCTATCGAAAATAACCTCTCTTTAAAAGCCATCGCATTGGCTTCTTCATTGAATACATCGCCTATTATGAACCTCACCTATAATGAAGGTGGAAATGCTCTGATTGGGAAAAAAGGGGATCAACCCTATGTCATCATCGGACTCGATTCTTACGCCGCCTCAAAAACGATGATGGAACATGATTTAGGCCGCAAAATGACGCATGATGAAGTGCTGATGGCATTTGCAATCGACTATGGGGTAAGAAAAGAGAATCTTTACTTCGTTGAGCAGCCTGGAGATTTTCATCTCGATATGAGCATGGCGATCGTCGGTGAAAACACCATTCTTCTCAATGACGCGGTGGAAGCGCAAAGGCTTTTCGGCGCGGAGCAACAGTCTTGGTTGACTCAAGCAATATCGCACGAGGAGGCTTTGGTAACTCAGGCGAAAAGAGAGCTCGAAGCGTTGTCAACTAAGGCAACAAAAGGTCAGGTGGAATCCGTAACTAACTCAATTGCAATGTTAGAAAACTATTCTCGGATTTTTGAATCTCAAATCAAAGAAGAGATCGAGCAGGCCAGCGTGAGAAAAAAATTGGAAGACGTGACTGAAAATGAACTCAAAAGGCACGGATTCAAGGTGATCCGGGTGCCGGGGCGGTTTCATTATACGAGCCGCGTTCCTGCGATGAACTTTTTTAATATGGTCACCGCTGAAACCCCCAGAGGAGAAAATGTCGCAGTTCTGCTTGGATGTACAGGCGATTATGCGACCCGTTTTGAGCAGGGCCTTAGGCAGCATTGCGATAGGAAAATTGATAAAATTTACTTTTTAGATTTGAAATCTTCCCAGGATTGTTTGGGTTTAGGGGGAGGAATTTCCTGCCGGACAAAGACCATCCCCCTCCAAAAACCGAAGGGGGGGCATATCGGGGTTGTAGATATCCCTCAAAGCTCATAAAAAAAGCAAAAAGGAAAACAAATGGCTTCACCTGTGTTGGATCTAAGAAAGAAATGGGTTTTTCATTTTGGAGGTTTAGTCGAAAATGAGATCCCTCTCAAGTTGATCGAGAAGAACGGTGTCATCACTTTTATTGTTCCCTTAGGTCCAAATCGAGATATTAAAATCGAATTGATCTCCTCCAGAGAAAACGGGCAAATCATTGAAGGGAAATACACACTGACACCATTTGAAAGCAAAGAAACTGTTCTATTTAAGCTCACGGAAGCGGGCAAACTGATAGGCCGCCCTAAAGGGACGCTGTCTCGCGACGTTTGGATGATCAGCCCTAAAGAGTTATAGCTGATACCCAAACCAAATTTTGAAGGGGTTCGGGCAAATGATCAAACAGCATCAGGGTAAAAATTGAGGTGCCCCTTGGCGGTGACGACCACAGTGTCCTCATAGCGCACCCCTCCTTTGCCCGGAACATAGAGACCTGGCTCGACAGTGATGACCATCCCTTCCTCAAGTACGATATCTTTATCTTCCCCCTTGCTGTTGACGCGGGGAAACTCATGGCATTCAAGTCCGACGCCGTGGCCAAGGCCATGGACGAACAGCTCCTCAACTTTTTCCCTTGCCATCACTTTTCTTGCGCTTAAGTCCAATTCCTTTAATTTCACGCCAGGCCGGCAATGTTTGAGCGCGCTCTTTTGCGCCTCTTTTGCGATCTCATAGAGCCTGGAAAGATAGGGGTCTTCCTTTTTAAAGAAGACGACGCGCGTCATATCGGAATTGTATCCATCCAGGACTATGCCGATGTCGATCAAGACGATATCCCCTTCTTTAAGAGGGACATCGTGCGAGCGGTAATGGGGCATGGCGCTGTTCTTTCCGAAGGCGATGATCGGTTCAAACGCCAGTCGCTCAGCGCCTCTTTCCAGGCAGAAGATCTCGAAGCGTTTGGAAAGTTCTTTCTCTGTGATCCCTTTTTTTAGCGACTTGCGCAAGAATTGAAACCCCTGCCACAAAAGCTCGGCGCTTTTCTTCATCGCGGAAATTTCTGCCCGGTCCTTGATCGAGCGGCATACTTTAAAAAACGGAGTCGAGGGAACAAGCTCAACTTTGAATCCTTTTTTGAGGCGCTTATACTGATCGTAGCTGGTATGCCCTCCGTCAAATCCCAGACGGATGATCCGGTTTTTTTTACAAAACGCTTCAAATTCCGCAGGACTGTCCAGAGCGGTAGGAAGCTTCGATTTCTCTTTAGCGATCTGCAGGTATCTGCCGTCGACCAGAAGCAGCGAGCTTTTTTCATGTACGAGCAGCCTCCCCGCAGAAAGTTTGAGTCCCGTAAAATAAAAAAGATCGACGCTAGATTCGATCAAACAGGCGTCAAGGCCCGAGCCTTTCAGCCTTTTCTGCAAATTTTTAACTCGTTTTGTGTTTTGCGGTGAAGTAGCTTTCAATTTCATCCTCCGTGACATGGTATGCGGTCCGTTTTCCCTGCGGGCAATGGAGAGGGTCGCCCGTCTTCATCAATTTTTCGACAATCTGCCGCGCTTCTTCGAGCTGATAATACTGCCCGCGCGAGCGGCTGGCGCGGCTTAAATGAGCAGCTAGGCGCCGCAAAGCAGATTCCGAGCGCGTCTTTTCCCTCTCAAGATTTTGCAGCTCGCCGATCATCTCCATTAGAACTGGCCGCACATCTGATGCGTTGATGAAAGGGGGGACCCCTTCAATCAAAAACGCCGCGTCGCCGGCCTCGCGCACTTGCAGCCCTAGTTTTTGCACAGTGTCCAGATGCGCCTGCAATAGTTGGGCCTCGGCCCTAGAAAAGTTCACTGTCGCAGGCAAAAGAAGCCCCTGGCTCACAGGAACCTCTTCGGCATTCTTAAGCAGCGCATCGAATTGAACCCTGGCCTCGGAAGCAGGAAGATCGATCCATACCACTCCGGAGCGAGCCCGTTGTTTATCGGCAAAAAAAACAGCGGGCAAACTTGCCGCCTCGACAAGCAGATACCTTCCGTGCAGTCCGACCAATTGGATCGGATTCTCAAAATTGAGTTCCTGAGAGGGAGGAGGACCTTCCTCTTCTTTTAAAGTCAAAGGCTCCGAAAAATCGGGATAGGACGGCTGGGAAAAAAAGGAGGAGAAGTCCCTGCCCTCCGGCGGGGCGGCGGCGGGAGATGGGGTCTCAACACCGCCAAGCGCGGAATTCACGGCTCCGTGAAGGGCATACTTCAGCATGCTCTCCTCTCTCAAACGGACCTCTCTTTTCTGAGGATGGACATTGACGTCGACAAGTTCAGGAGAAAGAAAGAGATGCAGAAGATAGACCGGATGCCGATCCGAGCCAAGACGGGTTCCGTACGCATCGCGCACCGCATAGGAGATTGGAAAACAGACGACGGGCCGTCGGTTGACGAAGAGATACTGGCCCGAGCGATTATGGCGTGAAAAAAGAGGATCTGCGATTAGACCTTTACCTTCACAGCTTTTTTCATTCAGCTCAAATGGGCGGCAGGAAGGGAGGAAGTCAGAACCCAACAGGGCATCAGCGCGCGTTTTTAGCAAAGTCAGGAAATCTTCTCCCCCGGACGCCGGCAGATTAAAATGAGAACGGTTCTGCTGGATCAGTTCGAAACCGACCTCGGGATGGGCAAGAGCCAGCTGAGTGACAACTTTGGTGATCTCCGCGCTGCTCGCGGCCGGACTTTTTTGAAATTTCTTGCGCGCAGGCACGTTGTAGAATAAAGAGCGGACCTCGATCGTCGTGCCTCTTGCCCTAGCGGCAGGCCCGACGTGGGCGATCTTCCCTCCTTCTACTTCGAGATTGACCGCCGGAGATCCTTCGAGAGCGGAGAATAGGCTTGTCTTCGAGATGGCGGCGATCGAGGCGAGCGCCTCTCCCCTGAACCCCATCGTCGTTAATGAAAAGAGATCATCCGCGCCGGTAATCTTCGAGGTCGCATGCCTCTCGAGGCAAAGAACGGCATCGTCAGGGGACATCCCACTGCCGTCATCGCTGATTTTGATCAGCTGAAAACCGCCTCCGAGGATTTCGATCGTTACATGTCGGGCGCCCGCGTCGACGGCATTCTCGACCAGCTCTTTGACGACAGAAGCGGGGTTTTCGATCACCTCGCCAGCTGCAATCTGATTGATCGTCTGATCGGAAAGGATCCTAATTTTACTCGGCATGGAACATCCTTGAATCTATCCCCATATTTTGAGGATCATGCTTTTTTCGTCTTTCCAAGGTTACGAAAAGATCTCCCAGAGTCGATGTTTTTCAAATGCTGAGATAGAATCTTTCTCGTAACAAAAGTTCATGATACCCTATGCTGGAATAAAAGAAACGCCATGCCAGCTCGCCATCATGCCACATCTGTCGTCAAACGGCTCTCCGACGCAGGCCACACAGCCTATTTTGCGGGCGGATGGGTGCGCGATTATCTCATGCAGCACCCGTCAGACGACATCGACATCGCCACCTCAGCGTCGGTCGAACAGATCCAGGCTCTTTTTCCGAAGACGATCCCCGTCGGGGTCGCTTTCGGCATCGTCATCGTCGTCGCGGAAGGACACCATTTTGAAGTCGCCACTTTCCGTAAAGAGACGGGATACCTCGACGGAAGGCGGCCCACAAATATCGAGTCCGCGTCTCCGGAAGAAGACGCTCAGAGACGGGATTTTACAATCAACGGGATGTTCTGGGATCCCCTCAACAACAAACTCTATGACTTTGTCGACGGTCAAAAAGACCTAAAAAAAGGGGTGATTCGCGCCATTGGCAACGCCCATGAGCGATTTCTAGAAGACCGCCTGCGAATGATGCGCGCCGTGCGCTATTCGACCCGATTTAATTTCCCTATCGAATCGGAGACGCTGCAAGCCATATTGGCCCACTCCGAAAGCCTCTTTCCAGCTGTGGCCATGGAAAGGGTATGGCAGGAATTCAAAAAAATGTCGCAGTTCGCCCACTTTGACACGGGACTGGTCACTTTGCATCGTCTAAATCTGCTGCCGACAATCTTCCCTCAATTAAAAGGCTTAAGCATTGAAGAGATCCAAAAACGTCTCGATTCCCTCTCTTCATTTCCCAAGGAAGCGCCAACGGTTGCGGAACTTCTGGAATTGTTTCCCGGCCAATCCCTTGAGCAACTATTCGAGCTTTGCGATTACTTAAAGTTGTCGCGCACAGAGCGCGAAACGGTCCGGTTTCTCCACCACGGCAAACAAATGCTGCTCATGCCCGAAGAGTGGCAGTCCAGGCTCGAAAAAATCGAATGGGCCCAATTCTACGCGAGTCCCCACGCTGCCATCAGCATCGAGATCGTCGCCGCTCACCTTCCAATGGAAAAAAGACAGTCTTTTTTGGAAACCCATAAACGGCGCCGTCAAATTCTTGAGCAGGCAATTCTGCGGATCCATTCGCAAAGCCCGATCGTGCGGGCCGACCATCTGATGAAAGAAGGGGTCCAGCCAGGAAAAAAAATGGGGATCCTTCTCAAAGAAGCTGAGAGGCTCAGCGTCAACGAAGGGATCGAAGACAGAAACGCAATAATTCAGCTGCTCAAAAATTCCGCGCTGTGGAATACTTGAGACCTATGTTAAAAAAAATCTACATTGGCAGTGCTTTTTTTCTATTTGCCATTTCCCTTTTTTTAGGGATTGATCGCTTTGCCCATCACTCTTCGAACCGATTTTCCCTGGATAAAATCACCTCTTCTCAAAGCTATTCCCACGAGTGGGACATCCCTCCGCTCTCCGCTGAAGAGCAAAAGTCACTCGACCAAATCCTGAGCCAAAAATTCACTTATTACAGCAAAGGCTCGCAAGCCTATGTCTTCCTTTCGGAAGATAAAAAATACATCCTCAAATTCCTCAAGCAGCAAAAGCTGCGCCCCAGCAGCTGGCTTGCCTACATCCCTGTCTCTCTCAATCCCTATTATCAGGAATATCTTTTCAAATACAAAAAATGCAGAGCCACTTTTTCTGCTTGCAAAACTGCATTCCTTGAACTGAAAAAAGAATCGGGCCTGATTTACGTCCATCTCAACAATACCCGCGACCTCAATAAAAAAGTCGTCATTTTCGATAAGCACGGAGAGCGGCACATCGTCGAAATCGACAAGACCAGTTTTTATGTTCAAAAACGCGCTCAGCTCATCTACTCCCGCATCTCCGAGTTGATGCATAACGGCGACATACAGGGCGCAAAAAACATCATCTGCTCTGTCTTCAGCCTCATCAACTATCTTGGTCAGAAAGGCGTCGTCGACAACGACCCCATCCTACGCAAAAACTTCGGACTCATCGATGATGTCGCCGTCCAGATCGATATCGGCAAGCTCCGGATCGATCCTGTGCGCCAGCATAACCTCGCCTATAAGCAGGAAGTGGGAAGCATCACCCACAGCTTTAAAATCTGGCTCGAGAAAAACTACCCTGAGCTCTCTGATCATTTCGAACACTGCCTCACAGAATCAACAAAGTAGCGTTCCCCCACTCGTCTCCACAGAACAGGAGGAGCCTTAACCTGCGACGCCGCGGGTGCCCAAGCCTGCGAAAAACAGACCTTAGGGCATAGAATTTTCAAGCCATCATGAATGGCCGTGTTTTTGCCAGAGGACGGATATTAACCTTTAGCGACAAAAGAGAGCTGAGCTGGCTTAGAAGATAAGATTAAAAGGATTGATTGATGATGCGCTGGGCCTCGTCCTGAATATACAGGGTGCCCTCGGGGAATTTCATTCTGGCCCAGTCGTCGAGCCTCTCTGCGGCCTCTAAAATCTCCTGGCGGAAGTTGAGAGGATATTTCATGGAGCTGTCCCGCGTCAGCGTTGCACAATCGAACTGAATGGCCGCATTGCCGATATAGCCGAAATTATTGCGGATGCTTAAGTCCTGATCGACAAATCCTTTTTCACACCGCAGGGCGATCAGCTGCAAAAAGGACCGGATAGCCCCTCTGACGTCGTCGAATTGTTTCGTCTCGAGCAATTTGTCCAAATGTTCGTAGATCTTGGTCGCTTTTTTCTGCACTACGAATTCGACAGTGTCGAGATCGATCGTGTATTTCTTCCCTTCTCTATCGATAAGGGAAACATTCGATTTGAACTCGCGCGTTTTATTCAGATGGATGTAGATCAGCCCCGTCTCATCCCGAAGGTGTTCGTAGGCATCTTTGTAACTGGCGAAAATCCTTTCAGAGAAGAGCTGGTTGCTCGTCTCATGCTTAAAGCCAAGATTCTGAAGGAGGGAAAGAGGGAAACTGTTCAGCCATTCTTTGGGAAACAAACTCTGCATTTTAAAGAATTTCATCACGTACTGCCTGTCTTCGCTGATGAAGGCATAGCACTGATTGCCGGCGGCAAGATAGTAGTAAGTCTGGGGAAAGACCTTCTGGACGAGCAGCTCTCTTTGCCTGTCGGTAATCGGCTCGATCTCCCAGTTTTCATTGTAAGAAAGGCGCGAGGTGATTTTATCGAGGCTGAAACCCGTCGTGCGACAGCAAAAAAACAGCCCACCGATCATCAACAGGATCGGAAAAAATGAAAAGAAGAATAAAAATAAAATATTAACTTTCTTTTTTCTCATGCCGGGCTACTAATAAGCAGCTTAATCTCCTTTTCTCCATGGGATTTTTAAAATTTTCCAAGGAATTCGCAGCAAAATATCAGGATTTGCAAATGCAGGGCAAGTTTATTTTTATCCGCTTCTTGCTGGAGAATCGAAAATCTGCGATCATTAAAGGCATTTAATTGAAAAAAAAATTGCTATGTCGCTGAGAGAAATTTCCAGTTTGCAGCATCCTCTGGTCAAGCACCTCGTCAAGTTGCGGGAGAGCAGGGACTATCGCTATGAATGCCGGCGCATCGTCGTATCGGGGCAAAAGCTCATTAAAGAACTTTCCCCTCGATTTCGTTTGCGATCCCTTTTTATCGAGAACGGAACCTCTCTTGCTTTTTCTCCTGCATGTGAAGAGGTCTTTTGCGTGACCCCTCAGATCCTAAAAAAAGTCACCGGTCTTGAAAGTCCCGAGCCGATCGCCGCCGAAATCGATATGCCTGCCGAAGCGGACCTCTCTTCAGCTCAATTCCTCTTGATCCTCGATGGCGTCTCCGACCCGGGCAACTTGGGGACCCTCCTCCGGACGGCAAAAGCGCTAGGATGGGACGGGGCGTATCTGACACAGGGGAGCACAGATCCATTCAACGAAAAGGCCCTGCGCGCGGCCAAAGGTGCGACTTTCACCCTGCCCTGGAAAAGCGGATCCTGGGAGAACCTCTCCCAATTCTTAAAGATTAAAAAAATGAGCGTTCTTGCAGCCGATGCAAAAGGCTCTGATCTCGCCGCGTGCAAAGCTTCTCCGCCCCTCGCGCTGGCACTTGGCAATGAAGCGCGCGGACTGACGCCAGATCTTAAAAAAGTTTCGCAGTTGATCGCCATTCCGATGATGGGCCGGATGGAGTCGCTGAACGTCGCAACAGCCGGAGCAATTTTGATGTACGCCTTGAAGGAAAACGTATGAGCAAAGATGAAGATCTCTGGCACATGGAAGAGGATTTTTACTCGAAGGACTCCAAAGCATCTCGCAAAGAGCGCAAGAGGGTCTCCATAAAGGATCGGTCCAAATTTAAAAAATCTGATCAAGACCAACTTAAAAAAAAGACCAGTTTAGCAGACTCGGATGGAACTGAGCATTTACTGCGGGGGCGCGTCCTGGCCATTCTTCCTGAAGGGACATTGGTATCCTGCGGAGATAAAGAATATCTATGCAGCCTGAAAGGGTCGCTTAAACAGGACAAAAGCCGGATGAAAAACCTTCTGGCAGTCGGGGACTTTGTCCGCATCGAAGAGAGCGGAGGAGACCAGGGCTGCATCGCAAAGGTCGAAGAGCGGCATTCCATCCTGTCCAGGGCAGACAACCTCTCGCGCAACAAGGAACAGCTCATCGCCGTCAACATCGACCAGGTCCTAATCACCGCCTCGGTCATTTTTCCTCCCTTAAAGCCTTTCCTCATCGACCGCTACATCATCGCCTCCCAAAAAGGGAACATGGAGCCTATCATCCTCATCAACAAAATCGATTACCTCTCTACTCCTCCCGATGAGATCGATGCCGCGTCGGTAGAAAATGAAAAAGCTCTGTATGATGAATTTCTCAGGATCTATCGGGATCTGCATTTTAAGGTCATTCCAATCAGCGTGGAGACAGGCGTCGGAATCGAAGAATTGAAATCGGCGATGCATGGCAAGACATCCGTTTTTTCCGGCCAGTCCGGGGTGGGCAAATCCTCTCTCATCAATTTAGTCACCGGATCCTCTCTTGCGACCGGGTCTGTGGTGCAGCGCACCCGCAAAGGATCCCACACGACAACAACCACGCATCTTGTCCCTTTGGAAGAGGGAGGGTTCTGCATCGATACGCCGGGGATCAAGAGTTTTGGCCTATGGGATCTAGAGCCCGATGAGGTCGCGTCTTATTTTCCTGAGATCTTTGCTTTAAGTTCGGAATGCAAATACCCCGACTGCTCGCACATCAGCGAGCCGGACTGCGCAGTCAAAAAAGCAGTCGAAGAGAACAGAATTTCCTCCTTGCGGTTTGCCTCTTATTGCGCTTTAATGTCATCTGTTTCGGAAGAACACAGACAGAGATAAAATCATGGCGAAAATCCATTCGATCCACGCGCTGGAGATCCTCGACTCGCGCGGCAATCCCACACTTCTTGTCACCCTCCGCGCAGATGACGGTTCTATGGGAAATGCCGCCGTCCCATCAGGCGCGTCCACTGGCGAACATGAAGCTGTCGAACTTCGCGACGAAGATCCCAAGCGCTACGGTGGCAAAGGGGTTCTCAATGCCGTGGAGAACGTCAACGGCCCGCTCTTTAAATTGCTGGCCGGAAAAGATCTCTTCGATCAAAAGGCCATCGACCATTTGATGATTCAGGAGGACGGAACTCCCAACAAGGCGCATTTCGGAGCCAATGCCATCCTCGGCATATCGCTTGCCGCTGCAAAAGCTGCCGCCGCCTCTAAAAAACAACCCCTCTATGAATATCTCGGCGGCAACGGGGCAACTCTATTGCCCACTCCGATGATGAACATCCTCAACGGGGGGGCCCACGCCGACAACTTCCTTGATTTTCAGGAATTCATGATCCGCCCGATCGGCGCGCCAAACTTCAAAGAGGCCGTCCGCTGGGGAACTGAAGTTTTCCACACGCTCAAAAAACTACTGAAGGCATCTGGATATTCCACTGCTGTTGGAGATGAAGGGGGATTTGCGCCCCGTCTCAATTCCAACGAAGCTGCTTTAGACATCATCGTTCAGGCGATTGAAAAAGCAGGATATAAGCCTGGCAAGGAAATCACGATCGCGCTTGATCCTGCCGCCTCTGAATTTTATGACGCCGGGGCAAAGGCCTACATCGAAAAGAAAAAAAAGGAGGCGAAAGAGCCTTTCGCAACACGCAGCGCAGCAGAGCAAATCGCCTACCTGGAAAAGTTATGCTTAAAATATCCGATCGATTCGATCGAAGACGGTCTGGACCAGAACGACTGGGAAGGCTGGAAAGCGTTCACATCGCAGATGAAGTCTAAACTGCAGATTGTCGGAGACGATATCTTCGTCACCAATCCCAAGTTTTTACATAAGGGGATCGAAATGAATGTCGCCAATGCGATTTTGATCAAGGTCAATCAGATCGGAACGCTTACTGAAACACTGGAAACGATTGCTCTCGCTAAGAAAAACGGCTACGCGAATGTGATCTCGCATCGCTCGGGTGAAACGGAAGACACGACGATCGCCGACCTCTGCGTGGCCACATCAGCCGGACAGATCAAGACCGGGTCGATGTCCCGCTCAGACCGCGTGGCGAAATACAACCGCCTTCTTGCAATCGAAGATGAACTGGGCCCTAGGGCGCGCTATCAGAAGTAGAGGGTTCCTGATAATTGACGTTGACCAGAGCCTTTGTGAACAAAGGCTCGCTGCACATGAGCATCATATGCGCCTCTATCGGCTTGAAAGACTCGGGCGCCGACAGACAATAAACTGTTCCAAAGAGTTTTCCCACCTTGGAGACGACATCTCCGGAATTCACATAGCTGGTAAAGCCCTTTTGTTTTTCTTTAGAGAGCATCCCCCAATCCTCAATCACTTTTTCTGCCACGCCCGGCGCGCAGACGGCAAGCGAGCCCTGATCGGAAAGGGATCCATTTTCGTAGATAAAGGTGTAAGCGGCAAGCGCTCCTCCCAAACTGTATCCCATGACCGCTGCCTTCTTCCCCCTGCTCTTCACTTTTTTCAACCACACGCTGATTTCATTTTGGGCTCGCTGAAAAGCCGCTCGTCCCGGGCCTGCCATGTCCAGGTCGCTCATCATGGAAGCCCATCCCCTTTGAGAGACCAGGGAGAACTCCGTTCCTCGAAAAAGAAGAATCGATGAGAGGCCCTCCTTTTGAGGGATGAGGCCGAAGGCCGGCATTCCGCGCCAAATATCGAAAACGTGATCGACCATAAACGGCTCATAGCTCACGCCGCTTCCATTTTCTACTGGGATCTTGATGATTTGCCCCTTTTTGAGGTCTCGGTAGGCCAGAATTTTTGTCAGAATTTCAGCATTGGCGACCTGGAGGTAGCTTCCCTTTGCTCCCTTTTCAAATACATTCCTTAAAAGACAGCAGACAAGTTCTAAATCCCCCTCATCCGAGGAGACCTTGCCGACAAGAGGCCGCACGGCTGAAAAGTACCCATATTTTTGAACAAACTCCCTCACCTCGGGGATATCGCTCCTGATCCGCTCTTCCTGCAGAGGGCGCGCCAAGGGATACGACTTGAGTTTTTCGCTGACGCTCCAATTGAGAAACTGATCGAGGTTTTCCAATGCCTTGACGCGCACTTTACTTTTCCAGGTCTGAGAATCTTCTTTAATGGACGGAGGACATTTCGTATCGCAGTCGGCAAACGCTGCGCTGACCATGCAGAGTGCGCATAGAAAAAAAAGGAAAGATCTGGATGTGCTAAAAAAAACAGTCATTGCATCTTTTGGGAAAAAATACGTTCCAAAGCCGGTCCGAATTCCTCATGGATCGTTCCCAGCTCTTTCACAATATTTTCATCCCGACAATTTTTCGTCGAGAGGATCCTGAGTCCGCGCGAATTGAAAATATCGCGCTCGTCACTGAACTCGGCTATTAATTTATCACTCCCGTTATGGATGCAATACTCATAGGGAGTGCGACTGGCGTTGAAGCGCCCGATCACAGTGTACGGCCAACGATTCTCTTTAAATATCGACTGGCCCTGCAGCACTTCCCCCATCAGGTCTTCCCCCGTCAAATAGTGAAAGAGAGTGGGGAAAATATCCATGTGGCATGTCATCTTGCAACGGGCGCGCTGTTTTACTGATTCATTCTCTCCGAACTTGTAATAGAGGGGAGGATTGATCTGGGGATGGCTTAAGCTCGAAGCATGGAAGAGATTGCCATGCTCGTAAAACTCCTCGCCATGGTCGCCAGTAATGATGACGACGGCCTCCTTTCCTCCCGGGGACTGCTGCAGCACGTCCAAAAATTCCCCGAATTGCGAATCGACAAAAGATAGAGCGTTCCTATAGCGGTTGATGATCCCTCCAAGCCCGTCTTTAGTGAGCGCGGCATGGAAATAATTGATCTTTTCTTCGTAAGGGGTAAAGCGCGTCATTTCTTTGGGCCAGCTATAATCCAAATGGGTCGCATCGAGGAAAACGATGAACATCCTGCCGGAACCTTCTTTCTGCATTTGGACAAAAAGGTTTTCCATCGCGCTTTCATCGCGCAAATAGGGCTCATAGCATTCTTCTTCATCAGGGATGAACATGGCGTCGGCCAAATGCTCTCCCTCACCAAAAATCAGACGATTCATTTGATAATAGGTCAGTCGCGCTGACGAAGAGACATGGATTTTGTAGCCCATCTTTTTGAGCAGCCTCAAGGGGATGCTCCCCCCTTTCCACTCATCGGGGTCGACCTTTCCCCAATAATAGGGAAACTTGGAGTAGAAAAGAGAAAACCAGGAAACATGAGTTGCATTGGCGTTGGAAAGGGCCATCTCGAACGAAACATTCTGCTTCTTGAATTGATGCAGGCGTGGGGCATTCTCTTCAGTAATGTAGTCTTCTCGAAGCGATTCGACGATGAATAAATAGACATCGGGCTTGTGAGTGAGGGAAAACACTCTCGAGTCCAACTTCCTCATTGACTCCTCTTCTCCTTCAGGGTCCTGGAGCATGTTCTTCAAGGCCAGATAGTCAATTCGCGGGGGGAAAAACGTGCTTTTCCAAGGCAGGGTCTTTTGAAAACGGTCGAAGTAAATAGTCGAAATATGGGTTTTTATTCCATAGTCCCAGCTCAGCAAAAACAGGCAGAGTGTCGAAAGAGCCGCTCCAAGCATGGAAAAAGAAACAATGAGAGGTCTGCGCCCCGTCCATTTTTCAGCCGTTCGATACAGAAAGATCCCGGACAAGAGCAGGAGTCCTCCTGCAAGACCTGCCAACACCCAGACCATTAGCGAGACATTGCTGGCTAAGAGAAGCTCGATGAAATTCTCATAACTTTCTTGTGAAATGAAGTTCAGTGCGTACCAGAAAGACATATCCATCAGACGAACAAGCGGAAAATCGATGACGTGGCTCAGGAACATGAAAAAGACGACAACGATATAGAAATTCATGAAGCGGGGAAGGTATGTGTTGACGATCCCCGCGAAGAGGACCATCACCAAAGTTTCCAGCGCGCATTGAGCAAATGCATAAGTTGCAAAGAAGTAGGTCGATAGAGAAAGGTTGGGTTCGATCAGGAAGGTATGGAAAACGTGAATGGCGGCAATAAGGACGAAATAAAAGCCAAAAAAGAGGTAATTGATCGGAGCGCTCGGAACTTCCGGATTTTCCTTTTTCATTTATCCCCAATCAACTTCAAAGCTTGCTTTTTCGGCTGCGCCTAAGCGGCGGGCTGTCGCCTATCCAGAAATTGTTTTATGGGCAAGCTTGGAAATCTTTTCAACTCCAAAACCCATTCTTACGACATATGTAGAAAAGAAGGGCCTTGGAACAGGCCCTTTCTCAATAGAAACTTAGAGCAGAGACTTGACCAGACCTTCAAAGTCTTTCTTGCCAATGTAATGTTTGATGTCCTCAGGATCTCCCCCCACTTGCTGAGCGAATCCCGGCACATGCTTGTAGACATTGCCATTCGACAACTCTTCTCTCATTCTTTTCGAGAACCCGTCGATGAAAGCATCCCATTTAAACGAGCTTTTCTTAATCGCTTTCAAATCGCTTTTTAGAGAGGAGTTGGAAAGAATGTATCCGACAAATCTCAGCGGATGGACATGGTTGACCTTCTTCCCCTTCTTCTCGAGAGTTCGTTTTTCCAGGGCCAGCTGGATGATGTTTTTATCCGCCATCGTCGAGATAATGATCTTGATGAATCTCTTTTCTTTCTCAGTCAGAGGCAGTTGATAAAAGGGTTCGACAGGATTGCCTTGGCCGTCAGCTGCCTTGTTGTCGCCAATCAAAAGAAGCGGGGATTCCTCGCTATTTGCCAGCTGGATGAAGTCGCTGGCCATGTCATTGGATGCAAAAGGTTCTGGCTGAAGGGAGGGATTGCTCATCGACAGGGCGATAGCGCTGTCAGCCAGACGGAACGCGGAGGGACCCTCGTCGCTAACAAGCTGGATCGACGGATCGGCCTTGTCGCCTGACTTCTCAACCAGAGGAGTGAAAGGGATTCTACCGCCTGTCTCAAGAATCCATTCGGCATCTTCCGGGATCTCGCTATTGCGATAGAAGGAAGCCAGCGATGCAACACGCTGTATCATCTGCTCGATTCTGTCCACAGTCAGGATCTCAGCATGGATCGGCATCGGATAGACAACCTGGATCTGGCGGTTCTTATCTAAAAGAAAAGAGGAAAGGTAGGGCAAAAGATCTTTGGACTGAATATCCTGAACCAGTTGTGCCGCGGCCTCGAGAAAAACCTGATAAGAGGGGCAGCGTTCGCCGAGCAAAAATTGATCGACATAGTAAGAGGCCAAAAACGCATCGTCCGGTCTGCTTGCGCTGGAGGCAAGATACTGAAACTGATTGATCATTTTGCGTTTGGTCGCATAGAACTCATCTTCAAAGAATCCATCATTGCGGATAGCTTCCACCTGCCATAGAAGGAAGGAAAGCAGATTCTCTGACGATTCCTCTGAAGAGAATGTGTATCCATTCACGGGATAGAAAAAACGGGGATGGGGATGCACCCATGATTCATCCACGCCTTTTGAACACCTTTCCATCCGCTGCTGGAAAAGTTCCTGCAGAAGTAAGAATTTCAGGGATTCCTTCAGGTCCTCATAGGTATAGATCGGTTTGCTAAGATTGGGGTAAGAGATGCGCATAGCAACTTTTGAGATCGCCTCGTCGCATCCGATCCGGATCGAGGCGGAACATTCCGATGAAAAATTATCATTCCCCAATACGATATCGCCAAAATGCCTCTGGATCAGGAGCTCGATTTCGCCCGAATCAAAATCCCCGACTGCGATCACTGCGATTTCCTGGGGGCAGCCCATCCTTAGCGAAGGCAGATCGGAACAGGTATAGCTGCATCCCTCTAGAGACAGCACCGCATCTGAAAACCTGGCAGATGCCTGTTCTTTGCAGTGCATCAAAAAGCGGTCGATCGATTCCTGGGCGTCTATTTTTCCGTCGTAGGAATATTGCACTTCTTCACAGGACTGATTCCTCATTACTACTCGAAAAGAGGCGCAATGGGGAGGAACCTGATTCTCCTGAACATATGTCTTTACCCCATTGGCAAGGTGCATCACATGCACACTTTCTTCCTGAGGAATAAGAGCATCCAACCTCATCTCATCGGAAGTTGCGGCATGCGGCAGGGCGCAAAGTCCCACCGTAAATAACAAGGGGATGATCATCCTTACCTCCTCTTTAGGTATTTGGAGGTAGATGCAAAAGACAGGGGGAATCTAGATCCCTCCAGCGATTGCGGCAACCTCAAGGGTTAAAAATAAAGCAGGTTGATATAGTAAAAAACTTTTATTCAGTTCAACCAATTTCTTTTTCCATCTCCTTCTCGAAGAACATATAACCCATTGGCTTCCAGTATATTAGATTGACGTTTTGAAAGCAAAAAAAATGAAATAAATCGATCATCTATCTTTAAAAAAATTTCTTTATGATATGATGAAGAAAGGTCTATGAGACGATAGCGAGGATGCGATGCGCCACACGATCTTTCTATTCGGAGAAGCGGAGAAAGGGGACTTTTGCACGCCCTTCCTATGCAAGTCGCTGCCGCAGCTCGCAGAGACCTTTGGAAACCCTCCTGAAGAGAGCCTGGGCCTCATGTACGCCGTCCAGGCGCTGCTTTTCGAGCGGGAGCTGATCTACTTCAGGGTCAAGGAGGAGGGGTTTAGCATTTCCGACTACATGCGGGGAATTCGCCTCTTGGAGAATAAAGAAGTCTTTCACGATCTGACGGCAATCTGTATGCCGGGCGTGGGAGATGCGGAGATCATCGGGGCGACAAGCCCGATCTGCTCCCTCTACCGCAGTCTCTTGATCACGACGGAAAAGGACCTCTACGACTACCTGACGCATCCCCTCTAGATCAACTGGCGCACCCAGGCCTTGATGGCCCGGGATTTTTTGCGGTTAGCTGAGACCTCGCGTCCCCACTAGGCTATCTTTGAAATAGCTGGCCATTAATGACCGCACTTCCGCTAGAGGAGAAATGAACTAGTTGAAATATTTTACAAGCCCATCAGCGGTTGGCTTCATACCTTTAGCGCCCTCTTTCCAGTTTGCCGGACAGACTTCGCCATTTTTCTCAAAGAAGGCCAAAGCGTCCAACATGCGCAGGGCCTCGTCGACAGAGCGTCCCAGCGGAAGGTCATTGATAAGCTGGTGGCGCACGATCCCCTGCTTGTCG
Organism: Verrucomicrobiota bacterium; assembly: GCA_018240065.1. Taxonomy (GTDB): domain Bacteria; phylum Chlamydiota; class Chlamydiia; order Chlamydiales; family Rhabdochlamydiaceae; genus CAJCIW01. The sequence goes on along the minus strand of JAFEGH010000009.1, from coordinate 242,035 downwards.
ATCAGGAAAAGACCACGGTATGCAATCCCTTCGTCTTCTTTGAGGACCTGATAATTGCGGGCGATATGCTTATTAAGGTCGGAGACGAGAGGGTATTCTACTCCTTCGATCCCGCCTTTGGTCTTTGGAGTGTTCAACCACGCCTGGTGGGTAAACCAGCTGTCGACAGAACATCCGACAACCTGCGCCCCTCGCTTTTCGAACTCAGGAAGTTTTTCCTGAAAAGCATGGAGCTCAGTCGGGCATACGAAGGTAAAATCGAGCGGGTAAAAGAAAAAGAGGACATATTTTCCCAGGAAATCACGCAGGGAAAACTCATCGACGATCAGTCCTTTGACAACTGCTTTTGCAGTAAAATGGGGAGCGGTTCTTCCAACCAATATTGTATTCATCTTCGTTACCTTAATTGAATCGTTCTTGGGCTTGAGAGATCCACTTTTCATGATGGATCGTTGTTGGGCCGCCATGGCCTGGGTAGACTTTCGTATCGGGAGGGAGCGCTGCCAACCTCTTCAGGGAAGCCCACATCAGCGCAGGCCGGGCTGTGGGAAAACTCAGATTGCCGATCGTCCCGCGGAACAGAGTATCCCCTGAAATCAACGCTTTTTCATCAGGAAAATAGAAACAGACTCCTCCTGGCGTATGCCCAGGAGTATGGATGACCTGGATTCGCAGCTTGCCGACCATCAGCTCCTGTCCGTCGGAAAGAAAGCCGTCGGGCACCACTCCTTTGATCGGAAAAAAAAGCGGGAGTCGGTCGGATCCCGGCCTTTCAAGATTCCCCGCGTCTTCTTGATGGACATAGACGGGAATGTGGAGAGCGTCCTTGAGCAGGCAGACCTCTGCAGTGTGGTCCCAATGCGAATGGGTCAGCAAAATGCATTCAATGACAAGAGAAAGCTCTCTTGCCCGCTTGAGAATCTGTTCTGTGCTTTCAAATGGGACATCGATAACGACTGCCCGCAAAGTCTGCGGACATCCGATTAAATAGGCGTTGGTTTCCGCAGGTCCTGAAGGAAATACTTCCAAGATCATCACATCAACCGACCAGAGAGAGACAAAAAAAAGAGATTGCACCGGAGAGGATTCGAACCTCTGACCTCGCGGTTCGTAGCCGCGTACTCTATCCAGCTGAGCTACCAGTGCATAGGGCAACTATCATCTCTTTTTGGGGGATTTTCGGCAAGTGTTATGCTGGAGCAGAGAAAGTAAGGCAGGGAATTAAAATTTTACTACAAGAACCCCCCCCCCTTCATAGGGTTTCGTTTTACTATAATTCCAGTCCCGCTATTCTGAATCCTTGGATCAACCCCCATGTCATCATGAATATCGTCATTTTAGGCGCAGGAGAAATCGGCACCTATCTCGCGCAAACGCTTTCCAAAGAAGAGCATAATGTAATCGTCATCGACCGAGATCCCAAACCTCTGGAGCGCCTTGCGCGCGTCGCCGATGTGGCCACTCGAGTAGGATCGGGCACGGATTGGCAGATGCTCGAAGAACTGCTCGAGCAATCCCCCCATCTCTTCATCGCACTCAGCAGCAGCGATGAGACCAATCTCGTCGCCTGCTCGATTGCAAAAAATTTAGGGTACCCCAAAACAGTGGCGCGAGTCCACCACTCCTCTTTTCTTCACAGATCGCGGATTGATTTTTCCCGCCTGTTCTTCGTCGATCATTTCATCGGGACTGAACTAATTTTGGCCTACGACATTTACAAATGCATCATCAACCCCGGCAATGTCGCCGTGGAAAATTTCGCGCACGGGGCTGTTCAGATGCGCTCGGTCATCATTCCTGAGAACAGCGCTTTGAGCAAGCAAAGCCTCTCGGAGCTCAAGCTTCCGGAGAACCTGCTCATCGGACTCATCCGCAGAAAACCCACGTTCGGCGAAGAGATAGTCACGGAGAGGATCATCTTTCCCCGAGGCCAGGATTTTTTGCTGCCCGGCGATGAGGCAACCCTCATCGGCGAAGCGAAAGTGATGTCAGAATTGAATTCTCTTTTCGGGACTTCCGCCAAACAGATCCGCTCTGTGGTTATCGTCGGGGGAACTCCTGTGGCAATGCAAGTCTGCAGCATCTTGCAGGAAGAAGAGATCGACGTCCGCCTCATTGAACCCGATGAGGAGAGATGCCGCTACCTTGCGGAACATCTCCCCCGCACGACGATCCTCAATCAGGATCCGACCGACATCCAATTTCTTTTAGCTGAAAAGGTGCACCTGGCGGACGCATTCGTCGCCTGCACGTCGTCAACTGAGAAAAATATTCTGGCCGCAGCGCTGGCAAAGCAGGCCGGATGCGGCGAGGTGATTGCGCAGGTCTCCGACGAAAGTTACTCTTCTGTCTTGAGGCGGTTGGGCATTTTCTTCACTCTTTCTGAAAAAGTGAGCGTGGCCAACCGCATCCATGCCATCATCCAGGAAGAATCGGTGATCTCGGTGGCCTCTCTCTATCACAACCAGGCCAAAATCATGGAGATCAAAGTCTCCTCCGATTCCGAAATCGTCGGCATTCCGATCGCCGACCTCGGAAGGTACTTGCCTGAAGATTTTCTGATCGCCTTGATCGAAAACCGTGGCAGGATCATGATCGCCAAAGGATCGAATATTTTAGCGCCAGGCGACACTGTGATCGTGATCTGCCACCCAAAGCATGTTTCGGAACTGCAAAAAATCTTTTAACTTAATCTAAGGATACTCTGATGCTATTTCGGGAAATCAGCCGTTTCCTTGGCCGCTACCTGATCTACTTCACGCTGATCCTCAGCGTTCCTTTTGCAATCGCCGTTCTCTACGAATTTTTTCTTCCTCCCGAGCTCCACCCCCAGCCGCACAGCTCGCTGGCCTTTGCCATGACGATGGGAATCAGCCTCATCCTGGCCTCGTTTTTCCTGTATTTTGGGAAACACGCGACAGGGAATTTTCATCGCCGAGAAAGCATTTTGATCGTAGCGCTGGTATGGCTGCTCACGCCGGCCATCTCAGCCCTTCCTTTTATGTTCTCCAACACCCTGGAAAAACCTCTCGACGCTTACTTTGAGGCGATGTCGGGGCTGACAACGACAGGATCCACCGTCATCCATCCCAAAGCATTCGATCCTCAAAGCGGCCTGGAAATTCCACTGCGCGCCGCAAGCGTCACCGATCCGGATACCACTTACTCATTCTACGGAACGATCTCTCCCTTGCGCGATCTGCAAACAGGAGAAGTTCAACTTACCGGCGTCGAGGCTGTCGGGAAGGCTCTGCTCTTCTGGCGCAGCTTTATGCAATGGATCGGGGGCATGGGGATCGTCGTCCTGTTCATCACCATTTTGCCCGCTTTGTCGATGGGGGGGCGCTTTTTGTTCGAGGCGGAAGTGCCCGGACCGACCAAAGAAGGAATGACTCCGCGGATTAAAGAGACCGCGGGCCTTCTATGGAGGATCTATTTTGGGTTGACTGCGCTGCAGGTGATTTTGCTCATGGCGACAAATTCTTCGATTCCCTTTTTCGACGCAATGAATCTCTCCTTCTCGACCATTTCCACCGGAGGGTTCAGCATCCGCAACGAGGGGCTTGCAGCTTACGACTCGCTGTCCACAGAGTGGATCGTGCTCATCTTCATGATTCTCGGCAGCATCAATTTTACACTGTACTTCCATTGTATCCGCAGAAAGGTGTACCGGATCTATGAGCCGGAATTTTTTACTTTCATCGCCACGCTGATCGCAGGTTCCGTGATGATGGCTTTATTGCTCTATCACACTCCGAAAATCCTCGAGACGGCTACAGGAAGCCTCTTTACTTTCGGCGAAGCCTTGCGCTATGGAACCTTCCAGGCCATTTCGTCACAGACATCGACCGGCTTTGCCATCGCCAATTACAACCTCTGGCCGATGTCAACCCAAGTGCTGCTTTTGATCTTGATGTTCCTGGGAGGAATGTCGGGGTCGACCGCCGGCGGGATCAAAATCATCCGCCACCTGATCTTGTTCCGCTTCATCAAACATAAAGTCGAATCGATCTTCCGCCCCGATGCCGTGCGCTGCCTTAAGATCGGCCAGCGCGAAATCACCGACAAAACTGCGATTACCGTATTCGTCTTCTTTTCCATCCTGATCGCATTTGCCGTCCTTGGCACATTTCTACTTGTCATCGACGGCGTCGACCAGCACACGGCGATGGGCATTGTCTCTGCGATGGTCAACAACGGCGGGCTGCTATTCAACGGTCCCGGTCTGACGGAGTCATGCGCCTTTTTACCCCCTTTTTCCAAAATCATCTCAATCGTCTGGATGGCATTGGGACGACTTGAATTTTTCGTTCTTCTCGTCCTGCTGGTCCCCGCATTTTGGAGGGGAAAGTGAAGTTCCACCTCGTCTTTCGCGTCAAAAGTGGGTCGAATGCAGAAGAGGCAGTCGGGGAGCTGTGCGGACAGATTGACGATATCTACGAAATGCAGAATCCTGAAACGGGAGTGGTTCAGATTGCCGGATACTCTGAGAGCGAAACGGCCCCAGGTGACCTGACCCACTGCATTTTGGAAGAAATCGCACCCGTCGAGGAGATCGACTGGCAAAAACAATGGACTGACTTCGCTCCAAAATTCCACGATGGTTTTGCCCACATCGATTTGGAAACTCTAGGAGGTCCCGTCCTTCTGCTCAAGCCGGGGGCTGGATTTGGCGATCTTTCCCATCCGACGACCCGCCTCGCGCTTGCTCTGATGGCCCCGCTTGTCTGGGAGAGAGTCGTGTTCGATATCGGGTGCGGCAGCGGGATCCTCTCGATAGCCGCCGTCCTTCTGGGCGCGAAAAAGGCGTACGGCATCGACATCGACAATGAGGCCATTGCACATTCCCGCGAGAACGCAGCAGCCAACAAGGTCGAAACAAAAGTTTTCTTTTCCAATCGAGTAGATCCCGAAGCGGTCCCTAGCGACTCCTTCGTGATCGCATTCAATATGATTGAGTCAGAGCAAAAGACTGCCTGGCAGTCTGTCCCACCCCTTCACTCAAAAAAATCCTTTGTAGTCGCGTCCGGCATCCTCTCCTCTCAAAAAGACTCCTACTTAAGTCTCACCAAGAGCTGGGGCTGGGTATTAATAGAGGAGAGAGAAGAAGAAGGCTGGGCCGGCTTTATCTTTAAGCAAACTATTTAATATATACAGGCCCGCCCGAACAAACCTACTATTTTATTCTAAAATCTAGTCACCCTAATTTTTAATATAACCCACTGAATTACAAAGACACTGAAAAAATGTCTGCAGTTGATTCGGAAGCGTAATTATGGCAAACTTATAAATGAAGCGTTAATTGGCTTTATTAATAACACAGTAATAAGAGTAGCATTATGTCAACAATACCACAAACAAATCTTAGCCATTTTTTGGCTAAAGAGTTAAATCTTTCCTCCAATGTCCTGACTGAATCGTTGGACACGATTGACCGTTGGAACATATTTTCTCGCATATCCCACAGCAATGAGCTCGACAGCGTTAGAATTTGCCAAAATCTCGAAGCTGCTTTTGATCGATCCAAACCTCAAGGCGCTGAAAAAGAAATGGCGATTAAAAATTTAAACGCCATGAAAGCGAAATTCTCTACATCGAAAGATGTTGTTAAAGCACTCTCTTGCACCCAAACAATCGACTCGATTCTAACAAAATTGAACCCTCCGCAACAATCTTCTGCAGCAAGAAGCTTACCAGTATCTAGACAAAGTTCGCCGGTCAACAGCACACAGACGACTCCTAGAAATTCACCGCCTGTCAGCACCCCAGTTTCTCGAACAAGCTCTTCCGTCTCTTTAAGTGATACCAGTTCCCTGAAATCGACCTCTTCCGACGATTCTTCCTCTTCCAGGAAGGGCCGTAAGAAGTCATCGAAAAAAGATTCCACAAGATTGCCTCCGGTGCAGGATAAAGCCACTGTTAGTTCTGTTACTCCCGTAGACAGCAAGACAAAAAAGGCCTCGTCAGTGCTGCAGCAGCCATCTGTACCGATCGTTCCTGTCACTTCTAAAACCGTAAGCAAAGTTTTGGCTCATGACACTCATGGCGCCCAACAAAGGTTGGTTGCCGCGATCAGCCGAAGCACGCAAAAAACGGAAACAGCTTCCGTCACAATCCAGAAGTTCGTCCCGAATATGGAGAGGATTACAGAACTTGAAAAAGGAGTTACCGAGGCAGACAAGCGAGTACATAATTTCACACGCCACCTCGTCTATTATCGTCACAATGACACATACTATTTCAATGCCCTCGTCCTCAAATCAAAAATCGGCGGTATTCAAACATTCGGCCAAACACTTGTCGAAGCCAGGGATGTGAAAGAACATGTTGCATCGGTCAAGCAGTCGGGTTCCTTTGATATCGGCGCGGTCCTTCGTGAACGCATGGGCCAAATGGGGATCGGGTACAGAGAACAATAAGAAGTAATTATATATTGCCAACGCGTCCGCAGGGGGGACACCTTTGCGGACGCACTTAATAATAAATAATAGTCTCAAGGTGCAATCATGGTAGAAATTACACGCGCGCGCTTTCAGGAAATAGTGCTGCAAAAGCCTATCGACGTAGAAGGCCAAATATTCTCAAAGTCATTGGACGCGGTTCCAAAGAACGCATGGCAATCCTTCCTGATCTGGCTCGACAAACTTCTCAAAAAAGTGGACGAAGACCAGTTCGACTCGCTCCCATTGGCCATGAACATCCAAGCTACCGTTCTGAATTTGGACAGCCAGTTTTTTGAAGAGATCCCTATTGAGCAGATTCAGCAAGGGATCGACAATCTTAAAGCATTGAATGAAAAATTAACTTCCAAGCCCGACAAACGCGAGATGCGCGACAGTGTTGCAAGAGTGCTTAATAGATCGATCTTTAGGTTGGAAGACTTCCATAGAGAAAAGGTAGTGCTGCAGCAAAAAAAGGCTGAAGAACAAAGAATCCTCATGTTCTTGCAATCTGAAGAAGTGAATCGAGTGTTCAAGGAGAAATTGCCATTTCTGGCAAGAATTCATACAGATTGCATTTCCTGTTTTGGAATCGACAATCTCAGAGAGGGCTATGCTCAAACTTCTAACCCAGAACATTTTTTAGTATTGGCCAAACTGAGAAAGGAAACACTATCTTCAACGAATAAAGAAATCCTGGAAGAAGTTGGGAAATATTTCACAGACAAAAAACAGGTCTTGCAACTCCTGTTCCCAGAACATAAAGAAAACTTCCCGGAATTAGTTAAATTGCTGAACGAAGGGTATATTACATTCCCATTCGCCCAGGCCCAGAGGCTTGTTCAGGTCATACGCGATCCTGCCGCTGCGCAAAAGAAGGTCGAGGAAAAAGTGCCCGACTTCCTTCCGATTTTCGCAGATTCGCCGCAAGATATTGAGAACAAGAGAGTTCTTCGCGAGCTGCTTGCCTTGCGCAATGAAAGACCCTATGCGCCCAAGCAGTCAAAAAAGGTAGAGCCAATCGCAGTCCGCCAGCCGAAGGCTGTTCCCTCTCTTCCTGTGCAAGTGCCAGAGATTGTTTCAGCTCCTGTTAAAACCCATCCAGAAGCAGTAGTGACAAAAGTGAGAGAAACTGTAGAGGAATCCCTCCATGATGCGAAAGGCACAATTGAAACAACTGTGTTACAAGTGAGAGATACGGCTGAGGAATCCTTGCATCATGCTAAAGGCGCATTGCAAGAAGCTGCTGACTCTTTAAAAGTAGGCGTCACAAATAAACTTGCCGCTGCGAGCTCCTTTTTCCAAGGCGTTTTTGCAGCGAAATAAGCCCCTCTAACCTCTGAAGAACTCGAAATTGTTCAGGGGAAAAACAGAACGCCCTCTCCGGGTTCACCGGAGAGGGCGTTCGCTTTTATTGAGATTCTGGGATGTTAGCTTTTGCAGCTCCCTTTATCCTTGCCGCAGGGGCAGCAGGAAGAAGAGTTGCCGCCTTTCTTGTAATCGGTCTCATAAAAGCCGCTTCCCTGGAATTGGAAAACGGCGTTCCCGCCGCCGATGCCCCGCTTCAGCGTCTCTTTGCCGCACTTCGGACAAAGAGCAAGCGGCGCATCGGTGATCTTTTGAAAGGCGTCCAGCTCATGCTGGCAAGCTTGGCAACGATAGGGATATGTAGGCATCTTTCACCTTACATCATATCCATTCCGCCCATGCCACCCATACCGCCCATGCCTCCCATTCCACCCATACCGCCCATTCCACCCATACCGCCCATGCCGTCCATTGGCATTCCAGCTTTGGACTTTGGCTTTGGCTTATCGGTGATCATGGCGGCAATCGTGATGAGCAGGCCGGCAACAGAGGCTGCATTAGTGAGGGCGCTCTTTGTGACGAGCACAGGATCGATTACCCCTTCTTTAAGCAGGTCGCCAAAAGTGTCTGTCAGCCCGTTGTAGCCCCACGCGCCGTCTTTTTCAAAGATCTTTTCAGCAATGAGGTTTCCTTGTTTGCCGCAATTGTTGGCAATGGCAGTCGCTGGGGCGTATGCCGCTTCGCGGATGATATCGACGCCGATCTGTTCTTCAGCATCCAGCTTAAGCTTGTCGAGGCATTTGACAGCGCGCAGCAAGGCCACTCCGCCGCCGGGAACGATCCCTTCGGCGACAGCAGCCCGCGTTGCGTGCAGGGCGTCTTCGACGCGCGCTTTTTTCTCTTTGAGCTCGGCTTCCGTCGCAGCTCCCACGTTGATCACCGCAACGCCGCCGACCAGTTTCGCCAGACGCTCTTCGAGCTTCTCGCGGTCGTAGTCAGAGGTGGAGTTGGCAATTTCAGCGCGGATCTGGGCAATGCGCTCCTGGATTTTCTTAGGATCTCCGGCGCCGTCGACGATCGTCGTCTCTTCCTTCGAAATTTTGATCTTCTTGGCTTTGCCGAGGACCTCAAGCCCAGCATCTTCGAGACGCAGGCCCACGTCTTCAGTGACCACTTTTCCTCCTGTGAGGATCGCGATGTCTTCGAGCATCGCTTTGCGGCGGTCGCCGAATGCCGGCGCTTTGACAGCGCAAAGGGACAGGCCGCCTTTGAGTTTATTCACAACGAGAGTAGCGAGAGCTTCGCCGTCGACATCGTCTGCGATGACCAGCAGCGGGCGCTGGGCTTTTTCCATCGCTTTTTCAAGGATGGGGACTAAATCGCGAGCGTTGGAAAGCTTTTTATCTGTGATCAGGATGAGGGCGTTGTCGTATTCGACAGTCATCTTCTCGGCGTTAGTGACAAAGTAAGGAGAGAGATAGCCTTTGTCAAACTGCATCCCTTCGACGACGTCGAGCGTGGTGTCGATCCCCTTAGCCTCTGCAATCGTGATCGTTCCGTCTTTGCCGACTTTTTCCATCGCCTCGGCGATGATCGTGCCAATCTCAGGGTCGTTGTTGGCTGAGATTGTGGCGATCTGTTTGACTTCTTCAGGGTTGCTGATTTTTGTCGCGAGTTTGCCAAGGGCCTCGTTCATCCTTTCAACGGCCTTGTCGATGCCGCGCTTGACGCTCATCGGGTTTGCACCGGCGATCACGTTCTTGACCCCTGAGCTGTAGATCGCTTCGGCAAGGACGATCGCTGTTGTCGTTCCGTCGCCTGCGACATCGGATGTTTTCGAGGATGCTTCTTTCACAAGCTGCGCGCCCATGTTCTCGAATTTGTCTTTGAGGGCGATCTCTTTAGCGACTGTGACGCCGTCTTTTGTCGACAGCGGAGCTCCGAATCCCTTGTTAATCACGACGTTGCGCCCTTTTGGGCCGAGCGTAACGATCACTGCTTTCGCAAGAGTTTTGACTCCTTTAAGGATGGACCTGAGGGCTTCTTCGTTGAATTGCAGCATTTTTGCCATAGTCTCTTAAGTCTCCGGTATTATTTTAAATGTTTGGTTTAAGCGAGGACGCCGAGGATATCATCTTCGGACATGATCAGATATTCAGCTTGATCGTCTTCTGTTTTGACTTCCGTCCCTGCGTAGGAAGAGAAAAGGACGGTATCTCCAACGCGCAGCTCCAGGGCCTTTAATACCCCTTTGTCATCGAGCTTGCCGGGGCCGACGGCGACGACTTCTCCCTGACGGGGCTTTTCCTGAGCTGTCTCGGGCAGAAGGATCCCGCCTTTGCTCATCTTGATCTCGGAACGTTTCACGAGGACGCGGTTGCCCAGAGGCTTGATATGTTGCTTAGCTGTCATGGTAAATTCTCCTTTTAGAGCACTATCTTAGAAGAAAAGAGAGTATGATGGGAATCGATTTTTGTCAAGGAGAGACGCCTCATTTTTAGCAAAAGAGAATCTAGACTGCTAATTACTGGTAGAGCAGATATTTTTTTCGCTCTTTGATGAACTGCTCCCGCTCCTCTTTCTGGTAGAGGATCAGCTTCCAGGCGACGTATTGCTCCTCTTTAATGAGAGCGAGCATTTCATCGTTTCCGTTGGCTTTGCAAAACAATTCTTTTTTTGACGCCTCGATTGCATTGAGCCGAGCGATCACCTGCTTGGGATAAAGATTTTTTAACACCCCCAGAATCATATACTGGGAGCTGACCGGCCGATAGCTTTTGGAATCGGTCACAGCGATCATGACGCCCTGGCAATCTTTGCCTTTATGAGCGCCATAAAAAGGGCGATAATGGAAGGGCATGAAATAGACCCCCGGCAGCTTTTGCTCATTGAGCTTATCTGCGAGCTGGCGGGCCTTGATCCAGGGGGCTCCGATCACCTTGAACGGAAGAGTATAGCCGATGCCTATGTTCACAAGGGAAAGTTCCCCGAGAAGACCTGTCGTGGCGTAAAACTGAGGAGTGTCGGCCTCCGGAATATAAGGACTGGTCGGAATCCAGGTTAGTCCCGTATCGACGAAGCTCATCGATCGCTTCCACCCTTTCATCCCAACGACACGAAGCTTGCATCCGACCTGGTATTTGTCGTTGAAATAACGCGCGAGCTCCCCAATTGTCATCCCATGACAATAGGGAACATTCAGGTAGCCGATGAAAGATCGCCATTTTTTCTGCAGCATAGGCCCATCGACGATGAGTCCGTTGATCGGATTGGGGCGGTCCAGAACGATGACCGGGATCCCATGTTTTGCCGCCTCTTCCATCACATAGAACAGAGTCGTCGTATAGGTGTATGATCTGCTTCCGATGTCCTGGATGTCGTAAACAAGCACATCGACTCCCTGTAGCATCTGGGGCGTTGGTCTGCGGGTCTTCCCATGAAGGCTGTAGACGGGAACTCCTGAGGGTCCTTTTTTGTCCTGCACCTCTTCAAAGGCGTACGCCTGTCCATTGAGCCCATGCTCAGGGGCATACAGCGCAACGAGTCTGACGTCAGGGGCGCTGGCGAGAAAGAGGTCGATCGTCGATTGCATTTTACTATCGACGCCAGTCTGGTTCGTGATGAGTCCGACCCGCTTTCCCTTGAGCTCGCTGACCATCCCCTCATTGAAAAAGACATCGACGCCGAGCTCAACATTGGCTGCTAGAGCCACGAAATGCACGCAAATGGCAAGAACTGCTAACGCAGCCACCCCTGTCATTCTTCGCCAAATCGTTAAATAGCTAAGCAAAAGCTGTCCCATCTGTCTCTTCGTAGACGTTGTCTGGATATAAATCACAATCTAATGAACAGCTTTATCATTTTAAATAAAATAGTCAAAATTAAAGAAAAAATTTGTCATCTCCTGAATTTTGTGATATTAATTGTAGATAAGGGCTCTATTATTCAAAGAGGCAGCTCATGACCATCAAAGAACCTGAATCTGCATTTCTTCAACATGCCATGCAAATCCTCTCTTCGGCCCAAGGCAGAAAAATGAGCCTTGAGCAAAGAGAAAAGCTGGCCGTCGATCTGGCTGCGAATATGCTAAAAGAGGCCAACCGCACCATGACCTGGTCTGAAAAGCAGATTCAGGCGGAACTTGCGCGGATGATGCGCGACCCGGTTGGAAAAGTCTTCACGACGAGCATGACTGACCAGTGCTTCAGAAGCCATCAAAGCGCACGGGTCGCAAACCAACTCGTCTATCTGCTCGATCAGTTCGGCATTCCCAGCTACCTCGGATGGAGCAAGAGGATCGCGCTCGGCGCTTTTCAGATCCTCGGCAAAATGTTCTCTTGGCTCTTAGTGCCGATGGCCACCTACACTTTGAGAAAGGCGACAGCCCGCGTGATTCTTCCCGGAGAAAAAGAGGCTTTAAAAAAACACATGGCCCACAGGCGCATGGAAGGGGTGAGACTGAATTTGAACCACCTCGGAGAAGCCATTCTGGGTGAAGAGGAGGCGAAACGCCGCTTGCATGTCTACTTAAAGGACCTGCAGCAAGATGACATCGAATACATCTCCGTAAAGATTTCGACGATTTACAGCCAGATCCATTTGCTGGGATGGGAAAAGACTCTCGATGAGCTTGCCGACCGTCTGCGCCAGCTTTACCGCGTCGCGATGAAGAACACTTTTACGCGCGCCGATGGGACAAAAGTCCAAAAATTCGTGAACCTGGACATGGAGGAGTACCGCGACCTGATCCTCACGAAAGATCTATTCAAGAAGGTGCTGAACGAACCTGAATTCCACAGCTTCTCGGCGGGAATCGTTCTTCAAGCCTATCTTCCCGATTCGCATGGGATCCAAAAAGAGCTGACAGAATGGGCAATGCAGCGGATCCAGAAAGGGGGCGCCCCGATCAAGATCCGCATCGTCAAAGGCGCAAACCTGGCAATGGAGCAGTTCGAGGCATCGGTGCGCGACTGGCAGCAAACCCCCTATACAAAAAAATCGGACGTGGACGCCAACTACAAGAAAATGGTGACCTACGGATGCGCAGCGGAACACGCGAAGGCTGTGCATTTGGGAGTCGCCAGCCACAACCTCTTCGATATCGCCTATGCAATGCTGATGCGGGCGGAGAACAACGTAAAGCACGAGGTCAACTTCGAAATGCTTGAAGGGATGGCCGACCATATCCGCCGTGTCGTACAGAAACTATCCACAGACATTTTACTGTATTGTCCTGTCGCGACAAAAGATGACTTCCAAAGCGCCATCGCCTATTTGATCCGTCGACTCGATGAAAATACGGGACCGGATAACTTTCTGCGCGTCACATTCGGACTTCAGCCGGGCACACGCGAGTGGGAAGAGCAGGTCATGCTGTTCACCACCGCCTGCCGAGAAATGGAAACTGTGTACACCCACCCTCGCCGCACGCAGGACAGGAACAACCCGCCCGCCCCTCTTTCCATCGCCGCGCCATTTGAAAATGAGGCAGACACCGATTTTTCTCTCCCCCAGAACCGGTTGTGGGCAGAAAAAATCATCGCCAAGTGGAAAAACTTCAAATCAGAGACAATCCCGCTTGTAATCGCAGGCCAGGAAATCAGACAGACCTCAGCGCAGGAAAAAGGATCTGATCCCGCAAACCCCAGCCAGGTCCTCTACAGTTACGCTCTGGCCGACTGGGATCAGATCGACAAGGCGCTGCGTTGCGCAAAAGAGCAAGAGGCGAAATGGAGCAATACCAGCGTAGACGAGCGATGCCGTCTGCTCGCTGCGGCAGCGCAGAAGATGCGGGAGAAGAGGGGAGACCTGATCGGCGTCATGATGGCCGACGGAGGGAAATCAATCCTCGAAGGAGATCCCGAGGTCTCTGAGGCGATCGACTTTGCCGATTACTACTTGCGCAGCCTGCAAAAGATGCACGCCTGCAAGGACATCGAATGGAAGCCCAAAGGCACTATTCTCGTTACCCCGCCATGGAACTTCCCTATCTCCATCCCGGCGGGAGGAATCCTTGCCGCGCTGGCTGCCGGCAACTGCGTCCTTTTTAAGCCTGCCCCTGAGGCGGTGCTAAGCGGATGGGAGCTTGTCAAGACGCTATGGGACGCCGGAATCCCCAAAGAAGTTCTGCAATTCATCAATTGCGCAGACGAACCTGTCGGGTCTAAACTGATCGCCGATCCCCGCGTTGACTGCATCATCCTCACCGGGGCGACTTCGACAGCCAAACTGTTTATGCGGCTGAGACCCGGAGTCGACCTGTCAGCGGAGACCGGTGGCAAGAATGCGATGATCGTGACCGCACTTGCAGACCGAGATCTGGCCATCAAAGACGCTGTTTCCTCAGCATTCGGGCATTGCGGACAGAAGTGCAGCGCCTGCAGCCTGCTCATCCTGGAAGCGGAGGTCTATGACGATCCCCATTTCTTAAAACAGCTGAAAGATGCAGTGGAGAGCATTACAGTGGGCTCCTGCTGGGATTGCTCATCGAAGGTCACCCCCCTCATCCGCGAACCTCACGATGCGCTGATGCGCGGACTAACCAGCCTGGATAGCGGAGAAGAATGGCTCGTCAAGCCCAAGCAGGATCCAAACAACCCCAACCTGTGGTCTCCCGGAGTCAAGCTAGGCGTCAAAGAAGGAAGCTTTACTCACAGGACGGAACTCTTCGGGCCTGTCCTTGCAGTCATGCGCGCAAAGAACCTGGAGCACGCCCTTGAGCTTGCCAACGGCACTCCCTATGGTCTGACATCCGGTCTGCAAAGCCTGGACGAGCGCGAGAAAAAAATATGGATGGAGAAGATCGAAGCAGGCAACTGCTACATCAATCGCGGCACGACAGGCGCGGTCGTCAGACGGCAGCCATTCGGCGGAACCAAGGCCAGCAGCTTCGGCAATGGAGCCAAGGCGGGAGGCCCCAATTACCTCATGCAGTTCGCCCGTCCCAGGGAAGTGGCATTGCCGCAGGAAAAGGCCCCTCTCAATGAAGAAGTCAACAGTCTTACCTCGATATTGCAAAAATACAATCTGTCCCCCGAAGAGCTGGGAGTCTGGTACGCAAGCACGGCTAACTATTCCTTCTGGGCCAAACGGTACGCGGAAGACCACGACCCCTCCAAAATCATCGGCCAGGACAACATCCTCCGCTATCGCCCACATAAGAGAGTCTGCTTTAGGATCCAGGAATCAGACAAGCCTTTGGATATTTTGCGTGTTCTTGCAGCCGCCATGAGTTGCGGCGCTCACATCGAAGTCAGCTGGAGCCACGGACATTCCCATATCCAGGTCAGGGACCATTTGCGCCCCCTGTTCAAATTCTTCCATGTCGTCGAGGAGAAAGACGACCATTTCAACCAGCGAGTCAAAACCGGCCAGTTCCGAAGAGTGCGCCTGATCAGCCCGCCATCGGAGGCCTTAAAAGTTGCTGCCAGCGAATCGGGGGCCTTCCTCGACTCCACGCCCGTCCTGTCCAACGGCAGATTCGAGCTGCTTCATTACTTAAGAGAGATTAGCTTCAGCATCGATTACCACCGTTATGGCAACCTTGGATCTCGCGAGGGGGAGAGCCGCAAGCCCCTTCATTGAACAGCCGGGGCGCAATCAATGATGACCTCGGCTTATCCCCAAATGCTGGTTTTAATTTATGCTGTTCATAGGAGTGTTCAAGCCGAGGCAGCCTCAACTCTATAGACCCCTGCTTACCCCTTTTAAAACAAAGGCGGCTTGATATGGATTCTCGGAGTCGTCCTAATGCCCGCAGCTCTACAGCACTATCGCATATCATTGTTCCTTAAATACTTAATAAAGCGCCTTAAATTCTCCCTGATTTTCAGATAGCATTTCTCCTCATCCCTCTATCAAATAAATTGTAAAATATTATTTTTAAAAAATGCCTTATTAGGCTACTGTCCGGAATAGATCAGACAGCGGTGGCTTTTGGCGTTTCCAATTGCTGAAAAGCCCCCCAAAAACCTAAGAGGGTTAAAAGATGAACAAGCTTTATTTGCTCCCCATTTCATTGCTTTTATTGAATCCGGCCTTTGCCGAAGACATCGAGAGCAACCCTCTCTCTTCACAGGTCGCAGTTGTCGCTGCTGAAGAGCCGCTTATTGAAGCAGCCCCCCAGGCAGAGATAGCCCATGCGGACAAGCCGGCAACTCAGCCTGTCGTCATCGAGATCGATCCCAAAGTTTTAGAAGATCTTCAAGCGGAAATCGCTGCGATCATCGATGAAAAAGGCCCGGTTGATGAAGATGCGTTCATCGAAAAAGAGATCGCGATCCTTGAGGAACCGGCCCTCGCGCAACAACCTGTTTATATCGACGAGCCGGCAAATGATTTTGATGAAGAAGAGATCGCTTTCGATGAGCAAGCGTTTGCCGAAGAAGAAGTTGTCGAAGCTCCCCGTCCGAAGGCGCGCCGTCCGATGGCATCTCAATCGACGCCCTCCCGAACTATGCAATACAGCGATGGCCAGCTTGCAGAAAAAGAACCAGGCTCCCATGTCAGACGCTTCACGACAAAACCCTCCCAGGCCCCAAAAGTTCAGCAGCAGGTCGCTGACGCAGAATATCAGAAGCCTGCCCCGAAAAAACTGAATCCGCCTGTCCGAAAACAGACAGCAAAACCTTTAAAAGAACGTAAAGTCCAGGAAGAGCTCGCTGACTCAGAACTCGAACAGCCTGTCGCTGAGAAGCAAGCCCCTAAGTCCATCCCATCAATACAGCAAAAGGCAAATGCTCAGCAACGCAGGACAGCCGACGCTCAATCGGGCCAGAAACAGCAAAAGGAGTCCGTTCGAAAACAGCCTCAGGCAAAGCAAACTCCTCCTGCAAAAAAACCTAATGCTAGAGTCCAATCTCCCGCGGCTACGCAATCAGCCCCTTCCCAAGGGCAGAATAAGCCTAGACAAACTGCGCCCGCCAAAAAACCTGATGTAAGAGTGCAAGCTCCTCAAACCAAACAGAAAGCGCCTTCTCAGACCCAGGCACAGGCCCCCTCTAAGCCAAAAGCTTCCAAAAGAGCTCCAATGGCCCAGCAGCCTGCCAGCGTCCCTTCTTCCAATCAACCCTCAGCGAAGCCACAGTCGAAGGCAATGAAACAACAAAGAGTGGCCCAGGATGAGCAGCAAGGACAGATGAACATGCAGGGAATGCAGAATTCCCAAGGGCAGATGAACTCCCAGGGAATGCAGAACTCCCAAGGCCAGATGAACTCTCAGCCTCAAGGGCAGATGAACTCCCAAGGCCAGACGAGCGCCCAGCCCAAATCATCCATGAAGAAGAACGACCAAAACAAAATGAATGGAATGGTGTACAACACTGCAACGCGGCCTGTCGTCAAGGGCGGTACCAACTTGTGGGTGATGGGCGATGCCCTTCTTTGGCAAGCCGTTGAAGAGAACCTCACATATATCTATTCAGGCGATGACGAAAGTAATCAGCGCAACCGCAATCTTCATACTGTCGATTTCGATTGGGACTGGGGATTCCGCCTTGGGGCAGGGTATAACACGCCCCGCGATGGTTGGGATATCGACATGTACTGGACCCACATTCGCAATACATCCAGCGGAAGTCAGCACGCGACATCGGAAAAGCCTCTTTTTGAAGTCTGGGGAGTCGCTGCCCACTTGTTCCCTGGAAACGTCGATACGGCAAAAGCGGAGTGGGAAGTTCATTTAGACCAGGTCGACCTTGATCTGGGCCGCCAATTCTATGTCGGCAAATTCCTCTCGATCCGTCCTTTCGTCGGATTGAGAAGCGACTGGATCTTTCAAGAGTATGAGGTCGAACTGAAAGGAACATCCGGCCAAGCTCAAACCCCTCTTGAGCAGGAATCCAAACTGAAAAACCGCTTTTGGGGTTTTGGCTTTGTCGCAGGTCTTGACACAGACTGGAAACTGGGATGGGGATTCAGCATCTATGGTGAGGCTGATATGTCGATCCTGATGAGCTTTTTCGACATCGACCAAAAAGGGACCCAGGATGACGTTAAAATTTGGAGCCAGGACAAAAGCTTCCGCACTGGCCGTGCAATCCTGGACCTCGAGCTGGGACTTAGATGGGCGAGACTGTTTTTAAAAGACCGTTTCGGCCTAGCACTCAAAGTCGGTTACGAGTACCACCTTTTCTTCAATCAGAACCAGTTTGTGCTCAGCAGCGGAAACGATGATTTTGAACTGTTCAATCCCGTTAAAGGCGACTTGACTTATCAGGGTGCGATCGGTTCAATCCAGTTTGACTTCTAAGAAAAGACCTTTGAAAGGAGAGGGAAATCCTCATGAAATTAGCTAAATTCTGCCTGCTGCCGTTATCGCTCAGTATATTGTCCCCCCTTAGCTCCGAGCAATTTGGAGAAGGATCCGACTTTCAATATGAGGATGAGCGAGAAATTGCAATCCTGGATGAAGAACAGGTCTTCGACCAGGAGGAGATGGCCGCTCCTGAAAAAACATCTCCTGTAAAACAACAAATCGCCTCCCCATCAATTGTGCAACAGCAAGGAAAAAGTTCCACCTATGATCGCAACGTACTTCGTCAAAATCATCCTGCAGCTCAGCGTAAAATTGCCAGCCAAAACGCAGCTGCTCCAAAACAGCAAAGCCCCCGAGCAAAACCCGCTTCCCGCACAAAGCCCATCGCACAATCAGCAGAGCAAATGAGCCCATCGACCCCGCAGGCTAATGGAGCTTCCTCTCAGAAGCCGACCAACATGTCAGCGCGCCCTCCTCTGACAAACGGCCTTAATCTTTGGGTACTCGGCGAAGCGCTGCTTTGGCAGGCCAATGAAGAAAATCTCACCTATGCCTACGAGCAGGAAGGATCTAGCTCTTTTAACGAAATCAAAAATCTCGACTTTGATTGGGACTGGGGTTTCCGCGTTGCATTGGGATATAACGCCCCTCGCGATGGCTGGGACTTCTCATTGATGTGGACCCATATCCACAACCACGCCGAAGACTCTGTGGAAAATGACATCGACGATCAGGAATTGATCATGCCTGTTTGGAACATCAATAATGTCGGCGTCGGCAATTTGATGGATAAAGCAAAGGCAAGGTGGAATGTCCATCTCGAGCAGGTCGATCTGGGCCTTGGCAAAGAATATTATGTCGGGAAGCATTTGACCTTGCGCCCTAACGGGGGCCTGCGCGCCGACTGGATCTACCAGGACTATGACGTGACCTATGTTCCTACTGGTTTTACAGCATTTCCACAGCGCGTAGAAATGACCAATCGCTTTTTTGGATTTGGCTTTTTCGCAGGCCTCGATACCGATTGGATGCTTGGACAGGGCTTCAGTCTTTACGGCATGGCCGATTTTGCGCTATTGCTGGGATTTTTTGACGTCGATCAAAAAGTCCGCCAGACCAATCCGAACACAGGGACCCCTCAGCAAGGGAACATTGACAGCAGTCTGCGCACAGGAAAAGGGATCCTGGATTTAAATTTAGGGTTCAAATGGTCCCACCTCTACACCAAGAACAGCTGGCGGCTGACTTTCAAAGCCGGGTATGAATATCACGTCTATTTCGACCAAAACCAGTTCTCCCTCATGGCGAACAATCAAAAATATTTTAAGCCCGACGGCGACCTGACTTATCAGGGCCTCACGCTGTCCGGACAAATTGATTTCTAAGCCTCTTTCCATTCTCACGCCCTGCGCGAGCAGGGCGCTTTGGTTTTAAAGTCTAAATGCCGTATCATAGACAGGAACAACTGTTTTCCGGTGATATGGACCAACTCAATCCCCAGCAACAAGTCGCAGTCAACCACGTCGAAGGACCCCTGCTCGTTTTGGCAGGAGCCGGATCGGGCAAGACGCGCATCGTCACATTCCGCGTCGCCCATCTCCTGGAGCTGGGAGTCCCGGCAAGCGAGATCCTGGCCGTCACCTTTACAAACAAGGCAGCGGAAGAGATGCGCCACCGCATCCTGCACCTGACCCATAAATCCGTGCTGACCTGCACATTCCACAGCCTATGCGCCCGCATCCTCCGCGAGTCGATCACACCCCTCGGCTATAGCCGTGATTTTGTGATCTACGATGAAGAAGACAGCGAAAAGGTTCTCAAAGAGTGTCTGACGGCGCTGAACATCAAAGAGGAAAAAGGGCAACTTCGACAGTATCGCTCTCAGATCTCGCAGGCCAAGAACGCCCTTATCGAACCACAGCACCTGGCTGCCGAGGACAAAGTCCTGCAGCAGATTTACGACCTCTATCAGAAAAAGCTCAAGGAATACCACGCTCTTGATTTCGACGACCTGCTCTTTCTGACCGTCAAGCTCTTCAGGCATTCCCCTGAGATCCTCGAGCAATATCAGAAACGGTGGTCGTTCATCCTGATCGACGAATACCAGGATACGAACGAGGCGCAATACAACATCGCAAGGCTTTTAGCGGAAAAGCACAAGAATGTCTTTGCCGTCGGCGACCCCGACCAGTCGATCTACTCCTGGCGCGGCGCTAACATCCGCAACATTTTGAACTTCGAACAGGACTTCCCCGGCGCAAAGATCATCCCGCTGGAACAGAATTACCGCAGCAGGAGCAACATCCTGGAAGCCGCCAACGCGCTCATCCGCCAGAACCGGAGCCGCTACGAAAAGAATCTCTGGAGCGATAGGGGTGAAGGACAAAAGATCGGGCTTTACATCGCTGAGAACGACCACGCGGAGGCCGACTTCGTCGTCAAACAGCTGTACAAACTCAACCGAGACAAAGGGGTGCCGCTCAGCGACTGTGTGATCTTTTACCGCACGAACTTCCAATCGCGTATCTTTGAGGACCACCTCCTCAAAGAGAGGGTCCCTTATATTATCGTAGGCGGGCTATCTTTTTATCAAAGGCGGGAGATCAAAGACATCCTCGCCTGGCTCAGGATCGTCCTCGCCGGGACCGACTTCCTGGCCTTCGCCCGCACGATCAACCTTCCCAAAAGAGGACTCGGAGAGGCGACCCTGGAAAAACTCAAGGATTTTGCGCAGCAAAGGCAGTCCAGCATTTACGACGCCTGCGAGCAGATCGCAGCGGGGACGGCGCAATTCAAGCTTTCCCAGAAGCAGTTCGAGGGAGTGAAAGAGTACGTCCATATCATCGCCTCTCTTAGAGAAATGGTCAGATTAAGCCGACCTCTGCACGAGCTCATCACGGAAGCGCTCGAGCGCTCGAGATATCTCGAATATCTGCGCGAAGATCCTGAAAGCTACGAGGAGCGCCGCGGAAACATTGAAGAGCTTGTGACCAAGGCCGCCGAGTGGGAAGACGAGGTCGAGCATCCCTCGCTCGCCGCGTTTCTCGAGGAATTGACCCTTAAATCCAGCGCCGACGACAAAGACATGTCTGCAGACCATGTGCGAATGATGACGCTTCACAACGGCAAAGGACTCGAATTTACGGGGGTCTTCCTGGTCGGGATGGAAGAGGAGCTTTTCCCCCATGCCAACTCCCTGGAGAGCGACGAGGCTCTGGAAGAAGAGCGAAGGCTGTGCTATGTCGGAATGACACGCGCCAAGGAATACCTCTTTTTGACCGCTTCCCGCTACCGTTATCTGTGGGGCATGCCCAGGATGATGCGCCCCAGCCGCTTCCTCAAAGAGATCCCGGAAGGGTTTCTGGAGTCTTACCATCTTTCCAGTCAGCCAAGAGGAAGAGAGGACATCGCCTACGATGAAAGGGAAACTCCTTTCGAACCGGGGGACAGCGTCTTCCACAAAGACTTCGGCACAGGCATTGTCCAGAAGGTCTACAATACATCGCTGGGCCTGACCTACGATGTTTTTTTTCCTCAAGCAAACTCGATGCGCTCGCTCGTTGCAAAATTCGCCAAACTCACTTCAGTGTCTTAAAAACATTGAGCACTTTTCCTACGGAAATCCACTTTTTCCAGTGCTGGTCGCGCAGGCGCAGCCCTTTAATGTTGGGAATCCAGGTGGACGGTGTGATCACTTCTCCTCGGGCCCACGCAGGGCGCCAAAAACGGGAGGCTTGTGCGCTGCGGCAGACAGTCAGGGTCGGCAGCCCCAGGCAAGAGGCCAGATGGCCGATGCCGGAATCGTTGCCGATCATGTACCCCGACTCACAGACATAGGAGGCCATCTCGGAAAGATTTGCGAACAGGGGAACCTCCACTTCGTCCAGCTCCCACCCCTTCCTCTCATCTTCGGTCAGGATCATTGCAGGGATGTACCCCAGGGATTTCAATTTCTTAGCTAGCTGAAGGAACTTTTCCGCTGGCCAGTTTTTGCCCGCCCGCGAACTGGTCGGATGAAAGACCACCCGCTTTTCAAACTTTCTTGGGCGCACATGCTCCGGAGGGGTGATCCCATTCGACTTCGTAACGACTGTGAACCTGAGGGTGTCTTTACAGAATGTGTAGATATTTTCCACAAAAGGGCGATTGCCGTCGAAACGGCCTCCTTCCCAATAGGGATAGTCCCTTCTGGGCGTTGCGATCGGATTGAGGACCGTGGTTTGATCCCGATACTTCTTGTGGCACAGCTGGAGGATCGCCTGCATCCAGGGAGACTTTTCGTAGATGATGAAAAATCTGTCGAAATGACTCAAGGCCGATTCGATCTCTTCGAGGGGAGGAAAACGGCGAATCGCATGGTACGGGAACCACTCCTGAAGAGAGTCCAGGAAAGGATGGAATGTCGTCGCTGTGCCGCCGTTGAGCTGAAGATTGTTGGCAAGAACCAGGGCAATAAGTCCATCTCCCAACCCCATACAACTAAATACTGCGCACCGCTCCATAACCCTCAAGCTTTCGTTAAAGACCTGGATTATAATAAGTAGAGGTTTTTATCCCCAAACAACTTCAAAACTTTGACTTCGGCTTCGCGGAACTCGGTTTTTGTAAAACGGCTTTACATTATTTTCAACAAAATGCCAGATAGACAAATTAATAGATCAAATGTATGTGTAAGGTAGTTTAATTAAACAAAACTATGCACTCGATTTCATTAAAACAAGAAAACCAAACAGCCTTACAACAACAACAGCAATTGCTAATTAATTTAGCGATGAAGCAAGCATTCCATGTCTTACAGCTTCCGATGCTGGAGTTGTCCGAGTGGCTGAAAAGCGAGATTGAGAACAACCCCGTCCTGGAAGTCGACCTCTCGAGGGAATCCTTTAAAGAGAGCCTCGACTCCCCTGTCAAAGATCGTTACGCGATGAGAAATAAATCCCAGGAAGACTTTGAAAAAAGGCGCAAAGAGCATCAGGAAAACATGCTCACGGCCCAGGTTTCGCTCTATGAACACATGATGAATCAGGCGCCCCTCATTTTTGAACAAAGAGGAGAGCTGAACCTGGCTCAGCTGATCATCGGCCATCTCAATGAAAAGGGATTTCTGGAAACGCCGCTTGTTGAGATCGCTCCTTCGGTCCCCTTGGAAAAATTGGAAGGCATTTTAGAAAAAATCCAATCTTTCGACCCGCCTGGAATCGGCGCGCGCAATCTGCAGGAGTGCCTTCTTTTGCAGCTTAAGCTCAAACAAAAAGAGAGTTCTCTTGCCTATCGGGTCATTTCTTTGCACTTCGACGACCTGCTTCACAACAGGCTGCCGCATATTTCCCAAAAACTAAACATTCCGCTCGGCGAGCTTGTGCAGATTGTGGAGAAAGAGATCGCTCCGCTCGACCTTAACCCCGGCTACAAGTACTCGCCGCAGACGACGGCTGCGATCATCCCCGATCTTGTTTTTCTCTGCCTCGAAGAAAGATGGCAGATCGAAGTCAACACATCCTTTCTACCCAAGTTTCAGATCGCTCCTATCTACCTTCAGGCGTTGAAGGACCACAGTCTGGAAAATGAAGAGTATTATTACTTAAGGCGCCAATTAGCCGGCGGCAGATGGCTCTCGAGGATCGTTCAAAGGCGGAACCACACATTGCGCAGTATCGGCGAATTCCTGCTCAAAAAACAGAAGGCGTTTTTTAACGGAGACAAGGGAGGATTGGTTCCCCTGACCTTGAAAGACGCAGCAGACGAGCTAGGCCTGCATGAGTCTACGATCGCAAGAGCTGTCGCAGGAAAATACGCCGCGTCTCCCATGGGGATGTACGCGCTTAAATCATTCTTCAAGCAAGGAATTGAAACAAAAAGCGGCGCAAAAATCTCCAACCACAGTCTGCGCGAAATTCTAGCAAAAGCGATCGGCGAGGAAGACAAGCTGCAGCCTATGTCTGACGAACAGCTGGCGCGCCATTTCAGCAAACTGGGGATTCCCTGCGCCAGAAGAACGATTGCCAAATACCGATCTTCACTGAAAATAGCGCCCGCCTGCAAGCGCAGAAAATGGATTAAATCCTAAGTAAAATACGCGTTGTAAAGCTGGGTCCAGCGTACACTCTTATCTTTTTCATTCGCAGCATAAGAACGGATTTCCAGAGGAGGAATCTCAGCAAAGAGTTCGATCTCTTGATCGGACAAACGCAGGACCACAGCAAGAGACGCCCCCCTGGTTTGCATCGCTTCTTCCACATTGCGAAGGGCTCTTTTAAAAATGCGCTGCGTGCGAAACAATCTTAATAGCCCCCATCCAAAGCCAAGCAAAGGCAATAAGGAAAGAGCGCTGCCGCCGATGTCGATATCGAAGAGCACTTCAACCCCATAGAGGATCCAGGGAATCAGAAAAAGAGAGAAGAGTATTTTTAAATCCCGCGAATCGGAAAAGAGAGGTCCGAAGTATCTTCGGAAGCGACTGCTGGATGTACGATACGCCAGGACCTCTTCAAAACGGCGCTCATCGAACATCAGCCTCATCGCATGCACCATCTCGTGAGCAAGCACTTCTTCTTGCGGGTAGAGGCTCGCAGGAAAAGAATTTTTAATCTGAATCCGACAGGTGCGGACACCTTCTTTCTCCTCAATCCATGCGGCGGCTGCTTCCCAAGGCAACAGCCCCTTCGATTGGACGGCAATTTCGACCCAGTCGGGAGAAGAGATAAAAATTTTCTTCACCCTGTTGAGCGCATCCAGATGGGGACTCTCCAGCTTCACAGAAAGTGTTTCCGCGCGCTCGATAAAATCTTCGCGGCTTTCCGATGGTCCCGGAAAGATCCCGCGATGACTCAAACTCAGTAGCTTGGGTTCTAATAGCATTATTCTTTCTGAATAAATGATCGATGGAGTTATATTTTAGAGAATTTAGTTCCCGCAATCCACGAATTTTAATTTATTTCGGAGGATTGATACCCAACCAACTTTAAAAAGTTGTTTTGGGCGAAGCGAAAGCTGGTGGGATTCAATGATCATAAGCGATCCCATACAGTTAGTATCGGATCGCTTATGATCATTGAATCGCGCCACTTAGGCGCAGCCGAAAACCAAATTTTAAAATTGTTTGGGTGTAATTATGGCAACTCATTTCCCTCCTTCAGCTAACCTGTCCCAAAATCACTCCTTGCTCGATGCAAGGAACTGCCCCAATGTATTGGGGACGACAGAGACACCTTCAAAAAAAGAGTTCCGATTCTCTGACGAAAATCAGGTGCAGAGGGGAAACTCCCCATTGCCGGAACTGCCCTTGATCACCTTTGACACGAATGGACAAATCTTAAACTACAACGATAAAGCCAGAGAAATGTTCCAACTGTCCCCTCGTAGCAAAGTTCAAGACATGATGTTTGCTCCCAACTATTTTTTAGAGATGACTCACAGCAGTTTTCTGGCCAATCAGCAAAAGGAGCTGATCTGGTCCGTCGATTTATGCATGCTTCATAACTGTTTCGAAGCATCCAAAGTCAAGGTTACTCAAGCTAAAACTCCCGGATCCTTTTGCGCGCAAATCGATCTGTTAGCACCGATGCCAAAAAAAAATCCTATCCATACAGTTCATAATGCATGCGTCGTCAAGTTTTCGTCAGAATTCACCGTCATCGCTGCAGAAGGCACCGAGCGGATCCTCGGAGTCAAAGAGGAAGAATTGCTCCATAAGCAAAGTGAAGCTCTTTTTGATCGCGTATCCTGGGAAGAATTAAATAAAAACAGAAGCAATGAACCTGGCTCAGTTCTTTCAATGAAGCTGTGTCATCAGACAAAAAACTGCGGAGAAATTTCTCTCAAAGTTTCCGGAATTAGAAATGAAGACGGTTCCTGGCACTGCGTCATCCGCAAGTATCTTCCTGATATCAGCCCGGACAGTCAGTCATTCCAGCCAAATAAAATGCTTCGCTCAGGAAGAATATCGACCCCTCCTCTTTCTCCTCTTCAGGAAAGAATGACAGGGACCTGTTCTCGCAGCAGTTCGCCCTCTCTCACTATTGACCTGAGTAAAGTCGCTCCGAGGCCTGTATCGGAAGTGACGACTCCGAGAACCCATCTCCCAAAATACACGATTCTTGTTGTGGATGACACTCAGATTAACCAAATAGTCATGAAAAGATTGCTCACCAGCTTAAATCAGACTGTGGTCCACGTTGCAGGAAATGGCAAGGAAGCTCTGGCTTTTCTCGCAGTGGCAGAGCCACTCCCTGATTTGATCATCACTGACAGGAACATGCCGGAGATGGGCGGTTTAGAATTATTAAAAGCGATCCGCTCCACTCCAAGATTAAAGGATCTATATTGCATCCTTTGGTCCGATGACCGTAAAGGGATCGATCAAGAGATGATCGATGATCTGAAAATCAAACAGTTTATGCTCAAGCCTGCCAAAAGAGAAGATGTGGAGGAAAAGCTCTATACATTTAGCTCATCGTTGGGAAATTCAAGTCCGAGGAAGCGCACGCTTGAACAGCATATAGATTCCAACATGAGCGATGAGAAATAAACCGGCCGCCACGCCGAAAAACAGCATAAGCTCAGAGGGGGAAGTCTATCCCCAGAGCGAACAAATTATTATAAATCCCATCGAAGCTGACAGTCCAATCGGCTGTAGCAACGTGGCCAGGATATACCGTGTGTCCAAACGTGTAATCCGTTGCAGCAATGAATAGAAATCTGTATTCGGCAAAGAAGCGCATGTGTTTAAAAGGACTATAACGCAGCCCTCCCTTGAACTGAGCTGCAAAATTCCAGTTGAAGGAGTCTGGGTTCGAATTAAAATGGTTAATTCCAGGTTCCGGAAATGCTGTTTGCGTCGCGTCCGCACCGTGAATGGACGTGATCGCTGCTCCCATGCCGCCGCTAATATAGGGAGTGATGTAATTGTTCGTCAAAGCCAACACGAAATCCGCCATGATAATTCCCACGCGCATAGGGAAAGTATCCCTAAATTCATGAAAATCCAATCGATCTGTGGGGTTAACCAAGGTGACTTTTTTGGTTTGTGCGAAATAGTACCCCTCCAGCTCAACGCCAGGAGTTAGGCTCCAATTCCGCTCTCTCTTGCTCAACCATTCATATCCAAAATGGATACCGCCGAACCCAAACCCATTTCTATTCGTTGTCCCATCCGAATCTACAACCAGCGGTCCGCCTTGCGGAGACAAATAGAATGCAATTCCCTTTTGAACAATATCGAAGTGATTTGAACCCCAACCGCCAAATCCACCCAGATAAAACCCGTTTAATTTAGACTTTTTCTTATCACGACTTTCCATAGGCTTCGAAGCGGAGTCTTGGGACTCGACCGCTTCAGCAATCGAAGAACTCGATAATAAAAATGGAGCAAGGACGGCAGAAACCAATAACTTTTGAACCCTCTTCGGCATTAACAAGATGAGAGATGAACTTAATTTCATGCTAGGCCCTTTAAGTCAGATGTTGTGCTAAATTGGCACGTTATTTCATTTGGCTAATGGGATTCAATAATATTAACTTGAGACTGTTGGATAATGCACTTGGTTTGAAAGCGATATTGCGTTTCTCACCCTCTTATTGAAAGGCCTTCCAGCTCGGGAAAAAAAGAAGACGTGGGGTGGAAAAACTCTATGCATGCAGCAGATCGCCGGGACGATCAAGTCCGAGGAAGCGCGCGCTTGAACAACATATAGATCCCAAGAAGGGCGATGAGATTTAATCCGGTCGCCACGCCGAAAATCAGCATCATCTTATTGCTTTTTTTGGTCAGCGTCATTAAGCGCTGTCGCACCATTTTTTCAAACGCCGATTCGGTTTCGTGCCAGGATCCTGCATATTGATGGCGTGAATAGATTGCGAGTTCCTCTTTTGGTGCGTCGAAGTAATAGGCGGGGAAAACGATATCTCGATTCTCGCCCTGGTTGCTGGCCTGTTTGACTGCCTCGCCGAACATCCAGAAGGTGCGGTGAAGCACGCGGTTGAGGACAGCGTCTCGATCAGCTCCGGGATATTCCTCACCTATCTGATCCCATTTCTCCTGAAGCATTTCCATACACCGCAGCATGATCGGGTGTCCCTGCTTGACGCCGATCAAATTGTTCGTCGTATAGACACAGGAAGGAAGGCTGCTGGTGTAGGGCATATCGATGCCGCAATAAAAGTCGTAGGCTCCGTTCAAAGCGTCGAAGGATTTGAAGCACTTGACGTCGTGGTCGATATAGACTCCCCCTTCCTGATAGAGGATCTCATACCGTAGAACGTCCGACTTCTCCCCGTAACTGTCCGATTTGGCAAAACAATCGCGCAATTTTAGAAATTGAAGGTCTTGAACCATCCTGATCTTCATGCCTGGCATAGGAAGAGGGCGTTGGCGGTCGGTCCAGAAATAAAAGGTCCAGTCTGGATTTTTGGCCATCCATGTGCGAACATTTTCAACTGACTCTCTGGGAAAAGGGCGGGGACCGATCCAAATGAAATGGGCCACCTTGGGGACGCGGGTCAGCTCGGAAGGTGCGCCGAGGAGTCCTTTGCGCAAATCGTACATCCGCTTAAAGAGGTTCAAATGTTCGATGTCTTCTTTAGTTTGGACATATTCCCATGTGGGGAGATCTTTTCCGGTCAAAGACTCGAAGTCATCGGAAGTGGGTCGTTTGATCTCTGATTTCTTGTGGCATGCAGCTGCGAAAAATGCGACGGCCCCGATCAGGATAAGGATTGAAATACGCTGAGTTTGCCTTTTCATGATTTTTTCCGCCTTTTAATGAGGATCATACCAAAAATGACGCTATTAAATGCAATCAGCCCGACGATTAGGAGGTTCAGGTTTCGATTTTTACGTCTGATCTTTCCTAGAGACCGCTCTTCAGCGCGGTCGCCGAGGGTCTTCCTCACTTTGAAATCATCCCATGCACCGGCATAGAAGTGCTGGGAATAAAGAGAGGGGATCCCGGATTTTGAAAAAAAGTAGGCGGCTGGGAAAATGACATCGACATTGCCGTCGCGGTCAAGTGTGCTGGCGACTGCATTGGTCAGCGCAATATAGGTGCGCTGCATGACGACCTCCACGCGGGAATACTCGTCGTTCCCCCGAAATTTCTCCCCCAGCGGCTCCCATCTTTCTGAGATCAGGTCCATCACCCTGCCCACCGTAGGATGGCGAGGCCTTGACCCGATCACGCCGTTTCCGCATGTCACATTCCTGCCGACAAATGGTCGATGCGGGGTCTCGAGGCAGCAAAAAAAATCATAGCCGCGATGCATCCCGCTAAAGGATTTAAGGCAGTTGGCGTCGTGGTCGGCGTAAACTCCCCCTTCCCTGTAAAGGATCTCATAGCGCAGCAAATCTGACTTCTCTCCCCAGTTCTGGGACTGCTCGTATTGCTTTCCCAACTTTAAAAAAGTAAAGTCCTTGACGAAGACCGTCTCCATCCCCTCGCAAGGAGGATCCCGATCGCGATCTGTCCAGAACTTGACTTTCCAACCGGGATTGAGAGCTATCCAGGAGCGCACATTCTCAACTGATTCAGGAGGAAATGCGCGAGGACCCAGCCAAATGAAGTGCACGGTGGGAGGAATCTTGTATGCGCCCTCTTTGGCAAATTGGGCATCCTTGTTCTTTTGGTAGATGGTTTTGGCAAATTCCAAAGTCTGTAAATCATCCGCTTTGGCCACATAGTTCCAGTGCGGCGTCGATTTGCCCATCAGCGACTCAAAATCATTCAGATCGATCGAATCTTGGCTGCCAAAGAGATTCGCTGTGATCAGAAGGCAGAAAAGCAATAGGGTTTTCATGTTCTTCTCCTCTTTTGCCTGCGTATCAGACGGGCAACCAGGAACACTCCTAAACCGATGTTGAGAGCGGCGAGGGAAAGTCCCATCCAGTAAGTGCGAGAGAACTCTTCCTTCACTTCTCTTAAAAGACGGTGGGTTTTAAGTTGCCCGGGATCTTCCATTTTATACCAGCTCCCCTCGTGTTTGTGGATCGCGTACAGCGCCTTTTTCCGATCGGAGAGGCTAAAGTAGTCGGGAGGAAAGACCACATCTTTTCGCCCAGCCCTTGCATAGGCTTCCTTAATGCCCACCGATAATGCGCGAAACGTCCTATGCTGAACGCGATTGTGAATAGAGGCGGGGTCAGTTCCCGGAAATTGGGGATCCAGCCTATCCCACTGGCCGAGAAGCCAATTTTTTGCAGATTTCAGAATAGGATGCTGCGCTGTCGAGGCAATTAAATGGGGAGATGGGTTGACAGAGGAGCTGAGAACAGTTGGTCCCAATGGCTCCATGCCGCAAAAAAAATCGTTTGCCACAAGCAAAGATCCGATCGGCTGGAGACACGCGACATCATGGTCGACGTAGACTCCGCCTTCGCTCAACAAGATGGCGTACCGCAAAATTTGAGAGCGCTCTCCAAAATTATCGGAGCGGTAGTAAGGTTCCTTCAGCTCATCAAGCGGAAACTTATCGAAGGCGCGCACCTCCATTCTGTCATCAGGGGCATTCTGACCAAGGTCAGTCCAAAATCTGATTTTCCAACCGGGATGATTGTCGATCCATCCCTGGATGTTTGCGACTGAGATCTGCGGAAATGGTTTGGGTCCAAGCCATACAAAATGAAGAATTCTGGGGATTTCTCCCGCGGGCTTTTCCCTCTTTTCGGCCATATCAAATAGGGCGGAAAAAAGGCCCAGGCGCTTACTGTCTTCGGGGGTCTGCAGGTAGCAGAGGTCTCCTCCGCTCCTCTCAAGATGTTTCTTAAACTCGCTGGCGAAAACGCAGCAAGGCAGGAAGAGTAAAACTAATGCTGCTCTTTTAAACATGTCACCTCATTTTTGGCGAGCTTATCATCCTGACGATCCCGAAACGCCAAATGCTTAAGCGCTGTGTAGGGAGACCGGGATCTGATCTCAGCGGTGCACTGCTGCTGTCTTTGAGACCTGACTTTATCGTCATTGAGCGGATTGGAGCGATTGTAGATATACAGAACATCCTTGATGTGACGATAGTGCACACCCGCAAGTTCCGCGATGGGAATCATCATCGCCTGATCGGAGGAGGAATCAAAAAACTTACCTTCGAACATCAGGTCTTTCTGGTTGATCTGATGGAACAGAAAAGCATAGAAGGTCTTGAGATGGGATAAGGAGAACTGCGTTTTGGAATACTCGCGAATAGAGCCGCCTTGCAAAACTTCATTGGGGATATCGCCCGAATACTTGCCGATCGTATAGGAATAGGAAGGGTATTCAAGGTAGTTTCCACAGGTCATCCAGGCATCGGGGTCGGCGTAGACCTCATTCAGTCTTTGTAAAACATTTTCATGGGAGAGCCAGTCGTCTCCATCGAGCATGACGACGATCTCCTCGGGTGAACAGGACGAGACGGCCCAAAAAATGTTTTCCATCGCCCCGCAGTTCTGCTCATTGCGCCAAATCTTGACGCGGAACCCTTGCGGGCTCTTTCCGATTAACTCAGAAACAGCCTCGTAGGTGCCGTCCAGCGATGCGTCATCGATATAAAGAACCCGGAAATTATCGTATTTCTGCTCCAGGACCGACCTTAAATTCCGTTCGACCCATTTGACATTATTGTAGGAAGGGATGATGACGACAAACGGTTTGTTCTCCAAAACGGGGAAGGCCGCTACAGGCTGATCTTTTTTCCATTTTTTCTTGGTGGATACGATAGTCTTCTTGGCGTTCATTCCCAAAAGGAAAACAGCTCCCGCGCAAAGGAACACGAGCGAATACTTTAAAACCCTCTTCATCGTCTGTCCTCAATGTAGCAGCCATCGGAAGAAAGAGAGCTCAATCTCGCGTAGCAGGGCTGCTCGAGGATGTGCTGAGCGACTTGTTTCTGCCTCTGCGCCCTGACCTTATTGTCATTCAGAGGGGTGGCCCGATTATAGATATATAGAATTTCCTTCAGAAATTTCACATGCTCTCCCGCCATCTCTGCCATCGGGATCATAAAGGCCAGGTCATAAGTGGCATCGTAATATTTTCCTTCCCATTGCAAATCCCGCGTCTTGATCTTCTTAAATAAAGAGGAATAGAAGGTGCGCATTTGAGAGAGGCACCAATGCGTGCGGGTATAATCGCGGACTGAATTCTTTTGAATGACTTTTTTCGGAAGGGGCTGAGAAAAATTGGCGACGGTGTAGCCATAGGAAGGATATTCGATGTAACTTCCATACGTCATCCAGATGTCCGGATCGGCGTAGACCTCGTTCAACCTCTGCAGGACGCGGTCATGGGCAAACCAGTCGTCGCCATCAAGGACAAGGGCGATCTCTTCATCGCGGCATGTGTGCACGGCGCGATAGATGTTCTCGCAGGCTCCCTTATTCGTTTCGTTATGGATCACGTCGACGCGATGGGGCATGTTTTCGCGGGCAATCAATTCATTGACCCTGGCCAAGGTGCCGTCAGTGGAGGCATCATCGATATAGATCACCCTGTAGTTGTCATATTTCTGTCGAAAAACAGAAACCAGGTTTTTTTCTACCCATTCGGTGTTATTGTAGGAAGGGATGATGATGACAAAGGGCTTGTGCTCTAAAACTGCAAAATGCGGCTCTTTCGGAGTTGTGACAAAGAAGTTGGGCAGAGCCGTCTTCCATCCGAACAGCGGATAGCTCAAGGCGCCCCATGCAAAGCAGGTGGCCATGGCAACAACGAGTCCGCAAATTTTAAAATACCGCTTCATTTGCGCAGCTCTTCTGCAGACTTGTTGACAAGGGTGACTAATTTTGGCTCGAACGGCAAATCCCATCCCAGTGGAAAGCAATAGGACGGTGTGAGGAAGACCGTCGGGGTGTGGTCGATGAAGTAGCGGTTCAAATGGCCTTCATCATGCCATTTCGGGATGACATTTTTTTTCAGGTCGGCATCGACGTTGCGTACGGTGGTCTCCAGCAATTTTAGAATCTCGTCCCGCTTTCCACCATAGAAGGCGCCGCAGCAATAATGCTTCCTGTCCTTTCTTGACACATAGGCCGTCGACTTTTTATTTCCGCAGTAGGTCCCCGGTTTATCCAGAAAACCCCAATGGCGCGTCGCAACCAGGTCGCCCAGGATCTCCCGTCCCACCACTGCAACAAATTCCATGTCGGCATCGATGGCATAGAGATAATCCATCTCTTTAAATAGATCTTTGTGATCATAATAGACATGGAAACGCTTGAGAGTATCATACGGCCAGCCTAACCTCTTTTGTTCCACCCGGACGACATCGCCTGCATCAGGAACGCACCCATCGGTAAAAATAAAAAACGTGCGGTCGCAATCAGGCAAAAAATTCCTCCTGGCAGATTCAATCATCTTGACGCCGAGCGCATCATATTTGCCAGTCGCCATGACGAGCAACCCGACTTTCAGTTTTTTCGCCTCGGCCTCTTCTTGCCGCTGAGTATCCTCTGCGAAGCAATTGACTGAAAATAAAAAGGAGAATACGAACATGAGGATTTTCTTCACGGAGAACCTGCAAGTATAGTTAACCGAGAGATCGTAAACCGTGCTTTCTTTACCGTCAAGCCGACCTCTTTGTGAATTTTGAAATTGTAATCTAAAAAAAGGAAGTCTAAATTATTTTTCTTTCGATTTCACAATCCCTTGGAGTTCGCTATGAAAAAGCACATTCTCTATCTCTTCCTCCTCTTCATTACTTCTTCTTCATTCGCAAGCGACTATCTTTCCGGCAGAATTTATGTGAGCGACAAGAGATTTTCCACTTATAAAGTCTGCCTGGAACTCATCGAGCACCGCGGAGCTAAAACGCTCGTTGAGACAGGGACTGCGAGAAATGGAACAAAAAATTGCGTCGGCGACGGCTGCTCGACAGTCATTTTCGCGGACTGGGCCAAGGACCATGGAGCCGCTTTATTCTCTGTAGATATTAATCCCCAAGCCATCAATGAATCCAGGGAAGCTGTCAAACGGGTCAATCCAAACGTCCAATTTGCAACTCAGGACTCGATCCAGTTTCTGAAGGATTTCAATCGGCCCATCGATTTTCTCTATCTGGATAGCTACGATTTCGAGCTAGACAATCCCGCCCCTTCCCAGCTTCACCACTTGAATGAGATCAAAGCCGCGTACCCCTTCCTACATAAGGACAGCATCATCATGATCGATGATTGCGACCTTCCGCACGGAGGAAAAGGGAAGTTGGCAATTGAATTCCTGACCTCTCAAGGCTGGATAGTCTTGGCCTCCGCCTATCAAACAATTTTAATTTACCCCAGCCAATTTTGATTTTTCCATAGTGGTTGGGTGCATACCCAAACAGCTTCCAAACTTGGATTTCGGATGAAACCAATGTTGGAAGCTGTTTAGGGATATCGGCATTCCAGTAGATTAGAGGGAAAATGACTAAAAATAATTTTTTAATTCCATCTCGATACGTCGCAAAATCTCTTTGAAAAGAAAAAATCCCTTGCATTTCCGCGGGATTGGAACTAATCTCACCAGCTTTGCTACTTTTGTGGCTTGTATAGTATCACACCATTCATGTACTTCCTGCGTGCTGCAGGAATAGTAGGTTTAGTAGATGGCGAAAGCGCTCATTATCGTCGAGTCCCCGGCCAAGATTAAGACCCTAAGGAAATTTCTCGGCTCAAATTATCTTTTTGAATCCTCACTGGGACACGTCCGCGACCTGCCCCAAAAAGGGTTTGGCATCGATGTAGACCACGACTTCGAGCCTGCTTACGCTATTCTTCCTGATAAGAAGGACGTGATCGACAGGCTTAAAAAAGCAGCCAAAGAAGTCGACGTCGTGTACCTTGCGCCTGACCCTGATAGGGAAGGAGAGGCGATCGCGTGGCACATCAACTCGATTCTTCCCAAAGGAACAAAATCCAAGCGCGTCACCTTCAATTCCATCACTAAAGACGCCGTCATGGAGGCGTTGAAACATCCCCGCAACATCGACCAGGCTCTCGTAGACGCGCAGCAGGCCAGACGATTGCTGGACAGAATAGTAGGTTATAAAATTTCTCCCATTCTGACCCGAAGAGTCCAGGGCGCAAGAGACGGCGGCCTATCTGCCGGACGGGTTCAGTCCGTTGCCCTCAAGCTTGTCGTCGACAGAGAAAGAGAAATCGAAGCCTTCGTGCCTGTCGAATACTGGAACATCGGATCGATCCTGCAAACCAAAAAGAGCGAAGCGCCATTTCATTCTTTTCTTTACTCCGTCAATGGCAAACGCGTCGAAAAAGAGGCAACTCCCGGAAAAGAGTGCTTTCTCATCCCCGACGAAAAGACGGCGCGGGACATCGTTTCAAAGCTTCAGAATGCAACCTACAAAGTCCAGGCTGTCGACAAAAAAGAAAAACGGCGCAACCCTGTCGCCCCATTCATCACCTCCACCCTTCAGCAGGAAGCCAGCCGCCACTACGGTTTTTCAGCCTCCCGCACAATGAACATCGCCCAAGGGCTCTACGAAGGGGTGGACCTCGGCAATGAAGGAGCGGAAGGTTTGATCACCTACATGCGTACCGACTCCGTGCGCCTGGCTCCGGAATCGATCGATGCCGCCCGCAAGTTTATCGAACAGACCTATGGAAAGGATTATCTTCCTTCCGAAGGGCGCCAATACAGCACGAAGAAAAGCGCTCAGGACGCCCACGAAGGGATCCGACCGACCAACCTCGCCCATTCCCCGGAGAAGATCAGATCTTACCTGACCGTGGACCAATTCAAACTCTACCAGCTTATCTGGCGCCGATTCCTCGCCTCCCAGATGAACCCTGCCGTCTACGATACTGTTTCCTGCGAAATCGAGACTGACAAAAATATCATGCTCCGCGCGACCGGGTCCGTGATCAAATTCTCAGGATTTCTGGCCGTCTACGAAGAAAAGCATGACCAGGAAGAGAAAGAAAAAGAAGACCAGGATAAAATCCTTCCCCCCCTGCAAGAAGGGCAGCCTTTGCTCCTCAATGAAGTGCAGTCGCAGCAGGCATTCACGCGGCCTCCCCCCCGCTTTACGGAGGCATCGCTTGTCAAAGAGCTTGAGAAGTCGGGAATTGGCCGTCCATCGACTTATGCCACCATCATGAACAAGATCCAGAGCCGCGATTATACGACCAAGGAAAAAGGGACGCTGAAGCCGACAGAACTTGGCACGGTGATCGCCAAAATGCTCGAGGACAATTTCGCCATGATCATGGACATCGGCTTTACAGCCGCCATGGAAGACGAATTGGAGCACATTGCTGAAAATCAGCAGGATTGGAAAACCCTCATCCGCGATTTCTGGGAAAAGTTCATTCCCTTTGTCAAGTCGGCTGAAAAAGAGGCGCACGTTCCCAAAGTCGAGACGGATATCAAGTGTCCTGAATGCGGCAAACCTCTCCAAAAGATCTGGTCGAGAAAAAAGTACTTCTACGGCTGCTCCGACTATCCCAACTGCAAGTTCACAGCCCCTCTGGAGTCTCTCACTTTCGACAAATCTGACTACGATCCTTCATTTGACTGGGATCAGAATTGTCCAAAGTGCGACAGCCCGATGAAGATGCGCTTCGGTAGATTCGGAGCTTTCCTGGGCTGTACAAAATATCCTGAATGCCGTGGCATTGTCAATATCCCCAAAAAAGACGAGATCCCTTCAAAGGACATGCCTACATGCCCTGCGCTTGGCTGCGACGGAAAAATGGTTCAGCGCAGATCTCGCTTCGGTAAACCATTTTTCTCTTGCTCCAACTTTCCCGACTGCGACGTCATCGTCAATAATCTCGACGATCTGAATGAAAAGTATAAGGATCACCCTAAAACTCCCTATGTCCGCAAAACGAAGAAGGGTAAATTCGGCTCCAAAAAAGGCGCGAAGGAAGAAGAGGCCGGAGAGAAAAAGAAATCCACGAAGGGCAAAAAGAAAGCGGCGCCAAGAAAACAAGCCGCTCACAAGCTCTCCAAAGAGCTGCAGGAAATTGTGGGAGCCCCTGAGCTTTCACGGCCTGAAGTCGTCAAAAAGGTCTGGGACTACATCAAAGAGCACAAGCTCCAGGACAGCAAGAACAAGCGCCTCATCAAACCGGATGCCAAGCTTGCCAAAGTCTTTGGAAGCAAAGAGCCTCTCGACATGATGAAAATGTCCGGAGTCCTTAGCAAACACATCAGCTAAACTGAAGTGTTTGGCTGCTGGCCTCAAGCACTTCAGTTTCTCCGATTTAAACCGTTTGGGATTGTACTCTTGTTCTCTCTCGGAAAGGGATCAATGCTAGATTGATCAAGACGAAGACGTAGAACATCCACATGCTGGCTGAAATGATCAGACACTGCAAAAAATAGAATCCCACCGTAAGAGAATATCCTTTGATCACATCTTTGGAAACCCTTACGGCTTCTTTGATCTGAACGTCTGCATAGCGAAGAATAAAGCCCAGCAGCCACCCAAAAAAAATGACGCCGGGTATTCCTAAATTAATATAGGCCTCGCCAAAATAGCCAGGCCTTAAGCCGGGCATCACCTCGGAATCGAATCCGATCAGTTGATTCGTATACATTGAAAATCCCCATTCCTCCCTAAAGGCGCTATAGGCCCTCGGAATGAAAGAAATGATCCCTGACAAATAACTCTTTCCATAAAGAAACTCGCCGTCCCAGTGAGACAAGATCCAGGCGAAATCGCGCGTGTCGGAAAAGTTGTTTCCATAGAATAAATTAAAGAAAAGGACTCCGCCGACATAAAGGGGATTGTAAATCCCTTCCCTGAATTTTCCAAGAAGCACAGCTAGGAACAACAGTAGAAAGCACCCCATCCCAATCTTTAATAAACTACCCTGCCCTTCCCGATAGAAAATTTGTTGTACGAACAAATAGAGCAATCCATTGATAAGGATAAAGCGCACTCCAAAAAACAAAGACAGGATGAGCAGGAAAGCAAACATCTTAAGAGTTCTTTTTTCTTTGAACTGAGTAAACCTCAGGGCGAGAAAAGCAAGGGCAAACGGGAAAATGGCAATCGTCACGTTAAAGAGCGGGCGCAAATTTGGACTTTGTAAAAAAAATCCCCTCCCATTGAAGAAAGTCCCATGAGTGAATTGAATGGCAAGGATCGTCAGCCCTAAAAGAGCCGCCCCCCAGGTCAAAAGGGCGACCGCCCTTCTGTTTTTAATATTGGACTCAACGACCTGTGCCAGCGGACGCATCCATAGCGCCAAAACGATGAAGGGGAGCCTGGCTTTGGTCAAGTCAAAGGAATAGCGCCCAACCCAAATAAAGCAATACCCCAGGATGCTGATAGCAAACGCCCGATCTACGAAAGGAACGATTTTTTCAAGATGGCCCAAGGTGGAAACTTCATTGTATGGCGAGGCGCAAAATGGATAAAGAAAAAGAAGGGCTGGAACAATACTGAGTAAGAGGGTCAGATGCCAAAAATCGATCTTCCACCCCGTTCTTTTTGCCGAGAAATACCAGCTAAAACAAAAATGCAAGATTAACAAAAGATCAACGACACCCCAAACCGGGGTGAATCGCATCGCTCGAAAGAAAATCTCCGCCTTTTCATTCATCGCTTGGAGGCTGTGACAGGATTATCGTTTTTTCCATCCGCCCGTCCATAAATATCATCAAAGCGGACGATGTCATCTTCTCCCACGTATTCTCCGACCTGCACTTCGATCAATTCAAGCGGGACTTTTCCCGGATTCTCGAGACGATGCATTTCCGACTTAGGCACATAAACACTTTCATTCTCATGGACAAGTTGTTCTCTATCGCCGATGGTGACCTTGGCTGTTCCTTTGACGACGACCCAATGCTCGCTGCGATGGTAATGCTTCTGAAGACTGAGGCGTTGTCCTGAATCGACGACGATCCGTTTGATTTTGTACCTGGTTCCTTCTTCCAGAACGGTGAATTTGCCCCAGGGACGGTGAGACGTCAAATGGTCAAAGGGTTCTTTCGCGTTTCGTTTTTTAAGCTCCTCGACGAGGTTCTTTACCTTTTGCGATTCCCCTTTCTTGCCGATGAACAGAGCGTCTTCCGTTTCTATGATCAGCAAATCTTCCAGCCCGATGGTCGAAATCAGGCGTTTGTCGCCCATGATAAGACAGTTTTTGGTGTCGATATCGATGACATTGCCCACTTTGACATTTTGATTCTTGTCCTTGTCCAGAAGGTCATAGACGCTATCCCAGGAGCCGACATCGGACCAAGAGACATCCAGCGGCATGACCATGGTGTTTTGAGAGCGTTCCATCAAAGCGCAATCGACCGACACGTCCGGCATCTCTGAAAATCGAGACACAAACTCTTTAAAACTGCCCGATGCGCAGCTTGCAATTGCGGGACAAAAAGCAGCGATCTCGTTTAAAAAAGATTCGATCTGGAACAAAAAGATTCCTGAATTCCATAAATACTCCCCGGACAGAAGATATTTTTGCGCTGTCGGATAGTCGGGCTTTTCGACAAACTGCTCCACTTTTCGAACAGCGCTGTCCTCCGTCTCTTCAGCTTTGATGTAGCCATAGCCTGTCTCCGGCTTGTTGGGCCTGATCCCGAAAATCACGTGATGTCCTTTTTGAGCCATCTCCTCTGCTTTATTCAATGCCGCCAAAAAGACTTTTTCTGGCGAAATGATGTGATCTGAGGAGGAAACAAGGATGCACTCCTCTTTGCCGACGCCTAAGACTTCCTGTAGGTATTTGACGGCAAGACAGATGGCTGGAGCTGTATTCTTCCTTTCAGGCTCGATGATGATCTGCTTTTCAAACCCCGGATCGATTGCGCAGAGCTGATTCTTGACCAAATGGAAGTAAGCCTGGTTCGTGACGATAAGAATATCCGTGGGCTTGACCGAAGGATAGAAGCGCTTGACTGTCTTTTGAAGGAGCGACTCTCCATCGCCGAAATGCAAAAACTGCTTGGGAAAAGAGTTTCGAGAAAAAGGCCAAAGGCGCGTTCCGCTACCCCCGGCGAGAATGACGTATTTCATGGAAATCCTCAGTTTTCGTTTCTACGAATTGCTTAAATTCACTTATAAATCTTGCGCGGCTGAACGACTGGGCATGTCTGCGTATCGTTTCAGGATCGAAGCTGCGCCTCTCAAATTCTCTGATCGAATCGCATAGGCTTGCCACCGTCTGCTCTTTGAAAAAGAGTCCCGTTTGCCCTTCTACGACAGTCTCCAGTGCGGCTCCTTTTCCAAAAGCGATCACAGGAGTTCCTGCTGCCTGCGCCTCGACGACGACGATCCCGAAATCCTCTTCGGCGGCAAATAGAAATCCCCTGGCCCTGCTCATCAGTTCGCGTACTTTGGCATCGGACTGCCAGCCTAAAATTTCAACGTTTTTTCCGGCAACCGATTTGACCTTCTTCATTTCAGGTCCATCGCCGACCAAGATAAGACGCTTATCGGGAAAATGAGAGAATGCCTCTGCGATCAAATCAATCCGTTTGTAGGGGACCATGCGGGAGACAGCCAGGTAATAGTCTTCCTTTCCTTCCAGGAATGGGATCTCGTCGGTTTCTACGGGAGGATAAATCACTGCGGCGTCTCTGCCGTAGACCTTTTTGATGCGTGCTGCAATATAATGCGAAATCGCGGCAAAATGATCGACTCTGCGAAGCGATGCGATATCCCAGTTCCTCAAGTAGTGGAGCGACGCTTTGGCGATCCCTTTCTGAATCCCGCTGACTCCATCGAGATAGCGGTGGGTCAAATCCCAGGCGTATCTCATCGGGGTGAGGCAGTAGCATAAATGCAATTGATCGGCGGTCGTCAAGACCCCTTTAGCGACTGCATGGGATGTCGAAATTACCAGATCGAAGCCGCTTAAATCGAATTGCTCGATCGCCAGAGGAAAAAAAGGGAGGTAATTCCGATAAAGACGTTTGGCAAAGGGGAGATTTTGAATAAATGAAGTATGGACTTCCTTTCCTTCGAAAGGAGTCCCCTTCAAACGCTTGGGGTCGTGGACCAGAGTGTGGATGGGGGCGGGGTAAGCTTCCTCAATTGCGCTAAGGGTCTTTTCCCCTCCGCCCATCGTCACGAGCCAGTCGTAGACGAGCGCTGTTTTCATCTATTAACCAGGCGTTTGCCTAGAAAGAAGACGGGATTGGACAGCGCATCGGATCCTGCCATTTTCTGGGTCAATTCCAAATCGGATTTAATCATGATGCGGACAAGTTCCTGCAATGTCGTGGACGATGTCCATCCCAGCTTTTCACGTGCTTTTGTCGGATCCCCAATCAAGAGATCGACCTCGGCGGGACGGAAAAATTCAGGGGACACTTCGACCAGAAGATTTCCCGTCTCCCGGTCAAACCCCTTCTCTTCCACGCCTTTGCCTTCCCACTTGATCTCAATCCCCACTTCACGGAAGGAGAGTTCGACAAAATCGCGCACTGTTGTGGTCTCTCCGGTGGCCAGAACGAAGTCATCGGGAGTCTCCTGCTGTAGCATCCTCCACATCCCTTCGACGAAATCTCTGGCGTATCCCCAGTCTCTCTTGGCGTCGAGGTTGCCGAGCACAAGCCGCTCCTGAAGCCCCATTTTGATCCGGGCGACAGCGAGGGTGATCTTTCGCGAGACGAAAGTCTCTCCCCGTCTCGGGCTTTCATGATTGAACAGGATCCCGTTGCAGGCATAAATCCCATAGGACTCTCGATAATTAATCACAGCCCAATAAGCGTAGAGCTTTGCGACACCGTAAGGGGAGCGGGGGTAGAAAGGGGTCGTTTCCGATTGAGGGATTTCTCTGACTTTCCCATACAGCTCGGAAGTAGAAGCCTGGTAAAACCGTGCCTTGGGGCAATTGGCTCGGATCGCTTCCAGAAAGCGCAGGGGGCCGAGGCCATCGATGTCTCCGGTGTATTCGGGGATATCGAAGGAAACTTTCACGTGGCTCATCGCAGCCAAATTATAGATTTCATCGGGCTGAACGAGATCGACGATACGCTTGATGCTCGACGAGTCGCTTAAGTCCCCTTCATGCAGGGCAAAACGATCGCTCACGGCCTCGTCCTGACAGAGATGCCCGATTCTATTTAAGTTTGAAGTGGAGGAGCGGCGTACGAAACCATGAACGGAATACCCTTTTTCAAGAAGTAATTCAGCCAGATAGGAGCCATCCTGTCCGGTAATTCCAGTGATGAGAGCCTTTTTCACGATTTTTTCCTCTGTTACATGGATTTAGCAATACATACCCAATGGGTTCGTCATTCTATAAAACAGGAAATAAATTGTCATCCCAAGACAAAAGCGAGGAAAACCGGTTATTCCCCCATCTTGCCGGTAAGCTGTGATGCGAACCTCCGCTTGATGAACTCGACCATTGTCGGACGAATCGAACTGGCCATGAATCCGCTTGCGACAATGGTGGCGACGGCGATCAGGAAAAGAAGAAGAATCCCCAAAAAACCCTGCATGAAGTGAGAAAATGTGATCCAGCAAAGAGAGCACATTGAAAACGCGCCGGCAAATGGCTTGAGAAGATCCTCGACGATCCACCTCCTTTTCTCCCCGATCAGCAATCGACGGTGCATCACGGAAGAATAGACAAGCAAAAAGACAAGGTGCAAAGCCGCCCATCCAAGACCTGCGCCCAATACTCCAAAATAATTGACCAGGACAACAAGCAGCCCCACCCAAACGAGGATGCTTCCTGCCTGTATCGAGATGGTGAACGCTGTCCAATGCTTGGCGATCTGAAAACACTGAGGGATATAGGAAAGGGCACTAAGGCATGAACCTCCGACGAGCAGGGAGGCTACAAGGTAAGTGTTTTCAACTAATGCGGGATCCCGCGTCCAAAAAAAGAGAATTTCGCGCGAAAAGAAAATAAAAAACAGCGTCGCGGAAATGGTCAGCACCGACATCCATTGGCAGCCCTGGTGATACGCTTCGGTGAGTTTTTTCTCCTCGTTCAACGCATTCAGATAGGAAAAACGGGGGCCAAAAAAGGTGGTCAGAATTCCGCAGAATCCATACATCCCATAGATCAGGATCCAACAGAAAGAGTAATAACCGAAGAGCTTCAAATCCAAACATCTGCTGAGGATGACCTTGTCGATGTGGATAAGGATGATATTCAATGCCCCTAAAGCGCTCAATTTCAGCGATTTTTTCGCGATCCTGGAAAACATTTTCAAATCGAAGCCGGAGGCGGGAAGATCTTCCTGACTGAATTTTCTGAGAAAAAGCGCGGCGCCAAGAGAATGCAGTAGTCCGGCAATGAGGTTTGCGATCAAAAACGACTCGATTGTCGGACTGATGTAGATTAAAAAGGCCAGCGTCAATGCCCCTTTTATTGTCGCGACAATCAGATTCAATCGATTCACGAGGTCCTGACGCTGCAGTCCCAGGAGCGCCCCGTTGTAAAACAGGGTAGGCCATTGCGAGAGGATGACGCCTCCCATCAAAGGGATGATCGATTGCAAATCG
The DNA here is from genome assembly GCA_018240065.1 of Verrucomicrobiota bacterium. Classification (GTDB taxonomy): domain Bacteria; phylum Chlamydiota; class Chlamydiia; order Chlamydiales; family Rhabdochlamydiaceae; genus CAJCIW01. The sequence goes on along the minus strand of JAFEGH010000009.1, from coordinate 198,640 downwards.
AAAAGTTCAGTGGGAACGCGGCTTAGCCAAAGCGCTGTGACAACGTTCGAAGAGCAGATAAACACCGCAAATAAAAATACCGCGACCGCCCAATAGACGATCTCGCCGGTCCGGAACAGGCTGGAAAGGTCTTTTTGTTTTTTTTGGGCGAGTAACTGGGATGCCTCGATGGTTGTCGCCGCGCCGAATCCAAAATCCATGAACAGAAAAATTGCCTGGATTGAAAATGTCAGACCGACAATGGCAAATGACTCAATGCCAATAATTTTAATGTAAACAGGGGTGAGCAGAAAGGAGAGCAGCACTGCCCAGAATCTGGAAAAATAGCCTAAAAGAATCGTTCGGCTCGGCGATAACAACTTGCCCACTCGATTAACAGTTAAAAAAAAATCGCGCACCTGGGTCTTTATCCCACAGTCGCAGAAAAAGTCTCCATTGTTATCCGAGCTGTATTTTCCCAGGTAAACAAATGAGCCCGTCTTTTCCCGCAAGCGATCATTTGCTCGCGCAAAGCGGGATTTGTGGCGATCCTTCCAATCGCCTCAGCAATGCAGTCCGTGTCCAGAGGATCGACAAGGATAGCGCACTCCCCCGCAACCTCTTTCAACGCAGAACCGTTTGACGTAACAACGGGGCACTCCGCCGCCATAGCCTCCAAAACAGGCAGCCCAAATCCTTCATGCAGGGATGGGAAAATTAGGGCCTCTGCGCACTGCATCATGGCAACGATCTCTGTTCTTTCAACATAACTGAGCAATTTGACTTCCTTTTCCAACCCCTCGGTGCGAATGATCAGTTTCATATTTTCAAGCGAAGGCCCTGGTTTTCCAGTGATGATCAGCTGGTGAGGCAAGCTGTGCTTTTTTCTCGCAATGGCAAAGGCCTGAATGAGGCGCGACAGATTTTTCCTCCCCCACCAATGAGAACTGGTGTTTAAAAAGAACGGGCGCCTGAGAGTATACTTTTGAAGGACCTGCTCGATTTTATCCTGAGCCAAGCGCTCGAAAAAAAGAGGGTCGGCTCCAAGGGGAGTCACAATGACCTTCTCTTCGGAGACGCCGCAGATCTCCACCAAATCATTTTTTGTGCTCTGGGAAATCGCCAATATTTTACTCGCTCTCCTAAAGTGCAATCTCCGCGCCAAATGGTGGTGGACGGCAGAACTCAGCGGATACTCCGATTTGAATTCTTTGGGCATGATGAACGGGTAGAGGTCGTACGCCGTGATGACAGCTGGCACAGAGAGTCCGAAAGGGGCCACCTCTTTCGGCAGAAAGGCCAGATCGCATTCAGCCTTTGATACTCCGATTGGAAAGCCGAGGTAGGAAAAGCAATTGCGAGGAATTCCTGGTGATTTGGGAATCGCGGTAATATTATTTCCGCTTGGCAAGTGTCCGATAGGTCTTCCGGACAACAGGAAATACTCATCATTCCGATTGAGCTTTCCAATCGCATTCATGAGATTGAATAAATAATAGCCGATCCCAAAGAGCTCTCTGGCTGTCAACACCTGGGAATGTACGGCTACTCTCATTGCACCCTGCATTGTAGGAATTTTGTCAGCTACCGCGAGGCTAAATTCAACAAGACCTCTTCAAACACATTGAGATAGCCTTGAGCGGAAAGCTCCCATGTGAACCTGCTGATTGCCTTCCTCGAATGTTCGACATCTTTCGCAGTTTTTTCCGGGCTGGATAAAATTCTGTCGATTTTGTCTGCGATGTCCTGAGGGGATCTGGGATCGAAAATTTCCGCTCTGACATCGTGCGCCTGAATATGCTCGAGGAATGTCGGGATGTTCGACATGGCGACGGGAACGCCTCGCGCCCAGGCGTCAAATCCAGGGCCGCATCCCCCCTCGTAAAGAGAAGGATTTGCAAGAACGTCGGCGCATTGAATCAGCGCATCGACCTGTTCATTGGAAACATATCCCAGCCCGTAGACATCCTGGCATTCGAGTGTCCTTTCCACCCCAATCTCGCACGATCTGCCATTGATTCCTTCCGTCCCGGAGCCGGTGAATACAAGCCCCCCCTGATATCCCCTTTTTCTCAAGAGGGCATGGGCGCTAATCAGAGGCCCGACGTTTTTGTGGCCGGTCATTTGAGTAGGGCAAAGGATATAGTTACGTGGAATCCCCATTTTTGACACGATTTTGCGGGCCTGATCCATATCCAGATTTGAAATTTCGCTCATGGGTGCGATCTCCACGACCTTGACCTTGTCGGCGAACTGGGGATAAAACTTTTTAATCTCCGACTTCATGAATTGGGTCGAGACGATCGGAGTTGAATTGGCAAGCCATATCGGCATGTTGTCATTTAAAAACTTCTCAATGGAGTCAAGGATCGTGCTGGCAGAAAAGTAATACTTATAATTGAAGTCATGAAAAATGCCTGCCATCGGGCAGGAAAGCCGGGGGCAATGCAGATGAAACGGCCAGGTGAAAAAAGCGAAATCGAACCCTTTCACAACGCTTTCCAGTTCTCTTTGCAGAGCCCCGGAGATCTGCAGAGGGAGAAGAGCATTTAGCTTGCCAAGCTTTCTTTGCATTAGGCTGACGACATGTCTGCTTCCCCTCAGGCCTAAAAGATCTTTTCCGGAAAACTTCACAGACCGAAGATGGATGACTTTAATATTATTTTGGTCCAGGACTTCCTTAAGGTTATCCCTTTTGATTCCATGCTCATTGGCGAAAAAAGTGATCTCGAGATCAGGTCTTAATTTTTTCATTGCAGGAAGCAGAGATCGGGCAACGCGCGTCCCTCCGCCGGGATTTAAGATGTGATCAATGACTGCAATCTTCATTGCCTTTTCTCTCTGTGGGTTTAACGATAATTTTGAAATTCAGAATGAAGGAATTCTAACGGCTTAAAATATAATTGTCCACGTCCTAGGGAGTGGGCCTGGGCGCTTTAAGAAGGGGCATCTGTCCATTTGCGCCGCACAAAAGACCTGCTATTCCGAAAAACAACAGACTTCCCTGAGGGCTCTCAATTAAGTAAAAGTCGCACTGCCCGATGAATAAAAAACCAATAAAGATCGAGAAGAGAAGGATTTTCGTTTGATAATCCCCTCCTTCTTTGGCAAGTCCTTTCCATCCCCCGCGCACTAACGCGAGCAAAAAGAGTAAAAAAAGCCCTCCTCCAATGAGTCCAGTCTCGGCTGCGATTAAAAGATAGATGTTGTGGACCTTGGAAAAGAAAATATGCCCCGTCAAATTCTCCTGATATTGTTGGAGATAGAGCTGAAAGTTATTAAATCCGACGCCGAGCAGCGGGTGCTCCTTGAGCATGTCGATTGCAATTTTAATGTACTGCAGCCTCTCTGAGTCGGCGTGTTGAGCGATCTCGTTGTAATTGATGACGCCGCCTCGGGCAGTCAGCTGAGAGTAAAATATGCCTATGCACAGCAGGCAGCTGAGAAGCACTGCCCCCATCACCTTGCGAGTCCCTTTAAAGACCTCATAAGGCTCTTTTCCGTTGCTCCTTTTTTTCCTGAATTGCAGGGCGCACCAAACCAATGAGGATAGGCCGAGGGCGATCATCGCAGACCGGGAAAAGGCGACGGAAAGGGTGAAAAACTGCAAAAGGATACAGGCGGTCAGCAGAATTTTTTTACCTTTGTACAGCTGCTGTACAAACAAAAAGCAGGAGGCCATCGCAGAACAGAAAATATATCCTCCCAGGATATTGGGATGGGAGAAAGTCCCACTGGCGCGAAAGAGATGTCCATGTCCCTGCCCCGCATTAAAAACTTGGTCAAAAAACCAGCGGTTCTGGCCGGGATTGGGGAAAGGAAAATGATGCAGGCTTTTTTCTCCCAAAAAACCAAGGCCCAGGGAATGCTGGGTAAAATACTGGACAATGCTGATCGAGCATTCGAACGTGCAAACGATGACGAGGATCCAGGCGAGTCTTTTAATAAACAGGATCAAGTCGATCTTTTGGCTCAGGAATCGAATCGAGTGAAATAACAGGACGAGAACTGCAAACTGCAGAAGTCTGAAATAGGGAATGGCGTAACTGGCCGTGATAGAAAAACAAATCGAGGCAAGCGAGGCTAATAGCAGCAGTGTTAAATACTTTGAGGCCCCTTCCCAGAAAAAAGCGCGCAGCGAAACCTTATATAATAAAAAAATCCCCAAGGTCAGTGCGATCACCAGGAGGTCGGAAAGATAGAGATGAACGTGGGTCGAAAAATATTCGGGAAGAGGAAAATCAGGGAGGGAGAGGGATCTGGAATAAGAGTCGACGGCACCGTGGAATCTTCTTTGGAAAGGAACGAGAATAAAAATGAGCGATAGCAGCCCCATGCACCACTTTCCCGCTCTCTCCTCTGTTTTCCAACCGCTGAGTTTGCTCAGAATAGAAACAGTCACAGGTCGTCCTCTAAAATTCGGAGCTGCTGGTAGGTTTTTAACAGATCCCGGAAATGCGCAGCATCTTCAAAGCGGAGCTCTTTTGCAGCCCTTCTCATTTCAATTTCATACTCTTTGATTTTCTCTTCTACCTCATCAGCCGAAAGATGGCTAGGAGAGGCCTCCACTTCCTGAAGCGTTTCGGCGACCTCTCCGAAGGTCTGGGCGAGGTCCTGGATCTGTTCGCGGCGCACCGAGCGGGGAGTGATGCCGTGCTCCTTGTTATAGGCTTCCTGAAGCTCCCTCCTCTGCTTTGTCGTGTCCAAAGTCTTTTGTATCGATTGGGTGATCCGGTCAGCGTACATGATCACGCGCCCATTGAGATTTCTTGCGGCCCTCCCGCAGGTCTGAATCAGCGCAGTCTCGCTGCGCAGAAAGCCCTCTTTGTCGGCATCGAGGATACAGATCAGGGAAACCTCAGGGATATCCAGGCCTTCTCGAAGAAGGTTGATGCCGACCAGAACATCGAATAGTCCGCGGCGCAGATCGTTAATGATCTGGACGCGCTCGAGCGTGTCGATGTCGGAGTGGAGGTATTTGGCCTTGACCCCTATGTCTGTCAGGTATTTGCTCAAATCTTCCGAGAGTTTTTTAGTCAGCGTAGTGACAAGGACTCTGCCCCCTTTCTCTGTTTCCTGGCGGATCTGCTCGAGGCAATCGTCCACCTGGGATTCGGCTGGCTTGATCTCGATCTGAGGATCGAGAAGCCCAGTCGGCCTGATGATCTGCTGCACGACATCGCCATGGGCTTCCTGAACTTCCCAGGTACCCGGCGTCGCAGATACATAGATGACCTGGTGCATGCGGCGATAGATCTCTTCGAATTTAAGCGGCCGATTGTCAAATGCGGAAGGAAGGCGGAACCCAAAGTCCACCAGAGATTCTTTGCGCGCCCTGTCCCCGTTGAACATGGCGTGCATCTGGGGAAGCGTTTGGTGCGACTCATCGACAAATAAAAGAAAATCGGGGGGAAAGTAATCGAGAAGACAGGGAGGAGGATCGCCGGCTGATCTGCGGCTGAAATGGCGGGAATAGTTTTCGATCCCCTTGCAAAAGCCGATCTCCCGCATCATTTCGACATCGTAGGTGGTGCGCTGATGGATTCGCTGCATCTCGACATATCGCTTTTCCGTCTCATAAAATGCGACCCTATCTTTGAGCTCCGCCTTGATCGTGTCGATCGCTGTATGGCGAACAGACTCCGGAGTGACGTGGTGCGATCCGGGATAGATCGTGATCTGTTCAAGGCGCTGGCGCACCTTGCCGGTCAGCGGGTCGATCTCGCTGATCCGCTCAATTTCATCTCCGAAAAACTCGATCCGATAGGCAAAATTCTCTTCATAGGCGGGCATGACTTCAAGAACATCTCCTCTTGCCCGAAATGTGGAGCGCATCAGATCAAAATCGTTGCGCTTGTAATGCATTTCGACAAGATGCAGAAGAGCGTCATCGCGTCTTTTCTTCTCCCCGACCTTCATCGTCAGCAGCATTTGACTGTAGTATTCAGGAAGGCCCAGGCCGTAAATGCAGGAGACGGACGAGATGATGATGACGTCCTGTCTTTCAATCAGAGACCGTGTTGCGCTGAGGCGCATCCGGTCGATCTGGTCATTGATCGCCAGGTCTTTTTCGATATAGGTATCCGTGCGCGCGATATAGGCTTCCGGCTGATAGTAGTCGTAGTAAGAGACGAAGTACTCGACGGCGTTACCTGGAAAGAATGTCTTGAATTCCTGATAGAGCTGCGCGGCCAATGTTTTATTATGAGCGATAATTAAAGAGGGCCGCTGGACGCGCTGGATGATATTAGCCATCGTGAACGTCTTTCCGGAACCGGTGACTCCAAGGAGCACCTGAGATCTCTTTCCCGATTGCAGCCCGCTGACAAGGCTCTCTATCGCCTTAGGCTGGTCTCCGCAAGGTGTGAATTCTGTTTTGAGTTGGAACACGATGCCCGCAAGTTATAAATTAACGCATCTCAAAAAGATTGTCTCAAAGAAAACTTCCAAAGAATCATCCCGGTTTTGGGATATAGGAGGCTCCAAGCATAGTGGAAAGTTGGATAAATAGGATGAACAATGCAAATCCAAAAATCAGGAGCAGCGCAGGTTTGCCGCCTGGCATTTTATACGAACCGGGAGTGAACATGCGGTAGCGTCCGATCCAGACCATTGCGGCAGGGAGCAGTCCGAAAAGAATGACGGCGCAGATACCGCCGGCGAAGTTGAGAGCTTTGAAGAATAGCTGAGGATAGATAATGGAGAGAATGAGCGGTGGGAGAAGGGCCAGGATGCACAGTCCGAGGTTCTCCTGCTTTTTGTAATTGATCTTCAACCCGTCGGCAAGAAAGTGGACAAGGCTGAGCGCCTGCGCCAGGAACGAGGTGAGGATGGCGAAAAAAGCGAGTCCCTGCGAAAAAATTCGGACGGTTGGAGAGCCGATAATGGCTGCGATCGCCTGCGATGCTTCGCGGTCCTGTTTTAAGCTTGCTAGAAGTCCATTGGCGCCTCCCAAAGGGACAATGCCGAGGACGAGGATCTCCCAAATGAGGTAGATGACAAACGCCATGAGGCTTCCGCCGATGATCGTGATCCGCACTCTCTTCAAATCTCCTTTCAAGTAGGCGGTCAGGCTAGGGATCATGTTGTGAAATCCGAACGCGATGACCAGAAGGGGAAGCGCAGATGTGACATAGGTCGGATCGGTCCGGAGGAGCAGACCTGGCTTAACGTAAAAAATTCCGACGATGACAAGAAGGACAAAAAAACCGATTTTTCCGATCATCAGACCGCGGTTGAACAGGTCCACCTTTCGCGTGCCAAGGTAGACGATCCATCCAAACAGCACGACGAAAACGAAGCTGCCGATCCACGCCGGCAACTCCGTGTGAAAACTGACATTGAAAAAAGTGCCGCAGAGGCTTCCGATCCCTGATATGTAGGCGACGAGCAGAGCGTAAAACAGAAAAAGATAGGTGACCCAGCAGATCCCTTTGCCCCACTTTCCCAAAGCATGGTTTGCCATGGAGAGCAGGTTGACCTGACGCGAGAACCAGCCGTTGGCCTCGACAAGGAGCAACGCTGTTGCAGTCATAAAAAGCCAGGCGCAAAAGAACATAGCAAGAGAGGGGAAAAATCCAGAGAGACCAGTGATGATCGGAAGGCCCAGCATTCCGGCGCCGATGCAGCTGCCAGCGATGAGTAGCATGCCTCCGATGACGCTCCCTTTCTTCTCATTCATGCGCACTCCTAGCGAGTCTCTTCTCTACGATGCGGATCTCCTGACCCAGACGGCCCAGTTCATATCCTTCGTAATCGACGAATTTGAAGAATTTTTCAAAGCTGGGGAAAACTTTGGAGACCTGTTTGGCCAGTTCCTGCGCGATGAAACGGTAGTTCGGATGTCCCGCTGGCGACGAGCGCAGCTCGCACAGCCACTGGAGTCCGCGCAGGTTCACATGGAAATACCAGTGCATGTTGTAGGCCATTGGAACAATGTACTGCGCCTCCTCAGGGAGCTCTTCGGCGATCGAGTCGTAGACTTTTTTCGCCTCTTCCATCGCATCGCGGTACTGCTTCTCCATATCAGTATCGATGATCTCGTGTGGGATGAAGTAACCGAAGTTGCAAGAGAGAAGCTGTCTCTCCTGTGTGAGCATGCGGTGGCGATGCAAATCGCGATAGATCCCGAAGTCTGCGACGATCTCGAATGTGAACGTCGCGTGTTCAAGCGCGCGCGGGGATTTGTGGCGGCGGCTTTCACGGAAATTGGAGGCGGCGTCCAGAATTCTGTTTAGCTCCTCTTCCGGCAAAGTCCGGCAATATTCCTGCAGCTCATGCAATCCTGCGTCGCAGTGCTCGAAAAGCAGGGCGGCAGCAACCTTGGAAGGACTTTCATTGTCATAGCTGATCAACCTGACGCCTGCATTTTGCATCTTTGCGATGGAAGAAGTGTGCCGTTCGGAGAGCAGCTGGAGATCGTTGTTCATCTGCTCGCGGAACTGGGAATAGGTCTTCTGGTATTTGTGGACAGGATCTCCGCGACGGATAAAGGAAGGGATCACCTTGGAGAGCTCCTGGAACGACTTCCTGCCGACGTCCTGCATTTCCGCGAGGTTGTGGCCGTTGAGCTTTTGTATCAGGCTTTCGAAAAAGCGGCCATTGCCATAGACGCCCATATTAGTCAGCGCGCTGGACGGAAGCAGGCCCCGGAGGCAGTCCAACACTTTCGCACGCAAGGCCGCAGTATACGCGACCTTGGAGACATCGTGTTCTTTCGGAAACTTTTTCTCCATCAATTCGGTGAGCGGAGGGATCAGAGCGGAATAGGTTTCAAAAAGATAGTTGCAAGTCTTGATGTAGATCTCACGAAAGGCGGAGGTCATTAAAATCGGCTCACGGTAATAGAGGTATTCCCCATCTACCTTTTGGTCGAAATAAATGTAGCGTGTCGATTTTTCAAGAGGCGATCCTCCGATGCGGCAGTCTTCGATGTTCTTCGCGGCGATCATCGAGACGTTCTCGATCGCCAAATGCGCTCCGCCAAGCTCCCCGATCGAATCATCGCCATAGCCGTCCAGGATACGGTCATAGAAATTTTGTGCTTTTTTAATCGCCATGATCTGGTCTTCCAGTTCATGCTCGTCCTGCTCGGAACTCGAGTGGGCGCCTGCGATAGCGCTGAAAGCGGTTTCCTCGTTCAGGATAAAATCTTTTAAAAGCAGAGAGCGAAGCCCTAGGCTCGAGCGGGAGTAGCGGGAAAATAGAGCTCCCTTGATGACTTCGGGAAGATTGCGAATGACAAAGATATTGCTGGAAGTATTGGTGACATAACGGTGCAGGATTTTCAGCTGGCTTTCAGTAAACTCTTCGTAGCCTTCAATCATTCAATGACCTCAAAGTTGAAAAAAACCCAGGATTCTTATCGCCATCCTAAATTTTACAGGATGAAGACATGAGTCATCTGTTAGGGCACTTACCCTAGTAACATTATTAAATTTAACTATCAGGGTGGCATATTCTCTGCGTTCAATCAAGAGAAAAAAAATAATAAGCCTACCCATGATCAGAAGGTTTCAGAGCTTAATAATTGTAACGTTCTTCTTCGAGCGTCCAATACAGTTTCTTGCCCGTTTCCGCCCTGGCCCCAACGTCCCTGAGCCACGCTGCCATCGCATACCCGATGTAGTTGCGACTACTTTGTTTCATGAACATGTCCAGAGGGATCACAAACGCAAACCCCTTGTCGTAATAGGTATGGCCGTTGACCCTGTCGTGCCCGTTGGTAAAAGTGCACCACAATGAGAAGCGCATCCCGCTTTTGAAATAGCGGCCGACATCGACCCTAACCCCCTTGTCTTTTGCCAGAAACTGGCCGGCGCTAAGCAGAAGGTCCATATTGAGCGGCTTGAAGTCATAGTAGAAATCGAGAAAATACTGGATCCCGATGAACGGCACCTTTACGTATTCAGCTCCCCGCAGCTGCAGCGTCGTACGCCTGAATTTAACGCCGTGATAATGTCTCTTGAGAACCGCAGCAAACTGCGCACCGATCGCCCAGTTCGAGTTCACAGGGTAAAATAAAAATTCCGTCGCGGCGCCGCCATAAGCCGACTCAAAGTATCCCAGGGCCAACCGATAAAACCATCCGCCGCCAAGATTCCACCCCCGCTGCAAAAAAGCCTGCTCCATCGATACGGAGTTCGTCTGAAAATATTTGAGCGAATCGGTACGCACAATCAATTCGCGCGACGGATTGGCGCGATCGGGTCCGCCGAGTCCCTGCATGCTCGACTTGATCGCATAGCTGACCTGGAACTTATAATAGACCTGATCGAAGACATACCCTTCCGGAGAGGCGACGGCGCTGACATTGTATTTGAATTTTCCCGAGGTGCTGCCAAAGAAGGTGAGCAGACGAGGGCGGATGGTAAAGGTCCAGATCGGTTTGTGCCTTTGGAAAATCCTGGCCGCGTCGTATTCACTGGGAAATGCAGGCGCTTCCCTCATTGGCGAAACCGTTTCCAGCTCGAAATCGCTCATGGCGCCTGCTCGCCAGCGCTGCAGATCTTCGTTCCGATAATAATAGGCCTGGCAAGGAAGGGCATCGGCCTCGACGATCACGAGAATCTTTGCGACATCGGAGGGCGTCAACGCTGCAAGGACATGCTGGATCCTTTCGCGCACGACCCTTTCTTCCCGGTATCGATTGTTGACAATCTTTAGAAATAATTCTTTATTTCCCTCGTCGTCATAACTGAGAGAAGCAGAAAATAGATCGAGCCCTTGATCGCTCAAAGCGTATGCGATCTCCTGGGCAAAATCCCTCTCAGACCTCACCACTCCCAGAGCTTCCGTGTCGACAGGAGCCTTGTAAGGTATGGCATCGTCCACTTTTGGAAAAAACCCGCTCGTCGAACCAATGGGATAGCGCAAGGAGGCGGAGCCGGCGACTTCCGTGCCGCGGACGGAACTGAGCGAGAATTGAAAAGTATCCCAACCGACAAAGGAAATTCCACCATTGATCCTGGAATTCACTTTCCTGCCGGATGGATGTTCGTCAGGATGCTTCTTGTAATTGATCGCATCATACTCGGCAAGAAATGAAATGTCTTTTAAAAGAGGGATGTCAAGATGGCGGAAAGGACTCCACGCCGCGCCCCCAAAAAAACCTTTCAGGCGCCCCTTGCCGTAACCTAAAGTACACTCCAGATTCCACTCCAAAAATTGCTTTGTCGCAACGACATACCTTGAGTTGAACCTCTTCGTTCCGATAAAATCTTCGACCCCGATCGAAATCTCGGGAAGCCTTGGAAAACCGTCCTTAAGCGTCAAAATTCCCAATTTGACGTTCCCAATCCTCTCCGCATCATCCCCAAATCCCTCATCGCCGAAATTCTTTTCTGTCAGCCCTTTATAGAGCCTGTAATTGAGCGCAAACTCAAGCCTGTCGAACATCTGAAAGTTCACACCGTAGATGTCATAGGGCTTGACGATCGCAGCACCCGCTGCGGCAACTCCACAACTCGGCATCCGGGCAGAAGGCATCGTGAAGTATCCTCCCATCATCGAATAGTTATAGGAAAAAGGCAGCCGGTCCCCTATTTCCTCATCGATCTGTTTCACGAGCTCCAAGTCCCTGAAAAGAGACATCCCTTCTCCAGGATCGAAGATCTCCTCGCCGTCCGGCTTAGGGCTGGCAGGTGCCGCTTGTGCGGAGATCCAGCAAAGAATGAAGATGAGGTTAACGAGGAAATTCACCACAGAAAGATCTTCGTATAATGTTGACTTTTAATCACTTGCGAAAAGTAAAAGATTGTTTTTAACTCCGCTGCGAACTCTTCTTAGGGCCGCAATAAAGCGAGCAAGTTAAAGAGAAAGTTTGTTTTTGGCAAGCAGGAGGGAATGGGGCTCCCAGGCGTTTAACAAGAGGATGAAAACTCCCCTGGCGCATGAAGCGAAATAGCGGAAAAAAAAGAGAAAAGCAATTTTAATCGAATGTCGATAGGTTCAAAGATTCCACAAATGAATTGTCGAACGCTTCTCTTAAGAGTTTTAATTGAAGATAATTAAAGTCCGCCCTATACTCAGCCAAAGCTAAAAGCATCGTTGTGTGTTTTTGAGAAGTTTCGAGTCGTCATAATCTAAGCGAAATCTAATCCGACCAACGATCGACTTCTCCTCGATGCTCTAAGGAAATTATGGCTGCATTTCACATTCAATCACAGCAAGGAATATCCATGGGTTATCTTAAGGACTTTCAGACTCATATCGCTAATCACGACTACCCCTCATTCCTGAAACTCTGGGAAGAGTATTGCTCAGGGGATGAACTGGAAGCAGAAGAGGTCTGCGAAATCCTCCGCTCGGTAAAGGCTTCGGATATCGCCGAACCGTTCGGTCGCCACGTGGAGAGGATTCTCCCTCTGTGGAAAAAAATGCCCGAAGACCAGCTGTCTCATGAAGTTCTCAAACTCATCATCGACATTCAAACGACCAACAACGAAAACTTCGCTGAATTGGCCTATTCCTACCTGAAAAACCGCTATTCCGACCAAAAACACTTTAATGACAAGATTCGATTAATCGGTCTCCGCGGAAAAGAGAAATTTCAAGGCGCTATCAGCAACTATGAACTGCTCTCCCATATGGACAAGGGCAAGTACGTCTTTCATACCGGAGGCTGGGGAGTGGGAGAAATCGTCGATGTTTCGCTTGTGCGCGAACAGCTGACCCTGGAGTTCGACTATGTCCCAGGCAAGAAAGAACTTTCATTCGCTACCGCTTTTAAGACTCTGGTCCCCATCCCTGACGATCATTTCCTCGCTCTGCGCTTCGGGAACCCCGATCTTCTCGAAAAAAAAGCAAAGGAAGCTCCCGTCGAAGTCATCCGAATGCTTCTTCGCGACCTCGGACCCAAAACTGCGGCTGAAATTAAAGATGAACTCTGCGATCTCGTCATTCCTGCATCAGAATGGACTCGCTGGTGGCAGACTGCTCGCGGTAAAGTCAAAAAAGACACGATGATCGAAACTCCCGAAGACATCCGTGAGTGCTTCCGCCTGCGCAAAAGCGAACTTACCCATGAAGAAAGGCTGCAAAAGGTACTCGAAAACAAGCCCGATGCAAACACGCTGATTCAAATGGTTTACACGTTCCTTCGGGACTTCCCTGAGACATTGAAGAACAATGAGTTCAAAGCAACTCTTGTCGCCAGGATGACCGAAATGCTCTCCTATAAAGAGATCAGTCCTTCCCAGGAACTTCAGATCCATTTTTTCCTTCAGGATTTGAGCCAGGCCAAAGACTATCCTTTGATCGGCGAGCTGATCAACCGCTTCGAGACGATCGAAAAAATCATCGACACCATCGAAGTCCTGAGCTTTAAAAAGCGCGTGCTGATGGAAGCCCGCAAGCACCGCGCCGACTGGAAAGAGAGCTTTCTGGACTTACTGTTCAAAGTCGACCAGGCCCCTCTTAGAGACTACATTCTTTCAGAACTTGTCGGGATCAAAGCCGATGTCGAGTTGAAACAGAAGTTCCAGGATCTCTATACCCATCCTTCACGTCATCCTGAAGCTTTCATGTGGTACTTTCAGAAGCTGCAAACCCAAGAAGGGATTCCTTTCAGCGACAAGCAGGGCAAGATCCGCTTTTTCGAAGGGCTTTTGATTCTCTTAAGCCATATCGAGAATAATCCGGAACAGCGGGAAATGGTCAAAAAAATCCATGCGCTTCTCTCCGGCGGACGCTTTGCCATTGTCCGTCAAATGATGCAAAGTGGAAGCGTCGAAGACGCTAAAGAGTTTATCCTTCTGGCGTCGAAGTCGCATTCTTTGAGCGACCATGATCAGAAAATTTTCCATTCTCTTGCCGAAGTCGTTCACCCATCGCTGACAAAAGCCCGTAAAAAACATGAGCCAGCGGCCGACAAAGACACGCAGGTGATCTGGACGACGCAGGAAGGCTACCTCAAGCTCCAGCAGCGGATTCAACAGATCGCCACGGTGGAGACTGTCGAAAACGCAAAAGAGATCGAGATCGCCAGAGCGCATGGCGACTTGAGAGAGAATGCCGAATTCAAAGCGGCCCTCGAGAAAAGAGACCGTCTGCAAGGGGAGCTCAAGCTTCTCTCAGAACAGCTGAACCGCGCGCGAGTCATTACAAAAGACGACATCGTCGCTGACGAGGTCGGGGTCGGAACAATCGTCGACTGCGAGAATAAAAAGGGGCAGAAAATCACTTATACGCTGCTTGGGCCCTGGGATGCCGATCCGGAGAAAAACATCCTCTCCTTCCAGTCGAAACTTGCCCAATCCCTCAAGGGAAAATCGGTCGGAGATAAATTCACCTCGCAAGGAGATGAATTGACGATCTCTGCGATCCGTAGTTTCTTATAGAACATCTTCCTGTCGGGAAATTAACCCTTTCCCGACAGGAAAATCCTTCCTCTCATTGAATTTCAACATGTGCAATTCCCTCTACAATATTCCCGCTTTAGGGTATTTTCAATCTTAAGAACATCAAAATAATCCTGCGTATTCTTATGGAACTTGTCATCGCCAGTCGCAACATGCATAAGATCAGAGAATTTCGCGCGATATTAAAAAAAATAGGCAATTTCGATCTCTTGAGCTTGATCGATTTTCCCCACTACGCCCCTCTGCCGGAGACCGGCAATTCATTTGAAGAAAACGCGATCTTTAAAGCCGTCCACGCTGCCAAGAAATTGAACCGGTGGGTGATCGCGGATGACTCCGGACTTGTCGTCCCCGCATTAAATGGGGCTCCCGGGATCCATTCAAGACGCTATGCCCATGATAATCCGACTGATAAAGAGAATCGGCAGAAACTTCTAAAAGAAATGAGCCATCTCCAGGAAACAAGCAGGCAAGGGTACTTCGAATGCTGGATCGCTCTCGCTTCCCCAGATGGCCTTAAAAAAACCGCCAAAGGCGTCTCTGAAGGAATGATCACCGATAAGGAAAGAGGCAGCTTGGGATTCGGCTACGATGCGATCTTCGTCAAACACGAATATGGGAAAACGTTTGCCGAACTGGAAGAAGAGACAAAAAACCGGATCTCCCACAGACGCAAAGCGCTCGAAAAACTTCTCCCTCAATTAGAATCGCTCCTGCAAGATGCCGATACTCTTTCTCGTTGACGCTTACAACCTCCTCTTCCGCACTCTGAAAAAACGCGGATCCCTGGAGAAGAGCCGTCAATTGATGATCGAAGAACTCAATGAAGCCGTTTCCCATTTAAAGCTTCAAGTCATTCTCGTCTTTGATGGCGCCGAAGAGCATCTTCCGCATCCGTCCAGAGGACATTTCGATGCGATCGAACTGGTCTATACTTCCAAGAGCAAAACAGCAGACGAGTACATAACGGAAGAGGTCGCCAATTCCAGATGGCCCTCGAGGATTACAGTCGTGACGAACGACCGGGAGCTCGCAGGCCGATGCAAAAATCTGGGAGCAAAGAAGCTGACGATCGATGAGTTCATCGCTTTTGTCACGAAAAAGAAGATTAAGAAAAAACGGCTTTCCGCAGCTCCTGCCAGGGCCTTTCGCGAATCCACATCGGAATTTAACCGCCTGCTTCGCGCATTCGAAAAGAAACTGGAAGAACATCTGAGCAAAGAAAATAAAGACATTTAGAGGTGCTTATGAGCCTTTGGAAAAAATGGGGAGTTCTACTTGGAACTGGCCTGAGCAGCATGCTGGTCTCAATCGACTTTACCATCGTCAATACCTCTCTTGTTTCCATCCAGAAAAGTCTGTCCGCCTCCATCATCGACCTGCAATGGTACATCTCCGCCTTCGGGATTCCATTCTGCGTTCTGCTGGTCATTTGCGGTCGGCTGGCGGATCTTTTGGGAAGGCGGCTGGTCCTCTATATCGGAATGGCCGGATTCGGGATTGCCTCGCTGACTGCGGGACTTTCCTCAAGCTCTCTGGAGCTTATCATCTCCCGATTTTTTCTGGGGGCGTTCGGAGCGACGATTTTCCCCTGCGGCATGGCCCTCACGGCAGGCGTCTTTCCTAAAAAAGACCACGGAAAAGCATTAGGAATCTATTTTGGTCTACTCGGAGTAGGACTTGCTGTAGGCCCTGTCATCGGAGGCTTCATTACGACCGCATTGGGATGGAACTGGATTTTTTTCATCAATATTCCCGTCATTTTGATCAGTTTTCTCATTTGCCTGCCGTCTGTTCAAGAATCGAAGATTGCCACTCATCAGAAGATCGATTGGATGGGGATGCTCTTGATCTTTGTAGGTTTAAGTGGAATGGTCACATGGATCACCGAGGGCCCGCTTCTTGGTTGGACGTCTCCTTTTTCGATGAGCATCCTGGCCGCTTCCCTTGTTTTCATATGGCTCTTCTTCCGCTCCGAGCGCCAAACGAAATTCCCGATGATCCCGCTTCACTTCTTCCGCAAGCCTAATTTCATCATCGCGGGGATCAGCAACATCGCCAGTATTTCCTGCATGTGGGCGGTGATCTTTATTTTGCCTCTTTATCTGCAAAGTGTTCTTGGTTTTGACGCCGCAAAAGCGGGGATGATGGTGTTGATCATGACCGCAATGACTGTCATCGCCCCTCCCTTTGCCGGCTATCTGTTGGACACAAAAGGAGAAAAAAGAATTATTTTTATTATGTTCAGTTCTCTGATAACGGGGTATCTGCTGCTGCTCAATTTCAGCAGCTCAGGGAGCTTTTGGCAACTGGTTTTAGGATTGCTCTTCATCGGCTTTGGGTGGGGAAGCGGCAATGGGATCAGCGGCCCGCTCGTCCTGTCTGGGCATCCTACAAATGAGAACGCAGGCCTCCTCAGCGGATCGGCGTCGACTGTCCTGAATATATTCGGCGTATTATTAGTGACACAGACGGGAACTCTATTCCGCTTCGGAGAGCACAGACGCCTCTTTTCTTTGCTCAAGGACGCCAATCTCACGATGACCCCTGCGCAAGAAGAAAGGATGTTCACCGCTTTGGCCCAGCCTGAGAGAGCGCAGGAGATATTGTCAGAGTTTTCCACACAGACGGCAAGCACGCTTGCCTCCTTTTTCAAAGAGGCGTTTGTGTATGGTTTTCAGCTTTCGACCGCCTTCCTGCTCGCTTTCACCATCCTTCTCTTTGCGCTCATGCAACTGGCGCTGAAAAGAAAAAAACTCAGCGGACGATCTTGAAATCAGCGTAAGACTTTTGAATCGGGTGAATATCGACGGCGATGTTTTGGATGTAGTCGGAAGAGAACTCCCGACGAAGATCGGCGAGAAGCTTTTCCAGATGGGACATCGATCCCTGAGCGCAAATTTCCACGCTTCCGTCCGAAAGGTTTCGAACAAAGCCAGTGAGTTTCAGGTCCTCGGCAAGATATTTGGTTGTTGCTCGAAAGCCGACCCCCTGCACGCGTCCGCTCACGATCGCTGACATTTCTAACAGCTCTCTGTCTCGCACGTCTCTTCCTCCCTCACCTCTTCAGAAAAATCAGCTTCATGCCATGGATAATTGCAGATCATCTCACGCACTTCAGCCGCTGCCTTCGAACGGTTGAGAGATTCGCGCAAGTGGCGCATCCCTTTTGCCCCGCGCAGGAACCAGCAGCCAATGCGGCGCAGGTCCAAAAGAGCGCGCCTTTCGTTCTGATAGGAGACAATATGGTCCAAATGCTCAAGAAGAACATCCCGATAGTCCAGCCCAGAGCGAATCAATGGCGCCTTTCCGTCAAAATGACGATAGATGTCCTCGATCAGCCAGGGTTTGCCCATCGTGCCGCGCGCGAGAAGGACAGCGTCGCAGCCTGTGTGCTTGAAAATTTTTTCGGCGCTTAGAGGATCCATAATATCGCCGTTGCCAATCACTGGAATGTGCCTGGACGCCAGTTTGCAGTCGCGGATGAAGTCCCAATTCGCGGGTCCTTTGTAGCCTTGGGCGCGCGTGCGTCCGTGGATGCAGATTGCTGAAGCCCCGGCTTCTTCGGCGATCCGCGTGATCTCAGGCCCTACGATGTGGGAAGAATCCCATCCAGCCCGAATCTTGACGGTAACGGGGATCTTCACTGCGGCGACCATGTTGCTTAAAATCTCTCCGATCAGATCCAGGGTCTTGAGCATTCCCGAACCACTGCCGTCTTTCGTGACCTTGTCGACAGGGCACCCGCAATTCAAATCGAGGACATCGAAACCTAAATCCTCGATGATCTTGGCGCAAGGTCCGGCAAGTTCCGGCTTGCTTCCGCACAGCTGGGCTCCGATCGGATGCATCGAAGCTTCGTAATCGAGCAGACGATAAGTATTGGGATCGTGGCGGATCAAAGCGTCCATCTTGACCATCTCGCAGTAAACGAGTCCGGGGCGGTATTTCACGGTCATTCTGCGAAAGGGGAGATCGGAGCAGCCTGCAAGGGGAGCGCAAAAAATGTTGGAGGGCAAGAGGATATTGCCGAGCTTAAAAGGACGTTTCAACACAACATAACCCTACTAAATGAGGATGTATAAAATTAAGTTTTCCGCAATCTGCAAAGCGAAAAAGGCAAGAAGAGGACTCAAGTCAAGCACGCCTCCAATCGGGGGGATCACACGCCGGAAGAGATTCAAATAGGGGTCGGTATAGAAGGCCACAAACCGCATGATCTGATGACCTGCAAACGAAGGGAACCAGGATCCAATGATCCGCACCAGGAGGAACAGGGTGTAGATTAAAAAAGCCCAATGGATGACGTTGGCAAAGAAAAGCATGGCTTACCCAATAATAATTGAAGCGTTATTTTACTCTCTTAGGCCCCGAGGAAGCAATTAGAAATTGATCGTCAGGCAAAGAGTGAAACAAAGTCTTTACGCCCCCCTTGCGGTAGCTCTTTCCTGGAATCTTCTTTCGAGGTAGAATCCTGCTCTAATTTTGGCTCTTATGGATTAGGCTGTAATTATGTTTTATATCGGTATTTCTCTTGAAAAGGATGCGTTTAGAGTCGCGATATTAAAGAAAGAGAAGAGATCGGTCGCGATCGAATCGCTGCATTCATTCCCCTACGGCCCCGAAAATGTAAAACTATTTTACAATCTGCCCCCTTTTCACACGGGTAAACAAACCCATGTCATCTCAGGAATCGGGTGCTCCGACATCTTCATCCGCAAGCTCCATCTTCCCCTCAGGGATAAACGTAAAATCCTGGCCGCTCTCCCTTTCCAGCTGGAATCGCTTCTTCCATTTTCCGATGAAAGCCCTATTATCTGCCCTCTGCTCCATCCTTTAAGCAAACAGATGACCTCGGTCACTGTTGTCGCCGCGCGACAGAGCAGTCTATCATCCCATCTGGCGGCACTCAAGGATCTCGACATCTCCTCCGATGCCGTTTCATGCGCTCAGACCGCCCTGATGCGCTTTGCAAAATGGCATTTTCCTTCTGAGAATAAATTTTTGATTTTTGATGTCAGGGACCGCAAACTCTGCTGCGTCGTTTCCGAAGGCAGCGAACTCATCCTTTCGCAAACTCTGTCCCTTACAGAAAGAGATCAAATCCCCGCCGAGCTCGAAAAATTGGCCGTCTTCCTCAAACAAAAAGGGGCCGTAGATGAAGAAACGCCCTGGCTCCTGACGGGAGACCCAAGCTTTGCCGATCCTCTGGCGCGTGCGTTCGCCGGCGCCCGTTTGCAGAGCGCTGACACAATGGCTGCAGCTTTTGCGCTGCCTATAGGGCTTGCCATGGACGCTCTTGCCTCAGACGCATCCACAGTCCAGTTTTGTCAAAAGGAATTTACTCCCGGCAAGACCTTGCAAAGCAGGAAAAAAATGGCTCTTTGCTACCTTGCGCTATGCGCAGGGGCCGCTCTATTGATGGCCGTCGGCGGCTCGCTGATGGTTGCCAAAAAACAGCGCATCCTCGTCGACCGCCTTCAAAGCTACCTCACCCCGTCCCTTGCCAGCGGATCCCTTTCCACTCCGGAAGAAATCGAAGATAAACTTTCCCAGTGGGACCGTTCTTCGAGAGGGCAGAAGAATGCGTTTGCTTTTCTCCCCAATGTTCCCAAAGTCAGCGACGTCCTGGCCTGGTTGAGCACTCACTCCGCTTTTGCCACCGAAGACGGCGGACAAAAAGAGGGGATAGAGATCAAATCTCTGCATTACAGCCTGATCAAATATCCCAAGATCGGCGAAGCATCGTCGCCCTACACGGCCCAAATGGAAGTGGAGTTTTCCTCGACAACTCCAAGGCCCGCCAGAGACTTCCACGAAGCCCTTCTCAAAGGAGACCCGATCGTGAACGCCAAAAAAGACGTGAAGTGGCAAACGCAAAACCAGACCTATCACGCTGCATTTGAACTTAACAGAGGGGTGTCGCAGTGAAAAAACTCCCTTTGAAGCTCTCACACGCCTCCCTGTGGTTCCTTCTTGCAGCGGCGCCGATCCCCTTCTTTTTGTTTCTGTTCAACTTCATGTTCGGCATGCAGAAATTAGATCAGCTTGAAGAAGAGATGGAGAGGATCCACACCAGGGCCTCTCAAATGCAGGAGATCCAGAGCAAAGAAAACGTTCTGCTTGCCTCCCTGAAAAATCCCGACCCTCTCTATCTTGAGAAGAATGTGGAGAGCCTGACCTTCCTTTTGTCCGAAGTAAAGAAATTCGAGGCGATTCAATCGGAGAATGCGGAAGACGAGCAGATCGGCAAGAGGCTTCAGTTCCTCAAAGAAGGAGGCAACCGTCTCGTTTTTTCCGAAGAGCAGATCCGAACCAATGAGATTTTCCGCGAAATCGAAGAGAAGCAACAACATCCTGTCGAAATGAATGAAGAGGACTTGAAAAAACTGCTTTGCCTTATTGAAGGGACCACCATTTGGCCCTATGGCCCGAAAGAAGGGCGTCCGCAACTCATCATCAAAGACTTTAAACTTTCCAAAAAAGAAATTTCTTCCCAAGACAAAGTGTTTGTCGTTTCGATGCAACTCATCAAAAGAGAAAATCTGGAGCCTTCCCGATGAATAGAATTTTCCTAATCCTTGCCCTCGCGCTCCTTTGCAGCTGCTCCTCAAAGAACCCATCCAATAAAAGCGATGCGATCGTCAGCATGCAGATCATCGACCGCAATGGATTCACAGAAACCATCAGCAATAAAGAACGGCTCTCCTCTTATCAAGCGACCGATTTCATGGAGCCGCAACCCTATCAGAAGGTGCTGCGCGTCTACGGCCGCAACAGCTCCGGCCAGAGCACGTCCAAGATCACCAGCTACCATGAAAACGGCGGGCTTTGGCAATATCTTGAAGTCGTCGATGGCAGGGCCCATGGGGTATTCCGAGAGTGGTTCTCAAATGGAAAGCAGAAGATCGAAGCCAAATTGATCGAAGGCGTCGCCGATATCCACGAACTGGCCCAGGCCACTTGGGTCTTCCAGGGGCCGTGCAAAGTTTGGGATGACCAGGGCATCCTGGTCGCTCAATTCAACTACGAGAAAGGCGTCCTCCACAATCCGGCGCTTTACTATTTCCCAAGCGGCAAGCTGCAAAAGTCGATCCCCTATGAAAATGGAGACATACATGGCATCGCACAGACTTTTGACGAGAATGGCAATTTGATCGAAGAGATCGCCTACATCAAAGGTGAAAAAGAAGGCAGGGCCGTAGCCTATTGGACCTCGGATCGTCTGAAATCCGAGGAGTTCTTTGAACATGGAAGATTGGCAACCGCCTCGTATTTTGATCCCGCAGGAAATTGTGTTGCACAAGTGAAAGGCTGGAAGGGAAAGCAGGCCCAGTTCAAAGACGGCAATCTACAAGCCCTCTTTAACATTGCAAACGGCATTACCGAAGGGGAAATGCAATTTTTCCATCCCAACGGAGCCCTGCATTGCACTTACGTCGTCAAAGACGGAAAGAAGAATGGGGAAGAGTGGGAATATTTTCCGACCGATAAATCTGAAAAGCCTAAACCAAAACTCTTTGTGCACTGGTCCGACGATAAAATTCAGGGCCAGGTCAAAACCTGGTACAAGAACGGCCAAATGGAAAGCCAAAGAGAGATCAACAACAACAAAAAACAGGGAACCTCTTTTGCCTGGTACAAAAGCGGCGACCTGATGATGGTCGAAGAATATGAGAATGATCTTCTTGTCAAAGGAAGCTATTACAAAAAAGGGGACAAGAAGGCCGTGACGAAAGTGGAATCCGGCAAAGGCATCGCCTCGCTCTACACCAGCGATGGCATCTTTATGAAGAAGGTCTCCTATGAAAAAGGAAAACCCCTCCTCGCTAATGATTCCATTCATTAAAGAAAAAAAAGAGGCGCGCCTCCTCCTCAAGAACAGGAGGGCGTCTATCCCTCTTCTGCGAAAAGAACAGGCGCGTGGCGCGCTGATCTCCTCTTTGCTCCCAAAACTGGCCCGCTACCGCTCCATTCTTTCTTTTCACAGTATTTCCGATGAAATTGAAACGGAACATCTCAACTCGATCCTATCTCAAGAAGGGAGACTGCGCCTTCCCAGGGTGGAAGGGGATTCCCTTCAAATCTATAAAGTCAGCGCGCCGGATAAAGAACTTATTCAGGGCAAATGGCAATTATGGGAGCCCGATCCATCTCAATGCGATTCCATCGCTATCGCGCAGATTGACTGCATCCTGGTTCCAGGCCTCGGGTTCGATGCGATGCGGCAAAGAATCGGCTACGGAAAAGGTCATTACGATAGGCTTCTGGAGAAAATAAAATTGATCCCTGTCCCGTTGAGGACCATCGGACTCGGATACAAAGAGCAGTTTTTCGAAGGAATCCTTCCAAGAGAGGCTCACGACGTGCCGCTCGATGAGATCATCCTGGTATAATTCGAACAGGCTTCATGAAACTCTATTGGCCAAGAGGCGGAGTCTTGGGCTCCTGATAAAGGTAATGCCCCTCAGGCTGAGAGGGATACCTTTCAGTTTTCTTTGGCTTGCACATACGCGCGCCCAAACATCCCTGGGCTGTGACGACAGCTCCTGTTGAAACGGTGTCGCAGACAGCGTAATCAGACCCGTCGAGACAATACCAGAGCGTCGTATACGGTGTCTTCGAGCGGATATTTTCGTTGCTGCTCGGGTTTGCGCCTCCGTACATTCCATATTGGCCGTAAGTGTCTGTCCAGACGGTTTCCTTTTGCGCTTTGACGACGACCTCGCCTAAAAAGGATCCATCGCTGCCTCGAATGACAACTCTTAAGTCATAAGGAGAGTTATTGATCAGCCGCACTGTACCGGCAAATAACAGGTATGGAGAAAAAACCAACCCCAGAACCAAAAACACCCACCTTTGGAACGTCATTTTCCCCCCAATTTTAAGGATCAATATCCATCGCCCTGTTGATCTTGCTGCTGCTGGCACTCTTGCGCTCCGCCGCAGCTCTGCGCAGTGACCACAGACCCGGACGCCACGTTATTGCAGGATCCGTAAGGGTTGCCGCTCATGCAGCTCCAGTTGACTGTATAAGGAATCTGGGATGAATACTGCGTTTCTGTGCCGAAATTCATGTCATTGTCGCTCCAATCGGTAGCGTCGCGCGGATTCATCACAAATTCTCCAAGCAGGGTTCCGTTGGCGTCATAAATGACGGCCTTTAAGGTATACTCCGAATCATTGAAAAGACTTACCGAATTGGCCCATGCCGTCCCTTGCAGGCAAATGATGACTGACGCAATAACACTCCAGAACTTTTTCATCTTGCATCCCCTTGAGCAACCGCTTTATCGTCGATTGACGCCCACTTAAAGTCGATCTGTCCCATCGAGGACAGCACCACACCCTTCAAGCCAGGTTGATTGACATATAACATGGTATAATAAAAAACGGGAATAATCGGCATCTCTTCAATCATAATTTGTTCGCTCCTGCCAAGAATTTCGCTCCTTTCGGCGGGGTTGGCGGTCTGCATTGACTGGTCCAGAAGCGCGGCGAAGCGGGGATTTTCCCAGAGGGTATTGTTGGATCCCCCCTTTTTATATTTGAAGACTTCCAAAAAGTTGATCGGATCGGCGAAATCGGCAATCCAGGATCCCGACGCCATGTGAAAATCCTGCTTGGAAATCCGATCGAAATAGACTTTTCCTTCGATCGCCTCCAGCTTGACGCGTATTCCGAAAGCCTCAAACCATTGCTGCTGCACAGCCTGGGCGATCAAATGATTGCGCTCTCCCGCCCGGTACATCAGAACGATCTCGGGAAGTTGATCCTTTGACAGTTTCCTGTCATATAGCGCTTCGGCAAATAACTTTTTAGCCCTCTCTTGATCGGCATCCTGAAAATAGGGCTCCTTCTGCAACCCCAGAGAAATCGGGACAAGTCCTGTCGCAGGGATCTGATTCCCCTGCGTCACATGATCGACGATCGCCTTGCGATTCATCGCCAGCGCAAAAGCTTTCCTCATCGAAGGATGGTCGAATGGCGCACGCTCGGTATTCATCCGGATGAAGTATGTTCCCAAGAGTTCTTTTGTGTTCAAGTTATTGTCTTTCCGGAGCGTCTTGAGGGCGTCGACTGGCAGGGTGGAAAGGGGAGAGCCTGCCCAGTCGAGGTCCTTTTTCTCGAACATTTTCAGCTCGGTCTCTTCCTGAAGCATCGCCAGCTCAAGAGCTGCGATCTTGACCTGAGAGGCGTCCCAATACTTGCCGTTCTTCTTCATTTCCAGATGATCCTGATGTTTCCAGTCAACCAGAAGAAAGGGGCCGTTTCCGACATATGTTGAGGCGTTCTGAGCCCAAGCAGGATTTGTTTCGTCGACCTTCTGATTGACCGGAAAAAAAGCGGGGAAGGCGACCAGGTCCAGAAAATAGGGTGTGGGATTTTCGAGCTGGACGACAAGCGTTTTTTCATCCGGGGCAAAAACTCCGATTTTATCGATTCCAACTGCACCGTCTTTAGCGGCTTTTGCATTTTTGATCACATAAAGATGAAATGCGATATCGGAAGGAAAATCGGGAGAGAGAATTTTTTTCCATGCATAGGCAAAGTCGGAAGCTGTCAAAGCATCGCCATTGGACCATACGGTATCTTTCAAACGGAATGTGTAGGTCTTCAAATCGGAAGAAATTTCGACGCTGTCTGCAATGGCAAGCTCCGCTTTTTCATCTCTGTTAACTCTCGAGAGCCCTTCGAAGAGCATTCGCGAGATCGTCTGACACTTTAAGTCGCGCGCTTTCCGAGGGTCGAGCGTCTGCGGCTCGTCGCCAATATTGATTTTTACGGGACGGGACGCAACTTCTCCATTCATTTTTTGAGAGGATGATTGACATCCAAAACCGATCACAGCCAAAATTGGGGCCATAAAAAAAGTCAGAAAGCGGCTCACTTGATTCCTCCTGTTGGTGAGCGCTACTTTATAACAATGAACCCGTTTTGTCTATGGTTGTATACCCAAACCACTTCGAAACTTGGTTTTTTGGGCAACGGGAAAGCTGGAGGGATTCAATGATCGCAAGCGACCCAATATTAGCAATATGGGCTCACTTAAGAGCATTGAATCGCGGCGCGTTAGGGCAATCGAAATCCAAGTTTTGAAGTGGTTAGGATATATTGGCATTCGATTTGAAGATGATTTTTAGAGATTTTTTTAGTCATTTTTTCAGCATTTTGCAAGGCATCCTTTAAAAGCAGGCCAAAAGAAATGCTGAATAAACGAGTAAATAAAGACCAAAAAAAAGCATTTTTACTCGCATGCCGACACCCTCTATACATGGAATTTCGGAAGGAACTATGGCTCAAGCAATTTTAACCCGTTACGCAATCGCTCGCTCACCTACACCCGTTTTCAACACTCCTGAATTGGCCTCCTGTTTCGGAGGAGCCGATGGAAGCTCGCTTCTCCTCGACCAGCAGGGCCTGATGAGGACAGTCGAGACAGTCTTGTTCCCAGACACCAAAATCAAAATGCTGGAACAGGTCGCGAAATCCTCGATCTGGCGCATCCAGACAGATGAATATGCCTATCAAGGAAACTATTACATCGATGAGCGATTCGTCAGTATGACCGACCAGCCCCCTCCTCCTCGAAAGATTCAGCTCCCCTCTATGCCTGAGATCCTCAAAACGATGAAGCGGATGGAAGGAACCCGTTATATCTGGGGAGGCAACTGGCCGCAAGGCATCGATTTGCTCCCTCATCTCTACCCCTGTAAATCAGCTTTACAGGAAGCTGCCCCGCATCTCCAGGACACATGGCGCCTCAAGGGAGTCGACTGTTCCGGCTTTTTGCATTATGCGACAAATGGATGGACTCCGCGCAATACCTCCTCCCTTTTAAAACTGGGAGATCCCGTCAGCGTGGAAGGGATGAATGCAGATCAAATTGTCGATAAACTCGAGGATCTCGACCTCATCGTCTGGGCCGGCCATGTCGTCTGCGTTCTGGATGGAAAATCGACAATTGAAAGTAGGTTGCCCGAGGGCGTTGTAACTCTGAACTCCACTGAGAGGATCATGGGCATCATGAAAGAAAGGAAACCTGTGGACAACTGGGCATCTACTGAAGGCCCCCGTTTTGTCGTGAGACGGTGGCATCCTGACAATTTGCATCTCTGAAATACGATTGAACGATTACTTTCGGAATTCGGAGATAAGATTGGCAACGAGCGCGCTCCATCCTGTCTGATGGGAGGCGCCGAGGCCTTTGCCTGTCTCCGGATTGTAATACTCATAGAAATGGATGTAATCTTTCCAATGCGGATCCTGATTGAAGGGGAATGAGCTTCCCAAAAACGGGCGGTATCCCTCTTGGTTTTTCGTGAAAAGAGAGATGATCCTGTCCGCAAAAAATTCCGCCATCTCTTCCAGATCGACCTCTTTTTCTCCATCGGCGCTGACTTTAAATTCCGACATCGCCACTTTGGCCATTTTTTTGAGCGAATCGATCAGCATGTAATTCGTCTGGATCCAGATCGGCCCTCTCCAATTCGAATTTCCCCCTTTGATCCGATCAATCGATTCTGCAGGCTCGTATCCGATCCTCTTGTTCTCAAAAACAAAGGGATTTTCGAGATGATATTTCGATAAGCTTCGCAGACCAAAAGGGGAGCGGAACTCCTCGGGATCCCAGATGTAGCGAAGCACTGACTTCATCTGGTCCTCGTTCATCAAAGTGATCAGAAAGAACTTCTTCCCCCCCCTTTCGAGCCGAATGATGCATTGCTCTGTCAAATCCTTGCGGTTCTCCAAAAACCAATTGTAGTTCTGTTTGAACTCGGGGAATTCGTCCAATTCCTTTTCTTCGAGGACCTCCGTTGCGTACATGGGGATGATCCCTACAAGCGAGCGGACGCGGAATTTGGCGAACGATCCATCCGGATAGGTGAGCACATCGTAGAAGAATCCGTCTTTGTCGCTCCACAACTCGTAATCGCGGCTTCCCCTCTTTTTCATCGCGTGACCGATGTAGACATAGTGCTCAAAAAACTTGGTCGCGAGCGATTCATAGACCCGATTTTCTTTCGATAGCTCAAGGGCAATCCTCATCAGGTTCAGACAAAACAGAGCCATCCAGCCTGTGCCGTCAGATTGTTGAAGTTTGATGCCGCCTGCCAGGCGCTGGGAACGATCGAGGATGCTGATGTTGTCCATCCCCAAAAAACCGCCCTCGAAAACGTTGTTCCCCGAGCTATCGACCTTGTTCACCCACCAGGAAAAGTTCATCAGCAGCTTATGAAAGCACCGCTCCAGAAAGGCGTGATCTCCTTTCCCGTCTTTCTCTTTCTGCATATTATACAGACGCAAAGCAGCCCAACCTTGCACTGGTGGATTAAGATCGGAGAACTCCCATTCATAGGAGGGGATTTGACCGTTGGGATGCTGAAACTGGTCGAAGAGGAGGAGCCAAAGCTGTTCCTTGGCCAGTTCAATGTCGATCTTGGCCAGGACAAGGCAATGGAACGCCTGATCCCATGATGCAAACCAGGGGTATTCCCATTTGTCCGGCATCGACAGGATCCGCATCGAATTGAGATGGCGCCAGTGGAGATTGCGGATCTGCTCGCGCGATGCCGGAGGAGGGTAGGCGGGGTTGTCCCCTTTTAGCCATAAATTGACATCGAAGAGATAGATCTGTTTGTTCCAAAGCATCCCGGCGAACGCCTGGCGCTGGATCATTTTCTCTTCGTCTGAAGCTTTTTTGGGATGGATCGCTTCGTAAAAATGATCGGCTTCTTTTTTTCGTTGAGCGATGATCTTTTCGACGTCTTTCAACGGATCTTTTAAAACGCGATCTGTCAGACGTAAGTGAAGAACGACCGATTTTTTTGCAGGGACCTCATCAAAAGTATAATGCAGACACGCCTTTGAGCCTGTCTTCGCAGGATTGACCGTTTTCTCCTTTTGGATCACATATCGATTGAACCCATCCTTATAGTAGTGGTCTGGGAGTTCGCGCCCCATCTCATGCGTCTCGTTGTCGGTGAACAGAAGCTCGCCTCCTTTGGGGCCAAAGAGATAGCGCTTTCCCAGCCGATATTCAAAGCCCAGGTTTTTTGGGGGAGCCATCATGTCCTCGTCGGCAATCAGGCAATGATCGCATTCTTTCTTTGGCCCCGGAGTGATGCGCGGAGGCATCGCGCGCGCCTCTCCCCAGCCCCAAGTGTTGCGGAACCACAGCTGCGCAAGAATATGCAGCGGCGCTGCTCGATCGCTGCGGTTGAACGCTTCGATCTTGATGCAGACATCTTCCGAAGTGTCTTTTGCGTACTCGATGAAGATATCGAAGTAACGGCTCTGATCGAATACGCCCGTCTCGATCAGCTCGTACTCGGGATCCAGGGCTGTCCTGCGCCTGTTTTCCTCTCTTAATTTTTGATAGGGAAATTCTTCCTGTGGATATTTGTAGAGGTATTTCATGTAGGAATGGGTCGGGGTCCCATCGAGATAATAATAGTACTCCTTCACATCTTCGCCATGGTTTCCTTCCCAGGCGTTCAATCCGAACAGCCTCTCTTTGAGAATCGGATCTTTCCCGTTCCAGAATGCCGGCGCGAAAGTTAAAATCTGATACCTGTCGCACCATCCTGCTATCGCATCTTCGCCCCACCTGTAGGCTTTCTGATGGGCGATGTCGAAAGGAAAATAACCCCAGGCATCCCCGTTCGGGCTGTAGTCTTCGCGCACGCTTGCCCACGCCCTTTCCGAGACATACGGCCCCCACTTGCGCCATGCAGATACCGGCCCGCTGTCGACCTGCTTCATTCTGCGCGCTTCTTCGTTCATCGGTTCTCCTGCGCAAATCGCGCCGCGCCCAGCAATGCCGTCTTTTCGTTCAACACCAGCTTAACCGGAATTTGCAGGAGGACGGAAGAGAGCCTTCCCTTGTCGATGAAGGTCTTGATGAAATTTCCTTCCTTAATAAAGGGAAGGAGATGGGGGGCGATGCCTCCTCCGATAAACACTCCGCCGATGGCGAAAAACTTCAAAGCCATATTGCCTGCCTCGGATCCATACAGCTCAACAAAAATCCTGCACGCCCTCGCACAGGCCCTGCACTCCCCGCTGCCTCCTTTTTCCGTGATCACTCGCGGCCCTTCCGATACTTGCATCAGGGCTGCGATCGAGGGATCTTCCTTTTCTCTATTGGTGTCGATCAGAAAACGATAGATCTGATAAAGCCCGGGCCCTGAAAGAACCCGTTCATAGGAGACGTGCTTGTGCAATTTCATGAGATAGTTCAGCAGATCGATTTCCTCATCGTTCGTAGGTGCGAAATCACAATGCCCTCCTTCGCACGCAAACGGACGATGCGACTTTCCATCCCAATACAGTCCCGCTTCTCCAAGCCCTGTCCCAGCAGAAACAAGCGCCTGGTTGCCAATGGATTCCACTCCGCCATTGATCGTGTAAAATTCTTCCGGAGACAAACAGCGCAAGCCCCACGCATTCGCTTCCAGATCATTGATCAGGTTAACTTTAGGGATGTTCAAATCCTTTTCAAGGACCTTCGCGGAGATTTCCCATGGCAAATTTGTCGCCTTGCATTTCCCTTCCTTTACCGGCCCCGCCACGCCAAAGCACGCAACGGAAATTTTTTTCCCTTTCTCGTTTTCCAAAAACTTTTTCAGCAAGGTACTTAAATCGGGAAACTCCCGACTTGCAAACTTTTGCTCATCGACAAATTTGATCCCTCCCTTCTCTTCGAAAAGAGCAAGCCTGACCTTCGTTCCTCCGACGTCACCAGCGAGAATCATTCTAACACCGCGAGATTTAAATTATTTTTTACAGATGATTAATAAGTAACCATTACAGAGATTTTTGTCCATTTGTGTATCTCGAAAAATGAGGAGCGCCCTCTTTGAACCTATCCTAATAAAAAGTTTCAGTCGATTGATGGGGTCTTTGCCGGAATTCCAATTTTTCAAGTTGTTTGAGTATAACCATTCGACTGACTACAATGAACATTAGCAAAGAAAATCCGGCCTTAAGGCTCATCTCAACGCGTGGAATTTCGTCCGAGCCACATGCCTCTATCCAACCAATGGGGCCATGCAGCTGACTGAAATGACTGCAGAAGCGATGCGCCCATGCCGCTAAACGGAAGGTGTACCTATGTCTCATCCCAATGATCCCGCAAAGAAAAAAGCGCTCGAAGCGGCGATTGCGCAGATTGAAAAACAATTCGGCGATGGATCGATCATGACGCTCGGCAAACACTCCGCCGCACGCGAAATGAGCGTGATCAAGACCGGCGCCATCACTCTCGACCTGGCCCTCGGCATCGGCGGCGTTCCCCGCGGCCGCATCATTGAAATCTTCGGCCCTGAATCGTCCGGTAAATCGACGCTTGCTACCCACATTGTCGCAAGCGCCCAGAAAAACGGCGGCATCGCAGCTTACATCGATGCGGAACATGCTCTAGATCCATCTTACGCGGCGAAAATCGGCGTGAATTTAGACGAGCTGATGATCTCCCAGCCTGATTCCGGAGAAGACGCTCTCAACATCGCAGAAACGCTGGCCCGCTCGAATGCGCTCGACGTCATCGTCATCGACTCGGTCGCTGCGCTGGTCCCCAAATCTGAGCTCGAAGGGGAGATCGGCGATTCCTTCATGGGACTGCAGGCGCGCATGATGTCGCAGGCGCTGCGCAAACTCACCGCATCCCTCTCTAAAAGCAACACCTGCGCGATCTTCATCAACCAGATCCGCGAAAAGATCGGCGTCATGTTCGGAAACCCTGAAACGACGACAGGCGGTAGAGCCCTGAAGTTCTACGCCTCGATCCGCATGGACATCCGCCGTATCGGCAGCATCAAAGGCCCAGACAACACCGATGTCGGCAACCGCGTGAAGGTCAAAGTCGTGAAGAACAAGATGGCGCCCCCTTTCCAGGCAGCGGAATTCGACATCCTCTTCAATGAAGGGATCTCCCGCATCGGCACGATCCTCGACTTAGGAGTCGACCTGGCCATCATCGAGAAGAAAGGAACCTGGTTCAGCTATAGTGGAAACCGCCTCGGGCAGGGAAGAGAAGCCGCTCGTGAAGAGCTTAAGAAAAATCCCAAGATGGTCGATGAGATCGAAAAAGCGATCTTCGCCAAAGTCGCGGACGGAAAGGGCCTGCCTCTTAAAGAAGGCGCTTCCGCTCCTGATCTTGCCGAAGTATAACAGAGATTGCCGAGGGGATTTCTTCCCCTCGGTTTTTATATTAAATACAGACGATATGAACGAAATCTCCTTTTTTCTTAAAGGGATCCTCATCGGCTTTGCTATCGCAGCTCCTGTCGGCCCCATTGGGATCCTGTGCATCAAGCGCACGCTGATCGGTGGGCGCCTTTCCGGTTTCTTCACAGGACTTGGCGCAGCGCTCGCAGACGCGGTCTATGGGTGCGTCGGCGCGTTCGGACTCACTGTTATCGCGGCATTTTTGCTGGGGATACAGGGTTGGATGAAAGGGTTCGGCGGCCTCTTTCTTCTTTACCTAGGCGTGAAGACCTTCATTGAAAAACCGGCCAAAGACCGCAATGATGTCAAAGAACTGGGACATTTTAAGGACTTCGCCGCTACATTCTTCCTGACCCTCACCAATCCGATGACCATCCTTTCTTTCATGGCGATCCTTGCAGGCCTTGGATTAGGAGATACGCACGGCAATTACCCAAGCGCTGGCATGCTCGTGCTAGGAGTTTTCCTAGGGTCTTTAATATGGTGGCTGATTCTGGCGGAATGCGTGACATTGTTTCGCAAAAAGGTCAGCGAAAAAGTCTTTCGCTGGATCAATCGGCTGGCGGGACTCCTCATCATCGCCTTTGGACTGCTTGCTTTAAGCTCTCTGATAGTGTTGTGATTGCCACTGTCTTAAGTAGGCTACTCTATCCGTCAGGGAAGGATGCTTTGTATCGCGTAGGTTATTTCCCCTATCGTCGATATTGGTGGTGCCGATCGGATTTCCCCTGCGAACAGCCAGATTGTGAGAGATTTCATTGCTGAACGAATAAATCCCCCCTCGGGCGTCCCCAAGCATTGCAACCGCATCGAGATCGGCCCTCTTTTCTTCTTCGATACTTGAAGGAGAGGGGGGAATTTCCGTTCTGTTCAGCCAAACCAGAATTCCACCTATTGTAATGACGATCGCAAGAGCAGCAACTCCAACAGAGACGGCAATGTTGACAACGGGCAGCAGGGAAACTGATAAAAACAAAATATATAGTCCCGCTATCACTCCGCCGATAGAGACAGTCTGCTGCACTCCCTGCATTAGATAAGCCTGCTGCTCAGTCTGTGCATGGGAGAGGTGGGCCAATTCGTGGCCCAATGTAAATTCCTTGGATTTCTCATAAAACTCGGGATCGCGCAACAACTTCAGAAAAGCCTGTAACCTTCCCCTGTCTGCAGGCCTGCAAATCCCTGAAAGCCCAGCTTCTCCGATCTTTTCATTCATCCAGTGTGCAACCTCATTTAAAAATCCGGTGTTTGTCAGGCGAGGGTCGTTGATGTCGGCAACCCGAAACCGGGCGGGAATATCCTCATATTTGAATAGGAACCAGGAAGGGATATTGACGATGTTCTTGTTCAAAAGAGCGCTTGGAGATTCAGAAAAACCGACGACAGCCAATTTCGCGCTGGTGCCCAGGTTCAATCTTGTCTCATAATCCTGAAGCTTTCGACTGAGTTCCCCCATTCTTTCGGCATAATTAAAAGAGGAATTAAAATTATCTCCACGTCGGGTAACTGAAGTCACCATAAAAATACCAATTTAAAAAAGAGTAACAAGAATAACAGATACTCGAAATAAAATATAAATAAAAATTAATTCAATGGGAGATGCGAAGAGGGTTAACAGATCAAAGGATAGATGGCGAAAAGAATGAAATTAAACTTTTAATTTAAAGCCTTTGCATTCTCAATCGCATAGCGGATCAAGATATCGCACATCTTCTCAAAGGAAGGAGTGAGAATATTGAGTTCGAGGAGCTCTTTGCGCAAATGACGCATTTCTTCATCGAACAATAGAAGGCCGCGCTCTTTACCGATCAGGCGGGCAATGCTGATCTCGCGCTGTTTTTTCTCATCCTGGAGCATATCGCCCAGATCGTCAGCGGTTTGAAACGCCATTCCAAAATGGTAGGCGGCCCTTTTGACCTTTTCGATCTTGCTGACATCTCCGCCGCCGAATAGCCATCCCAAAACAAAGGAGACTTCAAATAAAGTCACCGTTTTTTTGTAAATGACCTGTTTGACGGTGTCGAGATTTTGATTGGGGGGAAAGAGATCGAGGAATTGCCCGCCTGTGGCGCCAAGGATCCCTGCACAATGGGTAGCGGATTCAAGAGCCAGGGTGCAAGCGCGGTCGCTGAAGTGGCAGAAGGGGGGGCCTGCATCCTGCATCGCCATCGCGTTGCTGTGGATCTTTTCAAAAGCGGCTGTAATGAGCGCGTAGCTAGCAAGCAATGCGATCGCCTCTCCATAGACCTTGTGCAATGAGGGCTTTTCCCGACGCTCGTCGTCATTGTCCATGCAGGGAAGATCGTCGGCTATCAGAGAAGCAGTATGGAAAAATTCAACAGCGAGAGCCGACTCATAAACATTGAGGCCATTTCCTAAAGCTTCAGCGATCAGGATAACAATCAAAGGTCGAAAACGTTTGCCGCCTGTCGTGAGAGCATATTCACAGGCATCGCGCAGTTTTGTCTTTTCACCGAAGGAAAGAATGCTCCTGGCGATCTCCTGTTCGATCTTGTCCCGGTGGAAAAAGAAATGGGAATTCTCAAATTTTTGGGAATCCGTCGAGGTTCTTCTGAGCGCAGTCTGCATTACCATTTTCTTTACTCCACAATATTCTTTAACGCTGGCTTTACTTTGCCGTTTTCTGGAACAAACCCATAGACATTCAAACAGGGGAAACAAAACGAATTCCGTCCGAGCACTGTGCCGGGGTTGATTACACAATTACATCCCACCTGGGCTCCATCGCCCACGATCGCACCCAGCTTATGCAAGCGGGTGTTGATTCTCTCATCATGGATGAGCACGTAAACTGGCTGATGGTCCAATCTTAAATTCGCACATTTCACGCCTGCCCCGAGATTGATGTTATTGCCGAGAATCGAATCGCCGACATAATTGAAATGAGCGGCGGAAGCGTGATTTAAAAAGATCGAGTGCTTTACCTCTGTGTCATGTCCGATCACGCAGGAATCTCCGGTCACTACATTTCCGCGGATATAGGCGCCGTGCCGGATGACGCAATTCCGTCCAATGACGCAAGGCCCCTGAATGAAAGCACCGGGTTCGATGATAGTTCCATTTCCGATAGAGATCGATTCAGGATTGACCAGGTGGACAGCAGGGGGGATTTCGATTTCAATCTTGCCCAGCTTTAAAGAATTCAGGTACCCTTCCAGGCGGGCCAGGGCCTCCCAGGGATATTGGCAGCCTTCGAACAAGGGCATATGCTCATACCCTTCCAAGGAGAAAAACTGCGCCGGTGTGAGTGCTGCTGTCATAGAGCCCTTTCTAAAGAAACGCCATTCTAAAGAATCCCAGACTTATTTGAAGAGGGATTTTTTTACTAAAAATTGATTTACACACCTGTCTGAGGGGCCTTTGGATTTCCTATGATTATAGGTATATAGATAGATCTCTTAGTACTCTTATGCTGTGGAAGTGTCGATAACCCCCCATCCGTCTATAGCTAAAACTCTCTGTTCATGGATTGTATAAACAGTGGTCATAAATCAGGGGGTTTTGGACAATCTTCAATTTATCGACAATCAGACGCGACAGTTTATGACAGAGTTTTCCACAGTCCTGAAATGTGAATATTTTCCTTTGTGTTCCGGCTGCCAAAGACAGGGAGACATCTCTTCGCCGCCTGTTTGGGAGGATGTAAAATCATTCTTTCAGCGCACCGCCCCCGATCTTTCTCTCGCTCTGATCGTGAAAGAAGTCACAGGCTGGCGCACGCGCTCCAAACTGGCTGTGCGCGGAAGCTCAGCGCATCCTGAAATCGGTCTTTTCAAACAGGGCTCCCATCAGGTCGTCTCGATCCCGACATGCCCTCTGCACCATCCCTCGATCAATGTCATTTGCGCCAAAGTAAAGAAAATACTCATTGAGAGGAGGATCGATCCCTACGATGAGGAAAGAGGAACAGGGATCCTGCGCTATTTGCAATTCGTCGTCGAACGCAAGACGCGCCGGGTCCAGCTTGGGCTTATTGTGAACAGACAGGCAAAGGATTCTGTTCTGGACGGCTTTGTAAAGCAACTTTACAGCGAGGGGGGCCTCCATTCGGTCTGGCTTAATTTCCAACCTGACAGGACCAACCGAATTTTTGGGGAACAGTGGGAGTTTTGCGAAGGGGAGCCCTATCTGTGGGAGAGACTTGGGATAGCTGACTGCGCATTCCATCCAGCCTGTTTCGGACAGGCCCACCTCTCCCTGTTTGAGGATGTTTTGAGGCGGATCCGGGAATGGATCCTTCCCAATGCGTCTATAATCGAGTTGTACGCAGGGATTGGCGTAATCGGCCTCAACCTGGCTCCCGAATCCAAAGAGATCGTCTGTGTGGAAATTAACCCTTTTGCGTCGGAGTGTTTTGAACTCAGCCGATTGAAACTCCAAGTAGAGCAGCAAAAGAAAATTTCGATGCAAATCTCCTCATCGGAAGATGCTGTCCGTCTCATTTCCGGAAGGCAGGCCATCATCGTTGATCCGCCGCGTAAAGGACTGGATCCGAAGGTGCTTGAAGGCCTTTTTAAGGCAGATTTGGGAGCGCAGCTGGTTTATTTAAGCTGCGGGCCCATCTCATTTCAAAGAGATGCTGAAAAATTAATCGCGCATGGCTGGAAGATCGAGAAGGCGGAAGGCTATCTCTTCTTTCCCGGATCGGACCATGTGGAAATTTTATGCTGTTTTAAAAAAGTATCTGGGTGAGAGGATTTGAACCTCCGACCCCAAGCACCCCATGCTTGTGCGCTAGCCAAGCTGCGCTACACCCAGATAAAAAAACTTGGATTAGATCGTTGTGAGCCCTTCGAACTGGAACTCGGCTTTCTTAAATTCTTTGACGCCGATGCGGGCGCATTCTTCGATAATTTTTTCCAAAACATCTCCGGGATGCACTTCAGCCGCGGAAATATCGACAGTGATGGAAGCAGTGAAATTGACTCCTCCCTTTACTCCCTTCACTTTAAAGTTGGCGTAGATCGCCTCTTTTTTCTTAGAAATGTTTTTAAAGCGAATGAGGTTGTTTTCAGCGAGGTCTTTCATAGAAGTTTCCTTGTTCTGGAAGACAAAAATCGTATGTTTTCTTAACGGTTTCTGTCAATGAATAATCCGAAAGAGTCAAGAACAGGCTCTTTTACATTTCATCGCACGGGAGATCCTCAGTGCAAAGCTTGAGCCAAATGACTGGGGCGTACCGACATTCGAGTAAAAGTCCGTTTTGGTCTTTTTTTACTCTTAATTCCAGTATTTTTTTGCCTGCACACCCTGAAGAGTGAAAAATTTCTTTTTCAAAGCAGTGCTTCAGGGCCCAATGATTGTCATTATATGCAACTAATTGTGCCCCTCTACTCCTGTGCTCTACTGCCAGTTGCTATTGTTAAAGAGGTTAATGAGTTGCCCGGTATCGAAGAGAGTCGTTGTATCTGCATTTAAATACCAGAATCCAATTCTTTCGAAGCAATCGTCCGGATATTCCTGCATAATCGTATTAATGAAAGAATAGGCGACTAAAGGGTGGGTATAGGAATAGAAAGTCCCAGAAGTTGCATCGGTGGGGACATACACCCAGGAATTGATTGAAGATATCGGGTGACCGGCATTTGCAAAATGAAGAATGTTGGGATTTTGTAAAATCAAATCAATAATAACAACATTCGATTCGGTATCATCAGTCTCAGCAGGTGCGTTTTGAAAAAGTCCAAACTCGTTACCTGGAGGAACATCTGTCCAGACCATGGAGTAAAGTGCAAGCATTGGGATGACGCGGCTAAAAGGGACTCCAGCCTCTTCAAATTCTTTCAGCATCGGGAAAAACTGATCGACCTTATTCATAAATGTTGCTTGGGTCCCGCCCGGAGAGTAGGCGTAGATCATCGGCTCAAAGTAATCGACGGCTCCCTTGCTATAGAGGGCTTTTACATCCATATTCCCACCTGAAGGTGGGGCCCAGGTAGCTATCGTTACTGTCCCTTCCGGATACACATCGGTAACGGCCTGCTTTATCAATACGCATAGATTGGTAAAAGCTTCCTCTTGGCCCGCAGCGGGATATTCAAAGTCCAATTCCAATCCTGAAAACTTTCCTGGTCCTAAATAGGGAAGAATGCGTTTTTGCAATTCTTCAATAAACGTCGGCCACAAATCAGGGCGGTCAAGAAAAGGGCTGATCGATACGTCGCTTGGCGTTGTCAAAGCTAAATTTGCGACAACATCTGGATTTGCCGCCAAACCATTCAAGAAGTCATTTAGAAGATGAGAAAACGAGGGAAAATCTTGGCCAGACGAATTTTGGGTTGAGGGAATATCTGAAAGTTTTCCCGTTCCCACTCCCAGATACCACCCGCGAAAATTCAAGAATTTCACCCCTGCGCTCATGCATGTATCAAAATCGATGATGGAGTCCCCTTGCCCTCGAAAATAGCCGCCCACCAGAGGGGGTTGACAATAGGCCTCGGCGCAAAAAAACGCCTTGCAGAGCACGACTAAACTCAGTAGCGACGCAACAGAGAACAGCTTGTTTTTTCTGTAAGACATGATTTTACTCCGAGAATATTGAAATATTTCGACTCTAATTTTTTTTGTTTTATAAGGCAATTTTAAAACGGGTCCTCTCTGGATACTGAGTTTTCGTTTTAGCTTGGGTATTACTTTTTTTCCTGTTACTTTTTTTGAAAACATCAAGAGAAGGTTCTTTCATGGGAATGAAACTGGAATCCAGCTGGCATAGAGAATTGGAAGCGGAGATCGAGCAGCCTTATATCGCCGGCCTCAAAGATTTCGTCGCTAAACAGAAGCTCGAGGGCAAAGTTGTCTATCCCCCTGAATCGCTCATCTTTAACGCCTTTCTGCACACTCCTTTTGACAAAGTGAAGGTCGTGATCATCGGCCAGGATCCCTATCATGGACCAGGTCAAGCGCACGGACTGTGCTTTAGCGTCCCATGCGGGATTCCCGTGCCTCCATCCCTGAAGAACATCTATCTCGAACTTGAGCAGGACCTGGGCATTCCTCCTCCCAAGGATGGCTGCCTCTCGTCTTGGGCCAAGCAGGGTGTGTTGTTATTGAATGCGACGCTGACCGTGCGCGCAGGCGAGCCCAAGTCCCATTATGGATTGGGTTGGGAACGCTTCACAGACGCCGTCGTAAGGCGTCTAATTAAGCGAGAAGATCCGATCGTTTTTGTATTGTGGGGAAAATCGGCGCAGGAGAAGTTGGAGCATATCCTTCAGGATCAGAAAACGGCGCATGCTGTGCTGACAGCGCCGCATCCCTCCCCTTTCTCTGCCTATAGTGGGTTCTTCGGATGTCGCCACTTCTCCAAAATCAATGCGTTCCTGGAGAAGTGGGGAAAGACGCCAATTGATTGGCGCCTCAGTTAGGGCGTATCGACATTCAATTAAAAGTGAGAAATCGGTTTAGGCATTTTATTGAATCGAGGAGCGTCTCCGCTTATTTTACCTTGAGCGATTTTGCGATTGTGCCCTTCTTCCCAGATGTCATCATTAATTCGGAATTTGCATTCCGTGCCATCGACAAGCGGAGTTTGAGGAGTGAATCCCCATTCATCATTCCCGAGTTCTCTCAGAGGGGCTCCTCCAACCCAGTTCAACCCGCTGCCGCTTCCGCAAAGGAAGAGAGCATTTCCTTGGGGAACTGCGCACTTGATTACGATCTGGGGAGCTCGAACGGGCTCCAGAGGCATATCCTGAATGGCTGTTGGCATTTTAGTGAATCGGGGTTCCGCTCCGCCTATTTTACCTTGAGTGATTTTGCGATTGTGCCCTTCTTCCCATATGTCGCCATTAATTCGGAATTTACATTCCGTGCCATCGACAAGCGGAGTTGTAGGAGTGAATCCCCATTCATTGTTGCCGAGCTCTTTCAGTGGGATTCCGTCCCAATTCAAGCCGCTGCCGCTTCCGCAAATGAAGAGGGTGTTTCCGTGGGGCACTGCGCACTTGATCACAACCTGAGGGAGTTGAACGGGTGCAATTGGAGTGTCTTTAATCGCTTCAGGCATTTTAGAAAAGCGGGGAGCTTCTCCGCTCATTTTTCCTTGAGTGATTTTGCGATTGTGTCCTTCTTCCCAGATGTCGCCATTAACTCGGAATTTACATTCCGTGCCATCGGCAAGCGGCGTCCTCGGAGTAAATCCCCATTCATCATTTCCGAGCTCTCTCATCGGGATTCCGTCCCAATTCAAGCCGCTGCCGCTTCCGCAAATGAAGAGGGCATGTCCGTGCGGCACTGCGCACTTGACTCTGATCTCGGTCGGTTGGGAGGCAGTTGGACTCGTTTGAACAATGGGGGCGGACTCTTCAGGTGTATAAAGGACAAAATAATGGGCGCCTTTGCGGCAAAACGTCGCCTGAGGCGGTTTTTCATCATTCTGAACCTTGTCCTTACTTGACTGATTGATAGTCGTGGTAATGTTTCTATGGGGTGCATCAGAGTATAAGATCGCTACGGGAAATTGCAGTCTTTTGCTAAGGGCCATGATGGGTCCTGCACAAAAGTCAAATCCCATGTTGATGACATATTTTTCGAGGAATGGAAGCATTGTTTCTTTGGTGATGACACCTGAGCCACATAATAGATGCTCAAACTGATCGAAGTTCTCTATCTGCAAATCTTGCACAGTATATTCTTGCATCAGAGCGGCTAAGAACTGGGCATTTTCATCGACACTATTCTTTTTCATCTCATCCGCGGCCAGATGGCGGAAATAGCTGATGAACGGTAGAATTTTACTATTATCTCCGAGAACGTTATCGATTTGCGATGGGTATTCCTGTAATTCCATTAGCCTATTGATCACTTCTGACTTCAATTCAGGTTGGTCAATCCCATCATGAGCGACAAATTCGATAAATTCAGAAACAGCTTTCCGAGCTACCAGCATTTCAAGAAAACGGGTTGTAAATGCTGCAGCAAAACAATTTCCGTCGCCGCGGATTTCCCGGATGGCCGAGCAGGTGCTCAATGTCTTCTGCAATGCGACGCTTGCCCCTTCGATTGTCGGCGCTTTTTTGGGCCCTATGCATTGTCTGCCGTATTCGATTCTGGCTGTCGGATAGGAAGTGAGAAGTGTGTCGTTCATGCGGATCAATGCAGATTCCAACCGACTTTCGAGATTGGTCGCAGCTTCCGCATAAAGGATCATTTCTTCCTGGTTAGAATAGGTAGTGAGTCCCTGGATTTTTAGTTTAAGGTTTGCGACATCTTGCATCGTCTTTTTAAAGACCTGCATCACCTCTTGATGGTTGCCTTCGACTGCGCCTATCTTGAGCTGTCGGCCTTGTAAAGGGCCTAGCAATGAAGCTGTCCGAAATTCAAAGCCTTCTGTCTCAGAGGTCAATTTTTGAACATTTGAAGAAATGGTGCTGACTGACATAATGTCCTCATTTAGTTAATTTTTGAAAATAATTTTACATTATTTATCGTTAATTAGCTATAATAATGTTTTTATAAATTGTTATTACTTTTATTTTTGTGTTTTTATGAATCAATTATTAAACGCTAAAATTGAATCCCTTTTAACGGGGCAATCTCTCAATGCCCTCTCTAAGGAGAGGGAAAAGCTGACTAAAAATTACCGCGGCCGTGATGGATGCAGCGATATTAAGACGTTAAGTTCTGATGTTCAAAGGCTTGCGTATTTAGCGGCACGGCTGCCTGCAACTTATGCCGTTGTCAGGCAAGTACTTGTGGAACTCATTAAACGCAGTGGTTTTGACCCTATTTTCTCC
Source organism: Verrucomicrobiota bacterium (assembly GCA_018240065.1). Lineage (GTDB taxonomy): Bacteria > Chlamydiota > Chlamydiia > Chlamydiales > Rhabdochlamydiaceae > CAJCIW01. The sequence goes on along the minus strand of JAFEGH010000009.1, from coordinate 157,314 downwards.
CTTTTAGACGTCGGGGCAGGTCCAGGGACCGCTCTGCTCGCAGCTGCGGAGACTTCTTTGCCCTTAAAGAAGGCGACAATGTTGGAGAGGGACCCTGGATTTATCGCTCTTGGCAGGCAGTTGGCAGCAGACTTGGGCGAGATTGGCCAAACGTGGCTGTCCCAGGACATCACAAACCAGTGGGCTGTTGAGCCCCACGATCTGGTGATTGCATCTTATTCATTAAATGAGCTGAGGGAGAAGGAGCGTTTGGAGTTAGTAGAAAAACTTTGGGGGCTGACTCAAAAATTTCTTGTGATCATTGAACCGGGATCGAAGTTCGCTTTTGAGTCATTGAAAAAAATGCGTCAAGGTTTGCTTTTAAACGGGGCTAATCTGATGGCTCCATGCCCCCATTCCAACGCATGCCCAATGTCAGGAAATGACTGGTGTCATTTTTCTGCACGGGTCGAGCGTTCTTCTTTTCATCGCAAAACTAAAGATGCAACTTTAAATTATGAGGATGAAAAGTTTTCCTATTTGATTTTTTCCAGAAATAAAGTCGAACCTTGTCAATCGCGCGTGCTGCGCCGCCCTTTTAAAGGAGAAGGCTTCATCAAACTTCAACTTTGTTCTAAGAGTGGTATTGAAGAAAAGACGGTAACTAAAAAAAATAAGCCGCTCTATTCTTATACCAGAAAAATTGAATGCGGTGATAGTTTCTCTGAGATTTAATTTTTACTTCTATTTTTCAATCTAATTTGTATTTCGTTGATTGTAATTAAAATAAATTAACTGATTCTTAATTACAGATTAATAGTGTATAATAAGCGCTGAGAATAAATCTGTCTAAATTAGGTTAAATCATTTTATGTCATACGATGCTTTTCTACTTGTGATGAGTCAGCTGGCCGGTAAGCGAAAAGCGCGCGTCGTCATTCAAGGCGAAGTGATTTTTTTTGAAGCGACCCAAAAAAAGAATCATTGGACCCTCTATACAAAAGTGTATTCTGGAGATGGCTATTTACCCAAAAACGTGCGCTCTTGCGTGTCAAGCAGCGGTGTGCTCAGATGGCAGCACAGCGGAGCTTATCTTAAGCTCGATCCTCTGACGCATTCTGTCTATCTGTTCGAAGAGATTCAGATGGAAGAAGGCAAATATATCCCTTTCAAGCACCACTTGAGCGACTTCTCCATGGTCGCCTCCGAGTGGAGAGAAATCCTCCAAGACTTCGCTCAAAGGGACTACTCTTCTGTCCGTGTTTCTTAAACTGTTATATGTTCCTTGTTCCAGGCTCATCGCGAGCCTGGAACTGTCTTTATACCCAAACAATTTCAAAATTTGGTTTTTCAGCTGGGCCAAAGCGGCTCTATTCAATGATCGAAAGAGATCCCATTTCGCTAATTGGGCCGCTTCCGATCATTTATGTCCCACCAGCATTCGCGTTGTCCAAAACATAATTGTTGATGTTGTTTGGATAGATTATTCAAAGAAATCCTTCATCAGCTTGATCACATCTTCTGTTCTTTCCTGCAGGATCATGTGAGCCTGTCCTTGAAAGACGCAAAGTTCGGCGTGAGGGATTTTTTCTGCCAGTTCTTCTGCGCAAAATAGCGGGAAGGCAAAATCTTCATCGCCAGCCGCGATGAGCATAGGGGTCTGAATGTTATGCAGGTGGCTTCTGAAGTCCCATTCAGAAAGCGCGTGCATTTGCCCGAACAGTCCTGAAAGGGGCTGCGGAAAAGGATCGTCCATTATCATCTTCACAGCTTCCTGGATTTTCTTAGGATCGTTCATGAATTCTTCGCTGTAAAGCCAAGCCAGGGATCCTTCTATAAGAAGCTTTTTTTCAACATTTACCTTAATCAGCTTAGCAATCCAGTCCTTATGCCAATTCCATCGTTTTGGGACCTTTGCGAATGTGTTTGCGAGAATCCCTTTGCGGATGAGTCCTGGGTAAGTGTGGCAAAGCTGCATCAGGATAGCGCCACCCATCGAATGTCCAATAGCAAAGCACTTGGAAAGATTGAGCTCTTTGAGAAGAGCTGCCGTATCTTCTGCCAACATTTTGATGGTATAGGGAGTGTCGGGGGAAGAGCTCTGCCCTGACCCGCGATTGTCAAAAAGGATCAACTGATAGGAAGAGCTAAGCGGCTCGATGAACTCCTGCCAGGTTAAGCGGTTGCAGGTAAATCCTTCGATGCAAAGCAGCGGAGGACCTGCACCATGGATCTCGTAATATATTTCAATATCGTTTACTGTGATGTGAGGCATATCTTCCTCCTTTTTTTTTCACAGTACATCAAAAGAGCCGTTAAACGCTATACTTCCGCTTTCTATTGGGGTGTAACAATGCAAAGCAAATCGAGAAAAATACTGATCCCTTACGCGATTGTGATCCTGTTCGCGTATATTGGGTTCGCTCTCCCTTTGCCCATTTTGCCGGAGATGTTCCTCGATCCGGTGAGATCGATCATTCCTGGCGCTTCATTGCACACAAAAATGATTCTGCTCGGCCTTGTGATGGCCAGCTTTCCCCTCGGCCAATTCTTTGGCTCCCCTCTTTTAGGAAGGTTATCGGACCACTATGGACGCAAGAAGATTATCTTGATGTCTCTTGCGGGAACGACGCTTGGATATCTGGTCACCGCCTATGCTGTTCATTCCTATTCCATCTCGGGAATGTTCGCTGGCCTTGCCATTTGCGGATTTTGCGAGGGCAATGTGACGATTGCGCAGTCTGTGGTCGCAGACCTGACGGAAAAGGAGGAACAACAGACGGAAAAAGCGGTTCATTTTGGATGGATCAATATCTTTATTTCTTTGGGATTCATTATTGGACCATTGATGGGCGGGCAGCTTGCCGACCCCACGGTCGTCAGCTGGTTTACGTTCTCAACCCCCTTCTGGGCCGCAGCCTGCATGACGGTGATCGGGATGGTCGTCATCTATCTGTATTCCAAGGAGACTCTTAAAGTAAAGCCGGAAGGAAAGTGGGAGTTTTTCAGTTCGATGTGGAGCGGCATGAGAAGGCCGAGGCTCAAAGGGTTTTACGTCGCCAACTTTTTTCTCGCGCTCGGATATTTCTCTTTTTTTCGCTTCTTTCCCGTCTTTCTGGAAAGGCAGTTCGATTTTTCAGCCTCGATGCTTTCCTACGTGATGGTGTACGATTCGCTCGCTATCGGGGCGGGAGTGATCTGGCTGATCCCCTATTTGTCTAAGAGGCTTAAACCAATCCAGTCGCTGTGCCTTTTCGCCTTTTTGCTGGCCGTCGCATTCATCGTCTGCCTGCTCCCCAAATCCCCCTACGCTCTGCTCGTCACTCTGCCCCCGCTTGGATTTTGCCTGGCAGTCGTGATCACCAATGGATCGCTTCTTATTTCCAACACTGCGTCTCACCAGTTTCAGGGCCAGGCGATGGGAACGCTCACCTCGGTTCAGGTATTGGCGGAGATTTTTACAGGACTTGCCGGCGGCCCGCTCGCGGCATACACAATGACAATGCCCCTTTATATCGGCGCTGCGATGGCAGTGGTCTGCGGATTGATTTTAATGAACGCTATCAGGAGGGAGAGATATGTTTAGAGGCTCTATTGTCGCTCTTGCGACGCCGTTTAACCAGCAGGGAGAGGTCGATTATCACAATCTTTCCGAACTCATTCAGTGGCATATCGAGTCGGGTACCGATGCTATCGTCCTCTGCGGGACGACCGGCGAAGCGCCGACGCTGACCCATGAAGAGACGATCAGGATCTTCAAGGAAGGGGTAATTGCCGCCAAAGGGCGCATTCCCATCATCGCCGGCACCGGTACTTATGACACGCGCAAAGCTGTGCAGCTTACTCAAGAAGCGAAAGTTGTTGGCGCGGATGGATCCCTTATTGTTGTTCCTTATTATACACGGCCGACGGCTGAAGGCTGCTTTCAACACTTCGAGGCGCTTTCTAAGGTAGGCATCCCTATGATCGTTTACCATCACCCCGGACGCACTGGAATCAAGCTTCCTGTCAAAGCAATGGCCCGCATCGCGTCGCTTCCCAATATCGTCGGTATCAAAGATGCGACGGGGGATCTCGATTATGCCCTTGATTTGATGCATCAGATCAAAACGCCGGTCTTATCGGGCGACGATACCCTTGTCATTCCTCTGATGGCATCCGGAGCCGTCGGCGACATTTCGATTGTTGCCAATATCATTCCACGCGAATGGAAAATTCTAACGACTCTGCTGCTCGCTGATCAGGTCGAGGAGGCCAGGGAATTTTTCAGCCGCTACTACGGTCTTGTCAAATCAATGGTGCTCGAGACCAATCCGCAGTGCGTCAAATTTGCATTGGGGGCGATGGGAAAATGTTCTTCGAGGATGCGCCTGCCGCTCGTCGAGCCGCAGGACGATGTGAAGAAGCAGATCTTGAATGAAATGGTGAAAGCGGGGTTGCTGCTCCAGAGAAAAGAGGCGCTAGAGGGCGCCGTCAATTAATAAAGGGATGTTTTTTCAGCAATTGACAACACTGGCTTACTACAGTTTGATCTCAGCCAAATAGGTTCCGATCTCTTTATGTTTCTTGATGACGGGGGCAACCTCGTCATTGAGGAACTCATGGGTCTGCTCAATGGATCTGCCGATGAAGTGTTTGATGTGCGTCAGTTCTTTGATTTCCTGTGCAGACAGACCGATGGCTGGATCGTTGGCGATCTGCCCCAGTAGATCATTGCTCAGGCCTTCTTCTTTGATGCGGCGGCTTGATTCAAGACTATGGATGCGCAGCCTTTCATGGACCGCCTGGCGGTCTTTTCCTTTTTTGACCGATTCCATCAAAATCTGTTCAGTCGCAAGGAAAGGCAGCTCGTCGCTCAAGTGTTTTTCGATCACTTTGGGATGGACGATGATCCCTGCTGTGATATTGCACATCAGATTCAAAATCGCATCGGCTGTCAGAAAAGCCTCAGGCAAATAAAGCCTCCGATTGGCCGAGTCGTCGAGTGTGCGCTCGAACCACTGCGTGGCTTCCGTGTAGAGTGGATTTTCATTCAGCGAGATTAAAAAACGGGCAAGGCCGCAGATCCGCTCACTCCGCATGGGGTTGCGTTTGTATGGCATCGCAGAGGAGCCTACCTGCTTTTCTCCAAAAGGTTCTTCGATCTCTTTTAGATGCGCAAGCAAGCGGAAATCGGTCGCGAATTTATGCGCTGAGGCGGCGAAGCTGCTCAGGGCTGCCATCACGCGGATATCCTGTTTGCGGGTGTAGGTCTGTCCGGAGATATGAAACAGTTTTGCAAACCCCATCTCTTTGGAGACGAGCTCTTCGAGTTTTTTGACTTTGTCGTGATCCCCTTCGAAGAGAGAGAGAAAAGATGCCTGGGTCCCGGTGGCGCCTTTCACGCCCAGAAAGCGCAGGTTCTCAAGCGCGTGTTCGAAGTCGGCAAGATCCATGAGCAAATCCTGCAGCCAGATGCAGGCGCGCTTTCCAACGGTTGTCGGCTGGGCCGATTGAAAATGGGTGTAGCTTAAGGCACTGAGAGAGGCGAATTCCTGGGCGAAAGGATGGAGTTGGCGGATCACCTGGAGGACTTTATTGCGCAGGATTTTTAATCCTTCGCGGATTTGGATCAGGTCGGCGTTGTCGGTGACAAAGCAGGAAGTCGCGCCGAGGTGGATGATGCCGCGGGCCTCCGGGCACGCATCGCTAAAGGCGTGGATGTGGGCCATCACGTCATGGCGAAATTTTTTCTCATATTCTTCGGCGGAGGCCAGATCGATTTTTTCTAACGCGCCCTGCATCTCTGCGATTTGTTTGTCGGAGATTGGAAGGCCGAGCGTTTTTTGTGCTTTTGCGAGCGCTATCCAGAGCTTGCGCCAAGTCAGGAATTTAAAGTGGGGTGAAAAGAGATGGGACATCTCTTCGCTTGCATAGCGATTGGACAGTGGCGACTGGTAGTGCTTAAGGTCTGTCATTCAGGAGCCTTTCTGCTCAATGAGCGCTTTAAGCTCTCTCAATGTCTGGAGTAGCTGTGTTTTTTGTCTTGCGGTGGGTGTGAAGGCAGAAGAGACGAGGTGAGAGTGGATCCGGCGCAATTGGCTGATCGCCACTTCCCCCATGTCCTGCGCTCTGCGGTCATTTTCAGCCAGCGGAAAAGTTTCACGAATGAGTTTGAGAAGTTCCTGCTTGGGCTGGCCGCTATAGCTTTCGACGATCTGCTCTTTTTGCTCCTGGGGCCCGTTTCTGCTGGCAAGACTGTAGACAGCCTGGCGGGGCATTTCATCCAGCTTATGGTGTAGCTGAGCGGGAAGAGCGGTATATAATTCGTAGTACTGCAAAAAATTGTAAGGGGTTTGGCGGTTGCCGTAGGTAGCGATGAGCCATGCGCTGAACGCCCCGTCCTGGTAGTTTTTCAGGATCTCCTGGGCTTTTTTGATCCGCTCGCCGTGCAGGATGACGGCCTGGTTGTTGATCGCTTTGACTTCAGCGGTCAGAGTGGAAAGTTGAAAAAGGTCTTCGGCGATCTCCTGCTCGTCGCTCTTATATTGGGTTAGCAGCGAGACGAGGGCTTCCTTTTCCTTCTCGTTCAAGGGAGCGACCCGGAAGACCCCCGAAAAACTGGAGAGGTTTCCCGCCGAAGATCTCTCGACAAGACCTGTCATCTTCGAAAATTTTTCCGTCGCCATTTTCAGGCGTTGCGCAAGAAGGGAATTGACTTTTACCATAAGATGACAATGTTAAGCTGTTTTACATTTACATTCGTTTCAGGAGCTCTTTCGTCAAGGCGACGTAGTCTTCTGCAGCGCGGCTGCTTGGCGCGACTTCAAAAATGGGCTTGCCGTGAACCGAGGCTTCCGACACGCGGATATCCCGGCGGACCTTCGATTTAAGCAATTTTCCCGGGAATGTTCCTTCGATGACTTCAAGGAAGGCGTCATTGCTTTTGCCGCGCGGGTTCCAAAAGGATAGTGCGACTCCCAGGATGTTGAAAGGATGGCGTTGCGAGATGCTGTTCATGAATTCAGAAAGGCGCTGGAGTCCTTTGATGCTGTAAAACTCTGGCGTTGCGCAGACGAGCGATTGATTGGCGGCGATCAGCGCGGACTCAGTGAGCCAGCAGAGCGACGGAGGAGTGTCGATGATGATCGTGTCGTACTTTAAAGGTTTTAGGATCTCCTTCAGGCGCTCATGGGAATAACGATCTCCGGCAAGCGGCCCGGTGACTTCGACGCGCTCCAGCCAGGTGTCGGCTGGGATCAGATCGAGGTTTTTCACCGAGGTGGGGAGAATCACGTCCTGGATTTTTTTCTGGCCCTGGAAAACGGGGGCCATGCTGTCCTGGGCGTCAGGATCGTAGCCGAGACCTGTCGTCAAATTCGCCTGAGCGTCCAAATCAATCAGGAGCACTTTTTTCTTATGGAATTTGGCTAAAGCGGCTCCAAGGTGCAGAGACGTGGAAGTCTTTGCCGTTCCCCCTTTAAAGCTGCTGACTGCAATCTTATGCATGTTGCGCTTCCTCTTTCGCAAAACAGGATGTTAGAGATCTTGCCGCGCTTTCTTTTTCAATGGCGGTGATAAAGTCTTTGAGCTGGAGCTCTCCGTGCACGACGTTGTCGCGTGTGCGCAGGTTGATCGTCCTGTTCTCAAGTTCCTTATCGCCGACGGTCAGCATGTAGTTATATTGCATCATTTGCGCATTGCGGATTTTTTTATTCATCGATTCTGCGGTGTCGTCGACATCGCAAAGGAATCCGGCTTTCTTTAACTCCGCAGCAAGCGTGTGCGCATAATCGTTGTGGCGGTCGGCGACTGTAATGATGCAAACCTGTCTTGGGCTGAGCCACAGTGGGAATCTGCCGGCGAAGTGCTCGATCAAAATCCCAAAGAAGCGTTCGATGGACCCGAAGAGCGCGCGGTGAATCATTACAGGTCGTTTCAACTGTCCGTCACTATCCATATATTCGAGTTGGAATTTTTCGGGAAGGGCCATATCGAGCTGGATCGTGCCGCACTGCCAGGATCTTCCGAGAGTGTCTTTGATATGAATGTCGATCTTCGGGCCGTAGAACGCTCCGTCGCCTTCATTGATGCGGTAAGGCTGGCCCCACCCGTCAAGGGCATCCTTAAGACCGGCGGTCGCGACTTCCCAGTCTTCATCGGAGCCGATGCTCTTTTCCGGACGCGTTGAAAGTTCCAGACGGTAAGGGAGTCCGAATGTGGAGTAGATCTCGTCGATCAGCCCGACCACGTTCATGATCTCGTGCTTGATATCGGAGGGGCGCATGAAGACGTGGGCGTCGTCCTGGTGGAAACTCCTCACGCGGAACAGACCGCTGAGCGCGCCGGATGCCTCATGTCTGTGGACATGACCGATTTCAGCGACGCGCAGCGGAAGCTCGCGATAGCTGTGCGATTGGGATTTAAAATAGAGCATGCAGCCGGGGCAGTTCATCGGCTTGATCGCGAAGTGGCGCTCTTCGATGCTGAAGGCGTACATGTTCTCACGGTAATGGAACCAGTGTCCGGATGTTTCCCAAAGCGTCTGGCTGAGCAGTTGAGGCGTCTTGATCTCGACATAGCCTGCTTTATCGTGGAGCATGCGCCAGAAATTGATCAGACGGTTCCAGATGATCATCCCCTTAGGATGGATGAACGGCATGCCGGGTCCTTCTTCCTTAAGGGAAAACAAATCGAGCTTGGGTCCGAGGATTTTGTGGTCCCGCTTTTTCGCCTCTTCTAACATGAACAGGTAGTCTTTGAGGAGTTTGCGGTCAGGATAGGAGATTGCATAGACTCGGGTCAGCATCTCGCGGTTGGAGTCCCCTTTCCAGTAGGCGCCCGATGTTTTGAGAACTTTGAACGCTTTGATTTTTCCAAGGGATGGCATGTGGGGGCCGCGGCAGAGGTCGAAGAATTCTCCCTGCGAGTATCCTGAAATCTCATCCCCTTCTTTAAACCCTTCGATCAGTTCGCATTTGTAGGGGTTGCTCTTGAACTTTTCGAGGGCTTCTTTCTTTCCTTTCAGGACATGGCGCTCGGGGCGATAGTTCTCATCGATGATTTTGTCGATCTCTTTTTCGATCTTTTCGAAATCCTCTTCCGAGATCGTGAGATTGGCAAAATCATAATAGAAGCCGTTTTCAATCGGAGGACCGATCGTCGGTTTGGCGTCGGGGTAGAGGCGCAGGATCGCTTGAGCGAGCACATGGGCTGAGGTATGCCAGAAAACCTCTTTTCCTTCCGGCTCTTCGAAATGGACCAGTTCGACCGCGTCGCCGTTTTTAAGCGGAGTTGAAAGATCGCGCATCGCGCCGTTGATTTTTGCGGCAAGGGATTGGTTCGGGCCGCGGAGGTTGAGTTTCTCTGCTAAATCTTTTGCGGAACTTCCCTCGGGAAGCTCAATTTCCTGTTTATTTGATCGGATCAACATTTGAATTGTTCCTCATTGTTTTTTATGTTGATTGTAAATCATTGCTCCCCAAAATATAAAGGTAAAAAATGATTTGAGACATTAATTGAGACGAGACGAAATTTTCCATCTCCCCTGCACAGATCCCCAGTTCATGACACACGTCTTTCTGCACTTGCTTGAGGCGCAGAAAGAACATCCTCTCGCCCAGCTCTTCGATCTTCCGAATGAAGCACGCCTCTCTTTCCTCTTCGATCTGTCTGCCATTCAGGAAAGCCTCCGCTTCCGGGCTCTCAGCCGCGCCAGACGCCTCAGCATGGCTCTCCTTGATGAAAAAGGGGAAGTCAGTAGAGATTTTCTCAAAGCTTTGATCAAACTTATCGATAAAGAAGGATACCTTTTTTTCCCAGGCGGGAACAACGATGGGCTGATCCGTGACCACCTTCTTCGTTTCCTGCGGACACTTGACGATGACGAGATCATCAAATCGCTGAAGCGTTTTCAAAAACCTCTTTGCCACAAGTGGGCTGAAAAGCTGATCTTCGAAACTTTAGGGATCCATTCGTCCAGGCCGCCGTCGGACGCCCAGATCAAGGCGGCGGTGCTGTGTGCATGTATGACGCCTCTTCGTCAAAACGTCGGTTCCTGCTTTGCCACGGCTCCTGCGATTCTGATCCAAAGCGACCAGGTCCCTTTGCTGCTGGACGATCTATATCAACTTCTTATGACCGGCAAGTTAAAGCGTACGTTCGGCGGCGTCGAATACGCCATCCCGTTAAGTCCAAGCACCGGGATTGGGGAGCTCAAAAAAAATTTAATTGCGAGCGATACTAAAGCCAGGCCCGGATACAGCCCGGGTTTGATCGTCGCCCTGGAAACCGCCGGAGTTATCAATTCCCAGAGGCCGATAGAAGAGAGGGCGGAAGCGGTCGAGCAGCTGATCCAGGAACTTTCCGCCGGTAAAAAACTTCTCACGGTGGAAGATCTGATCCGCCGCGTCCTTCTCGATAGATTTAATTTAAGCGAAGACGACCTTGAAAAAGGAAGGGCCCTTGAGATCGCCCAGTTCAAAAGCGCCAAAATGACGATCGGCGCGCCCGACCCCGGCATTTCCCGTAGGCTAGAACAGATCTTGGCCTTTAATCAGAAGGAAAAAGAGTGCAGGGCTGCTTTCAAGGGAGTGTGCGACAACGCCCTGCTTCGGGCCTGGGAGTTCACCCTGGCCTCATTCTCTGAGGTAAAGATGGAGTTTTCCCGCTGGAATCTCTACTCCAGCCTCGGACTTTCTCCAGAGGAGCCGGGAGGGATTGGAGAGATGCTCTATCGCAAAATCGATGAGAAGATCACCGAAATCAACAAAAAGCTCGAAGAGGCCCAATCCCAGTACGAGATCGCTTTCGACCAGCTCCGCGCAACAGAAACTTTGCTCCGCAATGCCTCGTCCGAATCGGACGCCCGCCGTCTGCAGGCGGAATATCAAAGCCGGGCGTACCACATGCGCTCATGTCTTGAGCTACGCGATGCCATTTATTCCAAAGGCTCTAATTATTCCAACCTCTTTTCCTTTCTCATCAAACAGTACGATCAAAAGTTTCCCGAGTACTTTCAGGAGATCTACGATGCCGAGATGCAGGATTTCCAGGGAGATCTTTATGATGACAGTCCAGCGGGGTTTCGCCTCGTCTATAAACATGGGAGGACAGACCCTTCCCTGTGGACATTGATTTATGATGCCGAGCAGTACCTTGACGCCCTTCTGGATTTTTTCTCCGCGACGGAATCGCAGGTTGCCGCAGCCTGCGATTGGGAAGGGGGCGAGTCGGATGTTTTAGACCTCACCTCTTCCATTGTCTCTCATCTCAGAACCAAAACTTTTTTAGAGACGGCCCTGCAGCGGATGGCGAGGGCCCATCAGGCCCCTGTCTTGAAATCTCCCCTAGCGCACATGCAGGCGATCGATAAAAAACCGTGGGCCTACACTTCCGGCGGCACGATGACAACCCTTGTCAAAACCTACTATTGCCGCGAAGGAGAACTGACCCACGAAGAAAAATGGGTGGAGAATGAGACTGAACTGCTCATCTTTATCCTCGACACCTTGAAAAATCTTCCTCCCAGAAATACCGATCCTTTTATCAAGGGCAAAAGCAAAGGGATGTTGATGAGCTCTCCTACCCACGCGTTCATCCTGATGCCGGCGGAAGATGGGGTCAGACAGGGATGGCAAGAAGATGTGTTCACTTACACTTGGGTACGCGATGAGATGTTCTTGCCTTGCCAGCGGTTTTATTCAGAGATGCGGCTGAGCGTCGCTGAACAGATGTTTTTACTTTCCGCATTCTCCGAGCAGCTGCCTCCCCTTCTTGGCCATTACATCAATCAGGTTTTCTTTCCTAAAGATAAAAAACTGACCGTGATCGAGTGGAGGAACCATCTCCTTGAAGCTTTGATACGCCACGCTAAACTGACGCAAACCGCCCAAAAACAGGTCCTCGCTGACGGACTCGATGCCTTCCTCTATCAAAACCTGCCCCTTGTGCAAGGAAAGGAGTGGAAGGCTGTCGTGCAAAGGATCCTCTCTGACCTCATGAATGAAAAAGTTGAGAAGGTCCTGCAGCTTTTTCCTGATTCTCCGGCTCCCTATTTAACAGCGCGGGAGGTGAGAGAGGCCGCGAAAGGATGTTACCTTCTGGCGGAAAACACCCTTTTCCTATCTTTCGATCTTCACCGCTACGTTGCCCAGCATGCCCGGTTTGTCGGCGCCGCCCAACCGAACCCATTGTTGTTCGCCGATACCAACTGGGCGGGAAATTATTTCGGTTTCGTCGTAAACCCCGGCACAGGCCGGCTCGAATTATGGCGCCTCGACAGAACTCTCTCGCAGGGTGTCCAGATGAGCGCCTGGAAACAGTGGATCAATGGCACCGACCGCAAAACCTGGTCCATCTTCACCCGCCCCTACGAGTATGAGATGGCCCCTGTGTCTCTTGCACCGCGCATTGTCTAGCATTGCCCAATAGACAAAATTCTCATGGAAATTCCAAATTCATTTTGATAGGTTGGCGATATCCCCAAACAAATTCATATAATTGATTTGGGGAGCGCGATAGAAGAGTTTTTGAATTTGTTTGGGTCTATGCGTTTATATCGTCTGATCTTTTTACTTCTGCTGATGCCTTTGAGCGCGATTGCTCTCTATAACGGCAATCCGAGCCTTCCGATGATGCCGGAAGAGGGGCTCTTTATTTCAAAAGAGCATTGGCTTGGGCTAAAAGCAGGATATGAGTTTAACCGCGTTTACGATCGCAAATTGCACATGGAAGGCCAGCACCTGGAGCACTGCACCAAAAAAGTGCAGAAATACGAGTCTCTCAGCAATTTTGGATTGGTGACCCTCAATTTCAACGACCGCGCGGAGCTCTTTGGATCGCTGGGCTCGCTCTCTTCTGAAATTTCCCACCATCCTTTTAGCGACACAAAAATTTCCTATCACAGCGGCACTAACGTTGCCTGGGGCGTGGGAGGCCGAGCCATCCTGGCCTATTGGGGAGATCTGCAGCTTTCCGTCAATGCCGAGTATGTGAAATCGCATCCCGGCCTCTCTTCTCTGAAGGTCAACGGCAAGTCCTATCCCACCCGACATGCTGAAATCGACTACTGCGAATGGCAGGTCGGGATCGGGGTCTCCTATCGATTCAACTGGTTCGTTCCCTATATCGGTGTCGATTATGCTGATTTTCGGGAGCGCATCGAGCATTTGGACTCGATCAAGTTCTTGATCCCAAGCAAGCACGTCACATTCAAAGACACCTATCCTTGCGGACTCTTCCTAGGGTTCGGCCTGGCTGCGCAAAAGGCGTTCCAACTGAACGCCGAGGTCCGTTTCATCAATGAAAATGCCGTTTCTTTGAGCGCTGATTTTAAGTTTTGAAGTTGTTTGGATATTTCAGCTGACCCTTAAAAAAATAATTGGGCTGCGGATAAAAAAACAATTTCGCTTCTTATTCTTCTCATTTGTTTGGGAAGCGCCCATCCTCTATATATACTCAAACAATATCGATGAGCTGGTGATCTGGCTGGCTGGAAATGTGAAGTTTTAGAACCCCCCCCTAAGAAATGTCGAGTCCCTTTTTCTTTGCAATAAATCGCGTTTCCCTATATAAACCCCATCGTCTTTTTGTCATTTTTTTATAAAAATGAACTGTGCACACTCGAATTCAAGATATTGTCAACGATCGCGCAGGATAGAACCGTTCCCGCTGTCATTTCCTCGAGGAGATTGTCGAAGAAGGGCGGCAGAAATGGTTCCTCAGACATCAAGTTAGGAGACTTACAATGAAATTAGATCAGTTTTTACGCCGATTTTTCTATCTTTGCGCTACCTGCTCCCTCACATCTCACCTTCACGCTTCGACGATCGATGATGCTGACGATATCGACCAAAAAGACGTCAATGCTGTGCGCGAGTGGATCAACACCAAGCGCCAGGTCACCGTTCGAGAGCTTGGCGGCGCCCTCTCCATCAGCGGCGAGGTCCGCACAGAGTTCCAGTCGACTGCAGAAGTGCGCGACGGCGTCAAGCAGCGCGGCACCGGCGGGGCGACAACCCTTCCTACAAACGCATTTGACATCGAAGTCAACCTGATGCTCGACTACCGCACGGAAAATTCCTGGGGATCAATCAAGCTCGAGTTCGACAACGATGCCGGCATTATCAGCGGAACTTTGAACAAGCTTAAGCTTGAACGCGCCTATTGGGGCGTACGAGCTATCGATGGCGACACCTACTCCTTCGATATCGAGGCAGGACGTCGCAGGATGTCGACGATCGTGGATTCGAAAATCGAGTTCAACAACTTTTTCGACGGCCTCTGGTTCAAATATGACCAGGGCTACGATCCGATCGGCGATCTCTATCTTCATGCCGGGGTATTTATCATCAATGAAAACAAGAACCAATTTGGATACCTGGGCGAGATCGGCATTCTGAACGTCGGGGGCACAGGACTCTACACGAAGTACTCTCTCACCGATTGGAATACCAAAGATCTGCATAACAGAGTGGACAACCAGCGTTATGACTTCCTCGTCTCTCAGTTGTTGATCGGCTACAAGTTTCTTCCTTCCAAGCTGCAGAAGATCGTTCAGATCTACCTTGCCGGCCTTTGGAACAGCAATGCTCATAAACTGAGGATCACTCACCACAAGCGCGCCAACTGGGGCGGCTATCTTGGGGTGTCCATCGGTGAAATCAGAAAGAAGGGGGATTGGGCATTTGACATCAACTATCAGGTTCTGGCTGCGCAGTGCATCCCCGATTTTGATGTACAGGGAATTGGCCTTGGGAATTCAAACGACAGCGGCTTTTATACTTCCAACGTCCGAGGCGGAGGAACCCACAACACCCGCAAGACGGCTGGAGGCAATGTCAACTATCGCGGATTCCAGATGACGCTGGACTATTTGCTCACCAACCAGCTCAACATGCAGCAGAGCTGGCAGCAGTCGATCACTTTGGATGACAGCATCGGCCCTTTCCGTCGCTATAAGCAGTACGAGATCGAGTTCATCTACGGCTTCTAAGTCTCAATGAAAGTCATGTTGTCGTTAAATGAAAAAGCCCCGCTCAATGCGGGGCTTTTTGCTTAAGGAACGTTGAAATGCCGACTTCCAGAGCTCGATGCCGTGAGGTGGGATTATTCCGCAGAAGTCTTGGCCGATAATCTAAAAGGGCTCAATGACAAGAGCGCCTGTTCTGATCTTCAAGAGCTGTATCAGCAGTACCTCCAGTTTCTTCACGATTCGGATTTAAACATGTAATTATAAATCCTCTTCAGAATTACGAGGCTGTTTAAGAGGATATTCGCTTAGGGCGATATTTTCCTGCGAGCCAGCGATTATTAGAAGGGCTTCGCACTCTTCTGGCGAGATGTCTTCAATTCCTCTTCTTTTCTCGAGATTTTCGACCATCCCCTTGCTAGGGATCTGATCGAGGAATTCCGGGCGGGGGATTCTAGCGCCTTTGGTTTCGAGGGCTTTGGCAAGAATTGTGCGCAGCGTATCGGACGAGACGTGCTGGGCGTTATTTCCCGTGAGATAGCTCTTTACGTCTTTTAGAATTCTTTTGATCGCCTTGTCCGATAGTTTTTTTTCCAGAGGCAGCTCTTTGAGATCTTTACTGATTTTCTCCTGCTGGAATGTTTCTACCCTTCCATCCCTCTTTTGAACAAAAATGGCAGTGATATCGGAAGGAGAGTTTCTCCCTTTCGCAGAGCTATTGCCTGAGCGCACGGAAAGAGGTGAATCGGGAAGATCGGTCTCATCGTAAACCTCCAATTTTTCATACGGACCCATCTGAACCTCGCCTTTTTCCTTGTGGGGTCTTCGGCGCGAGAAGGAGGGTGAATGCGTGTCACCGCCCATGATCGCAGGGAGATCTTCTTCTTTCTTCCCTTTGGCCGTTTCGATGTAGAAGGCAAGATGCTTGAGCATCTTTTTGAGCGTATCGCGATGGACTACAATCTGATCTGCTACTTTAGCGATCGCAGCGGCTTCTGTATTTAAGAGAGGAGAGCCGTCCGTCTTTTTTTGAGAAAGGTCGATGTGTGCCATTCTAATGGCCAAGCTGGCGATCGAACTTCCGTATTCCTGAATAAGAAATTTTTCATAAAGAACGACAGCCTTCTTATTTTGTTCTGGAGTATCGAGGCTCTTAGAGCAGCATAAAAATTTGGTGAGGCAGGATGCAATCTTAGACCTGTTGTCGAGGGTCAGAGTTAAATCATTGAGTGCGATAATCCTTTTTGGAGAAGGAGGGAAGCAATTATTGCAGGAATTATCCAGATGTCCATGAAAATGGATGTTCACCGTTGGGGAAAGCAGTGAAGGGGAAAGAATGGATGGGGATAGAAATGATGTACTGTTGCTCATTGGCCACCTCCTGTGCAGGTTTGCAAAGGAATTCTTCACCAAGCCATTATCTTTTGCAACGTTAAATTGGTGAAAAGCGGGGCTATTTTTCAAACCGGAACGTAGTTTTTCCAGTGTCCGTATCCTCGATAAGGCGGACATAGAGCAGCTGATTGGAGGTGCGTTTAAAGAAATCGAGGAAGGAATTGGTGGAGGATTGCTGCTTGCGGGGGAGGTTCTTTTCAAGCATCAGGCAGGGGATGATCCCCTGCTCCATATAGCTCTTGGCAGAATTGAGGATCTCTTCGATCTCGTTCTCATCGGGGATCTGGTGCACAGAATAGAAGTAGCGGTGGTACCAGCGCCATCTTTTGCTGTTCGAGGGAATTAAATAGTGGACGTTGGGCAATGCTCCGGCAAGCAAGAGAGCGTTGCGCCATGTTGCCTTTTCAAGGACTAGCATCGATCCTCCCGTCTTCTCAATCGAATCGGTATTGGGACTTGTAAAGCCGGTGAGAGGATAGAAGATTTTGCGAGAAAAGTAGGGAAGGAACAGATCGGACAGACGCAGGCATAACGTCACGGAGACCAGGAAGGTCAAAACGCCCATGACAGCAAAGCTGCTGGCAGAGGAAAGCCCGCAGACGGTATTGAAAAAATAGAGGGAAAAAGAGGCGATTAAAACGCCTGTAAAGCTTAAAAAGTTGGAGGCGGCGATCGTCTGCCCGCGCTTTTCATGGTCGCTGTTGAGCTGAATGAAAGTATCGAATGGGACGATAAAGGCTCCACCTAAAATCCCGATTGCGACCAGGCAGCCGATCACTATGAACAGGTTTTCTGAAAAGAGGGAGGTCAAGATGAAGAAAAGAGCGATCCCGAGGCCGGCAAGACAGGAAAGACCCAGCTCTACCCGTTTGCGCGAAGCCTTGCCTGCAAGATAGGCGCCGAGAGCGATCCCAAGCGCAGTGGCGAGAAAAAGGTATCCCCCTGCGACTTCGCTCAGGTTGAGTGACTGGATCGCAAATGGAATGATGTTCAGCTGCGTGAAGGCTCCGATCATGAGAAAGAAGGAGGAGCCGAAAATCGCAGCCAGAAGGTGGCGGACGGTGCGTGTGTATTTAAGAGTCTGAAAGATTTCCCGAACGAAGAAGATGTTAATCTTTTTTTGAGATCCCTGCGCTGTTGTCTGCTTGATTGCCAGGGCGCTGAAAAATCCGCCTACAGCGACCGCGAGGCAGAAGATGGCGATCAGAATGAAATGCCGGTTAGTGATCTCTGTGAGAAATGAAGCTAAAAAAGTTCCTATAATGATCGCGAGATAAGTAAAAGAAGTGACCAGCCCATTCGCCCGCGAGACGGAATCAGAGGGGACGAGTTCGGGGATGATCCCATATTTCGATGGCCCGAACATGGCGCTGTGCGTCGACAAAAAAAACAGCAGGGTATAGCAGCCCCACACGCTCTTGCTGGCGAAGGCCACAACTGCAAGCGACATGAGAACCATTTCAGCCACTTTCATCACGACAAGGAGCTTTTGTTTGCTGAACCGATCTGCTAAAATTCCAGCTGAAGACGAGAAGAGCAGAAAGGGGATCACGTAGATCGCCCCTGTCGCGGACAGGATGCTGCTCGCCTCCGAGTGCCCGAGCGTGTCGATCAGCAAAAACGCCATGACGAATTTGAAGACGTTGTCGTTGATGACGCCCAGGAATTGAGTGATGTTGAGATAGGCCAGCGCGTGTTTGCCTGATTGGGAAAAAGAAGGGATCTTGCCGAACAGCCTTTTCAGGGAAGAAGGGAATAAATTTCGCATGGCATGTTTAATTTTTTATTTTTAAGTATAGCAGGTCAGCTTGATTTTGTATCTTTTTTTGCCCGTCCTTTGGCGTTTCCCAAAACCAGTTTTTGAAGCTGTTTGGGTCTATAATTTAACTTCTCACAATGGCATATTTAAGCCATTCCTGAGAATTAAAATTATAGCCGTAATGCTCGCTCTGCTTATGTCAAAGGCAAAAAAGAGTTGAAATCGAGCACTGTAAGAAGACGAGACGAAACATTTAGATGACAAGAACTTTAAGGCTCATTTCCAGCAATGATTTGAACAGCCTGGCCGATGCCCTTGGCGAGGAATTCTTCTCTTCTTCTTCGCGCCCGTTCGAAAATCGCCTGGTCGTCGTTCCCCATCCAGGGATTAAAGAATTTTTATTTAGACGCTTTGCTTTGCACCCGCGCTTAAAAATTGCAGCGGGCCTTCAAGTGCTTCCTTTGAACCAGGCTGTGATGGAGATCCTCGACAGCGTTGCAAAGTCTCCCAATGGAAAAAGGATCCCTTCCTTTCCCGAACTCTCCCTATCCATCGAAGAAAAACTGCACCTGATTTCTGCTGAAAATCCTGAATTTTCCACATTACTGTCCTACCTGGACGCAGGCGACAAGGACAAGCAGCGGAAGAGGATAGCGGCCCTCTCCGATGAGCTGGCTCGGCTATTTGCCCGGTATGGGCTGTTCGGCAAGCAATTTTTGCCGGAGTGGCTCCGATCTGAAGGTTGGCAGCAAATTCTTTGGAAGGCTCTTTTTTCCCAGGAATCCCCTTGGACCTATCCGCTGGAGTCGCTCAAAGGAGTGAAGCCTGATTGCTTTCAAAGCAAGGTCGCGCTGTTTGGATTTTCCTACCTGTCTGCTTCCCATTTGGCATTCTTTGGCACGCTCCCCGCCTCGATCTATCATCTCTCTCCCTGCGCTCTCTTTTGGGAAGATCTCGCTTCCGACAAAGAGCGCCTGTTCACCAACAGATTTTTGCAGAGAAAAGGCGCAAAAGAGGAGGTCCGCAAGCAGATCGACAACTACATGCAGCAGAGCCACCCTCTCTTAGGGAATTTTGGAAAGATTGGAAGGGAGATGCTTAAGTCTCTTGATTCTTTTCTGTTGGCCGAAGACGAAGTCTACAGGAATTCCGAAAGAGATCGGCTGCTTGACAAGCTGAAGAATTCGATGCTGAATCTCGATGAGGAAGAAATGCTTCGGGCGGATGACTCGATTCAGCTGCATAGCGCTTCCTCCAAACTCCGAGAGGTGGAGATCTTGCGCGACGCACTGCAGACGATAATTCACGCGCATTCCCGAGAAAAAAATCCGATCCGGCCGCGCGACATCGTTGTCGCAAGCCCCGACATTTCTTCCTATGCTCCCTACATTCACATGGTCTTCTCTCAGGCCGGATTTTCCTATACCGTCGACGGGATGCCGTTAAAGAGCGTCAGCGCCACGGTGCGAGGCTTTCTGCAATTGATCGATCTTCCTAAAGAGCGCTATGCCCTGGCGTCGTTAATCGAGCTGCTGCGCTGTCCATCCTTGATGGAAAAATGGGGGTTGTCTCACGACGAGGTCCATCATTTAAGTCAATGGTTCAGGCAAGCACAGGTGAAAAGAGACTTGTCGGGCAATCCCAACAGCTGGGAAGAAGGGATTGACAGGCTTCTTTGCGGTCTTGCGATGAACAGTGACGAAGAAAGTCATTTCGAGACATGGCCAGTCAGCGGGATTCCGCAATCGGAGATCGATCTCTTTAATCGATTCCTTGCGCTCTTCTCTGAACTCAAGAGCGATCTTTCTTTCCTTGAGCAGATCAGAAGCGCCTCCGAGTGGTTGGAGATGTTCCTGCGCACTGCCGACAAGTATTTTGCGATAGAATGGGAAAGGGAATCTTTCTTTCAGGAAATCAAAACGCTTGGCGTATCTTGCCGCGGACTGAAAGAGAAAGTCTGGAATTTCCAGAGTATCTCGCGCGTCCTGCATCATCTTGCAGATAAACCTGCGGGGGCAGCTGCATCCTCCCAAATGGACAAAATCACATTCACGTCCCTCAAGGCTGGCAGCATTAGCCCTGCTCGCATCATCTGGTGCCTTGGGATGGACGAAGGGGCTTACCCCGGGGCCGATGCCAAAAGCTCGCTGTGCGAGATGAGCAGACTGAAATCTGCCGATTATTTTCCGCTCAAGGTCGATGAAGACCGATCCCTTTTCCTGGAGATGCTCATGAAAGCGCAGGACTATCTCATTTTCAGCTACCAGCGGATCCACCCGGAAGACGGAAAGCATCAAGGACCCTCTTTGCTCATCGATGAGCTGAACCAGTATTTGCAAAAGCGCGGGGCCGCCGGCGGAATGGAACAAATCGACCATCCCTCCTTTCCTTTCGACAGAAGCTATTTTGCAAGCGGCGCCAAAGTCAGGAAGTGGAGCGAGGAAGATTACCACGCCGCTGCCGCGCACTACTTCCCCCACCGTGAAAAGGGGCCTCTCTTCGAGCTCAAAAATGTCGATTCCAACGAACCTAAGGAAATTGTCATCGACATCCGCCAGATCAAAAAACTGGCGCGCAGCCCGCTCCAGTTCTACTTCAACGAGACGCTAAAGATTTATCTCGATGAGGAAGAAGACGAAGAAGAAACAGAATTTTTCATCTCCAGTTTACGCAAATCGATACTGCGAAAAAAAGCGCTTCAAAACTCCTTGCCGCAAGTGATGCGGGAGTTAAAGGGGCAAGGACAACTCCCGCGAGGGCTCTTTTGCGAGGCTTCCCAACGCGAACTGGAAGAGGAGATGCAGGATCTTCTGAGCGTGCTAGACAAGTTTGACGTTAGACCTGAAGAGATTAAGACGGTGCGCTTCTCGGCTTCCTGCAGCGAAAAAGAAAAGAGTGAATTTCTTCTTCCACCGCTTTCCGTCACGCTAAGTGATTCGAGGGTAGTGCATATCACCGGAGAGCTCGAGGACGTCAGCCCCAAGGGGCTGATCGCGCATGTTGAAAAGAATTTCTACGGCCTTGTGAGGACTTGGCCTCTCTATCTTATTTACCGCTGCCTGAATCCTGAGAATAGAGCGCTGCTGCTGACCAAAAAGGGAAACAAAGTGGAATTCCCAATTGCAGATCCCAAGGGGGCGCTGGCGACTTACCTGGAATATTACCTCCTTGCCAAATGCAATCCCTCTCCTCTGATGCCTGATTGGGCAAAAGCTGTTCTTGAGGGAGGAGAAGAGGAGTTGCGCAACGAGATGTCGAAAGAGTCTGAACGAACCGACCGTTATTTAACCTATCTCAATCGCCGTCAAGGACTGTTCGATCCCAAAGAAGCCCTCCTGAAGTGGTCAGCAATTTTGAAAAGAACCTTCGAGCCTCTGCGTGGAGGACCCGATGCGCTTTGATGTCCTGAGCCGCCATCTGGAAGTCTTTGAACCCCATTTCCTGGAAGCCTCTGCCGGCACTGGGAAAACATTTGCGATCGAACATCTCGTCACTCGCCTTCTCATCGAGGGAAGCTCTCCGCTTAAGATCGAGCAGATCCTCGTCGTCACTTTTACACGGGCTGCGACACGGGAACTCAAGTTGCGCATCCGGCGTAACCTGGGAAAGACCAAAGAGGAGCTAAATAGCGGAACTCCCTCTGTGGACTATCTGCAGGCCATCTGCGAACAGGGGGAAGCGGCTGTCAAAACTGCGATCGAAAGGATCGATGCGGCGCTTATCTGTTATGACGCGGCCCAGATTTTTACGCTGCATGGATTCTGCCACCGCGTGCTGGGGGAATTTGCCTTCGAGGCGGGGATCGGCATGGGAGTATCCGACCCGGATGAAAAACAGCATGTCGCTCTTTTGGAGCAAATGGTCCGAGACCACTTGAAAGAAGACGTCTCAGCGCCCGATTACAGTCCCTTTCAGATCAAAGCCGTTCTTGGACGCAATAAAAATGATCCGCGCAGGTTGATCGCGAACCTCGTCAAGCTCATCTCCAATGGCAGGGAGATCGCCGAAGCTCCCACTCATGGCCAGGCTCTGGAGGCATTTCGAAAGGAATTGGAGGCGCTCCCCTCGGTAGACGCCGGCAGCTTTACAGCCGATCTCTTAGTACTTAGATCATTATATAATAAATTGACCGGCGACCATATTCCCGGTCAGTTCGCTTTCCTGGCTGAAATCCTCGCCACAAAAAGCTGCTCCGCCGAGCAGTTCGACGTGCTTCTGAGGAAAGAATTTTTTCTCGAGATCATGGGAGAAGAAAACGCAAAGAAACGTGCTAAAGCCCCCGATCTTTCCTCGTTGCATTACCCGGGGCTTCTTGAAAGGGTCCGCCGAGCGCTGCTCCCCTCCATCGAATCAGCGAAAGACTCCGACAGGATCTTTTTACGTTTAGGCCGCGACCTGCAGAAAAAGAGCCAGGCCCTGCTTGAACAACAGGAGAAGTTTTCCCCGGACGCGCTGCTGCTGAAAGTTGAAGAAGCGCTCAAGATGCCCCGCTTTGTCGAAAGGGTGCGGCACAAGTACCGCGCTGCGATCATCGATGAATTTCAGGACACTGACCCTGTGCAATGGAACATCTTTCAGAAGCTTTTCCTTTCGCACATCGACGCGATCTGCCTTGTCGGCGATCCGAAGCAATCGATCTACGCCTTCCGCAATGCCGATGTCTACGTCTATCTCGATGCAGCAAATGCGATGGGATCTTCGGCTAAAAAATATCTCGACACCAATTTTCGATCGACGGGCGCACTCGTTGAAGCTCTCAACTTACTTTTTTCGCGCGCACAAGGCGGGTGGATGGACTTGCCGGGTCGTGATGCGCCCCTCGAAGTGATCCCCGTCAAAGCCGGAGCCAGGCAGAAAGCGGGTGAAGCAGAGATTCCGGTCCAGTTTTTTATCGCTACAGGCAGGAAAGGAAAAAGCAAAAAATTTCCGACAGAAGAGATGTTCGACAGAAAAGTCCTTCCTTACATCGCTTCTGAAATCTTCTCATTGCATACTCAAAAGGAAGTCGAATACCACGACATCGCGATCTTGATCAAAGACCGGTACCAAGGCAAGGCAGTGATCGATTATCTCAAAGGTCAAGGCATTCCTGCCAGCTTCAAACGGGGAGCTTCGATCACCGAATCGATCTCCTATTTTGCTCTCAAAGAGATGCTGGCAGCCGTTCTTTCGCCCGGCGACATCAGCAAGGTGAAGGCTGCGCTGGGCGGACCTCTCATTTACTGGAGCGAGCAGCAGTTGAATAAGGGATTGGAGGATTCTTCCCTGCTTCAGGCCAAAGCCCAGATGCAGGCGCTGAGCAACACTCTTTATGAGCTCGGAGTCGGCTCTTTCTTTCAAGCATTGCTCCATTGCAAGTGGGGCGGCTCGGAAACTCTTTTGCAGGAAATGCTCAAGAGAGGGGATCTTCCCCTCTATCTCGATTTGAGAAAGCTTTCGGAGCTGCTCATCGAAGAAGAGACTCTCTCAGGATTAAAAGGAGATGCTTTCTTAAGATTTCTCGAGGAGATCGGAATTGATGACCAGGGAGATGAAAGCAGGCTCAAAGTTCCGCCTGAAGAGGAAAAGGGAAGCGTGGCCGTCATGTCGATCCATATGAGCAAAGGGCTTGAATTCGATACTGTTTTTGCGCTCGGTGTGGCAGCTCGGCATAAACCCTCGGAGCAAATCGTCGTCAAGAAGGATGGCCGCAGTGTCATGACGCTGCTGGATCCTGCCGATTCCGCATGCCAGCGAGCGATTGCCGAGAGCGATGCCGAGAAGATGCGCCAGCTTTATGTCGCCCTGACCCGCGCCAAGAGCCGCCTGTATATTCCGCTCATGATCGAAGAAGAGGGAAAAGGGATCTCAATTGGCGAGGCCTCTCCGATTGAATTGTTCCTGGCCAGGATTGCAGAGCGCACCGATACCCATGCGTCTCTGTACGAGACCGCAAGCAATATCGATCTGCCAAGAGCCTGCGAGTTGCTGGGAGGACTCTCTCCTTTGATCTCGACTTGCATCCTGGAGGAAGTCGGCGATCTTCAGCTGGCAACGCATCAGCACTCAGAGATTGCGCTTGAACCTCCGCCCTCGTTTTGTATGCCAAATTGGGATGAGCAGGTCGTCTCCTTTTCAGCTCTTGCCAAGAAGGACCATGCGACGGAAACGGTTAAACCATCTGAAGGAGCCGCTCTTTCTCCGCATACGATGCCGCTTGGCTCTGAAACTGGACACCTTCTGCATTTGCTTTTTGAAAAGATCTTTAAGCGTGGACTCCACCACCCTCTCAATGAAAAGGCGCTCGCAGAGTTAATTGAAGAAGAGATCGCATTCTCCTCTCTTGAAAATTGGCGGCCTATCCTTCTGCCATGGATAGTTGGGCTGTTAAAGAAGCCGCTGACAACATTCTGCCTTTGCGATGTGCCCCGGCACCAGCTCCAGCAGGAAATGGAGTTTTATTACCCCATCGATCGGGGAGCGATGAAAGGATTTTCCGACCTCTTCTTTGAATTCGAGGGAAAATATTACATTCTCGACTGGAAGAGCAATTACCTGGGTCCCTCGGATGCCGACTACACGCCAGAGAAGATCGCTGACGTGATGCGCCAGCATCAATATGACATGCAGGCATCGATCTACGCGGATGCGCTGAGGCGTTATGTAAAGCTGTTTGACACACGCCCCTTTTCAGAGTGTTTCGGCGGAGCCATCTACTACTTTGTGCGCGGCAACGCCGTTTACCATTTTATTCCCGAGGCCTATGCATGAAAGAATTTGAACGATGGGCAACACTCAAAAAATGTAGCGAGCAAGGATCGCTTGCCTTTGTCGACCTTGCCTTTGCTGCAAGTGTCCTCAAAAAGCTGGGAAGCGATCAGGAAGAGCATGCGGCATTGCTGGCGATACTATTCGCCCTCTCTCGCCAGGGGCACTTGACCTTGGACATCTCTGTTGACGCCCTTGCACATTCTCTCAAACAATTGGGGATCGTCGAGATCCCAACCATGTCACAACTCCTCCTCCGCGGGGCATCCACATTTCCCCATCAGGCAATTGCCGATAATCCACAGGGTCGATGCAGTGCCTGGATTTGCCGTTTGCAAAATCAGTATTACCTGCAAAAAAACTGGATGTATGAAACGGCGATCCTCTCTCATTTGGAGCGGTTGTGCGGAAAGACTCCGTCGATTGTTCTATCCAAGTGGACTTCCGATGGACGTTTGAACTCCACGCAAAAGCAGGCTGTGGCAAAAGGGATCGAGAATTCCGTTTCCTTTCTTACCGGCGGCCCCGGAACCGGCAAGACCTTCACCGCCTCCGAAATTGTCAAAGCCTGCCTCTCTTCTCTTGATGCAGAGCAAAAAAAACATTTCCGCATCATCCTCGCAGCTCCAACCGGGAAGGCTGTGGCGCAACTGGAAGGAAATTTGAGAAAGGCCCTTGGGGCTGAAACATCTTTTCGCTCTGGAACCCTCCACTCCATTCTCGGGATCAAGGGAAGTTTGCATGAAGAAGAGATTACTCCTCTTTACGCCGATTTGATCATCGTCGACGAATGCTCGATGATTGACGCTAAAATCTTTTCCCGCCTGCTCGCCTCCGTTTTAGATGGCGCTCGGCTGATTTTAATTGGCGACAAAGACCAGCTTCCTCCTGTCGAGGCCGGCAGCATCTTCGCCGATCTCCTCGATGCCAATGTCTATCCCGCGACCCAGCTTACGGAATGCCTGCGTTCCGACCGCGCCGAAATTCTGACGCTTGCAAAGTATATCCAGGCAGGAAGCTCAGAGGCCGCGTTGGAGTTCCTTGGCGCAAATCCCGATATCGAATGGACCGATCTGGAAGAAGAGAGGAAGACATCGTCTCAGCTCGCAGCCGAGCTGTGGAACCGCTGCAAAGACCGGTTTCCGTCTGCGTTTTCAGAAACGCCCTCCCTTGAGCAACTCATGGCCAGGCTTGGCGCCTTCAGCATTCTATCGTGCATGCGCAAAGGGCCACTCGGGGTCGATGCACTCAACCGGTATTTCCTGAATCAGTATTTGAAAGCGGCAGTCGATGGCGCTTGGTGGGCTGCACCCATCATGATCGCCCGCAATGACCACGCACTCGAACTCTATAACGGGGATTTGGGATTTCTCGTGCGGAAAGTCTCCTCTGACTTTTCCTTAAGGCATTTTCATGTCGACGATTACGCCCTTTTTCACGACCGTAAGGGAGGCTATAGACGGATCTCCGCGCTTGCTCTCTCCTCATTTGAGTACAGTTATTGCCTCTCTGTGCATAAGAGCCAGGGCAGCGAATATGATGAAGCGCTCATCCTTGTTCCAACCGGATCGGAACTCTTTGGTAGAGAGGTCCTCTATACTGCCGTGACGCGGGCCAGGCGCAAAGTCTCAATTGCCGGTGCCAAGCCCCTTCTTCTTCAGGCGATTGCAATCAGCTCTAGAAAAATATCGGGCCTCAGTGTCAGACTGAAGCGATCATGACGAGATACCCAAACCACTTCAAAACTTGGTTTTGGGTATAACTTAAGCGATGGTTGCAATGAGAAAGTCGATACAGAGTTCAGCACTATTCCTGATTTTTGTTCTTTTGTGTTCCCCCTGTTTAGCAAAAGAGTCAAAGAGATCCAGTAAAGAGCAGACGAGCGCTCTTCACAGCGGGATCGAAAAGATCCTTCGGGAAGAAGCATCTGATGTCCACGTCGGCATCGAGGTGGTATCGATGACCACAGGCAAGAGGCTCTACCAAAAAATTCCGCAGCATCTCTTTGTCCCTGCCAGCTGCCTTAAAATGATTACAGGAGCCGCCGCTCTGCATGAGCTCGGCGTCGACTATCGCTTTGAAACAAAAATGTTCACCGACGGGAAGATCGAGCAGAAGACATTGAAGGGAAACCTTTTTTTGCAGGGATCGGGAGATCCCGAGCTGGCTTTTCGCGATCTGGAGGAGCTAGTCTTTCAGTTGAAATTGAACAATATCCAAAAGATCGAGGGAGACCTGTATGTTGATAACACACTATTCGATGGGGTCAGCCAGGGGCCGGGCTGGATGTGGGATGAAGGGGCAAACCGCTGGAACTCACCAATGGATGCGCTCACGCTCAATCACAGCTGTGTCGATGTCTGGGTAAAGCCGGCTGAGCATTACGGTAAGGCTCCCCTTGTCTACGTTCACCCCAAGACTGATTTCATTGTTTTGGAAAACCGCGCAGTGACGACCGAGGAAGAGGACAATCTGAGCGTCGAGCGAAGATGGATGCAAAGGGAGAACGTGATCGAAGTCAAAGGGCAGGTCTCATCGGCAAAGGAGGCTCTGCACTTTATGATCCCCGTCGAAGACCCCCATCTTTACACCGGACATGTTTTCCGCGACATCCTGATCAAGGCTGGTTTTGCGTTCAAAGGAAAGATTGCCGTCAAGGCGACTCCGCAGGGCGCGCTTCTTCTGGGGACCCACGTGTCCCGCTCCTTGTCCCTCCTCGTTGAGGAAATGATGAAGTCATCGGACAATTTATATGCAGACTGCCTGTTCAAGAAGATCGGCGAGAAGAAGTATGGTGCCCCTGGAACATGGCAGAAGGGATCCCAGGCCGTCCGCGAGTTTTTGGCAGCAACTGTCGGCATGAATGTAGAAAAAATGGTCGTGCTCGATGGCAGCGGTCTGTCTCGCTATAACCTGATCTCGGCGCGCCAATTTGTCGAGTTCCTTACCTGGATGCACTCACAATTCAATTGCTGCAGCGAGTTTGTGTCAGCATTGCCTATTTCAGGGGTCGACGGGACGCTTATCGACCGGATGGGCAGAGCTGGAATGAAAGGGAAAGTGCGCGCAAAGACAGGCTCGATGACAGGGATCTCTTCTCTTTCAGGGTATTTGACGACCAATGACGGTGAGACGCTGGCTTTTTCGATCCTTCAGAATGGCTTTACGGGAAAGGCAAGCGAATATAAGACGAAAATCGAAGATGAGATCTGCGGTTTTCTAGTGAACTACTCAGGCGCCCCTTAGCCGTGACATTAAAAACGCTTGATAGGGGTCGCTGGCAATGGAGAAAGAAAAGAAGCCCCAATCGAGAGATCGGGGCTAAAAAATTTAAGCGGAAATTTGTTTGGCTTTTGCGTTGAGGCGGGATTTGACGCGGTTAGCCTTGTTCATTTTGTAAATGCCTTTTTTAACGCCTTTGTCCATCAAGCTGTAAACATCGCTCAATTTTGCTTTGGCGCCTGTGGCGTCTTTTTTAGTCACTGAGTCTTCGAAGACGCGGACTGCTGTGGTAACTTTTGATTTGAAAGAGCGGTTGCGCAGGTTGCGCTTCAGGCTTTGTTCGTCTCTTTTCAGGGCTGTCGGCTTTCTTGGCTTCTTGCCTTTGCCATTTTCTTTTTTATCGTCTGCCATATGAGCATTTCCTTAAGAATTCTAAAGAGCGTTCAAAAACCCAATCATATCGAAACCAATGAGATTTTGACGTTCTCAATTTCAGATGGAAAGTAATATAACCGTCTTGCCATAATTCGTCAAAACCGAATTTCCCCCATAACTCATGTTAAGGGGCGCTCGTCGTCGGCATGATGGTAAAACTTTTCTTAAATCGAGGTCTGGAAAATGGCGCAAAATCTCTTTCGGCTCTGGGTAGTCTTGCTAGTCATTTCCGGTGGAATCGCCCTCTGGTTTACCGGGGTTGCTATGGCAGGGAGCTGGAAATTCATCCGGCTTAACGCGCATACGCCTGCGTCCATCACGAACCTGCAGGTGAGAGATCTTTCCTCGTCCCGCTTTGCTATCGAGGCCGACTACCGATTTGAGGTGTCCGGGAATACCTACACTGGAAAGACAATTTTTGAAAACCCTCAGTTCATGAACCGCTTCGCCGCGGAAAATTATGTCAAGCTGCTGGGCGCCAGGCGCTGGGACACCTGGTATCGTGAGGGAAATCCGGACATTTCCAGCCTCGAGAGAGAGTTCCCGCAAAAGCCCTGTCTGCAGGCATTGCTCACAGTTGGAGTCTTCGCCTATTTTTACTTCGCTAGAGGGATGCTCGTAAGATTAATGGGTTAATTTATTTAAAACCCAGTCGAGAAGAGATTGGTAGCTTTTCACGATCAGCTCCTTGATTGGAAGTTTTTTCGCTTCCGCCGTTTTTTTTTGTTTTTGCGCTCCTGCCTCCATCGATATCATTTTTTTTGCGGCTTGGGAAAGATTGCCTTCTTTAAGCAGCCTGTGAAGCAGGTCTCCTTCGGCATAGCATTTCCATTTCGTCAGCCTCTGCAGAACTATTTGGGGCAGGCCCAGATCAGGGTTTGATAGCGGGGGCAGGTGAGAGATTTTTGTCGGAGCGATAGGAAGCGGCGGGCCTTTGAACGAACGCCTGCTTCCCCTGAGAACATCGAATTGATCATACACAATTCCAGCGCCTGTTTTGTCGATGTTGGAAAAATAACAAGGGGTCGTCCTCAAATAATTTTCAGCTGCCGAAAGCGCCGTCCGGTTAAATTGCCTGTCATGCAGGATCCAGATGACTTCGTATCCTAAACTCTGGTAATCGAGAATTCGGCACTGCGCCTCTTCCAGGGAAATGGGGGAGCACTGGATTTCAAAGACGATCTTTTTTCCATGCCAGGCTACGTCGGCGATCCTTTGGATGGAGGGGAACGGGGACTCGATCTGCACCCCAACGCCGCCGATCAGGTTAAAAAGTTTTAATTGTAATTGCAGATGCTCCAGGCTTTTCTGATGCTGGCGGCAATTTTTAGGGACGTTTATGTGGTAAAAATGGGTTTGTCTGGAAGGCCCGCCGCGGATGCGGACTTTCGCGGAACACTCGGGGCAATGGTAATCCTTCCCCTTTTCCGCTTTGGATGCGCTGATCGGAAAGGCGTTGTCGAAGGCGTATAACTGCATCGATTTTGTTTTTAAATAAATTCTCACCATGTTAATAAAGTAGAGATCAGCTTGACAATAAGAAACTTTCCCCTCAAAATTTGCGGGTTTGAGGTAAACCGGGCATTGTTCAATTTCGAGAAACAGCCAGAGGGTGGCCAGCGAGGCGGATCGCCGTCGCAGTCGTCATCCCGGCGCTAGCCGATTTGAACACCGTCCTAATTCGGAAGATCATGGCAAAAGGTTCGTTCAGCAATCTATTCAGTCAGCAGCATCAGCAAAAAGTGGAAGAGCTCGTCGCTATTGCGAAAGAGCAGGGTTTCATCACATACGAAGAGATCAATGAAATTTTGCCGATGACCTTCGATTCCGCCGAACAGATCGACCAGGTGTTGATCTTCTTGAGCGGCATGGACATCCAGGTCCTGAACCAGGCGGAAGTCGAAAGACAAAAAGAGCGCAAGAAAGAGGCAAAGGAGCTTGAAGGGATCACCAAGCGCCCCGAAGGGACTTCGGACGATCCTGTCCGCATGTACCTTAAAGAGATGGGCTCCGTCCCCCTTCTTACCCGAGAAGAGGAAGTCGAGATCTCCAAGAGGATTGAGAAGGCGCAGATCCAGATCGAAAAGATCATCATGCGGTTCCGCTACTCTACTCGGGAAGCTATCTCTATTGGCAATTATCTGATCACGAGCAAAGAGCGTTTCGACAAGATCATCGCCGAAAAGGAAGTCTCCGATAAAAACCTCTACTTCGCGATGCTGCCCAAGCTCGCCCAGCTTCTGCGTCAGGAAGACCGTACGCTGGAAAAATTCCTCTTCGACCTCTTCAACCCCGACACGAAGAAAATCGACAAGGTCAGAATTTCTGAAGAGATCGAGAAATGCCGCATCCGCACGCAGGCTTACCTCAGGCGCATGCACTGCCGCCATAATATTATTGAAGACTTCGGCGAGGTGATCCTCAACGCCTATGATCGATTCCTCACGCTGGAAAAAGAAGTGCAGGAACTCGTTCCAAGGGCCGAGAAAAACAAGTTCGCCGCCGCAAAACTCGCCGCTGTCCGAAGAAAACTGGCTAAGCGCGAGCTTGCCGCCGGCCGCTCCCTCGACGAGTTCAAGAAAGACGTCCGCATGCTTCAGCGCTGGATGGACAAGAGCCAGGAAGCCAAGCGCGAAATGGTCGAGTCCAACCTGCGCCTCGTTATCTCGATCGCCAAGAAATACACCAACCGCGGCCTTTCTTTCCTCGACCTTATTCAGGAAGGGAACATGGGCCTGATGAAAGCGGTCGAAAAATTCGAATACCGCAGAGGATACAAATTCTCTACTTACGCAACATGGTGGATCCGCCAGGCTGTGACCCGTGCGATCGCCGATCAGGCGCGCACGATCCGTATCCCTGTGCACATGATCGAGACTATTAATAAAGTTCTGCGCGGAGCCAAAAAGCTGATGATGGAGACAGGGCGCGAGCCGACTCCGGAAGAATTGGCAAACGAACTGGGACTGACGCCAGAGCGCGTCCGCGAGATCTACAAGATCGCGCAGCATCCGATCTCTCTGCAGGCGGAAGTGGGCGATGGAGGGGAGAGCCAGTTTGGCGACTTCCTCGAAGACACCGCGATCGAATCTCCTGCTGAAGCGACAGGCTACGCAATCCTCAAAGACAAGATGAATGAAGTCCTCTCGACGCTCACCGACCGCGAGCGCACCGTCCTTATCGAGCGCTTTGGCCTGCTTGACGGCAAGCCTAAGACACTGGAAGAAGTCGGCGTCCGCTTCAAGGTCACTCGCGAACGCGTCCGTCAGATCGAGGCAAAGGCTCTCCGCAAGATGCGCCACCCGACGCGAGCAAAACAGTTGCAGGCGTTCCTCGACTTGCTCGAAGAAGAATAAACTAGTCTCTCTTACTAACAGAAGGCCGCCGTGAAGGAAAAGAATTCGAAGCAGCAGCTTCTCGCGCTGATCTTTTCCGAGGGCGGCCTTTTAAGCCGCTCACTCAAAAATTACGAAGAGCGCGTAGGCCAGAAAGAGATGTCTCTGCGCATCCTCGACGCCTATCAGGAAGACAGCATCGCTCTGATCGAAGCGGGCACCGGTACCGGCAAGAGCCTCGCCTATCTCGTCCCGGCCGTCTACTGGGCCTTGAAGCATCAAGAGAAGACGGTCATCACCACTCATACTATTGCACTCCAGGAGCAGCTCCTCCTCAAAGATATCCCGTTTTTACTTAAAACAATGGATGTCGATCTGAAGGCCTGTCTCGTCAAAGGGATGGGCAACTATCTTTGCCTGAGAAAACTCCGCGAGCTTCAGGACCAGCCTTTGCTGTTCTCCATGGAGGAGACGAAGGAAGTGCAGGCGATCGAGCAGTGGTCTGAAAAGACGAACGAAGGTTCCAGATCCGATATCCCTTTTCCTGTTTCTCCAGCAACCTGGGAAAAAGTGGCGGCGGAAGGGGAAGCATGCAACCATGTCCACTGTCCCCATTACAAAGAGTGCTTCTTTTTTAAAGCGCGCAAAGAGGCTGCCGATTCACAGATTTTGATTGTCAATCATCACTTGCTCCTCGCGGACATCGAGAAGCGACGGCGCAATCCCGGACAGGAATCGATCCTTCCTCTTTACAACCGGCTTGTGATTGATGAAGCGCACAACCTGGAGGACATCGCCCTCGAGAGTTTTGCGCAGAGGTTCGAAAGGATCGCCTTCCTGCGCCAGCTGGCCAAACTGCATTCCGACTCCCATCCGGAGCGCTCACGGCTGATGCTGCTGCGCCAGGAGCTGTCTGTTCTTTCGGCGATTCCTCCGACGCTGCTGCAAAAGCTGGAAATCGACATCCCCGCCCAAAAAAGGGTGTGCCAAACTCAATTGGAAGAGGCATTCGCAGAACTCTCCCATTTCTTCGAAACGCATCTTGCGGACAAGCCATTCTTTAAAGAGAAGGAATCGAAAAAAAGGATCACCGACGGCGTCTCTGAAAATCCCTTCTGGAAGGAAACAATTGTCAAGTCTCTTCTGAATCTTGCCGAAGAGATCCAGCGCCTCTCTCAGATGTTAAACGGTATTCTCACAGATTTAGAAGAGTTCAAGGGCGCCTCTTTTTATGAGAAGCTCTCGATTCATCTCCTCGAGATCCAGGCGATTGCGCAGAGACTGGAGCAATGCTCCGCGTTTCTCGAGCAGTTTACCCAGGATGAACCGAAGGAAAAGAGGGTGAGATGGTTTGAGAGCAACGGCTCCAACGTCATCCTGGTCGATGCAGCCCTGGACATCTCCGCCTTTCTCACAGAGCATCTTTTTTCCCAGCAGCGCACTTCGGTTCTTTGCAGCGCGACGATCGCGACCGCGAAATCTTTTTCTTTCTTGAAAAAACGGCTCGGCCTTGTCGATTACGAAGAGAAATTGATGGAAGAGATCTATGAATCTCCTTTCAACTACCAGGAAAGGGCTCTGTTCGTGGTTCCCACCGATCTGCCCGCTCCATCCAGCCCCAACTATTTGGCTGAATGTATCAAAGCGATGCAAGAGGCGATCGAGATCAGCAAAGGAAGCGTATTCCTACTGTTTACCTCGTATGACATGCTGCAGAACTGTTATCGCAGCCTTTCCAGCGGAACACTGCCTCAGCGCTATCCCTTTTTAAAGCAGGGAGACCTTCCGCGTCACCTTCTGCTTGAACAATTTAAAAAGAAGGAAGGAAGTGTTTTGTTTGCGACCGATTCTTTTTGGGAAGGTGTCGATGTCCCTGGAGAGGCTCTTCGTTGCGTGGTGATCGCCAAACTTCCCTTCTCCGTTCCAAGCGACCCCCTCTATGAGGCCTACTCCCAATCTTTAGAGAAAGAGGGGCTCGATCCATTCTCCGATTACTCCGTTCCGCAGGCCGTCATCAAATTCAAACAGGGATTCGGCCGCCTCATGCGCAAGCACGACGATCGAGGCTGTGTGATTTGCCTGGATCATCGCATTGTGAAGAAAAACTATGGCAAACAGTTCTTAGACAGCCTTCCACCTTGCAAGACCTGTTTTGCTTCCAAAGCTGAGGCCTTCGCTCAGATGCGCCAGTTCTACGAAAAAACGAGGAAGAAATAAATTTCTTCTGAGTTAGGGCTGTGCTACACTCTCACAATTTACGAATACAGCACTTCATGTTTGTCTGCCTTTACAAACAAACTAATGTTCAGCTGTATAGTTTACTATCCAAATCGAATGTACCACATGAATTTATTGGAGTATGTATATGAGCGTTAAAGAAGCGACGGTAGGAGATGCGTTACAACGCGCATGGAAAGAGATGTGCGAAAAAGGATATAAAGCGACTCTTGGTAAAGAGGTTTTTATTGCCTATCAAAACAATACCGTGGATATCTTCAAATTCAAGCCTGACACTGTTTTTTTTCCAGTAGAAAGAACACGCGCCTTTGACACTGATTTGGGTTCCAAAACTCTTTTTGGTTTTAAAGACGCCTGGAAAGAACCAATTAAAAATGTAACCCTAACTTTTGATAAATGGGCTGATGAAGAAATCATTGCAAGAACGGCAAAAGTCTATTTTACCACGAACCGCCCCAATAAAGGAGAAAGGGATTTCGAAGGAAATTGGTTAGAAGGTCAAATTGTGATAAAGGAAAATTCAATATGGCCATTTGAACATAAAAGAGATCAACTTATGGAAAATCAGAATTAGACTTTGCATAATCCGTTTCTAGTTGTTGGCACCATTTTATGGCGGTTTCATTCTTATTTAGAATACTTGTTAAAACTTGAAAAAATGAGATGAGCATATCTCAATATTAGGCGAAGAGATGATCAGGTATATGAGGCGTATCGGGTTACTGAAATAAAAATATGGATCTGTGCGATTCAATGATCGCAATATGGACACAAATATCGAATCTTAACAAAATGACAGACAGAAAAAGCGGCTAAAAGACACAATCTCTCGATTCCATTTTTGGAGGTTTTTATGATCGGCCACTTTTTAGCCGCCCTTTTGCATATTACCAGCCCGGTCGATGCCGTTCTCACTGACATCGAAGGGACGACCACATCGATATCTTTTGTTCACGACACTCTATTCCCCTATGCCAAGCAGAATGTAGACAGCTTTGTGATGGCTCATCGCAATGAGAGCGAAGTCAAGGCTATCCTTGAAGATGTTCAGAAAATTGCAAATGTTTCTTCCGAGGATGTTGTGCCAACTTTGCATGAATGGATGGCGCAGGATAAAAAAATCACCCCGCTCAAATCATTACAGGGGATGATGTGGGAAGAAGGATTCAGACAGGGAGTGTTCAAGGGCCACGTCTATGACGATGCCTATGGACAGCTGACGCATTGGAAAAATGAAGGGATCTCCCTTTATGTGTATTCCTCAGGATCTGTCGATGCGCAAAAACTTCTCTTTGGTTACTCCGACCATGGAGACATGGACTCTCTTTTCTCCGGCAATTATGATACGCGAGTCGGCGGAAAAAAAGAGCGCGCCTCCTATGTGAAAATCGCCGAGCAGATGGGGATCTCCCCTGAACGGATTCTTTTTCTCTCCGATATGGTCGAAGAGCTGAATGCCGCGAAATCAGCCGGCATGCAAACGGTCCTTATCGCCCGTGATGCAGCTCCTTTCAATGACAGCGGGCATCCCTGTGCAACCAATTTTAACGAGATAGCGATCAGATGAAATATATTTACCTCTTTCTTCTAATGCCTCTTTTCGGATTCGCAAGCCTGGAGATACCCGATTTTGCCAAATCTGCTGACGAACTGGTGCGCGTGGGTCATTTTTTCAATGATCTTCATCTGTGTTCAGCGACAGCTGGAAACTTCTCTGCAAGGATCGATTCCGATCTGA
This sequence comes from Verrucomicrobiota bacterium, assembly GCA_018240065.1. GTDB lineage: Bacteria > Chlamydiota > Chlamydiia > Chlamydiales > Rhabdochlamydiaceae > CAJCIW01. Next base: position 121,516 of record JAFEGH010000009.1, on the reverse strand, counting down.
TTGCGATCACAGTCTCAGGCAAGCACAAAGGGGAACTCACAACGGATGATGTGATCCTTGTCGACCTTCAGGGAAAAGCGCTGCACACTTCAAAAAAACCTTCTGCGGAAACAGCATTGCATACTCTTGTCTATCGCCAGTTACCGGAGGTCGGATCAGTGCTTCATACGCATTCTGTCAGCGGGACGGTGCTCTCGCGGCTGCTTGCCCCCAAGACAGCCTTGGTCACTGAAGGGTATGAGATCCACAAGGTGTTTACAGGCATTGCAACGCATGAAAGCACTCTTGAGCTCCCCATTTTCGAAAACAGTCAGGACTATGCCGCTCTGGCATTGCAGGTCGCTGAATACCTGAAAACGCATCCTGGGACACCAGGTTTCTTTCTCCGGGGACACGGACTCTATACATGGGGAAAAGACGTCAGAGAGGCCAAAATCCGCACAGAGGCTTTTGAGTTTCTATTTGAGTGCGAACTGAAATCGCGAACACTTCACTAGGTAATATTATGTTAAGAACGCTCATCTTTCTGCTTCTTCTTTCTGTCAAAGGATTTGCAGCCCTGCCGCCTTTGAATAGCCTTGCTGTCCGCTACGATAAAGGGAGTTTATTGGTTCTCGACCAGCAAAAATTGCCTTTGGAAGAAGTCTGGATCGATGTCAAAACGCCCGAGCAGATGCGCGAGATCATCGTCGCTCTCAAAGTGAGAGGAGCTCCCCTGATTGGGATCGCCGCTATATGCTCTCTGGCGCAATTGGCCCAGCAGGGAGAGTCGAGACAAGGGCTTGAAAACGCTGCAGAGCTCTTGCGCAAGTCGCGGCCGACCGCTGTCAATCTGTCGATTTATATCGACCGCGTATTGGCTGCGATGGCAGGGCAAAGCGACTTCCGCAGCGCAGTCTTGAACGAAGTCGAAGCGATTTTCAATGAAGATATCGCTCTGTGCCAGGCGATGGGAGCAGCAGGCGCTGAGCTCATTCAACCCGGCGAGCGCATTCTGACCTATTGCAACACCGGGAGTCTTGCCACAGCTGGAATCGGAACAGCGCTGGGCGTCATCAAAACAGCGCATGCCCTGGGAAAGAAGATCCACGTCTACGCCTGCGAAACGCGCCCACTTTTACAAGGCGGGAGACTGACTGCATGGGAATTGGAACGAAGCGGTATTCCCTATACCCTGATCTGCGACAACATGGCTGCAACTTTGATGCAGCAGGGCAAGATCGACCGAGTGCTAGTGGGCGCAGACAGGATCGCCGCCAATGGAGATTTTGCCAATAAAATTGGCACCTACTCAGTAGCGGTTCTTGCGCATCACCACGGCATCCCGTTTCATGTCGTGGCCCCCTACACGACGATTGATCCTTATTGCCAGGATGGAGAACACATCAAAATCGAAGAGCGCTCTCCTGATGAGGTCAAAGGGGCTTCTGGGAGTTTTGGCTCGGTGCGGTGGAGTCCACTCAATGCGACGGTTTACAATCCTGCGTTCGATGTCACTCCTGCGTCCCTTGTCGCAAGCTACATTCTCGACAAGGGCTCTTTGTCATTAGAAGAGTTCTACAAAGCCGTTCCGCCTAAGTGATGTCTTTGTTTGCGAGCCGCGACTGCGGCTCGCTATTATTCTTTAACGGCGTAAGAGATGGGGTCGCGCCTGTAAGCCATCGCATAGCATGGATAATTTTTTCATCTTCTTAAGAGAGGAGTAAAGAAATGCAAATCGTATTCTTGTTCTATGATGGAATGACAGCTCTGGATGCGATAGGGCCCCATGAAATTCTTTGCCGCCTTCCCGGCGCCCAAGTGCAGCGGGTTGCAAAGAGCTTAGGACCTGTGCGCACAGATTCAGGTCTTGCGTTGATTGCCGACAAAGCTATTTCCGACGTCCTCCGTGCGGACCTCCTGGTAATTCCCGGCGCTGGAAATGCGGCGACGCTGCGCGATCATCCGGAAATGCTCGATTGGGTGCATTCCATCCACAATACGACAACCTGGACGGCTTCTGTCTGCACCGGCAGTTTGATTTTGGGCGCGGCAGGAATATTGTCGGGACTGCGGGCAACGACGCATTGGGCAGCGTTTGATCGTTTGACCAGATGGGGGGCAAAGCCTGTCCGAGAGCGTGTCGTTGAAGATGGGAAAGTGCTGACCGCAGCAGGAGTCTCCGCGGGGATCGATATGGCCCTGATGCTCGCAGCCAAGATAGCGGGCCCCCAATTCGCTCAAGCGATCCAGCTGGGCATCGAGTACGATCCCCAGCCTCCGTTTGATGTCGGCTCGCCTGAAAAAGCAAATCCAGCCATTCGCGACGCGCTGCGGACGCGCATGGTCTCATTATTCGAAGGGCTCAATTAGCAACAAGTAATGACAAATTCTCCTCTTTGAATTAAAACCCAATTGAGTGGGCAGACCATCCCCAGGCCATCTGAGGCAGCTGATTGGGTTTAAACGGAAATTAAGGGAGAGAGGCAACATGAGTAAAGCCGCTTTACAGCGAAAGAAAACTTTCTTCTCAGTTCTGTTCGTCTCCTGTATAGACAATTTTGGTTTTGGACTTGTCTTCATTCTTTTCGCACCGCTCATGTTGAAACCTGAATATGGCATGCTCTCGCCCGACACTGGACTCGATACGCGCAATACTTTGCTCGGAATTTTATTTCTCGCATTCCCCCTGATGACATTCTTTGGAGCCCCGCTGCTTGGCGATATCGCCGACCGCTTTGGCCGCAAAAAGGCCTTTTATGCGACGATTATCGGAGGCACATTGGGATACCTTGTTTCCGCAATAGGGATCTCTATGCATAGCTATTTAATTCTATTGGTCAGTCGGCTTTGGTCCGGGTTCTTTTCCGGCAATTTGAGCATCTGCCTTGCGGCGATCGCAGATTTGAGCACGGATGAGAAATCGCGAGCCCGGAATTTTGGATGGATGACTGTCGTGTGGGGGTTCAGCTGGCCGCTGGCAATTCTGGTCGGCGGGTATCTTTCCGACCCTTCCGTATCCTCGTATTTCGGACCTACCATTCCCTTTTATGTGACGATCCTTCTCTCTTTGGCGACTCTTCTGGCGATTGCCAAAATGTTTAAAGAAACCCATCCTGTGGAAAAGGGTGTGAGGATCGATATTATGAAGGGGATTAGCAACGTGATCACAGCGACGAAAATCAAAGCGATCCGTCCTTTTTTTCTGATCCTTTTGTTTTGGACTATCGGATGGGGAATGAGCGTGCAGTGGTACGGGGCATTTACTATGGAGAAGTTCAGGGTCTCGCAGCAGGTGATTTCCTGGGGACTGGTTTTATTGGGAATTTTGTGGGTGTTCGGCGGATCATTCGTCAACCCCATGCTGCTCCGAAAATTTTCGACTATAAAAACTGCGATCATCGGACTTTTTATTGCAGCCCTCTTCGTGCTACTCTGTTCTGTTGGATCAACCTTTTGGATGTTTTCCTGGATCTATTTCATCGGTGCCATCGGTTCCGCTTTCGCCTTTAGCAACACAATGAACCTATGCTCGATGGCCGCCCCAAAGGCGATCCAGGGAAAAGCGATGGGATTGAGCCAGTCGATGATGTCGCTCGGCTGGATGGTTGTACCAGTTTTTGCGTCGAGTGTAGGAAATTTCGATATTTCCGTTTTCTACCCAAGTGCCGCCCTGTTCATATTTTTGGCCTTGGTGACGCTGGTGTTGAAAGGGAAGTTGAAGGATAAGATGGTAAAAAAAACTGGAGCGTAGCGGTCTCGAACCGCTGACCTCTACAATGCCATCGTAGCGCTCTACCAACTGAGCTAACGCCCCATCATGGAGAATACGGGGATTTTAGATCGAAGAGCAGATTTAGCTCCACTTTAAAAAAAAGAATGACGATCCTGTTCTGTAAAAAAATTCGTAGTAATGAGCTCGAGGTTTACTCATGAGTTTTTTCGAAAAAGTTCCGCTCGCTCCGCCCGATCCCATCCTGGGCCTGACGGCCGCTTTTCAAAACGATGAGCGCAAGGCTAAGGTGAACCTGGGCGTTGGCCTCTATAAAACGGAAGATTTGAGGACTCCGGTCCTGGGCTGCGTCAAATCCGCAGAAGCCGCTCTTTTGGACACGGAAAAAAGCAAAGAGTATCTTCCGATCGATGGGGAAAAACAGTATCTGGAGCAGATGGGCGCTCTGGTCTTCGGCAAACAGTCCTGGAACAAAGAGAAAGTAAGGATCGCCTCATTTCAGACTGTCGGAGGAACGGGGGCCTTAAAAACAGGAGGGACCTTTCTGAAAGAAGAAGCCGACCGCTCAATCTGGATATCCACTCCCACCTGGCCGAACCACCGCGGTGTCTTTTTCCATTGCGGGCTGAAAGTGGAGCAGTATCCCTACTATGACAGTAAGAGTCATGCAGCCGACTTCGACAAGATGGCCGCCTGCTTTGAAAAACTCCAGCCCGGTACGGTTGTCCTTCTGCACGCCTCCTGTCATAATCCGACGGGATGCGATCCTTCAAACGAGCAATGGGCTGCGATCTGCGAACTTTTCAAAGCAAAAAAATTGATCCCTTTCTTTGACTTTGCCTATCAGGGATTCGGACGGGGCATTGAAGAGGACGCGGAAGCGATCCGGTACTTCTTGAATCAAGGTCTGGAAATGTTCGTCGCTGTTTCCAATGCTAAAAACCTCTCTCTTTACGGCGAGCGCGTCGGCTGTCTATTCATTGTCTCCGAATCTTCGAAAATTGCAGAACATATCCTTTCTCGTGTAAAACAGATGATCCGGACTAATTATTCCAATCCGCCGATGCATGGCGCAAAGATCGCTGCCTGCATTTTCAGCACTTCATCGCTTCGTCAAAAGTGGGAAGACGAGCTGACCGAGATGCGGGAACGTATCAACGCGATGCGCGCTCTATTGGAGCAGCAGCTAAGTGCTGAGAGCAAGCGCGTTGATTTCAGCCACCTCAAGCGCGGGCGAGGGATGTTCGGCTTCTCAGGACTCGACAAGTCCCAGGTCGATAGAATTACTGCTGAGTTCGGGATTTATATGCCCAGCGACGGTAGAATCAATGTGTGCGGGCTGAATAGAAGCAATATCGACTACGTCGTCAATGCAATCATCTCGGTCACATCATAGAGGATAAAGATTGATGCGCAGAGTTTCCTACCGGCCCTATCTCTTTCTGCTTCTCTTCTTCTTATGCGCGATGAGCCTGCCGAAAGGGGCGTCGGAAAGGATCCGTTCCACAGTCGTCTGCTCTTTTGCGCCTTGCTGGCGATCCTTAAGTTTCGTGAAAGAAAAAACCCTCTTCCTGCTGACGCTTCCCTTTCCCAACGACTTCCGCTCTTCTGACAACGCTATCGAGATCGAGCGGCTGTCTCAGGAGAACCTGCTTTTACGCTCCCAAATCGAGAACGTCAGGGAATGGCTTCTTTACGAAGACAGGATCCAGGAACAGACGCAGAGATACAAAACGCTTGCCCATGACACTTTCGAGGAAGGATTCTGGAAGGAATTTTTCAAACGGCGCAGCCAGGAACTCTACAATGCTCTGGATCTGCAAATTTGTTCCCTCCCTGGCAAAGTGATCTTCCGGGAGCCCTCTTCCTGGAGCAGTACGGTCTGGATCAATTTGGGAGAAAAAGACAACCAGAAGCTCGGGAAAAAAATTGTCGCCAAGAACAGTCCTGTCCTTTTGGGAACATCGGTCATAGGCGTCGTCGAGTACGTCGGCTCCAGGCAATCCCGCGTCCGGCTGATCACCGACTCAAGACTAGCTCCCTCTGTCAGGGCTGTGCGGGGTAACCAGCAAAACCGCTACTTGCTGGAACACTTGGACTCTTTGATCTTCTCTCTTGAATTGCGGGAAGACCTCTTTTCCTCAGAGGAGGAAAGCGAAATCCTGGCGCAAAATCTCAATCGACTCAAAAAGACGCTCCAGCAGCAGTCGGGAGATTTTTATCTGGCCAAAGGAGAACTGCGCGGAACGAGCAATCCCCTATGGCGCTCGCGGAGCCAGGTATTGAAAGGGATTGGCTTCAATTATGATTTTCCTGACTCTGAAGGGCCTGCGCGCGATCTGCGCTCGGGAGAACCCTACGCAGCTTCCCGAAAAGGAGAAGCGATCCAGCTCCTTCTTCCGGGCGATTTGCTTGTGACAACGGGACTCGACGGCGTCTTCCCTCCTGGATTCCGCGTCGCGATCGTCTCCTCCGTTCAAACGCTTAAAGAGGGAGCTTCTTCATACGAGATCGAAGCGATCTCCACGGCTGGCAATCTCGACGAACTCACGCACGTCTTTGTGCTTCCTCCCTCCGAAAGGTCCATTCCGGACTAGCGCTGCTTTACAAGGGGACCTTAGTATTTGCTTTTGACTTGATCTAGCGCATCTTTCTCTTTCTTCTGCTTGTCGGGAGGAAGAGAGGAGAGCTGATCATCGAAATCTTGTTTTCTCCGCTGGCTGGAGTCATAGACCAGGAAATCGTAGATCTGCTGGGCCTCTTCCGCAGAGATGTGGGATCCTGACTTTTTTTGCATTTTCGCAACAGTCTTTTGCCAATAGGAAGGAAGAACGTCGTCGCTTTTCATCGCAGCGGAGAGGCTATGGCATTGACTGCATTTCTCTTGAAAGAGAGCGTAATTTTTGTGCATCGAAGAGGGATATTTTTTAATTTCCATTTCTGCAGAAGAGTCGATCTTTTCCCGCGCTTCCATGGAAACGCAAGAAATCAGAGAGAAAAGAAGGAGTAAAAATCGGGATCGTCTCATGAGCGATGCCTTGTACTTAATTTTTTATATGCATTTCTACACTGCCAAAAATTCGGAAGAGAAGTAAATTGAAAAATTGCATACGTTGGATTTACGCCCAAACAACTTCAAATTCAAGTGTTGAGCTTGTTGGGATATTCTTCGAGGAGCAGTGACTTGAAGGCCTGGTCGAAAGTCTATCACTATTTAGGAAGTATCCGATTTACCATCGCGCTCTTTGCTGTTTTGATCCTCTCAGTCGCTTTCGGCACATGGATAGAGACATCGAGCGGATCGCATGAAAGCGCGTCGGAGCATGTTTATCGCCACCCTCTCTTTCTTTCTCTGCTTGCAGCTGTCTTCCTCAACCTTCTTTTTGCCGCTTTCCGCAAACTCCCCTGGAAAGTGAAACATATTCCCTTTTTGCTGGCCCATTTGGGGCTGATGACGGTCATCGCAGGCGCTGCGGTGAATGTCCTTACAGGTTACAGCGGCATCATGGCGCTTGCAGATGACGTCTCTGGGAGAATCGTTGTCCCCGGAACGCACGCGCTTTGCATAGTAACCAGAGAAGGCAGGCCGGTAGCGATGGCGAACATGGAGCAATGGAAATCAAAGGCGAAAAGAAACGTCAACGAACAGATATTTTCCACAAGCGGCCTTGAAGCCGCTCTGATCAGTTGCGCACCCCACGCCAGACAAAAGCTGAAGTGCAGTTATGAAAATCAGATCTCATTCTGCTTGCCGGAGCAAAAAGCATCCTTTCAGCAGATCCGCTTGAATGACAGCATCCAGACAATCCCCGTTGTCTTGGGAAAAGAAAAATGGCAGGCATCAGCCCTCAAAGGCGGCTATGTCGGGGAACATGTGGCCGAGCTGCTTGTCAGAAGCAGGCGGGACAAAACTCCCTCCCTCTCTTTCATCCGGGATGAGAATCTCGATGAGTATGTCGTCCTGATCTCCAAGGGCGGCTCCGTTGCAGTCAACTCGGTTGAATCGCTGTTGAAACGCTCTCTTGTGTCTTTTGACGATGGCGCCAGGGGCTATGGCATAGAGGCTGAAATCCCTCCCGAAATGGGAGGAGGGGTCTTTTACATCAAGCTCTGGCCCGCCCCAGAGCAGCTTCCAAGCCTTGCCAGAGTGGAAGATAACATCCCTTGCGCTCATGTATGTTTTTCTCAAGAGGGACGCTCGGAAATCCTCTCCTTGACATACGATCCTTCCGCATCCGCCTTTTTGTGGCCACTTTTCGACGGTAAATATTTCGCGCGCTACCAGCCGATGGAGCATGTCCTTCCCTGGAATGTCCAGCTCAAGGAGTGGACATGCGCCCATGAGGATCATTTCTCCCATACAGAGCAATGTAGACTGAATTTGATTCTGGTCGATTCAAACGGCGCGATCAAGGAAACTTCGATTGGGTATAACGCTCCCTTTTCTCCAGGAAAAGGATACCAGCTCACATTGCTTAAGAATCTTCCCGGAGCGGTCGAGGCGCGCATCGGCGTCCAGTACGCCATCGCTAAAAAAACAATGATTTACCCTGGAGTATTTTGTGCAGGTCTTGGCATTTTGTCTCTTTATCTTAGCAAATTAGGGAGTGTGAAAAATGACAAAGGTCTTCCTCACGCTGCTTCTTCTCCTCGCTCCCTTCCTCGCAAGAGGAGACGAGCTCCTTCCCGTTGATTTAGAGCGAGAGAACGAATTGGAATCACTCCCTGTTTACTATGAGGGAAGGATAAGGCCTCTGGATTCCTGCGCCAGGCTGTGGATGAACGAGGTCTATCATCGGGAAAACCTGCTTCCCGAACATCGGCAATTGGTCCCTCCACCTCAAAATTCTTCACTTGATTTTCTCTGGTCGCTTCAAAGATCCCCTGGCGTCGAAGACGTCCCCATATTCTGGATAGGAGAAAGAGAATTGAAGTCTATGTTGGAGCTCGAATCCTCCTCCGACCGTTTTTCCTTTCGACAGCTGCGACATGCATTCGAAGATGTTCTTGCGATTAACCTGAAAGTGATCGAGCAGATGATCTTAAGCTCATTCTTTAAGATCTCGCAGGGGACCACATTTGTCTCAGGACAGAAACTGAATCTGAAGATTATCAATGCGGATATCGAATGCCTCTTTTTCGACCACAAACTGGTCGTCACTTCCGTTCCGTCCCGCTTCCCCTGGCATTTTCTCTCTGCGATGTGCGTCTCGTCCCCCTATACGATCGAGCTATCCGAAACTAATCAGGTTCCTTGGGGAAAATCATTATACTCCCTGCTGTTTCATTTTTTGCAGTTCAGGGAGGTTCAGCATTCCCAATGTCTTCTCAACACTGTCTTTCTTTCCCCTTTTTCCAAAGAATTCGCTGACCAGTCCAAACCTTATGTCGGAGAGCTCTCTTCGCTGTACAATGCGATTTTTTCGAGCTCGGAACAAGGACTTCGATTAAGCCTGCCTAAGTTTATAACCCGCTATCAGGAGGCCTTGCGCGAAGGGATGGTTTCCTATCCCACTTTGTTTCAACTCAAGGCGGAAAAAGCCTTCGTCAAATATCCAATCCTCAGGGGCTCTGCCGCATGCTACGCTTTAAGCCTATTGCTGTTTTTGTTCCACTCGCTCCGGAATTTCAGAAAAAAAATGGGGAAGGCGGGGGCTCTATTGCTGAGCAGCGCTGCATGGGCGCTCATGACAGTGGGCTTCCTATTGCAAGGGGGAGCGCTGCTGTTCAAAACAGTCGTGTTTTCCTATCCTCCACTCTCCACGATGTTCGATTCCGTTCTGTTCGTTTCGTGGCTAAGCGTGCTGATCGGGTTTGTGTTCTTTGTGATTTTTCGCACTAGATTCCCCATTTTTGGAGCGCTGATTTGCACGGAGGCCTTATTTCTTTTCCTTTTCGCCTTGAATGTGCGCGATCCATTCGCGCCTGTCGATCCTGTCCTTAACTCCAGTTTCTGGCTCACTGTCCATGTCGCTGTCGTGGCATCGAGCTATGGGGTATTGCTTCTGGGAGGAATATTGGGACATCTATCCCTGACGAGATTGTTCCAGGGCAAGAGGGAAGCTTCTCCTCTTCTCTCCAGATGCATCGTGCATTGCATTTATCTCGGGAGCTTCTTCCTTGTCATCGGCACGTTGCTTGGAGCTCTCTGGGCTGATTCTAGCTGGGGACGGTTTTGGGATTGGGATGCGAAAGAGTCCTGCGCTCTAATCACAATCTGTTATTATTTGGCCCTTATCCATCTGAATCATTTCAAATGGGCCGGCACCTTTGCGACAGCGCTTGGCTCAAGCTTTGGCATGATCCTCTTGAGTTTTACTTGGTACGGCGTGAATTTCCTTTTGGGAACAGGGCTGCACGCGTATGGAAAGGGAATAGGGGGAGAACTCTTTTATTTGGCCTACATCGTGATCGAACTGTTCTTTTTTGCGGCCGTATTGATTCATAGGAAGCGTTTGATGGCTCCCTCAAAGAAGATTAGGAGGTCACATTCCGCGAGCTGAGATTGGGACCCGATGTTGCGCCGCTATAAATCAGGAACCCGGCAAGAGCGAACAGTGTAGTTGAAAGCGCGAATGCTCCGGCTCCTGTTTCAGGAGAAAAAGGCGCGATCGTGATCCCGACCCCTAAGCTTCCAACGGCGACAATCGCTGCCAGTGCGGCAAAAATAAATTTCGTCACTTTTCCGGCAGTCTGAAGAAATTCAGGCACTTCCGGCTTTTGAACGGGGCTGGATGGGGAAACCGGGGAAGTCTGTCCTGTCGCTGAATTTGTGGGAAAACTCATAACAACTCCTAAAATATAATTAGCACAACATTATAGCAGATCATTAATTAACATTCATTAATTAATGAATTTTAAGTATAAATGAAATGATCTGGGTTTGTTATGAAAGTTTTTGAAAGATGTCCGCTCTCATCGTCTCCTGGGAGAGTTCTTCTCCAAAGGCATAACGATAAATCTTTTTTCTCTGGTCTGAAAACACTCTGGACGCCTCTTGCGTGATATTTAAAAATTGAGTTAACGGGATCCCGGAATCCAGAGGGATTTCCATTCCACAATTCTGCAGCGGCGAGGGGGCCGCGCTCTTTTTAGGCTTAAGAAAATACAAAGGCCTGTCGAATGCGAGGAAATCGTAGCCGATCGAGGAATAGTCCCCCATGTAAAGAGCGCATCGCGCGAGCAGCGGATAAATCGGGGGAAAGTCGCTCAGGAAAAGGGCGGATGCGTGGCTTTCATAACGAGCCGAGACCGCAAAGACGTGCGCAGGGTGGTCGTCCACAAGAAAAGGGTGAAGCTTGATCAGGACATTATAAGCCGGGGAAAGTTCTTCGATCAATTGATCTGCCGCGGAAAAAAAAGAGGTGGGATTTTCTTTATCGCTCCATGTCGGCGCGTACAATATGACTGGCTTGTCGCTTTGAAACCGGCTGAAGACCATCTTTTGGGCCAGCGTATCGTAAAACTTCTTGTGGCGCAGGTAATAGGGCAAACGGTAGTTCCCGGTTCTTACGATATGGCGGATTTTTTGAGCGGCGCCGTTGTTCTTCAGAAGATCGTGAAGATGCTCGCCGTAGATCAGGGAGATGTCCTGATCGACATGGTTCTGCAGCGAATGCCCCTTGTCGGAGTTGCCGTGCGGGCAGAAGACAAACCGCATTTTTTTTCGGAACAGAAGCTCGATGAACGGCTTCAATTCGGCGGCGAAAAATTTCCCGCTCTCGAAAATCGCATCGTAGTTTTGAGCTAAATACTCAATGGAAAGAGCATCAAAATTTTTCAGTTCTACGTTAATATCGGGATAAAACTGTTGAGCGAACTGGTGGTTCTTCTCATCGGTGACGACTAAAGGAATCTTAAGCATAGAGCTTAAGACTCCGAGGTGGTCGAGATGCGTTTCTGGACCTGTGAGGATGGCAACGCTTCGCATTAGTAAAAGTTGATCCCTTTTTCCGGAAATGAGGAATAGAGATGCAGGATCTCCGTTTTAAGGCTTTCCAGCGATTTGGGGTGGCCGAAAGCATAAGCGAATACTTCCTTTCTAATTTCTGAAAAGTTGCGCAGCTCGAACTGGAAATATCTATCGATCACTCCGTGGATATCCCCGTATTGCTCCGGGCTGACCTCGACGCCGCAGCGGAAAAGGTAGAGTCCAGAGTCGGCTTTGGGATCGCGGCTGTTCTGGTTCAGGAAGAACATAGGCCGGTCCAGAGCGAGGAAATCATAGCCTATCGAAGACATGTCTCCGATATAGACATCGACGATGTTGAGAAGAGGATAGACAGCCGGAAACTCAGTCAGGAACAGAACGTTGTTCAAGTCTTCGTACTTTTCGATCAGTTCTTCAACTTTGAATTCTTCCTGCAGGATCAAATTGGGGTGGAGCTTGACGATTAGATTGTGTTTGGCAGGCAATTTTTCAACCAGCGGCTGAGCGGCGTCAAAGAATGAGGAGGACTTTTCATAATCCTGCCAGGTTGGGGCGTAAAGAAGGGTCTTTTCCGCTTTCGGAAGCTTGCGCAGTACTTCCCTTTCAACGATGGGATCGTAAAAGGCCTTGTGGTCAAGATAAAATTGATGCCTGTAATTGCCAGTGACCACATGTCCTTTGAGCTGATCGTAGACCCCTTTGCGCTGTAGAAAATCGATCATCTGCTTTCCATACACCAAGGCGGCCTCTTCTTTTCTTAGGGCCTCCATGTAGAAGATCGAGTTCCCTTTATCGGAATTGCCATGGGGGCACCAGATGGCGTGCACTCGTTTCTGGATCAGCTTCTGCGCGAAGAAAAAGACCTCGTCGAACAAATCCCGGGGCATGGAATAAAAGACGATGTCGAAATGGGAGACCAATTGTTCGGCGACAGCCAGGTAATCGCACAGGATGATCTGGATCCCCGGATAGAAACGTTCGGCCAGAGCTGCGATCTTTTGCTCCGTGACAATCAGAGGGATGTTCATGAAACAGCAGAGGGGGGCCAGATGATCGAGATGGTGGAGTTCAGGGCCGTAGATCAGTCCTGCCGATCGAAAGGGTTCTGTCATGAGAGGGTGGCCCTTTGTAAACCTGTTTTACACCCATTCTTACTTTTTTATGTGGTAAGTCGCAACAGAAGCTTTTCTTTTAGGGCGGGCTTCCGGCGTCATCTGACGCGGAGGATAGCGGTGGTGGTCCCCATGCTCGGAGAGGCGCTGATTCTGCGTATGCTGCCGGTTCATCCTCTCGGTCAGCGCCATCAGCTGGTCGCTTAGGGACAAAATCTCTGTGCTGATCTCTTCGCTGGGAGGCAATATTTCTTCGAGAGAAGGATGCTTGTGCCCAACCGTAGCGATCTTCTCGATTCTTTCTGTGGTCTGCAGCCTGCGGAGCCTAAGCGTGCTCAATCGTTCGAGCATCTGCGAGCGCTGCTGCAGGATCTGGTTCAGGCTTCCCGTGTCATGGAGCATCAGAGAGACCTCTTCCTGGTGCATGTTGGACAATAGTTCGCGCGTCAGGCGGATCTCGTTTTGCAGGCCGTCTCTAAGTTCGTTGTGCAATGTTTGCCAATCTTCCGGCACCATCTGCCCGTAGCTGTTCATACCACCCTCCAGTAATTAGCGGGTGACAGTTGGTATGATGCGAGAAGCGTGCCAAGCGCCCGGCCCTCTCTTGGAAGAGCTGCCGGGTTGTCCAAAATGGGAGGGGAGACTATTCTTTGCAGGTAGGCAACTATTTCCACATCGGCAGGATTGGCGATGCAAAAAATTCCTTTTGACCTTAGGCAAGGGTCTTTTACCACGGATTCAGAAAATCATAGTGGCAAGATCGCAGAGGTCTTTCAAGCCGACGCTCTCAAAGCATGGTTTCTGAACGAGGGGCGGGACCTCCCCTGGAGGAAGAGTCCAACCCCTTACGCCGTATGGATATCCGAAATCATGCTCCAACAGACCCAAGTGGCCGTCGTTATCGATTACTTCTCTCGCTGGATGGCCCGCTTTCCAAACGTCCATGCGCTCGCCGCGGCCCCGCTTGAAGAGGTGATCAAGATGTGGGAGGGACTCGGCTATTATTCCAGGGCCCGGAATCTGCATGCAGCAGCTTGCCATATCGTCGAAAGACATCGTGGAGAGATTCCCTCGACCCGCGCCGAACTTTCTGAAATCCAAGGAATCGGACCCTATACCGTCGGCGCGATCCTGAGCTTTGCCTTCAAGCAAAAGGCGGCTGCCGTGGACGGCAACGTCATCCGCGTCCTTTCCCGCTATTTCGCCATCGAAGAGGATGTCGGCTTGGGATCCACGCGCAAAAAAATTTGGGCTGTCGCAGAAAAGATCCTTCCTGAAGAGGAGCCCTGGCTTGTTGCCGAGGGGCTGATCGAGCTGGGGGCGACGGTCTGCAAACGGGAAGCCCATTGCTGGGCCTGTCCGCTCCGCCCCGGTTGCGCCTCTTTCCGCCGGGGGATACAAGGAGAGTTGCCTAAAATAGAGAAAAAAGTGGAAATTACATCTCTTTTACGCGAAGTCTTCGTGGTATCGCATGAGGGAGCTCTTTTGCTGAAGAAAGGAGAAGAGGGAAAAGTGATGGCGGGTCTTTATGAATTTCCCTACCGGGATAAAAAGGTTAAGGGCTTCCCTTTTTCTTTCGATGCGAAAAAAGTGGTGAAGCTGCCGGTGGTGGAGCATAGCTTTACACGTTTTAAGGTCAAGCTCCATCCGACTTTATGGAAAGCAATACAAAGGGCGGAACTGCCCGGGCATCAGTGGATCCCTTTCAAAGAGGTTCATCGCTACCCTTTTTCCTCCGGCCATAGAAGAATATTACAACAATTGAGAGAAGACCATGCGGATATTACACACTGAAAGTTCGAAAGGATGGGGCGGCCAAGAGATCCGCATCCTCCGGGAAGCTGAAGGGATGCGGAAACGAGGGCACGAAGTCTTCCTCGCCGTCAATGCCGGCGGCGGCCTTGTCCAAAGAGCCAAAGAGGCAGGGTTCATCGTCTACGAATTGCCTTTCACAAAACCCTCTGCCTTCAAGACCATTTATGCCCTGGTCCAAATCTGTAAAGCCCACAATATCGATCTGATCAACACCCACTCGTCCCTGGATGCATGGATCGGCGGAATCGCCGCGCGGATCGCCGGAAAAAAAGTCATTCGTACGCGCCACCTGTCGACCCCGATCCGCAAAGGGTTGAATAGCCGGCTGCTCTACAAAAGCCTGGCCGACTTTGTCGTGACGACTTCTTCTCCGATCCTTTCGACAATCGGAAAGCAGGCGGGCCTCTCTCCCTATCGGCTGCAGTGCATCCCCACCGGCATCGACCCCCATAATCTCAAAGCAGACCTCATGAAGGCCGCCGAGTTCCGGGCCTCTCTTGGCGTGGGGCCCAGCGACATCCTTGTCGGGACGGCCTGCTTTGTCCGTTCCTGGAAAGGGATCCATGATTTGCTTGCAGCGGCGGCGATGCTCAAAGACCGCAAAGAGATCAAGTGGGTGGTCGTCGGCGGAGGACATGTCGACGATTACCGCTCCAAAGTTCCCGAACTTGGGCTTGAAGGGATCGTCACGTTCACCGGACACCTGGAAGCCCCCTACTCGGCGATCCGCGCGATGGATATTTTTGTACTTCTCAGCACAGCTCATGAAGGAGTTTCCCAGGCGAGCCTGCAGGCCGCCTATCTCGAGCGCCCTCTCGTCACGACGACCGTCGGCGGGCTGCCGGAGGTCTGCCTCGACGGGATAACAGGTTTTGTCGTCCCTCCTTTCTCTCCGGAAGCTGTTGCAAAAGCTGTCTCCAGGCTTGCGGACAACCCTGCTTTGCGCAAACAGTTCGGGGCGCAGGGAAGGCATCTTGTCGAAGAGAGGTTCACTCTCAATCACACGCTGGACGAAATGGAGAAAGTCTACAACGTGATAGGAACACCCTTGGAAACTGCAACATAGTGTTTCATTGCTTCATTTCTGTTGATGAATTTTTCGCGGTAGCTTTATGGATAAAAAATAACGTGTCCATACAACGGGCCTCTGATGGGGATCCTGGGGCGCAAGCGATCTTTTTTATTAAAAAGCTGCAAAAGCTGATTGATCATCGACTCCCTTCTTGATATAGCTTCGTTTAAGCGGCTGCTCGCGAAATGCAGTCTCTCAATACAGGAGCCTCATGGACAAGCAATGCCTTCTGAAGATTGATCGGATCAACTGCGCATCCTGTGTTCAGAAAATCGAAAACAGGCTTGCCCAGGTGCCAGGCGTCGTCAGGTCCTCAGTTAATTTCGCAAATTCTGAAGCGAGCGTCGATTACGATCCGCAAAAAACAAGCGCTGATCAAATCATGCGTGCCATCACCGAACTTGGCTATCCCGCGCATCCCCAGGATTCGATGCATGCGCATAAGGACGGTTCTTTCCGCACGCTTTGTTTTCAGACGATACTTGCTTTTGCGTGCAGCATTCCGCTTGCTCTCCACATGTTCAACCTACCCCTTCCTTTGTGGCTGCAGATCGCGCTTGCGACCCTAGTTCAGTTCGGAGCGGGCTACCCTTTCTATTACGGAACGTGGCAGGGGCTTAGGCATTATTCCTCGAACATGGACACTCTTGTCGCTCTGGGGACAACCGCGGCGTACGGATACAGCCTCTATTCCGCTTTCACAACCGGCCCTCATCATTTGTATTTTGAAACCAGTGCCTTTTTGATCTCTTTCATTCTTCTTGGAAAAGTCCTCGAAATGAAAGCCAGGAAGCGCGCCAACATCGGCATGCGGGCGCTCATGACTCTGCAGCCCAAGATGGCGCACATTGTCGTGCAGGGAGAGCAGCGAGAGGTTCCTGCTGATCAGGTCGCCCTTGGCGACCTCTTCCTTGTCCGCCCGGGGGACAGAGTGCCGGTCGACGGCATTGTAACTGAGGGGAATTCCACCATCGACGAGTCGATGCTGACCGGAGAAAGTCTGCCTGTTGAAAAAAATGCAGGAGACAAGGTTTTTGCAGGGACGGTCAATCAGCATGGATTGCTTAAAGCAAAAGCGACACAGGTGGGGCCGGAGACTGCGCTTGGCCACATTGTGCGGATGGTCGAACAGGCGCAAGCTTCCAAAGCGCCCATTCAAAGAATCGCAGATAAAGTGACGGCCGTCTTCGTGCCATTTGTATTGCTGTTCTCCCTGGTGACGTTTTTGGCATGGGCTTCATTCGGATTAGACCCCGTGGACGGGCTCATCAATGCGATCGCTGTCCTTGTCATCGCCTGTCCCTGTGCGCTCGGGCTTGCGACCCCGGCTGCCATCATGGTTGCAAGCGGAAAAGCGGCCAGGGAGGGAATCCTGATCAAAAACGCCGAGGTCCTGGAAATGGCGCAAAACATCCGCACATTGCTTCTGGATAAAACAGGAACTGTCACGGAAGGGGAACTCCAGATATTCGAAACGAGAGAAACGCAGCGCAAGCAGAATAGTGAGTTTCTCAATTTGGCATTGGGACTTGCCAGCCTTTCCGACCATCCGGCTTCAAGAGCGATCATCGCGCACTTGAAGAAACTTAACGTCGCTCCCGCTGAGCTCACCCATTTCACAGCCTATCCCGGAAAAGGGATTAGCGGAACCTATCAGGGGACATCGTGTTATATGGGAATGCCCGCTTTTCTGCAGGCGATGAAAGTCGACATCTCTGAATTCGAAGCTTCCTGGAAGGAAGAAAGCGTTTTTATCGTCGGGCTTGCCAAAGGGACGGAGTGCCTGGGCTATTTCCTGATGACCGATAGGGTTAGACCCGAAGCCAGGGCTGCAGTCGCTTATTTTCATGAGATCGGAATGAAGGTCTACCTGCTGACAGGAGACCGCAAGAACAGCGCAGCGCGAGTCTCCAAAGCGATCGGCTGCGATGGCTATGAGGGGGAAATTCTTCCCGAGCATAAGGCGGAGTATGTTCTCCGTCTGAAAAAAAAGGGAGAGGTCACTGCTATGGTCGGAGACGGGATCAACGACGCCCCAGCGCTCTCTTCTGCCGATATCGGATTTGCTATTGGCGCCGGCAACGATGTCGCTCTGGAATCAGCCTCTGTAATTCTGATGAAATCTCAGCTTCTCGACGTCGGGAAAACAGTGCTCCTCGCCCGGATGACTTTCCGCACCATTCGACAGAACCTCTTTTTTGCTTTTGCCTACAACTGTCTGGGGCTCCCGATCGCCGCCCTGGGGCTTCTAAACCCCCTGATAGCAGGGATCGCGATGGCTCTGAGCTCGATCTCCGTGGTCGCGAACTCCCTTCTTCTCGCCCGCAGGCCCATGAATTTAAAATGATATTTTTAAATTCACAAGTCGCTCAATAAGAGGGCATTGCGTTTTGTTTTTTAAGGATTAAAATAATTATATTGCGGTCTTTCGTTTTAAAGTGGCATTAAGTTCTTAATTTAAACTCCATTCTAGTGTAAAATTTAACGCATATATAACAATTTACTTGTTAGCAAAGGAAACTAATTTAAAAACAATTTTTTACAAAGGAATAATTATGAGCTTACGCCTTAATCCAGCCCAAGTCGTTTCCCAGGAATTCAAAGTTCTCAAATCGACAGTCGAAGGCTTCTCTTCTTCTACCCCTTTAGAGCAGATTACCCAAGCAAAAGGCGAACTCGAGGCGATGAGGGGTAAAATCAAGGACATCGTTCAAAAAACCCCAGCTGCGATGATGGGCCTTGCCTTAGTAGATAAAGGCATTCCATCGCTGATCAAGCGTTGCGAAACTTTTATTCCATCTGATTTTGTTCAGCAAAAGCCTGTAACTCCTCCCGTCGAAGTTGCTCAAACATCGACCTCAGAAGAAAAAGCTCCGGTACAAAACGAACATTCTTCTCAAACCACGGAGGTCGTTCCAACGCTAGGCTCAACCGGAGCAAAAACAAATAGAACGAGTATTCATGGACTGACGTTTCTGACGACAAGCCGTCCTGGTTTCAAGGAAGGAGCAAGAAAACCCCTATCTACCCTTAGACCAAGAAAAGCCGATCCGTCTCCTGCACTAACTTCAGGTATTGCTATCGCGACTAAACCATCCGCGCCTGTTGTGACGGCGATCACAGTCAAGAGCAAGGTCCCTTTCGGGCACTCTCTGACGATCCGCGGCCAGGGCGGCGATCTCGATTGGAGTAAAGGCAAGGCGCTGGAAAAGATCGACGATGAGACCTACGTCTACCGCATGCAAGGGCTGACAGGAAAAGTCGAATATAAAATCCTCCTTGATGACGCTCAATGGGAGGGCGGAGCCAACCGCACGCTCGAAGCGGAAAAATCACAGGAAGTCGTGCCGGCGCTAGTCATCCCTAAAGTTCCCGTCGTTATCAATTTAGACGCGGGCAGCAATAAGGTTTTTATCCGCGGCACAGGTCCTGGTATGAGCTGGGAGAAAGGCTTGGAAATGAAATCGGTAGGCGGTAAGTACGTTCTCGAATCGGCCGCAGACTTAGGCAGCTTCGAGTTTAAAGTCCTTCTCAACGACCAGCAGTGGTCGCAAGGAGAGAACTTTAAAGCTGAAAACGGCAAGACCCTCGAAATCACTCCTAGATTCTAATCTGGATTCACCCCTTATCCCCCTCTTGTTCCAGGAGGGGGATTTTTTTGACCCTTTACAAAATTCCCTCTCGGAATTAATTCCCCTCGAAATTATGATTTCCCCTAAAAGTATTTTTGATGAGCAGCATCGACACGATTAAACGGCATCCTTAAGGGAGGTTCCATGAGCAAGCAACCAGAAGAGCAGCTTCCGATCGGGCGCGCTGCCTTCGCCAAAGCGTTTTGCGCCGACTGGATATCAGAACATAGCAAAACGATCCTTTTCTCTTTCCTCAGCTTGTTCGTGCTCTCTTTTTGCCTTTTTCAGCTAATGGGGAAATTTTCCGTCGGCAGCAAGTCTGACTATTTGGAGGCGCAAAATGCCTTCAGTGTATGGAGCGAAGGGGAAGAATCGGATCCCAAAGCTCTCAAGAACCTCGAAAAACCGCTCTCCCGCCATCCGGAGCTCCAGGCGAAGTTCGGGAACCATATCGCCCAGCGCCTGCTTTCGCTCGGCGAGACAAAAAAAGCGGATGGGTACATCAGCGCTGCTCTGAAGAGGACCCGCGAGCTGACCACTCCGTACTATTCCCGGTTCACAGACAACACCCTGGCAATCTCCCACGGGAAATTTGAACCGGCCCTCGAAGAGGCCAAGCGTCTCAAGGCCGATCTCGAACAGGACGATGCGTTCTGGGAAGGGCGCGACAAGTTCGTCAAGTCGGGCACAATACTCTATGCCTATAACCTGCTCAGGATCGCCGCTCTCGAAAGACAGGTCGGTTCCAAAGAAGGGGAGCTGAAAGCGTGGGAGGAGCTGGTGAAAAATGCCGGATGGAAAGAGCGCCCTGTGAATATGAAGATGTACGATCCTGAAGCTTATGCTCTTTTGGCGCAGAACTTTACGCAGGGAGATGTTTCTCTGCTCGACTTTATCGAGCAGAGAAAAAAGGAATTAACCCAGTAGGTTAGCGAGACTTCTGATTATAGATTTCGATTGCCCAATGGTGCATGTCTTTGCCGCCGTGCAGGCCGAGGAGAAGGAAATAGAGCGGTGGAATGAAGATCGCCAGAATCAGGAAGACAATCCCCAGAACCAGCTGAGTCGTTTGTTCATGTTTAAAGATGAACTGGAAGACCATCTTCGAGAAATGGGTCACTTTGCCTGAGAGAAGGATGCCCAGAATTGCTCCTACAGCTGCGGCGACGACGGACCAGCCCGGCCCCCACATGACAAAAGTGAAAAAGCAAGCCAATACGAAAGCGAGGCAGAAAAACACTTCGAAGCGGTGTTTTTTTGTAAACTCTTCGATTTCTTTCACTGAGACTCCCTCTTTCGATTTATTCCCGTCCATAAACCCTCTAAAATATAATCAACTCTCTTAATTAAGATTAAAGTATTAATTTATTTTTTTAGCAACTTAATTCCGATTTTTCAGATTCCGAGTTTGCTACCCATCATGCAGTTCGGAGGAAATGCGACACTCAATTCATCGTCTTCCTCTATGAATTCACCCTTTCGTTTATTTTATAAATGCCCTAGACTCTCCAAATCTGCTACTCATTTGAGGAGTATAATTCGCCGTGTTGATATTTCCACCTTCGACATTGCATATCGACCGATGGTTAAAACAGAGCGTGCGCTATGCAGCCTTCGCTCTTGCTGCTGCTGCTGCGGGAATGCTCCTTTTCTTCTTTTTATACCCCTGGGACTCAAATGGTTTTGCGATTCAGAGAACCGGATCTTCTCAAAAAGGGGGAAGGGCGTTTTTTCCTTATGAGGCGATCGGGACAGGGGCGCTAGCGCTGCATCCCCGCCATGCGCTGGGCTGGGTCTCGCGTCTTGCAGACGAGCTGGCTCTCATTGCTTACAACAGCCGTCCGGACATCGACTCAAGAGATGCCAAAATCCTGATCGCGCTCAAAAACGGCAAGGAGCAGCTTACCCTATCCAATGGCCATCCGCTTTACTTGAAAGAAAGCGAGCAGGGCAAAGGGCTGCACGCGTCGGAAACTGCGACAGGGCTATGCGTGAAGCCGATCCTTCTGGACAATGGCGCGGTCCTCGTGGAAGCGAGTAGAAAGCTCGTGGCAAAGGACGGCAAGACAGGTGAAGAAAAGGGGCAGTTCATTATCGCCCAGCAGGGAGGAATTCCTGCCCGCTACAACCCAATGCAAATGCCTTTCGTCAAAGACCTCAAGGCCGCCCGGAGCTTCTCGCAGGATTTGCTGATCCTAAAGTATGGAGGTCGCGAATATGCCGGCTGGAAGGACAAGGTGGTGCTGGAGCTTGCGAAAGGGGCCGGCTTTTATGCCCTGTTCGTCTCTCCAGGGGACCATTTACAGTATGATGACGGGGAGTGGCGACTTGTCTCTTTGGAAGATCTCAAAGAGAACCTTCCTGTAGCCTGCGTCAAGTCGGCGTCGGGCAAGTCCCTGGACATCGAAGCGTGGGACGAAACAGGCTTCTATCCGGTGCAGGTCAAGATCGAGATGGAGAAGCCGGGGCGCCTCCAGATGAAGCCCGAGATGATGCCGTCCTCCATCCGCTTAAGGAGCGGAACCCAGGTCAGCTGCGCATTCGGTAAGCGGCGTGTGATCATCAAACAAGGGGACTGGCTGCTAAAAACGCCCACTGGCTGGCGAAACTTGCGCAGATCTGAGGATATCGAGCATTATCTGCACCATCGTTTGAAAGGCGATCTACTGATTTTTGATGGGATTGAAAAAGAGCAGGGACGGTCTGTAATGAAGGGACATTTATTCGACGAGACGCGAACCCAGGTGCAGCCGCTCTCGATTCCGATCGACGCTGAGAAGCCTCAAGGCAAAACATCCCGCAAAAGAAAGCCGCTCCAATCCGGCGAGAAGAGGGCAGCATGAAAAAATTTGTTCTCCTCACAGCACTTTTCTGTACTGCAGGCGAAGTCACGTTTTCCCAGACCATTGCTGAAAAAATGGCCAGCGGCTCCTCCAAGCCCTCCGATGGCAGCGGCGGGATTGACTTCATGATCAAGGATTTCAACCAGCAGCTCACAGCTCTGAGGTCCGATCTTAACACATGCTATCTCAAGGCCGAGCAGCTGCACGCCGAAGGCGCTGACGAGCGGGCCTTTCATGAGCTCCTGGGACGGACGAACGAGATTAAATCGCAGATCCATACCCTCGAAATGACGTGGCGCGACTCCGTTGTCGGGGAATCCAAGCGGGATGAAGAGGGGTATGCTCTCTGGGACCAGGAAGAGACGACGCTTGCCCAGCTCGTCATGGAATACGGCGCTCTCGAATATCTTTTTATCGTTCCGCCCGAGATGGCTGCCCTTAAGCTCAATATGCACTCCAACATCCCGATTCCCAGGGAGTCTTGGAGCGAAATGCTGGAGATCATCCTCGCCCATAACGGCGTCGGCGTCAAAAAAGTGAATTCCTATGTAAGGCAGCTTTACATTTTAAAGCAGGATCCTTCCGCGATCCAGGGGATCGCTTCCTCTCCCCAGGAATTGCAGTGGATTCCCGAAAACACCCGCCTGTTCTATGTCTTTACCCCGCCCGTTGAACAGGTCAGGAGCTCCTTTCAGTTCTTCGAGCGTTTCGCCGATGCAAAACAGACTTTTGTCTATCAGATCGGACCCAAAATCGCGATCATCGCTGTCAAATCGGAAGTTTCCAAACTCATCGACCTGTACAACACTGTCTGGGAGAATGCTCAGGGCAAAGTTTCCCGTGTTGTGCCTGTGAACAAGATGGCAGTGCGCGAGATGGAGAAGATCCTCCAGTCTTTCTTTGGCGAGGCCATTGAAAAGAACCGTCCTCCTTTTGGCAAGCCCGACCAGGAAGGGCTGAACATCTTCTCGCTTGGCCAGGGCAATGCGCTCATCCTCATTGGACAGGAAGAGGTCGTCGACCGCGCCGAGAAGATCGTCAAGGAGACGGAAGAGCAGCTTCAGGACCCCGCCGAGATGACGGTATATCTGTACCAGTGCCGCCACAGCAATCCGGAAGATCTCTCGAAGGTCCTTGAAAAAGTCTATAATTCGCTCCTCGTCTCGTCGACCGAGGCCAATAAAGAACTCGACATGAATTTCAATTCTCAAGGGCCGCAATTTAAAGCTCCTCCTGACGGCTTTCCTCCCTCAGCTCCACTTGTTGTCGCCCCCGTCCCTTTGAAAACCGGCAATTCTGCCTCTCTTGAAGTGGAGCAGGGAACAGACCACTTCATCGCCGACCCGAAAACAGGCAACCTTCTCATGGTGGTGCGCCGCGACGCTCTGGTAAAAATCAAAGATCTGCTGCGCAAGCTGGACGTCCCGAAAAAAATGGTGCAGATCGAAGTGCTGCTCTTTGAGAAGAGGATTAAAAATGAGAACAGCTACGGCATGAACATGCTGAAGCTTGGCTCGAAGAAAAATGGGATCCAGTATACGGCTGATCTGGCGCCCCGCGGCCGAGGAGTCCTGGAGTTTTTATTACACGGCCATAGCTCCAAACATTTCCCCGCCTACGACCTCGCCCTGAATTTCCTGATGACCCAGGAAGATATCCAACTCAACGCCGCTCCCTCTGTCATCACCGTCAACCAAACACCGGCCACGATCTCGATCGTCGAAGAGATTTCGATCAACAACGGCGCGGCCCCCGTCGACACAAATAAAGGGATCGCCTTTGAAAAGTCCTTCTCGCGGGCCCAGTACGGGATCACAATGATCATGACCCCGACGATCCACATGCCCGATACGGAAGACCTCATTTCCGAGGGCAAGGGGTTTGTCACCCTTCAGACCAATATCACGTTCGACACCCCGCAGCACAAGCATGAGGACGACCGCCCCCTCGTCCACCGCCGCCACATCGAGAACGAAGTGCGCGTCCTGGACGGACAAACGATCATCCTCGGGGGCCTGCGCCGCAAAGCGACGATGGACAACGAAGAGAAAGTCCCTTTCCTGGGCGATATCCCGGGTATCGGCAAGCTTTTCGGTTCGATGAAGCTGTCCAACAATAGCACCGAAATGTTCATCTTCATCACGCCGACCCTCGTCCTGGATCCGGAAGAGGAGCTGATCAAGATCCGAAATGAAGAAGTGATGAAGCGTCCCGGCGACATCCCGGAATATCTGGAGCGCGTCATCGAAGCGCAGGAGAAAGAGCGCAAGAAGTACTTCCAAAACAGCTTTAAAGCCTTGTTCGGTAACAGCAATGTCTAAGGTTCAGAATAGCAGGATCAGGGAGTTCATCGGGGATCTGGTCCAGGCTATTAAATCGACAGGAAAGACGGCTCCCGCAACACCTGCCGCAGCCGCTCCCAAGGCCCATCCTCAGAAGAACATGGGAGATCCGGAGGAGATCGCAAGGCGTTTCAATCTGCCTTATTTTACCGACCTCTCCGAAT
Organism: Verrucomicrobiota bacterium; assembly: GCA_018240065.1. GTDB lineage: Bacteria > Chlamydiota > Chlamydiia > Chlamydiales > Rhabdochlamydiaceae > CAJCIW01. Next base: position 96,894 of record JAFEGH010000009.1, on the reverse strand, counting down.
TTCCCTTCGTCAAAGAGAAGATCGCCAAGCTTCCGTATGCATTCGCCAAAAGCCGCCTGCTTCTTCCTTTGGAAGAAAATGAGGGAGTTCTCCTCGTGGCAATGGTCCATCCCTTCGATCTGGAGATCCTCGAAGAGGTGCGCTGCCTCACTCGAAAGGAAGTCAGAGAAGCTCTTGCATCCAAGGCAGCCCTCGATGAGGCGATCGAACTCTGTTACCACCAGAAAGAGAACGAGGCCTCTGAGTACATCGCCAGCCTTCAGCACGATACTCCCGATGTCAGCATTGACCAGGAAGATGGCTACGACCTCCTGGAGAAGAGCGCCGAATCTCCGGTCATCCGCATGCTCAACGTCATGCTTGCCGAAGCGATCCAGCAAGGAGCCTCCGACATCCACTTCGAGCCGATGGAAAACGGACTTGGCGTGCGCTACAGGATCGATGGCGTGCTTCAGGAGCGGCACGCGCCTCCCAAAGAGTTCCAGTCCCAGCTCATCACCCGCATTAAGGTCATGGCGCGGCTCGATATCGCGGAACACCGCCTGCCTCAGGACGGCAGGATCAAGCTGACCATGGGCGGGCGCCAGATCGACTTCCGCGTCAGTACAGTTCCTGTCGTCTTCGGCGAAAGGATCGTTCTGCGTATCCTTGATAAGGGCAACGTCCTCCTCGGCCTCAATAAAATCGGCATGCGTCCTCCGATGCTGTCGGCCTTTTCCAAACTGGTCACATTGAGCGAGGGGATCGTGCTTGTCACCGGCCCGACGGGAAGCGGGAAGACGACCACGCTTTACAGCGCCCTTTCGGAAATCAACAATTCAGAAATGAACATCATGACGATCGAAGACCCCGTTGAATTCAAGCTGCAGGGGATGGCCCAGATCGGCGTCAACCATAAGATCAACCTGAGTTTTGCGACAGGCCTGCGCCATATCCTGCGCCAGGACCCCGACGTGATCATGATCGGAGAGATCCGCGATAAGGAGACTGCGGAGATCGCCATCCAGTCTTCCCTGACAGGCCATCTTGTCTTGAGCACCCTCCACACCAACGACGCTCCTTCCGCGCTCACGCGCCTTGTCGACATGGGGATCGAGCCTTATCTGCTGACCTCCTCTGTTGTCGGTGTTCTCGCCCAGCGTCTGGTCAGGCTGATCTGTCCCTTTTGCCGCGTCAGCTACACCCCTTCCGATCAGGAACTCAAAGAACTGGGCATCGCAAGAGAGGCCCTCGCCGACGGAAAACTCTGCAAAGGACAAGGGTGCTCCCATTGTTTCGGATCGGGATTCAAGGGACGTCACGGCATCTATGAACTGATGCCGGTCACTTCGGCGATCAAGCGACAGCTGTTGCAGAGTCCCGATGCCCTCGAGCTGCAGCGGGCAGCTTTGGCCGGCGGAATGACAGGCCTCCGCCAGGAAGGCGCCCTGCTGGCAATCCAGGGATTGACAGCGTCGAGTGAAGTGCTCCGCGTCACCCGCGGATGCGACGAGATGTGAGGTAGAAATGCCCCTATTCCGTTACCTTGCAGTCACACCGGAAGGAAAGTCGATCAAAGGGGTCATCGACGCCGATTCCCTGCTCGTTGCCAAAGAGAGGCTTCGCAAGCAGCAGGTCATGGTCACTGCTGTCACCCTACTGCAAAGCAAACAGGACCAGCTCTCGCTCCCTCCTCCCTTGCTTCTCTCCTTTACCCGCGAGCTGGCCCAGCTGCTAAAAGCCGGCCTGCCTCTTTACGAAAGTCTGCTTACGATCGAAGAGAAATACCGGCGCAACAAGGCCCACCCCCTTTTCCTGGATCTTTGCGACCACCTCAAAGAAGGAACTTCCCTCTCGAGCGCGCTTAAGCGCTACCCGGCGACCTTCGACAGGATTTATCTTTCTATGGTACAGGTCGCCGAGCAAAGCGGCAACCTTGCCGCCGTCTTCGACCAACTTGCGCAATTGATCGCCCGCCAGCAGAAATTGAAAAAGCAGCTCGTCTCAGCCCTGGCTTATCCCGCCTTCCTCGCCCTGTTTTGCTTTTGCGTCATCTGCGGACTGATGTTCTTCGTCGTCCCCTCGATGAAAGAACTCTTCGAGGGAAGGGACCTCCACCCCATCACAGCTGTGGTCCTTGGCATCAGCAACTGGGCCAACGCCAATGCCGTCCTTTTATTGATGACAGTCACCCTCCTTATCTCGGGAGCCGTCATTGCTCTTCGCAGCAGAAGAGGAAAGCTCTTTCTTTATGAAATTTCCCTTAAGATCCCCTTCGTCAAGACGCTGATCCTGCATTCCGCGCTTGTGCGCTTCTGCAGATCTTTGGCCATGCTGCTTGCCGGCGGCGTTCCCTTGCTCGAAGCCCTGGCCCTTTCTCGAAACGTCGTGAAAAGCCCTCTTATCGAAGTCAGTATTCTCGACGCGGAAAAGCGGGTGGGCCAGGGCGAGCGTCTCAGCGCCGCCTTCAAAGGAGCCCCTCAGATCCCTCCCCTCGTCCTCCGCATGCTCGCGCTTGCCGAAGAGACCGGTAAAATGGGCGATGCGTTCTTCAGCCTGTCAGAAATTTACGATGAAGAGATGGAGAAGCACCTCGCCCAGCTCTCCACTTTTCTTCAGCCTGCTCTATTAATCACATTAGGAGCGATCGTCGGACTCGTCGTCCTCTCCATCTTGCTTCCGCTCACCGACGTCAGCTCGTTCGTATCTAACTAAACATAAGGAGAACAACATGAAAGTCAGAAAGAAAAAACGCCCTCTCACCCTTCTCGAGATCATGATCGTCATCGTTCTGATCGGACTGATCGGCAGCGTCATCGGGTTCAACATGAAAGGCAGCCTCGACGAGGGGCGCGCTTTCAAGACCCGTCAGGCCAAAGATCAGATCCAGGACATCCTCATGCTCGAGGTCGCCCGGGGAACTCCATTTGACGAAGTGATTCAGAACCGCGAGAAATATCTCGAGAATTCAGGACTCGTCAAGAAGCCCAGGGAGTTTTTAAAAGACGGCTGGGGAGAAGAGTTTGACGTCAGGGCTGATGGGAGATCAGGCGGCAGCATTATCGTCAAGTCAGCCAAGCTCGCAGCTTACGAGCGCAAGAAAAGCGAAAAACTCGGCAAGCCTGTAGCCGATGCTGAAGAAGATGACAATTAAGAGAGCCTTCACCCTGCTTGAAATGATGATCGCGCTGGTGATCCTGAGCCTCATCGGCGCGCTCACGGCTGTACAGGTCAAGAAATTGATCGACGCCCATCGCTTCGAGGGGGAAGTGGCCGACCTTTTTATCGCGCTGCAGGAAGCGCAGGTGCTCTCGGCGACTTACAATACCGATCTTTCTCTCGACCTCTATCTCAAAGAAGGAAAGGTATTCTACCGGTTTTCCACAGACGAGCCCTTATCCGTCCAAAAACTCAAGAGGGATCCCGTTTCTCTAGCCCATACTACCGAGTTGAAATTTAAAGACGTTAAAGTCACCTCGCTTCATCTCGACATCTACTCCGGCGGGAGGATCGAGCCGAGAGGAACACTCTCGTTTAGCCAAAGCAGCGATGACGGTAAGAAACTCTGGTTCGACTTGCAGCATGGGCAGCTGCTCAAATTTTCCCATCGGAGACCCTCCGTTGTAAAGCAGCAGGTTCCGTCTCCTCCCAAGGAGTAGAAATAAATTCCAACTTTGTTGATCATCCAGTCAATACCAACTGGAGGCATCTCAATGAAACTCACAAGTCCCGCATTTTCCGAAGGGGGCAAGATCCCTTCCAAATTCACCTGCGAAGGAGAGAACATCAACCCTGAGCTTCAGATCAGCGGCGTGCCTTCAGGCGCCAAAACGCTTGTCCTGATCATGGACGACCCTGACGTTCCCGAATTTGTGCGCAAAGAAAGGATGTACGACCACTGGGTCGTCTTCAATCTCTACCCTACAACCACGAAGATCCTTGAAAACTCTCAGCCTTTAGGCGTCCCTGGAAAGAATACTCGGGGGACATTGGACTATGTCGGACCCTGTCCTCCCGATCGGGAGCACCGCTATTTTTTCAAGCTTTACGCTCTGGATATAGAACTGTCCCTCTCCAGAGGATCTACGAAGGCCGAAGTGGAGGCGGCTATGGAGAAGCATATTGTTTCTCAGACCCAATTAATGGGACGTTATGAAAAGCATCAAAAGTAATAATAAGGCCTATAAGTTGACAATTAATTTCTTGAAACATAAGGTGAGGATTAGTGTTTGATCTAACCTTTTGGAGGCAAGGATGCAGAACGCAATGTGGTTGGCCAGTATTTTTGGCCCGTTCTTGATGATTATGGGTATCTGGATGCTGTTTTATCATGAGAACATGATGAAAGTGTGCACATCCGTTAAGAATACTCCTGGTGTCATGTACATGATGGGTGTGGTGAATTTGCTGATCGGTCTAACAGTATTGAGCCAATTCAATATGTGGGCCTGGCAACTTTCTCTGCTCGTCACAATCTTTGGCTGGGTCGTTCTGATCCGTGGTCTGATGGCATTCTTCGTGCCCCAGTTCCTGGTTAAAAAGACGATGTCCAAAGCCCAAACCCTCAAAATCAAGGGCATTATTGTCCTGGTTTGGGGCTTTGGTATGTGCTGGCTTGCATTCTGGATGTAATCGATCCGGATCTTTTTAGACAGGCCTAAGGCATCGCTGCCTTGGGCCTTATTTTCTTTGGCGGCTCCGGCCAATTTATAGATCAATATAAGGGAGACTTCTATGAATGGGGTCTTTCTGGAGCATACCCAAAATCTCTTGTCCGATTGGATCGAGCTCCTCTGGAAAAGCGGATCTCAAGTTTTTTGACTCAAATAATTCATGTATTGCTTCGGCAACTGTAACTTGGTTAATCCCAGGCGCAACATATCCTAATGCGCTGAGAAAGTCTTTACCATACCAAATTCTATACAAGACTATTCCAAGACCCCATCGGTCAAGTGCCTCGCCTGGAATCTGAGCGACTTCTTTTGATTGAACATCTGGATTCTTCAGGAATGCCTGAACATATTCTGGAGGCCAGTATGTGGCGGTGGAGGTGACTTCAGCTAGTTGTTCCTGGTTTGCTGTGGAAGTAGAAGTTTCAAAATCGATCACGATAGGGTCGTAGAGCTCATTGATAGGATCGAATTTGATGAGAATGTTTTGTTCTTTGACGTCTCTATGCAATTCTCCCATTTTGTGAATCCTTGAATAGATTTTGATGAGAGAATTAATTAAATATTGTTTTTGGGTTTGTGTAAGGGTTATCCCACTTTTTCCAGAGAGAACGTTATTCAGGTCGCCAAGAGGATAGTAGTCCATTGTGGCAAAGGTGAATTCGACATCTTCAATTTCAAGTGAAAACTGGTCGTGGATTTTGACTACCCCTTCGACCTCGCTTAGCTTCTGTAATTGACGGTACTCCCGATCCAGCTTCGAATTGTTTACTTGGATTTGTTCTTTTCTGTCAGGTTGATCAAGAAGGATCCCGAGTTGAGACCATTCTCTCAGTATCGGCATCGTCGTTGCGATTGCAATTTTCTTGGGTTTTGGTTCTCCGTTTGAGTAACACAACCCTTTGTATACAGAGCGTCCGGATCCTTTACCCACGCAATTGGTATGATAAGGGTTGAAAACAATCACATCGCCATTGGGCCTTGCGATGAGAACCTGTGTTGGGTTCGCGAATGAGGCGCCTGGGATAATGTGCACCGTCTTGTCTTCCTGGATGGCGCGGGAGCGCATGAACTCAATAGCTGGTTGCAAATTGGCTTCCTCGACGAGGGCATCGCTTTCCAGCGCTGAGGGTAAAGAGGGGTCGATTTCCTTTACAAAATAATCCTGGAAATTGCGTTGCAAAGACGCGTCGCATCTAGCGAGGATATCTTCCGCTCTCTCGATGGATGTCTTTATTCCAAAGCATTTCCCGAAGCTTTGGAATAGTTGAGAGATAGCGCCAAGGACTGTGGTGTCGTAATATTTTTGTTTTGCCTGGATGCTCAGAGCGCAAAGGTTTCTCATTTGGAGGAGTAGCTTTTTATCCTCTATTACGCCCTGTTTCGATGAATCCATGGTAAGAAGTTGATCGGCATCCTCATTTTTATATAAGCGGTTTCTTTCTAGATAGGCGGCGGCGCTGGGCCAATTATTTTCTCGGGATGTTTTGGCAAGTTTGCAACTGAATGCATCCTGAAGCTTTGCGTGCCGATCAGTAATTGCATTTAACCGACTTTCAAAGACATCGCATGTTTTGCTCAAACTCATACATTGCCCTTTAAAAAGGTCGGCATAGATCGGAACAAAAGACGCGACGCTGAAAGAGGGGCCTACCGAGGAGGGGGATGACATTAGGAACTCCTATTAGTTTTGTAATTATAATTATACATTATAAGTATTAAGATTTGATTAAGTATATGGCTGGGTCAAAATGTGCAATTGATTAAATATTAGATGCTTGGGATTTGGTTTGGCTGTGTTTGAGAGGAATTAAGTTTCTAATGGTCAGACGTTTATAATTAAAGTCGCAAGCCTTTAGTTATCAGCGGATTATCTGCAATTCATCTCTCTTAGTAACGGGATGCGTTAAAGATTGAGGTCCATTAGGCTGGCCGAGGAGGGTTCTGTCATTGCACTCTCGGTCTTGTGCGATAACGAACTCTAAAGTATGCTGGGTCAAAAAACTTTTTTTCCGAGGAAACCCATGCGCATGAAATACTTTTTAACGATCGCACTCTCTCTTGGATTGACCTTGGGCTGGGCAGCGCCTGAAGCGGTAAAGCCTGTGGCCCCGGCCCTTAAGCAAAGACAGCCGCACTGGCGCCCGATGATCATGGAAAATTACCCTGAGGGGCAGCCCCAGCGCGTACTTTTTTACGAGCAGATCGGCGATGCAAATGAAGCTCCTGTCAAGCAGGTTCTCTTTTATCCCAGCGGACAGATCAAGACCGAGATGGACCTGATCGTTGTCGCGGAAGATTCTCCTGCTGCAAAAGAGTGGAAGTCGACGATCGTTCCTCACGGAATGATGCTCTCTTTCTTTCCCGGCGGCCAAACAGAAAAGGTCGCTTTTTACGATCGGGGCATTCTGCACGGAGAGATGCAGGTGTTCTTTTCCGATGGCAAACTGCATGGCAAGTGCACCTTCAAACAGGGCGAGCGCCATGGGGAGATGCTCTCTTTTTATGAAGACGGCACAAAAGCGGAAGAGGTCACCTTTGAAAACGGCAAAATCATCGGCGAACTGATCAAGTACCATCCTAAAGGCAGCAGAGCTGCCCTGATTCCTTATGAGAACGGAGTGCCGCACGGCAGCGCGATGGAGTGGTATGAGAGCGGTGCATTGAGAGCGAATCTTCGCTATCAGAACGGGCAGCTTCATTCCGATGGAAAAAATCCAGCTCTGGTCGTCTATGCGGAAGACCGCTCTATCCAGGAAGTCCAGGACTTTAACCAGGGACAGCCGATCGGCACCCATCTGAAATACCATCCCAATGGCAAAGAGGCGTATAAAGTCCAATACAAGAATGGTAAGAAACAAGGCAAAGAACAGGTTTTCGGTGCAGATGGAAAACTGCTCGGCGAAGGGGAGTTCAAAGAAGGTGTGCCCATGGGCAAACACTGGCGCAATGCGGAAAACGGCGCCCAGGTCTATCTTGCCAACTTCGACAAGGACGGAAAGCTTCTCTCCCCGATCCAGGAATTCAATGACAAAGGAATCAAGATCGCCGAATACACCTTCATCGATGACAAACGCCACGGTCCATTCAAGCAGTGGTTCGATGACGGAAAGGCTCGCATCGAATTCAACTATGTGAGCGGGAATTTTGAAGGGGAGCAGAGAGAGTATTACCCCAACGGACAGATGAAAATCAAAGCCCTCTATCGCAACAATGTCAAAGACGGCCTCTTCGAAGAGTGGTTTGAAAACGGGCAGATCGCCGCGCGCATTCCGCTGAGCAATGGGATCAAGAATGGAAAATGCGAAGAGTGGTATGAGAATGGCAAACAGAAACTGGAAGAGTTCTATGTCGACGGCAATCTCGACAAGACGAGAATGGAATGGCATTCCAATGGAGTGCTGCATTTCGTCGGCGATTTTTCCCTCGGCAAGAAACAGGGCGTGCACAAAGAGTTCAACGATTTGAATGAACTTGTCACAGAAGTCCGTTATGAAAATGATCTTCCTACCGGCACTGCTAAAATCTGGTACGGCAAGAACAAGCAGAAAGAGATCGTCCAGTTTGAAAATGGAAAAAGAAACGGCAAGGATGAAGAATTCTTTCCAAGCGGTCAGCCGAAAGCGATCGCCTTCTATAAGGACGACAAGCTCGATGGAGAAGTGAAGACATGGTTTGAGGACGGATCTCTGTGCGCTCTTAAAACATTCCGCAACGGAGTTCCTGTCGGCGAGCAGAAAGAATACTTCTCCAAAGAAGATCTGAAAAAAGAGATGGGCGCTGAAAGCTCCCCCAAAAAAACGACCCTTCAGCTGGCGCGCCTGTTCAAATATAACGACGCGGGACAGATGGACGGCGAGCAGAAGACCTATTATCCCACAGGATCCGTCCATACATCGATCTCCTATCAAAAAGGGGATCTGCATGGTGTCAAGGCGATGTGGGACAAAGACGGCAACCTGCTGGAGGAAGCGGTCTATGAGAAAGGAAAGCTAAACGGACGTTTCTTTGAAAAAGGGCGCGATGGAAAGGAGATCATCTTCCACTACAAGGACAACCGCCGCGAAGGTCCGCATGAAGTGTACTATCCTTCGCATGAGTACTTTGGGAGGGTGAAGGCATTGGAAGTGAATTTCGTCAATGACGTCGCAGAAGGGGAAGCGCTCGAGTACAATGAAGCGGGAATCAAAATCGCCTCGACGCCTTACGTCAAAGGAATGAAAGAGGGAGTCGCCAAGATCTTCTCCCCAAAAGGGCAGCTTCTGATGTCGATTGAGTTCCACGGCGACAAACGCAATGGTCCCTCTGTCCAATACTTCCCTGATGGCAAAATCTTTGTCGAAGGACGTTTCGTCGACGACCTGAAAGAAGGGGAAGAGAAGACATATTATGAAAATGGCACGCTGGCCAAGAGCATCCCTTACAAAAACAACAACATCCATGGTTCTTATAAAGAGTGGAACGATCAGGGTGTGCTGACGTTTGAAGGGGATTACAAGGAAGGCAAGCGCCATGGCAAGTTCAACAAATACTATGACAACGGCAAGCCTCATCTTCTGCAGACCTTTGTCGAAGATGAACTTCACGGTGTGAAAAAGAGCTACGACAAGGATGGAAAAGTCGCTGAGTCGAAGTTCGAAAAAGGCAAGAAAGTTGCCTAAGACCGATGTCCCTTCAATAAAAAAACCCCTCTGATAAGAGGGGTTATTTATTTCGAGCCTTTTCTTGTAAATCTATCTCAAAGAACCAATGTCATTTGTCCGAATAAACGAATCGACATAGGGCGCGATTTTTTCCCTAAAGCTCGCTCCATGCATATCGTGCGGGTTCACCGTATCGCTATGAGGATTTAATTTGATCGTATGCTCAGCATCGAGCAGCTCTCTATTTGCAGCAATCTGGACGACAGGATCGGCCAGGATCACTAGATTGACGACCTTATAGGCCATCTGCCTCTTGATTAGACAGGCCGGGGCGACAGCGATGACGATAATCCTCTGGCGAAGGTGCTCAGGAAGTATGTGGAGGGCAGTATTGACTTCGATGGCGCCGCGGCTGGTGCAGAATTGCAATAGACGGTTGCTCTCATCTGTCTCGAAAAAGTCCTGCCACTGTTCGAGAAGGTGAAGGACTGGCGGCGTTGCAGACCCGCCTTGGCCGATGAACCCCGATAGGGCGTCCCATTGGGGATTGACCGTCGCGCTATATGTGCAATGCACATTGTAGCCCTGCCCCGCAGTGTCGGAGAGTCTGAGTGCGCTGCTCAAGGCTCCGGAAAATGACGTACCCATTCCATTGATTAGGCAGATCTGACCTTGAGCCAGCTCCGGTCGATAAAGATGGAATCTCTTGGAAGGGACTACAGCCTCTTTTTCCAGATCAGAATAATAGGGAATGCGAGTTCCTCGAAGATCTAGAGCCTGATGGCGGTGCAGCGCGCGGATCAAGCGCTCCGTGTCGGCTTTGGCCTGATGCTCTCCCCAATAGAAATCGTCTACTTGCGGCTGATCAGCTATTGTGTAGATAGTGCCGTAGACGGCATTCCTTTTTTCTGTAGGTAGGGCATCGAGCCTTTTTTCGGCGACAGTTTTAATGGCACCAAGCAGACGGGGAAAGTTGGCTAGCGCATTGCGCTCGCCCCATTTATCTCCTCCCTTGTCTGGGTCTGTGGCCTGCGACCATACTTCGAAATAGATGTCGTTGCGCAAAACCTCGGGAACGGCGTCCAGTTTCGTGCCAAGATCAGAAATATTCTCGCCTTGAGCTGCTCTTTTGACCAAATGATGCAGCGTTTGCAGAGGGTGGCGCTCAAAAGAGATCTCTCTGTGGCTGAATGCCAGAAAAACGGGAGCCGCTGTCGAGGCGAATCTAGTCGCTGTTTCCTGCATCCATGGTGGGATGCTCGCGTTTCTAACGAAAAGATCTAACCCGGTCTGAAGAAGTCCTGTCATAGTCCCTCACAAATAAAATGAGGGCATTATAGATCGGACCTTCGATGAAAAAAACAGCAATGATTTTTTAGTTGCAAGCAAAGAGAGAGTGGGAAAATGGGCCTTAAAGAAACCAATCGCAATAAAAAGTTTCAGTCAGGATGATCCCTTCGACACTTTTTTGAAGATCTGGTCTTCAATCTCGGAAGGGACAAAGTCGTTAAGCCGGCATTTGAATCTGCCAAGCTCGCGGATCAACGTAGAGCTGATATGCCCAACCCGTTCATCGGCCATCAGGAAGACCGTCTCGATGCCGCTCAATTTTCGGTTGGCAAGCGCCATGCGCGCTTCATACTCGAAGTCGGAAAAGGCCCTGAGCCCGCGGATCAGGTAGTCGACTTTGTTCTGTTTGGCGAACTCGACAACAAGCGTGGAAAAAGTCACGACGTCCGCATGCGGATATGGTTTGCAGATCTCTTTCAGCATCGCAATTCTTTCTTCGATAGTGAACAGATCGTCCGGTTTTGTGGAATTGATCGCGATGCCGACATAGAGTTTGTCGCAAATTGTCTGTGAGCGCCGGATGATGTCGACGTGTCCGAGCGTCGGAGGATCGAACGTGCCTGGAAATAGTGCTGTTTTCATTTGATATTGGGTCCTCTGGCATTTGTTCTATCAATGCGGCAATAAAGCAAAAATCGGCGACATGGTCGAACTGCCGACGGTAATTTTCAAATTAACGTGTCATCTGGAATTGATGCAAGACGGAACGGGAGAATGTGCGACTGTCGGCATGGCGCAGAGTCGCAAGTCCAAGCTCTTCTGTCTTTAACGCAGGTGGAGAGGCCTCTTCGAGGAACAGCCTGCCGCCGGGGTTCAGAAGCGGATGGGTGTCGAAGAAGAGGAGGATCTCCTGGAGAAGACGCAATTTGGCGCCCGGAGCGTAAGGAGGGTCGACGTACACGATGTCGAATTTTCGCCCTTCCTTGGCGAGCTTTTTTAGTGCGATCATCGTGTCATAGCTAAATAGAGCGCAACGGTCCTGCACTTCCAGTAGGCGGGTGTTTTCTTCGATGCAGCTGAAGGCGTGGCGGTTGGCCTCGACAAAGGTCGCTTGGCTAGCGCCGCGGCTGAGAGCCTCAAGTCCCATCGCGCCGGAGCCTGCATAAAGGTCGAGAAAGTGCGCGCCTTCGATCTCCATTTGCAGGATGTCGAAAACTGCTTTGCGCATGACCGCAAGCGTGGGCCGCGTCTGCGCTCCCTTCGGAGTTTTGAGGATGCGGTTGCGGAATGCCCCGCCGATGATTCTTAGACTCACTCGAAGGCGACCTCGGAACGGGATTTTTTAAGGATCTCTTTTGCTTCTTTCAAGTGGGAAGCTTTTCCTTCTTTCAGGAATTTCGAGTAGCACACGTTGGCATGCTGAGCGTTCCATTCTTTTTCCAGAGTGTAATCCCCTTTATGTCCCTCGACGAAAGAGACGTTCTTCTTGATCGCGATCCATTGGTCGCGATGACGTCCCTGGATGACGAGGTCGAACGCGCAGGGATCGTCGATCTGGCCGACGACAACGTAGGGCTGGTGTCCATAAAGGGAGGAAAGATGGGAGTTTGCAGGATAGAACTCGATATGGGAGTTGGGGTTGTGGGGAACAGCGGTGATCATGATGTCTTTGGCCACAGGATCTCTAAGGTCGAGCACGAGCTTGGCCAGTTTGCGCGGAAAAGAGGCGTGGGTGTCGGAATACATCAGCTTTCCTCCGCTGACAGAGGTCAGCATATCCAGAGATAGCAGATCGTTGTCTCTTCCAATCGCGCAGGCATAGAGGGCCATTTTTCCGTTGTTCTTTTCAATCCATTTTTTCAATGCCGCCTGTTTGCGTTCATTGCTCATTCCCGTCTTGCCGTCAGTGAGCAGAATCGCGGTATGCACTTCGTCGTTCTCGGGGATGGCAGGGAGAATTTTGTCTAGCGTCGTGTAGATGTCTGAGGCGGCAAAGAGTCCGCCTGCCTCTTGCTTGTCGAGGAATTCTTCCGCAGCGTGGATGTTTTTCAGTGTGACAGGGCGGTTTTCAGGACTAAACCTGGCGATCTTCTTGTCCATCACGAGAATGTTGAATGTATCGCCATGCTGCATGCTTGAGAGCGCTTTGAGAACGCCGCGTTTGAAGACAGCGAATCGGTGCTTCTGGACAGAACTGGAGCGGTCTAGGATGAAATAGAGATTTTGTTTGAGGCTATGGCTGCCCATATCGTAATTGGGCTTGAGCGAAAGGGAAAAGATGTAACCCTGGCCCTCAGGATTCGGCAGGAATGTGACATCGACGTCGAAATCGTCATTCCATTCCGCAGCATTTGCGATGGCGGGAAAGTCGTACTGGTCGAGATCGGAGATTGCGCTTAAGACCTGGACTTCTTTCTTTTCCAAAACAGCTGTCGGAGCCTTGGGGATGAAAAGGGTGGAGCGGACCTGCTCGCTTTCTAAGTGCAGATCATGGGAGGTGACCAGGCCCGATAGCGGAGTGGAATCGGTCTTGATCTTTAGGTCTTCCCCGATCTTGAGGCTGTCAGGAGAGACCAGCTGCGGAAAGAGATTGAGGGAATAATCTGTCTCATAGGCTGCATCCAGGGAAAAGCCGCTGAGCGACATTAAGTCCTCATAGGCGCCCTGTCCGGCTATGGGGACGTCGACCGCGGGCAACTCGGGGATCGACGATGCTGCATCGATCTGCAACTGGGAAGCGATCGGCATGCCCGATTCAGGAGCTGTGAAGATCGCCGGAATGTTGATCTCTTCCATGTCCTGGATATTTGTCTCAGCCGCGAACGTGTACTCGTTGACAGGCTTTGAGAATGCCAGGTTTTGATCTTTGGAAGGCATTGACGAAGGGGCCTCTTCACGGGTGGGCGCAAGGGCGATCCCTTTGGGAAGTTCGGCCAGGTCGTAAGGCTGCTGGAAATGAGGAGAGAGAACGACGATCTGCTGGAACACCTCTTCAATCACATGGTTTTTTTGGACCAGCTCGGCAGTCTCTTCCTCAGTTTCAAGAAGGGAGGGCTTAGCAGCGGTTAGACCAAACAGCGATTGCAGCGGCCCCTGCAGCAGCATCGGATAATAATAGACGTAGGTCAATGCGGCGGCGTGCACCACAAGAGAGGCTGCCAGGCATTTCCAAAGCAGTCCGCGGGATCTGGTATCAGGAATTATCATGGTATTCATAGATCTGTAGCCAATGCCTCCGTACTCTTGCGAATGCGCTCTGTGAGTGTATCATCGGACGATTCAGTGAGCAACTGGTCAAATTTCCCTTTGGCCTCTCTTAACTTTGCTCCATTGCGGTCTTTTTTCCCGTCCAGTCGCAGCATCTCCGCATCGACATAGGTGAGATATTGATGATAGAGGCGCTCTTTGTCAGGAAATTGGCCGGCTGCCGAAAGGTATTGAGCGACAAGCGGGTCTTCCATGGAGGAAAAACTCTCTTTCATTTTTTGAAGCAAAAAGAACCTGCGGGACTCTTTTTGGTCGTCCGGTGCAAGCTCCGACTTGATCTCGACGTAGGTTAAGGCAGCTTCCAGATGCAAGGGCTCCGAGTGCAGTTTGCGTTTGCTCTGCACATCTTTCAACGTGTCGCAAATGGCAAGCGCTGTTTTCGAGTCTTCATATTTTTCGACGCCTTTGAGCATGGAAAATTCCAGCTTGGCTTTTTCGACTTGGGCCGCGATCGCAAAATAGGAGGAAGTGCGGGCAGAGGAAGAGATCAAGTCTGCATACGTCTTCACCGCCTTGTCTTTTTCTCCCAGACAGAGGTAGGCTTTGCCGAGTTCGAACTGCGCCATCCGCTGATATTTCCAATTCAGTTCAGGCTGTGTTTTTTGCTGCTGAGACAATGCCTCGAGCAGTTGGACGCGCTGTTTCATGCGCCCCGTTTTTGCATAGATGTCGGAGAGCTTGACCGCTTCTCCTTCCATGTCGAGGGATTGCGCATGGATCTCTAGGGTATAGGAGTCCTCTTTGATTCCCAGTAGCTTTTCAAGGACGATTGCCGCGCGCTCGACGGCATCGTGCTGTCCATTCTGGTATTGCTGGAAATAGTATCCCGCAAGCCAGCGCTGGTTCTCTTTGCTGACCGGTTTGTCCAAGGCCAGAAAGAGGTGGTCTGCGGCCTTGCCGATTAATTCTTTTTTTTCATCCGCAGGAGCTTTTCCCGCCAGGCTGAGGTAGGTATTGAACAGCGTGAGATGCAGATCGAGGGCTCCTTGCATGCGGGGGTTGAGGCCGAGGGCTTTTTCGGCGTTCAGGGAGAAATGGATCTCATCGCGCGATCCCATCTGATAGCAGTAGGCGAGAAGAAGATAAGCGTCGGAGGAGGTTGGGTCCTTGTGGAAATCGCGTGCGTATTCGCTCAGCTCCCCGATCGCCTCATCATATTTGCCCAGCTCGAAGAGCGTCTTCCCGAAAAGGTAGCGCATCTTCTGCTTTTCCGCCGGGGAGAATGTCTTCTTCTCTTCTAAAGCAAGCTGGAGAGAGTCCAGAAGCGCTTCCTGTTTGATCTTCAGGGTTTCAGGGGATGCGGTTTTCAAGTCTTCCAAACGCGCGCTGACGAGATGGCGCAGGGCGCTGGGTTTGTGGGAGCTCTGAGGAAATTCCTGCAAAAATGCTTCGAATTTAGTGGCGGCTTCCTGCAGTTTTCCCTCCTGAGTGAGCATGACGGCGCTGTCGTATATCAAGGCTTCGCGCTGCGGATGGCGGGGAGAATTCTCAAGCAGTTCCTTGATGTCGCTCCTTGCTTTCGCCCATTCTTTTTTCTCGCGGCATAGCTGGGAGTGCATCATCAGGATGCTGGCCGTTTCCTCATCGCCGGAAAATTCCGATTTCAAATGGGAGAGCGCTTTTTCAAAGAGCGGGAGGTCTTTTGTTTCCCTGGCGCAGGCAATCAGAGTGATCAGAGCGCTCTTCTCCTGTGCCCTGTCCAACGTCTTGGAGCCCAGGCTCTGGGAGAGAGGATCGACGGCGCTGGCAAAATCGCGCGTCTGGAAAAGCGATTTACCCAGATAATAGCGCATGAGGGGGACTTTGTCTTGCGGGACATGCTTCATGACTTTGTCCTGTGCCAGAATAAAATCTTTATAGCGCTTTTCCTGGAATAGGAGATTGAGCTGGTTGAAAGCGGCTTTCGAGGCAAGCTTCCCTCCGATGTCGGCGATCATGCCAAACGTTTCCGTGGCAGCTTTTTTGTCGACGTTGAGCTGCAGGCAGGCCGCCTGAAAGAGATGTTCTTCTTTTTTGCCCGCGTCCTTATGGGCGAGCAATAAGTAGAGGGACGCTGCTTTTGCATATTCCTCGAGGCTGGCATGGATCTGCGCCACGGGAAGAATCGCAAGATCGCCGTATTTGGTCTGCATCACCTGGTTGTATTGGGCCAGGGCCTCTTTGAGAAGTTCCTTTTTGTTCTTCTCGTTTTCCGGTGCGTGGGCTTTGCAGAAGTAAGCTTCCCCGAGCTCAAAGCGGATCGTGCTGATTTCAGCAGCTTTTGCATTGGGATCATTCAGAAATAGCTCCGATTGGAGGATGAATTCATCGTATTTGCCCGTCTCGTAAAGGCTGTGCAGGCGGTGGAACTGTGTTTTACCCCGGAACTCCTTGTTCTGAATTTTGTCGTAGGCGGCCACGGCTTCAGTATAATTTTTTTCCTGAAAGTTCAGATCGCCGAGCATCGCATAAAGTTGATCGAGATAGGAGCTCTTGGGATTTTTGCTCAAAAACTCATGGATCTGGACCTTCACCGTCGGGTAGTCTTTTTCTTTCCAGTACTCGGAAATCCGCCGCAGTTCCAGACTTTCTTCTAAAGAAGTATCGACATCTTTGGCGTGGCCAGTGGAAATAAGACTTGCCGCCATCACGAAAAGAGCGGGAAAAAAGCGTTTGGTGTCCATTTTGATCCTAAATTTTGACGAACAGAAAAAAGAACAGTCTTTTTGAATTTTTTTTGATTATAGTCGCATCCTAATATTAATCAAACGCCGACTCAACCCCCCAAAAATTCCGATTCAAAATTTCTGCCGATCTTGGTAGGTTTGAGCATTATCTATCTTGCGGAGTGTTCCCCATGGGAATCGAACTGATGATCATCGCCTCGCTATTTGTCGCAGCGTCCAACTTCTGTATGCGCAGGAGCATCGATTCCGGCGGTTCGAGCAAAGCCTTTTTGATGATCCAGCTGACGATCGTCTTCCTTGTGGCGGTGCTTCTGAATCCCGTCCGCACCGGCGATTATTCGATGAGCCAGTGCATGATCTTTTTCGGCCTTGCCGGCGGGGTGATCCTGGCGATCATGATGATCTGTCTTGGCAAATCGCTGGAGACAGGGCCTCCGGGGCTGACCTTTGCCGCCCTCAACTCCTCGACTGTCATGCCGATGGTCCTGATGGTCTTTCTATTCGGCGCTCCTTTCGGCTACATCTACACCTTGTTCAACGGGCTGGGATCGCTGCTTGTCGTCATCGGTCTTTTCTGGGCCGGATGGGCGGCGAGAAGTTCCGAGAAAAAAATGAAATGGGTGGGCTTTGTTGTCGGCGCGTTTGTTCTCCACACCCTCTTTTTGATCATCATGCAATGGCGCGCCCTCTTCATCAATTTCCCTGGCGAAAATGGCCTGTTCCTCAATTTCGACGTCCAGGACGCAAAGAGCCAGTGGTTTATGCCCGCAGTCTTTTGTGCGGCGGCCATCATTCAAATCATCGTCTATGTCGCGACCCAAAAAAGGCTTCCTAACCGCTATGAGACCGCTTACGGAATCATGGGGGGGATCGCCAATGGTGTGGGAACCTTTTTCATGATCTGGTCGACCGAGGTCTCCACCCCTCTCGAGCATGCCATGATCTTCCCGATTTTCTCGATCGCCGTTATCCTGTCCTGCAACCTGTGGGGCCAATGGCTCTATAAGGAAAAGGTCAATTGGCTGGCCAATGGCCTTTGCGTCCTGGGGATCCTGGTCGGGACCCTCGACTGGAAGGTCCTTTTCCACTGATTTTAAGAGAGTTGCTTCCGCATATCACATTAAGTTGTTTAAGGTGAGAACCTTACAACCTATTGCTCTGGACTCCTCTCCCTAACGCCTTCTCGAAATTATAAATATTTATATTACATTTGTGTCGTGTGTTGCTAATTTAAATGATTATTTATGATATTGATCTCAATTTTACGCGCTTTTCTTTATTAATAATTTTTTAATTTACATTTCTTATTAATTAAAATAATTCAATTTGTTATAATTAAAGTTAAAAGTAACTAAGAATGAAATATTGAGGTGTAATTATGGCCGGCCAAGTAAAAGATAGTCTTTTAGTGAGAACTATCCTCTCACCGCAGTTTAACTTCGCAGACGCTACCGTGAAAGACGGAACCACGCAGGGCGCGATCAATAAACAGTCCTTGATCAATCGCGTCAAAAAGATGGATCAGCCCGATCGTCAGGCTCTGATGGCCGAATTGACCTTCATGTCAGCGCGTCTGAACGCGCCTGGAGCAGCCCGTGCCGCGGATAGGCTCAAGCCTGAAAATCTTTCCGAGAAGGGTCTCAGCGTCTTGTTCCTAACCGATGACGGACTTCCTTTAGAAACCCACAACTTTTTTATCACTTTCATGATTGCTTGTGTGCGCACCCTTGCCAATACCTTTGGCGAGAGGGTCAGCAGTTCCGCTATCATCGAAAAATTTGAAACTGTCAGAGCTGATCTGATTGACCCCGCTAAACAGGCATTGGTCCTCAATGATAATGTGAACGTTGCCTTGGATCAAATCGTTCCAGCACTTGAACTGAGAGTCCGCGAATTGCAGGCTCTTCAGATTGCTCCAACAGGAAATGATAAGTTGGAAGCTGCCAAAAAGAAATTAGTTGAATTAGATCAACAGCTTCAAAGTCTGTCAGCCAACCCTGATGACATCTTAAAGCGTGCTTCGATTCTGGCTAACATTACGCAGTTACAACAATATGTTAATTCAGATGCGACTGTTTTTGATGCACAAAGGAAAGGGTTCATTGCTCCATTGGCTGAGGTTCAAGCCCTGCTTTCGGAATTAAATAAAGCTGCGTCCATGCAGCATGTTGCTCAATATATATTAGATAATATTCCTATCACAGACGAGCAACGTACAGATCTGATAGCTCTTAAAGATGGAACCAGAATTAGTGCGGAAAAGAAACAAAAATCCTATTGGATCGAGAATTTGTTAGTTCCCTTTGCCAGCAGGCTAGTGAGGACCGCGTTTTACCAGTTTGATCAAGAAATTAGGTCTACTTCTTCTCGCCAAGCGCGTGTAACAAGTGAATTAACCACCGTGCAGACACGTCTGGCTAAATTCCAACGAGATCTTGTTGTTGATGAAAAGAGGGGGCAATTACTCACAGCTCTCGACTTACAGGAGCGATCAGAAAAATCTCATAATGCAGTAAGTGAAGTTCTCAATCTTGTTAACCAACTGTCTGCGTTAAAGACTAAGACTTTCTTCGAATTGCAGTCGTTTGTAGCGTCCATTCATTTAGTGGTTCAAGATTCTCCGGAAATCGATGCCATCAAGGATGCGCCTGTTTCTGGAAATCCTGCCAAGACGTTTGGACAGTGTCTGGGATATATCGATGATGTTTTAAAGGGCAATAATGCTTCGCTTGCCGAGTTAAAGGCATCCATTCAGCCGGATGTTTACCTCGCGGAATTGGATGATAGGACTCTATACAATAGAATGAGAGCATTTGTCTCCAATCAGCCTGTAGCGGAGTATGATTTAGGCACTGAGGCGGGTAAGAAGACGTTCGTCAATGATTATGTCGAATACATGAAAATTGTCTTGGAAAAGAAAAAAAATGCGGCAGAACGCGATTTCTCGCAAAAAACTGAAGCAGTTGAGAGATTGGATCGAGAATTGCAGTCCCTGGTCACACAAGTAATAGCGCAAACTACTCCCTCAGCTGTAGTATTGGGGCATCCTGATCCGCTCCATGTTCCAGTTGGAGATGACGCTATTCCTCAGCTTGTCATTCCCCCAGCTGCTCCGGATCATGTCATTAATGGAACAGCCCAGGCAGAGCGTCAGAAACTGGTTCCATTGGCTATAGCCGTTCAAACCGCGAGGGCCACCGACAACGCTGCTTATGAATATTACAAACAAGTAAAGGGCCTGCCTATAGCGGACAGTGTTTATGCAAATTTCTATTTCATCCTGAGAAACGCTGGTAAAATTCAAAGAGACGAATGGGGATTTGGCCAAAACGTATTCTTAAGAGAAGGTGGATGGAGAGATAAAGTAGCTGCTATGACAGAAACTGAATTGAATCACTTCCGCGTTCAAGCGATGCAAGAAGCGATTAACGGAGTGACAAGGAATTCATAAAATAGAAATAGTTCTCTAGTCTTCGATGAGGGAGCCTTCCGGCTCCCTCTTTTTTTTGCCTGGATGAATCCATTAAGTTTAGGATTCGGGGTACTCATCGCTTAAAGAGGAACCGTAACTGGCGATCAGCTCGTCTGCTTTGGGGTCATTATTCTTCTTCAGAGCCTCGTAGAGGCGCAGGGCCTGGGCGCTGAAGCCGTGGGCGAAGTAGAGGACGCCGAGGCGGAAAAGGACTTCGCTGGTGCCGTTTGAGACTTTGAGGATCGCTTCGTATTCCCTCATTTCTTCCTGGGGAAGGTCCAGGTCGCGGTAGATGCTCGCGAGCTGGGCATGGACCCAGGGGTCATTGGGGGCGTAGGAGTCGAGGATCTTGTACTCTTCGATTGCCTTTAGCGAGGCCTTCCTGAATTTCTCGAGCATTTCGGGCGATGCGTACTCGGGAGAGACCCAGAGGTGTTCTTCATTGAGATAGAGCTTGCGAGGGTCCATATAGAGCTTCGAGAGGGCAAGATAGGCGTCCGCGAGGCGGGCATGGGACTCGAGGTCGGTAGGCTGGAGCTTGATGAGCTCGATCTTTTCTTTGATGATCATCAGCAGGAGCAGTTCTTTCATCTGATGCAGGTCTTTCCAGTGGGTCCAGACGCTGAATTTCTGCATGAGCGGAGAGAGCGTCTCGAAAGAGGCGGGCAGAGAATAATAGGAATATTCCTGGCGATGGAGCGTGGTCAGCATCCGCTGTAGAGCGGAGGCGACGGCAAGGTGGTATTCCCCTGAACTTTTCTCAAGATGCAAGGTCGCTTTGCAGGCGTTCAGAAAGCTGCTTCTCACATCGTAAAGCTGCTGTGGCTTTTTCGCTTGGAGATAGAACAGAAGGACGAAATAGGTGAACACAGTGAGGAAAAGTCCCGCCAGTGAAAAAGCGAAGATGGTCGTTTTGGTCAGGAAAGAAAAGAAGAGGACGAAAGCGGCAAGCTCCAGAATCCCGATGGAGAAAAAGGTAATGTGGAAGAGAGCGTACTGGCGCGTCACCTGTTTGAAGACCTCGAGCGCTTCCGAGCAGTAGCGATCGGTCAGGTCATCGAATTGCGCTTTGTTGAATGGAGCGCGATTGCTCAGGTCTGCTTTTAAAAAGGCGTCTGGCGTTGTCATGGAAATGTCTCACTGGAGTTAGGCGCAGATGGCAAAACGGCATTAAATTTGCTTCCTAAAGCCAAGTTTACCCGCTGCATCTTCGACTCTCGATTTTATAGAGCAGCTTGTTTTTCTCAATGAAAAACAGGCGGCTTTAAGTTTATTCGTAAGCTGTCTGCAGCATATAATCGATCACGCGCTGGGAAACGCCGTCCTGTTTTAGCTCTTTCACGTCGGAGGAGGAGAGATGATAGACGCTACCAGTCGACTGGATGGTGCCGATAATTTTATCGTCTGCAATGCCGGCCTCTGACATTTTTTTGATGTCATCGATGGAGAGTTGTTCGCCGTGGTCGATCTTTTTCATCGTTTGTGGAGAGCTGCGCTGGACGTTATCGCGGTCATGCGCATCGAGGGCGGCGCCAACGATCGCTCCCGTCGCGGCCCCGACGCCGGCTCCGATCAGAACGCCGCCTGCTGTCGGGCTGATCAGCGCGCCTGTTCCCGCGCCAAGTCCTGCTCCGACGATGGCGCCGGTTCCTGCATCCGACTCGCATCCGGCAAGCGCAGCTGCGCCAATTCCTAAAGAAAGAATAGCAAATCTCATGTCATCACCTCGTTTTGGGGTTAACAACTTAAAAGATTTCTTTTTACCTTTGGGATCGCTGAATGGCAAGAGATTTTAAAAAACGGTCCATGCAGTGGAGAGCTTTTTCAAATCGTACTGCTCGAAGAGTCTTGCTCGACAATATCATTGGTCCGGATGTAGCAATCGACCATCTTAGAGAGAGGCTCTCTAAAGCTAGCTCCATGAGGATAGTGCGGATCGGGATGATCAGCATGAGGAGAAAGCTTGAGAATGTGGGGACAATCCATGAGGTGGCGGTTGGAAGCGATCTGGACAACCAGATCATCCGGGATCAGGAGGTTCACGACACGGTAAGCCTTGTCTGAAGGAATGAGACAGGCGGGGGCGAGCGTAATGACGATGATCCTTTGTTGCAGTTCAGGGGGTAGTTGATTGAGCGCATTGTTGACTTCGATGGCTCCTCTGCTATGGCAGAGCTGCAAAAGCCGAGAGGAACCCTCTTTGCTAAAAAAGTTTCTCCAGCGTTCCAGGAGTTTTTCTACGGGCGGAGTAAGGATGCCGCATTGACCAAGAACTGCCGATGTGAGGTCAGATCGAAGATTTAAGGTAGCGCTGTAGGTGCAGTGCAGATTGTACCCTTGTGCAACTTTGTCGGAAATTTGCTCTGCATTCCACTTCGCATAATCAAGAGGGCATGCTATTCCATTATGAAAGCCGATCTGCCCTCCTTCAATCTCTTTGCGTCCCAGATCAAAAACACAGGATGGCTGAAGGGCTGTTTTTTCAAGGTTCGAATAAACGCTAATTTCTTTTCGCAGGGTTCTCTCGGTCCGGTTCAAACGTGTGTAGGCGACTTTTTCGATGATCGCCATGAGTTCTTTGGGGTCGCATATGTTCTTTCCTTGCGCACTTGCCCAGAAAATCTCGAATGCTATCTGCTGTTTTGTCGTGGCGGGAATGGCATGGAGTATTTTATTCAAAGTCCTTTCATCCCCTTTTCCACTGAGTGTTCGTTTAAACAGCGCATGCAGCGAGAGCAGAGGGTCTACTCTTAGAACAACGTCCTTTTTTTCCATTTCAAGAAACAGCGGCGCTATGTATGCAGCGGCGGAGAGCAATGAATAATGAAGCCAGGGAGAAGGGATGACGGATTTTAATAGAGGGGATGACATGTTTATTTTAAAATTTTATTTTTGTTTATTATATGCGCTGTTTAATTGATTTTCAATTGTGGAATTAATTGGTATTAATGATTTTTTAAATGAAGTTGTCTGTCGAAATTAGTCGCGATAAGAGTGGTGCTCGTAGGCTCTATAGGAGAGCAGGATGCAGAAGGCGGCGAGGGCGGAAATGCCCCCGAAGACGTAGACGCCGTGCTGATTAATGGCGGTGAGGATTCCGCCTAGGATTGGGCTGAGCATGGCTGCGATCGAAGTCATCGACTGGTTGATCCCAAGGATGCTTCCCTGAATCGCGGAGGGAGCTTTAAGCGAGATTGTGGCCAGGCCGTTGGTCCAGCAAAGGGAAGCAAAACAGACGGCTGGAAAAAAGAAGATCAGGAAGGTCGTGGAGCCATGGGTCATCATTGTAAATAAAAGGGACAGAGAAAGCAGCAAAAGGCTGCCAAGAAGCAGCTGTCCGGGATATAAATTTTTGGCCAGCCTTCGATTGATGATTAGATTCGAAAGAGACCAGATGGCTCCAACTCCCATCAGGCAGAGCGTGATATCCCCGAGCTTAAATTTAAAATGTTCCAAAAGGTAGGCGGGTAGAAACTGCATTGAAGCAACCCAGGCGAGCATAAAAAGAAAATTGACGGTATAGATGACTCGCAGTTCCCTGCTTTGAACCCCCTGAATGAGATTGTGGATTCCTTTTAAGGGGTTGAGGCCGGGGTGGCGCGGAGTTTTGTGCGTTTCATGGAAGAGAACGATCATACAAACAAGATTGATGTAGGATAATATGGCTGTGATCCAAAAGGGGAAGCTGGGGTTGAAATGGCTGCTAATGTTCGGATCGGAAAAGATGCCCCCGAACATAATGGCGATGATGAAGCTCATTCCTCCAATGGCGCTGATTAGACTGAAATTGCGGGTGCGGCTAGTGTCGTCCGGACTCAAGTCGGCAATCGCAGCTAAGCAAAGGGTGAGGTTTCCTGCGAAAAGTCCCGTGCAGAATCGACTGATGAAAAGACCTGTGAGGGAATGGGTCATGATACAGACGGCAGTCAGCGTGTAGCCGAGCGCGGTTCCCAGTATTGTGATGTAGAAGGCCCGTTTTCGGCCAAAGCGGTCGGAAAATTGGCCGATGATGGGGGCCCCGAAGAATTGCGCAAGCGGGAAGCTGGCGATCAATAGTCCCAGAAGGATATTCCTTTCGAAATATGGCGTTGCGTAGGAGAGGATCGAATGCTCCGACTTGATCAGCAGAGGAGTGAAGATCGGATAGATGATGGCCAGGCCGAAATTATCGAGGAAGTAAGTGAGCAGTACAGGGAAAAGAGCGCGCTTTATTTTCCGTTGATTGAACAGCATAGAGACCTGAAGCTCTTTGAAGGATCATCTATTGCCCACCATATTCAAGGAGCAAAGAGGATGTCAACCTGAACTTTGGGTTTCAATGCTTGTAATAGACCGTTTACGCTGAGGCTTTTTTGCCCGTCGGCATAGCGGTCGGTTCCTCTCGGAAACGGTAGCCGACGCCGCGCACTGTCTCGATCCAGTCGAAATTGGGGCCGAGTTTTTTGCGCAGTGAAGCGATGTGCACGTCGATGTTGCGATCGACGATGAAGGCGTCGTCATTATGGATATCGTCGAGGAGTTGATTGCGAGTGAGGACTTTTCCGCGGTTCGTCAGCAGGCGGCGCAGGATGCCGAATTCAGAAAGTGTGATCGTGATGATTTTATCCCCTTTTCTCAAAAGGTAGCGATCCACTTCCAGTGTAAAATCGCCGAAGCTGAGTGTTTTGGGAGCTTTTTCCGGTTCTTTGCTACGGCGCAGGACTGCCTTGATACGAGAGAAGAGCACTTTGGGGGAGAAGGGTTTGGCAACGTAGTCGTCGGCTCCCAGCTCAAGCCCGAGGACCATGTCGAGCTCTTCTCCTTTTGCCGTGAGAATGATCACAGGAATTGTTCTCAGCTCTGGATTGCTTTTGATTTTTCTGCAGACGTCGAAGCCGTTTTGGCCAGGCAGCATGATGTCGAGGATGACGAGATCGGGTTTTTCTCTTTCGATGGCGCGGTATCCGTTGATGCCGTCGACCTCGACGTGCATTTTATAGCCGGAGGCTTCCGCTTGCAGCTTGATCAGAGCGGCGATATCTTCTTCATCTTCAATTAACAGAATGCGCTTTTTGTGGCTCATCGTAATCAGTCCGGGTTCATGATTGTGCTAGTGCTACTCAACGGAAATGGGGAGGCTGTGTCGAAGCCTCGAGACTCAATGATCGTAAGTTGGTTTATATTAATTGAATACTAACCAGCTTGCGATCATTGAGCTGCGCGAGATTTCATGTTGGCCCGCTCATTAAGAATTTCCGTTATGCAGCTCGTACCCAATTCAACAGAGTATTTAAATTTTTTTCACGCATTATTTGCGCAAACTCCACAAATGAGGTTGTTTTAATGGTTCAGATGTGGAGCTGCGAAGCCGGAGCAAGAGGGAGCTTTCGGTATTATTAAACCGATCTCAAATGATCAACACTTTTGGGAGACATGTTCGATGGGGTAGTTGAGAAAAGCTTTCCCCAGGAGTCGGAATTTTTCGGGATCGTCCGATACGAAAAATTGGTAATGGGGAAGAGTGGAGGAGGGATTAAGAAGGTTCATTTCTTCGAGCAGAGCCTTCGTTTTTTCTGCGCATGCAATCGCTGGATCCAATAGCTGCACATCGGGGCCTAGCTCCTGCTGGATGGTCTCCTGAAGCAAAGGGTAGTGAGTGCATCCGAGAAGGATCCCCTTGATCCCGCGATTCTTTAAAGGACGGAGGTATTCCTGCACGACAAGCGCGCTCATCGGATGTTCGACATAACCTTCTTCGACGAGGGGAACGAATAGAGGACAGGAGATGGCGAAGAGTTCTAGCGTGGTGCAGCGGGAGAGGATCTGCTGCTGGTAGATGCCGGAAGTGATGGTGGCCCTGGTGCCGAGGATGCCGATTTTTCCATCAGGAAATAACCGGACGACCTCTTCGACTCCCTGTTCGGTGATGCCGATGACAGGGATGTTGGAGGCCTTACGCACCTCGTCCAAGGCGGCGGAACAGGAGGTGTTGCAGGCGATGACGAGGACTTTTATCCCTTGAGTTGCGAGGAAGGAGGCGTTCTCTAATGAGTAGCGGAGGATCGTCTCCGCGCTTTTGCTTCCATAGGGAAGGCGCGCGGTGTCTCCGAAATAGATGATGTTCTCATGGGGCATGAGTTCGCGAATAGCGCGCATCACGGTAAGCCCGCCGAATCCTGAATCGAAAATGCCGATGCTTCCCATGCGGGGATCAGGATGCGTCATCAGGAAGCCTCAGCTCTTGCCCAACGACGATTTTGTCAGTGGAAAGGTTGTTGATCTTTCGAATGGAATCGACGGAGACGCGGTTGATCCGCGCGATCTTTTCAAGAGAGTCGCCCGCTTTGACGCGATAGGCTTTTGTAGAGCCGGATGAAGGCGCGTCAACGGAGGGGCGCTGGCTGATCGCCTTGGAAATCGAGGTGAGGGTCCCTTTGAGTTTGCTCACTTCCTCAAGCCTTTTATCGTGAGAGGAAAGATCGAGCTCAAGGTTTTGGATTTTGGTCAGCGATTGGGAAACGGAGGCGCTCAGGGTCCTTAAATCGTTAGAGGCTTTATCTAACGTTTTCTCCAGCCCGGAAACTTTTTTTTCCAACGCAGAGACCTGTGCCGAGAGCAGGCTTAGCGAACTTGCTTCCCTGCCCTGGGTTTGGCCTTTGACGCTTGTCAGCGCGTTGTCCTGTTTCTTAAGCCTTTCGTCGAGAAGGTTAAGTTCGACTTGGGTTGTTTTAAGGGCGTGTTTAAGATCGTCAAGTTCGACGCGGAGTTCATCCACCTCGGGATTCGTGTAAAATCCCGAGTTTGGTCTGGCGTGCAGGGGAAGCGCGAAGTAGAGAGCCGTCAGAAGATAGATAAACTGCCGCATCGATCAAGTCCGTTCGTTTTAAGATTTCTGATAAATTCGGAATTCGCTGCGACGGTTTTTCGTCCATGCGTCAGCTGTATGGCCGAGGTCAGCAGGACGTTCTTTGCCGTAGGATACCGTGTGGATTCTTTCCGGATCGACGCCCTTTTGTACGAGCAGCGAGCGGATGTAGTTGGCGCGTCTTGCTCCCAGCGATAAGTTGTATGCCTCTGGTCCGCGCTCATCGCAGTGTCCGGAAACAAAGATATAAATATCTGGATGGGACTTCAGGTAATCGGAGATCCTTTCGACGACGGCAGTATATTCTTTGCCGCGCAGAATGTGGTCGTCTGTATTGAAGTAGACGTTTTTGAATACAGCCGCTTCAGCTCCAGTGGGAGAATGGAATGCTTCGATGCCTGGAATGCCGCTGCCCATTTCGCCAGGTGAATGCTTAGGCTGCGGGATCGCGCCGTCCGCAAATTGTGTGCGGAGGTCTTCATCCTTCAGGCCGATGAAGTCTTCGTCGCTGGGTCCGAAGAAATCTTCATTTGCGCTCTCATCGCTTCCCCATAGGGAGCGAGGGCCGCCTTTGTAATTTCCTGCTGTCTTGTTGTCGTCCCATACGCTGCCATTGCCGCTTCTGCATCCTGTGACGAGGGTGCATGCCATTGCGCATAACAAAGTGATAACTATACGAGTCTGTTTCATGTTTTGGTTCCTCTCCTTTTATAGATACTTAGCGGGCACCCCAAGTCGGATAATGTTTTTTTCCGGGACCCCTGCTGATTTTGATCGCCTCAGGCTGATTCAGATTTACGATGTAGAGTTCAGAGCTCGAGTTGTCGGTCGAATTAAATACAATATGCTTGCTGTCGGGGGCCCAATAAGGATTCTCCTTATTACCAGGACCTGTAGTGAGCTGCATTTCTTCCCCGGCGGCGAAGTCGTAAATCCATATTTGCCTTATTCCATTTGTTTTAGCACTATAGGCTAATTTTGTTCCATCAGGCGACCAGCAGGGACAGGAATTTTCCCGGTTCTGCTTACTGATCATGAGGGCGTTTGAGCGTTTGTCCGAAGAGACGGCGGGGATGATATAGATCCGCATGCCGCCGTCTTTGTCGGAGACAAAGGCGATTTTTGAACCGTCGGGGCTGAATGTCGGCGAGGCTTGGGTCGAGCGGGGGTAGGAATAAAGTTGAACAGGCTTGCCCACGTCGCCGGTTTCTGGATTGAAAGGCTGCATGAACAGGTCGGTGCGGCCGCCGGCATCGCAGATGAACGCGACTTTGTCGCGCTGGGGAGAAATGGTGGGAAGCAGTTGGTTGCCCCGCAAGTCGATCAATCTTTTTCCTTCTCCGCCTTTTAGGGACCCGATATAGATCTTCGGCTGGCCCATCTTATAGGAGACATACAGAAAACGGTCATTATTGAATTTAGCGCTGTGCGGAACGATGACGGGGGAGACGCTGTAGCTGCCGTCATGCGTGAGCTGCCGGGCATTCGCGCCGTCCCAATCGCACTCCCAGATTTCGGAAAGCCATTCCGCTCCGTCCTGTCTTGGGTTTTTAACCTGATAGGAAAAGAGAAGGCGGGAGTTTGCCACGCCGTCCTTATTAAAAAATGCCTTATGGATGCCGTCGGCGAGTTTATGGATCTGACGGCGGTCATGGTTTAAATCTCCGGTCAGCGCAATCTCCGGAAAGCTTTTGAGAGAGCCGTTTTGGGCGTTGAAAGCGGAGGCGCTCAGCAATTTTCCGTTGAGCTGCAGACGGACTGCGTAGCTGATGCCGAAATTTTTCCAGGAAGAGGGATTGAAGGCGATCGCGTTGTCCTTGGAGGAGAGGATCTGTTCCTTATCGGGGCTGCGGGCGGAGACTTTTGTCGATCCGTTATAATTGAGGTCGTAGGCGAGCACAGATTCCAGCTGGGTGAGATAGGAGGAGTCGAAGGCAGCGGCTGCTGACTGGATCTTGCCGATGTAGGCGGGCTGCAGAGGACTGGAGGTCGACAGGTGGACGCGGATTTCCTGGCTTTGATCTGCTTCCGCGGTATAGGCGGCAAGCGGAGCGACGGAGGCCAGCAACACTAATAGCCATCTCTTATTCATAGGGACCTTCTCTCAAAGCTCGTTACAGAATGTAAGGACAAATGTATGTTCTTTTTTATTCGAGTATACGCCCTCGAAACGCGGAAATTTCAGACGCAGGAGATTGCTCTCCAGATATTGTCTGTTCTTCTCACTTTGTGTTTTAAGGACAATAACTTTAGCGACTGAGCCATCTTGGCGCAAGCTCAATTGAATTTTCACTTCGCCGTATTCAGGAAGGCTTAACGATCGGTGCAGGTGGCCGACTAATAGATCGGCGTAATCGCTCTCGCCATCGTCCGAACTGTTATCGCCTCCCGATACCGAATCGATCTGCAGCGCGATCGGCGCAATTGCCTTCAATGGAGCAGACGCTTTTTTGCCCACAGCTGATTTATCGCTCTTGGTTTCAATTTTGGCAATGCTTTCTTCGAGCTCCTGGAGTAGCGAATCGGAAATTTTCGCCCGATTTTGAGGAGGTGGATTTTTTTTAGCGGGTTGTTTGGAAGGACTTAAGGTCTTGTCGGCGATGGCAGGTTCTTTTTTCACCGCAGGAGTCGGTTTTGCGGCAGGTTTTTTGACGATGGCCGGCGCAGGGGCGGGTTCTTTTTTTGTTTGGGCCTTTGGGGATTCCTTCTTTTTCACTTCAGGATGGGGGGATTCCTGTTTTTTAGTCTGGGGAGGCGTTTGCGGGGCGGCGGGTTTTGGAGCCGCAGCTTTCGGCGTCGAGGCGGGGGCTGCGCGGGGTTTATTTTTTTCCAGCGCTATCGTCTTGGAGACCGATTTGGGGACAATCGTTTTGACGATCAAGGGCTTGTGTTCTTTTTTGCGATGGATGAATGTGGGCGCGACAAGGATGATGAGCAGAAACAGTAAATGCACGAGGAGGACAGACAGGATGATAGTGCCTTGAAGCGGATCGCGTCGGAACTTGACTAGAAGGGCGCTTAGCATTGTCTCACCCCGGTTGGAGGATCACGTCGAGCTGTTCAAAGCCAGCGGTCTCCACTGCGTTTTTTACAGTTTGATAGGTGCCGAATTGAGCTTTTTTGTCGTGAAAAAGCTGGGGGACTTTTTGGGGATACAGCCTTTTGGCTTCCTTCAGCATCAGGATGAGCTCCTTTTCGGAAACGATCCTGTTATTGAGCCAGATCGAGTTGTCTTCATGGACATGGATTGCCACCGGGCTGTTTTCCTGGACGATGGCCATTTCCTTGGTGTCGCGCTGCGCGGAAGAGGCGAGTTGAACCCGGTCGAGTTCCAGCATTGGCGCGATGATGATGAACATGATCAGCACGACGAAGACGACGTCGATGAGCGGAGTGAGGTTGATGTGAGTTTCTTCCGAGGAGTCTCCTTTAAGGGCGGACATCCTATTCCTGCGCATCATGAGTTAGCTCACATCCGCTTTGCGGTACTGCAGTTCGACGGAAGAGAGGAGCTGGTAGAGGAACTCTTCCATGTCCGACGAATAGTTTCTGACAGAGTTTTTTAAGTAATTATAGGAGACCAGGGCGGGGATGGCGATGATCAGGCCCAGCACGGTGGTCGCAAGCGCAGTCGAAAGTCCGCCAAGCACTGCCATGTTGGAGCCGGCGGTTCCCCCGCTGCCAAGCTCTGAGAATGTAATCAGGATTCCCCACACTGTCCCGAGCAGTCCCAAAAAAGGGCCGAGGGTGATGATCGTCGATAGGATGAAGAGATTTTTTTCCAACCTTTTGGTCTGGGCGGAGACAGTCGTCAGGACAAAGGACTCGACGATCTCAAGGTCGGTCGGAGAAAGGTAGACCTGTCCTTGTTCTTTTCCGCCCTGCTGCGCGGAAAAATAAAGGTTTTTATTAAGGATCTCGACTGTTTTAGTCTTCAGATCGCGGAAGATCTCGGCGTACGGGTGAGGGATCATCCTGTTCTTTGGCTTGGGAAGCTCGTCGAGTTCCAGGTGCAGCAGGCGTTCTTTGTTCAGAAGAAATGCTTTGTGGAATGCCTGGGAGATTTGCTCGACCTGGCGCGTCATCCATGTTTTTTGAATGAGGACGACCCAGCTAATGATAGACAAAGAAATAAGTCCTAGGATAATTAACTTACCAAGTAGATCGGATTGGGCATAGGCCGTCACGAATGCGCCCATATTGGCCAGGGGGAGGTAGATGCTCATGCTTGATATCTCTAGCAGTGATTGAAATAGGGAATGTACCTATAGAAATACTCGAAAAGGAGCTATTTGTCAAGGATGTCAGACCACTCTCAGAAACCGCTCGTTATCAGCTACTACACCGAAAATACCCCTTATCAATTGGAGGCCTTCTCTCTTATCGAATCGTGCAATGAGATGGGAGTCGAAGCCGAGATCGAAGGAGTTCCGTCTGTCGGGAACTGGGAGCGCAACTGCGCGCTCAAACCTTTCTTCATCCGGAAGAAACTCCTGGAAAAAAAACGCCCGGTCTTTTGGGTTGATGCCGACGCCGTCTTCAAAAAACAGCCCGACTTTTCTTTTCTTTCTGCGCACGATATCTCCTTTCGCGAAATGAAAAGGTTCTCGCACGATAAGCGTTTTAAATACTGCTCCGGTTCCCTATTTATCAATTATACTCCGCGCGCGCTGGAATTTGTCGATAGATGGTGCGACTATTGCCAGCAGAAGATCGATCGGAATGAGGATTTGCAATTCCTCGACCAGGTCTCGCTTGTCGATTTGATCGAGAGCGGACAGCAGGTGAAGATTTTTCCTTTGCCCATCTCCTATGTCAAGGTCTTCGACCTCGACGCCAGAGAGATCGAGCCGGGGGAGATCGTGATCGAGCATTACCAGGCGTCGCGCCGTTTCAGGCATTGGCGGGGGTAATTGATGGATCCGCTTGTGATCTCATTTTACACGCTGGGAACTCCTTACGAGGAAGAGGTTAAGAATCTGATCCGCTCCTGCGAAGAGTGGAAGGTGGACGCCGCTATCGAAGGGATCCCCTCTGCGGGGAGCTGGGAGAAGAACTGCGCTCTCAAACCTTCTTTCATCTTGAAAAAATTAAAGGAGCATAAGAGGTCCGTCCTTTGGGTCGATGCGGATGCGGTCTTTAGAAAACGTCCCGATTTTACCGACTTCGCCGCTTGCGATTTTGCGGTGAGGGTCAACGAATTTTTACCGAAGGGACATGAGTCGAGGGTCGTCTCTAACACAGTCTTTGTCAGCGATATTGCCGCTGGGATTGAAGTGGTGGAAAAATGGAAAGAAAGCGCCGAAAAGGAAATTTTGAATCGGCAGCGCGCACATGAATTCTGGGATCAGACGGCGCTTCGCGATGTCCTGCAAGACAGCGGCAGCCTTCGATTTTTGCCGATGCCCCTGAAATATTCCAAAATTTTTGACTTCGACGATCTTTTCATCTCGGAAGAGGAGGTCGTGATCGAGCATTACCAAGCCTCGCGGCGCTATAAGGACAAGGTTCATGGCAGCTGCCAAAATAACTGCTGTCATTAGTTTCTGCTCGAACGACTGGCGGTTTTTAAAGCGCTGCGTCGACGGAGTCTCCCCTTTTTGCCAAGAGATCCTCATCACCGTCTGCGATCATTTTTTTGATGGATCAAGTGAGAATTACGCTCTTCTGGAAGAAGCGTACCGCCGTTTCCCCCACTGCAAATTCCTGGAGTTCGCCTTCGATCCAAATGAGAGCTGGCGTGCCTTTTCACCGCTCTATCCTGAGCATCCCGATTGGCGTCATGAATGGCATAACACCGGCAGGTGGCTCGGCTTTCTTTATTCTTCATCGAAGACAGACAATCTTTTTTTTCTCGATTGCGACGAGATCGTCGATAGTCAAAGATTTCTCGATTGGATGGATAGCGCCAACATGACCAGTTATTCCGCGTACCGGTTTGCGGGACTCTGGCATTTCCGCGAAGCAAAATACGTTGCGGACACCTATGACGACTTGAGCCTGCTCGTCAATAAATCGAAGCTGCACTCTTCCTTTCTTTGGGACGAAGATGAGCGATGCGGGCTTTTCCAGCATCTGGCAGGAGAAAAGAAGAAGAGCGTCAAAGCGTTGGACGGATTGCCGATGATCCGTCATTTTTCAGGCGTGCGCACAAAAGAGGAATGGATGAAGAAGCTTTCCTCTTGGGGGCATCATTGGGAGCGCGATTGGACAGCTCTTGTTGAAGAAGAGTTCTCACGTCCTTTTAACGGCGAAGATTTCATCAGGCGCTATCATTATAATGAGATAAACGCTCCGTTCGATCCTCTTTTAGAAGAGGTTCCTGTCTTAAACAAAGTCACTTTGAAAGAGCATCTAAAGGGCTTGCATCGTTTCCCCAATGTGATTATGGTAAACAGAGAAGAATCTTTTCGAAAAGAGTTGGAACATGACTTCGCGCTGGTCCCTTGGCACGATCATTAATTTTTGCAGCAACGACTATCCCTTCCTCCGCCATTCTATCGATTCGGTGAAGCCATTTTCTTCACAGATTCTCATCCCCGTCTGCGATCATTTCTTCGACGGCAAAGAGGAAGATCGCGAAACGCTCGACAGGATCTACGCGGAAAATCCCGACGTCCAGTTCCTCGAGTTCCCATTCAATGAAAAAGGGCTCTATGGTTCCCACTCCTCTGTCTATTGGCACAATTTAGCGCGCCTCATTGGTCGTTTTTTTCTGAAGGAAGAGATCCAGTTTGCGCTATTCCTCGATTGCGACGAGGTCGTCGACACTCCCCGCTTTATCCAGTGGCTTGAAACATTTCCCTATCAGGATTATGCATCTCTGCGCTTGCTGAATTACTGGTATTTTAGGGAGAGCAACCTGCAGGCGAGGACGTGGGAAGATACGCCGCTTCTAGCAAGGAAAGAAATTCTCGACGGCGCGATTTTAATGAACGATCGCGAGCGTGCGGGAATGCACGATTTGACTGTGGGTAAAAAAGCGGGCAAAGTTGCAGGCGTCGACGGCAAGCCTCTCATTCATCATTATAGTTGGGTCAGGACCAAAGAGCAGCTTTTGCGCAAGGTGGTCAGCTGGAGCCATAACCGGGATAGAGACTGGGTGAGCCGGGTCGAAGAAGAGTTTTCCCGGCCATTCAACGGCACCGATTTTGTCCATGGCTACGAGTTTGTGGAGGTCGAGCCGTTTGCCACAATAGACATTTTACAAAAGCCCAAATCCTTTTCCCATTGTGATTTTTCCCATGTCCGAAAACTGACACACGAAGAGATTGTCAAAATCGACATCTCTCTAACCTATCAGATCCCCGTATGCCTATAACCTATACCGACACCCACGCGCACCTCACATCTGAGCAGATCCTTCCCTTATTAGGAGATGTTCTGCAGAG
Organism: Verrucomicrobiota bacterium; assembly: GCA_018240065.1. Classification (GTDB taxonomy): domain Bacteria; phylum Chlamydiota; class Chlamydiia; order Chlamydiales; family Rhabdochlamydiaceae; genus CAJCIW01. The sequence goes on along the minus strand of JAFEGH010000009.1, from coordinate 62,672 downwards.
AGCAAAACAGAGCGGCGTCGCCAAAATCGTCAACATCTGCACCGGCAAAAAAAGTTTGGAAGAAGGATTGGTTTTACATGAAAGCCATCCATGGGTCTATAACGCCGCTGCCACAACTCCGCACGATGTCGAAAAAGAGGGAGAGGAATTTTTCCCTCTCGTGGAGCGCGCCGCCGCGTCGAAAAAACTTGTCGCGCTTGGCGAGACCGGCCTTGATTATTTTTACGAGCATTCCGACAAAAAAGTTCAGCAGAAGTTTTTGCTCCGCTACTTTTCTTTGGCCCTGCAGACAAAACTACCGCTCATCTTTCATTGCCGCGACGCTTTCCCCGACCTCTTTGCGATGGCCGATGGCCACTTTCAAGGCGCGCCCGCCGTGTTGCATTGTTTCACGGGGACGCTTGAAGAGGCGAAAGGTGTTTTGGACAGAGGATGGTTCCTTTCCTTAAGCGGGATCGTCACTTTCAAAAAATCGGAGAGCTTGAGAGAGGTGGCAAAGTACGTTCCTCTCGACCGGCTTTTTATCGAAACCGATTCTCCTTACCTGGCGCCGCAAAGCAACCGAGGAAAACCAAACGAACCCTCTTATATTTCCGAAACGGCGGAAACAATTGCTTTTGCTAAGGGAGTTTCGGTCGGAGAACTGGCCAAAGCGACGGAAGATAACGCAGAACGTTTTTTTTCTTTTTCAAAAGTTAAGTAAGAGGTATACCACACTCGGTGGAAATGTTTGCTTTTTCACCAAGTGTGGTATAAAAACGGATGTTGAAAGATGACTCGAACAACGATTCGTTCTCTTAGAAGATGTAAAGCCGCTTTACCTCAGGATATATCATGACTGCTGCCACTGCTGCGATCCCAAAGGCATTTATCTGGCGAAGACTTCATTCGTTGATGGGGCTCTGGCTCGTCTTGTTTTTGTGCGAACACCTTTTGACCAACTCGCAGGCCGCCCTCTGGCTCGGCGACAATGGAAAAGGGTTTGTCGATATGGTCAATGCGATCCATAATCTGCCTTACCTTCAAGTCATCGAGCTGTCGCTACTCGGAGTCCCTTTCCTGATCCACATGTTCTGGGGAGTCCGGTATCTGATGACGGCCAAATCCAACAGCGGGCGCACCGACGGGAGCTCTCCCCACATGCCGCTGCGACGCAATCGTGCTTACACATGGCAAAGGATCACCTCCTGGATTCTGCTCGTCTGCATTATTGGACATGTGGCCAAGTTCCGTTTTCTAGAGTACCCTGATAAAATTCAGATGGGGGCGGAGACCTTCTATGCTGTGAAGGTAACGGTCGATCCAGGACTTTATACCGTGGCCGATCGTCTCGGAGTATCACTGTATGACAGCGGAATGATCGCCAATGAAAGAACTGCTCTCGACGCCAGAAAATCAGAGCTTGCCCTTGTGGAAGTTGCGAAGGGGCTGAAAGAAGAGACCTTAGATCCATTGACAGGGCCTGTGCCGCAGAACTTCAACAATCAAAAGGCGATCATTTTAAGTTCCGCGCAAAACTACCTGGGTAAAGCCGCCTTTGTGAAGGCGCTGGAAAAATACCATCTCTCTTCCGGCGAGGCGGTTGCTACAACGAAAGAATTCGGGTCGGCGTCTCTTTTGACCGTGCGAGACACTTTTAAAAGCCCCATCTACATCGGACTTTACACGATCTTCGTCCTTGCCGCGGTGTTCCATGCTTGCAACGGTTTCTGGACATTCCTTTTAACATGGGGATGGGTGATGAAAATGGCGGCGCAAAGAGCGTGGACGACAGTCTCTTTCGTTTTGATGGCCGTCCTTCTATTTTTAGGGCTTGCTGCGATTTGGGGAACCTACTGGATCAACTTGAGGTATTAAGCAATGACGCATCGAAAAACAGGGAAAGAAGTCGTTGTCGTGGGAGGCGGTCTCGCCGGTCTTGCTGCGGCGATGAAGCTGGCCGAAAAAGGGTGTCATGTCAAAATCGTCTCGGTCACCAAATGCAAAAGATCCCATTCCGTTTGCGCGCAGGGAGGGATTAACGCGGCGATGAATTTGAAGAATGAGGACGACTCGACCCTTATTCATGCGTACGATACGATCAAAGGAGGAGACTTTCTCGGAGACCAGCCGCCGATCCTCGAAATGTGCCTCTCTGCGCCCGGCATCATCCGGATGATGGAGAGATTCGGCTGTCCGTTCAATCGCACCCCGGAAGGAAATCTCGATTTTCGCCGATTCGGCGGAACTTTGTATCATCGCACGGCATTCTGCGGCGCTTCGACGGGCCAGCAGCTTCTTTATGCCCTCGACGAACAGGTCCGACGTTATGAGTCGGAAGGGAAAGTCGAGAAGTATGAGAACCACGAGTTCATGCGCCTGATCATGGATGAAGAAGGGAAAGCCCGCGGCGTCGTGATCATGGACTTGACCAATCTGAAGCTCGACGTATTAAGGGCGGACGCCGTCGTCTTTGGAACCGGAGGCCCCGGCCTGATCTTTAAAAAGTCGACCAATTCGACATTCTGCACAGGAGCTGCGAACGGACGCCTTTTCATGCAGGGAATGAAATACGCCAACGGAGAATTCATCCAGATCCACCCCACTGCGATTCCCGGCGAGGACAAACTCCGCCTCATCTCCGAGTCTTCCCGCGGCGAGGGGGGAAGGATGTGGGTCTACGGAGACTCCTCCAAGAAGGTCCTTGCGCCAGATGGAACAATGATCCCGTGCGGAACGACAGGCCAGCCGTGGTATTTCCTTGAAGAGATGTACCCCGCGTTCGGAAACCTGGTCCCTAGGGACATTGCCGCCCGCGAAGTGTTAAAAATATGCGAACTGGGCCTGGGCATTGACGGTGGTTCCGCCGTCTATCTCGACGTTTCGCACCTGGCGCCAAATGTGCAGCATAAGATCGAATCGGTGCTCGAGATCTACCGCAAGTTCACGGGAGACGACCCGCACAAAGTGCCGATGAAGATCTTTCCGGCAGTCCATTATTCCATGGGCGGCGCATGGGTCGATTGGCCGGCAGCGGACGATCCCGACCGCTGGACAAGATTCCGTCAGATGACCAATATCCCCGGCTGTTTCAATGTCGGAGAATCCGACTTCCAATACCATGGTGCCAATCGCCTGGGAGCTAACTCGCTGCTCTCTTGTATTTTCGGCGGACTGATTGCAGGCAACGAGGTGCCCCGCTATCTCGATTCGTTGACAAGCAGCTACGGCAACCTTCCTTCGCGCATTTTTTCCGATGCCCTCGCCAAAGAGGAAGCCTTCAAGCATGACCTCATGTCCCGCGACGGAAATGAGAATGTCCATCGACTGCACGACGAGCTGTCCGACATCCTGATCCAGAATGTCACGGTCAAACGCAACAACGTTGATTTGAAGAAGACGCTGGACGTTATCAAAACGATCCGCGAAAGGTACCATCATATCAGTTTGGACGACAAAGGTTCGGCGGTCAATCAGACCTATACCTTTGCCAATCAGTTCGGCGCGATGCTTGAGATTGCCCTTGTCATTACAAAAGGCGCCTTGCTGCGCGACGAGTTCCGGGGTGCGCATTATAAGCCGGAATTTCCGTCACGCGATGATAAGAACTGGCTGAAAACGACGATCGCGACTTATGATCCGAAATTAGACGAACCTGTGATCAGCTACGTTCCAGTAGACATGCGGTATTTGAAACCGATGGCGCGCGATTACAGCAAGGCAAAGAAGGTGGTTCCTCATTTTGAAAACCTGCCTTCGAACATTGCGTTGCCCGTATAAGAGCTCGGACGCAAACCTAAGCTTTTAGAAATGCAAGTGCTTATCCCGATGAAATTTTTTCTCAGCGGGCGATAGTTATAGTGAGTCGATAGGCTCTAAGAGGAGGGTTAAGTGGAAGAAAAGCCGACCAAGACGTTCATCCTGAAAATTTACCGAGGAGTTCCCGGAAATCAGTATTGGGAAGAATTTGAACTGGAGCTCAAGCCCTACCTCAACATCACTTCCGCATTGATGGAGGTCCAGAAAAACCCCATCAACCGCAAAAACGAGAAGGTGACCCCCGTCGCATGGGAGCAAGGGTGTCTGGAAGAAGTGTGCGGCTCCTGTTCGATGCTGATCAACGGACGCCCGCGGCAGGGATGCACGGCACTCATCCACCAATTGCTCGAGGCGACCGGAAGCAATACTGTCACGATCGCTCCAATGACAAAATTTCCTCTTATCAAAGACCTTGTCGTCAATCGCGAGCAAATGTTCGCCAATCTCAAAAGGATAAAAGCCTGGATCGAAGTGGACGACGCTCTCGACCGCGGGTTCGGCCCCAAGATCAGTCCGAAAGTGCAGGAAGCGATGTATGTCCTTTCTACCTGCATGACGTGCGGATGCTGCACCGAAGCGTGCCCTCAGATCAATTCCCATTCTAAATTTGTCGGCCCTGCGACGATCTCGCAAGTGCGCCTTTTCAATGCCCACCCGGTCGGCAAATTAATGGAAGGGGAGCGTTTGAAGCCTCTGATCGAAGAGGGCGGCGTCTCCGATTGCGGCAATGCCCAAAACTGCGCCGCAGTCTGTCCGAAAGAGATCCCTTTGACCGAATCGATTGCTTTGATGGGACGCAAGGTCGTCAAACAGGCGCTCAAGGAAATGGTAAGCCTGCCCGATGCAGAATAAAATCGCATGGTTGCATTCTTCTCCTCAATTGCCGGAAGGGATCATCGTTGGATGCGATGAAAAACAGGAATGGATGCTTCCCTGGTGGTGGAGCCATTATTCTGTCCATAATACTTTGCCTGTGGTCTTTGTCGATTTCGGCCTTTCAACTGAAGCTTGCCATTGGTGCGAGCAAAGAGGAAAAGTCCTTTCCCTCTCCGGCCCTCTGCCCGATCTCAAGACAAGGGAAGAATTGCAGCGCGAGATCGTCGCGAAGTGGGAAGCGGCCTATGGAGATGGATTTTGGAAAGGGAGGAAAAGCTGGTTTAAAAAACCTCATGCCCTCCTTCAAACGCCGTTTGAAAAGACCCTCTGGCTCGACATCGACTGCGAGGTGAAGGCTGACCTGGCTCCTCTTTTTTCCACGCATTCTACACAGATCGGGCTTGTCCCCGAGCCTGAGTTCGCACACCTTTTCTTAAAAAAATTCTCCCTCATTGAGCAGGGTGAGATTTGCTACAATTCCGGGGTTGTCTTCTACAGGCACGGTTCCGAGGCCATCTTGAGATGGGCCGAAGAAAGCTTGCATCGCGCAGATGATTTTTGGAGTGATCAGCATCTGCTTTCGCGCCAGATCTTTGAAAAGCAGACTCCGGTTTCCCATCTCTCCGAACTGTACAATTGGAGGATGGCCTGCGGAAAGAATGAGGATGCTTCGATCGTCCACTGGGTAGGCGACATGGGCAAAGAATACATCCTGTTGAATCTCCACGGGTTTATTTCCTGAAAGTTCTTCTGCATATTCCTTGACAATACGCTGCATTTACATTACCGATAGGATATAGTCAATTTTCAACCCTCAAGAATGATGATGCGTGAAGAGATAGCCCTGTCTGGCGATTTTACCGAAGAAGAATGGAGATCCCTGAAATCGATGATGCAGGAAATCCAATTGGATAGCGGGGCCGTCTTATTTGAGGAAGGGACCGAAGAGACCGATCTCTATTTATTGGAAGAGGGAAGATTGGAGGTCAGTAAAAGAGGATTCTTTATTGCGATGTTCAGGCCAGGGGACTGGGTGGGTGAAATGGCCGCGCTTGTTGGGGACAAGAAGCGCACTGCAACTGTCAAAGCGAAAGAAAAATCCGTGCTGTTAAAACTGTCTCTTTCGCAACTCTACGCTTCTACAAAAGACAACCCTGAAATCCACACAAAGTTGATTATGTCGCTATCCAAAAGAATGGCTGACCGTCTCTCGGTATCGACCGACTCGCGGATCCAATCGATCCAAAAGCAACTGGACCTGGCCAGGAACAAAATCGTGATGGCGGAATTCCTGTGCGATGTGCTGTTCGGACTCGCGGCCTTCTTTTACGCGCTCAAAATCATCGGCCTGATGAATTTCAACCCAAGAGTTTCGACCGCGATGAGCATCCCGCTGATCATGTTGTTGAGCTACTTCCTCTTGATGTTCATAAAAAACAGCGGGTACCCGCTCAGGGCGTTCGGACTGACTCTGAATAATTGGAAACGATCTGTTGTGGAATCGGTCCTTTGCACAATCCCGCTCATCTTCTTGAGCCTGGTGATCAAATGGGCTCTCATTTCTACTCTTTCCATCTATGAGGATGTACCTCTGATGCATTTCCACTCCCTTCTGAAGAGGGGCCACCTGGACACTATCGATTGGCTTTTGATCACTGTCGGTTATGCCCTTTTTGTTCCCGTCCAGGCTCTGATGGTCAACGGCTGCATGCAGAGTGCGTTCACAAAATTTTTTGTCGGCCCCCGAAGGAACTTTCTCGCAATTGTCCTTTCCAGCCTTATCTTTAGCACTCTTCATCTGCAGCTTTCATTAAGTTTGGCCATATTCGTTTTTTTTGTCGGCTGCGCATGGGGATGGCTCTATTCCCGGCACCAGACGATCCTCGGCATCTCAATCTCCCACATCATCATCGGAATCTGGGGAGGGGTCTTCATGGGCCTGCCATAAGAGGCCCCATCACCCCTCCGCTATTGTAATCTAGTTCAACCTTTGGTAAAATTCTCCTATCAATTTGTCCGTTGAATGGGATACCCACGGTAAACCAGAGTGCTCATTAACGATAAGATCCCATTAGGGGATTTCGACGTCGGAAACTGCAGCTTGCGCCTTGGCTTTACTGCCTTAATAGCGGTTGCCTTTCCGGGAAGAGGTCCCACCTATACAAGATAGGTTATTGCAGCCTTTACCTGGCCCCATTCGACGGTTTTTTTTCCCCACATTTCTCTTTCTTCCCTCCAAAAGTTAAAATTTTTGCTTAAACTTTGTAAAATTTAAATTTGATTTACAAAAACGGCAAAGTGGGTTCAATCTTAAAGGGATCTCTTTACAAATGGGAGGGATTTATGAGTATTGATGTAGAAGATAGCCGCCTTTTGGCCCAAGGAGGAAAACTGCCGCTGGATCATATCCAAGGAAAGATCGAGGGACTGCTTTACTCTCAAATTGAAAGAAACAAATACCATCTCAACAGAGAAATGCAGAGCGCCCCGCAGTCTGTCACGGGAATGCGTCTGGATGAAATCCTGAAAGGCATTCAGGACGCCATCCATCAAAGGATCGGAAAGATGGCGGCTGCTCCCTCCGTGGCGACGCCGACTCCGGCAACAGTTTCATGGACGGACGAGAATGTTCGCCTTCTTTCGTTTTACAGCTTCCTTCGGGAGAATCCCAAAACCGGCGACGCCTATAAATTATGCGATGCCCTGCGCATGGATGCCGATCAGAAGATCCATGCTCTGATGACCTCGCAGACTTTGCCTCCATCAGATTTAGCGGCGCAGCAAATGGCTGTAGTCCAAATGGTCAGGGAGAGGATCGGGAAAGTTGTTTTTGCAGCCGATGTGCTGCCCGATAAATTGGCGACGAAGATCAATCTGGGCAAACTGGAAGAGACTGTGCGGGCTGTCGCAGAAATCGTCGACGAAGACTTAAGCGGTGTTTTAAAAACACTTCAAGACCTTAACGCAGAAGCGAACGATTACCCTCTGCAGGACCGCGATATGGTCATGTACACCGAAAAGCCCAAAGAGATCGCCAAGCTTCTTTTGACCTCGAATGGGCAGCTCAACCTGGGCCTTATTTCTGCCATCAAAACCCATTTCTTTGATACGAGCCACGATCTTTTGGAATACGAGCAAGGGATCCTATTTGTACTCGACAGGTTAGATCCGTCCTGGCAAAAGGCTCTGGACGCAGTTCAGCCGCCAGAGAGTGCGAGGACGGCCGCCAATGCCCTTGTCCGTGCAGACCTGGGTCTGGCTCCAACCGCTCCTATCGGTAAACTGGAGTGTCAGCAAGTGATTCTGGGAGCTCTTCTCAGCCAGCTTTGCCAGGGACCTGTCGGGGATTGTTTCGCAGTTTCATGGGCGATCAAAAAGCACGATGAATTCATGCAAAACGCCTTTGCCGACTACGCAGCTCTTGTCCAAAATGGCTATTTGACGCGAAGTGTGAATGGGAAACCTGACAATTTCTTTTTCGAAACAACGATCGCCGATGAGGCGATGTCAGCTGAAATCACTCTATATGCAGATGGAACTGTGGATGAGTACAACCATGCTCCTTTCTGGGAGTGCCCCAACCTCATCTCGGCGGCGCGCCAAATGGGGATCCTTGATCTCGCTTCTCAAAAGGACGCCGTCATCAAGCAGGTTTTGGGAAGTCATCCTGCTGTTAAGACGCTCGCTTGGGACGATCTGATAGCGGCCACCGCAAAAGTAGCGGCGGGTTCCGGTCAGTCTTTAGATCAGTTGCTTATGCTGGGCAGATATGGGTTCAGCCTGAGCAACAACCATTTGCTGCGTGCTTGGGAGACATCGCTTGCCGCCATGTCGGAAGCGCGGCCAGGTGACTACGTCAGAGACAACATCACAAGTTCGGTGATGTCCGTCTTCTCCAGTGTTTTTGCAAGTCAGGAAAAAAGGGTGACCGCCTATCAGAAGTCGCTGATCGAAGAAACGAAAAGGGTTTTCCAGAAGACTTTGAATGATGCGTTCCGGATCGTTTACAATGGATCGATCCCGCTGACCCACGTCTCCAGCGACGGCAGCTCCTCTTCGGGAGGCTTTGAGCTTTATCAGCGCAGTGTCGGCGATCTGTCAAACAAAGGGATCCGCATTGCCACGCCGCAGCAGTTCCAGGCGTTTATCCTCGGCATCATCGACAAGGCAAAAGAAACGGAAACGGCTAAAGTGGCGTCTGTGAAAGACCGCGCGCTCGTTTCTTCCGTCATCCAGGCCCTGCATCTGTGCGCTGTCGGCAAGGACTTCATGAAGAAGGTCCTGTACGCCTATGACGACACCAATAAGAGAGATTCAGACCCTGTTGCGCACTACCTGGATCTCGAGCGCACGCCGATGACCTCTCTTGACGGGGACAATCCCTGGGAAGTGGAGTCGATCGATACGGGCAAGGACTTTACGCCCGATATCAAGACGATCCGTCCCAAAGATCCGGGCGATCTCCTCAAGTGGCTGCTCGGACTTGCCCAGTGGAAAGAAACGACGGAGCATTATTTGTCGGACGATATCCCCAATGAGGAAGACACAGGCACAAGTCCGCAGCACGCCTTCAATATCGAAATCGAAGGACCGGAATTCAAGGACTTCCTGGGCAGCAAACTTTCTCCGGATGCATGGATTCAGAAAACGATCGTCGCTCCCGGTTTGCAGGTATCGAGAGCGGATATGGACCAAGGGGCAAGGCTCCTTTTTGAAAAGAATGTGAGAGGCTGGCTTGGACAACAACTGCAGAACGGCATCCCCGATAGCCTTTCGCAGGAGATGGACAACCTGTTCAAATCGCTAAATTCCAAGGTGATGACAGTTCAGCAATTTGCGCAAAGGGCGCAGGACGGGATGGTCGGTCTTTTCCGCTTGAACGCGGATCAGACTCATGCTATTTCCCTTGCCTTCGACGCGATACTTCTGCAATCGCTGCCTGCGGCCCAGTCGCGAGCGCTGCAGCAGGAATCAGTCCGTTTTGCCAAAACGAATTGGGACTCAGGGCCTAAGAATATCTTCTTCTGCTGCTTCTTCAATCCAAGAACGGAGAAGGTCGACTTCGGCAGCATCAACGAAGATAGGACCGGGCTGCAGCCAATGGATCAGTTCGAGTGGATCGACAATCTTCAGTGGGAAGTGGATCCATCAAGAGTGAAAGTATGAAGAGGAATAAAGCTCGTTGATCGTCGGGCATCCTCATTATTTAACAGCAGCGCTTCTTCCAAAGAGGTTCTCTCGAGGGGGAAGCGCTTTTCTATTTCCTCGATGAATCGATCGATCAGATGCTGTCTGTCGTCAAACAGTTCACAGAGCTTGCAGAGAAATTCTTCATGCGACCTTCCTGCGCGGTAAGGAGGCGTTTTCTTCGGATGCAGGAGGTACTGCATCTTTTCAGGAGAGTAGTCCCATAGAAAAGAGGTGTGATGGAGCCATCTGTCTTTCTTGATGTACTGGGCGTTGCCGCCAAACTTCCGGTCGCCGAACACGTAATCATTCTCTCTCAAACGAAAATCGGGATGCTTGAACACATCGCGGTAAATCTCCTCCGTCCACTTCATGATCGGTTCTGGATAGGCGGGAAAGTCGTGCATCTGCTTTTGCGAGATGAAGGTGATGAAAAGGGTGTTTTCATCGACGATGACAGTGCCCCCTCCGCTGAAACGCTTGATCAGAGGAATGCCGGCCAAAGCCGCTTTTCCACAATCGACGAGCTCCTCTTTTTTTCCTGAAATTCCCATCACGATCGCCGGAGTCGATCCGGTATTGACGATGCACCAGTTGTCGCTGCTCGAGCGCAAGAGGGCCTCTTCCAGAAGGAGCTGTTCATAAATGGGACAGGAATGAAGACGGAGCAGGCGGAATGTCATGAGGAATAACTGATGTTGAGGATATCCTCCACCTTAACGACCTGGAAGCGGATCCCTTGAGAGGAGTTGAAGCGGAACAGGAAGAGTGTGGAATTAGGCAGCAGCGTCATATCAATGACATTGGAGATCGTCGAACCGTCGGCGAGTTGAAAATAGACTTTCCCGGTGGTCTTCTCTTTGCGCATCGTCTCGAATGCCGACTGGAAGTCAAGCGCCCGCGCTGTAGGAGAGATCATCATATAGCTCTGCATGGAAGATCCTCTCATGTTCTGCGGCGGCATCATCTGCATCATGCCTCCGCCATCATTAGGAGAGGCTGTCTGCATTGCGGCGTGGCCTGCGGCGGCAAAGGACAAAAGGGCGACGGTCAGTTTAAGCATAGTGGCTCCTAGGCGATTTTTTTGACTTTGTGCTTGGCTTTGCCTAAAGCTTTGTCGACTTTGACAAGGAGAGAGTCGAATTGGTCATAGGCAGTTTTTGACAGGGCAGAATGTTTGTCCAGGGAAACCAGTCCGATACAAAGGGAAACGGAGAAGGAGCGGCCCTTATCTTGAAATTTGGACTTTTGAAACGCTTCCCGCACTGTTTCAGCGATTGCCATGGCAGCCCGGTGGGAGGTGTTGGGCAGCATCATGAGAAAACGGCCTCCGCCCTGGGGCAGGATCACATCGAGGTTGCGGCAGTGCCCTTTGAGATTCTGCTCAATATATTTTCCCAGCTTCTCTTCACCGTGCGCGATTTCATCGACCATTTTCTTAAAGTCGTCCACTTCGATCAGGAGCAGGCAGAGAGACTGGTGTTTTTTCTGGACTGTAGCGATTTCTTTGATGGCATCTTCTGTGATGACAAAGCGCTGGGGTAGGGAGAGTTTGCGGGGAATCGCGACATGATTTTTTTTAAACTTTTTTGTTAACATGGTCACTTTTTTAGTGACCGGCTTCGATTGGGTCGAGACGAGAATGCGTTGAAAAATTTCATCGGCGTCGAAAGGTTCGTTGATGAAATCGCTGATCCCCATATTCATAGCCTGGACGAGGAAGTTTTTCTTAAGGTTGTTGGTGATCAGGAGCAGAGGGATTTCGCGATAGCCGCTCAGCTTTCGGATGTGGTCCGCAAGGATCGGCCAAGTGGTGGCGAGCGACTTTTCATCGATGATGACAAGCGAAGCGTGCACGCTTTTGAGCCAGTCGACAGCGGTAAAGCTGTCATTTGCGCCGATGACATAGAATAGCCCTTTCAACGTGCGTTTGAAAAAAGCGCTTTTGTAACTGTCTCCTGAAACCACTAAGGCAACCGGCATTGAGCTCGAATCTTGCATATCAACCTCATCTCACTAAGTGCTGAGAATCAAAAGTTCTTGATGTTTCGGCTGTGTCATAGCCCCGGGGTTCAAAGATCATAAGTTGGCTTGCATTAGATTTAATACTAACCAACTTATGATCGTTGAACCGCGAGAGCTTTCACATCAGCCCAAGCTGCAAGAACTTTTGATTCACAGCAATAGAGATGCTTGTATCAAAATAACAATTTAAACCCAATTGACTCTCTTTATCGCTCTCATCGTATGGGTGCAATAAATCCTCTGCTTTACTTCTCGTTAAGGTCTCAACCACGGCCCGTCGTTCATCTCGCGTTGGATTTTTTTGCTTGCCTTTGCAGGGCCCAGCCATAGTCAATTGAGTAGGCATCCTCCGTCATCGCAGGGTTCGACGGCGCGGCGCTTGCCTTTCAAGGCCACCATCAGGACACTGATGTCGGCGGGGGAAACGCCGGAGATGCGGGAGGCTTGTCCGAGATTGGAAGGTTGGATGCGGTGCAATTTTTCGCGCGCTTCGTTGCTCAGTCCAGTAACAGCACGGAAGTCAAACCCTTTGGGGATCAGGAGATGCTCGATGTTTTCCAGCTTGGCGGCTTCGTTCGTCTGTCTCTCAATATAGCCTGCATATTTTAAATTCAGTTCGATCTGGAAGTTCACCTCGCTGCCGCAATCGGATACATGATCAGGAAATTCCTCTAGCAGCTTTTGATAGGTGAACTCGGGACGGCAAAGCAGCTGCGCAAGCGACGAGGACTTGCCGCCGATCTGGCGAAAAGTCTTGGAAAGGCGTGCGATTTGCAGGGCCATCGCATTTTTCTTTTCCATCAATCGCTCATATTGCGCTGTATTAATCAGTCCCAAATGATATCCCAGCTCGCGGAGGCGCAGGTCGGCGTTGTCCTGCCGGAGCAGCAATCTGTGCTCGGCTCTGCTTGTGAACATGCGGTAAGGCTCTTCGAGTTCTTTAGAGATCAGCTCGTCGATCATGACGCCGATATAAGCTTCGGAGCGTTTGAGAATGAACGGGGGCCTGCCCGCGACTTTGAGCGCTGCGTTGATCCCTGCGATCAGTCCTTGTCCCGCAGCTTCTTCGTATCCCGTTGTTCCATTGATCTGTCCGGCGAAATAGAGGCCTTCGACCAGTTTGGTCTCCAACGTAGAATCAAGCTGGCCGCTTTTGACGTAGTCATATTCGATCGCATAAGCGGGACGCATGACCTCCGCCTTTTCGAGTCCTGGGATTGTATGCAGCATGCGCAGTTGGACATCGAAGGGAAGCGAGGAGGAGATCCCGTTGACGTAGATTTCTTCCGTGTCGAGGCCTTCGGGCTCTAAGAAAAGCTGGTGTCGCTCCTTGTCGGCAAAGCGGACCATTTTGTCTTCGATCGAAGGGCAGTAGCGCGGGCCGACCCCTTTAATCTGTCCTGAATACATCGGAGAAAGATGGAGATTTTCGCGGACGACTTTTTTCGTCTCTTCATTGGTGTATGTGATGTGGCAGGGCACTTGCCTCAGGCCGGGACCCTCAGGTTCATCGTAGGAAAATCGGACTCCGGCGTCGCCTGGCTGCTCTTCCATTTGAGAGAAATCGACGCTGCGTCGGTTGATGCGGGGAGGAGTCCCCGTTTTCAATCTTCCCAGCCTGAATCCGAGTGCTTCCAAATGGGCGGAAAGACCGACGGAAGGCTTGTCCCCTGCTCTTCCGCCTGCAAATTGGGTCGGCCCGATATGGATAAGTCCGCGCATGAATGTGCCCGAGGAGACGATGACAGTCCTTCCGCGGTAGGCGATCCCTTCCAGGGTTGCGACGCCCGTTATTTTATTGCCTTCCACGACAAGCGATTCAGTCGTGCCCTGCTTGATATAGAGGTGGGGGATTTTTTCAAGCCGATGCTTCATAGCCGCGGCGTAGGCGAATTTGTCGGCCTGGGCGCGAGGGGACCAGACGGCAGGGCCCTTGGAGGCATTCAGCATCCGGAACTGGATTCCGGTCTGATCGGTGACCTTGCCCATGATCCCACCCAAAGCATCGATCTCTCGAACGATATGCCCCTTGGCTGTCCCGCCGACGGCAGGATTGCAGCTCATTTTGGCAATCGTATCGAGGTTCATCGTGAGCAAAAGAGTCTTGGCGCCCATTTTTGCCGAGGCATGCGCAGCCTCGCACCCGGAGTGTCCGGCGCCGACGACGATCACATCGAATTCTTCAGGATATGTCCACATAAGATTCAAAAGTGTTAATGACAAAAGCCTTCGCTACAGCAGAAATCTACTGTTGCCGAAGGCTCTTTTGAATTTAAAAAAACCTTATCAATTAAGGTTATTTCTTATGACGATCGCGGCGTCTTCGTTTCTTTCTTTTGTGCTTAGCGATCTTAGCACGGCGTTTTTTCTTTACAGATGCCATAGAGAATAATGCTCCTAGGTCAAAATAACAACTAAATGGAAGCTATTAAAAAGTTAATCGACAGTTTAGGCGGAAGAAGGGAAAAAGTAAAGGAATTAACCGCCCAAGAAATGTTTCACCAAAGCAAGAAAGGGAGAAATGGGAAACAATATTTTAATTCTGTGCGCGCCTTCATCTTAGGCGTCGAGGATTTCCAGATGAAACTTTGCGTGCGGGGCGATGCGCTTCAAATGTTCCTCAGTGAGAAACGCATGGCTAATCTTCGCCGCTTTTTGTTCTACCAGAACAACTTCGCTCATTTCATCATAGCGATGCTTGCTCGCGACAACGGAAACTAAAGCTGTCAGGAAAGGAGACAGGCTGGGGTTGAAGGCTGCATTTTCAAGACAGCCTCCAGTATGGATAGGGCCGTCGCTCAGTCGAATGGCAACTCCCGATGGAGATTTACTGTAAGGAGAGTAAGAGAAATGGGATGCTTCGATAGCCCTTGCAATGAGTGGATTGGGGTGTCTGGATTGAAAAGGTTCCCTGCAAGGCGTCAGCAATCCTCCTGTCAGGCCAAAATTCTTGGGTCCAAATGAGGCAGGGAGCAATTCGATCAAACTTCGAGGCTTGCAATCCGGCGCCAGTATTTGTAAAGTTGCATCTCCGCCAAGTTCATTAAAAAATTGACGGCAATGTCCGCAGGGAGCTTCTGAAGTAGCAATGGCCAGAAGTTCTGTCTCACCATGATTTCTCGCATTGGCAATCACGAACTGTTCTCCATGAACAGATTGATTCAATGGAACTCCGGTGAACTCAAGATTGACTCCGAGGTAGATATTCCCGCTTTTTCCAAGCCCTGCCGCAGCCACCAGGTAATTGGAAATGAGCGGACGGGCAAAGGATTTTGCGATAGGGATCAGTTGCTGAAGCAGCTGATATTGATCGAGTCCTGTCAGTTTCAGGATGCTCGCAACTTTCGCGTTTTCGATGAGAAATGGGTTTGCAGCAAGAACATCGCTTAGAATCTGAAGAATGAAGCTGTCTTTCGCTCTAGGCATAGTGGATTCATCTGATCGTTTTTAAGGGGAGAAGGCGGCGAAAGCCTCGTCATTGTCCGCAACTCCGCTATTGGATGCGTGCATCGGCGAGTAATTGGCGAACTGGGCGAGTTCCTTGCGGTAGGTCATGTTGACGCTGCCGACTGCGCCGTGGCGGTTTTTGGCGACGATCAGCTCGGCAAGTCCTGGTTTGTCGTAGGGGTCGTAGTATTCACGGCGCAAAAGGAACATCACGATGTCGCTGTCCTGCTCGATGCTTCCTGATTCGCGCAAGTCGCTCATCATCGGGCGGTGCCCTTGCCGCTCTTCGACTTTGCGCGAGAGCTGAGAAAGGCATAGGATGGGCAGGTTAAGTTCGCGCGCAAGGGTTTTCATCATACGCGAGATTTCAGAAATTTCGTTCTGACGATTTTCCCCGCTGCGGGAAAGGCCTGACCCTGAGATCAACTGGAGGTAGTCGACGACGAGGAGCTGGATGTCGTAGCTCTCTTTCATGCGGCGCGCTCTGGCTCTTAAGTCGGTAATTTTCAACCCCGGCTGGTCGTCGATGACAACCGTCCCCTTCATCATCGAATTCACCGCGGCGACGACGCGCTGATACTCGATCCCGTTGAGAGAGCCCGTGCGGATCTTGTCCGATTCTACTTCAGCCTGGCTGCAGATCATGCGGTGCAGCAGCTGCTCGGCGGTCATCTCGAGAGAAAAGATGCCGACAGGCAGGGAGTTCTTGAACGCGACGTTCTCTGCGATGTTCAATGCGAGCGCCGTTTTACCCATCGCAGGGCGGGCGGCGAGGATCATCAGGTTGGAGTGACCTAGTCCATTGATCATTTTGTCCAGATCGACAAAATGGGTCGGGACTCCTGTGATCGCCAGATCGTCCGGTCCTTTTTTCTGGAAGAGTTCCTGTTTCTTCTGCAGCTCTTTGAGGTACGGTTCCTGGGAAGCGGCTTTGGTTCCGGAGAGAAGGTCTTTGATGAGGACGCCGGCGCTGGAGTTGGCAGCCTGGCTGATGACGAAGAATTTTGCCTGCGCGTCATCGAGCAGGATGTGGACGTCTTCAGGATTGTTGAGGGCTTGGCGCTCAACATCCTGAGCGGCGTTGATCATGCGGCGCAAAATCGACTTGTCGCGAACCAGCTCGATATACTCTTCGATGAAAGCGGCGGTTCCGGCGAACTGGGCGAGTGTCGTGATATAGCCGACGCCTCCGATCGCTTTAAGCTTGTCCTGGCGCTTGAGCTCTTCGCTGAGCAGGTGGATGTCGGCGGGTTTGTCGGAGCGGTAGAACGTCTTTAGCGTCTGGAAGATGATCTTGTGCTCGGTGAAATAGAAGTCGTTCTCGTCGAGGCCGTCGGCGCCGATGTTCAGGCTGTTCGTACTGGTAAGCATCGAACCCAGGACGATCATTTCCGACTCTTTAGAGTGGGGAGCGACCTTGACTCTCTCGTTGGTTTGCGGGGTGCTTTCCGACATGCATCATCCTTCCGGTTGATGTTCTGCAGTATTAGGGAGTCCTCTCAATAGTTTCAAGAAGACTTTCAGGGACAAAAAAACCCTGAACGGAAGTCCAGGGTTCATAGAAAGTTCGGAAAGAGAGAGATTTGAACTCTCGGTACCCGTTTAAGCGGGTACGCGTCCTTAGCAGGGACGTGCCTTCGGCCACTCAGCCATCTTTCCATCAATTGGAAAAATAATTTAACCCAATATTGGTTAAAGACAGGCAGTTTACCTGCTCGAGGATTTTCAGAGCAAGTGTCAATCTACGAAGTGGGAGCGCATCCGTTTGCCATTGAGGGCGTTCCAATGGCTGGTATGGATTGAGCCGTCGGGATTCTGGACGACGATGCAATGGACGGGAAGGTAGAGATCGATCGTTTTGCGGATGGCAAAATCGTTCCCGAAGGCGGCTTTGGCGATCCTTTCGATCTGGGATAGGGAAAAACGGTTGGGAACGCGGTCGGCGTTGCGGTGGGGCTTGGTCACCAGGCGCTCGTCGATCTTGGTGGAGGGGATCATCTGCAGCAGCGGTTTTTCTAGGTGCAGGCGGTAGCGGTTGCCTGTCTGGACGATCAGCTGTTTCCGGCGGCAGCTTTCGATCCAGGCGTCCAGGACCTCGTTTTCAACATGCAGCGCTTTGATCAGAGCTTCGCGGTCGGCGGAGCCTCCTTTTGAGGCAAGAGTGTTGATGATCCGGAACTCATGACGGTCCGTGCCCGCTTTGATGCAGTCTCCGAGTCCATGCGTCTTGACCCAGTTTTTGGTCTCCATGACCATCTCTCCATCATTCAAGTCCCAAAGGATCACACCCTCCTTGGTCTTTTTATCGGAGACGGTGTATTTCACCTCGAGAAGAATGTAAGGGTAGAACTTCATTGTCGGCTCGAGAAATCTGTGCCGGTTGTCTTTGAGCAGGCGCTTACGATTGGCATCCATGATCTGGTTGGCGGAGTAGCGCACTTCCAGAGTGTTGAAAGACCCCGTATTCAAAATCTCTTCGAACTTGGTCTTGACCTCAGGCTGTGTTGCAGAGATCCACCAAAGCCCATAGCAGGCGGCGCCAAGAGTGAGAAGAGAAAAAAGGAAGCGCATGCGGGTCATCACCTCTTTTGGAGGGGGCTTTAGGAACGGCGCCCCATGATTTCATTTTGCCTATTTCTGGCTTTTTTTACTATTAGCCTATCCTAATATAAAGTTTCAGTCGATTTGGATGCAAATGTTGGGGTCAATATACTGTAGTTGATATTGATTCCAACATTTGCATCAAAATTGGCCAAAACAATCTCAAAAGTCGGAGAAAAATTGTATTAGGTTAGGTTTATGGGGCAGTTTTGAAATGCCCGCTGCGTCAATAATTGTGAGAATGCCTCTTTTCCAACTTTTCAAGAAAATCGCTCAGCGATACAATTAAAAGCATTTTAATTAAATTATTAAGGCAGAGTGAAAAGCTTACAGATTATCGGCTGTATTGCCCTCAGTTACTTGGCTTTAGCAGGCTGCCAAAAGAAGGAAGTGAAAAACTCCCCTCGCTGTATTTATGATCAGACCGTGTTTGCCAAATGCTTTGAGACCGCAGCCTGCGACGATGTTCGTTTTGCGCAGTTCAAGAGAGATCCTTTTTTCAACCTTCTCTGGGAAAATCTCTCAAAGGAAGAGGGGGAAAAGTGGCTGCGGCAGATTGAGTCCGAGTACCCCTTGATGGTGGAGAAGTTCGATAGGTTTAAAGAGAGCGATAAGATCGGCTCTCCCAGAGTTTATGACTTTGGCAAGGCAGGAGAATTTTCGCCGACTACCCTCCGCTTTGCCGCAATTGCCGGAGATTTGAAGTCCCGCCTGGGCAGCTGGTCCGGGCAAAAGGTGGTCCAGATCGGCGCCGGCTACGGCGGGCTATGCAGGATTCTGAGCGAGGTAGATAGCTTTGGAAGCTACACCCTCGTCGACCTTCCTTCCCAGCTTGCCCTGGCCAAAAAGTATTTGGAAGGATTTGGAATTCAAGGCGTCCTTTATTTGACGCCCGAAGAGCTTCCTAAAGATGAGAGGTATGACCTGGTCGTGTCCGACATGGCCTTTTCTGAATATAATCGTTCGTACCAAGAGCTGTTTTTTGATAGAGTCCTCTCCAGATCGCGCTCCGGTTTTCTTATCGGGCATGTATTTCCAAAGCATTTCGGTGTCGTTCCTTTGAGCATTGATGAGATCAAAGGACGTTTTGATAAAAACGGGAAATTCTTGAGTTGGGAGTTTCAGGAGCCGACAATCGAGAGAGAAAATTATTTTATTTTTTGGAAACTAGAGGTTTAACAGAGCATTGCAAATGATTTTGCAGTTGCTTTTTCAATTATAGGAGTTAAAAACGAGAGCATGAACTGGTTCCGCAAAACAATTACCTTATTCTTCCTCATTTTCACAACGGCCCTCGCTGCAGATCATCAGGGCGATTCACCTTACAAATTTAGAGGCGTGCATTTTCTCGTCAGCTATTGCGACTGCGACATCGAAGCCTTGACCGATCTTGATAACCTTACTAAGGCGATGAATGAGGCCGTAGAGCAATGCGGCGCGACGATATTAGAGTCGTCCAGCTGGGTCTTTCCTCCCAACGGACTCACGATGGTCTTTCTTCTTTCTGAAAGCCACGCCAGCATCCACACTTATCCCGAGCATGGGGCGTGCTTTGTCGACCTCTTCACTTGCGGCGATAAGTGCTCCTCTGAAAAATTCGACGCTGCGATGCGTGAATATTTAAAACCGAAGGTCGTTAGTAAGCGCACGTTGATCCGCGACGAGAACTTCCAGGATAAAGATGCTGTTCAATGATAGGCGCGACGCAGGAAAGCAGCTGGCCTCACAGCTCGGCGGATACAAAGATCGAAAGGATGTGATCGTCTTAGGTCTGGCGAGGGGGGGCATGGTGACGGCTGCCGAAGTGTCCAGCGCGCTCGGCGTCCCTTTAAATGTCGTTGTTGTGAGAAAAATCGGCGCTCCGGGCAACGAAGAGCTTGCCCTGGGCGCGATTGCGGAGCACGGCGAAGGTGTTTTCAATGACCAGCTGATCGGCATTCTGGGAGTTTCGCCCGACTATCTGAAAAGAGAAGTTGAGCGGCAGCGGAAGATCCTTAAGGAGAGGCTGAGCCTCTACCGGGGGAGGTCCCCCGCTCCTGATCTCAATGGCAAGACAGTCATCCTTGTCGATGATGGGATTGCGACGGGAAGCAGTATGCGTGTCGCGATCCATTCTGTGCGTGAGGCAAAGGCGAAGAAAATTGTGATGGCAGTTCCTGTGGCGGCGCCCGACTCGCTGCGCAAGATCGGAAAAGAAGTAGACGAGGTCGTTTGCCTCTCGAGCCCTGTTTTTTTTGAAGCGGTAGGAGCTTTCTACCGCATTTTCGATCAGACGTCGGATGACGAGGTCATCCGACTTCTGTCGGGATAAATTATTCTTCCCAGGTGTAGCTTTTAGGGTTGAATGCCTGCGGGGAGTAGACTTCCTTAAAAGCTTTCTGGAACTCTTTGTCGCTCAGGCGGACGGCGTCTTTCCCGTTGAATTCCGAGCGCATAGGGACGGGAATCGCTACTCCTCTCACCGCCATCTCTTTTTCGAGCATGCGGTCGTTGATCACGGTCTTTTCACCCTGGTATTCCGCGACGACGAATCCCGACTTCAGGTTGATGAGTTTCATTTTCTGCTCCTCTTGATCCATTTTTATATTATGGCCATTGACTATCCCGAGAATGCCCAGGATAGCTAAAAAAGAAAATATGCTTTTAAGCCGCTTCATGGGTTCCTTTAGGTTTGTTGAGTGTGTTTGTCGATGATGCCGAGGTGCTTCCTTCCGAGAGGAACTGGTCGATGATTTGCTGTGTGGTCAGCGTGCTGAGCGCAAGTTCTCTTCCATTGGATTTGGAAAGAAAGGTCAATCGCAAATCAATTTCACCCACGGTCATGCCTTCTCGTTTGGCTAGCGTCTGGATAATCTCCACCCTCTCTTTAAAAGCCTCTTTACAGCCGGACATCTCGAAATCGTCCATCCTTTTCAGGATCTGCTCAATAGGCAGGTTTGCAATTTTCTGTTTCAGGTCATCTGAAATAGGCAGGACCGCATTGGGCGACCACGCCAGCATATTGAAGTAGTTGGTGTTCTTTTCAGGGAAAGATAGACCGTTGTCGATTTTCTTGATCCCGTAAATCTTCTTCCCTGTCTCATCGATCCGTTTGACGTAGGTGCGGAAATTTCCTCCGTGTCCGTCGTTGTCGTAGGAAAGCCAGAGGAACATGCACGTTTGTTCAAAGTCATTCTGGTCGAAGCGCGAGGCGATCTCATCATCGCTTAAGCCGTTGGTGTAAAATTCATGGAGCAGCTCGAAGAGGTCCTGCGACTCGGGGATGAACTCCTGGATCGAGCACAGTTTTTCTCTATCGGGAAAACCTGTCGCCGAGAGGAAATTTTCTCTGTCTTTTTCATTGAGCCAGATTGTGAAGTCATAAAATTGACCGTTCTCGACGATCCCCATCACAGCTCTGGGAGTGGAATTGCCAAGGCCTGCCATTGAAGCGACTTCCCAACAGAAAGCGTCCGTCTGGGCCGATCGGTATAAAGGAATGTCATCGCGCACCCGATGTTCTGCGTCATTGAAGGGGCCTCCGAGCTCTTTACGGTTGTTGAGGCAGAAAATATCTTCGTCGACGGGCTTAATTACATAGCAGGGTTTCCCGTCAGCATCGACAACGAAGTAACAGCTTCCCGCGCCAGCTCCATTGGCGATCAGTTTGCCCTCTTTCAAAACGCGCTGGATATTATCGTAGAATTCTTTGTCTTTGCCAATCTTCATCTGTTCGATAAAGGCGCGCCAATGCTCTTTTTGATCGTGCAGCTCCGAGCGTCTTTCTTGAATCGCAGGCAGTAAAGTCCCTTCTTCCTTCATGCGCTGGAGTTCGTAGAGGAACATGCCGAAGTGAAAGGTGCCCGGATCGATATCGGTCATATCGAAAAGAGTGGTATAGGTGTCTGAAGTGAGAAGCGTGCCGCAGGTGCTGCAGACTGGAGTGCTTTCTTCTGTCGCCTCAAGGGCCTTTTTGAAGAGGTCCCTGATATACATAATGGCGTCGATGAAAGGCTGTTTCGGAATGAGTAGCTGGTCGGCCTGTGATTTCGAAACCGGAATGGAAGGGTGGACTGAGGTTAATCCAGTTAACGGGCTGTCAATAATTTTAGTTTCCATAATTCTCCTTTTTAGGGACTTGGAATTTGCGGATAATTATAGAAGTTCCGTTGTTATTACGGAATGTAATAACAATTTAATTGTTTCTTGTTGTGGCAGAGGGGTTAAATTTATTTTTTGTCGATTGCCGGGTGGATGGGAAACCGCTTCCGATTCAAGTCCATTTTTTCCTTGGCGGCGGAGCAAAGGTCGACGCCCAGGGTATCTGCCAATCTTACCAGATAAAGGAAGACGTCGGCCAGCTCCTCTCTGACCCTTGATGCAGTGGCCGGGTCGTTCATCACCTCCCGCGACTGCTGTTCTGTCAGCCATTGGAAGATCTCGATCAGCTCACCCACTTCACCGGAAAGGGCCATCGATAGATTTTTAGGACTGTGAAATTTTACCCAGTCTCTGTCGATGGAGAATTGTTTGATGAGTTCTTTGATCGATTCCATGGAAAGCACTCGTGCTCAGTTTCAAAAGTTCTTGCAGTAATTTTTTGCGTCAAAGCCCTGCGGTTGAGATTTCGCAAGTAGGTCCTATGTTTCAAAATATGGGTCCACTTGCGGAAACATGGCCGCAGGAGGTTTCACGCTAAAAATAACACCAAAAACTTTTGAAATCGAGCGCTAGTTTTTAATTCTTGTCTGCCATTCCTGCAGGCAGCTGAGAAGGGTTGAATAGAAGAGATTGCGGATATTGGGATCGCGGTTCTGATAGATGTAGCCGAAGCAGCTGATGCCATAGGCATTGACTGTAGTGCAGGATAGCTCGGAAGAGGGAATTTTGAGTTTGACGAGCAGGGAAAAAAGTTCCTCTTTGATGCTGCTCAGAGGCGAGGCCGCCATGGTTAGAACCTGATCGGGCTCGAACCGCGCTTTTAAGAAGAAGTTCTCTTTTTTATAGTCTGCGTCGAATGCCTCCTGCATCAAAGAAAAGAGGGTCTGCAGAGATGTTGGGGCGATAAGTGTCTGGCGCAATGGAGGAGTGATCGAATAGAAAAAATTCTCCAAAAGAAAGTCGTTGTGCGCCGTCGTTTCTTTAATGAGACCTCTGAGAGCCTGGAAGACTTCCTGCTGTTTCGACAGAATGCCGCCGTTAAAATCGCGGATCCCTTTGAAGACAGTGCTCAATTCCAGCGACAGCTCCTGGCGCGCTTTGAAGAGATCGATCGTAAAGTCCCTGCGCAAAAACTTCTTCTTGTCCAAAGAGATTTTAAAGACGTTAGCCTCTTTAGGGTAGCGTTTGCGCAGGAGCCCGACTTTTTTGACTTCCAGTTCTTCGATTTTAAGCTCTGTACCTGAGGCAGCGAAGATTTGGGGAAGGGAGAGGTCTTCGTCGCGCAGGATCCTGAGGAGGATCACGGTAAATTGCAAAGAGTGTTCTGTTTGAGCGTTGAAGGAGATGATCACCTGGGGAAGGTCGTTAATGTATTTGAGCTGCTGGCTGAGCAGGAAGATGTTGCGCATGATCTCCTCTTCATTGCGCGGCATGAGGACGGGATGCAGAACGCTTTCCACGTTCTCTTTCAGCTCGTGAGGCAAATTTTTCTTCAGCTCCTTGATTTCATCGAGACTGAAGGTAGAGCCGTCCATCTTTTCAATTTCAATGTAAAAGAGCCGGATCGGATCATGGCTTCTGCGGTCGAGAACAAAGGAGTTTTCCACTTTGCGCACATAGGGGATGCAATGGGTCATGGCTTCTTCGATGTGGCGCTCTTCGAAAAGTTCATTTTCCCGCAGCACGTTCATCGCGCCCAGGATCCCAAGGACCCTGGCGCCGCCCAGCTCAGACCCCGAGGAAGAGATTTGCGTTCGGAGAACTTTGATGCTCAGGTGGCGTTCTTCTGGCGCTTCCATGATCTCGCGCATGAGGGTTTTGCGGAAAAGATACTGATAGGAGATCAGTCGGCTGAGATGGCGCAAATCGCGCATCCCTGTAAATTTATCTCCGAAAAGAAGGATCGAATGCTTGATTTCCTGAAAGATCGATCCGTCGAAAATTTTCGGGCGGTTCTCGAGATAGGGAGAGAATTGCTCTTGGATCTGTTTGATTTTATCTTCCGCGCTCAAATGCACCCAGAAGCTGTGCATCTGGTCGAAGAGGCTATGTCCCTGTGTTTTTAAGGGAGGCGATATCACGGAGGCGATGTTCTCTTCGATGATCGCTTTCTTCTGTTCGGAAGAGAGTTTTTTCACAGACACGACATGGCGCGCATGGCGCACTGCCATGATGCTGAGTCGAATCTCTTTTGAGAGATTTTCGCGATTGTTTTTGATGATATTCAGTTGTTGATCGTTCTCGACGTCGAGCAGGACCTGATGGAAGTACAGAGGTTGCTGGGGGTAGGAGATAAAACTGAAATTCAAGGATCGAACGGAGCAGATGTTGATAAATTTCCCTGGAATGAGCCAGCGTGCAAGGATGTCGCATAGATAGCGTCCGACGCCGCTAGTCAGATCGGAGTGGCAGAGCAGGCTGACGGATAGGGTACACGGGGCTCTGTCAGGAGTGTTCCACGCGAGGAATGGGAGAGTTTCATTCAGGGACTGAATACTGTCCTTGATTGCATTGGGATTTCTGCTGGCGGAAAGGGCGATCAACAGATCTTGGGGTAGAACATTGCGCAGCATCTGTTCGATGAAAGTGACGTACGCATCGAATTCGATGTTGCTGATGCCGCGCGAAGAGTAAGTCGGTTTGATCAGATGGATTGATTTTTCCTTTTCCAGGGCATGGCGGGGGAAAGCGAGCGGATAGGAGGAGAGCAGATCCCTTCCGGGCAAAAAGTCCTTTTCTAACGGAGCGGAGGATGCAGAATGTTGATCTGGTTCCTCGGGCGCTCCAGGGATCGGCAGGACGCGTGCGCCCTTGCCTTTCTCAGTCAGAGAAAGAAATTCTTTTTGCTCGCACAGTGTCATCGCACAGGTTTCCTCACGTTGAGGATCAGGTTTTCGAAGACAACGTCGCCAATGGGAGTGATCCCGACATCATTGAGATGGGGCTGGATCATATACGCCATTTCCCAATGGTAGATCGGACAGATCGGCATTTCGCTCAGGAAAATCCCTTCGGCTTTTTCCAGGATTTCTGCGCGCTGGGTTCCGTTGACATAAAAGGAATCTTCAAGAAGTTGAATATACTCCGGATTTTCCCAGTTGGCGTAATTCTTGGCGTTGGTCTTGTATTTGAAACGCTCGAGGATGTTCATTTGGTCGTTATATTGCGCGACCCAAAGGCTTTGCGCGAGCGCGTAGTCTCTTTTGGTCAGTTTGTCCATCAGGATTTTGTGGTCGAGGTTCTCAAGTTTGATCTGCACGCCCAGAACATTCTGCCATTGCTGCTGGATCGCCTGAGCGACCTTGTGGTTGATGTCGGAGGTCGAGTAGTAGTAAGAGAACTCCTTGAAAACATCTTTAGTGATCCCGAGTTCTTTCATCCCCTCTTCAAGAAGGGCTCTGGCGTAGGAGGCGTCCGCATCTTTAAAGAACGCATGGTTGCGGTTGTTCTTCAGAACAGGAGGAACCGCATTGCACGCTGCAAGTTCGTCCATCTGAGTGATGTTGTTTACGATCGAAGAGCGGTCGATGGCATAAGCGAACGCCTTGCGGACCTTCACGTTGTTAAAAGGAGCTTTATCGACGTTGAAGGTGATCATCGTCGTTCCGGCGACAGGATTTTTCTGGATGACCCCTTTTTTCTTTAGCGATGGCAGGGCGTCCAGTGGAAGAGGAGAAAGAGGCTCGCCGATCATATCCAGCTTGCCGCTTTCGAACATTTGCAAAGCCGTCATCTCATTATCGATCATGCTGAAGTGGATCGAATCGGGTCTTACTCGAGAGGTGTCCCAATAGGAAGAGTTTCTTGCAGCGACGATCTCATTATTGTGCTTCCATTCTTTCAATACAAAGGGGCCGTTGGAAACGAAGTGCTCTCCTGCATTGTACGCCCAGTCCGGAGTCTCTTTGTCAATACGGCTGTTCACGGGGAAGAAGACGCAAAAGGAGATCAGATCGAGAAAATAGGGAGTCGGTTTCTCAAGTGTGACGACAAATGTCTTGGCGTCCCTGGAGACGATCCCCACTTCACTTAAAGGAACGCGTCCTTTTTTTGCAGCCTCGGCGTTTTTGATCGGATAGAGAAGATGGGCATTGACGCTGGGAAAGGAGGGGTCGAGGATATCTTTCCAGGATTTTTCGAAATCATAGGCGGTGACGGGATCCCCGTTCGACCACCTGGAATCCCTTAGGGTAAACGTATAGAGCATTCCGTCTTCAGAGATCTCGAACGATTTTGCCTGTGCAGGGGTGATCGAGTTGTCTGGATTTAAGCGCACCAGACCTTCAAACAGAAGAAAGTGCATATGAGAAGAGATGACATCCCCGCCTTTTCTTGGATCGAGAGTGGGAGGTTCGCTTTTGAGGTTCAGGTGGACGTTTTGAATCTTGCTGACCGGAGGAGGAGCTTTCTTTTGACAGGAGGCCGCCGCTAAACTTAGCGCACAAGAGGCGACAAGAGCGCAATGAAGGGCAGATTTGGAAAATAATTTCATAGGATCCTCCGGAAAAACAATAGTCAGCTTGCCAACATAGGAAAAGATGAGATTATTTGTAAATCATAAAGATCGAGTTTAGTTTTGATAGGCAGAAGAAAGAAATGGGAAAATGAATTATATTCTGCCCGATCTTTCATTAATATTGGTTGGAGTCACCTATGAAAAAAATTGTCCTGTTTGTCGAAGAAGTCTACGAAGATCTGGAACTTTGGTATCCGAAGCTGCGTTTGCAGGAAGAAGGGTTTCAAACGGTTGTCGCAGGCCCCGTGGCAGGACACATTTACACAGGCAAGCACGGCTATCCCTGCAAAGCAGACATCTCGTTTAAAGATGCTGCGTCAGGCTCTTTCGATGCGGTCGTCATTCCCGGCGGATTCGCTCCCGATCGTCTGCGCAGGTCTTTAGACGTGCTGCATTGCGTGAAAGAAATGTTTTCTAAAGGCAGACCTGTCGCTTTCATCTGCCATGGCGGCTGGGTGCCCATCTCAGCGAAGATCGTGAAGGGCAGGAAGGTCACGGGAACGGTGGCAATCAAAGATGATCTTGAGAATGCCGGGGCCATCTGGATGGACCAGGCTGTCGTCGTCGATGGCAACCTGATCAGTTCGCGAACACCAGCGGATCTGGCTGTTTTTGCTAAGTCGCTTGTGGAGCAACTGAAATAGATAGGAATCCTTTAAAGAGAGTGTTTAACAACTGGCTCAAGAGGGAGACTCTTCAATAGGAGCGCTGGTTTTATTTCGAGTAATTGCATCAAAATTATCTGAATATAAAAAATGATTTTTGAAATCTAATCTGTTTTGTTTTGATTTAATTGATTTTTAAGTGTAAAATGTTTAAGTGATTAACATTTTAGGTATCTACATGAGTCAATTAACAGTTGCTTCCCGTGATTTTTTGTCTCAAGCCTCGCTCATTCAAATTCGGCTTCAGGGCCAGGGCGCAGATCCGATTTCCCGGCAGGAACTTGCCGAACTTGAACTCAGGATCGATGATTTTGTCAGGGAAAAATTGACCGGCCTGCAGCCTTCGAAAGAACTGGAACAAGAGCTCGAAGGAGTGAAAGAGAGGATTGCTCAATCAAAAGCGCTTATTTCGGATCTGAAAGGGATCCCTTTGGACTTTGGTGCGATGCCAATAAAAAGAGGGGATGCAAATTTCATACAACCCTTACTGCCTCCCGCTCTTTCAGGCGCTTTTCCTTTTAATAAGGTCCCTGTCCTTGGGCGCTATGATCTGCAAGGTTACCATATGGGACAAGAAGTCTCCTTTATCCGTCTTAGTCCGGCGCAGCGGATCCCAGCATCCGTAATGGCTCTAATCGGGGATCGCGACGGAAAAAAAGTCGACTATTTTCAGGTCGTTGAAGATACCTCTGCAATAACAAGATGGATTAGAGAACATCGGAAGCAGGTTAAAGATTTGCCTTCCGATCTTAACCTTGTTACTCATTACTGGGTGCATCCTCACTATGAGTATGGAAAAGAATCGAAATGTTTTGTAGAAATGGGGATTTGTGATGAGCTAAATGTTTATCCGATTCTTTCTGATATTGGGATTCCCTTTCGAGCGATGAAACCGCTCGAGGTGATTTGTCACCCTTCAGAGGGTTCAACCGCGCTTTCCCCTTATAATGCAATAGTGGGCGTTGCTTCTAACAAACCTTTTTCCAGCTTCTGGAGCGTTCTTAAGCATGGCAATCGGACCGTGGCAACCCGACACGTCCTTTTGCATGAGAGGGATTCTTTTGACGGGCAAATTAAAGACGTTTTTTTGAAAGGGGGCTCTATGAGCGAAATCAATACTCGGCTCCGCGAGGTCAATGAAACGCAAAAGCAATCCCTTCTTAAGTTAGCGGCATCCTTAGAGAAAAATGATAGTTATGCCCGGCAGCTGTTTGATGCTCTTCCCGATTACCAGAAATATTCGATTTACTATCAGACATGGGTTGAAAAATGGAAGGAAAAACATGCAGACCGTCCGGCTCCTCATGGAGATTTTGGCAAAGCCTCATTTCATTGCTATGGCGATTTGAAATCTGAATTCCATTGCTCTTCCGCTGATCAAGGATCAATTGTCCGCAATTACGCTTCGGTCCTCTATTCCGAACTGGATAAACTCGTTCAAGATACGGAATTGCTATTTGCTCCCCTCTTCGATGTCCAGCCGCGGAGTCCCGAACAGATCGAGAAAATCCGTCTGCTCCAGCCTGTTGCGGATGCTTTCGAGCGCGGCGATGAAAAGGAAGGCATGGCCCTTTTTACTGCATTGGACAAGGTCCACAGGCATGGCGTCTATGAGTATGTCTGGGAAGCGAAGGGGTGCCCAAGAACCTTTCCCGGAGACTTTGGAGAGGCGTCCTTCTTTGCTAAAGATGCGCGTCTTGAAGATTATGAACGATGCGGAAGCCGAGATAGAGTGAAAGCGATACTGGCTTACATCTATTCGATTTAATCCCAATTTGAACTTTTATAAAAAAAGCGATCCAGGGAAAACCTTGCATCGCTTTTTTCTTTTTAAGGCTTCTCAAATCTAATCTGTCATCTTGGAAAGATACTCGACGTAATGCTAATGGTGAATTCAACATTGGGATACCCATTCACCCGAGGCATAAGGGCAAACTGGAATCGTTGCCAGGTTACGATCTCTTAACAAGGTAATTTAAGATCGCTTGCGCTTTTTGCTCTGGAGTAGAGCTTTGTCCGTTTTGGTTAAGGAAGGCGTGCTCAGCACGTCCGAAGTCACCCTTTTCAGATAGCGTCATGATAGGGCGGAGTTCGTCATAGATCGCTTTTTTAGCCCCTGGGGGCATCCTGGTAAAGCGAGCCATTGCATCTTCTGAGATGACAGGGTCTTTGCTTTTCAGCAGAGCGGCAATTTCTCTCAAAATAGCCTCATCAGGAACATTAAAATCCCAGACCTTGATGGATCCCTTTTCTGTGCCGGAAAAGAGCCTCTGTCCGTCCAGAGCAAAGCTAGGAACACGGCCATTGTGCATTTGAAGAGTTGCGATGCACGTATTTGTATTTAAGTCCCAGATCTTGATGGTTCCTAAGTAAGAAGCGGAAAAGAGCCTTTGTCCGTCCAGAGCAAGGCTGTGAACAGCGCCACCTTGTTCTTGAAGAGTTGCGGTGCACGTATTTGTATTTAAGTCCCAGACCTTGATTGCCTTGTCATATGAGCCGGAAAAAAACCTCTGTCCGTCCTGAGCGAGGCTGGAAACAGTTCTCATGTGCCCTTGAAGAGTTGCGGTGCACGTATTTGTATTTAAGTCCCAAATCTTGATTGTATTGTCTGAAGAGCCGGAAAAGAGCTTCTGTCCGTCCAGAGCAAGGCTCATCACAGCGTTATCATGCCCTTGAAGAGTTGCGGTGCACGTATTTGTATTTAAGTCCCAGATCTTGATTGTATTGTCTGAAGAGCCGGAAAAGAGCTTCTGTCCGTCCAGAGCGAGGCTCATCACAGCGTTATCATGTCCTTGAAGAGTTGCGGTGCACGTATTTGTATTTAAGTCCCAGACCTTGATGGCCTTGTCATATGAGCCGGAAAAGAGCCTCTGTCCGTCCAGAGCAAGGCTGGAAACAACTGTATCGTGTCCTTGAAGAGTATGCGAAGCATACACCCCTTTTGTTAGATTTGAATTAATTAAATACTGTTCTATTAGCGCTTCCAAGTCGGTCTGATTGGGATCGGTTTTTTGGACATTTGGAAAATGTTGGCTCAATAACAGGATCAGTGAATTATTTGTCGTGTTAATACAAATTTCCCTACAGGTTTGATTTAAGCAGCCAATTTGCTGAATAGGGAGCATTCCCAAGATCCTGAAATACAAGTCTGTAGGAAGTTTGACCAGCCCGGATGATTGCGGTGCGGGTCCTGGGGTCAGGGGCTGTGTGGGCGCTTGAGGGCTTGTTGTGATAGTGCTAGTCTTGCAGCTCATATCTTCCCTATTTTAATAAATTTAAAATAACAAAAATATAACAATCGAGAATGTGGCTTGAAAAAGCGAATGTAATCACATGCTTTTCATGCTTACAATTTGTTTTTATTTTAGGAAAATTCTACTTTCAGAATGAGTGCCGGAGCAGCCCCCGAGTTAAGAAAGAGTCAGGTTTAAAGAGTATATCTTTAATCCCAAGACCACAAATTGATTTAAATGCAGCCCGAATTATTTTAAATTGATTTTGCCAAATATTTAGAATGTTGTCAATAACATGATGAACGATAGTGTGTTGCTTGATTAAATATATTGTGTGCTGGGCTGATATTTATTCGATTTGAGATATCAGGAGACTAATCACCAAATTCATCTCAAGCACCGGATCCGCCAGTGACTGGAGGATGAGAAATTTTCTATCTGCCGATCTTGGCGATGCAAAGTTTAGACGATGGTGGGTTGCACATTGGGATACCCATTCATCCGAGGTATAAGGGCAAATGGAAATCGGTGCCAGGTTACGATCTCTTAGCAAGGTAATTTAAGATCGCTTGCGCTTTTTGCTCTGGAGTAGAGCTCTGTCCATTTTGATTGTGGAAAGCATGCTCGGCACATCCGGGGTAGTCATTTGCAAACGGAGCCATGATTTGGTATAGCTCCCTATAGATGGCATTTTTCGCTTTTGCGGGCATCCTGTTAAAGCGGTTCATTGCATCTGATGCGATGGAGTGATCTTCGCTCTTAAGCAAATTTGCAACTTCATTAAAAACAGCTTCATCGGATGCATTAAAATTCCAGATCTTGATTGTATTGGAACCGCAAAAGAGCCTCTGTCCGTCCAAAAGAACGCTATAAACAATGCTGTTGTTTCCTTGGAGAGTTGCAGTGCATGTATTAGTATTCAAATCCCAGATTTTGATGGTCTTGTCATGAGAGCCGGAAAAGAGCCTTTCTCCCTTTAGAGCTAGGCTCAAAACAGAGCCCTTGTGCCCTTCAAGAATTGCCGTGCGTGTATTTGTATTCAAATCCCAAATCTCGATGGTCCTGTTTACATAACCTGAACATAGCCTTTGTCCTTCGAGAGCAAGGCTGCAAACAGGACCATTTTTCCCTTGAAGAGTGGCGGTGCGTGTATTTGTATTTAAATCCCAGATTTTGATTGTATTGTCTAAACTGCCGGAATAGAGCCTCTCTTTGTCGAGAGCAAGACTGTAAACAGAGCCCTTGTGTCCTTCAAGAATTCCGGTGCATGTATTTGTGTTTAAATCCCAGATCTCGATGCTTCCTTGATCACAGCCCGAATAGAGCCTCTGTCCGTTCAGAGCCAGGCTCCGAACAGAGCCATGATGTCCTTCAAGAGTTGCGGTGCATGCATGGGTATTTAAGTCCCAGATTTTGATTGTACGGTCAAAAGAGCCGGAAAAGAGCCTCTGTCCGTCGATAGCCAGGCAGCGAACGGGCTTATCGTGCCCTTGCAGAGTTGCGATGCATGTATTTGCGTTTAAATCCCAGATTTTGATTGTATTTTCAATAGTCCCGGAAAAGAGCCTTTTTCCACCGAGAGCAAGGCTGTAAACAGTGCTATTGAGCTCCTCCAAATTAAATGAAGTATACACCCCTCTTGTTTGGTTTGAATTAATAAAATACTGTTCTTTTAGTGCTTCCAAATCTGTCTGATTCGGATCGGTTTTTTGGGAATTTGGAAAATAATCACTGAATAAAAAGATCAGAGAATTATTTCTGGTATTGTGAAATAATTGGCTGCAGGTTTGATTCAAGGAACCTAATTCCTTTACCGAGAGCATTCCCAAGATCTTGATCAACACGTCTGGCGGGAGATGGACCAGTCCAGATGAATGCGAAGCGTTTCCGTACAGCGTGGTTAATTGATGGCTTGTGGTATTAGCGTTAGTTGCAATGCTCATATTTCCCATTTTTATTATGTAAATACATCCCTAATACATCGCATTATCCGTTTACGATCTCTTAGCAAGGTAATTTAGGATCGCTTGCGCTCTTTGTTCTGGAGTTGAACTTTGCCCCTTTTGATTGTGGAAAGCATGCTCGGCACACCCGGGGTAGTCATTTGCAAAGGGTGCCTTGATCTGATAGAGCTCGTCGTAAATGGCGTTTTTAGCTTTTGCGGGCATCCTCTTAAAACGAGTCATCGCATCAAACCAGACGAGCAAGTCTGTGCTTGTGATTAGTTCAGCGATTTCTTTAAAAATAGCCTCATCAGATGAATGATAATTCCAGATCTTGATGATCCCTGAGTCAAAGCCAGCAACGAGTTTTTTTCCATCCCAACAAAGATCAAAAATATGGCCATTCTTCAAATCTTGCCGAAAATCGATTGGTGTATTTGTATTTAAATCCCAAATCCTCATTGTGCCTTTAAGACTGCCGGAAAAGAGCGTCTGCTCATCAAGAGCCATGGTTCGAAGTATGTCAGTGTATGTTTGAAGAGTTGCGGTGCACGTGTTCGTTTTTAAATCCCAGATTTTGATTGTCTTGTATTGAGAGCCAGAGTAGAGCGTCTGACCGTGTACAGCAAGTTTGCGAACTGGGCCACCAGGCCCTTCAAGAGTTTCGGTACATGTGTTTGTTTTTAAATCCCAGATCTTGATGGTTCCTGTTTCAGAGCCAGAAAAAAGTGTATCACCATTCGTTGCGAGGCTCAAAACAGGGTCATTGTTGCTTTTTTGGAGAGTTGCAGTGCATGTATTTGTATTTAAATCCCAAATCTCGATGACACCGTTTATAAAACTTGCGAAGAGTCTCTGTCCGTCAACAGCAAGGGCGCCTAGGCACCCATTTTCATGTTCAAGAGTGGCGATGCATTTATTTGAATTTAAATCATAGATTTTGATCGGATTAGCGCCGGCAAAAAGCCTCTGCCCTTCCAGAACAAGACATGTTACTGTGCTATCGTGTTCTCCAAGAGTCGAAATGCGTGTGTTTGTATTTAAATCCCAGATGTCGATTGTCGCATCTAATCTGCCGGAATACAGTCTCTGACCATCCAAAGCAAGGCTTCTAACAGAGGAATGCGTGCCGCCGAG
Source organism: Verrucomicrobiota bacterium (assembly GCA_018240065.1). Lineage (GTDB taxonomy): Bacteria > Chlamydiota > Chlamydiia > Chlamydiales > Rhabdochlamydiaceae > CAJCIW01. Next base: position 29,104 of record JAFEGH010000009.1, on the reverse strand, counting down.
AAGAGTAGCTGAGGAGTACACCTTTTTTGTAAGATTGGAATGAGTCAAGTACTGTTCTTTTAGTGCTTGCATGCTGGTCTGATTGGGATCAGCTTTTTTGAAATTAGGAAAATGCTGGCTCAATATCTGAGTGAGAGAATGATCAGTTCCATTGAAGAAATAAATCTGTCTACAGGATTGGTTTAAGCAGCCAAGCTGCTCCATTGAGAGCATTCCCAAGATCTTGAAATAGGCATCTTCAGGTAATTTGACCAGAAATGAAGATTGCGGAGCTGCCGCCTGCTGCGGAGCCGCTGAACCCGTATTTGTTGAGAGACTAGTAGGTGTTACGCTCATATTTCCCCTTATTTCTAGTTAGATAATTTTTAATTTCTTTCCGATCGGATAGAACTTGGCCCTGGGTTACGACCTTTTTCAAGGTAATTTAAGATCGCTTGCGCTCTTTGCTTCGGAGTAGAGCTTTGCCCATTTTTATTATGGAAAGCGTGCTCGGCACATCCGAAGTAATCATTTGTAAATGGAGCCATGATCTGGTAGAGGTCGCCATAAATGGCGTTTTTAGCCTTTGGGGGCATCCTGGTAAAGCGATTCATCGCATCTTCTGCGAGGGAGGGGTCTTTGCTTTTTAGTAATTCCGCGATTTCGCAGAAAATAGCCTGATCGGGTGCATTAAAATCCCGGATTTTGATCTTGTTGGAACCGGATAAGAGTCTATTTTCTTGTAAAGCAAGGGTCCAAACGGAATCATTTTGATCATGGAGAGTTGCAGTGCATGTATTTGTATTTAAGTCCCAGATCTTGATTGTATTGTCTGAGGAGCCGGAAAAAAGCCTCTGGCCTTTCACTGCAAGGCTGTTCACGGAACCATTGTGCCCTTGAAGAGTAGCGATGCATGTGTTTGTATTTAAATCCCAGATCTCGATCACCCCTTTACTTGAGCCGGAAAAGAGTCTCTGTCCGTCGAGGGCAATGCTGTTAATGGGGCCATTTTGTCCTTGAAGAGTGACGGTGCAAGCGTTTGCATTCAAATCCCAGATTTTGATTGTTGCGTCTAAAGAGCCAGAAAAGAGCCTCTGCCCGTCCAGGGCAATGCTGTTTACGGGGCCATTGTGCCCTCTAAGGGTGGCGATGCATTTATTTGAACTTAAATCCCAAATCTTGATGGTCTCGTCTGAAGAGCCCGAAAACAGCTTTTGTCCATCGATAGCAAGACTCAAAACAATCCAATCGTGCCCTTGAAGAGTAGCGGCGCATCGATTTGTATTTAAATCCCAGATGTCGATGGTTCCTTGATCAGAGCCGGAAATGAGCCTTTGCCCGTTTAGAATAAGTGCGTTAATCGAGCTGTTATTCCCTACAAGGGCTGCCTTGCAGGTCTTTGTGTTTAAATCCCAGATCTTGATGATCCCGTCGCTCGAACCGGCAAAGAGCTTTTGCCCATTGAGGGCAAGGCTTATTACACAGTCCGTGTATCCTTGAAGGGTATGCGAAGCATACACCCCTTTTGTCAGATTTGAATGATTAAAGTGCTGCTCTTTTATCGCTTCCAAGTCAGTCTGATGCGGATCAGTTTTTTGGAAATTGGGGAAATATTGGCTCAATAACTGGGTTAATGGATGATTTGTCGTGGTTAAATAAAATTGGCTGCAGGTTTGATTTAAGTAGCCAAATTGATGGATCGGGAGCATTCCCAAGATCTTAAACAGCACATCCGAAGGGAGATTGACAAGCCCGGATGATTGTGGGGCGGATCCTGGCGGCGATCCATCTCGACGACCTGCTGTTGTGATAGCACCATTGGTAAAGCTCATATTTCCCTGCTTGGCGTTACTTGAATAATTTAAAAAATCTTTTATAAGCGTTTAAATGACTGTCAATATCCATTGCAGTCATGGTGTTCGCTTGATCGCACATCTTATTTTTGGGAAAATTCTACTTTCAGTCAGGGAGCTTGAACAGCGCCTCAGTAATGAAAGAGTCAGGATTAAAGAACTTGTCTTTATTCCCAAGACAACATTTATTAAAATGTAGCCCGAATTAATTTAAATATATTATATGGAATGATGTTATTATTCGCAATCTTAAGTGATGTTTTTAAAGATTAATTAACATGGGTGATTTAGCGTGTTAAATAGAGGTTTTATATGAACGTAGGTTAGGTTTCACATTCTTATCAGTTCGCTATATTGATGTAAGAAATTTTTTTATTTCCTTTATTATAGAAGCTGATAAGCAACTAAAGACTAGAGCCTTAAGAAATTGCTAAGCTCTATTGATCTCGTTAAATGGATTTTTTAAAAACACGAAAATTTATCTTAGGCAAAGGAGATTGGGGCAGTGAATATAGAGACACTATTTACCCAGTGATTTATGGCCAGGATGACGGTTTTGGTTTACGGCCTCTTGGGGAGGTAATTTAAGATCGCTTGAGCCCTTTGCCATGGAGTAGAAATTTGCCCATTTCGATGATGAAAGGCATCCTTAGCGCATCCAGCCTTATCATTTGCGAAAGGGCTGATGATCTTATAAAGCTCGTTATAGATGGCGTTTTTAGCTCTTGGTGGCATGCTCTCAAACCGAACCATTGCATGGTCTGCAATGCTGGGGTCTTCGCTTTTGAGCAGATCAGCAATTTCGCTAAATACAGCCTCATCGGACGCAGTAAAATCCCAGATCTCAATCGATCCCTTATTAGAGCCCAAAAAGAGCCTTTCTCTGTCCTGAGCCAGGCTCCACAAAGTGGCATTCTGCCCCTGGACTTGTAGCGTTGCAGTGCATCTATTTGTCATTAGATCCCAGATCTTGATTGTGCCATCTACTGAGGCTGAGAAGAGTCTCTGGCCGTCTTGCGCAAGGCTGAAAACTGGGCCATCGTGTCCTTCAAGAGTTGCAGAGCAAGTATTTGTATTTAAATCCCAGATCTTGATGGTATTGTCTATCGAGCCAGAAAAGAGCCTCTGTCCGTTCAGAACTAGGCTGCGTACACCGCCATCATGCCCTTCAAGAACTGCAATGCATGTGTTTGTATGTAGATCCCACATCTTGATGGCATTGTCATAAGAGCCGGAAAAGAGCCTCTGTCCTTCCAGGGCAAGGCTGGAAACAACGGTATTATGCCCTTGAAGAGTGGCGGTGCATGTATTTGTATTTAGGTCCCAGATCTTGATTGTGCCATCTACAGATCCGGAAAAGAGCTTTTGTCCGGATAAAGCAAGGGTGCAAACTGGACCAGTGTGCCCTTCAAGAGTTGAATTGCATCTATTTGTATTTAAATCCCATATCTTGATCGTCCTGTCACTAGAGCCTGAAGACAGTCTTTGTCCATCGACAGCAAGGCTCAAAACAGTCCCATCGTGTTCTTGAAGAGTTGCAATGCATGTATTTGTATTTAAGTCCCAGATGTTGATGGTGTTGTCATAAGAGCCGGAAATGAGCTTTTGTCTGTTTAAAGCAAGGCTTGAAACAATTTTATTGTGTCCTTGAAGCGTTTCTGAAAGGTACACTCCCTTCGTTAGATTGGAGGCAATAAAGTATTGTTCTTTTAGTGCTTCCAAGTCGGCCTGATTCGGATCCGTTTTTCGGAAATTGGGGAAATGCTTGCTTAATAGCAGAGTCAGAGGATGATTTGTCGTGCTCAAGTAAATTTGACTACAGGTTTGATTGAGAAGGCCAAATTGCTCAATCGAGAGCATTTCCAGGATCTTTATAAGCACATCTACAGGGAGATTAGCTAGCCCAGATGATTGCTGCGCGGGTCCGTACCCCGCGGGATCTTGAAGACTAGCTGTTGTCATAGCGTCATGCGTAAAGCTCATATTTCCCTATTTTTATGTTTACTACTTTAATTGCTCTCCAAGCACATGGGGATCGGGCCTGGGTTACGTTCTCTTAGCAAGGTAATTTAAGATCGCTTGCGCTTTTTGTTCGGGAGTTGAATTTAGTCCATTAAGATCATGGAAGGCGTCCGCGGCACAAGCCGGGGAAGGATTTTCAAAGGGGGGCATGATTTGATAGAGCTCCCCATAGATGGCATTTTTAGCTCCTGGAGGCATTCTGCTGAACCGATCCATTGCCTCTTTTGTCTTGGAGTGGTCATTGGATTTCAGCAAACCAGCGATTTCGTTGAAAACATCTGCATCAGATACATTAGTATCCCGAATCGTGATTATATTGGACCCGGAAATGACCCTTTGGTCGTCCAGAGCAAGGCTAAAAACCCTGCCATTGTAGTCTTGAAAAGTATCAATGCATTGATATGTATTTAAGTCCCACACCTTGACTGTACTGTCTGCCGAGCCGGAAAACAGCCTCTGCCCGACTACAGCAAGGCTGTGAACAGATCCACCATGACCTTGAAGAGTGGCGGTGGATGTGTTGGTATTTAGATCCCAAATCTTGATGGTATTGTCATTAGAACCGGAAAAGAGCCTCTGTCCGTCGCAAACCACCGTGTGAACAGCGCCGGTGTGCCCTGCAAGCGTAACAGTGGAAGTATTAGTAGCTAAATCCCAGATCATGATCGTATTGTTTAAACAGCCGGAAAAGAGCTTTTGCCCGTCTAATGCAATCTTGTAGACAGGACCTGCGCCCCCTTGAAGAGTGGCCGTGCATTCTTTTGTATTTAAATCCCAGATCTTGATTGTATTGTCTAAAGAGCTGGAAAAGAGCTTTTGCCCGTCTAGTACAATGCTGAAAACAGGTCCTTCATGACCTTGAAGAGTGGCCGTGCATTCTTTTGTATTTAAATCCCAGATCTTGATGGTTCCGTCTGAGGAGGAGGTAAAGAGCCTCTGTCCATCCAAAGTAAGGCTGAAGACAGGTCCATCATGGCCTTGAAGAGTTGACGTGCATGTATTGGTTTTTAGATCCCAAATCTTGATGGTATTGTCTGAAGAGCAGGAAATGAGCCTCTCTTGGTCAAGAGCGAGGCCTCGAACAGAGCCATTGTGCTCTTCAAGAGTTCTCGAAGCATATACCCCTTTTTTAAGATTTGATTCAATAACGTGCTGTTCATAAAGTGCTTCCAAGTCTGTCTGATTGGGATCTCTTTTTCGAAAATTGGGGAAATATTCGCTCAATAAAAGGGTCAGTGGATTATTTCTCATGACAAAAGACATTTGCCAGCAGGTTTGATTCAAGCTGCCTAATTGCTGAATCGAGAGCATCCCCAAGATCCTAATAATAACCTCAGGGGGGAGGTTGACCAGCCCGGATGATTGCGCCCTGGCTGGTGGAAGAGTTGTTTTTTGGGCATTGCTAGTTGCTTTTGTACTGTCTATGAAGCTCATGTTTTTCTCTCTTTTTATGTTTATTTTTTTTAATTTTGTTCAATTCGATGGTGATCAGCAGATCTCTTCTCAAGGTAATTTAAGATCGCTTGCGCTCTTTGCTCTGGAGATGAACTTTGCTCATTTCGATTGTGGAAGGCATCTTGAGCACATCCTGGGTACTCATCCTTAACGGGCGCCATAATGTGATAGAGTTCGCCGTAGATCGCATTTTTATCTTCTAAAGGCATCCTCTCAAAGCGTTGCATCGCATATTGCGCAACGAAGGGGTCTTGGCTTTCTATTGAAACAGCAATTTCGTTGAAAATAGTCTCGTTAGGTGCACTAAAATCCCAGATTTTGATGGTTCCTGTTGTATCAGAGCCCGAAAAGAGCTTGTGCCCATCCAGTGCAAGGCTGTGAACAGGGCCAATGTGTCCTTGAAGAGTTGAAGTGCATGTATTTGAACTCAAATCCCAGATCTTGATCGTGTTGTCATAAGAACTGGAGAAGAGCCGCTTTCCGTCCAGAGCCAAGCTGGAAATAGTGCTTGTGTGCCCATTAAGAGTTGCAACGCATTCATTCGTATTTAAATCCCAGATTTTGATGGTCCCATGGCTCGAACCCGAGAAGAGCCTCTCTCCCATGATCGCAAGGCTGGCTACTGGCCGGTCGTGGCCTTCCAGAGTTGTAGTGCACGTATTTGTATTTAAATCCCAGATCTTAATTCTTTTATCGGAAGAGCCGGAAATAAGCCTCTGTCCGTCCAGAGCAAGGCAGGTTACATAGCCACCTTCGAGGGTTGTCGTGCATGTATTTGTATTTAAATCCCAGATCTTAATCATTTTATCATAAGAGCAGGAAATGAGCCTCTTTCCTTCTAAAACAAGACTCTTCACATGATCATAGTGCCCTTCAAGAGTTGCAATGCATTCATTTGTATTTAAATCCCAGATCTTGATTGTTCTGACAGACCCGGAAAAGAGCCTTTGTCCTTCTAATGCAAGACTCCAAATAGTTCCGTTCCCCGCTCGAAGAGTTACTGTGCATTCATTTGTGTTTAAATCCCAAATTTTTATCGTTCCGTCGCTTGAGCCGGAAATAAGCCTCTGTCCATCAAGACTAAGGCTTGTTACACAGTCCATGTGCCCTTCAAGAGCTTCCGAAGCATAGACCCCAATTGTTTGATTTAAATGAAAAAAATGCTGTTCTTTTAGTGCTTCTAAGTCGGTTTGATGGGGATCTGATTTTCGGAAATTTGGAAAAAATTGATTCCCCAACAGGGTCAGTGGATGATTTGTGGTCACATCACAAAATTGTCTGCAGGTTCGATTTAACAGGCCAAATTCTCGGATCGAGAGCATTCCCAAGATCTTAATAATAACCTCTGGCGGGAGATTGACCAGTCCGATTGATTGCAGCGTGCCCGCTGGATGAGGTGTTGTTGTAGTGCCTGTTGGTTTTACTCCAGAGCAAATTCGGGAACTCATATGTTTCTCTCTTTATATGTTAATTGTTTTTAATTTTGTTCAAGTCGATGCTGATCAGCAGATCTCTTCTCAAGGTAATTTAAGATCGCCCGAGCTCTTTGCTTGGGAGTTGAACTTTCCTCATTTCGATTGTGGAAGGCATCTTCAGCACATCCTGGGGAATCTCCTATAAGTGCCATCATCTCATTGAGCTCCGCATAGATGGAGTTTTTAGCTTTTGGGGGCATGTTCTCAAAGCGTGCCATGGCATTATCTACAATGGCCGGGTCTTCATTTTGGAGCAGATCAGCAATTTCCCTGAAAATAGCCTCATCCGACGAGGTAAAATCCCAGCTCTTGATGACTCCATCATAACAACCTGAGAAGATCTTTTTCCCTCCCAGGGCAAAGCTGAACAAAGAGAGATTTTCCTCTTCCAGAGTTGCGATGCAAGTAGATGTACTTAAATCCCAGATCTTGATCGTATCGTCGAGAGAACCTGAAAATAGCTTTTCTCCATACAAAGCAATGCTTGCTACATGACCTTTGTGTCCTTCCAGAGTTGCAGTGCATGTATTTGTGTTTAAATCCCAGATCTTGATGGTCTTATCTGAAGAACCGGAAAAGAGACTTTGTCCGTCGAGAGCAAGGCTGATAACAGGGTGGTTGTGCCCTTGAAGAATTGCTATGCATGTATTTGAGTTTAGATCCCAGACCTGGATGATCCCGTTGTCACAGCCAGAAAAGAGTCGTTGCCCGTCCAGGACAATGCTCTGAAAACCGCGATTGTCTCCCTGAAGAGTTGCGGTACATGTATTTGTATTTAAATCCCAGATCTTGACTGTATTGTCTCTAGAGGCGGAATAGAGCTTCTGTCCTTCAAGAGCTAGGCATAGGACAGTGTCTTTGTGCCCTTCAAGGGCTGCTGTGCAGGTTTTTGTATTGATATCCCAAATTTGGATAATTCCTACGTCAGTACCTGAAATGACCTTCTGTCCACGAAGAGCTAGGCTTGAGATAGTGCCATTGCCCCCTTCAAGAGTTGCTGTGCAAGCATTTGTATTTAAATCCCAGATCTGGATAGATCCGTTTGCAGAACCAGAAAAGAGCCTTCCACCCTCTGAAGCAAGCGTTATTACAGTGTCGTCTATCCCTTGTAGAGTAGTCGAGGTATACACTTTCTTTGTTATGTTAGAATGAATTACGTACTGTTCTTTTAGTGCTTTCAAGTCAGTTTGATTGGGATCTGTTTTTCGGAAATTGGGATAATATTGGCCCAACAACAAGGTCAGAGGATGATTAGTGGTCAGATAAGTAAATTGTCTGCAAGTCAGATTTAAGAGGCCAAATTCCTTGATTGAAAGCATTCCCAAGATCTTAATCAACACCTCAGTGGGGAGATTGACCAGCTCGGATGATTGGAGGACGGGTCGCTGCGCAACAGAGGCTCTGGCTTCTGGAACACTTGTTATTGATGTAGGGCTATTAGCAAAGCACATATTTTCTCTAATATTTGTTTACTGTTGCTCACGTCCATGGAAACCTGTCCTAAGTTATGATCTCATTTGAAGGTAATTTAAGATTGCTTGCCTTTTTTGCTCCGCAGATGAGCTCATTCCATTTCGATTAAGGAAGGCGTTTTCCGCACAGTCATTGCGGAACCCATCGATATTTTTGAAAGGCATGATATTAGACAGTTCGTCATAGATGGCGTCTTTAGCTTTTGAGGGCATTCTGTCAAACCGAACCAATGCATTTTCCACGATGGCTGTGTCATCGCTTTGGAGCAAATTTGCGATTTCACGAAGTATGACTTCATCGGACACATTAAAATCCCACTTCTTGATCACTCCACTTTCGCTTGAGTAGGAAATGAGCGATTGTGCGTCTAGAACAAGGCTATCAACTATGCTTTTGTGTTCAAAAAGAGTTGCGGAGCATCTATTTGTACTTAAATCCCAGATCTTGATGGTCTTGTCTGAAGAGGCGGAAATGAGAATCTTTCCCTTCAGAACAAGGCTATTAACCGTGCCTTTGTGCCCTTCAAGGGTCGCGGTGCATGTATTTGTATTTAAATCCCAGATCTTGATGGTCTTGTCTGAAGAGCCGGAAATGAGGGTATTTCCGTTCAATGTAAAGCTATTAGCCGAGTCACTGTGTTCTTGAAGAGTTGCGGAGCATTTATTTGTACTTAAATCCCAGATCTTGATGGTGCCGTCAAAAGAACCTGAAACGAGCTTCTCTCCCTCTATAACAAGTTGATTAACAGTGTCGTCGTGCCCTTCAAGGGTAGCCGTGCATGTATTCGAATTTAAATCCCAGATCTCGATGTTGTTGTCGTTTGTACTCAAAAAGAGTCTATGTTCGTCTATAGCTAGGATGCTAAGGGTGTTGTCTCGGCTTTGAAGAGTTGCGGTGCATTTATTTGTGCTTAAATCCCAGATCTTGATTGTATTGTCAAACGAGATGGAAAATAGCTTCTGCCCCTTCAATGCAAGGCTATCAACAGGCCCACTGTGCGATTGAAGAGTTGCGGTGCATGTATTTGTAATTAAATCCCAGATCTTAATGGTTCCTTCACTCGAGGCTGAAACGAGTCTTCGCCCATCTAGATCGTATGTCGAAACATTCGATTCGTGTGTTTCTAGAGTCTGACAAGCGTAAAGCCCTTTCAGTACGTTTGCATTAGTAAAGTGCTGCTCTTTTAGCGCTTCGAGATCGGTTTGATGGGGATCCGATTTTCGGAAATTCGGAAAATGTTGGTCCAACAAGAGGGTCAGACGATTATCTCTCGTGACAAAATACATTTGCCAGCAGGTTTGATTTAAGCTGCCTAATTGCTGGATTGGGAGCATTCCCAAGATTTTGATCAGCAGATCGGGAGGGAGAAAGGGCAGCCCAAATGATTGCGAGGTGGCTGCCCAAACATTTGATGTATCGGCAGTACAAGTTGCTGCCGGAGGATTTGCAAAGCTCATATTTTTCCTTTTGCTGCTTATTATTTTTTAATGTTGCTCAAGTACATGGTGATCCAGTCCTGGGTTACGATCTCTTAGCAAGGTAATTGAAGATCGCCTCCTCTCTTTGCTCCGGAGTCGAACTTTGCCCATTTTGGTTACGGAAGGCGTCCGCGGCACATCCGGGGTAATCATTTGCGAAGGGCGCCATTATGGAATAGAGCTCGCCGTAGATGGCGTTTTTAGCTTCAGTTGGCATCCTGTCAAAGCGATCCATTGCATCTTTTGCGATCGCGGCTTCTTCGCTTGTGATCAAATCAGCAATTTCATGGAATACAGCCTCATCGGGTGAGCTAAAATCCCAGATCTTGATGGTTCCTGTTGTACCAAAGGAGCCGGAAAACAGCTTTTGTCCATCCAGAGCAAGGGTGTAAACAGGGCCAGTGAACCCTCCAAGAGTTGCAGTGCATGTGTTCGCGCTCAAATCCCAGATCTTGATTGTATGGTCAAATGAACTGGAAAAGAGCCGCTTTCTGCCCAGAGAAAGCTTGGAAATAGTTGCCGTGTGCCCCTTAAGAGTGGCGGTGCAGGTATTATTGTTTAAATCCCAGATCTTGATGTCCCCGTTGCCCGAACCGGAAAAGAGCCTCTCTCCCATCAATGCAAGGTAATATACTGTGCTGTTAGTGCCTTCAAGAGTTTCGATGGATGTATTTGAATTTAAATCCCAGATCTTGATGGTCTTGTCTGCAAGGCCAGCAAAAAGCCTCTGGCCGTCTATTGCAACGGCACAAATATCCCAATCCACTTTAACAGTAGCGGTGCATGTATTTGAATTTAAATCCCAGATCTTGATGCACCCGTCAGGAGAGGCAGAAATGAGCCTCTGTCCTTCCACAAAAAGGCTATAAACACGGTCACTGTGCCCTTGAAGAGTTGCTATGCATGTATTTGAATTTAAATCCCAGATCTTGATGGTCTTGTTTGCAAGGCCAGTAAAAAGCCTCTGCCCGTCTATTGCAGTGCTGTAAACAATCGAATCGTGCCCTTGAAGAGTAGCGGTGCAGGTATTTGTGTTTAAATCCCAGATCTTGATTTCACGATATCCAGAGCTGGAAATGAGCCGCTGTCGATCCAAGCAAATTTTGGTAACAGGTTCATCGTGCGCTTCAAGAGTATGCGAAGCATATACCCCTTTTGCTACATTTGAATTGAAATGGTGGTGTTCTTTTACCGCTTCTAAGTCTGTCTGATTGGGATCTGTTTTTCGAAAATTGGGGAAATATTCGCTCAATAAAAAGGTCAGAGGATGGGTCGTCGTGATAAAGCAAAAGTGCCTGCAGGTTTGATTTAAGACGCCAAATTGTTGGATCGAGAGCATGCCCAAAATCTTGAGAAATACCTCTGGAGGGAGATTGACTAACCCGGAATTCTGCGGGGCGGGTCTATGCGTAAGCTGGGTCGTGCCTTCTTGAGGATTTGATGCGGTGCTACTTGTAATGCTCATATTTTTCCTTTTATTGCTTATTATTTTTTAATGTTGCTCAAGTACATGGTGATCAGTCTTGGGTTACGATCTCTTAGCAAGGTAATTGAGGATCGCTTGCGCTCTTTGCTCCGGAGTGGAACTTTGCCCATTTTGATTATGGAAGGCGTCCTCGGCACATCCGGGGTAATCATTTGCGAAGGAGGCCATTATGGAATAGAGCTCGCCGTAGATGGCTTTTTTAGCTTCAGTTGGCATCCTGCCAAAGCGATCCATTGCATCTTCTGCGTTAGAAGAGTCATCGCTTATCAACAAATCGGCAATTTCCTTGAAAACCGCCTCATGGGGAGCACTAAAATTCCAGATCTTGATGGTGCCAAAAAAAGACCCGGAAAAGAGTCTCGATTCGTCCAGAGCAAGGCTCTCATTATAGCCCTTGTGCCCTTGAACAGTTGTGGTGCATGTATTGGTATTTAAGTCCCAAATCTGGATGGCTCCTGCGTCAGCGCCCGAAAAGAGCCTCTGTTTGCCCAGAGCGAGGATCCGAGCTGAGCCTTTATTTACTTCAAGAGTTGCGGTGCATGTATTTGTATTTAAATCCCAGATCTTGATGGTTCCGTCATCAGAGCCGGAAAAGAGCCTCTGTCCATCCAAAGCAAGTCTGAAAACACCCCTATTGTGTCCTTCAAGAGTTGCGGTGCATGTATTTGTATTTAAATCCCAGATCTTGATGGACTTGTCATGAGAGCCGGAAAAGAGTTTCTTTGCGCCCAGCGCAAGGACAGTAATAGGAATACAACCATTGTTGGCAATCCTAGCACCACCTGGTTGCCCTGGAAGAGTGGCAGTGCATGTATTTGTATTTAAATCCCAGATCTTGATTGTACCGTCAAGCGAGCCTGAATATAGTCTCTGTCCATCCAGAACAAGGCAGGAAACAAGGAAATCGTGCCTCTCAAGAGTGGCAGTGCATGTATTGGTATTTAAATCCCAGATCTTGATTGTACCGTCATGTAAGCCGGAAAAGAGCCGCTGTTTATCCTGAGCTAGGCAGCAAACACCGGATTCATGCCCTTGGAGAGTTGCGGTGCAGGTATTTGTGTTTAAATCCCAGATCTTGATTTTACCATCTCCAGAGCTGGAAATGAGCCTCTGTCCGTCCAAGCAAATACTGGTAACAGTTTCATCGTGCGCTTCAAAAATATGCGAGGCATACACCCCTTTTGCTACATTTGAATTAATATGGTGTTGTTCTTTTAGCGCTTCCAAGTCTGTCTGATTGAGATCTGTTTTTTGAAAATTGGGGAAATATTCGCTCAATAAAAAGGTCAGAGGATGGGTCGTCGTGATAAAGCAAAAGTGCCTGCAGGTTTGATTTAAGACGCCAAATTGTTGGATCGAGAGCTTACCCAAAATCTTGAGAAATACCTCTGGAGGGAGATTGACTAACCCGGATGTCTGAGGGGCGGGTCTCTGCAAAAGGTAGGGCGTGCCTCCTTGAGGACTTGATGGGAGGCTATTTCTAATGCTCATATTTTCCTTTTCGTTGTTTATTATTTTTTATGCTGCTCAATCACATGCAGATCAGTCCAGGGTTACGATCTCTTAGCAAGGTAATTTAAAATCGCTTGCGCTCTTTGCTCGGGAGTTGAACTTTGTCCATGTTGATTATGGAAGGCGTGCTCGGCACATCCAAAATAATCATTTGCGAAGGGGGCCATGATTTGATAAAGCTCCCCATAGATGGAATTTTTAGCCCCTGGGGGCATGTTGTTAAAACGAGCCATTGCATCATTTGCAATGCTGTGGTCGGCGCTCTTTATCAATTCAGCAATTTCTTGGAATACAGCATGATCCGATGCGTTAAAATCCCAAATCTTGATGACCCCTCTTTCTGAGGCAGAAATGAGCTTTTGACTTGATAGTGTGAGGCGGGTAACAAATGAATTAGGAGCTTTTAGAGATGCGGTACACGCATTAGTATTTAAATCCCAGATCTTCATCTTTCCATCCGCCGCTCCGGAAAAAAGCCTCTGACCGTCTATGGCAAGGGCATGCACGCTGCTTCTGTGCCCTTGAAGAGTTGCCGTGCATGTATTCTTATTTAAATCCCAGATCTTGATGGTTCTGTCCGCAGAGCCTGAAATCAGCTTCTGACCATCAAAGGCAAGGCAGTAAACTGGGCCGAAGTGCCCTGGAAGAGTTGCGGTGCATTGATTTGTCTTTAAATCCCAGATTTTGATTTCTCCGTTGGAGCCAGAAATGAGGCTCTGTCCGTCCAAGGCAAGACTCTGAATACCGCCATGTGCTCCTTGAAGAGTTGTAGTACATGTATTTGTCTCTAAATCCCAGATTTTGATGGTTCTGTCGGAAGAGCCTGAAATCAGCTTCTGCCCATCGAAGGCAAGGCAGTAAACTGGGCCGGTGTGCCCTTCAAGAGTTGCGGTGCATTGATTTGTCTTTACATCCCAGATCTTGATGGTATTGTCAGAAGAGCCAGAAAAGAGCCTCTTTTCATCAAAGGCAAGACAGTAGATCGGGCTAGTGTGCCCTTGGAGAGTTGCAGTGCAAGTATTTGTCTTTAAATCCCAGATCTTGATTGACTTGTCATGAGAGCTTGAATAGAGCGTTTGTCCTATAAGAGCAATGCTGGAAACGGTCTGACTGTGTGCTGGAAAAGTATGCGAGGCATAAACCCCTTTTGGTAAATTTGAATTAATTAAGTACTGTTCTTTAAGTGCTTCCAATTCGTTCAGATCGGGATCTGTTATTGGGAAATTGGGGAAATGTTGGCTCAATAGCAGGATTAGAGTATTATTACTCGTGACCAAATACATTTGCCTGCAGGTTTGATTTAAGCTGCCTAATTGCTGGATTGGGAGCATTCTCAAGATCTTGATCAGCAGATCGGGCGGGAGATTGACCAACCCTGAGTTTTGCGGAGCGGGTGGTTGAAGGGTTGTTCTTCCAGTATTGTGTGTTGATGTTTTTATAACGCTATCTGTACAGCTCATAATTCCCCAATTTTTAATTATCAATTCAAATAAACAAGACGATGACCTGCAATAACCAAAGCAGCCATATATTTCGCCTACTTGCAATTCTTTTTTTTGGAAAAATTCTACTTTCTGAATGAGTGCTTTAGCAGCATTTCCTTCACGAAAGAGTCAGGTTTAAAGAGCTCGTCTTTATTCCCAAGACCACATTAAGATTTAATGTAGCCCGAATTATTAAATTACATCTATTATATACGTTTTGATAATAAAAACAATCTTATGACTGCTTTTTAAAGAAAAATTAATGCAGCTAAGCAGGTGTAAAACAAATTTAGATTTTTTTCGGTTTATAACAGAATAAAAGATAGCGCCTTACGCCATTAAGCACATCTTAATTAGCTGTAAATAAATGGCTTAGAGTCTGCTTGTAGGAGAAGCTGCAAAACTACTCGCAGACAGGCTGATAATGGCTATATTACGTCCGTCTTGGTCCAAATTGTAGGCATAATTGATTATGCCTATCGGACAAGCCCTCTCTAGTGGCTTAACCAGTCCATTCATCTCATTCAGAAGGAGAACCGAATCTGGAGCAAGTCCCGTGCGAATATGTTAAGATCTATGGGTTATCATATTGATGCATTGGCTCACTCTTCCCTAAATATCCGACCCGCTTTTTTCTTTGTGAAACTTTGTTAATTTTCTCAGAATATTGGTCCTCTGAAGGCAAAGCAGCCCTTAAGGCTAGGGTTTGCTATGAGGACATAGGCGACCTTTGCATGATGATTGAGCAGTTGAGATAGTGAATCCAGGGATTTTGATTATAAATGTTCGTATGTTCTGTATTTTGATTGATAGATCAAAATCCACAACCTTAAACATTTATAAAATGAATAATTTTTGCCCGCGAGCATGCCTTGGTTTACCTAAATCAAAACGGTAGTTCATTCGCATTGACTAATCCCAAGTTTTAAAGTTGCTTGGGGATAGAAATGAGAAAGATTTTCTTTCATCTGTATGCCGCTTGATTTTTTAAAACCCTACTCTTCACCCAGATTGAAAATTCTATCCTTCTTTTGTCCATGGCCGAAAAGTTTTAAGTGCCTTAGCGCCCATCTTTAAATTGCAATTAGGCCATCTACTCGGATCTGTCGGAGCACCATGAGTGGCGCTAAGAGCTAAACCGTTGTCATTAATGCTTATCTCAAAGGGATTCGGTTCTTTATCAAAATCTCCATTAAAGTCTAATGCAAGCAAAATATCGCATGGTTTCTGAAGGCTGCCAAATTCTCTTAATGAATCATGTTTAAAGATCTTAAAATCCGCCCCTGGAAATTGGCTGAAAAAAGCTGCCATTTTGTCGTAAGCTTTTTTAGTCGGAGCTGTCAAGTGAACATCGATGTTCTTATAGCCCAGCAAGCTAAGTTGACTTAGGATGACCCAATCGGAAAAACACCCTTCGCTACCAAAGCTCACGTAAGTAAGTCTCTTGCTTTTGTCAGGAAATCTTCTTTCAATCTCTCTGATAATGAAAGAGTCTGTGCTGTTCCGAGCCACTGGATTTCGGCAGTTACACTCATTTAAGTCACCTCGAATAAAGGAAGGGACTCGATTTCTCACTTCCTTCGTAAATGCTTTGCCTGCTTTAATCATCATCATGCACAGAAATAGATTATCTCTATTGTAAAGCTCCTCCCAGCTCATGTTCTGAGTGTGATCATTGAATTCGTTTTTGAGAGTGAAATCTCCTTCTGAAACAGCCTGCTCAATGGGCATTCCTCTTTTGTTAGCCTCTGCAAATTTCGCTAATGTAACTTGACTGATAGATTCTATTTGGCCGGCTTTCAACTCTGTAGGTAGAGTTTGGAAAGGATAAGACCTTGTTATTGTTCCATTATTGCTAGTTGATGAGGATACAGCCATATTTTTCTCCTAATAATATTATTTAATAAAATAAATTATACTATTGTTTGTTATTATAGTCAATTAATAATTTGATTTGCTGTAATTAATTAATTGCGAGTGGTTTGTGAGTGATAAAAAATCGAACAATTGCTGGTTGACGTAAAGTATTTACAATTAGGTGTATGTGATGTTATGCGTTGAGTCTGTTTGTCGTTGTTTATAAAAGACTTAGGTAATTAATTGGATTGGTTGTCTCGCTTTTGTCTTTTCATGCATTCTGGAATTCATCTTTTATTATGATCAGAAAAAAGACCTTTAGACCATTGTAAAGCCATTAAGAGAGAACATCTGGATACCCAATCTCCAGGGAACTGTGGATAAATGGGTTTCGTTGCTGGCTTACGATTTCTTGGTCAGGTATTGCGAGATCGCTTGCGCTCTTTGCTCCGGAGTTGAACTTTGCCCATGTAAATTATGGAAGGCGTGCTCAGCACATCCGAAGTAATCATTTGCGAAGGGGGCCATGATTTGATAGAGCTCGCCATAGATGGCGTTTTTAGCTCTTGGAGGCATCCTGTGAAAGCGAGCTGTTGCCTCTTTTGCAAGGACTTGGTCTTCGCTTTTTAACAAAGCAGCAATTGCGTTTAAAACAGCCTCGTCCGTCACATTAAAATCCCAAACCTTGATTGTTCTGTCATAGGAGCTGGAATAAAGCTTGTGGCCATCCATGGCAAGGCTCCGAATGGACCGATTGTGCCCTTCGAGGGTTGCAGTGCATGCGTTTGTATTTAAATCCCAGATCTTGATGGTCCTATCATTAGAACCTGAAAAGAGCCTCTGTCCGTTAATTGCAAGGCTAGAAACAGGGCTGGCGTGTCCATCGAGGGTTGCAGTGCATGTATTGGTATTTAAATCCCAGAGCTTGATTGTACTATCTAAAGAGCCGGAAAAAAGCCTCTGTCCATCAAGAGCAAGGCTCGAAACGCAGCCTGCGTGTTCTTTAAGAGTTGCCAGGCGTGCATATGTAGTTAAATCCCAGATCATAATTGTCGTGTCTAAAGAGCCCGAATATAGCCTCTGGCCGTCCAAAGCGAGGCTGGTGACAGGGCCATCGTGTCCATGAAGAGTTGCGGTGCATGTATTTGTACTTAAATCCCAGATCTTGATTGTACCGTCTAAAGAGCCGGAAAAAAGCCTCTGCCCGCTCGACGCAAGGCTGCGAACAGAGTCATTATGTCCATGGAGAGTTGCAGTGCATGTATTTGTATTTAAATCCCAGATCTTAATTGTCCTGTCTAGAGAACCCGAAAATAGCCTGCGCCCCCCTAAGGCAAGGCTGGAAACTGGGCTGTTGTGTCCTTGAAGAGTTCCTGTGCGCGTATTTGTATTTAAATCCCAAATCTTGATTGTTCTGTCTAAAGAGCCGGAATAAAGCCTTTGTCCATCCAGAACAAGGCTGTATACAATGGTATTGAGTTTTTGAAGTGTATGAGAAACATACACGCCATTTCTTAGATTTGAATTGATCAAGTACTGTTCTTTGAGTGCTTCTAAGTCGGGCTGAGTGGGATCGGATTTTTGGAAATTGGGGAAATATTGGCTTAATAACTGGGTCAGAGGATGAATTGTTGTGTAAAAGCTAATTTGTTTGCAGGTTTGATTTAAGCAGCCAAATTCCTTCATCGAGAGTATTCCCAAGATTTTGAAATACAGTTCTGCAGGGAGGAGGACGAGTCCAGATGTCTGCGGAGTTGAACCCTGCTTAAGGGGTTGCGTGGCCGCTTGATGGTTTGTTGGGATGATCGCGCTTTTTGTACAGCTCATGAAGCAGTCGTCTATATCGCTTCTTTATATCCGAGGTTAATTCTACTCTCAAAATGAGTGCTGAAGCAGCACCTCTGGATTAAATTCATTTTATTGTATTGAGTATTGACGATACAGGCAATGCAGCAAGGAGGTGTTAATGAAAAATTAATATTACAATGTTCGGTGTGGAGATTTGAGCTCCTTTTGTACACAGCCATAGATGGATTTCTTCAAGACTCAAGCTAAAGAGCGGGATGCGTCAGTGACAGCCCCACGAGGGAATTTCTATAGGACCATCTTGGTGATGCAATGCTTAAGACGAGCATTAGGAAATTGAAGCAGTGAATGTAGGGATATCGATTAGCCAAGTATAGAGGTAACTGGGAATCGGTGCTGGGCTATGATCTCTTAGTAAGGTAATTTAAGACCGCTTGCGCTCTTTGCTCCGGAGTTGAACTTTGCCCATGTAGATTATGGAAGGCGTGCTCCGCACATCCGAAGTAATCATTTTCGAAGGGGGCCATGATGTGATAGAGCTCGCCATAGATGGCATTTTTAGCTCTGGGAGGCATATTGTTGAAGCGAGCCATCGCGTCTTCAGCGATGATGGGATCCTCGTTTTTGAGTAAATCAGCAATTTCGTTAAAAACAGCCTCATCCGACACATTAAAATCCCAGATCTCGATGTTCTCTTTATCAGAGCTGGAAAAGAGCCTCTGTCCGTCCAGAGCAAGGCTCCAAACAGGGTCATGATGCCCTTGTAGAATGGCAGTGCACGTATTGGTATTTAAATCCCAGATCTCGATGGTCCTGTCTAAAGAGCCGGAAAAGAGCCTTTGTCCATCAAGAACAAGGCTGTGAACGGAGCTATTGTGCCCTTGAAGAGTAGCGACACAGGTATTTGTACTTAAGTCCCAGATCTTGATCGTGCCGTCAAACGAGCCTGAAAAAAGTCTCTGTCCGTCCAGAACAAGGCAGGAAACAGAGCGATGGTGCCCTTCAAGGGTTGCAGTGCAAGTGTTTGAATTTAAATCCCAGATCTTGATTGTCCTGTCTAGTGAGCCGGTAAAGAGCCTCTGTCTATCAAGAGCAAGGCAGGAAACTGAGCGGCTGTGCTCTTGAAGAGTTGCGGTGCATGCATTGGTGTTTAAATCCCAGATTTTGATGCTCCTGTCTAAAGAGCCTGAAAAGAGTCTCTGTCCGTCCAGAGCAAGGCTGGAAACAGAGCGGCTGTGCCCCTGTAGAGTTGCGGTGCATGTATTGGTGTTTAAATCCCAGATTTTGATGCTCCTGTCTAAAGAGCCGGATAAGAGTCTCTGTCCATCCAGAGCAAGGCTCCAGACTGATCCTTTGTGGCCTTGGAGGGTTACGATGCATTTTGTTGTATCTAAATCCCAGATCTCGATGGTTCCTTTATCAGAGCCGGAATAGAGCCTCCGTCCGTCCAGAACAAGGCTTCGAACCGGGCCATTGAGCTTGGGCAGAGCATGGGAAGCATACACCCCTTTTTTTAGATTCGAACTAATAAAGTACTGTTCTTTTAGCGCTTCCAAGTCGGTCTGGTTGGGATCAGTTTTATGGAAATTTGGAAAATAGTGGTTTAGTAACACAATCGGTGGCTGATTTCTCGTGTTAAGGCAAATTTGCCTACAGGTTTGATTTAAGCATCCAAATTCCTGGATCGATAGCATCTTTAAGATTTTGAAAAACACGTCTTCAGGGAGATTGACCAGCCCAGATGATTGAGGAGCGGGCTCATCAATGAATGGCAATATTCCCCATTCAAGACTTGTTGTTGATATAGGGCTATTTCGACTGCTCATGTTTTCCTTTTATTTAAGACAATAAATTTAAACAAGTAATGTGGCGTCTCGGCTATAGGCAAAGCAGTCAGATGTTTCGCTTAATTATATTCCATTTTTGTTGTAGAAATACTCTGCTTTCAAAATGAGCGCTTATGCAGCATCTCAGTAAAGAAAGATTCTGGTTCAAGAGCATCTCTTTAATCCCAAAAGCGCATGTTGATTTAATGCAGCCCGAATTCATTTAAAAATATTCTATGCAATGCTGATGATATAGGCAATGCTGCGAGCTGTTTTTAAAGAAAAATTAATATAACCACGGGTGCGGTGCTGAATCGAGCGTGTGACCAGTTGAAGGGCATGTTGTAAATGGATTGCAAGGAGTAATGTTGTATAACAAAAGGGAAGGCACTATTCAGAATGTCCATTGGAAACTTTAAGGGCTATCCAGCAAATTCATCGCATCCCAAGGATTCAGATGTTCTTGCCGCATCCCCATGATCGATGTCATTAGGTATTTCTAGATGATGCAAGTGTTCTTCCTCTCATAAAACGACGATGGAGGGTTTGCCTGGATCATTTTTTAAAGCTTCTTAGCGTGATTCATTGATCCAAGCAGCCTCCCGACCAAAAGACAAGGATGCCCTTTGACCCAAAACGCCGGGTAAATGGGTATTGGGGCTAGGTTACGACCTCTTAGCAAGGTAATTGAAGATCGCCTCTGCTCTTTGCGCGGGAGTTGAACTCTGTCCATTCTGGTTATGGAAGGCGTCCTTGCCATCATCATTTGCGGAGGACCCAATGATTTCATGGAGCTCCTGATAGATGGCGTTTTTAGCTTCAGTTGGCATCCTGTCAAACCGAGCCATTGCATCTCTTGCGATAGAGCGGTCTGCGCTTGTCATCAATTCAGCAATTTCCTTGAAAACATCCTCATCGGGGACATCAAAATCCCAGATCTTGATGGTACTGTCAAACGGGCAGGAGAAGAGCCTCTGACCGCCTAGAACAAGTCTCTCGGAGTTACTGAATCCTCGAAGAGTTGCAGTGCATGTATTTGTATTTAAGTCCCAGATCTGGATGGTATTGTCATAAGAGCCAGAAAAGAGCCTATGCCCGTCTAAGGCGAGGTCGGTAACACTGCCACTTTGCCCTTCAAGAGTTGCGGTGCAAGTATTTGTTTTTAAGTCCCAGACCTTGAAGGTATTGTCATGAGAGGCGGAAATGAGCCTTTTTCCCTGTACAGCAAGGGTGTAAACAGAGCCACTGTGGCCCTCTAGAGTTGCGGTGCATGTATTTGTAGTTAAATCCCAGATTTTGATGGTATTGTCATGAGATGAAGAAACGAGCCTCTGTCCGTCCAGAGCAAGGCTGATAACAGAGTAGTGGTGCCCTTCAAGAGTGTGCGAAGCATACACGCCTTTTGTTAGATTTGAATTAATAAAGTGCCCTTGTTTTAGTGCTTCCAAGTCGGTCTGATCGGGATCGGTTTTTCGGAAATTCGGAAAAAAATGGCTCAATAGATGGAATGGTGCAGTATTTGTCGTGACGGATGAAATTTGATGGCAGGTTTGATTTAAGGAGCCAAATTCCATAATCGAGAGCATTCCCAAGATCTTGACTAACAATTCTGAGGGAAGATTAACAAGACCAGATGACTGCGGGGCGGCCGCTTGAGAATGTGTTGTTGTGATCGTGCTAGTTGTTGTTGGTTGTATCGGGTTATTTGCAGCGGCCATATCTTCCTCTTTTAAAATTAATTATTAATGTCGTTTTTCAATATGCGGAGTGATGACCGGGCAATTTCCATTAACGGTCATTTATTTCACTCGCTTCCAAATTTTATTTAGGAAAATTCTACTTTTTGAATGAGCGCCTGAAGAGCGTCTTAGTACAAAAAGAGTCAGGTTTAAAGAGCTTATCTTTATTCCCAAGACCACACTTTTAATAAATGCAGCCCGAATTAATTTAAAATAATTATATTAAATTTTTGTTTAGTTATCAATGTTTACATGTCTATTTAAAGATAAATTAATATACTTTGCGTAGTACGGGGAATAAGGGCTTTAACAGGGTAAAGGACAGTATCTTACGTGCTTGAATATGTTGTAAGCGTCTGTAAACCAATGGCTTGTCGTTGAATTGTAACAGCGTTTGATTCTTGACTTAAGAGGGCAGCCATGCAAATTGGAGAACTCTATTGAAGATGTCAATGGGACTGATCACCGTATTTATCTGATGCAGTGGGGGCTGATCTGCCAGGATATGGAAGGTTATTTCTGGGCATGTCTAAATGATGATAAGCGAGAATGAACTTAGGTGCATTCTAAGCCGTGGCCGCAAGGATACCCATTTATCCAGGAATTTGAATAAATGGGTATCGGCGCTAGGTTTACGACCTCTCAGCGAGGTAATTCAAGATCGACTGCGCTCTTTGCTCTGGAGTTGAACCCTGTCCATTCTGGTTATGGAAGGCGTCCTTGCCCTCATCATTTGCGGAGGACCCTTTAATCTTGTGGAGCTCATCATAGACGGTCTTCTTAGCTTTTGGAGGCATCCTGTTAAAGCGATCCATTGCGTCATCTGCGATAGCAGGGTCTTTGCTTATCATCATTTCAGCAATTTCCTTGAAGACTGCCTCATCGGGGGCATTAAAATCCCAAATCTTGATTGAACCATCTACACAGCTGAAAATAAGTCTTGGTCCGTCCAGGGCGAGGCTGCCAACAGGTTCATTATTCACTTTAAGAGTTGCGGTGCAAGTATTGGTATTTAAATCCCAGATCTTGATCGTTTTGTCATAAGAGCTGGAAATGAGTCTTTGCCCGTCTAGGACAAAGCTCAAAACGCCTTCAGTGTGCCCTTGAAGAGTAGCGGTGCATGTATTGGTAGTTAAATCCCAAATCTGGATTGTTTCGTCTAAAGAGCTGGAAATTAGGTTTTTTCCATGAAAGGCAAGGTTGGAAACAAGTTCATCGTGTTCTCCAAGAGTTGCGGTGCATGTATTGGTATTTAAATCCCAGATCATGATGGTCTCGTCATCAGAGCCGGAAAAAAGTCTTTGTTCGTCGATTATAAGCGCTTTAATATAGCCATCGTGCCCTTCAAGGGTTGCGGTGCATGTATTGGTATTTAAATCCCAGATCTTGATGGTATTGTCATACGAGCCTGAAAATAGCCTTTGTCCGTTGATTATAAGTGCTTTAATATAGCCATCGTGCCCTTCAAGGGTTGCGGTGCATGTATTGGTATTTAAATCCCAGATCTTGATGGTCCTGTCATCAGATGCGGAAATGAGCCTCTGTCCGTTGAGAACAAGGCAGCGAACATAGTCTCTATGCCCTTCAAGAATTGCGGTGCATGTATTGGTATTTAAATCCCAGATCTTGATGGTATTGTCCCTAGAGCCCGAAAAAAGCCTCCGCCCATCGATAGCAAGTGCATCAACAGATTGATTGTGTGCTTGGAGAGTGCGCGAAACATAGACCCCTTTTGTTAGATTTGAATGAGTAATATGCCTTTGTTTTAGAGCTTCCAAGTCGGTCTGGTCGGGATCAGTTTTTCGGAGGTTCGGAAAAAAATGGCTCAATAGATGCAACGGTGCATCATTTGTCGTGACGAATGAAATTTGATGGCAGGTTCGATTTAAGGAGCCAAATTCCTTCATCGAGAGCATTCTCAAGATCTTGATTAACAACTCAGAAGGGAGATTAACAAGACCAGATGACTGCGGAGCGGCCGCTTGAGAATGTGTTGTTGTGATCGTGCTAGTTTTTGTTAGTTGTATCGGGCTATGTGAAGCGCTCATAATCTTCCTTTTTAGCATTAATTATTTAACGTCGTTTTTCAATAAGCGGAATGATGATCGGGCAATAGCCAGCAGTCATATATTTCGCTTGCTTGCAGATGTTTTTTTGGTGAATTCTACTTTCAGAATGAGCGCTTGAGCTGCGCCTCAGTACAGAAAGAGTCAGGTTTAAAGAGCTTATCTTTATTCCCAAGGCCACATTGAATTAATGCAGCCCGAATTAATTTAATGTAATTGTGTTTGACTTCTGTGAAAAATTATAAACAGTTCCGTTTTATTTTAAGTGCAAAAGAATGGACTCTGAGCTTCTCTTGGAATAGAGAGCTTTAACAGGATAAAGGACAGTATGTTACATGTCTATTGCTATTGTAAGCGACAGTAAACCCATGTTCTGTGGTTGTGTTGTAAGAGAGTTTGATCGCCGCCTTAAGAAGGCAGCCATGAAAATTGGAGAACTCTATTGATGATATCTAGGGAACTCATTAATCAATTCAGCCGAAGCAGTGAATTTGGATTCGTGCTTGAGCTTGGCGCATCAGAGGTGGAGGATATGGGTTCTCTCTTGCATAAAAAATGCATAGCAGGATTTTCCCGCCTCATTTTTTTGGACTTCTTAACGTTAACCTTTGATTCAAGCAGCCAATCGACCATAAGAGAGTAATACCCATTCCCTAAACACCCTGTTAAATGGATTTTGGGACTAGATTACGACCTCTTAGCAAGGTAATTTAAGATCGCCTGAGCCATTTGGTCTGGAGTTGAAGTCTGTCCATTCTGATTATCGAAGGTGTCCTTGCCATCCTCATTTGCGGAGGACCCTAGGATCTCAAGCAGCTCCTGATAAATGGCGTTTTTGGCTTTTGGGGGCATCCTGTCAAAGCGATCCATTGCGTTTTGTGCGATGGCAGCGTCTTCGCTTTTCAGCAAACTAGCAATTTCCTTGAAGACATCCTCATCGCGTGCATAAAAATCCCAGATATTGATGGTCGTGTCTCTAGAGGCAGAGACGAGTCTCCGTCCGTCCAGAGCAAGGCTGTATACAGAGCCATTGTGCCCTTGAAGAGTTGCAGTGCAAGTGTTTGTGTTTAAATCCCAGATCTTGATGGTTTTGTCATTAGAGCCGGAGAACAGCCTCTGACCGTCCAAGGCAAGGCTTTCAACATTACTACTGTGCCCTTGAAGAGTTGCAATACATGCGTTTGTTTTTAAATCCCAGATCTTGATTGTATTGTCATAAGAGCCGGAAATAAGCCTCTGTCCATCTAGTTTAAGACTGCAAATACGGCCATTGTGCCCTTGAAGAGTTGTGGTGCATGTGTTTGTATTTAAATCCCAGATCTTGATGGAAGAATCCCAAGAGCAGGAAACGAGTCTCCGTCCGTCCAGGGCAATGCTGTAAACAGGGTCGTTGTGCCCTTGAAGAGTTGCTATGCATGTATTTGTATTTAAATCCCAGATCTTGATGGTATGGTCATAAGAAGAGGAAAAGAGCCTCTGCTCGTCCAAGGCAATGCTGTAAACATGGCCATTGTGCCCTTGAAGAGTTGTGGTGCATGTGTTTGTATTTAAATCCCAGATCTTGATGGTATGGTCATAAGAAGAGGAAAAGAGCCTCTCCCCGTCCAGAGCAAGTCTGCTAACCATGCCTCTGTGCGCTTTAAGAGTTGCCGTGCACGCATTTGTATTTAAATCCCAGATTGTGATCTGGCCGAATTCAGAGCAGGAAACAATCCTTTGTCCGTCCAGAACCAGGTCCGTAACATAGCCATAGTCCGATTGAAGAGTATGCGAAACATACACCCCCTTTGTTAGATTTGAAGGAGTAATATGCTCTTGTTTTAGAGCTTCCAAGTCGGTCTGGTCGGGATGGGTTTTTCGGAAGTTCGGGAAAAAATGGCTCAATAGATTTAACGGTGCAGTATTTGTCGTGACAAATGAAATTTGATGGCAGGTTTGATTTAAGGAGCCAAATTCCCTAATCGAGAGCATTTTTAAGATCTTGACTGACAATTCTGAGGGAAGATTAACCAGACCAGATGACTGCGGGGGCGTCGCTTGAGAATGTGTTGTTGTGATCGTGCTAGTTGTTGATGGTTGTATCGGGTTATTTTTAACGCTCATATTTGGTCCTTTTTTTAATTTATTATTTTATTGTTATTCCCTTGCAAGGCTCTCGATTCTGGGTTAGGATTTCTTATTGAGGTAATTCAAGATCGCCTGAGCCTTTTGCTTTGGAGTTGAACTCTGCCCATATTGGTTATGGAAGGCGTGCTCGGCACATCCAAAGTAATCCTTAGCAAACGGTTGAATGATGCGATAAAGCTCGCCATAGATTGCGTTTTTAGCTGTTGTGGGCATCCTGTTGAAGCGATTTATTGCATCTTGTCTCACCGTAGCGTCTTCGCTTGTCAACAAGTCAGCAATTTTTTCGAAAACAGCTCTATGGGGGGCACTAAAATCCCAGACCTTGACGCCACTGGATTGGTGGGTGGAAAAGAGGCGCTGTCCGTGAAAAGCAAGGTCAATAAGATTTTCTGTGCCCCCTTTAAGAGTTGCGGTGCATGTATTTGTATTTAAATCCCAGATCTTGATTGTATCGTCACGAGAGCCGGAAAAGAGCCTCTGTCCGTCCAGAGCAAGGCTGTATACAGAGTCATTGTGCCCTTGAAGAGTTGCGATGCATGTATTTGTTGTTAAATCCCAAATCTTGATTGTATGGTCATAAGAAGCGGAAAAGAGCCGCTGTCCTTTTAAAGCAAAGCTTAAAACAGTGGCATTGTGTCCTTGAAGAATTGCGGTGCATGTATTTGTATTTAAGTCCCAGATCTTGATGGTCGGGTTCGATGAGCCGGAAAAGAGCGTTTGTTCGTTTAGATAAATCTCCGTAACGTAGCCGTCGTCTTGAAGAGTTGAGGTGCATGTCTTTGTAGTTAAATCCCAGATCTTGATGGTTTTGTCATAACTACCGGAAATGAGCCTCTGTCCGTCAACCGCAAGGCCCCCAATTTCGTCACTGTGCCCCTGAAGAGTTGCGATGCATGTATTTGTAGTTAAATCCCAGATCTTGATGGTTTTGTCATTAGAGCCGGAAAAGAGCCTCTGTCCGTCAACCGCAAGGCGCCGAACAGGGCCCCTGTGCCCCTGAAGAGTTGCGGTGCAAGTATTGGTATTTAAATCCCAGACCTTGATGGAATAGTCACGACTGCTAAAAATGAGCCGCTGCCCGTCCGAGGCGAGGGGGCCTTGAATCATATTGTTCTCTTCAAGAATATGTGAAACATACACCCCTTTTGCTAGATTTGAATTAGTAATATGCCCTTCTTTTAGAGCTTCCAAGTAGGTCTGATTGGGATCGGTTTTTCGGAAATTCGGGAAAAAATGGGTCAATAGATGGAATGGTGCATCATTTGTCGTGACCCATGAAATTTGATGACAGGTTCGATTCATGGACCCAAATTCCCTAATAGAGAGCATTTCCAAGATCTTGACTAATATTTCTGAGGGGAGATTGACCAGACCAGATGACTGCGGGGTCGTCGCTTTAGAATGTGTTGTTGTGTTCGTGCTAGTTGTTGATGGTTGTATCGGGCTACTTGAAGAGCTCATAATCTTCCTTTTTAATATTAATTATTTAATGCGGTTTTTCAATAAGCGGAATGATGACCGGGCAATACCCTTTAGCGGTCATTTATTTCGCTCAATTCAAAATATTTTTTAGGAAAATTCTACTTTCTGAATAAGGGCTTGTAGAGCGCCTCAGTACAGAAAGAGTCAGGTTTAAAGAGCATGTCTTTATTCCCAAGACCACACTTTGAATAAATGTAGCCCGAATTATTTAAAATAAATTATATTCTTTTGTTTCGATTAATTAAAGTTTTTAATGGATTGTTAAGTTAAATTAATAATCGCACTTCTTGTGTGAAATAAACTTATTTAAATCAATGATAGGCAGTGTTTTATGCTCTTTAATGTCATAAGTCTTTGTAAATGAATTGTTTGAAATGGTGTTCTTGTAGAAGGATCTAATAGCCGGCTTAATGAGAGCGGTCATGATTAGTGCAGGGAGTTATTAATGATCTTTAAGGGGCTATTCAGCAAATTCATCTGAAGCAGAGGTGCCAGATCTGCCAGGGCGTGAAGGTTATTTCTGGGCATGTCTTAAATGATGTTAACCGAGAATGAAGGGCAGTCTAAGCCGTGGACGCAAGGATACCCATTTATCCAGGAATTTGGGTAAATGGGTATCGGTGGTAGGTTAAGACCTCTTACTCTTAGCAAGGTAATTTAAGATCGCCTGAGCCATTTGGTCTGGAGTTGAAGTCTGTCCATTCTGATTATCGAAGGTGTCCTTGCCATCATCATTTGCGGAGGACCCTTGGATCTCAAGCAGCTCCTGATAAATGGCGTTTTTAGCTTTTGGGGGCATCCTCGTAAAGCGTGCCATTGCGTCTTCTGCGATGACGGAGTCTTTGCTTTTCAGCAAATCGGCAATTTCTTTGAATACGGCCTCATCGGGTGCATTAAAATCACAGATCCTGATGGTCTTGTCTGCAGAGCCGGAAAAGAGCCTCTGTCCGTCCCGAGCAAGGCTCCAAACAGGGCCATTGTGCCCTTGAAGAGTTGCGGTGCATGTATTTGTAGTTAAATCCCAGATCTTGATTGTTTTGTCTGAAGAGCCGGAAAAGAGCCTCTGCTCGTCCATAGTAAGGCTGAAAACAGGGCTATCGTGTCCTTGAAGAGTTGCGGTGCATGTATTTGTACTTAAATCCCAGATCTTGACGGTCTTGTCGTAAGAGCCGGAAAAGAGCTTCTGTCCGTCCTTAGCAAGGCTGGAAACACAGTCATTGTGCCCTTGAATAGTTGCGGTGCTTGTATTTGTAGTTAAATCCCAGATCTTGATTGTGCCGTCATAAGAGCCGGAAAAGAGCCTCTGTCCGTCCAGAGCAAGGCTGAATACAGGGCTATTGTACCCTTCTAGAGTTGCGATGCATGTATTTGTACTTAAATCCCAGATTTTGACGGTCCTGTCGTAAGAGCCGGAAATGAGCAACTGTCCGTCCAGAGCAAGGCTGCAAACAGGGCCATTGTGCCCTTGAAGAGTTGCGGTGCATGTATTTGTATTTAAATTCCAGATCTTGATTGTGTTGTCAAAAGAACCGGAAAAGAGCGTCTGTCCGTCCAGAGCAAGGCTAAAAACAATGCCATCATGCCCTTCAAGAGTATGCGAAGCATACACCCCTTTTGTTTGATTTGAATTAATACGGTGTTGTTCTTTTATTGCTTCCAATTCAGTTTGATTGGGATCTTTTTTTTGGAAATTGGGAAAATGTTGGCTCAATAAAAAAGTCAGTGGATTATTGCTCGTAATGAAACAAAATTGCCTACAGGTTTGATTTAAGGCGCCAAATTGTTGGATCGAGAGCATTCGCAAGATGTTTATAAGCACATCTGGAGGGAGACTGGCCAGCCCAAATTGCGGCGCGGCGGGTGTCTGGGTAAAGAGCTGGATGGCCGCTTGTGGACTTGTTGTTGTAGTTGTGCTACTTGTAACGCTCATATTTCCTTCCTTTTTTTGTTTATTATTTTAAATACTTTTAAAGTCATTGGGAGT
>JAFEGH010000008.1 GCA_018240065.1 Verrucomicrobiota bacterium | reverse complement strand
CCAATGGCTGTCTGATCCAAATCCATGTCTAATTTTACGTTTGCAGTGCCGGTGCTGCCTGTGGGGATCCCTTCATATTCGACATCGAAATCCTGGTCGATCCAGCTGAATTTCATACCGACATATGGCCTTAAAGTAAGCCATTTGCTGATCCAGAAATTTCTGCCGAGTTCAAGATCGAGCACGTTGAAATGCAGAGACCATTTGCCTTCTGCTTCTTCCATAGAAACTGTTCGGAGTGAATATCCTTGGCTATTTTGGTTTGGCGCTGGGATAAAGATGTTGGAGACGACATTTGAATCTCCGTCGCTATCCGTGTGCACTTCTGTCTCGTCCCCGTCGGAATGGAGCCAAGTGTATTGAGCATACAGGTCCCAGCCATCGTGTCTAAACTTCAATCCCATGCCGACTTTAAAGCCAGGCTCATACTCGAAATGAGGTTTGTGCAACGATCCTTTATCGGCATTGGTATTGCCGTCGCCTACGCCATTCATGGCATATTCGAGACCGTCTTCCTGGGCTCTCCACCAAATGAAGTCAGCTGTAAGATAGGGATCCGCGCGGCGAGTCACCGCTGGCTCGGCGGATGGGGTGATCTGGTTCATCATCTGCTGCTGATCAGCAGGTTTGTTCATTGTTTGGGATCCCTGAGCATCTGCGCAAAGAGGCGCTGCCGCTGCACACAGCAAAGGGATTGTTGTCATTGCATACTTCTTCATACGTATCTCCGTATTTTGGGTTCTCCTGTTACGCATGGTATTAATTAAAATATTTCATGCAAATGTTTTTTTTCATTAGGAGTCAACGGTCAATGGGGCAGAGGGGAAAAGAAAGTAGAGGACACTGTTAAAATTCAGGGCTCGGGACTGATCCGACGCAGGGATTCTCGAATGGAGTTTAACGCCCTTGGATGATGACTACGGGCGTGGACGAGGGATTCTGCCTGATTGAGGTAGCTCCATGCCTGGTTATAATCGAGGCGCTCAATACAGAGGATGGCCAGGTAATACTCGACGATCGAACTGTGGGGGTCGATCTTGTGGTAGCGCTCGAGGATCTCTTTCGCTTCGCTTCCACGGCCGAGCTGCAGCCATGTCGTTGCCAGCTGCAATTGTCCTGCACGATAGTTGGGATAGCGTTTGAGGATTTGCTGAAGTTCTTTTTGTTTTTTGAGGATCGATTCGCGGGTCTCATCGACGGGCAGGAAGACGGCTTTGATCCCCTCTGCGTCGATCTTGCCGCTCAAATAATCATCGGGGATCGTCTCCGGAGAGACGGACTCGTTGAATGTGATGTGCCGAATCTCTCTTAACAGGGCTGCGCCCTCGCTGCTTCTGCCGACAAAAAGGTAGTTGAACCCCATGAACATTTTCAGAAGAGGATCCTTTGGGAGGAAAAGCACGGCCTTTTCATAAAGGGCGACGGTCTTGGAAAATTCCTGCCGCGACCAGAAGACGGCGGCTTGGTTCATGAAGGCAAGTCCGATCACTTCTTTCATATTGCGCTTCTGCAGACGGCGCGTGTTGATGCCGAGATAGACCTCTGAGGGCAAATCGATACCGCGGGCGGTCGTTTCTATATTAATGATTTTTGCACCATCGTTATAGCGGACGTAGATGTGGCCGGGAGGGGTGATGATCTCCAGCGGAAGGTCGAGGCGCTGCGCGAGGGACAAGTAAAGAATAGAGACTCCCAGGCACACGCCCTGGCGGCTGTCGAGCACAGAGGGTAGGAATGTATAGAGATCGATGTCCGCTGCATATAAGGAGTGGGGAGGGAAGCGGAACTGCATTTCCTGGAAGATGAAGCGGTTGATTTCGCGGATCTTGTCCTCGTTGCTTGCATCCTTGGGCAGGCGGGCTCCGATCTGCAGGGCCATCAGGTCGATGCTAGCCTCATATTGGCGGATCTCTTCTTTGGGATCTGCAGCCTGGTCGAATTGAAAAATGAGCAGGCCGCGGGAGATGTCGACCTCTTCGGGGGCAAGATCTAACACTTCTTCTTTGGTCCAAACGCGGCTGCCCTTGAGTTTACGATTCGAGAGGCGTTCAGAAATTTTAGAGATGAGGTCAAGCTGCTCCTGATTCAATTTGACGGGAGCGTCGAACGATTGCCTTGTGACAAGTGAGATGATGGCCTGGATATCGAGTTTGGGCAGAGTCGTGGCAGCCTCTTGCTGCGGCAGGTCTCCTCCGCTGAGCAGCCGCCATGCGCGCTGAATGGACTGCTTTCCCTCTTTAGTGTCGGGATAAAGATCATAAAATGCCAGGTGCTGGGAGACGGAGTAGGGGTCCAGGCTGCTGAATAAAGTTTTGAGCGAGGATTGAGCGCTGGATTCGGGGAGGTCTCTTTCCTCGATCCTCACCTTTTTTTTGGCCAGTAGTTCGGAAGAGTAGCCCGATATAAGGAAGATCACAAGAATTGTCTTGGACAGAGCCGTGCGCATAAGACCTTGCATAAGAGAGATTGAATGCTTAAGAATAGTCTTCGAGGGATTTGAAGAAAAGGGATGAACTGATTGGAGAAAAGGAATTTTAATGGAGGCTTGCCGAAAAAAGCGCTTCGGCAAGCCTTGGGTTATCTGGAGCTAATTATTCAGGTAGGGTCCATTTTTTCATCCCGATGAAGGCGGCAGCGACAATGATAGCCACCGGGACTGCGTGAATGGCTGTTCTTGTCCAATCGATCCCGGCCAATTTAGATTCATTCGCTTTATTGGTCCTCACAACTTTAAGCTGGGACTCGATCGATTCTAAGGAGAGAACTTCGATGGTTCGATCGGGAGAGGGGACAATAGACAACTGGTGGAAAATGGAATAGAGTCTTGTCTCATTGGTGCTTCTCTCGATTTCCAACACTCTATAAGCCTCCAGTAGTTCGTCAGCATCGCCAGTTCCTTTAGAATGTGCCAATTCATACTTCTTCCATGCCTGGTCTATATGGCTGTTTGGGTCTCGATTGTAGCTTCCGCATAGTTCTTTCTGCCGTCCTTCAAGCGGACTTTTCTCGTTGGTTAGCAATATGAGCAACTCTTCGGCTTTAGGCCCTGTTTTCAGAAGGGAAACTGCTTGAGTCAACTCTGTTTGAATGCGTAATTTCTCTTGCTCTAGCTCATTATATCTAGCTATGGCCTTCTCGGCTTCCGTGCGATGAGGGCTTACAGGACGGCCTTGCAATTGTAAAATAATGCCTGGAAGCTGCGAGGGTTTTGACACGTCGACATTAAGCTCAAGTTTGATATTTTGAGCGGC
The DNA here is from genome assembly GCA_018240065.1 of Verrucomicrobiota bacterium. GTDB lineage: Bacteria > Chlamydiota > Chlamydiia > Chlamydiales > Rhabdochlamydiaceae > CAJCIW01. The sequence continues at coordinate 39,419 of JAFEGH010000008.1, read as the reverse complement.
GAGATCCCATGCTTGCTTCAGCTGGGAATTGGGATCCTGGAAGTAAAGACCGTTCAGTTCGTCAAGCCGTTTTAAGGATTGCAGCCTTTTGCTTTCCAGTTGTGCATAGATCTGGTTGATGACTTTATCAAATGTTGCACCTGCCTTGTCATTTAAGGCTGTTTGGAGGGCTTGCTCCTGGCTTTCGATCGCGGGGAGTTGTTTAGAATGCACATTTTGTGGAAATTGATTGTATATTACGGTTCCAATATTTTTTAGATAAGCAGACATTTTTTTAACTCTCTTTAATTTGGTTGTGTTTTTGATGGTGATATTTTAATAAGTATAGTTGAAAAAGTCGAGTAAACAATAGTTTGAAGTAATTAATTATTTTAGTTTGTGAGCGAGAAGGAAATGGATGAGAATCCATTCCAAAAAAAACCTGCAAATTAAGAGAGCGAGTTCTTTTTTTAATGGAAATATGGCTAGGCAATCCCATTAAACCCAAGCCTTTAATGCCTGCGTTTAATGGGCAATTCCCAACAGAATGGGTGGGTCTTAGACTAAGAGCGTTTGAGTCAGGACGTATCCCCCGGTAACCAGGGCCAGCTTCGCAGCGTTGTAAGCGGTCTGTTTCCAGTCGATTCCTGCTAAATTGGTTGCTTTGCTTTTTGTCTCTTCGAGGGCCTGGAGCTGAGCTGTCATCGATTCCAGGGAGAGGACCTCGATAGTGCGATCGGAAGAGGCGGGGATGCTGAGCTGGTGGTTGATTGAGATCAGTCTGGTCTCGATGCTCTTTCTCTCGCTATCCAGTTGTTGATAGGCGTCGAGTAGCGCGGGGTCTCTTTCGCAGCTTTTCCAGGCTTTGTCCAAAAGGGAGTCGGGGTCTTGAAAATAGCTTCCGCACAGTTCTTTTTGACGGTTCTCTAGGGTCTTCCTTTCAGTGAGCAGAGAGGTGTTGAGCTCGGTGGCTTTGGGCCCTGTTTTCTGCGAGCTGACAATTTGTGTCATTTGCGCCTGGATGCGATCCCTCTTTTGTTCGGTGGAGATATAATTCTTGATCGCGGACTTAGCCTGTTCCCGCTCAGGGGTTGAAGCGAGGCTGTCTAAATGCGAAGAAAGGCCATCCAGCTGTCCGCGCTCTGTGACATCAATGCTCAGCGCATTTTTAACATGTTCTACAATCCTGTCCCAGGCTTTTTTAAGCAGGGACTTGGGATCCTGATAGAAGGAGCCGTTCATTCTTTCCAGGGCTGTCGAACATTTTTGTCTTTCTGCTTGTAAGGCATCGGATGTCTGGGTGATGGTCTTTTGAAAAGTTTCGCCGGATTTAGTTGTCAGGGCTGTGCGGAGCAGGGTTTGCTCTTGTTCGATTTTTGAGAGCTGTCGAGTGTGTTCATTTTGCGGGAGTATAGAATATAACTTTTGTCCTAAAGTGGATAGATATGTAGCCATTTTTTTACCTTTATTAAAGTTGAGTTATTTTTTAGTCTCATGCTGGCTAATATTTTAGTGCCTTTTAAGGAAGAAGTCCAGTAAACAAAAAATGAAAAAAATTATTTTTTTAATTTACTAATAACGGATAAATCCAATGAAATTTTATATTAGGATAGGTTTAAAGCCGGAGGAGTGGGAGAGAAAATAATTCTTTCAATTTTAGCAAACAATTCTTTATGGCTCGTGATCTCCTCGACGGAAGGGCGGAACCGGTAGGTCCAGTTGGTAGGCAGGATCTGGCCTGGGACGTTGATCCTTTCGTCTTCGGGTTTGGGCCAGGAAAGTTCCGGATAAAAGGCGAAGTATTCTTGAAGCAGGTTGACATGGAAGAGGCTGGAAGTGTGGTGGCTGTCCCAGAGGATCTCTTCGCGCTGGGCATCCGTCAAACTTGGGGCATAGGTCCAATGCTTGTAATCGGCCAGCGCTTTGGCTTCCTCGCTGAAATTCTTCCACCATAGGGAGAGTGTCTCCGAGTCGTGGGTGGAGACGCAGGTGATGCTGATGGGAGGATAATATTGGATGGGAAGGAATCTTCCGTCTTCCTCCCACACTCTTTCCCAGCGCATGACTTTGGTCCCGCAAATTCCCATCTCTTTGATGCATGGACGCACCATTTTCGGGACCACGCCGAGGTCTTCGGCGATGGGGAGCATCGTTGTAGAACTGGCGATCATCGTCAGCAGTTCTCTTCCTTGAGGCTCCCATTCTTTTTCATCAGGAGGAACGTAGCTTCCTTCTTTGCTGGGGCGTCCCGGTGGAATGGCCCAGATGCGGAAAAAGCCCAGGACGTGGTCGAGCCGGAAGAGGTTGAAGAAGTTTTCGGCGTAGGTGAGGCGCTGCTTCCACCAGCTGAAGTGTTTTTTGCGCAGGGCGTCCCATTGATAAATGGGGAATCCCCAGTTCTGCCCCTCTTTATTATAGAAGTCGGGCGGCGCGCCCGCCTGCAGGTGGGTATTGAAAAAATCGGGATGCTGCCACACATCGACGCTCTCCGGACTGACTAAGATAGGCAGATCGCCCATCAGCAGGACTCCTTTCTGATTGGCGTATTCTTTGACTTTTTTAAGCTGTGTGTAGCAGAGGTACTGCAGGACGATAAAAAAGGAGACGTCGGAAGCATAGCGTTTGAGGAGTTCGTGGAATTCTTTCGTGGATGGGGAACGCACTTCCGGCGGCCAGCTTGTTGAAGGACTCCCGCCAAGACGATCGGTCAATGTTCTAAAAAGGGCGTAATACTCAACCCAGGGATTTTCAGAAATGTACTTTTTCAGTTCTTTGCTCTTCACGATTTTCTGGCCGACCTCATCGAAGTAGGCGTGCAGCCAACTCATCTTATAGGTGAAGACTTCCGTATAGGCGATCTTGTTTGTCTTATTGAGTTCTGTCAGATCTTTGAGTTTTGCCTTCAGATGTTTGTGTTTCTCCAGATAGGGAAGGGCATGGAGCGAAAGATAGGCGATATTCAACGCGCAGGAGGAGACAGCGTTATAAGGGCTTGGGTCCCCTTCCGAATTGTTCAGGGGAAGCAGCTGAATGAAATCGATTTTTAATTGATGGCACCAATCGATGATGGGAATCAGATCGAAAAATTCGCCGATGCCGCAGCTGTGTTTGCTATGGAGAGCGGAAAGAGGCAAATTGATCCCATGGTGGGGATGGGTGCCGATTCCTTCCCAGGCGCGCCCGGTGATCGAGTGGAGGAGGTGGTCCGTGAGTTCGTCCATGATCCTGCCATTTAAGGTTTCAGCCCAAAGATGCCGCTTGAAGATTGCGTCGGAGTGGGGACGAGTCCTGCTGTATTCCCGGTTTCTACGCCGATGCGCCAATTATTTGCCTTCTCGACAAAGCCAGTAAGAAAGTCAGCGAGATTGCGGCCGTTCAAATTCGACAGGCGCAAATATTTGAAGAGAGCGAGTTTGTTATTTTTGTCCGAATAAGCAAGAGTCCCATTTAACGGGAAGGGGCCGTTTGTCTTGAGCGCGTCCCGAAGGATATTTTCGCGGAACTTGCCTGGCGGGATATCGCAGATAAAGGTGGCCACTAGAAGGTTTTCCTGATGGGCGTCGCACTCGAGCTGAATATGGAAAGCGTCGTTGATGTTGAGTTTGCAGGCGCCGATCCTGTCGGGATGCAAGGTGACGCCGTATTCAGTGCCGAGTTCTTTTAAAAGATCCTCAAAGCGATCGATCATGGGGCTTCCTTCTCTTCTTTTTCTTCTTCTTCTTCGCCTTCTTCCTCTTCTTCCTCGATGCGCTCGTCAAGTTCTTCGATCGCATCGATGAAGGCATTGAGCAGATCCTGACGATGCTGGTCTGACTTATAGAGTTTCGGAGCAACCTGGCGCACACCGTCGCGCATTTGCGTAAAGATGATGACTTGCGCCATAAGTTCTTCCGATAGTCCAAGCTGAATCCCCAGCTGCAGGATCTTATCAGCGGAGGGATAGCGCTCCTGCAGGGCTTTCATGAACTGCTTGGCGAGCATTTCGAACGTCAGACGCATCGGTAGTTGCATCCCTTGTCTTTCGAAAGCGGAGAGGATGAGGTTCATGCGGGATTTAAAGAAGCGGAACACGCCGAGAATCCCCTGGAGCTTGCGGGTCTCGGAGAGGAGTCGGTGGAGTTCTCCGCGGTCGATCGAAGGTCCTCTGGACTTGAGATCGCCTCCCATGGAGTGAAGGAGGAAGTCGATCACTGTCTTCATTTTGTCGTAATTGAATTTCGCGGTGAGTTCGTTAAAGAGCGTGTTGGAGTCGCGCGGATTGCCGGTGATCTCCCGATAGAGGTTGCGGAGACCTGTCGGTGAACCGAGACCTTGCTTAGAGAACTCCCTCGCCTGTTCGGCAATATTCTTTCCCGCTTTGACTTCTCTGCCGTAATTGGCGTTGAGCTCTTCTTTAGCCAGGCGAACCTCTTCGGCTAGGCTGCCGTCCGTCGTTTGCAGCAAAAAGTCGAGGGCCTCGTCGGCAAGAGAATAATCGGGATACATCTCGAGGACTTTGTGGAGGATCTCGTCTTTTGTGTCGCGCTGGGTAATGCGGGCGCGGAGCAAAAGGAGGGAGCGGGTTTGCAGTTCAGGATTCTTTCTGCTGTATTGTTCGCCGATCTCTTCAACGCGCTGAACTTCGGCGACGTCATCCTGCTGCTCGGCCTTCTCTGTTTCTTCTTCTTTGGCAGCGCGCTTGCGCTTGGTTTCAAGCGATTCGAACCGGCGCGCCATCACGAGGGGATTGAAGGCTCCTTCATCGACCCATGACTGGAATCCTTCCTGGCTTTCTTCCTGGGCGACGAGCATTCCTCGGGCAGACTGCTGGGCAGCCATCTGCTGGGCTCTGGTCGTATCGAGCTGTGTGGGTTGGATCCTGGAAGAGGAGAGATCGTCGCCAGCCATCTGTTAGTTCCAAAAAGATTTTAAGAAAGTTGGATTCTACCCAAAGGCTGAATCCGGATTTCCGGTACGATCTCCTGATAAGAGACAACAGCCATGTCGGGGTATTCCCCTTCGATTAATTTACGGACGAATCGGCGCACGTCGATCGCAGTGAGCAGAACGGGAGGCTGGCCGCCGACCGGGGTCGGGACGATCGTCGTTCGCATCGAGTGTAGGATCAGCTGCACGGAATCGGGATCGAGGGCGAGATAGGATCCTGCAGAAGTCTGCTTGATGGCCCCGCGGACCATGTCTTCGATCTCAGGGTCGAGCAAATAGACGGAGAGGACCGACTGGCCCTGGGAGTACTTGTAACTGATGTAGCGTTTGAGCGAAGAGCGGACATACTCCGTGAGAAGGACAGTATCCTTTTCCGTCTGTGCCCATTCCGAGAGAGCTTCCAAGATCGTGCGCAAGTCTTTGATCGAGATCTGTTCCTGCACGAGGCGTTTGAAAATTTCGGTGAGTTTTTGCAAGGGGACCAGGCGCGTAACCTCTTTGATGAGGTCGGGGAATGATTTCTCAATGAACTCTAAAATTCCCCTGACTTCCTGAATCCCGATGAAGTCTGCGGCGTGCTGGCGGTAGAAATAAGAGAGGTGGAGGATCATCACATCCAGAGGCTTCCAGAATTTGATGCTCGCTTTTTGGAGGATCTCCTGAAATTTGGCGTCGACCCAGACAGAGGGCTGGCCGATGTTGTTTTTAGTGGTGGTGAAAGGGATGTTGTAGCGGCGCAGGTTTTCCGGGCTTTCTGTTGTGAGCAGGGCGTTTTCAATGATCTTGCCGCGGACGATTGGAACTTCGTTAAGGAAGATCGAATACTCGTCTGTCTCTAAGCCCGGGGAATCGGTTCGGACGTGGACGCCGGGAAAGCGGACTCCCAAATCCTGATAGAGTGCGTGGCGCATTTTAGGGATCATGTCTTCAATGAAGGTTGTGCCCTGTTTTTCTTTTCGGATCGTCCCGGAAAGGGCTTTGCCCACTTCGAGGATCACAGGTAGGGTGAGAGCATATTCGTCGACCCCGCCGCGGATCACTGTATGGCCCTCGACGTCGGTCTCTACTTTGGCGGAGGTGAGACCTGCCGATACTTTGGCAGCTCCTTTTTTGGCATTGTACCAAACGGTAAAGCCGACTCCGAACATGACGAGGGAGATAATGACAAAGATGACTCCCGGAAATCCTTTAATGAAGGACATCAGGAACATCACGGCTGCTGCGAGCATGATCGCTTTGGGCTGATTGAGCAGCTGGCCGGAGATCTCTTTACCCAAGTGGGAGTCTGCTTTTTCAGAGGAGACGCGGGTGGTGACGATACCGGCGGTAAGGGAGATCAGAAGGGAGGGGATTTGCGCCACGAGGCCGCCCCCGATCGAAAGCAGCGTATATGTTTTGGCAGCCTGCATCGCGGTCATACCGTGCATGGCGACCCCGATGATCAAGCCCCCGACGATGTTGATGACGGCGATGACGATACCTGCGATAACGTCCCCTTTGACGAATTTCATCGCACCGTCCATCGCTCCGTATAGCTGGCTCTCTTTGGTGAGGGCGAGACGAAGATCGCGGGCTTGAGAGGCATCGATGATGCCGCTTCGCATGTCAGCGTCGATGCTCATCTGTTTACCGGGCATCGCATCCAAGGTAAAGCGGGCAGCGACCTCGGCGACGCGCTCGGCGCCCTTCGTCACGACGATGAACTGGACGATCGTGATAATTAAGAAGACGATACCGCCGACGACGAAGTTGCCCCCGACGACGAAGTTACCGAAGGCGAAGATGATGTGGCCGGCGTTGGCGTGCAGAAGAATCTGGCGTGTCGCGGAGATCTCGATCCCCAATCGGAAGAGGGTGGTGATCAACAGCAGCGAGGGAAAGATCGAAAGGTGCACCGCTTTTGGGATGTAAAGGGCGACCATTAGAACGACGATCGACACAGTCATGTTGATGGCGATCAGGTTATCAAGCACGCCGGGCGACACGGGGATGATGATCATCATGATGAGGACGATGATGAACAGCGCCAGAAGAATATCGCTCGAAGAGTTGATGATGTTGAGCGCTTTATTCCCCCCTAGTGTGCGGGCGAGCTTGTCAAAGAAATTCTTCATTTAAATAACTCCAAGCCTGATGTCTCCAAAGTTTCGAGTCCTTCCAGCCAGCGCAGAATCTCGGCAACCGCCTGATAGGTGTCCTCAGGTATATAATCACTGATTTTCCCTTTTTCAAAAAGGGTTTGTGCCAAAGTCACGTTCCTCATGATGGGAACCCCGTTCTCTTGAGCGATCTTCATGATCAGGTCGGCGATCGTCCCTTTGCCCATGGTGACGATTTTCGGGGCCGGCTCCGTCTCGGTGTTATACTCGATCGCCACCGCGATATGGACCGGATTGGTGATCACGGCTTTCGCGCGCTTGACCGACATCGGACCTTCCTGGTAGGCGATCTCCTGGGCCGTCTGGCGCCGCTTGCTCTTAATATGCGGGTCTCCCTCCGTATCCTTATATTCCTGTTTTACCTCAAACTTTTCCATCTTCATTTCTTTGGCGAAGTTTCTTTTTTGGAAAACGAGGTCGAAAACGGCGATCACCAGAAAGAAAATTCCGACGCGGATGATGACCTTGATAAGAAAGCTGGAAAATACTGCAGCGGCCCCTTGTACAGGCAGCGCGGCGGTGGCGATGATCTCAGGAATGCTGGACCAGACAACGGAATAAATTAAAATGAGGGCGCCTGAGATTTTGAAGATTGATTTTAATAGTTCAAACACCGTCTTGAACTTGAACATGTTCTTGATGTTGGAGACGGGATTGAGCCTTTTGATGTCAGGCTTCATCGATTCGAGTGAAAATAGGGGTCCGACGACCAGGAAATTGGTCAAAAGGCCGACACAGACTGTGAGGGCGACAATTGGCATGCTGGTATTGAAGATGACCTGGATCGCCTGGGTAAAAATTCCCGCTGCCCCGTTTTGCATGTCGATATTGGTGGAGGAGAGTTTGAACATTGAAATGATATAGGAGGCCAGCACTTCGAAAAGATAACCGGCGCTGATCAGCGTCGTGGCGATCGAGACGATGAATGTAACGGCAGAGGGGAAATCCTGAGACTTGGCGACTTGCCCCTTTTTCCGCGCGTCGCGCAGCTTTTTTGGGGTCGCCTGTTCTGTTTTTTCGGCCATTGAGAGAAAGGACTCCTAAAGATGATGTCTGGACTGATCACGACATCCTGCAATCTATAGTAGATCCTATCTTAGTTCAAGGAAAATACGCCTGGAGAAACAGATCGCCTGAGATGCGCTCTCGATCCCAAACAGAGGTTTGAGGCGAGAACGCATCAAGAAAGCAAATGCTGGAGTTAGTTTTTGAGCTGGTAGAGCGTAACGCTTAATCCGCCGTGCTGGAGGGGCCATTCGGAGAGGACAGTGCATCCTGAAGCCTTGACCAAATGGTAAGAGGACGTCAGGAGGAATCCCCAGGGTGCAGCCGGGCACTTCGCTTTTAAAAAATTGCCCAAGTCCTGGTAGATTTGGGGAGGCGCGTGCAGGCGCTTGCCGAAAGGGGGATCGGTGACAAGCAGCGTGGGCGACCTCGGAGGGTTGAATTTGGACACGGGTGTGTGGATGAGGAGAACCTCTTTTTCAAACCCTGTCTTTTTCAGATGCTCTTTGCATAAGCGGAATGAATTGGCGTCGCTGTCGGAGCCGATGATCGACTGGGACTCTATCGGCTTTCTTTTTTGATCCCAATGATTTTTAAATTCTTCCCACTGGGCGTTGTCGAAGGAGGGGAGGTGGACGAAGCCCCATTTTTTGCGGAAGAAGCCGGCAGGCGTCTGCGTGGCCATCATCGCCGCTTCAATGAGGAAGGTGCCCGCTCCGCAAAATGGGTCGACCAGGATCTCCCGTTCAGAATATTTCGCATGCATCAAAATCGCGGCAGCAAGCGTCTCAGGGACACCTGCCTCGCCGCTGGACTCCTTCCATCCGCGCTTGTAGAGGGGAGCGCCGGATGTGTCAAAGCTAATCGTCGCTCTTTTATTCTGAATGAAGACGTTGATCTGAACGTCGGGATTCTTCGTGTCGACAGAGGGCCTTGCGCCTTTTTTCTCGCGGATGACATCGCAGATCGCGTCTTTAACGAGCTGAGCGCCATACAGAGAGTGGCGGATCATCGGATGCTTGATGTTGGCGTCGATCGCAAACGTCTTGGTCTCATCGAGGTAGTCGAGCCAGGGGATTTTTTTCGCTTCGTTATATAGGGTCTGAGTGTCGGGACAGGAGAATTGCGCCAGAGGAAGCATGACGCGCGTCGCCAGACGGCTGAGATAATTGATCTTGAAGATGTTCTCTAAAGTATAGGGCGCGTAGATGCCGCGGAATCCCAATCTTAAATCGACCAGTCCGAGCGCTTTCAGTTCCTCTTTAAGAAGAGGTTCCAATTGGTCGGCGCAGCTGATGAAAAGCAAGGCGCTTTGTTGGGGATCAATTGTGGAGGAATTCGATGACATCTCCGTCTTGCACGACATAGTCTTTACCCTCCGCTCTTAATTTTCCTGCATCTCTGGCTCCGGCCCTTCCATTGCATGAGACCATGTCCTGATAGGAAATGACCTCTGCGCGGATGAACCCTTTCTGGATATCTGTGTGGATCTTGCCTGCGGCTTCGGGAGCTTTAGTGCCGCGTCGGATCGTCCATGCGCGCGTTTCGATTTCGCCTGTCGTCAAATAGGAAATGAGTCCGAGGATTTCGTAGGCTGCCTTGATCAGGCGGTTGAGGCCTGTCTCTTCGAGGCCGATCGATTTTAAGTACTCAACGGCTTCCGCATCAGTGAACTGGGCGACTTCTTCCTCAAGCTTGGCGCAGATGGGAACGACTGTATTGCCTTCGGCGGCCGCGTACTTGCGCACCATCTGGACAAACTCATTGTCCATGGAAGGCAGAGAGCTTTCTGAGACATTGCAGGCATAGAGGACTTTTTTGTCGGTGAGGAAGGGGTAGTCCTGAATGTACTCTTTTTCTTCCTCAGTGAGGCTGAGCGTTCGGAGCGGCTTGTTCTGGTTAAGATGTGCGATCGCTTTGCGCATCGTCTCAACGACGGGGACGAGCTCTTTTTTTCCTTTCATCTGTTTTTCAAGTCTGCCCACGATATTTTCGGCCATTTGCAAGTCAGAGAGAACGAGCTCTAAGTTGATGACTTCGATATCTGCGATCGGATCGACTTTTCCGGCGACGTGGATCACATCGTCATCCTGGAAGCAGCGGACTACATGGACAATCGCATCGGTCTCGCGGATGTTGGCGAGGAACTGGTTCCCCAGTCCTTCCCCCTCAGAGGCGCCTTTGACAAGTCCGGCGATGTCGACAAACGTGATTGTTGCAGGAACCAGCTTGTTGCTTTTGGAGATCCCGGAAAGAATCGCCAAGCGAGGATCGGGAACGTCCACGATACCTACATTGGGATCGATAGTGCAAAAGGGGTAGTTGGCAGCTTGCGCCGCCTTCTTAGTCAGAGCGTTGAATAAAGTCGATTTGCCGACGTTGGGGAGTCCAACGATGCCACAAGAGAGTCCAGCCATAGAGTTTCTTACACAAAATTGTTTGATTTGCCGAAAAGGATAGGCCATGCCGGCTCTATTGGCAAGCTAAAAACGAAGAGGTGTTGTATAAATTAAAATTATAATTAGATTGGTGATAAAGAAATATGTTTGGTGTTTGTTTTAATTTAAAATATAGTATAATTGCGGTTGGTTTATTAATTAATTCGTTGGTTGTCGATATGGCGGTTGGTCTTAACTTTAAATATTCTACTAATTCTTCCCTGCATATCCAAAGTGGAATCAATTTCAAATTCGCCGTTCCGGAGCGCATCCTGCAGCAATCGACTCTGTCGGCTTCAGCTTCCTCTAATCCGAGGCTTGAATCTTCTGAAGGGTTGGGCGATCTGATCTGCCGCATTTGGAAGGCGATCACCGATTTCTTTAAATCTTGTTTCAGCTGCTTTGGCGCCTCCCCTAGAGGAAATTCCGATTGTGAATACCGTGTGATCGAGGATGAAGCACAGATCAGGGGGCGCTTGGCCGGCCAGATGCAGCATGCTTTTCATCAAATGCAAAATGAACCTGTCAAATCTTTCCGATATCAACCAGCTCCTGCCACTTGGGATATGCATGACGAGACCGTGGGAGGCTACCGTGTGGGGATTTCTCATGCCCAGGGACGCAGGCCTTCGATGGAAGATGAACATCTGGCCATCTCTTTTAATTTGACGATTGCCGGAAGAAGCTACCCCATTCAGCTGTTCGGGATTTTCGATGGCCATGGAGGCCGTGCTGCAGCTCAATACGTCCGCGACAACCTGAGGGCCAAGCTTGAGCTCTCCCTGCAGGAGTTCAATGCGCAAGGGCTGACCGATGCGGGCATCTGGAAGGCATTGAAAATGACGACCGTCCGCATGAATCGCGATTTCAAAGAAAGATTTGGCGAATTGGCAATGAATCAGGGAACGACCGCGACCATCGCGATGATTCTCGACAGTCAACTCTGGACCGCCAACGTCGGTGATGCGAGGACTGTGCTGGATAACAACGGGACAGCTCTTCAGCTCACTGAAGATGCAAAGCCCGGAGATCCCCGGTATAAACGAGGGATTGAAAAGAGAGGCGGGTTCGTCCAGATCAATGGGGTCCCGCGCGTCAATGGCGACCTTGCTGTCGCAAGAGCGATCGGCGACCACAGGCTCAATGGGGCTGTTTCCGCCAGACCTAAAATCACTTCCATGCCCTTAAGTGAAGTCCAACCGGGTAGCCATTTGATCCTGTGCTGCGACGGGATTTACGATGTCGCCAGAACTCGAGATGTCGTCGATGCCGTCCATGCCAACAGACTCCTGGCGCCGGGCGCATTGGCTAGAAATATCGTTTACTCTGCCTATCAATCGGGTTCGACGGACAATCTCTCCGCCATGGTCATTAAGGTCAGATAGGCTCTTACTGTCAAGTTATTGGTTCTTATACGCAAACGACTTCAAAACCAGGTTTTTTAAGTTGCTCTGATGTTGCGTCATTTTAATTAATTATCTCAACTTGCTTTTGCATTGTTATATTGATGTTTGACGAAATAATTTCTCGTTGATATAATTTTAGTTGAACAAGGGAGTTAGTTGATGAAAAATCAAGAATCCTATACTCGATTCGCGGTTTTCAGCGGAGCCTTCGGCATCCGTCCCTTGATCTCTATTTCTCTTTCTCTTTTAGCCGTCAGTGTTTTTCTTTCCTTTGGGATCATCCATCCTTTCTAATCTAAATAATTATTTGTCGTCTTATGAAACCAAGCCTTAAGCGTCAGGCAAAGAAGATTTCGACTTCCTGATGATTGATTTTTAGTGATTTGTTGAGGAAGTCCAGGTGGATTTTCTGCTCGACGGGGGAGACCTCAGCTGAGCCTAAATGGATCTGATCGGCAATTTTGAGGCTCACTGAATACGTTCCTTCGGGAGGCAAACATAGGTTGGTGGCGTTCATCTCATGGTCCTGGATATGGCCCATGAGCGAATAGGGGCGGCCGAGACAAGCCTGGGCTTTGGAGAACTCTCCCTGTGAGATCAGAGTCCGGATCCGCCCTGAGGAAACGGGAATCCCATCGAGGAGGAATTTAGGAAGATAGTCGACTTTAAAGCCAAGCATTGGGGCAAGGCGCTTGACGTTCGCCTCGTTGCCTTCTTTTCCTTTGCCGAAAGTCGCGCCTGCCCCAAGAGCGAGATAGCTGAACTCGAGCCTCTCTTTAAGGCGGGATAGAAACTGGTCAAAGGGAGTTTGCGAAAATTGCGTGGTGAAGGGGATGAGGACGACGATGTCGACGCCAATTTTACCCAGGTACTTCACTTTCTGAAGCGGGGGGCTAATGAGAGGAACTGGGGCATGAGGAGTAAAGTTCTGCGAGGGGTGATTGGAAAAAGTGAAGACGGTAAGGATGCCATTTGAGGGAAGCTCGGAGCGCAAATGGGAGATCAGGGCCTGATGGCCGAGATGGACTCCGTCGAAACTTCCGATCGTCAATCCGCAGGGGTTGTTAAAGTCTGGAGCGTCGTCAAGATCTGTGATCAGCAGCATGTGGCGATGTTGGTTGCATCTCTTTTTAAGAATTGCTTCCAATCATAACCGGATTCCATTAATCGCGCACCATCGCAGCAATCTTCAAGACTAAGGCTCCCGCTGCGCGTGCGTGTGAGCGCAGAAAGATGCGCGCCACACGTCAGCTCCAGGCCGATGTCGTAGGCAAGCGAGCGGATATATGTCCCTTTGGAGCATTGCACTTTAAGCTCCAGTAGGGGATAGGAATACTTGATCAATTCGATGCGGAGGGTAACTGGCGAAGGTTGCCGCTCGATCGTGATCCCTTTTCTCGCGAGTTCGTAAAGTTTTTTCCCCTCTACTTTTTTAGCTGAGAACATAGGGGGTGTCTGAAGTATTGTCCCTTGGAACTTAAGGAGCGCGTCTTCAACCTCGGCAAGAGAAGGAATAAACGGACTCTGGGCGGTGATTTGACCATCGATATCATAGGAGTCTGTGGTGATCCCAAGATGGACAGTCGCAATGTATTCTTTGTCCTGGTTCAAGAAACGGTTGCTCAGTTGGGTGTATTTCTTGCCGATCAAAAGGACCATGACTCCATCAGCGAACGGGTCTAGAGTTCCTGCGTGGCCGATTGTGCGGATCCCCGTGAGCCTGCGCAATGTCGAGACGAGGCTGAATGAGGTCTTTGTCTTGGGTTTGCTGACAGGAAGAATTCCTTCCTGTGAAGATGGCATGATCATGAGTATAAACGCAGTGATGAGTTCTAAGGTGATTTGTCGGGAGGCGTCTGGCGCGCGTCCTGCTCATTTTTGATTTTATTCAAAAGCTCATCGATGCGCATCTGCTGCTCGACAGAGGTGTCAAGCTTGAAAGTCAACTCAGGGAAATAACGCATCACGACTTTTTTGGAAGAGAGAATGGCGATAAAGCCCGCCGCGGATTGGAGGGCTTTGACCGTTTCTTCTTTTTCAAGAGCAGTTCCGATGACACTGATATAGACTTTTGCATGCTGGAGATCGTTCGTGATATCGACGCTCGTCACGGTGACGAATTTATTGACCTGCGGGTTGCGCACGTCATTTCGAATCACTTCGGAAAGGACCTCTCTAAGCAGGGAATTAAGTCTGGCAATACGATTTTTAACCATTGGATATCGTTCTTATAGCTCTTGTTCAAGGTAAGTGATTTCAAATGCCTGGAGGATGTCCCCGACTTTGATGTCGTTGTTGTTTTGCAGAACAATACCGCACTCGTGTCCTTTGGAAACCTCGCGTACATCGTCTTTGACTTTTTTGAGTGAGTGCAGAGGACCTTTCCAAATGACTTGCTTGTCACGGACCTGGCGGACATGGCTGGAGCGCTTGATGAGTCCGTCTGTGACGATGCAGCCTGCGATGACGCCGAGCTGGGACGCTTTGAAGGTCGCTTTGACCTCGGCGGACCCAATATCTGTCTCCTGAGCGATCTTGTCAAGCATCCCCTTCATGACTTCGCGGATATCATCAACCGCGTGGTAGATAATATCGTGGAGTTTGACGGTCACTTTCAATGACTTGATCAGGTTGTCGGCATGACTTTCGATCTGGGTGTGGAATCCAATGATCGTCGCTTTCGATGCGCTTGCGAGCTGAACGTCGGACTCGGAGATCTCTCCGACTCCAGAGGAGATAATATTGAGTTCGATTTTGTCGGAGACGATCTTGAGCAATGAGGTCTTCAATGCTTCAACAGAACCCTGTACGTCAGCGCGCAGGATAAGGTTGAGCACCTTTTTCTTGATCCCGGTCGCTTTTTCAGCAAGGAAGGATTCAGCACCGCGTTTTGCTTTATGCAGCTGCGCGTGGCGCTGGCCTTCGCCGCGTTTCTCTGCGATTTCCATCGCTTCTTTTTCGTTCTTGACGACAATGAATTCGCTTCCTGCCGGAGGGAGGTCGGAAAGACCTGTGATTTTGACGGGCGTCGAAGGGCCGGCAAGAGTGAGTTCTCTGCCATGCTCGTCGTGCATCGTTTTCACACGGGCAAACTGTTGTGAGAATACCATGGAATCGCCCAAGCGCAGGGTGCCGTTCTGTACGAGGACGGTAGCCACTGCTCCAAGGCCTTTGTGCATTTCCGATTCGATGACGGTACCGCGAGCTCTGGAATTAGGATTGGCGCGAAGCTCGAGAACCTCGGCTTGCAGCGCGAGCATTTCCAGCAGCTCTTTAATCCCTTCTTTAGTCACAGCAGAACAGTTGACTGTGATAGTCGTTCCGCCCCATGCTTCCGGAAGAAGATTCCTTTCGGACAGCTGGCGATAGACATTCTCGGAGTTGAAATTAGGCCTGTCGCATTTATTGAGAGCAACGAGGATCGGTACGTTAGCAGCCTGTGCCTGCTCGATCGCTTCAACTGTCTGGGCGCGGATCCCTTCATCGCCGGCGACGACGAGGACGATGATGTCGGTGACATCAGCGCCGCGGGCGCGCATTGCGGAGAAGGCTTCGTGGCCAGGGGTATCGAGGATTGTCAGGTCGCCTGTTGCCGTATGACATTTGAATGCGCCGATGTGCTGGGTGATCGCTCCTGCTTCGCCGCTGGCGACATCCGATTTGCGGATCGCGTCGATCAGGCTCGTTTTGCCGTGGTCGACGTGGCCCATGAAGGCGACAACTGGTGGACGGAGGACCAATGTTTCAGGAGAAGTTTCTTGGATCTCTTGCTTGATTGTCTTGTCCGTGATGCGCAGACGGTCTTCTTCCTTCGTATCGATTGTGATCTCGCAGTCGAAATCATGTCCGAGGAGCTGGATAGTCGTCTCATCGTCGAGAAAATCGTTCAGGGTCATGACGACGCCTTTCATGAACAGCTTGGCGATCAGCTGCGACGCTTTCAACTTCATTTCCGCAGCGAGATCTTTGATCGTAATAGGAATGCGGACATGCAGGGATTTGGGGCGGATGACCTCTTCTTGCTGAATAGGGCGCATCTTGTGGGCAGGACGTCTTTTGCGCCACGCCTGATCTTCCTGGTCAGCGCGCAGTCCTTGGCGGTCCCTGGCGTCGAATGAACGATGCTCATCGACTTTTTTAGTCGGCTTGTGCTCGCGGAATTCCTTGGGCGGAACTTTGCGCGGCTCTGTATCAAAACTTTTGCTCGGTTTGCGCTCGCCTTTTTCGTCGGTGCGAGGTGGTTCCCTGGGAGGAAGTGGCCTGCGCGTATCCGGACGGTAGCCGCCGGGTTGCCCGGGTGTGGTTGGGCGAGGGCCATATGGCTCTCGGCGCGGTGGGTAGGGGGAAGGAGGGCGCGCGCCAGGTGGCGGGACGAAGCCCGGCCTGCGAAAATGAGGGGCTGCGCCAGGACGATAGCCGGAAGCCTGACCGGGAGCGTGGCCACCTTGTCTGGGTGGGTATCCGCCTTCCTGTCTAGGAGGGTATCCACCACCCTGTCTAGGAGGGTATCCGCCTTCTTGGCGAGGAGGGTATCCGCCACCCTGTCTGGGTGGGTATCCGCCTTCCTGCCTTGGAGGGTATCCCCCCTGTCTTGGTGGGTATCCGCCAGGTGTTCGAGGAGGATAGCCGCCGCTGGGCCGCTGCTGATATCCGCCGCTGCCTTGGGAAGGTTGCACAGGCCGTGGCTGTTCTGCAGCCGGTCTTTCAGGCATGGCTTCTTCGCGAGAAGATTCAGGCGCGGGCTTAGGAGGTTGCTGAGGCGCTGGCGCAGGTGTCGGCGGCGCCGCTTCCGTCTTTTCTTCTGCTCGAGGGGCAGGCGCTGCTGCGGGCGGAGGGGGATTTTGCTCGGCTGCAGGCGCAGCTTTCGGAGCTTCCGCTTCCTCGGGCTTTGCAGTTTCTTCCGCTTTTTTCTTCTTGGCAGCAGGTTTTTTCACCTTGCCTAGTTTCAGCGCTTCTGCAAGCTGAGCATTTTTGACGTTAATTTTTAAATTTTTGGCCAACGCTTACACCCTCTTTTTACGAATTTGTTCCAATATCTTGTCAGCCATTTCCAAACTGATCTCAGGAATAGTCGCAAGTTGCTCTGCTGTCGCATTCAAAACTTTGCGCGGAGTGTCGAAGCCGGCTCCAATAAGGCTCTCAATAATCATCCCGCTGACTCCTTCAATGGAGAGTCTTTCGTCGAGGGTCGGATCTTCGCTTTGTGCGATCTGAGCGCGCTCGATATTCATGGCGGTCTGGTATTGGCTCATTTTTTGGACCTGGAGCTCGACGCCTGCAAGTTCCCCATTCAAACGGGCGTTCATGCCGCGCTTGCCCAGAGCTGCAGGATAATCTTCGTCGTTCACAACAATGCTGATCGTCGTTTTGTCGTCGCTGATGAACATTTTCTTGATCTCAAGAGGATGCATTGCGTTCGACAAGAGTGTCGCCGGATCATCGGAGTAGGGGATGATGTCGATCTTTTCATTGTTAAGTTCGCGGATGATGTTCTTGACGCGGTTGCCGCGGATTCCGACGCAAGCGCCGACCGGATCCACTTTAGGATCCTGGGAGCGGACAGCGACTTTGGTGCGGTAGCCGGCGTCGCGGACGATTTTCTCGATAGTGATAGTGCCGTCGTTGATCTCAGGAACTTCCTGGATGAACAGTTGGGCGACGAATTCAGGATGGCTGCGGGAAAGGATGACTTCCGCTCCGCCGCTTTCTGTGTCGCGCACTTCCAAAAGAAGAGCCTGGACTCTATCGCCGACGTTGTACTTCTCTGTTTTCGGATAGAAACGATCCGGCATGATCGCTTCGACTTTGCCGAGATCGACGATGAGAGTGGCGCCGCGGATCGTGCGTTTGACAGTTCCGGAGATGATCTCATTGATGCGGTGACGGTATTCTTCATAGATGACATCCCTCTCAGCGCTGCGTAATTTCTGGGAGATGATCTGGCGGGCAGTTTGGGCGGCGATCCTTCCAAAATCCTGCGGGGTGACGGAGATGTCGATCCATTGGCCAATTTCGCAAGTCGGGTTAAGGACTCGGGCGTCTTCTAAAGTGATCTCCTCATCGGGGATAGTTACTTTATCGACGACTTCTTTCTGCGCGATGACGTCGATATTCCCCGTTTTCGGGTTGATATGGACGGTCACGTTGATTAAGCCTTTCACGCTTTTGCGAGCAGCGGCGCGGAGCGACTCTTCAACAGCGGCGATAATGACGTCCCGCTTGATCCCTTTTTCTCTTTCGAGGTATTCAAAGATGGCAACTAGATCTTTATTCATCTCGTCCCTTTACAGTTAATTTCATTCCGAATGAAGCTTTATTAATAGCAAGAATGAGTGTCGAGGGCACAAAAAACGCCGTCGACACTCATTATCAAAAAACCGTCTATTATTCCGCAGAGCCTTCTTCTTCGGATTCTTTTTGTTTCTCTTTGCCTTTTTTGCTTGGGCTTCGAGTTTTAGTGTTGCCAACGACGATGTCATCGCGGTTGACTTTGTTCTTGTCGACCAGGTACTCCTTGATGGAGAGCGCAATTTTTTTGTGCTCAGGATCAAGCTTGATCACTTTCGCTGTGACTTCTTCCCCTTTATTGACAACGTCTTCGACTTTGCCGAAAGGCTGATCGGAAAGCTCAGTCACATGGACAAGGGCTTCGATGCCGTTAGGCAGTTCGACGAAAGCGCCGAAGGCGGTGATTTTAGAGACAATTCCTTTAACGAGCGTGCCGACAGGCATCGTCTTCTCAATGCTTTCCCACGGATTGTGGCTGAGCTGCTTGACGCCGAGAGTGATTTTCTTGCTCTCTTTATCTACGGAGAGGACGACAGCTTCGACTTTGTCTCCTTTTTTCAGCACTTCAGAAGGATGGGAGACTTTCTTGATCCAGCTGAGGTCCGAGATGTGGATCAGGCCGTCGATGCCAGGCTCGAGTTCCACGAACGCGCCATAATTGGTCAGGTTGCGGATTTCAGCTGTGACACTGCTGCCGATAGGATATTTTTTCTCAACTTCGTCCCATGGATTCTTCTCAGTCTGTTTGAGGCCGAGGGAGATTTTGCCTTCCTCTTTCTGGACGGAGAGAACCACTGCTTCCACTTCGTCGCCCTTGTTGACGATCTCGCTTGGATCAGTGACGTTCTTTACCCATGACATTTCAGAGACGTGGATCAGACCTTCTATGCCAGGCTCGATCTCAATGAATGCGCCGTATGGGACGAGGTTGACGATTTTCCCTCGGACTCGCGTTCCAGGAGGGTAGCGTCCTTCGATCTCTTCCCAAGGGTTGGATTCTTTTTGTTTCATTCCGAGGGCGACTCTGCCTTTCTCTTTGTCGACGTGGAGGATCATGACTTCCAGTTCCTGGCCGAGTGCGACCATTTCGGAAGGATGCTTGATACGTTTCCATGTCATGTCGGTAATGTGGAGGAGGCCGTCGATACCGTCGAGGTCGAGGAACACGCCGAAGTCGGTGATGTTCTTGACTACGCCGCGTCGGATATCTCCCTCAATGATGTTCTCGAGCATTTCCGCTTTGCGGGAAATGCGCTCTTCTTCGAGGAGCTCTCGGCGGGAGACGACAATGTTCTTGCGCTCGGTGTTGATCTTGAGGATTTTGAAGTCGTAAGACTGGCCGATGAACTCATCGAGGTTCTTAATACGCTTGTTGTCGATTTGCGAGCCGGGCAGGAAGGCTTCCATCCCGATGTCGACCATCAGGCCGCCTTTGACTTTGCGAATGACTTTTCCTTTGACGATTGAGCCTTCTTTGCAATGGTTGACGATGTATTCCCATTGTCTTTGTCTGCGGGCTTTCTCTCTGGAAAGAACGATCTGACCGTCTTCGCCTTCTGTCTGGTCGAGGTACACTTCGACATCATTGCCCAGAACGATCTCGCTTGGCTCGGAAAATTCGTTGATAGGCACTAAACCTTCAGATTTCAAACCGACGTCGACAACAACGAAATCTTTTGTGATTTCGACCACTCGCCCTTTGAGAATCTGCCCCGAACTCATCAATGCGACAGAGCCTTCGCCAGCAGCTTCCTCTTTGCGGTTGAGTAAGTTCTTAAACTGTTTAGCGTCTTCTTCCTGATAAGCGACATCATCGATGATGTTGCTCTCGTTCCAGTCGATTTGTGTTTGTTTGGACATGTTAAAGGTTTCTCCTGAGTTTCTAGTGAAAGGAGAGAGAGTATCAAAAGATTCGTAATAAAATCAATCGCAATTCGTTTCTCGTTGGTTCCTGGATTTGAATTGCGCCACAGTACGCGTGGTCGTACGAGTATTGTCGGAATCCATTTATTTATTTAAACAGACCTGGATTGTCCTAAAATTGTGAATTATTTTTTTTGAACCTCTTTATTATTTTTGAGGGGGATAAATTCAATTTGCGCTTCTTCTAAAAATTTATTAGAATCGCATTTACCCATTTACACCTGTTCCTAGTCTCTTAATTAAGCGTAGTTTATGACTTTCATTGAAACAATTGTCTTAAAGTTCGGGGGAGCCTCTGTCGCAAGTACCGAGCAGTTCTCTAAGATTGCTGATATTATTTTAAATAAAAGCAGGCATGCCCGTGTCGTCGTCGTTGTCAGTGCGATGGGCGATACGACCGATCAGCTGCTGTCGCTTGCACGCAGGGTGCACCCCAGTCCCCCTCCTCGCGAGCAGGATATGCTTGTCAGTGTTGGGGAAAGGATCAGCGTTTCGCTGCTAGCGATGGCCTTGCAACTCAAAGGCAGCGAAGCGATCAGTTTTACCGGGAGTCAGTCGGGGATCATCACTTCTTCGAAGCACTCCGACGCCGGTATTCTCGATGTCAGACCTCATCGGATACTCAAGGCGCTTGATGCCGGAAAGATTGTCATCGTCGCCGGATTTCAGGGCGTCAGCAAGGATGGAGAGATCACAACGCTTGGCCGGGGTGGGTCGGACACGTCGGCTGTCGCGTTAGGAGTTGCTCTTGGAGCTTCTAAAGTCGAGTTCTATAAGGACGTCGAAGGAGTCTATTCAGATGATCCCAAAACGCATGCCGATGCGACTTTCTATCCCTCTCTTTCGTTCGACAAGGCTATAGACATCGTCCAAAAGGGAGCTAAAGTCCTCCACCCCAGGTGCATCCGGCTGGCCGCAAAAAATGGCTTGCCTCTGCATGTCCTTTCCTTTTACGATCCAACCTTGCGCCACCATTCGGGGACTCTGATCGGCCCTTCCGTTAGGGTCGAGACTAGCCCCTGTGTTTATGAAGGAGAACATGGATAGGTCAGTCAAACTCGGCTTTCCGCAGATTTCCACCGTCTTCGATCATGACAAAGATAGTCCTCATGGCATCCTCTATAGCAGTTCCATCCGCAATACGCTCATGCGGCTGCTGCCTTCCCAGTTTTTTCTTCTCGACGAAGCCCATGAAGGGCTTGCCGAAGAGTTTGCCCGCCTTTTGCCAATTGTAAAATGGGCGGAATGGGGGGAGCAGAATCGCCAGGTGTCGATCTATCTTTTATGCCGCCATCGGGTCAATGGTGTGAAATTTTTTTATGAGATGATCAGCCGCTGGCTCATGCCCGGAAAGCGACCCAGCATCTCCTCCTTTTTCGCTACCGATTTCAGGCTTCCCGAGCTGTCAGGCGATCTGTTCACGATCTGCGAGATCGTCATCTCTCTGGAGCATTCCGCAGAGCAGGATCTGGTCAGACATCAAATGCCCATTATTGAAAGCGAGATCAAGCTGGGGCTCATTTCTGTCTATCATGCAAGCCGAATTTTGGAAATCAAGGGTCTTTCCGCCGATGAAAAAACCTCGCTCATCCAGGAAAGGATCTCCTCTCTTCTCGAGCGCCGACCGAAAGATTTCGACCACGATATTTTCGCTCAGATGCAACACTTTTTGGTCATGTGCAGCGAGGAGTTTAAAGCGGTGCGCGAATATGCCCATATGAGCCGGATCATCTATGTTTTCTATCTGTTCCGAAAAGCATTGAAGCGCCAGATCGAGAAGAATCCGGGTCAGCGCTTCGTACATGTCAAGGTGAGCAAGACCTACCTTCATCTTGCCTTTGGCCTCAAGAAGGTCTTAGGTGTCTTCGCCGCTCTGAATTTTCAAGGTGACAATGAGCTGTTCGAGGAACGCCATTTCATCGGCGCCATGAAAAGTCTCTTTCCTCAATTGGAAGTTGTCGAGGACTCCTTTTTTTTCCGAACTTCTAAAGAGGACCGCACTCAGTTGCTCTATTTGGAAGTGGAGAAACCGGACGGGACCGAATTTTCTCTATCGGAGATCAGGCGGGTCAAAGAGAGCCTTCCTGATGAGATCCGCAACGGGGTTGAGAAGCTGACGCGCCCTTTATTCATGCCGCGCAATGAAGAAGAGGTGATGCGCAACATCATTACCCTTTCCAATCAGCTGAAATTCTCCCGCGACCTTCCCCAGGTGATCATTACCTTCGACGAGCAGACTGAAGCCGAGCTGTCCTTTACCGTCATTTGGCTTCGCGTGCTTAAAGAAACTGATGTTCCCATCCAGGATCTCTTTGATAGCAGCGATTGCTTCCTGAAGTATATTCCAGACAGGATCAAAAGCGTCGGGCTTCTCCGCAAAAAACACACCAAGGAAGTGACTGTTTTTCGCGTCAAATTCGCTGCGCAAGGGTTCTTGCGCTCCGATCATTCGGTCGATCTTTTTAAGGCGCGGCAAGCCTTGGTGCTGGAGCTGCAGCGCATCCTGGGCGAGTTCAGGGACTACAACGGAGGGATGATCGCCAAGCAGCATGAGCAGTTCCTGGCGCTGAAGGAATTATTTTCTCATCTCGATAAGAATGAAGAGCTGCTGCTGGAGAACTTCTTTCATTCGATCTTTCCGATCGAGCTGCGCAGCCTGTTCAATCCTCTTTTTTTAAAAAATCTATTCGGCATGTTCCTTGACGCAGTCCAAAAAGGAGGCGAACCGGCGATGGCTCAAAAATCGAGCGATTCCTGCTGCTACATTCTGTTTTCCTATGCCGACCCTTTGGTGAAGGAAACGGTGCTGGAATGCGTGAGGTCTTTTCAAATTCCTTCCTCTCAGTTGCTTACAATCTCAACGCAGTACTCTGAAACCTATTATCTGGGGGCTATTTATCTCGAAGAGGATAGGGAACGAAGAGAAAAGTTTTTAAAGGGGGTTGCCGCTGCATGGGAAAACTTGACTTTTGAGGGTCAAACAAGTTATCACTAGAGGGTATTTGAAAGTTCTTTTCGTAAGAAATGGATCTTTCGTACATCCTTTATGAGTTCCCTGTTGTGAAAGGGGATTTTTAATTGTGATAGCGATAATTATACAGCGAGTTAGCGACCAATGAAGCCAGCAATGCCGATCCTAATTGAGCCTTCGATCCTTTCCGCAGACTTTGGCAAACTTGCCGATGAGGCAAAGCGCTGCCAGGATGCTGGGGCCGATGCTTTGCATGTCGATATCATGGATGGGCATTTCGTTCCTAATTTGACCCTGGGCCCCAGGGCTGTCGCCGCTCTGAAGCGGTCCACGTCGCTCTTTCTGGACGTCCATCTAATGATTTACAATCCTTATGATTATATCGAGAGGTTCGTCGAAGCCGGCGCCGACAGGATCACATTCCATCTGGAGGCGACGGAAGATGTACAGGACACTCTTAATTATATCCGTCGCTGCAACATTGAGGCGGGGCTGGCCTTTTGTCCCGAAACAAGCGAGTCGCTGATCCCTAAATACCTCGACAAATGCGATTTGATCCTTCTGATGACCGTGAACCCCGGGTTCGGCGGTCAGGAGTTCATGCCGGATGTGCTGGACAAAATTCAATTTACGCGCGATCTCTGCACGAAAATGGATATTCGCAAAGGAGGCAAGGTTCCACAACCTGACAAGAAAAGCGAGGCGGACTCGCTTCCTGCTTTCAATATCCAGGTCGACGGCGGAATCAACCAAGAAACGGCTAAGCGATGCATCGATGCCGGAGCGAACGTCATCGTTTCCGGAAGCTATTTGTTTGGAACTCCGAACATGCGCGATGCGATTACGAAAATGAGACAGATAGGCGGGAGTAAAAGCGAATGAAAAAAATCGTCGTCATCGGAGGGGGGACAGGCAACTTTGCCGTCTTGCGCGGACTAAAGAATTACGATGTGGACCTAAGCGCTATCGTCTCCATGGCTGATGATGGGGGGAGCACCGGAATTTTGCGCGACGAACTTGGCGTCCTGCCGCCTGGCGACGTCAGACAATGTCTGGTCGCCCTCTCCAACTCCTCCAGCATGATGCGCTCTCTAATGAACTATCGTTTTGAGAACGGCGGGCTGGAAGGTCACAGCTTTGGCAACCTTCTCCTGTCCGCTCTTGAAAAGGTGACTGGCAGCTTTGAAAAGGCCGTTGAAGAGATGGGAAAAATCCTCTTTATTCAGGGAAAAGTGATCCCTGTCACGACGCACCAGGTGCGTCTCAAGATGCTGCTGAACAACCGCACTCTGCTTGAAGGGGAGAAACAGGTTTACCTGTCTCAGGACATCGACCAGGGCTATAAGAGCATCTACCTTGAGCCGTTTCCAAAAGCAAATCCTCATGCGATCTCGGAGATCATGAACTCCGATCTGATCGTCATCGGGCCAGGCGGTCTGCATACTTCCCTGATCCCGAACCTTCTTGTCGAGGGAGTCAGCGAAGCTCTCCGCAACTCTCAGGCCAAGAAAACATTCGTCGTCAATTTAATGAATAGAAAAGGGCAGACGACCGGATTCAAAGTCAGCGATTACCTCAAAGAAATCAGCCGCTTCATCGGCGACGATATTTTCGATTATATCCTCGTCAACAGCCAGAAGCCGTCCCAGGAGTTGATCGACGTCTACGCGGAAGAAGGCGAACTCGTCGAAAACGATGTGAATGAGGAGCGGGTCATTTATACCTCTCTTCTCGGCGAGCCGAGAGAGGCTCCGAAAAAAGACCTGATCAAGCGCAGCCTTATCCGCCATGATTCTAAAAAACTTGCACAAGAGTTGATGAAAATTGTTAATCATCTTTGATCTTGATGACACATTGATCGACACCTCAGGGTGCATCACTCACTATAAACTTGATGACGCTCTCCGGGCGATGGTCGGGGCAGGCCTTGATTTGCCCGACTACGCGGAATCACTCGACTTGCTTCGCAGGCTGGACCGAACTGCGGAGAGCGCCGGCGCTGCGCTGTCCGAGTTCATTGAGATCACCGGCTCTGACAAGCGCTTTTTGGAGATCGGGATCAAAGAGATTTATGACTCTTTTCCGGCAGATCTGCCAATTTTTCCTCTAGAGGGAGCTCTTGAACTGCTTGCGGATTTGGCCCATCACCATCAGATGGCGCTTGTTACAGTCGGCAAGAGCTCGCAGCAAATGGAGAAGTTGAAAAAAGCTGGTATAGATTCTCGAATTTTTAGTAAAATCGCAGTGACCGAGGAAAGAAACAAAAAGCCTCATTATCAAATGATTGTGGATGAGCTCGGTTACTCTCCGTCTGAAGTGCTCGTTTGCGGCGACCGGGTTCCTGTCGATTTGATCCCCGCCCGCGAACTGGGATTCAAGACAGTCCAGATGAAGTGGGGAAGAGGACTGAATTCGGCAAGGCAAAAAGGGGATGTCGACTATTCCATCACCGACCTTGGCGAACTCAAGAGCATAGTGGACAGTTTAATGACATTTTCTTCGTTTTAAGTACGGATTATCCTATATGACGACAAGCAATCAATTGGCCCCGGGAATGACACTATCGATCGATGGAAAGATCTACCGCGTGGAATCATGCGTGAAGGTCACCGTCGCAAAAGGGGTCCCCTTCATCAAGACCAAATTGAAAAATTTGCTATCCGATGAGGTGATCGAAAGGAATTTCAAGCTCAATCAGCCGATTCAGGACGTTTCGCTGGCGGAACGGAAGCTGGAATATCTATATCTTGAAGGAAAAGACTATCTGTTTTTAGACATCGGCAACCTGGAGCAGGTATTAGTGCCATCTCAGGTCATTGCTGATAAAGTCAATTTCCTCAAAGAGGGAATCGAGCTGAAAGCGATGTTTTACGGCAATTCGATTTTCTCAGTTGAACTGCCTCAGTTCTTAGAGCTGATGGTCGTCAAAACGGAGGAGAGCGAGTCGGCGGCCCATGTTGCCAATGCGACCAAGCTGGCCATTTTAGAGACCGGCGCAAAAGTCGAGGTCCCGATGTTTATTGAATCGGGAGATATTATTAAAGTGGATACTCAGACAAACGAATATATCCAAAGAGTCTAATTAGGAGGGACGCTGTGGACCTTAAACAAATCAAGGAATTAATGACTGCCATGGAACGTGCAGGCATTAAGAAATTGACGATTAAACAAAAAGGCGGCGACGAAGTGCATCTGGAGCGCCAGGATGAAAATCCATCTCACGCACCGCACCCTGCCGCGGCATTCTATCCTCCTGTCTATGCCCATCCGCCAGTGCGAGAGACAGAAGGTCCAAACCGGCCCTCTCCTGTTCAGAAAGCGGCTCACGATGAACACGCTGCCGGCAAGGATAAAGAGAAAGAAGGCAAATTCGTTACAGCTCCTCTCGTTGGAACATTTTATGCAGCCGCATCCCCTGAAAATCCAAATTTTGTGAAAGTAGGGGACCGCGTCGATGAGAATACAGTGGTCTGCATCATCGAAGCGATGAAAGTGATGAATGAAGTGAAGGCAGGCATGAGCGGGACCGTCGCTGAGATTTTGGTCGACAACGCCCATCCCGTTGAATTTGGAACAAAGCTGTTTCGTATAGTGTAAGATACGCAACCAGGTTCAAAACTTGGGTAGCGCGCATCGCGAAAGCGGGTGGGATTCGATGATCGTAAGTGGTTCCATCTTTGCTAATTTTGAAGCACTTGCGATCATCTTAACGCGCCTCTTTGGCGCAGCCGAAAACATAGTTTTGAAGTTGCTTGGGTATTAAGGTTTTATGCAAAAAGTTTTAGTCGCTAATCGCGGCGAGATCGCCGTTCGCATCATCCGGGCCTGCCATGATTTGGGGCTGCAGACAGTCGCCGTGTATTCACAGGCCGATGCAGAAGCTCTCCATGTCCTCCATGCCGACGAGGCTATTTGCATTGGAGAGGCGCCATCCCAGAAGTCCTATTTAAAGATCGCCAACATCCTTTCCGCCTGTGAGATTACTGGCGCGGACGCTTTGCATCCCGGTTACGGATTTTTGAGCGAGAACGCCAATTTTGCATCGATCTGCGCAAGCTGCGGTGTCAATTTCATCGGTCCCTCCGCAGAGACGATCTCTCTGCTGGGCGACAAGTCGAAAGCCAAGGCCACCGCCAAAAGCGTAAAATGCCCTGTCATTCCTGGTTCTGAGGGCGTAATTGACGACGTTCAGGAAGCGATGAAGGAAGCGAGAAAAATCGGGTTCCCTGTTTTCATCAAAGCCTCCGCCGGCGGCGGCGGAAAAGGCATTCGCATCGCCCACGATCCCGATGAGTTCGCACGTCAGTTTTCAGCTGCGCGAACTGAGGCCGAGGTCAGTTTCAACAATCCCGATGTCTATCTCGAGAAAATGATCGTCAACCCACGGCATATCGAAGTGCAGATTATCGGTGACAAGCACGGCAATTATGCTTATCTTGGCGAAAGGGACTGCACGATACAAAGACGCCGTCAGAAACTGATTGAAGAGGCTCCAAGCCCTATCCTGACGCCGTCTATGCGTAAGAAGATCGGCGAAGCGGCAGTCGATATCGTTCGCGCAGCCAAATACCATTCTGTTGGCACCGTCGAGTTCCTGCTCGATGAAGACCGTAACTTCTACTTCATGGAAGTCAATACCCGCATCCAGGTCGAGCACACTGTCACCGAAGAGCTGACAGGAATCGATCTCGTCAAGGAGCAGATCAGGATTGCAATGGGGGAGAAGCTGAAATTCAAGCAAAAGGACGTCGAGTTCAAGGGCCATGTGATCCAGCTTCGCATTAATGCGGAAAACCCGGCTAACAATTTCGCTCCCTCGCCTGGCCATCTTGAATACTATATTCCACCTGGCGGGCCCCATGTCCGCATCGATAGCGCATGCTATTCAGGATATCGCATTCCGCCCAATTACGACTCGATGATTGCCAAATTGATCGTCATGGGCAAAGACCGCGAAGAAGCGATCGCGGTGGCCAAACGCGCCTTAAAAGAGTTTCATATCGGGGGAGTCTATTCGACCATCCCGTTCCATCAGTATATGCTGGCCGATCCTAAATTCCTGAGCAATGACTATGTCATCAATTACATCGATCAGCTGATACTCGAAGGATGTACGTTTACTCCCAATAAAGGAAGTTAAAGCGCGCCGCGGCATAGTGCGGCGCCGTTTAAGCGGCATTTAATTTCGAGGGCATATGAAACTAAACAGCGATCGGGTATCGTTCCGTTTTTTGGCGTCTGCATTCTTCCTCGCATGTCTTAGCATGCAATTCCTGACGCCTTCTCAAGCATCGGCACAACCAACCAGCGCCAAGGAAGAAATGGACTCACTTCAACTGCTTATCTCACAGGAACAAATCAAAGAGAAAATCACTGAAGCGGCTCGCGCGATCGATGCGCAATATGCCGGTGAAGAACTCACAATTGTGATGGTCATGAAAGGGGCTGTCTGCGTTGCCGCTGATTTGATGCGCGAGCTTAAAACGCCCTGCACGATCGAGTATTGTTCTGCCAGCAGCTATGGACAGCACGGCGCCAAAAGAGGAGAGTTGAAGATCTCCGGATTGGACCAGCTTGACCTAACCTCTAAAAATGTACTTCTCGTCGATGATATTTTTGATACTGGACATACCCTCAAGCAAATCCTCTCTAGACTGCAGCAAAAGAATCCAAAGAGCTTGAAGAGCCTCGTGCTCCTGTCTAAGAATGTGTCTCGCGATATCGATTTTGTTCCCGACTATGTTTTGTTCGAAATCGAAAATCTGTTTGTGATTGGATTCGGCCTCGACTATAAAGAATATTACCGGGGACTTCCCGGGATCTATGTCTTTACAACGGAACCGAAATGAAAGGTATCATTCTTGCCGGCGGCCAGGGAACGCGCCTGTATCCAGTCACATTGTCAGTTTGCAAGCAGCTGCTTCCAATTTATGACAAACCGATGATCTACTACCCGCTTTCCGTCCTGATGATGGCCGGAATACGGGAAATCCTGCTTATTTCCACCTCTCAGGACATTCCCCGTTTTCAGGATCTGCTGGGAGACGGGTCCCACTTGGGCATTAAACTCTCTTACGCCATTCAGAATAAGCCCGAGGGAATTGCACAGGCCTTTACCATCGGGGAGAGTTTTATCGCAGATGATTCAGTCGCCCTCATTCTTGGCGACAACATTTTCTATGGCCACAACCTTGCGGCGCTCGTCTCTTCCTGCAGCCATTTGGAACAGGGCGCCATTATTTTTGGCTATGAGGTCAAAGATCCGGAGCGTTACGGAGTCGCTGAATTCGATGAGGAAGGAAGGGTTGTCGATATCGTCGAAAAGCCTCTGCATCCCAGGTCGCGATTCGCTGTGACAGGGCTTTATTTTTACGATAACGACGTCATTGAGATCGCCCGTAACTTAAAGCCTTCCAAACGCATGGAATACGAGATCACCGATGTCAACCGCGTGTATCTCGAGAGAGGAGACCTCCATCTAAGGCTGCTCGACAGAGGATTCGCCTGGCTTGACACGGGAACGCATGCATCTCTTCATCAGGCGTCTCAATATGTTCAGACGATCCAGGAAAGGCAGGGCATCAGCGTAGCCTGTCTGGAAGAGATCGCCTATAAATTGGACTTCATTTCCAGGGAACAATTGGAAAGGAGGGCGTCAGCCCTCTCAAAGAGCGATTATGGGCAATATTTAATTCAGATGCTCGAGCGTGACAATATGAAGATCAGTCCGGTAGGCAGTGTTCTGAAAAGTTGCAAATAAGTATTTTTGGTGTGTTTTTCCCCATCCTTAACTGACCTTTCGAAGATTGAGAATGGCAGTTAAAGGATGGGTGAATAAGAGCAGAAGACTTCCTCAAGCTTGTGCCCCTGGCTTGTAAGGGATTACTTTACGAATTTGTGGCGCGGGCGCTTCTTGAAAGGCATGACGCCCTGTTTACCATAGACCACCTCGTGCAAATCTTCGATCGCCATGAAGGCGGTTGGGTCTACACGCAGGACAATTTCTTTCAATTCAGACAGGTCGAGACGTTCGATGATGACGAACAGGATATCGCGCGTGTCTCCAGAAAAGCCCCCTTTGCCATGCATGATGGTGAGCCCAAGGCCCAGCTCGTTCATGATTGCGTTGGCCATTTCTTTGGGCTTGGAGGAGATGATAAGAGCGGATTTCAGTTCATCCAGACCGACGATTACAAGGTCGATCATTTTGAAAGCGACGATGTAGGTCATCAAGGACCGAAGGGCAATGTGCCAGTCATGGAAAATCCAGCCGTATGCTGCGAAAATGAAGACGTTGATGAAGAGCACGACCTGACCGACGGTGAATCCGGTGCGCCGGTTGATCAGGATCGCAAGAATTTCAGTTCCGTCCAGGCATCCGCCATGGCGAATGATGAGTCCTACTCCGATACCGAGGATGGCGCCGCCAAAGACAATGATCTCTAAAGGATCGCCGATAAAGGCGGGAGCATGTTGCAGGACCATTAGAAAGCCTGCGAATAGAAAGACAGCCAACAGCATGTAAATGACAAAGGAGCGCCGGATATAAGTATAGGCCCAGTACAGGAATGGGATGTTGAGCAGGACCATCGCATAGGAAAGGTAGTTGTCGCCATAGAGGCGTGCAAGGATCAAGGCGATACCGACGACGCCGCCGTCGATCAGTTGATTAGGAACTAGGAAGATCCGGATCGCAACTGCCGCTAAAAAAGCTCCGATTGCAAGCCAGAGAAAAGTGGACAAGTGGTGAAGATAGGTTTTAGTGGCGGACTGGTGAGCTGGCATGACGGATTAACCTCAATTCTTGAGCAAAAGATAGCGTTTTAACAGTGGTTTGTACAGAAAAAATGATTGGTGGGTCTGGATTCAACTTTGCTGCGTATGAAACGCGGGAGACGGGGCTCGAACCCGCAACTTCTGCCGTGACAGGGCAGTGCTCTAACCAATTGAACTACTCCCGCGCAATGTCGGTGCCTTTGGGCGCAACAGGACTCGAACCTATGACCACCTGTGTGTAAGACAGGCGCTCTACCAACTGAGCTATACGCCCGATGCATAAGAAGTACACAGCTTAAAGAGGGTTACGATTTTTCACAAGCTGTTTTCACACATTTTCTCTGTTCTCATAGAGAAGAGTTTTTCTGTTTTCCTCAATTTCCTTTGCCCTCCAGAGTCCTTTAACTCCCTTATGTGAGTCCTTTTTCAGGAGAATGAGAAGCATGGAATAGGCTCCTGCAGATTGTATCTAAGAGTTTAATTATAAGTCGTTTATTTGTATAATTCGCGTTAGTGGCTTAGAGTCAGTAATTTAATATGGCCAATTCGCGGGTATAGCGTAAAGATAAAAATTTAAATATACATTTTGCTGAAGAAATTGGTTAATTAAATTAGCAACTATGCGATATTATGGTTCTTTTTTGTTGAAATTATACTAATTAAAATTATATAATTAACCTGTAAAATTAAAAATTTTCGGAGAATAATATGACTACTACGCCCGTTTATTCAAGAGCGACGGAATATCTTGCAAATGTTTCTATGCCTGATAGAGGTAAAATCCAGGATGAATTGGAAAGGATGCAGGACTGCGTCGCAGAACTCAATCCCTTGAACCCAACTGCATCCTCTCTTTCCGAACACAGGAAAGGGAAATTAGAAGGCGAGATCGAAGATCTATTCAAAAAGATTGAAGCGAAACTCCGCCCTGTTGTTCTTTCGCCAACCCAAGCAGCTCAGAAGCAAATCCAGTCTTTAACAGAACTCAGCGCAAAACGGACGCAAATGTCTCCCAAGCAGTTTAAGCAAGAACTGAAGAAAATCCTTCATCCAGACATGCTCCATCAGCTTTATCAGGCGGTATGGATTGCCTCAGGCAGCCCCAAAGAGGTTAACTACGGCAGCCAGCTTCTAAAGGTGGACAACAGCATTTTAGATCGACGTTTTCCCTCTCTGCTAGGGCTTAGAGAAGGAACGATCGTCGAGCAGATTATAGAGGAAATTGCCTTCGACCATGATTTTAACGCTGCATCTAAAGCAAAGCAGGACGTGACTCCATTGATTGGAAAAAAAGTGCAATTTTTCCTAGAAAAATTTGCTGACAAAAGCCTCAATCGCTTCCAGGTAAAAGTTCTCTTTAATGCGATGCCTCTTGCAGTCCAGAAGCAATTGAACACACTTGGATTCCAGCCGCCATTCTATGGCCGCGATATCAACCCCGACCTATATAGAACGCTGGGCGCCCATTTCAACAGCTCAACTGGCAGAACAACATTTCGCGTCTACGCTCCCAATGCCCGCGAAATCAAGCTTAATTTGACAGCATTTGGCCATGTTCAACATTCTATCCCGATGATCAAAGGGTCTGATGGGGTTTGGACGGTCGAGACCCAGCATGCAAAGCCTGGCCGCTCCTATCACCTCATGGTGACTGGCAAAGGCGGGGGAGAGCCTGTCAAAAAACTCGATCCTTTCGCCTTCCAAAACCTCATCCACAGCCGCAAGCCTCTAGAGGGACATCCTGACAGAGAAAAAATCGAAGACAACCACGAATCAATGGTCTTCGATGCCGATAAAGATTACGCCTGGACAGATGGAGCCTGGATGGCAACCCGCGCCACTCGGAGCATTTCCAAAAGTCCACTCGCGATTTATGAAATCCACCCTTCGACATGGAAGAAAAAATCGACAGGGGAGACTCTCAACTGGCGCGAGCTTGCACCGCTACTGGCTCAGTATTGCGGTGAAAATGGCTATAACGCGGTCGAGCTGATGGCGCTATTTTCCCACCCGCAGCCAATTTCCATGGGCTATCAGATCACTAGTTTCTTCGCTCCAAATAGTGAAATGGGGACTTGGGAAGATTTTCAATTCTTTGTCGATGCGATGCACAAAGAAGGGATCAGCGTCATAGCTGACTGGGTTCCAGCCCACTTTGCCTTGGATAAATTCGCGCTCTCTGACTTTGATGGATCTCCATTGTTCGAAGATGAAGACCCCAATTATGCGTCTCACCCGACCTGGGGAACGAAAGTATTCGATTTTAAGAAAAAATTCACTCAGGACTTTTTGGCTTCGAACGCCGACTTTCTTTTAAAGAAACTGCACCTTGACGGTCTGCGGGTCGATGCCGTTGCCTCTATGCTGTACATGAACTACGATCGTCCAAACGGCAACCGGAAGAACTACAAAGGGACCGAGGTCGATCTCGCTGCAAAATCCTTCCTTCGCAACTTTAACTCCTTTGTCCATAAGCAATATCCCGGTGTTCTGACGATGGCGGAAGAATCCTCCGCGTTTCCGAATGTCACACGCAGTCCCTATGAAAGAGGCGTGCATTCCAGGAGCCACGGCCTTGGTTTCGATGCGACTTGGCATATGGGCTGGATGAACGATTCCTTGAGTTTCTGGCAGAAGTCCGCTCAGGAAAGACTGCTGAAGCCTGAAGAGGGCTTGGGCACTTTTGATTTATTCACTCACACGATGAAGAGTGTCGATGGCAGCAGCGACGGTCGCCCCCGAGGACAGGTCGTTCTTCCTTATTCGCACGATGAAAACGCTAACGCCAAAGGGACGATCTTTGCGAAAATGGCGGGAAGCACCCGAGAAGAGAAATTTGCAAACGGCCGAATGGCTCTTGCCTATCAATTGCTCCGCGGGGGAGGTCCTACTCTTGACTTCATGGGTAATGAGCTCCTGCAAAGTGATGAGTGGCACTGGCGTTTGAAACAGGATATGGAAAATCCGTCTGCCAAGCCCAGAGCTTCGGTTCAGTGGGAAGAGCTCGATCCTTCAACCAATCCATCGGAATACCATTTCCATCGAGGAGCTCAGGCAAGCCGCAGAGATTTGAATCAACTCTATCTGCACAATCCCGGCCTGTGGGATCAAACCGACGCGGGTATGGACTGGTTCCATACGGACACCGATAATGCTGTGCTTTGCTTCCACCGCAGAGGATCTGGCCAGCAGTATGCCTGTGTTTTCAATACTTCCGATAGAGACTTCTCAGAATACATGATTCCATTGCCTGATCAATCCCATGCTCCTGAACTCGCAAAATTGACCGGGGTCAAAGAGGTCTACAACACTGACGATGCAAATTACGGCGGTAAGGGAAGAGTGAATGCTTCTGTCGAGGTAGTGCGCGAGCACAGCTCCGGACGGCCTACACACCTTAAGCTCCGCTTGCCTCCCTTCACATCGATCATGCTCGAAGAGATATTCACATAATTTCTCTTATTCGAAGGGGGCGATACCTGGCCCCCTTCAGTTTTTGACAATTTTCCGATCAGTCAGTAACCTCCCTTTCATTCTTTTAAGGTGAGGCCAATGTCACAATCCCAAGATTCCGATCTTGTCGACATCCATTCGATCAATCCCCGCATTCTCGTCGATATCCGCTATGCCACGTCGAATAACTTTGTCGGCAGGCCCGTTTATACCCGGGCCAAATGCTTCTTAAGGCGAAAGGTCGCCCTCAAGCTGGATGCGATCCAGTCGCAATTGGAGAAGATCGGCCTTGGCCTAAAGCTTTGGGACGGATACCGCCCCCTCTCTGTTCAAAAGGTGTTCTGGGAGCTGATGCCCGACGATCGCTATGTCGCCCCTCCTGACGTCGGTTCGCGCCATAATAGAGGTGCTGCAGTCGATCTGACTTTGGTCGACAAACAGGGCAGGGAGCTCTTGATGCCCACAGACTTCGATGACTTTACACAGAAGGCCCACCGCGATTATGAGAGGCTGCCAAAAGAAGTCATTTATAATCGCATGCTTTTGGAAAATATCATGCTAGAGCACGGGTTCATTCCCCTGCCGACGGAGTGGTGGCATTTTGATGATGCTGAGGGAGAAAAGTATCCGATCGAAGACCGCTCGCTTGAGGAGCTAGAAAGATGAGATATGCGTTAGTGCTGCTTTTACTGTTGTGCAGCTGTTCACCCAATTCGTCGGAAGAATTTCAGCGGGAAGGGGAGGCGCGCTGCCGTCTGCTCACTCTCGAATTGATGAAAGTTGAAAACCGGCAACAGCTTCTTCGCGCAGAGCCGCTGCTGAAGAAACATTTTGAATCGCTGATCACACTGATGATCGAAGCGCGCGAGTTCCAGCAGAAGCATGTCGATGAGGCTTTAAGCGAGATCGCCTTTGTTGAAAATACCGCTGATATTCGTCTTGAAGAAGAGTTGCGCCGCATCTATGCCATCGAAGGGGGAAGAGAAGTGATCGAACGCGCCCAGCACGAGGCGCTGGTCCGCCTCGATGCTTATGAGCGCGCTCTCGCTCGAAAGAGAGAGCAAGTAAATCCTAGGTACGCTCCCTAGAAAAATGGTTGTTGAAGCGCTCTTTGCGCTCGTGGAAGTGGGCCAGATCCGTCAGTTCGCTGATATGGATGGGGACAGCCGCCGCGAAACCCTGCCTCAAGAGGTGGACATCGCTTTCTTCGTCTTCCTCATGCTCGTGCCACTTGCCTCCCAGCCAATAGTAAGAATGGCCTTCTGGATGAACCCTTGCATCGGGATCTTCAATCCAGAATCCTCTGCCCTGACGAGCCATCTTGAGTCCGAGGATCTCCTCTGTGTCGGGGAAATTGACGTTCAGCAGCGTTCCTTTGGGAAGCGGGTGATCGATCATGTGCTTCACAAGCGGGGCGATCAGATGCAGCGTCTTCTTATAATCGGGGTTCATGAAATCCACACAGGAAAACGCGATGCCCGGGACGTTGCGGAGGGCGCCTTCGATCACGCCGCCGATAGTTCCGCTATACAGAACGTTGCGGCCTGAATTGGAACCGCGGTTGATCCCGGAGACGATCAAATCAGGAGGAGAGTCTAAAATCACGCTCATGCCCATCCGGACGCAGTCTGCCGGGGTGCCGGTGACTTTCCATGCCTTCGTTCCTTTTTCCCATTCCACAGGCTGGACCTGGATCGGGTCGCGGATCGTGATGGCAAGGCCGACTCCTGATTTCTCAGTCGCAGGCGCGACGATATAGAGGTCGGCTACATCGACCAAAGCCTCCCACAAATGTTTCAGGCCCGGGGCCATGATGCCGTCATCGTTGGTGACTAAAATTTTCGGTTTCTTATGCATGTGGATTTCCAAAAAAAGTTAAATAATACCAGAAAAAACTAAATGAGACTGCAACTATTTTAAGGTATACCCAAATAACTTCAAAACAAATTTTGAATTTGTTCGAGTATAGTTACAGCCAGTCATTTAATGACTGTCTTTAGCTCTTGACCGCCGTATCTTTTTTCCGCTGCGTGAGCAAGGAGATAATGATGATCAAAGAAAAGCTGGAAATGAACCCAGGCAGCATTGACGCAACGTTGATCGAGAGAATCTTATTGAAGTAGGGCCATACTCCCGCAATGATGCCTCCGGAAAGGATTCCCGCCCAGGCGCCGTATTTGTTGATCCCTTTCCAGTATAGAGAGAGCAGCAACAGCGGACCGAACGAAGAGCCGAGGCCCGACCAGGCATACAGCACCAGAGAATAGATCGTGCTGACTTTGCCATAGGCGATCACAAAAGCGATCAGAGAGACGATGATGACCCCCACCCTGGCGACGATGAGAAGCTCTCTGGAAGAGGCTGTCTTGCGGAAAATCCGTTTGTAAAAATCCTCCGTGATGCTTGAAGAAAGCACGAGCACCTGAGAGCTCATCGCGTTGATCGTCGCGGCCAGCACGGCGCAGAGAATGAATCCGACCAGGAAAGGGGAGAAGGTGTTTTTCACCATGTCGATGAAAACAAGCTCGGTATCATGCAGCCCTTTTGAGAAGAAAGCGATGCCGACGAGGCCGACAAATGTCGCGGCACTCAAGGACAGCAGCATCCAGCTCATGCCGATCCTTTTTGATTTGACGATCTCATGGACATTGCGGATCCCCATGAATTTCGTGACGATATGCGGCTGGCCGAAATAGCCCAGTCCCCATCCTGCCGTCATCCCTATAATTTCCAAAATGGTCTTTGCGGAAAAATCAGGGAAGAAGGTCATCTGCAGTTTTTTGGCGGTGACTGCCTCGGAAATCCCTTTCCAACCTCCCACTTCGCCTAGCATGTAAAAGGGGACGAAGATGATCACTCCAAGCAGAAAGAATCCCTGGAACAGATCGATCCACGCCAATGTCACGTACCCTCCGGAAAAGACGTAAGGCACGACAATGACGATTCCAATTAGGATTCCCCAATAATAATTCAGGTTAAACAGGGTTTCGAGCAGCAGCCCGAGTCCCACGAGTCCAGCCGAGATGTAAATCGTATAGAAGATCAGCGACATGATTGCAGTGAACACTCTGATCGTCCCTGACGTGTCGGCAAGCCGGCTCTCGAAGAAAGAGGAGAACGTCAAGCTGTTGTATTGCTCTGTTGCGACACGGATTTTAGGGGCAATGAGCTGCCAGTTGAGATACATGAAAACTAAGAGACCAACTGCTGACCAGCCGCTGAACAACCCCCCTGTAAATACAACTGCCGGGTATCCCATAAACAACCAGCTGCTCATATCGCTCGCATGTGCCGCAAGCGCTGTCAACCAATAGTTCATGGAACGATTACCGATGATGAAATCGGTGGCAGAAATGTGTTTGCGATAGGACATGAATCCAATCGTCAGCAGTATCGCAAAATAGCAGATCACCGCAAGGAGTTCTTCAACGTGCATATTTCTCTCTTTGTTCAGCAGCCAATCGCTCCAGCCCGAATTGAGCAATAGAGAACCTCAATGGCTGCATCCCATTATCTTGCAAATTATACTAGACTTAAGCGAATTGTAAAGGATTTCTACAGCGTATAGCTGGTCTGTGAATTATCCGCATTCCCAGAGGTAGCAAAATAAACGCGTTATTTGCTCAAAGCTTTTTGAGACCCGTACAGAAGAGACGCCGATCCGAGGTTATCTCTGGCATTGGGAAATTTCTTTTCGATTTCAACCAGAAGGTCTTTGGTCTGACGGCGCATCGAGTTCTGCCCGACGGGGCACTGGCACACGACTCTGGCAAATCCGTACATTTTGGCAAACTCGCGGATCTCGTCCTCGGAAATATAGATGAGAGGGCGGACGATCGTCACCCCATAGTCATGCATCGGGACCTTTGGGAGCATCGCTGCGAATTCCCCCTTATGCAAAAGGTTCATGAGCAGTGTTTGAACGCTGTCGTCCCGATGGTGTCCAAAAGCCACCGTCGTAGCCCCGACGCTCTTCGCGGCCTCAAAAATGAGGGTTCGCCTCTCTCTGGAGCAGCTATAGCATTCCAGAGTCTCCCTTTTTTGCTTCGATTCGCAGGACAGGTAGGCGACCCCTAGCTCTTCGCAGATTCCTTTTAAAAACCCTTCGCTGACACCGGCCCCGCAGGAGAAAGGCCCCCCGACATGGATCGCCGTTAGCTCGAAGTCGGGAATCCCTCTGCCGGCAATCGCCTTGAGCAGATACAGCAGGGCCAGGCTGTCTTTGCCCCCGCTTAAGGCCAGCGCTACTTTTTTCTGGTCTTTGAGCAGATCGAATTCATAGAGCGCCTTGCGGCACATGCTCTCAAGCCTGCGCCCCAGGCCAGTCCAGGGAGGTCGCGCTACGGGGAAGTGTAAATTTAATAATTTATCCATAAATCAGCGCACAATTGTACGTTTTCCCTATTAAAGCCCCTACTATTTTTAGTGGACTGAATCGAAATTCTAGGCTATTCTAGCTAACATTTTTGAAGAGGTCCTCAATGGATAAAGTCGGAAGGAACGATCCCTGCCCCTGCGGCTCCGGGAAAAAGTTCAAAAAGTGTTGCGAGATGAAGCAGAAGCACAAAAAAATCAACGCCCAGGTGTTGACCTCGGTAGCTTCCCAGTCCCAGCCAACGCAGGAAACTTCCAAGGTCTCTTCACTTTTTTTTAAGAGGGCTTCCGCTCCTAAAACTCCACCTGAGGAGCCCCCAAATCCAGTGATGTGATTTAAACTTCTTGAGTAAAAAAGTCGCATCATGTTAGATTTTTTCATCTTAACGCTGGTGTAGCTCAATGGTAGAGCATCCGCCTTGTAAGCGGACGGTTGAGGGTTCAAGTCCTTTCGCCAGCATCGTTCCCTTCTTTCCTCTCGGGGGTGTCGCATAGTGGCAATTGCAAGGGACTGTAAATCCCTCGGCTTCGGTCTTCGTGTGTTCGAGTCACACCGCCCCCAATCAAAAACCCGCGTCAGCGGGTTTTTTTATTGGGTGCGAGCAAGCCAACAGTTTGGCTTGCGTGTGTGACGAGAGTCTCGGGTGAAGTTTTGCGGATGCAAAACCACCCGAGCCCCCGTAGCCGCAAGAAGCGGCGCGAGGGGGCACACCGATCGTTT
>JAFEGH010000007.1 GCA_018240065.1 Verrucomicrobiota bacterium | reverse complement strand
GGGATGAGACATGCGTATAAACACAAACTCGTGACCATAGCACGCCGTTTGTCGCAGCTTCTAGGGGAGTGTTTCCTGTGGCTACAAAGTTCCCGATACGCCCTATTACATTTGGAGGCAATTTCAAGAGCTCACTGCCGGGGGCGTCTTGGTCCTGGGGTCTATATTGACCATCTGGACGTGGGCCGATGGCTGTGCATGGTCTGATTGACATTTGTTACCTATTGTTTTTGTTGTTTTTTTAATGCCCATTAAAGATGTCTTAATGTTGTTGATCTACTTTTAAGTCATTGGATTGGATGACGCTACTATGCATTGGGGAAGGTTCTCACGAAATGAGAAGTCAGTGATGGGGTTAAACATAAGGTTAACCAACCTAAGCATAGCGAGGTTCGCAAGGGCAGAGACGTCTGTTATCTGGTTGTTAGGAAGTTGAAGCCTTCTAAGCTGAGAGAGGTTCTTGAGGGGAGAGACGTCTAGTATCCGGTTGTTAGCAAGGTTAAGAGATTGCAGCTGAGTGAATTTTGTGATTTGGGGAGGAATAGCTTTTAAACCATAATTACATAAATCTAGATCTGTAATGGCATTTAAATGATCAACATTGGCCGGGTCATCAAACCAGGCTTTAATCTCATCAATTGTTCGCTGACGAGGATTGAAATAAATAATTCTTGATACATGACGCCAAATTTTTAAAAGGGCTTCATCTTCGAGCGCCCGATGGGCGTCAAGCGCTTGCTGGACTGTTTGTGTCACCCCAGATTCATGTGATGTGACGTGGGTATAAACACAAACTCGTGACCAGTGCACGCCGTTTGTCGCAGCTTCGAGGGGGGTGTTTCCTGTGGCTACAAAGTTCCCGATACGCCCTATTACATGGGGAGGCAATTTCAAGAGCTCACTGCCAGCGGCGTCTTGGCTCTGGGTTCTATATTGACCATCTGGTCGTGGGCTGATTGCTGTGCAGGGGTTGATTGACATATTGCTCCTTTGTTTTATTAAATTCTCGCAAACTTTGTATTAATTTATTTTATCCATGCCATAAATTATACAATCTTAATATTAAGATTTTGTAAATTTTATTTTAGCGGATTGTAAATTGATAAGTCATTGGATGAGAGTGTTTTCTGTTTAATAAATGGATTTGCAATGTGAATGCAAATGCCCGAATTTAAAGAAGATGCGTTATAATTTAAATTTTAATTGTCGTTTGTTCGGAATTCTATGTAATAGTTTGAGAATTAGCAGCTTAAGTATTTGTGAAATTATTTTAATATTGTTTTTTTGTAAAAATTTGGTTAATTATTCGCAGGCGGATACTTTGGCTTGGCAGGCTTTTAACGCCAGTTCTTATGGGTTCGGCCATTGAAAGGGTGGATCGCCTGTATCTGAAAGGAAGGGATGGTAATGAATAAGGGGGCAAGGCTGTCTGGGATCAGTTCCTCTCCGGGGACGCTCTTTTACATTGGGAGGGATAAAGGCGCCTTCCTGTCTGATGGACGGCATTTAATGACGGGCAAGAATTAAGGCTTTTTTGAGAGAGGGCTGCATGTTTTTTATCAGAGCGCCGTCTTCCCTCGAGTGGAGGATTTTTTCTGCTCATCCAATGTTATTAAAATCAGACGCCAGGAGCTGGCACCCTGTTCATCGCGTCGACGAGCCGCAGGACGTTCTCGAAGGCATGCTCCTCTCCCCATTGCAGGTCAGATGTCGCAGGGTGTCCTGCAAGCTCGCAAATATTTCCGTAGACCCTGTTTTTTTCTTCCTGCGAGAGGCGATCAAACTTTGCGCTGATGGCTTTTCTTACTGCGCGATTAAAAACTGATCTATCGTCAAATGCATGCAGTTCGCCCCACTGAGGATCTTGGGATTTGGAGCCGGCCGTTTGATAGACCATCCCGTAAATCAGGTTCTTATCCCGGGGGTCAAGCTCGGCAAATTTTTCCTGAATTTGTTCAAGCCCGCAATTTCCCATTGCAATAAACTGAATGAATCTTGAGAGATTCGATTCGCATTTATGTTCGCTGATTTCATGGAACTTGTTTGATAACAATTTTAGTGAGTTGTGTTTTAGTGTGATTTTGTCGAAATCTTTTTCGTGAACGAATAAAAGTGGGGCATTAATAAGATAAAGAATCTCTAGTCGATCGAGGCCGAAAAGCGCTGAAATATGTGTAATCGGATTTTGAGTGAGGCTAAGCCATCCCAGCTGCTGAAGGCCGCTAAGCGCTGAGATGTCGCTAATCTGGTTGTTGCCCAAATCAAGCGTTTGGAGCTGATCGAGGTTTTTAAGAGCAGAGATGTCCCTTATCTGATTGCGTCCAAGGTGAAGCTGTTTTAGCTGAACGAGGTTTGCGAGAGCAGAAATATCAGATATCAGGTTGTGGCCAAGGTAAAGCGTCTTTAGCTGAGAAAGGTTTCCGAGAGCGGAGATGTCCCTTATCTGGTTATGATGCAGGACTAGCATCTCTAGTTGCGCAAATTTTGTGATTTCATGAGGAATAGCTTTTAAATCAAGATCAGACAAATCTAGCTGTTTAATGTTATTTAATTGAGCAGTATTGGCAGGGTCATTGAACCAGGCTTTAATTTCGGATAGTGTTTGTGGACGAGCAGTTCCATGAAAATCCAGTTTTTTTGATATGCTGGCCCATGTTTTAAGAAGGGCGTCATCTTGAAGCGCCTCGGGAATTTTTTCTACTATTCCAGTTTTATGCGCCAGCTTGTGGGTAAGTACGCACACTTTTGACCAGTTGACAACATTTGTTGCTAGCTCGATGGGGCTGGCGCCTGTGGCGACAAAGCTTGCAATTTCTCCCAATACATCCAGCGGAGCGCGCCACCAGATTTGATCCTCGCTTCCTTGAATTTCAGCTTGTCGGAAATCTGTGGGGTCTGGACGAAGGGCGCAGCAGTCTTTAATCGGCATGCTTTAATCTCTTTTTATTTTAATTAATTTTTATGATTTATTGTTTTTGAGTTAATTATAGTTCATTTTCTTTAAGATTGTATTAATCATTTAATTAAAATTATAAATTGAATGGCAAGTTTGGATTGAGTTGTCTGAAAGCAGTGGTTGAATTTTGGGGTTTTGTTTCAGCTTTTTGAATATTAATATTTTAGATTTAGATCAAATAGCCTGTGTGTTTTTTTTAGACAGAAGATGTCTGTCTAAAAATCATCAAATGAGAGGTTTGGGTGAGAGCGGGGTGCCACATGGGGGGGGGGATTGCTAGCGCTCTTTTTCGACGACGGCGTTATCCAGGCGCAGGTTCAGCATAAGGACATTGACGCGGGCTTCTCCGAACAGTCCGAAAGAGGGACGCTCGGTAAATTGCTGGATCAGCGCATGCACGTCTTCTTCGGGCATATTGCGGGCCATGGCCACACGAGGAGCCTGAAGGAGGGCATTGGAGATGCTGATATGCGGATCCAGGCCGCTGCTTGATGCTGTGACGGCATCGACAGGCACGCAGGTATCGGGGGTGAGGCAGTTGGTCTGGCGATACTGATCAGCGCGGGTCACGTTTGCATCGATCAGCGCTTTCATCGATGGGCCAAGCTCGCTTCCGCCGGAATTGGTGCCGTTGTAAGGAGACTCTCCCGTATCTGAAGGACGGGGATGGAAATAAACAGGGGAATCAAATCCCTGTGCGATCAGTTCTGACCCGATGATGCTCTGTGTATTGGGATGAAATAAAAGACTTCCTCCTGCTTGATAGGGGAAAAAGAGGTGGCCGATCAGGTAAATGCAGGTCGGATAAAGCCCTCCGAAGAAGAGTGTGAATGTCAGTGTCAGAAGGAATGCGGTTTTAAGCGTTTTAATCATCGTCTAATCTCCGGGGCTTTTGAGCTGCCGAATGCCGAAATCTTTTAGGTCTACTTTCTAGTGGAGTAAAATCATATCGATCAATTTGATCCCGATCACGGGGAGGATCAGTCCGCCGAACCCATAAATAAGCAGGTGCTTGTTCAATATCCATTTGGCCTGATGGGGAACGAGCTTCACTCCTTTGAGCGCAAGCGGGATCAACGCTACCAAAGAGAGGGCATTGAAGATGACGGCGCTGAGGACGGCGTTTCTGGGTGAGGACAGGTTCAGAAAATTGAAGATTTTAAATTCGGGAATGCTCACATAGAGTACTGCGGGAATGATGATAAAGTATTTGGACAGATCGTTGGCGACACTGAACGCTGTCAATGCTCCTCTTGTCATCAGGAGTTGTTTTCCAATTTGGATGATCTCAAAGAGCTTCACCGGATTAGAATCGAGATCGATCATATTTGCGGCTTCTTTGGCCGCCTCCGCACCGTTATTCATCGCAACGCTGAGATCGGCCTGCGTGAGAGCCGGAATATCGTTGAGGCCGTCTCCGGTCATGGCAATGATGTTGCCTTCCAGCTGCCCCTGCCGGATGTAATGGAGCTTGTCTTCCGGAGTCGCCGAGGCCAGGAAGTCATCGGCCCCGATTTCTTTTGCGATCGCAGCTGCTGTCAGCGGGTTGTCCCCGGTGACCATCACGGTTTTGATCCCTAATTTTTTAAATTCCTGGAACCAGGCCGAAAGTCCCGGCTTGATCTTGTCTCTTAAACGGATCACGCCCAGGACATGGATTTGATCTGCGACGAGAAGCGGGGTGTCTCCCTGCTCGGCGATCTCATTGACGGTCCTGAGTAAATCGGAGGGGATTTTTTTCTCGAGAAATTGTTCGACTGCATCGACCGCTCCCTTCCTATATTTCTGTTCTTCCAGATCGACTCCGCTAATCCGGTTCATCATGCTGAAAGGGATGAATTCGAAATGGGTTTTAGGGCGGACGCAAACGAAGGGGGCGCGCTGCTTGATGTAAGACAAAATGCTCTTTCCTTCCTTAGTCTCATCGAGGAAAGAGCTGAGGTAACAGGCATTCATGAATTCTTCCTCGGAGACATCGAATGCCGGCGTCATCCCGACTGCTTCCCGCTCGCCAAAAGTGACCGTCCCTGTTTTGTCAAGGAGGAGGATGTCGATATTGCCCGCGATCTCCACTGACTGGCCGCTCATCGCGACCACATTTTTTTTCATCAGGCGGTTGATTCCCGCGATACCGACAGCGTTGAGCAGGCTGGCTACCGTCGTGG
This sequence comes from Verrucomicrobiota bacterium, assembly GCA_018240065.1. Lineage (GTDB taxonomy): Bacteria > Chlamydiota > Chlamydiia > Chlamydiales > Rhabdochlamydiaceae > CAJCIW01. Next base: position 455,624 of record JAFEGH010000007.1, on the reverse strand, counting down.
GGATGAGGCAGGTCAAAAAGGCGATCTGCATTGTCAAATTGAGATCGACGTCATAGTAGCGGGCGAATAATTGATTGGAGACCACCATGACCAGAAAGATCACCGTCAGGCTGGAAAGAAGGATGGTGAGCGCAATTTCATTGAGGGTTTTTTTTCGCTTCAAATTTTCGACTTGCTTGATCATCCGGTCGATAAAGCCCTCTCCCGAATCGGCAGTGACCCTGACGACAATCTCGTCAGAGATGACTTTTGTCCCTGCGGTGACATTATTGGTGTTGGTGAGCGCTTTCCTAAGCATCAATTGTGTTTCTCCGGTGACGGCGGACTCGTCGATCGTTGCCGATCCCGAGATGATCTCACCGTCTGCCGGGATCGTCTCTCCCATGCGGATGAGGATCAGATCTCCTTTTTTCAGCTCTTTGTAATTGACGACATTGAGATTTCCTTCACTGTCGTAGCGGCTGGCTAAAATTTCAGAGCGGGCATGGCGAAGGGCCGACGTCCAGCTCTCGCTTCGGATCTCGGCCAGCGACTCGGCCGTATTCGCGAAGATCACCGTGATCCAAAGCCACACGGCGATATGCAGGTGGAAGGGATCGATGGTGTCTTGTCCGATGAATGCATCAAAGGTCGTCAGGATGGCGCAGATCTCGGTAATGAAGATGACGGGAGAGCGCCATAGAAGAAACGGGTTGAGTTTCTGTAGACCGCGATAGAAGGCGAGGCCAAGCGAACTGGGATGAAACGCGGAGATGATTTTTTCACTGGTCATTCCAGTTTCCCCTCTATCATTAAAATTTGTTCATAGACAGGCCCTAGCATGATCGAGGGGAGGTAGCCCAAAGCGTTGATAATGAAAAAGACGGACGAGATCAAAATGATGAAAGTGAAACCGGTGATCGGAAAGGATCCTGCTTTTTCAATGTGTTTTTTCTTGGTTGCCAAAGAGCCTGCCATGGCCATTGTGGCAAGGATGGTCAAGTATCTCCCGGCCATCATCGCAATAGCCGTTGCGATGTTGAAGAAATTGGTGTCCCTGTCAATTCCTCCATAATCCGTTCCGTTGTTAACCATTGTCGAACTGAATGTGTAGAGTATTGAGGTGAAGCCGTGGGGGCCTTTTTGTCCCATCCCCTGCAGTCCCCAGGGTGTTAGAAAGCTGAGCGCCGTGAGTCCCGTGATTCCAATGATAAAAACAATGATTGGGATCATGCACATCTTGATTTCGAAGGATTCGATCTTCTTCCCTAAATACTGGGGGGCTCTGCCGATGATCAGGCCGGCAATGAACGAGCTAACCATGATCAGACGCACGATGCTGTAAAGTCCCGAGCCGACGCCGCCGAAAATAAGGTTCCCGATCTGCATGTTTTGCAGTGTGATCACTTGGGCCCCCGGCACGAAGGAAGAGTGCATCGCGTTCATGGATCCATTGCCAGCGGCTGTCGTCGCGTTGGAAAATAGAGCCGTGTCGAAAACGCAGAATCGCTGCTCTTTGCCTTCCATGTTCCCTTCTGTCAGATCGATCCCATAAGGGATCAGGTTCGTATTGCCTTCCTCAGCAAATGCCCCAATTCCAACTACTCCGAGTGCAAAAAAGGCGGTCATGAAAATAAAAATCGACCACGCATGCTTGAGGTTCTGAACAACCATCCCAAAATAGTAGATCTGGCCGGCGGGGATAAGCAGCATCGCGAGGATTTGGGCAAAGTTAGAGATCGGGGTGGGATTTTCATAGGGATGGGATGAGTCGGCGTTCGTAGGACCGCCTCCATTGGACCCGATCAGTTTGATCGATTCCTGAGAGGCCATTGGCCCCTGCACAATTGTCTGCTCGTTGCCTCCATCTACAGTGCACACTTTGGCAAACGCTTTGAAATTCTGCGGCACGCCCTCGGAAATAAAAAAGACAGCGAAGACCAAGCTTAAAGGGAGAAACACATAATAGCAGATGCGGATGATGTCGACCCAAAAGTTTCCAAGCAGTTTTGAGGAGTTCGCTGCGATCCCGCGTGCAAGCGCCGCGGCGACGCAAATCCCGATGCCGGCAGAACAGTAATTTTGGGTCGTGAAGGCGAACATGTTCGTAAAATAGGAAATCTCCTGTTCAGGAACGTAATTTTCCCAGTCGGTGTTGGTAATGAAGCTGATGGTGGCATTGAAACGGTCGAGAAAAGAAGGAGCAGGGATCCCTTCGGGATTCAGTGGAAGGAGATCCTGAAAGCTTAAAATCAGAAATGTAAAAATGAATCCAATTAGCGTGAACAGGAAAATGCTGATTGTGTATTTTTTCCAGTCCTGCTCGGCGGAAGCGTCGATGGAGCAGATCCGGTAAGTCAGTTTTTCAAGGGGTTTTAAGGCAAACTCCAGTCCCGTTTTTCCCTTAGGGTCCAAAACCCGATAGAGGTAAAGTCCGATCGGTTTGGCAAGAAGCAGAATGAGGGAAAGGATGAAGATGAGTTCCAGCCAGTGTGCTTGCGTCATGTTCTAGAACTTCTCCGGCCAGATGATCGTGGCGAAAAGGTAGAGCAGAAGACAGAACGAGACGATTCCAAGAATCACTGTGTAAGTCAAGCGCTACTCCTGTCTTGAGAGAGGGGCTCTCTCAATTAATGCTCATCCGCGTTTCTTGAGGCAGTGTATGCCCAGAAGGATTGCCGGATCGAAGCACACTCTATAGGATTCAAAAAAATATTGTCAAATGGCGATCGACGTGAATGTTGATATTTGAGTTTTAATTAAAAAATTAAAATTAATTAATTTAATTGCTTTGAGATCAATGATTTATTTGTTTCAGTAAGGTTGATTTTTTGTTGATTTTAATTCAAATTTTTATTAAAATAATTGCACTTAAAACAAAAATTTGGATAAAAACACATGTCTGTTCAAGATCTGATTACCATTAATTATTTTGATTGCCTCCCCTTGCCTCTTTTAGGCAAGGTTCTCCGGCAGACAGGAGAGTTGTCAAGGATGACCTTGGTTTCCCGCAGATTCAATAAGGCGGCACAAACCGAGGCAAGGAAGATCATGACTACACTGGCGACATTCTATGGCTCTTTTCCTCTGCAGTGCCTGATGGATTCTCTCCCCTTGATCGATAAATCGATGGCCGCCCAGGTCGATGCCCTTTTCCGATCCGCTCATACGAACCAGCTTATGAACAAGGGCCAACTCTCAAGTCCTCATGCCCTCATTCCTTACCACTTAAGTCAGATGAAAGAGAGTTTCGACCCGTATGTCCGAGCGGATGATATGATGAAGTTATGGGAGGCGATCCAGAAAGCTGCGCCACCTAAACTTGCGAGCAAAATGCAGAGCATTGAGTTTCCAGAGGATCCCTTGATCCAGGCTGAGAAGATGGGAAGCCTGCTCAAATTGTACCAAGAGGAATTGGAATCGATTGAAAAATTGGATTTAAGCAATCTGGGCCTCCACACTTTGCCAAAGGAAATCGATCTGCTGGTCAATTTGAAGACCCTTGATCTGTCCCGCAATCGTTTGACCGACCTGCCTGATGAAATTGGGAATTTGAAGAAATTGACAGTGCTGGACCTTAACAAGAACCGCCTGACCGCGCTGCCCTCAGGAGTGTGCAATTTAAGCTCTCTTGAGTCTCTAACTGCCTGCTGCAACCGGATCGCAGAGATCCCTCAAGAAATCGGGGATCTTGTGAATCTGAAAACCCTTTTCCTGGGGTCAAACCGTATCCGGACTCTCCCTGAGCGTATGGGCGATCTGGACTCTCTCATTTGCTTGTCGATCGAAAATAATCGTTTGGAAAAGCTGCCGGAATCGATCGGCGGGATGAAGCATTTGAGAGCTTTGTTTCTTCAGGACAACCGCCTCTCTTCGATTCCCAAAACAATTGGAAAGCTGGCCGATCTCTTCATCCTTTCCCTTGCCGAGAACCGCCTCTCTTCCGTTCCGAAGGAGCTTCAATTTCTTCAGCAGCTGGAAATATTGATGCTATCCAATAATTTCATCACTGAACTTCCGACAGAAATGGGAATGTTAAAATCTTTGCAGACTCTTTTTGTCGATCGCAACAGATTGGAGAGTCTTCCTCTCGAAATAAAAAATTTGGGATCTCTAAAGAATTTCTGTTTTGAGGGCAATCTCTTTGAATCCCTCCCGAAGGAATTAACGAACCTCTCCTGTTGGTCCAGCCCTGTCTTGGATGAGTCGTCTTCCGCTGAAAGTTTGCGGGATATCTACTTAAAGCTGGGCTCCAGTAAATGGAAAGAATGCATCGATGGAGAGTTCCATGCTCTGGGTCCCGAGGTATTCGACAAGGGCTTGCATGGCAAACATGCAGAACCGGGGTTCGTCGTTGGGATGCGGGCGCTTTTTGAATTTCTCTCCAAGAATATGAATCGCAGAGTCGATGCCGATTTCTATCTCGAAATGCATAAGATCGCCTGCAGCCATTTCACGGGAGAAGAAGGAGTAACGGAGGTAGACAGCAAAAAAGTCGGCGTGTTCAGAACATCAGAAGATATGATCGACGCCGATTTTAAAGAGGAAGAGTACCCGTTCACTAAAGAGGGGATTCAAGAATTTAACAGTCTGAGCAAGCGCCTGTCTTCTGAGCTGGGCACGATGTACGCTCTGGGTAAAATAGCCCCGCTTAAGGGAAAAAAAGGGAGACGGATCCTCTATCACCGGATGTCTGCGAGTCAGGTCAGAACGGTCTTCAATTTCTTCATGTCGGAGTTCTATTTCGAAATCGGGCATGCCGATCATCGAGACAAAAAGCTGCTCGCCATCGCCCGGCTCATCCAGCGCTTGGAATGGCTCCACGCCCCTTGCGATGGCTGCGGCAGGACCGATACAGCGCTGCTCAATTACCTGCTGACATGCTATGGGATGCATCCTGTGATCTTATCCCTTCCCTATCGTTCCAGCTGCAGGGGACTGCAAGAATGGGTCGGGATCCTGGAAGAGGGGCTGATAGCTTGGGAAAAAGAAACATTGAGCTGATCTGATTTATCGTAAGTCATTTATCTACAAGTGCTTGAGGTATATTCGCATCGTTTTAATTTAACGTTGTCTAATTAATAAAATATTGATTTATTATTAATATAATATTATAATTAATTATTAATTAAATGATTAATATTAGGTAATTATGGCTTTTCTAAAAGGGTTAAATGAATGTTGTGGAAGGGAAGGGGAAAACCATGCCAATAATCAGGGTGCGAAGGAGTGCCTTTCCCCTTTTGGCAGCGGAAATGGGGCCTTTGCTTTTTTCTCAGCAAAGAAGGCGAAGAAAATGCTTAAACTCCTCCATCATGAGTTTGGCGCTAAATCGATGGGATCTGTTTTCCGTCATTTAGGCGTGGACAAAGATCCTGCTGCAGCAAAGATCAATACCCTTTTTAAAGCTGCTTTTCCTACCCCGCAAATCGTCTCAATGGATAGGATCCCCCCCCAAATCATGGATTACATGTCTCCCTATGTCGAGGCTGAAAGCATGGACATTTTTTGGAGCGCGCTCCTCAAGCAAGCCCCGGAATGGTTATCCTTGAAAATGAAGGAAATTCAATTTAGCGGAAATCCTTTGGAACGCCTTCAGCAGAAAAGAACCTTTTTAGAGGAGAATGCGATCGCATTCCAGAATGTCGTGAGGCTGGATCTGCAAAATGTTGCCTTGAAAACCCTTCCAAAAGAAATTGGACTCATCTCAAATTTAAGAACGTTGCTCCTTACCGGCAATCAGTTGACTGCGCTTCCTCCTGAAATCGCAGAGTTGAAAAAGTTGAGAGTTTTAAATGTCTCCTCGAATCGTCTTGCCTCTCTTCCCGATGAAATTGGGGAGCTCGATGCTTTGGTTTATCTTCAGATGAACTCTAATCGTTTAAAAGAGGTGCCTCCTGAAATTGGAAAGTTGAAGCATCTGCTTGAACTTAATCTAAACGACAATCAATTACAGACTTTGCCAAGAGAGATTGGCGATCTTAAAAAGCTTAATAAACTCTGTCTTGAGAATAACGGTTTAAAGGTCCTTCCTTCCACAATCGGCAATCTCGGGTATCTGCGTCATCTATATCTGTATAACAATTGCCTGATTTCATTACCTCGGTCTATTGGACAGCTTCATTCTCTTAAGGTTTTGTCTGCTCCTTGTAATAAATTGACTGGATTGCCCCCTGAAATGAAAGCGATGAAAAAATTGGAAGTGCTAGGACTTGACAATAACTGTCTAAAGTTCGTCCCGCAAGTGGTATTCATGTTGGCAGAACTCAAAGAACTTTATGTGAACCAGAACTTGCTGACATCGAGTTTCGAGATGGAGGAACGCCTACGCAGCTTCTGCAGAGAAGGACGCATCATAGGCATCGATGCAAATCCAATAGAGTTATTTCCTTCTTCTACCACTATGGGTACTGCGACTCCAGAGGAATTTGATGCGATTTACAATTCGCTTGGCTCCAAAAAATGGATGGAGTACATCGATGGCGTCTATCATCTTTTTGGACAGAATGTTTTTGATTTAGGCTTGCATGGGTATGCAAAAGAACCTGGCTATGCAAAGAGTATGAATGAGTTATTTCAGTTTCTTGGCGAAAATTTCGATTCTAAATTGGAAGCTTCCTTTTATCTGGAAATGCATAAAGTGGCCTGCAGCCATTTTCGAGGAGCTGCGACCCAAACTTTGATAGATCAAAGGAATGTGGGGATCTTTAGGGAAGGCGGGGTCCAGGCCAATTTTGTTTCTCCCCACTATGCCATGACAGAGGCAGCGATCAAGGAATTTGACGAACTTAATGAGCGTTTGGCCACTGTTCTCGGAAGTTCTTTCTCCTTGGGATCAATTGTCGTTACTTCCCAAAAACCAATGACTTGGCGCATTAAGTACCATCCATTGACAAGAGAGCAGGTCGCAATGGTCTTCAATCTCTTTGTGGGCGATTTTCACTGTGAAATGTACGCTGCTGAAAATAAAGCTGAAAAACTTACAGCTATCGCGAAGCTGATCCAGCATCTGGAATGGCTCCATCCTCCACGAGATGGCTGCGGGCGAACGGACACAGCATTGTTGAATTTCCTGCTTTGCAAACATGGGTTCAATCCCGTTCTACTTAAATATCCCTATGTCTCCAGCACCTCGGGGCTGCAAGAATGGGTCGAGCATCTTAAACAAGGGATGCAGACATGGTTGCAGGTTGCTGAAGAGCTGATTTGAGAATTTTGAGAGAGCCTTGAGCTAAGGATTAGAAAAAAGTTGACAGGGGATCGACATCGATGAACAGGCGAAAATTCTCTTCTCTCACACCCTGGCCTTGGAGCAGAGAGAGCAGTTGTCCCATCTTCTCTGCCTTAATGATGAATTGAAAACGATAATCCCCCTTGACCTTCGCGTGCCCGCACGGGACGACAGGGAGGATTTCAAAGTGGGCCGGAAGCTGCCCGATCAGATGGCTGCGAAGAGCGGCGGCTCTCTCTTGAACCAGACGGGGATCCTTGCCGCTAAAGGTCAGTTTGACCAGGTGGGTGAAGGGGGGATAATGGAACAGCTGGCGGACAGCGATCTCCTGGTTAAAAAACCCTTCATAGTTCTGTTCTTTTGCCAGACCGATCACCAAGTGGTCGGGCAGATGGGTCTGAATGATCACTTCTCCGCTGAGAGCGCCTCGTCCAGATCTTCCCGCGACCTGCGTCAAAAGCTGGAACACTGTCTCGCTGGCGCGGAAGTCGGGGATCTGCAGGCTGCCGTCTGCGTTGAGTACGCCCACGAGGGTCACCTGCGGAAAATGCAGCCCTTTTGCGATCATCTGCGTTCCGATCAGGACGTCTGCTTTCCCTGCCCGAAAACTTTTAAATAACAGTTCGTGGCTTCCTTTGTGGCGCGTCGTATCGGCGTCGAGCCTTAGCGTTCTTACCTCAGGTAAAACGGCATGCAGCGCCCGCTCGACCATTTCGGTTCCGGCCCCTTTGAATTTAAGAGACCCTTCCGCTTTGCAGCCGGGGCACTGGCGCGGGGGAGGGGAGAGGCGGTAGTCGCACAAATGGCACGCCAGGACATTATCGCCTAAGTGAAAGGTCAGGTTCACATCGCAGTGAGGGCATTGTAGGACATGGGCGCAGCTTGTACACATCTGCGCGGTGTGGTAACCGCGGCGGTTGAGAAAGAGGATGACCTGCTCCCCAATCTCGACGCGCTGCTTGATTGCATTTAAAAGCGCATTGGAAAAAAGAGTAAAGCCCTTGTTCTTGGCGATCTCCTCTTTCATGTCGACCACTGTGACTTGGGGCAGCGTTGCGCTGTCGGCGCGGTTTGTGAGAACGCTCAATTGATATTTGCCGATCTTCGCGTTGTAGTAGCTTTCACAGCTTGGTGTCGCGCTTCCAAGGATCACTGTCGCATTTGCGATTTTGCCGCGCATGACGGCGACGTCCCGCGCATGATAGGAGGGGGCTTCGTCGGTCTGTTTGTAAGAGGACTCATGCTCTTCGTCGACGATGATCAGTCCCAGGTTCTGGATCGGGCTGAAGACAGCAGACCTGGCGCCGATGGCAATGAGGGCTTTGCCTTCGCGGATCTGATGCCATGCGTCGAACCTCTCGCCCTGCGAAAGGCGATGGTGCAAAATGGCGATCTTCTCCTGGAACCGGCTTTTGAGCCGCTCGATCATTTGGGAAGTGAGCGCGATCTCGGGGACTAAGAACAGCACCCCTTTTTTGAGTAGAAGCGCATGCTCGATCGCCTGAAGATAGACCTCGGTCTTTCCGCTGCCAGTCACTCCATGCACAAGCCTCACTTCGAAACGGTCTTTATCCAGGCTTTCTTTGATCTTTTCGAGGGTTTGCGACTGCTCTTCGTTAAGCTTTTTCGGCTTTGTCGGAAAGTATTCTTCTTCGGAGAGGATCGAGCGGTCGATTTGCACTTTTTGGCAGAGCAGAACCTTTTTTTTGATCAGCGTCTCAATAGGGCTCCGCGAGACGCCTGCCATCTCCAATAATTTCGAGAGGAGGATCCCTTTGGGGGATTTTAAGACGGCATCCAGCGCAAGGGCCTGGGTCGGATGCGATTTTCTCAGTTCATCGCAGATGACGGCAAGCTGGTTTAAGGAAACGTCAGGCTTGATCAGAAGCTGTTCTTTGGCCTTGGACTTGCCTCTCACGCTGGAGGGAAGGACAGTCTTCAGGACTTTTCGCAGAGGGGTGCAGTAGTAATAGGAGATCCATTCTGCAAGGCGGAACAGTTCGTCGGTCACATGGGTCTTTTCAGAAATAACGCCGGCAATCTGCCGGAGTTTGGCAAAGGCGCTTTTTTCTTTGAGTCCGACGACCGTGCCCTGCCGCTGCGAATTTCTCACAGGGACATTGACTCGCGAGCCTGTCATCACTCTTCCGACAAGACTCTCAGGGATCCTGTAGTCGAGCGGTTTATTGAGTGCGTCATCGAGAATGACCTCGGCGATCGTAAAGGGGCTTATTTCTTGAGCGTCTGACATAGCGTTTTCCAAAGAAGCGCTTTATGCTCCAAAGATTTGTAAAGGGAGGCGGGGGAAAGGGGCAGAAGAGGCGTTTTATCCAAAAAGAATTGGGAGCTGGCCGGAACGGCCCTATACAAACGCATCAGATCTAGGCATTTCTGCATTCCATCGGAGGCGACGATCAGGCGGAAGCTGTTCTTTTGCAAAAACAGGTCCCAGCGCTTTTCCCGCTCAAGCTTTTCCGCAGGGACGATTTTTGCCCTGGCCAGATGCTGGTCGATCGCTTTGCCCAGGCTCTTGAGCAGCTCCAGGGTCTCGGCGTCCGTCTCGCAGGCAAGCAGGATCACTTCAGCGTCGGGGATTTTCTCTCTCCATGCGCCGGCAACTTTTTTGGCTTGCGCATCGTCGGGAACTTCGTCGATAAGTTTGATGGCCGGGGCAATGCGGAGCAGAGTCTTTTTTATTTGGGAAAAGTTGTCCGTTTCCGCTGTCTCATGAGGTTTGGCCTCACGGACAGGAGCTTGTGATTTCATGGGAATCTCGGCGAGAGGAGGCTCGGGTGAAAATGCCTTAGGTGCAGGCGCCGTTTCCTTGATAGCTGCGGGCCGTGGAGGTTCTGGGGCTAAAGGGGGAAGAGCCGTGACTTCTTTGACTATTGGGACAGGCTGCCTAGCTGCAGGTTTCCTCTGAAAAAGGGCGCATTCTTCCGCGCTTGCAAAAACCGTCACCCTTGGAAGGAGGGGATCCTTTAGGTAGGACAGGGTATCGCGGATCAAAACGTGCAATGGGTCAGACATGGGAAAGTTCAGTCAGCAAAAGTTTAAATTCGGGAATCTGGGAGAAGAAGCCGCGCTGATGATACTGGTCGCACATTTTTTCTCCCAGAATTTCCAGACCGCAGGGGTGGATCTTCCCAAGAAATTCCTGAAGATGCCCTTTGCGGGTCAGCGCATCGAGCGCAGTTCGGTTTTTCAATAAAAAGAAAAGCAGGTTCTCATTTTCTTTGCAGGCCTCGATCAATGGTTCCAGTGAGGAATAGACTGTTTGCAGGGTGCTGTGCATCTGCTCTTTGTCCAGTTTCTTTTTTTTGGAAAATGACGCGAGCGTCTTCGAGAGGGTCCTCTCGCAGTTTTTGACCGCCCTTGCGCGATCGGGAAAACTCTTTTGCAGAAGAAGGGCATGCTCCAGGATTTTATTCAGATACCCGGTCTTTGCACTCCAGTCATAGGGAAAAAAACGGGGATGGGGGGTGACGACTGCATCCAGTTTGCCCGATTGCACAGACTTGTAAGCTTCGATCAGCTCGGAAAGAAGAAATTGTATGAGCAGGCCGCGATTCTCTCGTTCGCTAAGGGCCTGTGGAGAAAACAGTGACAGGTCTGAGTTCCACAACATGTGTTCTTCCTCGAAGATAACTTTTGTTCAAGGCTCTTTTCGGTTCAATATGTCAAAATAAAAAATGAATGACAACAGTGATTTTTAATCCTGGAATATTCTCTCTTTTTGACGGCAATCCCAATCTAGTGCTAGTGTGAGGCAGAGGGTAGATGGCGAGAAGTCGCTGTCCGGGAGATGAGGGAGTAAAAAAAATGAAATGGCAAATTTTAGCAGCAGCCCTGATTCTTGTGCAGCCGCTGATGGGCAAAGAGCCGCAGCTCAGTTGCGAGAAAAGGATCGGAGAAATGAACTGGCAGGGGATGATCTTCCACCGCTATCGCCTCAAAGCCGAGAATTTCCCCCCCAGGCAGACTTTCCGTCTCATTGTCAAAAGCTTCGATGGGACGACCACGGAGACATTCAAGTACTTTGCCAATAGCAAAGGCCATCTTATCCTTCAGCCCCCTGAAGACGTGGAAGGAGAGATCTATGCCATTTGCCCGGCCAAGCGCGGAGAGCGCCTGACCTTTTTGATGCAGGCGGACGAGGGGGAGGACAGCTATGAGGCCGAGGTGATCCCGTTCCCGCTGGAAATGAGGTCCAAAAAAGGGATCCGGCTCAGTCTGGAGCTGCAAGGGGAGAAAGGAGAGAAGTTCCTCCTTTTCGCCCAAGGGTTCAATCCTTGCGAGGATGTGGAGCTCTTTTTGGAAGCCCAGGGAAAAAAACTCAAGCAGGAAGCCCAAGTCACAAGTCTTGGCGATCTGTGCGCGTGGATCCAGCTTTCAACCGAAAGCGAGGGGGGCGAGGCGAAATTGGTCCTGGTCAGGAAAAATGAAGAAGTAGTTTTCCCCTTTCAATGGGGAGCGCCGGCTTTAAAATTCGTCGGCGCCTGCTGCTTCGAGATTAAGTGAGGCCGTCTGCTTCTTTCGAAGTGTTAAAAAAGCAGCTGAACAGCCACAGGAAAAACTGCGTGAATCCCCAGCTCTCTTTCTCAGGAGTTGTGATTTGAACGGGAGGGGGGATGAGATCTCCAGGCGTCTTCGTCTCCTCTACGCCTGTTGCGCCCATGCCTGTTTCCTGCAAATCTGCAGGTTTTTGCTGAGGTATCGAGATTGAAGGGACCATTCTTTGAGCAAGCTCTCGTTTTGGGGCTACAGGAGAGGGCCTGTATTCAGTGTGAAATCTGGGCCTATATATGGAGACGGAAGGATTTTGGAATTCTACGGTCCCCCATTTGCCATTATACTCCACTCGGCAGGATTGGGGCATTTTAGGGTTGCAGCGGCGCAAGAGGTTGTCTACAGCCAGGATTCTCCAATCTGGATTTTCTTCCAATGAACCCCTGACTTGCACGGCCTGGTATTGGACGGAACTTTGAATGGAAGGTGGGGAAAAAAGATCTGAGTCTGACAGGTATTCGAGCGAGTCCTCATCCACGGAATAGAATCCATAGGCATCATAATCGGATCGAGTATATGGGTTGTTATAACTAGTTAATTGTGACATTTTAACCTCAAATTATTAAGTTTAATTATATCAATTTATTGAATTAATTAATATAAAAATGTCTATTGAGGATAATCTCTTAAGTTATTGATTCTCAACAGAGAAGAGAGAGTCTGCATAAGCCGAAGGGTCGAATGGCTCTAGATCGTCGGCCTTTTCGCCCGTACCTACCCAGCGGACGGGAATCCCCAGCTGCTGATAGATGGAGAGGACGATCCCTCCTTTTGCCGATCCGTCCAGCTTGGCGAGGACGATCCCGTTGAGGGGGGTCGCCTCATTAAAGACCTGGGCCTGGTCGACGGCGTTCTGCCCTGTCGTCGCATCGAGGACGAGGAGGGTCTCATGCGGGGCGGAGGAGACGACTTTGCCGCAGACGCGGCGGATCTTTTCCAGCTCTTTCATCAGGTCGGCCTTATTCTGAAGCCTGCCTGCCGTATCGATGAAGACGACGTCGAAGCCCCGCGCTTTGGCAGCGGTGAGCGCGTCGAAGGCGACGGCAGATGGGTCGGAGCCGGGAGAAGATTTGACGATGTCGATTTTCAATCTTTCCGCCCAGGTGGCGAGCTGCTCGATGGCGGCAGCCCGGAATGTGTCGCCAGCTGCCAGAAGCACTTTCTTCCCCTCTTTCTGAAACCGTTTGGCAAGCTTTGCGATCGAAGTGGTCTTGCCGCTGCCGTTGACGCCGACGATGAGAACCACATAGGGTTCACCCGGAGCGGGAGTTTTGGGCTCGACCTGATTGGAGACGCTGAGGATCGAAAGGGTCTCATCGTGGAATATCTTGAGGATTTCCTGAATGTCGTTCGTCGGGCTTGTGCGCAGGCGCGAGCGGAGTTTTTCGACGAACGAAGATGCGCATTTGGTCCCGAGATCAGCTTCGAAGAGGATCTGTTCAAGCTGCTCGAACGTCTCGTCGTTCCAGGGTTTGCCAAACAGCGCCTTGATCCGCATCGACAGGGCAGAGCGCGTCTTGCTGAGAGCACTCTTGATTTTTTCGTAGCCGCTCTTGAGAAAATTAAACATGCGCAATGGTAAAATATTAATTGATGGAAATGCTAGTCTATCAGATAAGGAAATTGAAGTAACGGATGAATCAAACGCCAGTGGAGCTTACCCGATGAATACCCACGAATACCAGGCCAAGCAAATTTTAAAGCGCTACCATATTCCGATCCCGGAATTCGAGGTGGCCAGCAAGAATCACGACGTCGACAAGATCGTCAAGCACCTCGGGCTGAAAGAGGCTGTCATCAAGATTCAGGTGCATGCCGGAGGCAGGGGGAAGGCCGGAGGCGTCAAGTTCGCCAAGACGCCGGATGAGATTTTTAAAGTCGCCGAGAACCTTATCGGCATGAAGATGATCAATAACCAGACCGGCCCGGAAGGGGTCATCGCGCATAAAGTCCTCATCTCAAAACCGCTCGACATCAAGAAAGAGTACTACTTGGGCGCCGTGATCGATCGGGACAAAGCGGAGCCGATCCTTATTGCCTCTCCCGAGGGAGGGATGGAGATCGAAGAGGTCGCCGAGAAGCATCCCGAGAAAATTCTCAAATTGCCAATCGAGCTCGACGGGTCCGTGAGAGGGTTTCGTCTGGTCCGCCTGTGCAAATTCATGGGGTGGAAAGGGGAGATGGCCAAAATGGGCGCGCTGATTGCAAAAGGAGTCGCGAAGGCATTCATCGATACAGACGCTTCTCTTTTAGAGATCAATCCTCTGGTCGAGTCCAATGATGGAAGGCTGTGGGCGCTCGACGCCAAGCTCTCGATCGATGACAACGCTCTTTACCGCCAGCCGGAGATCGCAGGGTTCTTCGATCACACGCAGGTCTCGGAAAATGAAGTAGCCGCCAAAGAGTTCGACCTGGCCTATATTGCGCTCGATGGGAATATCGGCTGCATGGTCAACGGGGCGGGCCTTGCGATGTCGACGATGGACATCATCAAATACAGCGGGGGCAAGCCTGCCAACTTTCTGGACGTGGGCGGAGGTGCCTCGAAAGAAAAAGTCGCAGCGGGATTCAAGATCATCCTCAGCGATCCCAAAGTGAAAGCGATCCTCGTCAATATTTTCGGCGGGATCATGAACTGCGCGACGCTTGCGGAAGGGATCATCGCCGCCGTGAAAGAGATGGGGATCAAGGTCCCGCTCGTCGTGCGAATGGAAGGAACGAACGTCGAAGAGGGAAAGAAACTTCTCGAGAAATCCAAACTGCCGATCATCACAGCCGATGGACTGGCGGAAGCGGCTGAAAAAGTATGTGCAGTTCTCAAAGGCAAGGGGTAGGCAATGGCGATTCTGATCAACAAAAAAACGAAAGTCATCACGCAGGGAATCACAGGCCAGGCGGGGCAATTCCATACCGAGCAGGGATTGCTTTACGGTTCGCGTTTTGTCGGTGGAGTCACGCCCGGCAAAGGCGGCCAGCAGATACTTGGCCTTCCGGTCTTCGACACTGTCCACGACGCCAAAAAAGAAACGGACTGCGACGCCACAGTGATCTTCGTGCCGGCGCCTTATGCTGCCGATGCGATCATCGAGGCGGAGGATGCGGGCATCCCTCTGATCATTTGCATTACGGAAGGGATCCCGGTGCGCGATATGCTCGAAGTGTCTCGGATCATGCGCGCCAGCAAACGCTCCCGATTGATCGGACCTAATTGTCCCGGCGTGATCACTCCCGGCGAGTGCAAAATCGGCATCATGCCCGGCTACATCCACAAGCGAGGCAAAATCGGCATCGTGTCCAGATCGGGCACTCTCACTTATGAGGCCGTGTGGCAGACGACCATTTTGGGACTTGGCCAGTCGACATGTGTCGGCATCGGAGGGGATCCTCTGAACGGCACGAACTTCATCGATGTCCTCAAACTGTTCCAGGAAGACCCTGAGACGGAAGGGATTTTGATGATCGGCGAGATCGGCGGCGACGCCGAAGAGCAGGCCGCCCACTGGATCAAGAAACACTGCACAAAACCTGTCGCCGGCTTCATCGCGGGCGTGACCGCGCCGCCCGGAAGGCGCATGGGACACGCCGGAGCGATAATTTCTGGCGGAAAAGGGGATGCTAAAAGTAAAATGGACGCCCTTCGCGCGGCCGGCGTGAAGGTCGCTGAATCTCCAGCATTAATGGGCGAAACGATGCTCCAGGCAATGAAAGGTAAAAAATGATGCTGCAATTCCGTGGACGCATCCCTGTTACGATTTATCCTACGTTCTGGATCTTTGCCGCGCTGATCGGCTATCTCAATAGCTTGAGTTTTATCGGCACGCTGATCTGGGTGGGGATTATTTTCGTTTCCGTGCTGTTCCACGAATACGGCCATGCTTTGACTGCCTCTTTATTCGGACAGAGTCCCCGGATCGAGTTGGTCGCGCTGGGAGGGCTGACCTACCATAACGGACAGAAGCTTCCCTTCTGGAAGCAATTCTTTATCGTCCTCAACGGCCCGCTTTTCGGATTTTTGCTTGCGATCCTGGCGTCGATCCTGTTGCAATTCCCCACTTTTTCCCAGGGGATGGTCGGGTCTATTCTCTCGCTCACCCGCATCGTCAATATCTTTTGGACCGTGGTCAACCTGCTGCCTGTCATGCCGCTGGACGGCGGCCAGTTGCTCCGGATTATTCTGGAGAGGATTTTCGGTCTCAAGGGATTCAAGTACTCGATTGCCACGAGCATGGTGATCGCCCTTGCCATCAGCGTTTTCTTTTTTGTCACGCAGGCGTTTCTGATCGGAGCCCTTTTCTTCCTGCTCGCATTCCAAAGCTACGATACCTTCCGCCGCACGCGCCACCTTTCCGAGAACGATCGCGACGACAATCTGCGCGAACTTCTGGAGAAGGTCGAAGAGATGATGCAGGTGGGCAAAAAAGAGGAGGCTTTCAAACTATGCCTCGAGATCCGCTCCAAAGCGAAAAAAGGGATGATCTTCGAGCTGGCGACCCAGTATCTGGCTTTCCTCGAGTATGAAAAAGGGGACAGCAAGGATGCCTACGATCTCCTCCGCTCGATCCGGGAAGAGCTCGGCGGCGACGCCCTGTGCTTGCTGCACAAAGTGGCCTTTGAGCAGAAGGATTTCCCTCTTGTCGTCGAACTGGCGGGCACCTGTTTTCAAAGCTGGCCCACTGCAGAAACGGCGCTCCGCAACGCATATGCCCATGCGCAAATGAACCAGGCTGTTCCGACCGTCGGCTGGCTCCAGACCGCGATCAACGAAGGCTTGGGCAATGCTCAGCAAGTCCTTTCAGACCACATCTTCGATCCTATTCGCAACGACAGTTCCTTTCAGGAGCTAATCAAATCGATCCAATAGATTCCTTTGCCATCAGGCAACGAACAGACATCTGTCTTCTTGTAAATTAGCGCCCATTTAGATCCGGGTTCACCTGTATCTCGCTGCAAGAGCAGAGTGTCCAACTGTCTTTTTCTCGTTTGAAAAAAAGAGCATTAATAAACAATGATTTGAATTTTGCAATTGCCTCGCCCAACAAGTGCGCAGCCAGGATCAGATTCCAGGCACAACAGATAAAAGGCTATGTTCTGGGCGAAACGTGCGAAGAGCTATGAGAAACGTAACATGCGAGGAACTATGAAAAATGTAAATGGTCCGTCTCTTTTTGTGATATGCACATTGTCTCTGCTAAGCTGGATCCCATCGGGATTCGCCGCTCAAAAAAGTGCGGCTTCGTCAAATGCAAACGGCGGCACAGCGCCAAGACCGAAGGCCGATACTACTCGATGCATTATCGATGTCGATTACATTTATTGGCTAGCAAAGGACAACGGAAATGAATACGCTGCCAAGGGATGCGCCTTTGTTGAGCCAGGCAGCACTCCTACAGCGACTCCTGTCAAAGATGGGAGAGTCTATGCGCCGGAACACCACATGCAGTCCGGATTTAAAGTGGGTCTCGACACATTTTGCGGGGAAGACCGCTGGGACGTTGCGATAGAATACACCTATTTCCACGGCGATGCTTCCGGATCTGCTCATTCAGGAAATACAAACAGCGGCCTTGTGGCGACATATAACTATGCTCCTCAATTCTCCTCTTTGGCCAGCGCTACGTTTAACGGAGGCTCCGATTCTTATTTGGGCAAAGCAACGAGCGATTGGGATCTTTACTTGAATGTTATTGATGTCGACCTGGGCCGCCGCTTGATGGTGTCTCCTAAAGTCTGGATAAGACCCTTTTTTGGCTTAAAAGGGACATGGCAGCATCAACGTTTAGATGTTGATTATATCACCTATTCTGTCAACGATGGTTCCTTTTACGGTAAAACCAATGTCACCGACAGACAAAAATTCTGGGGACTGGGCTTGCGCATGGGGGCTAACAGCAATTGGCAGTTTGCCAAGCACTGGAGCCTCTTTGCCAATGGCGCTATCGATCTATTGTGGGGCAGAACCCAGGCGGATGGAGAAGCGCACGACACAAATGGCCCGCTTCTTTTGCATGACGTCAAGATTTCCGATCAGGACTACAGCTACCACTCGATCACACCTGTCATCGAGTTCTTCGCCGGCTTAAGTTTTGATTGGGCGTTTAACTGCTCTCTCAAAAAACTCTCCATTAAAGCAGGGTGGGAAGAGCAAGTTTGGTTCTTCCAAAACCGCCACACCTCGATGATCTCCGATATCTCGCTGATTATGCAAGGTTTGACGACAAGAGCTGAGTTTAGCTTCTAATTGTAGAGAGCTGAGGAACACATGAAACCACCCGGCGTTTATATTCGTCGATTGAGTAAAGGCGCCGGGGTGGTTCTTGGTTGTTTCCTCGTGTTCACAGTGCTGTGGGTTGTCCTCTATAAATGGGTCAACCCCCCCTTTAGCAATCTAATGATCCTCCGTCGTCTTGAGCCCGGGAATCAAAGCCCTTTGTACAACTTGCGCAAAACGTGGGTTCCTCTGGATCGGATCTCTCCTCATTTCGTTCACAGCGTCTTGCTGGGAGAAGATTGTGATTTTTATATCCACAATGGGGTCAATTTCGACCTGATCCTGCATGCCCTAAAAAAAGATCTCCAAAACGACACCGTCGCATCGAGCACCATCACCCAGCAAACGGCGAAGAATTTGTTTCTCTATCCGCGCAAAAGCTACCTGCGAAAAGCCCTCGAGGTCTATTTCTCTTTTCTGATGGAGTGGATCTGGGGGAAGCAGAGAATTTTAGAGGTCTATCTCAACATCTTTGAGCTTGGCAGCAACATTTACGGCGTCGGAAAAGGAGCGGAAGTTTATTTTTCCAAATCAGCAGGAGAGCTTTGCTTTGATGAGTCGTGCCTGCTTGCGGCGATTCTGCCCTTTCCGAGAAATGTGGACATTCGCCATCCCAACAATTACGTGATCTATCGAGCCTCATATTTTTACAATAAAGGACTCCAAATGGCCCGCCTTCAGCAGCACCCCCCTCTGTTCCAAGGCAGGCAACCCTGTTTTCCCATTCTTTAAAGGTAGGTTTTATGCATAAGTTCATTCTTACGACATTGTGTCTTTTCTGTTACAGCAGCGTTTCCCTCTCTGCCGCTCAGTTCAATCAAACTGTGCAAGTTCAGGGCAATCTGCTTATACCCGTCCAAGGAGGTTCAACCAATGGTCCTGCAGGTGTAGTCATCGTCTCGGTCGGCGGTAATACTAATGCCTACGTTTGCAATTTTGTGGGACAGTCCATTAGCGTCATCGATGTAAATACCAATACCATTACGGCGACCATCACAGATCCTACGCTAACCAGTCCCTACAATATTGCCGCCTACTTTGATGGAATCACTCATTATGCTTACGTCTGTAATTCTTCGTCCGACATTAGCATCATCAATCTTGACACGAACATGGTTATTGGCACCATCAGCGGAGCATCTGCAACTAATATTGCCATCGACACTCCAAACAAAATCGCATATGCCATTCAAGGTTCTCAAGTCTATGTCATCGATTTGACCAACCCTACATCTCCCACGTTTACTACATTTTCTGTGACAGCAAGCATGTCACCGCGTTCTGTTGCAGTCTCTCCAGATGGCCTTCACCTATATCTTGGAGGGGATTCCTTTGATCCTGCAAATCCAGCAGAGCTTGTTGTTGTCAATACAGCGAACACCACAATGCAACAAGTGATTCCGGTGCCTTCATCCATTCCAAGTGTCAAAGGGATTAGCGTCATCTCTAACACCAAGTTCTATGCGGCCGGCGGTACAGCTGTTGCTGTCGTGTCCAATAGCAGTACCGTCACAAGTGTGATCACGAATCCTCAATGGACCTCTCTTTATGCGATCGGCTTTGATCCTGTATTAAATACCGCCTATGTCACTGATTTTGGATTTCAAAATGCTCCTTTGCCTCCTCCTGCGCCCGGATGCCCGCAAGGCTTTGAGCAAGTGAAGGCAGTTGCCGGGGCAGGAAATGGGACGACAGTCTCTGTGATCAATACCCTTACTGATACTGTTAGCCAAGTCTTGGGAGGGTTCTTCTCGCCGCAAGCGATCGCTCCTTTAGTGGGGAAGGAGATATTTTATGTGTTAGACGGATCCGCTCCTAGGTTCAGATGCACAACTTTGCATATTGGTGGCCAACCAAAGCGCTCTACCTGTCTGTTCCCTTCAAAAGGGTGCCTCTATTCGAATACCAATGGTCAATTTTCTGACTAAACGAAACATCCGGTTCTCGTGGGCCGGGTATTTTAAAGATGGCTTAGCGGGGGCGAGAATCCCCCGCCAACTACAAATAAACCCAGGCCTTAAGGCCTGGGTTTATGTCTTCTTCCTTCAATGAAGAATTAACCTGACTCTATGAAGTCTTATCAGACGAATGGTTGATCCCATTCAAAGCCAGTACAAGCAATTATAATCTAACTCTTTCATAAATTAAAATATTTTCTTTATTTTTTTAACTGTTTATTTACTGCTGATAACAATCCATCCTGTTAGTTTTGTTATTTGTTTGTTTAATTTCAGTTTTATATAAAGTTTGAGAAGTGGAATTGAAAGTGGCAGTTTGAGATAATGGATCTATGTCAATTTTTTTAATAAGCCCAAATTCTTCTTTGATAAGGATCGATTCTCCCAGGCCCCTCAATGAGGTTGAAGAGGCCAAGAGGAAGGGGGAAACAGATTTTTCTCCTTTAGCAACATTTGAATCTGCCGATTTGAAAGAGGAGGTTCAAGTATTAGACCCCGTTTCTGACGTATTTGGAGCCGGTGAACTGCTTCTTGGCATCCTGGAGCGGGTTCCTCTTGCAAGTCTGGGAAAAGCCGCCTCGACCTGCCGCAGTTGGTCAAACGCGGTAAAAGATACCAGCTTTTGCAGAGAGCGATATAAATTGGATTTCCCGTTCTCTACGGTTCCGCAGAGAGATATCGTGGCCGTCTATTACAATGAGGCCAAGCAGACGCTTGCTCTTAGAAACAAGCTGTGTCAAGTGAGTACCGACGCCATCCGCTCTCAAATACACCCTCAGGGACTGGGAGCTGTCCTCCTGAACAATGAAAGATTGATCTCTGGATCCAAAGCTGCGAAGGTGTCGCGCCCGGGTATTCATTTCCATGCTAATCCAGAAGGCGGCTCCAGAAGGATGCACCTTTCGGGAGCCTCGGCGCTTACCATGGAGAAACACGCTTTATACACCGGACATCCCAATGGGGAAATTTGCGTTTGGGAACTGGAACAGGGGAACGCCGTCTGGCAGCAAACGAACAGGTTTCGCGGAGGAGTCCATAAAATTACCGCTCTTTTAGAGCAGGATGACTTTTTCTTTGCAGCAGATGTTTTAGGGCGCGTTCACATGTGGACTCTTCAAGGACGGCTGATCTCTTCTCCGTTTGTCCATCTTCAGGAGGTCCGTTGCCTGGAAAAAAGAGAAGACTCGATTTTCAGCGCTGGAAAAGAGGGGAGGATTTGGGAGTGTAGGGCGACGCCGGGCGGGTTGGAAAAGAAATTAGCATTCTCATCGGGCAATTCGCCGATCACCTGTTTGCATCACTTCCATGACATGCTTCTTGCAGGGGCAGAAGATGGAACCCTCGCCGTTTGGGAAAAGGTCGAGGGGACGACATGGATTCAAAAGGTAGGATTGAAATCCAGCGAGCTTCCGATCACGGCGCTTTCTTCCTATGGAAATTTCGTGTTCTGCGCCAGTGAGCAGGGAGAACTTAAGGTTTGGGAGTATGAGCGAGGCTCCTGGAAAAGCTTTGAACTTCCCCAGCAAACTCTTTCTTCCGAGCGCCACATCATCGGCTTCTACTGCGATGCCGCCAATTGCCGTTTGCATTGCGCCCATTCCGACGGGCACGTTTCGATCTGGGATTTTTCTGTAGATCCCTCCTCTATGGTCCGCTGAGAATATCCACCGCATTTTTCAAATTCACAGTAGATCTTTTCTTTTAAGCTATTTCGAGCTATAAACCCTTAACTCTATTGAATATTTTATTCCTTTTTAAGGAGGCTTCGATGACGTCTAAATTTTTCCTCTCTCTAACTGCTTTTTCCCTCGCTTTTAGCTTCTCTCTATCCGCTGACAATACCGCCTTGGACGAAGAATTTGTCGAAATGGTCTTGGAGGATGAAATAGCGAATGTCGAATCGCCCGAGCAGCAAATGGAGGTTGCCGAAATTCAAGAGGAGCCGGTCCACAAAAGCCGCCGCGTCGCCTTCCCCTCAAAGAACACTGCGCAAGCGGCAAGTTCTGAACAAGACGCTGCAAAAGAGCCTCCCAAAAAACTGAAGGCCCATTTTGCCGGTGTGAGAAAGCCGCCCGAAGTGAAGACAACAAGCGCCGACACTGAGAAAAAACCTTCCAGAAAGAAGAAGAATCAGTGGTTTTCCAGCAAAACACAGCCAAAAGTAGAAAAAAAGGAAGCCGTCAAAAGCGAACCCGCGGAGCTTCCTGATGACCGCCCTTATTTCAAGAGAACGAACAATCCGATCAGCGCTCAATTGACTGCCCAGAATGACAGACCTGGCAAAACGACTATGCAGGCGCAGAATCTTGCGTCCGATGAGTCCGCTCGCGATGTCTATCCCAGAACGGGATTCCAGGCGCCGGCGGGCCATGCCTATCTGACCGCGGAGTGGCTCTTCTGGAGGACGCGCCAGGAAGGAATGGAGTTTGCCACATCCAGGCAGATCGAATTCGATTTCGAGTCGGGCTTCCGGGTAGGGCTGGGAATCCATCTGCCTTCTTTCGACGGATGGGAGATCTATGCCAATTATACCCGCTTCAATCCTGAGCACTCGCACGGGGCGCACGGCTCCTTCTATCCTCTTTTCTTATTTCAGGGCGCGGGGGCCAGAGGGCCTGCAGTCGCGGAAGCGCGCGGGCACTGGGAGATCGAATTCCAAAGCGTCGATGTCGAATTTGGCAAGGCGTATTATTTGACCAGGACGCTCGTTTTCAACCCGTTCTTCGGATTCAAAGGCGCCTGGATCGAGCAGCATGCCAACTTTCATTATGAGGGCGGCTACATTCCAGCGGGGCAGACGTTCCGCACCCATTTTAAGAACGACTTTAAAGGAGCAGGACCTCTCGCTGGAACGGAGATCAACTGGCAGCTGGGCGCGGGCTTTAGTCTTTTTGGCGACATTGCCGCGGCGCTTGTGCTCGGGCAATTCGACAATGAACAACAGCAGCATCAGATGAACCAGCAGGAAGTTGTCCATCTCGACACGGATTTCAATCTCGTCAGCCCGATGCTGCAGATGGTAGCTGGCATTGCATGGGATCGCAACTTCAGCCGGGATAAATGCCATTTGGGCTTTAGCGCGGGCTTTGAGACGCAATACTGGTGGAGCCAGAATCAGACTGAGCAGTTCACCGACGACACTCTGCCAGTTTACGTTCGCCAGAGAGGAGACCTTGCCTTCTACGGTCTGACGTTACGAGGAAGGTTCGACTTCTGAAGGGGCTCCCGCTAAATACTGGATCGCGGCGGTGATGTGAAAATCAAAGCCGCGCACTTTGGGAGGCAGGCCATTCACCAGGCGGATTTTTTCTAATTCAGGGGCCTCTACTGTGAACATGTAGATCCGCTTGGACCCATGTTCATTCGTGACATCGACGCTGGAAAAGTTGACGATCTTAAAGGGGATCATTGTTCCCATCGGAGGCAATTTGAGGGCTCTTCCCTTTGACTCGTCCGCATCGATCACAGTGATGTGCGCGCCTACTTTGCCTTGTCCGAAATAGGCCGGGGCTTCCGCTTTATCAACCTTCAAAAGAGTCAGGGTCTCGAGGATATAATCGTTGGGTACCTTCACGTAGACAAAGCCTTCGCTGGTTTTCTTTAAAGGACCCTGGTGCGGCATCGACTGCTCTGCAAAGTTCAGGATCTCGGGCGCGTCGATGACGGTCGGCGTCGCAGAAATGAGCAGGGAGGAGAGGAGAAGAAGAAAAAGTGATTTTTTCATTTTAGATCTCTATTTTTAACAGTTCATCCCAGGAAGTCGTAAAGCGGGGCGAGACGTTTCCTCGCTTCATCTTCCAGCGTTTTTCGATCCCTTCCTTGGCAAAGCGGACAGAGGCGTCGCCAAAACGCTGGTTAAGGGTGTCGACAGCTTGCATCGCGCGCCTTTGTTTTGCTTTTTGTTTTTCATCCGTATGGAACAGGTCCGGCTGATAATGCCCTGCCGGAAAAAAGCCTCCCATGACGATGCCCACTTTCTTATAGATATAGCCGGGGCGGTAGATTTTGCGCAGTACCTGAGTGGCTTTAGCGGTGAGCTCCGGCGTGTATGCGGTCGGTTCTTCAAGCGTGAGGGTCCAGCTGTTGCTGTAGGACTGCTCGCGGAACAGAGACGTTGCCAGAAAAACCGTCAGAAAGGTGGGAAAGAGTTCTTCTTCCCGGAGTTTCTCCGCGGCGGTGGCAGTGTAGGAGGCGAGCGCCTCTTCAAGATCTTTGAGCTTGGTCACCTTGCCGCCGAATGATCGGGAGCAGGTGATTGATTTGCGCGTCACAGGGAGCTCGTTCCACTCAAGACAGGGAATCCCTCGCAGTTCATAGGCGGTGCGCAGCAGCGTGACGGAAAAACGTTTCTTGATCCATTCGTCGGAGGCATCCTTGAATGCCCGGGCGCTTTCGATCCCTCCCTTTTTCAGCGCGGCGCCGAGCTGTCCGCCAATGCCCCAGATCTCCTCGACATCGAGTTTTTCCAGGATGGAGTCGATCTGCGCGCTATCTGTAAATGTAAAAATGCCATCTCCTTTTTTGGCGACGTCATTGGCTACCTTGGAGAGCGTTTTCGTTGGGCCGACTCCGATCGAAACGGGAATCCCCGTCCATTTGAGCACTGTGCGTTTGATCTCTTTTGCGAGTTTGACAGGGTCGTCGTCTGCGATGCGCAGGAAAGCCTCGTCGATCGAGTATTCCTCCATTTCAGGAGAGAAGCGGGAGAGAACCTGCATGACGCGCTGCGACATGTCCCCGTAGAGCGTATAATTGGAAGAGAGGACGTGGATCTTTTGCGCTTTGAAGATATCGGCGTATTGATAGGCGGGGGCTCCCATGGGGATCTGGAGCGCTTTGGCCTCTTTGGATCGGGCGACGACGCAGCCGTCATTGTTGGACAGCACGACGACCGGCTTTTTCCGCAGTTTGGGATTGAAGACCTGTTCGCACGAGACGTAAAACTGATTGCAATCGATCAGAAAATAATTAGATCGCTTTGTGGATGACATAGGTGACCACGCCCCAAACCTGGAAGTCGCTTCCTTCCTTCATCTCCAATATAGGGTAAGCGGGATTTTCGGGAATAAGGCAGATGCGCCCATCGCGCAATTTGAGTCGTTTGACGGTGAATTCTCCGCCGACGATGGCGACGATGATCTTATTGTCGGCAGCCTCGATCGAGCGGTCCACGACCAGGATGTCTCCTGAGAAAATGCCCGCGCCCTTCATCGAATCTCCTGCGACGCGCACAAAAAATGTCGCCGCGGGATGGGAGATGAGCAGTTCATTCAGATCGAGCGTTTTGTCGAGATAGTCCTCGGCAGGCGAGGGGAATCCCGCCTGGACGCTCACCAGGAAGATCGGCAGAGGCAACGGAGTCGCCGCCTCTGCTTTGAATATCTCGCTGATCTCCTTCATTAATCGACTTTAATCGAGTAGAAGCGGGTTGCGTTGCCTTGGCGCACAAGCAGCAGAATCCGTTTGTTCTCGGGTTTGCCGAGAGCTTCGTTGAACTCGTCGACGTTAGACACCTTTTGGTGGTTGACAGCCTGAATGAGGAAGCCGGGCCTGAGGCCTGCCATGGCGGCGGCGGAGCCGGGCTTGATCTTGGTAATGACCACGCCTTCTTCTTTCTGCGTATAGCCGAGCTGTTTGGAGAGATCCGCAGTGAGGTTGTCGATCTCCATGCCGAGTTTCTGGATGATGCTTCCGCTTGTGGCAAGAGTGTCGTTGGCAGTTCCCAGTGTGACGGGAATGGAGACCATCTGTCCTTTGCGATTGACCTTAAGGCTGACGGTCGAGCCGGGCGACATCAGCGACACTTCATTACGGAAGCTTTGCAGCGACTTGACCGGCTGCTTGTTGTATTCGATGATGATATCGCCCTGCTTCAACCCTGCTTTATCGGCGGGAGAATCTTTGACGACCTCAGAGATGAGCGCTCCTTCGGGTTTTGGCAGGTTGAAAGCGTCGGCGATGTCTTTATCGACAGGCTGCAAAGAGACGCCGAGGAATCCGCGCGTGACCGATCCCTTGTCGATGATCTGCGCCATGATATTCTTGGCCATGTTGCTTGGAATCGCAAAACCGATTCCCATGTAGCCGCCGCTGCGGGAGACGATCGCAGTGTTGATCCCGATCACTTCGCTGGAAAGATTGATCAGAGGGCCCCCTGAGTTGCCGGGGTTGATCGCCGCGTCCGTCTGAATAAAGTCTTCGAAGTCGGTGATCTTGAGGTTCTGTCTTCCTTTTGCGCTCACGACGCCGACAGTGACGGAAGCTTCCAGCTGGAACGGGCTGCCGATCGCTATCACCCATTCGCCGATGTCGATCTCGTCGGAATCTCCCATTTGAAGGAAGGGGAAGTCTTTGCCTTCGATTTTCACGATTGCGATGTCGGTATGCGAATCGGAGCCGACGAGCGTCGCGTCGATTTCCCGGCCGTCATTGAGAACAGCGGTGATTTTGTCCGCGCCTTTGACGACGTGGGCATTTGTCATGATATAGCCGTCCGCGCTGACTAAGAAGCCGGACCCCTGGCTGAGCTGGGGCTGCGGCTTTTGCGGCTGGCCTCCGCGGCCCGGCATGCCAAAGAATCTGTTGAAGAAATCATCGCCGTTGAAATCGTAAGGATTTTGATAGCCGTAAGGATAACCGTTCTCGTCCTGGTCGGGAGCGTTGCTCTGGACCTTGATGAAGACGACCGCCGGGATCGTTTTTTTCGCGACAGCCGTAAAAGCTTTTGATGTTTGCTGCGGCGAGCAGACGCAGGGAGGATTGGTCCCTGTATCGGCAGCGGAATGCAGAGGGGACAAAAACGCAGCGCATGTAACAGCGACAAGAGAAAACGAAATTGAGGCAAAGCGCGACATATTTTTACTCCATGATTAACGATCAGAGATATATTTATAGCGCAGGACTGGCCTAAAATGCAAACCTCCTTGCAGGCCTCTCGATAACCTCAGGGAGAAGCCTTTCTGCGCCATCAATTTTAAAATTGATCCGCCGAAGGATGGCCTGGCGGAAGCGCGAAGCTCCCTCCAACCCTAAAAATCCCAGGCCTTGAGGCCTGGGTTCACTCTATGCAAAATAACAAAACTAAATAAAGATTGACCGCTTCCTGTTTTTCAGGCCTCACTTCCAACTCAAAAAGCGGAGGATCTTTTGACCGTCGTCAGAAGCCCGTTGTGGTCGCTGACTGCCGATTCGGCCTCGCTGAGGCGGTTCATCGGGATGAGGACCGTCTGAATGGTGCAACCCAGGGCAGCAGGTTGAAAGAGGAGCGCATAGTCGATGATCTGCAGGTTGGCGCCGATGGGTTGCGGATGGCCGATGGATGCAAAAAAGCGGTCGATGAAATAATCTGTGCAGGTCTGCTGTCCTTCGCTAAATTCAGTCCGGCCATGATTGTAGTCGTCGTAGAAATACGCGCGGATCAGACTTTCTCCCGGCTCGCCCGATCCCCAGGGAATGTTGAAGTCGCCGCAGGCTATGCGCGGAACGGAAGGGCCGTCGTTTTGCATCTTTTCGATGATCTGCATGAGTTCGGCAGCTCTGATCTGCGGAAATTGTTCTTCGTTAAGGGACTGCAGATGGGTCGAGTAGAGATGGGCAAGAGGCGTATCCGCGCTTTTGATCACAAAGTCGAAAAATCCGTAATTCATCTGATATCCTGTCACAGCAAAAGGAGTGAAATGGGGATCTTCTACGGAAAATTTGCTGGCCACGAACAGTCCGCTGGGAAGTCCGAAGGTGGCGGGAGAAAACCCGAGCGGCCTTGGGCCGATGGCCACGTAGAAATGGGAGTAGTGTTCCTTGAGCTCCTCATAAAGAGCATGGCAGGCGTCTTCCGTGAACATCTCCTGCAGGCAGATGACATCGGCGCCTGAGCTGATGATCTTGTCGGCAATTGCCTCCACGCGCTGTTGCCACAGCGCTACTCCACCGTGCACGTACACCAGTTCTCCGGGCAAAAAGCAGGTATTGAGGTTTAGCACTGTGAAAGGATCCTGCGCAGAGGGGAGGATTTTTTCGGCTGCACCCCCCTTCAGATAAAGGTAGGGCGTTTTAACCGCGGCGCCATAGAGAGATTGCAGGCGCTCCAGCTGCTGCCTCTCATGCGGGATCATGGCCGGCTTGATCTCTTCGCAGCTGTCCAGGATGCAGGAGATCAAATAGTTTTCATACGGATCGGGAATTCGGTCTGCAAGAAGGACGCTGTGGGCATAGTCGATCATCGCGCTTTGCATCTCATGGTTGAGGATCAAGGAATAGTAGAGGAACCCCTGGAGCTGCTGGATCGCTTGGTAGGCGTCATAGGCCGCCCGGAAATTGCCTTGTGCAAGATAGGTCAGGATGCTGAAGTTCAAAAGAATGTCATTACCCAAAGCGTTCCAGGGCCGCAGAGTGTTTGCATAGGTCTTGGCTGACGAGGGGACTGCGATGATTTTTTCTTCGGTTTGGATGACATTTCCTTGTGCGCGGAGCAGGTATTCGCCCACCTTTTCAGAGGTCAGCGGCAAGGAAGTCTCGGCTTTGAGCGTTCCGGGAAGAAGAGAGAGTGTGCAGAGGGGCCAGAAGAACAGTTGAGAGAGCAGTTTCATAAATCACCATTTGAGATTGGAGCCAAAAATGTGTTCAATCTTGGGATCCCAAATGAGCAATGTCAAGAAATTTTCTTCATCGGATCTTTACGTTAAGCAAAGATCCGATGGGAGATCGTCTATTCCTGATTTGGAGATTCAAGGCAATAGCGCTCTTTGATTCTTTCGATGATGTCGGTGGTGGAGATCCCTTGTGTGTAGGGGATTGTCTTAAAAATCCCTAAGCGGATCGGCACTCCATACCAATACATCAGCGTATCGGGATTGAAGTCATCTCCATGGACGACGAGGTCGATCTGATGCTTTTTGATGTACTCTTCATTCATTCTCAAAGGGGCGCTTGGGATCACTTCGTCGACATAGCGGCATGCTTCGACAACGGCGATCCTCTCCTGCATCGTCAATATCGGCCAGCGTTTGTACGAAGCGACGTCGGCGTCGGAGTGGATGCCGACGATCAGGTAGTCTCCGCACTCTCTGGCGTTTTTAAACATGGCGACATGTCCTGCGTGCATCATGTCCGCAACAGCGTCGACATAAACGCGTCTGGGCTTATGAACTGCGTCTTCCGCTTGAGTAGTCAGTGTCAGTGTCAATGTGGAAACGAGCGTAAGTAGAATTTTTTTAATCATGACGAATTACCTGAATGGTTTCACTTGATTGATTTTGTTTGATTTCAAAGCTTGATTTTGAATTAATTCCATAAAATCGGTTTATGAGATTACTGCTAAGAACCCATTCTAGTAAATCTACTCATGATCTCTACGCACTTTTCAGCTCCGATTCGGTGCTGAAAATCGTCGAAATGCTCATTAGAGAGAATTGACCAGGAGAGGTTTAATGCCTTGCCTCAAGTCAGAGGGACTATTCAAGACTCATAATTGATTGTTTTTTCCCTATGGAAAAGGGGATTCGACCGGACATTCCTGCTGAAGGGGGATTGTATTTAACAGTTCAGTGATATGGATGTCGTTCACCATGTCTGCAAGGCTAGCCAGCGAGTCAGTCGCATTGCTGCTATGATAATATTCCAGAAAATCCCTCCATTCGATCAGAAGCTTATTCGGCTTTTCTGCAATGAAAACGCTCGCTTCTCGAAGGGGGGTGCGAACTTCCAGCCGATCATTTTGTTCGATATCGAAGTTCATTGCCAGCTGCGCACCATTGGAACATTTCAAAAGAATTTCCCTGATTTGCGGAGGCTGGATGAACGAGCTGAATACATGGATTGGAATGGTGGGAGTGCGGATCTCGAAAACAACCTGAGCAAGAGGAATGAGCATTTCCGGCAGGTTCGGATAAAGATGTCTCTGCTGTTCAATATCGATGATCGAATCATCGTATTGTCTTGAGAGGCAGATGAGCGAAAGAGGGGTGCTGGGTAGCTTTAACGCAGGGAGGATCCGGTTTAATATCAAATCGACAGGATGTGTGGCTTCATCGATATGCACGCCTGCGGACGGGCGGGATGGAACCCGCTTTTTTTGCCAGCGGACCTCGATTTCTTCAATCCTGAGCGCATGGGTTTTGATGTGATCGATCGCCTTGTTGACGATAGGGGAATTGCGGAAAAGGTATCCGCATGCAATCGGGAGATGATTCCCATAACCGAATTCTTGGAGTTGGCTTGCCAGCTGCAGAGCTTGTTGACTTGTCTCCACAAGGGGTTTTTCAATAAACAGAGCGGGCGGTCTTTGCCTCTGGAAAGAGTTTAGGACGATTTGCGACACCTCATAATGAGCTGCTGTGTTGGTCGCGTTCACCACGATGTCAGGGGCTAAGGCTTTGCATGCTTCCTCACTGTCTTTAAAAGTGGGATAGGGAAGATTTTTCAACTTTTTTTCGTCGATGTCCACGATTCCTACAATCCTGACTCGGTTTTCTTTCTGCAGGATTTCCAGGTTTTTAACGTGGTTGGAGCCCATGAAGCCATGCCCAATAACAAGGACGGAGGGGGGGGATTCAGTTTCCTCATCGGAATATAGGGTGCTTGCTGTGAGGGCAAAGCCGGCAAGTAGAAAAAGTGGTTTTTTGAAGAATGATGCCATTTAGAAAGCTCCCTTTTAAGAAGGAGAATTCTACGGAGCAAGGTGAAAATAATCGAGCCGAAACTCTTGCCGATTATTAAGAAAAAATTAACACTGATCCTTTTTTAGAGGAACATATGCTTGATGCTGTCCGCTCAGGGTTGCCACAGAGTATAGTTTACTTTTGTTATGCGAACTCTTTATTAGAGGAGCTGAAGGAGCGGCTGTATGAAATATTGACGCGGGCGCTCGAGGCGCCAGCCGGTTATTTTGTGAAGATCAGCGTGTTCCGGCAAGCTGCAATGAAGGACCGCTGTTCCCAATGGGTCGCACTGCCGCTGGTTTTTAACGTCGAGAATTTGTGGAGGAGCAAGCAGGGGAGTCCTCCGCATCAGAGCTTTGATGAGGCGCGGCTGGAAAAAAGCGCTGTTTTTTTGCGCGAATTTGCCGAGGTGCGCACCCTTCAGACCCAAGATGGCAAAACGCTCAACTGGAAACTATATCGTCCTGAAAAATTCCAGCAGTGGATCACAGCAAACGGGGGACTGCGGATCGGGGAATGGATCGTTCCCCGGCGAAGAGGGGACTGGGAAAAGCTAAAGCGACTTAATGAGTTTAAATGGTTCGAGCAGGTAGGGCAGGCCTTTCGCGTTCCGGCTGTTGTCCCAGGGGCTGGAAACTCCTGCGTTCTCCGCTGCCAGGGATTCGGAAGGACGATGGCCATGGACAAGGCGTTCATCGGCCAGCACCTGGCAGCCGGGTTCAACTACGCCCTTTTCGATTGGCGCGATGAGCTTTCGATCAAGGGGTTTGCCGAGGATGCTGAAGGATGCTACCAGGCTCTTCGCCGCGAGGGATTCGCTCCTTCGCAAATTAAAATCATGGCGTCATGCCGCGGGACCTTCCCCGCAACGCAATTAAAGCAGCGGCATCATGCGGAAGGGGTGGACGCCGTTCTGATCCAGCCGCCGCTATCTCTTCGCAAAGTCATCGCCTGCCAACCTGGGCCTTCAAGCCACATCGGAATGATGGGGCTGGGGGCAGTAGAGACGGAAGAAGAACATTATGATTCCGCGGCACGGCTGCAATCGCTGCGCCCTTCCAGCGGACGCCTGTGTGTGATTGTTAGCGAGGGAGATAGGACGTTGCCGGAAGACACGGAGGAGCAATTCAGGAGGGCGGCATGCCATGCCGGGCCCTTCTACGCTATCCGGGAGCCAAAAGTCGAAGGAGGGAGCGATCCCCACTTCGATGAACCGCTGCGAAAGCCAGAAATTTTCCGCCGGTACGTTGAATTTCTCGCGGGACGATCGCCTTGAAAAATGTCAGCGCTTCGAGGCTTTGACAATCATCACATATTCTCCCCATAGGATGGGCGCATCCTTCCGATGAGCGGTCGAATGCTCGATGTAACTTTCGACAAGATCGGTCAGGAAAGGTTCTTTGGAAGTGTCGGGAAGCGCTTTGTAATGAGGCAGCCACTGCTTCACCCAGTCGCCCAGGGCTTTTTTGCCGTCATGGAGCGTTTCGGTAAAGACGTAGTGGATCCCATCCACGTGGTAGCCGGTTTCGATGAGCATTTTCCGATAGCTCTCCATATCGAAGAAATACTGGTTGGTTTTAAAGCTGCCTAGCTCGCCGCTCCATTTTTTTGTCGTCTCGCGCAGGGCCAGATCAAAAGGCAGTCCTTCTTTCGAAGGGGCAAATAGAAAAAAGACCTTGCCGCCCGCGTTCAAGTGGTCGTAAATGTTCTTGAGGGTTTCTTCCTGTTCCTTGATCCAGTGGAGGGTGTGGATCGAGACGACGTAGTCGAATTTTTCGTCGAAATGGAAGGTTTGAGCCGTCTGCCGCTCGAATTCTAAATTAGGGTATTTTGCCGCGGTGAATTGGGAGAGGGCATGCTCAATCATCCCTTGCGATGAATCGATCCCGATCACCTTCCCGTTCTTTAAAAATTCCGCCAGCTTTGCCGTAAACCTTCCATCGCCGCAGCCGATATCGAGAACTTTTTTGCAGCCGAAAAGGGAGTTATAATCGAAGAAGCGCTCGAAGTGGGTTTCCTGGACTTTGGAATTCTTCGCATATTCGGAGGCGTTCCAAAGTTCTTCCTTTTCGCTTTTTGGCTTTTCCTCGCAGCAGGCATGAGTAGATCCCATGAAAAGAGTTGCTGCAGTGATCATTCTCCAAAGCATAAATTACCTCTTCTATGAATGAGCCGGTGGCAATCGCTCAAATTCTAGCGAGTTGAATATTATTTAGTTACAAAAGTTTTTTTTCAGAATAAAATTAGAGATGCATTTTCAGCGCATGACGGCTTAGTAAGGGTAATATGCAATATATTAATTAATTTAAAATATATTAATCTCCTTTGTGGGTTAGAGTAATTTAATTTTGAATTTTAAAATAAATCGTGAAGTATAGTTTGTTGAGTTAATATCGCATTTAATTTACAATTGTTTCTTTTTGTTACATTTAAACCGCAAATGGAAAACTATTTTCTTCCTGATTACAAATTATCCTGTCTGGAGATGGCACAGTCCCTTCTCGTGTCCGAGTACGGATTGCGCCATCTAGCCCAGGCTGATTTATCGCCCGAATATCAATGGGGCCACCGCGTCATCGCTCTCATCCAGTTTATTCCAGTGGTCGGCCAGATCGCGATGCTTGTCGAATGGATCGCGGCGCAGGCGTTCAAAGAGGTTCGTGAGAGAAATGAAATGTTGTTCCTTGGAACTCAGATCGGGGCGGTGGGTCCTGCTCCCATAGATCGGGTTCTGCCGGTGTTAGCAAACCTTCACCGCCGAAAAGAACGGGGGATCGAGTTCAACCCTGCCAAAATCACGGGACATGTCGAAGGGGGAACCTGCACGTCTATGGCTCTGGATTTTGCCGACTTTTTTTTCAAGCTGAGAAAAGTCCATGTTAAAACTGGCGGGCAGTCCAGCGAGCCCTTCCTGAATGCCATCCGTCAATTAGGCAGAAGGTTTGCTCGCAGTTCCGAACAGATGCGCATCCGGCAGGCGGCTTATAACACCATTGAGGTAACTCCGGGCGCGCCCGGGATCGATTTCGCAAGAAATAAAGTCCAGTCGCTGGTCAGCGACTACGGATTTAGAATCGACCATGCCTCCCGGGAGATCGATGTCGAGCCAGGTCTTCAGGACAGGGCGATCGAGAGGGAAGTCTCGGATCTGCCCAACGGCCTTTATTTCCTGCGCACAATCAAACCATCCGCTAATGAAAGGCTTGAAGAAAATGGACATTCATTGATCTATGTCAAAGAAGGTCAGGAAGGGTTTTTCTACGACTCCAACTACGGAGCGAGATATCTGTTGAAGACCGATCACTCTTCCGTTTTAACCCAGAGCCTCAACTCCTGTTTCAGACAATTCCAGACTTCTAAGGCCAGATTTTACCGGCTGCAGCCGTCTTAGCATTCACGCACAAACCATTTTACGGATCGTATCGAAGCTGACGTTGCGCCCTGTGAGGACGAGCACTGTTGGTCCCTCCAGGCGCGGCAGGTCCCCTTTGAGGCAGGCTGCGATGGGAACTGTCGATGAGGGCTCGATCAGATACTGATGGCTGGCGAGCATCCAGCGGAAGGCGGCGAAGATTTCCTGCTCCGAAATCAGCGCGACATGGTCGACGCGCCCTTTCAGATAGTCAAAGCAATGTTCGCCCAGTCCCCCCTCGATAGCTCCCGCGACAGTTTCGCAGGGTGGCACTTCGGTGACGGCGGCTCCTTTGTCAAGAGAGAGTTTGAGAGCGGGAGATCCCTCAAGCTGGCAGGCGATCATTTTACAGCGGGAATTTTTATTCTTCGCATAGAAGGTAAAACCTGCTAGAAGTCCGCCGCCTCCGGCGGGAAGGATGAAATGAGTAGCTTCAGGCAACTCTTCGAGAATTTCGAGGGCAAGCGTCCCTCCGTTTGCAGTCATGATCTCCTCGTCGTCATAGGGAGAAATGAAATGCATGTCTTTTTGCTTGATGATCTCCAGGCTCCACTTGATCGTCTCATCGTATCCTGGAAAAGGGGAGCGTTCCACTTGTGCGCCCAGCGCCTTCAACTTCTCGAATTTCGCCTGGTCGACTGTCTTGGGAACAAAGACAGTGCAGGGGATTTTTGATTGCGAAGCTGCATGAGCGAGCGCAAGGCCATGATTGCCGGCCGAGCATGTCGCGACCCCTTTTTTCTTCTGTTCTTCTGTAAGCAAAGAGATTGCATAAAGTCCGCCGCGGAACTTGAAGGAGCCTGTGTGCTGAAGGAACTCCAATTTTAAATAGACAGGGACTTTCAAAAGCTGGGAGAGGGCAGGGGAATATTCGATCGGGGTGGCCACAATCTTCGGTTTTAAAAAGCGGGCCGCCTCGACGATTGTTTGAATGGTTAACATCTTTTCTCCAATTGGTCCGCAATGGCGCCTGCAATCATCGCGTCCTGCACGGCGACGCCAGTGAGGTCGGCGATGGTGATCGCCAGCGGGTCTCTTTGCATTGGGGATTTTATCGCAGCGCCGATTTCCTGTACTTTGGACAAGGAAACGATCTCTTTAGCATACGATAGGTCGCCATATTTAAGGCATTGCGCAAGATTGTCCACATAGATTCGATCGGCTTTTGCCATCGCATCTGCTGCAATCTCCTGCTTTCCCATCTGGTCGGCGCCGACGGCAGTCACATGGACGCCGGGACGCAGGTCTTTGGCAAAAATCAAAGGCGTTGGGGAGCGTGTCGTTGTGACGATCAGGGAAGATGTCCCACAGAGTTCAGAAAGATCGCTTGTCATTTTCAGATTGAATTCGGAAAGCAGGGGATTTTCCTGGAACTTCAATAGGCGATCGGGATTCCTCCCCCATACGATCACTTCCTTGCAGTCTGTGACATGGCGCAGTGCCTGCAGCTGCATCGCCGCCTGGTTTCCTGTTCCGACAATGCCGATCCTGTCGATCTGTTTTGGGGCGAAATGCTTGGCCGAGATCGCTCCTGCGATCGCTGTGCGGATGTCGGTCAAATACGCCTCATCCAGAAGAATGGTCTCGATTTGGCCTGTCTTTGCGGAGAACAGGAGCATCAGCCCCTGAGAAGAGGAGATCCCTAACCGGGGATTTTCCGAGAATCCGGAGGCGATCTTGATAACATAGCGCCCCTCGCCGGCGATGTGCGCCGATTTGATGTGGACCTCTCCTGGCGGCTGCAGAAAGGAGAGAATGCTGATCGGGGCCAGGGTGACCTGTCCCTCGGAGGCGAGCACGAATCCTCTTTCGATACCCTCGATCAGAGAGGGAATGTTAATAGCAGATTCAATTTGCTCTCGTGAAAAGATGCGCGGTCTCATCGGTACTCCTCCTTAATGAATTCAGAGAGTTTATCCAACGCTTGCGGCATGTTCGCTCTGCCGAATCCGATCCGGAAGAAATTTCCCGGCGTGTCATAGATTGTCGCAGGCATCAATAGCACCCCTTTCTTTTCAACGAGGCGCTGGCAGAACCGATCAACGGGTTCCTTTGCAAGCAGCTCAGGGAAACCGATGCACCCTCCAAGCGGGCGGACCCAGCGCAAAAGATCCGCATGGGTTGCGAAAAAGGCGTCGAGCATTTGAATATTGGAGCGCATGATCTGATGGACGCGGGAGAGGATTTTATCTTTTGCCCGCAATGCAATGAGTGCAAGGATCTCGCTGGGGGCGCTGTTGCAGATGGAAGCATAGTGTTTGTACTCGGCGATCTTAGCCAACATTTTTCTATCCCGGCAAGCGATCCAGCCAATGCGCAGGCCAGCCATTCCAAATGCTTTGGACATGACAGAGAGGCTGAGTCCTTTTTCATAGAGATCGGCGATACTTGGCAGGCGGTCTTTTTCATCCAGCTCCATCAGCCGGTAGACCTCATCGGAAAAGAGATAGGCGCCCGATTTTCGACAGAGGTCGATCATTGTTTTAAGGGAAGATTTGTCGAGAATTGTCCCGGTAGGGTTATGGGGGAAATTAATGACGACGAGTTTGGTGTTGGGGCGGAATGCTTTAGCAAACAGATCCATGTCCAGCTTCCAATTGTGCTCTGCTTTTAATGCAATCGTCGTCACTTCGGCGCCGATGGCGCGGGGAAGGTCGACAAGCGATTGATAGGCGGGGACGAGTGCGATCACATGATCCTCCGGAGAGAGCATAGCGCGCATCGTGCAATAAATTCCTTCTTCCGCGCCGGCGAACATCTGGATATCATCGGCTTTTAATTCAGAATAGAGAGAGGCGATCTCATCGCGCAGAGCGGGAAGCCCTTTTACTTCGGTGTAGTTAAGATGCAGATTGTCCCAAAGGTTTTTTCCTTCGGGATCTGCCATCAGGAGAAGTTCCTTCATGGAAACTGTTTGCGCATCGGAACAGCAAAGAAGGTGCGGGGCCTTAAATTCCCATTGGGAGAGGTAGTCTTCTAATTTGAAAAGGGGCAGCGGGTTCATAGTCAGCTCGTTTTTAAGTTTTTTCGTTTAAATATTTATAGACCGTCGCGCGGGAAAGCTCGAGGACGTCGCCGACGTAGGCGGCAGCGTTTTTGCCTTCGAAGGCTCCTTCCTTGTGCAGCTCGAAGATGAGCTCTTTCTTTTGGTCTCTTGTCAAATGTTCGAGGATAAGCTGTTTGGTCTTGAGCTTGGTGGCGATGTAGAGGCTGATCTTTTCCTTCCAGTCTTCCAGGAAAAGCTCCTTGGGCAGCTCCTTGGGGGCAGCGACGAAATGTTCGAAGAGGCGGCTAAATTCCTCCCATTTGGAAATATCGAGGTTGAAGCAGAGAAGGCCGATCGGTTTTCCCTTGGCGTCGCGTAATGTGGAGGTCACCGATTTGAGCTTTTTGCCGTCCCAGTTGGTCTTGAGATAGGGCTCGAAATAGTCGGGGAGTTCCGCCCGCTGGATCTCTTTGTCCAGGAGCGAAGCATCTCCTTTTTTTCGTCTTGAGTAGGGATTCAGGATCGCGTGGATCTTGCCTGTTTTCAGGTCGTGGATCACGGCTTCCGCGTAAGGCTGAAGCAGGGTGGCGACTGACTGGGCGATGGGTATATATGTGTCCAGAGGGTGCATGGTGTTCTCCTGTAATAGACATTATAGTCTAAAGTAGATTATTTTGTCTAAGTCTTTTGTAAAACTCTCATTATGAATGTGTTGTGTTAGTAAATTCAGAGGTACAAAGCCTATTTAATCGTATCGAAGGATTGGTCAGTGATTTGTTTTGAGGGGGTGCTCATGGACTTTGCGCAATGTTAGCAGGGCGATCGCTGCGCTCCCCATGAGAAGATAGGCTGGGATCATGTGATTGCCATAAGCATGAATGGCGGTCAGGGCAGCGATAGGGGCTGCACTTCCGAATATCCCGATGGTCAGATTGTAACCGATCCCAATCCCGCTGAAGCGGACTTTGGAAGGAAATAATGTAAAAATTGTTGCAGGGAGCGAAGCCAAGTACGAGCCGAGAAGAATGGCCAGTCCAATGGATCCGAAGATCCGCAGATTGGGTTCATGCGTTAACATGTAAAGTGGGATGCTGAAAATGAGGAAGCCCCAGGCGGAGATGACGGCGAGTCTATTCGAACCGATTTTCTCCGTCAGCTTGCCTGCCAAAGGGATGACCAGGACCAAAACGCACAGGCGCACGACGTTCAACAGGAGGGCTTGACGAAAGGGAAGCCCCGCTATCTCTGTGAGATGTACGATCGAAAAGGGGATGATCAAATTAAAGGCGATCGTCTTAAGGATCACGATTCCTGAAAGTTTTAACAGTCCAATTTTGTGTTTTACAAACAATTCTTTGATTGGATCGCGGAGAATCTCGTGGGACTCCCGCATATTCCGGAAGACATCTGTCTCATGCAGTTTCCTTCGCATCAGAAAAGAGATCAGTCCCAAAATAGCGCCGATGATAAAGACGATCCGCCATCCCCATTGAATGAAGGTGGAATCGTCGAAATCGGAACTGAACAGGAAGAAGTCGGCTCCCGCGATCACAATGCCAACCAGGGCGCCGAAAAAGGCGAAGCTGCCGTAGAATCCCCGTTTGCGAATGGGGGCGGACTCGACCAGGAATGTCATCGCGCCTGGAAATTCTCCTCCAGCGGCAAGCCCTTGCAACATTCTCATCATTATCAAAATGAGAGGCGCTGCATAGCCGATCTGAAGATATGTGGGCAGGGCGCTGATGAGCGCGACTGGAATGGTCATCAGGGAGACCGAGAGGATTAGGGCGATCCTGCGTCCGTACCTGTCACCGATGTACCCAAAGACCGCCCCGCCTATAGGGCGCATCATCGTCCCCATATAGAAGGCGATCATCGTGTGCAGTAGTGAGCTCCAGGCATCGCTGAAAGGAAAAAAAAGTTTTGCGAAGATCGGAATCAGAAAACCGAAGGTGGCAAAGTCGTACCATTCGAGCGTATTGCCAAGCAGCGTGGCTGAGATGATAAAACGGAAGCTCAAATGTTTTCTCGACATCCCCTCAACATAGGAATTCAAGAGAAAAACCGCAAGGCGGCAGCGCTCTGCGCCGCTTTTTCAAGAGCAGAGATCTTCTTTAAGCAAGGCTCCGAGAGGAGCCTTGCAGTGGGCGATCAAATGGGGAAAATGGGGAGAGCTTTATTCTCGGCAGCAAGGAGGGCGTTTTCTTTTTCGAGCAGTTCTTTGCCGGCAAACGTGACGACCACGCCTTGCTCAATTTTAGGCAGAAGCTCAGTTTCGACGGCCCGTTTAAGGTCGTGCATATTGAGTCCAAGCAGCCGATCGCGGAACTCCTGTCGCATCTCTTTGGTCTTTCCGTCGCGCAGCCAGGCGTAGGCGGTAAGCGCTCGGCTCCCGGGCGAGATCGGGGTGTCGAATTGTTGAATGATGCCGAGTTTTGCCTCTTCGATATCCTGGTCAGTGAAGTGCCCTGAGGCAATCTCATTCACAGCATCTCGGAATGTGTGCAATGTCGATGAGAGATGGGGATCGCGGAAAGAATGGAAATAAAAGTGTCCCATACTTGAGCTATAGGTCGCCCCGCATCCATAGGCGCCGCCTTGCTCGCGGATCTTGCGATGCAGGATTTTATTGTCGAAGAGCATCGCGGCAATTGTGAGCGCTGGCGCATGGGGATGCAAATAGGTGATTGTCTTAAACGCTTGCGAGGTAAACGCGACCTGAGAGGGGATGACGCGGGCTTGCGATGCAATCGTCTGCATCGGGTAGTCTACTGTCCAGGGAGTAAAGGATTTCCCTGTCTGGATGTCCGCGAGGCCATAGAACCCTTCCTGCTGAATCTCGTGCAGCATCTCTTTGGAACAGCTGAGGATCAGGTTGGGATGATGAAATGTGAACAACTGTTCTTTTAGATAGAGAAGCTTGTCGATCAGCTTCGAGGAGTTCTTGCTCAAGTCTTTGCTTAGCGCCTCGATCATCTTGAAGTAGCGCAGCCCATACCAGGATTCGCCGACATGGCCAGCCGATGAAAAGCCGCTCAAGGAAAGTTGGATGGCGTAGCGCATCGCCTGCCGATTCAAACGGTTGAGCTGGGAGTCGCGCAATTGCCTGACGAGCTCTTCGATCCTTTTCTTTTCATCGAAGCGGGGCTTCTCTAAGGTCTCTTTCATCAAGGTGAACAAATTGCCCATCTTGCGTTTCAGCGCTTTTCCGCGGAGATTCAGAGAAGGCCTGCTTGTTTTGGGGTCGCTCGTCTGAATATGCAGAGCGCAGGAGGCCCCGATCCCTCCCGTATGAGCCTGGATATATTCCAGGTTCTGGGAATAGGAGCGGTCTCCGCTGCCGATCTCAGGGAGAAGCGATGTCAGCAGATGCAGATAGGGGAGGTCGGCGTCTTCGACCTCGGGCAAATCGAACACCAGATCAGCATAGAGGATGTGATTGGTAAAGTTGTCGTGATGATAGACGTCGAGGCTGCCGTGCCGCATATGTTTGAGAGGGAAATCGCGCACGAGGGGAGCGACGTCGTCCAGTGTCACTTTGGGCAGGCAGTCCAATGACTGGTGTTCCGTCTGTTTTTGAAAGGCGGAGAGCTCCTGGGCCTGTTTGAGGATCTCTTCGATCTTTTTTTCAGTAAGGGTAGACTTGATCTCTTTGAGATTTTGTTTTTCCTGCTCGATCTCCTGCGAAGAGAGGGTGGGATCGGGATGCATCACCAGGCGGACGCAATGGGGGTTGTCGAGAAGGTGTTTCTTGATGAGCCCGGTGAGATATCCGGGATCCTTGACCTTCGAGAGCAGCCCTTCGAAAAGGGAATGGACCATCAGCGCGTTCTCCGGATCGCACCCATGTTGTTTGGCAAGAGCGGAACGCATGAAGAGGGTCAGGCCGAATGGAGCATGGTCTCCAGTAATTTCCAAACGGGAAAACTCGAGCTGATGGATAGCGGCGTCGATCATATGGGACGGGATCCCTTTTTCGACGATGGAAGAGAGGGCGTTTTTTAGCGTCTTCTCCAGTTTCTCGACATTTTCCGGATCGCATCCTTTGCACACGATGGCATAGGGGACCTCGCTCATCTCCGCATCCATGAACGCATCGGCGTGGATGCAGAGCGCGGATTCGAGAAGGGCGGACTTTAGCAGGGAGGCATCCGTTTCCATCAGGACGGAATCCAGGACGCTTAGGGCGAGGACCTCTTCCTGGTCTAGAAGAGAGGCTGTCAGATAGGAGAAACTGACGATCGTGCGGTGAGACAGCTCATCGCTCTCGCTAACGGGATAGCGCATCTCTTTGTGGACGGGCGCTGCGAACCGCTTTTGTTTTTTGATCGGGGGGATCGGAAGTTGGGCTGGGACGTTTTTGAGCGCTTTTTCAGAGATGAAATCGAGGTGTTTTTTCAAGGGAAGATCGCCGTAGAAGAAAAAGAGGCAGCGGCTGGGATGGTAGTAGGTCTCATGGAAAGAGATCAGCTCGGCGTAGGTCAGATTGGGGATATCTTTAGGGTCTCCTCCGGAGTTGTACGCATAGGGCAGATCGGGAACCAGGTATTCCATCACCGCATGCCAAAGCCGCGTATCGGCTGAAGAGAGGTTGCCTTTCATCTCGTTGAAGACGATCCCTTTGATCTCCAGAGGTGTTTTGGGGTCTTTGGGATCGGAGAATTCGAGGCGGTGCCCTTCCTGATAAAAGCTCATCCGCTTGAGCTCCGGGTGAAAAACGGCATCGATGTAGACATCCATGAGATTGTAAAAATCCTTCTCGTTCTGCGATGCGGCAGGATAGCATGTGAAATCAGAGCCGGTCAGCGCGTTCATGAATGTGTTTAAACTGCGTCGGCTCATCGAAAAGAAGGGATCTTTGACGGGAAATTTGCGCGATCCGCACAGGACCGTGTGCTCAAGAATATGGGCGACGCCGTTCGAACTGGAGGGGAAGGTTTTGAAAGAGAGGCAAAAGAGGTTCTCGGGATCGTCGCTTGCGATATGCATGACTTGCGCGCCGCTGGGCATGTGCTGCAGCTCGCGAAGGATGCAATTGAGTTCCTGGATAGGGAGAAATTTCGTGACGACAAAATCCCCGTAGCGCTCGCCTGCGGCCTTCAAAAAATGGGGGTCGGTGAGCATGTTTATTCCGTTCAGTAATATCTTCTTATGTAGAGCTTAGAAGAAAACAGTGTTTTTGCCAAGGCGGAGCTATAGGGAAAGCAGGAAAGGGCCTCTTTCAGGCCTGCCTAAAGGGAAGGGGGCTCAAGCCGATCTATCGCCGAGGCCGCTCAACTGACCGGAGCAGGCGGGCGCTTGGAGATGCGGGGAAGTCGCGCTGCATGGACTGCTTTAGCGATGCATATCCTTTACCCATGTAGTAGTCGTGCCAATAATTGCTATGACTATGGAAATGGATGTTATAAGCTTCGTATAGTTTCTCAAAGAAGGGGATTTGGGACAGCGCCGCTTCCCATTTTCCCTGGTCGTACATCGGTTTATAATGATCTTCCTTGGAGAAGACGGCATTGGCCTCTTTCATCAACTCGTGGGATTTCGCAAAGCTCTCCCAGGCGGAATGGAACGCCTGCATTTTAGGCATCAGTTTTTCTTTGCAGGCGGCAAAGCTGCGAGCGCATTTCTGATCAATGATCATCGCTGCAAGCTCGGCGCGGTACTGCCGCAGGGCGGTTTTGAGCTCGCTTGCAGGCTGCGCTGTGGCATGGATGAAGAGGTAGTGGGGGACATAGCGGAACTCTTGCCTGTCCAAAGAGCTCATTCTTCTCTCCCTTTCATTATAGACAGTGTACATCTCTTCGCGCAGACGCCATAAACCCCAGCTGCCG
The DNA here is from genome assembly GCA_018240065.1 of Verrucomicrobiota bacterium. Taxonomy (GTDB): domain Bacteria; phylum Chlamydiota; class Chlamydiia; order Chlamydiales; family Rhabdochlamydiaceae; genus CAJCIW01. Next base: position 412,738 of record JAFEGH010000007.1, on the reverse strand, counting down.
CAGCGGGACAAATCGCCATTCTCCCAATCAGGGGTTGCCGCTTGTGCACTCCAATAGTCTGCCTGGGGTTTATAGATATGGTGAAGGCCTCGCAGCAGTTCGCTTGGGTACAGACGATCCGTTGCGGCACAGGACCCAGGATGGGTCTTCTTGTAGAATTCCGAAGCTTGGTTTAAAAAGTCGTGTTCGAGCGCAAAAACGGTGTGTATGCCTTCGTAATCTTCCGTGAATGTATGGCTGGTCTGAGTTCCCCACGCTCTCTCTGCTTTTGAGCAGGAGAGGATCATTTGGCGCACGGCCCGTTCTTCAGGGTCGGAAGAGAAGTAGGCGCGGAGAAGAAATTCGATGTAGGCTGTCCATTCCTGGATCGTTTCGCTGAGCCATCCTGAAGAGGACTCCTGGGGAGGGAGAAGGTAGTCGCCCTCTGTAGAAAATCGTGGATCGAAACCACAGTCGAAAAAACTGGGGATGTTGACCTCTTTTGCTCCGGGAGGAAGAGGCGCAGCTTGCAAAGGAACCCGAGACTCTTGGATGAGGGATTTGAGCACCTCTTCGATGGCCCGGGTTTTTTTGGCAAGGGGAGCGGTGAGTCCATCCTGGTTCCAAAATGCCGCCCGTCCAAAGTCGGTATGGAAGGTAGGTCTGTGCATCACTTCCCACAGCCTTCCATACACTAGGTTTGCGACGTCCGGACTTTGAGCGCAAACGCGTCTGAAATTGTGCAGCGCGGATCGCTCGTCTCCTTCTCTTAAGGAGACAGCGGTAGCGATTAAAGAATTTTTTAGCTCAGGGGAAAGCGGCATAATTTGCTCATAAATTTTCCAATTATTATAGCAATTTCTGAGAATGAAAACCACATGGAGAATTCTTTAAATGAAGAGAGCGCAGATGAAACACCTGCGCTCTTGGAAGGAGGAAATAAACCTTTAAATTACCAGGTCAGCGCTGCGGATGACTGGTACTCTGTGACCCGTGTCTCAAAGAAATTCTTTTCTTTCCCTAAGTCAATCGTCTCGCTCATCCAGGGGAACGGATTCTTGGAACGGTAGATCGCTTTCAGACCGATGCGCTCAAGCCTGCGGTCGGCGATGTACTGCACATACTCGCGGAACATCGGAGCGGTAAGCCCCAGGATGCCGCGCGGCAGGCAGTCTTCGGCGTACTTGATCTCGAGTTCGACCGCTTGTTTGATCTTATGGATGATCCTGGCTTGGAATTCAGCTGACCACAGAGAGGGGTTCTCTTCTTTGATCCCGTTGATCAAATCGATCCCGAAGTTGAGGTGGATCGTCTCATCGCGGAGGATGTATTGGAACTGCTCGCCGACGCCAGTCATTTTGTTCTGTCGGTGGAAGGAGAGGATCATCACGAATCCGCTATAGAAGAAGATCCCTTCCATGATCAGGTAATAGCCGATCAGGTTCTCGAGGAATTTTTGAGCGCCTTCCTTTGTGCTGGTGTCGAAATCAGGCTTTAGGATGTCTGAAGTAAGCTCCATCTCAAAATTGTCTTTCTCGTGGATCGTGTTGATCTCGTTGTACATGTTGAACACTTCCCCTTGGTCGAGGTTGAGCGATTCGACGATGTAGAGGAAGGTGTGGGTGTGGATCGCTTCCTCGAAGGCCTGGCGGAGGAGGTACTGGCGCACTTCAGGGTTGGTGACGTGTTTGAAGATGGCGAGCACGATGTTGTTGCCGACCAGGCTCTCCGCGGTGCTGAAGAACCCTAAGTTGCGCATGATGACGCGCTTCTCATCTTCGCTTAATGTATTGGACTTCCAGAGCTCGATGTCTTTGGCCATGGGAACCTCGGTCGGCATCCAATGGTTGGCGCAGCCGTTGAGATAGTGTTCCCACGCCCATTTGTACTTGAGCGGCATGAGCTGGTTGACGTCGACCTGGTTGCAGTTGATCAGGCGTTTCGCGTCTACTTTTACCCGTTTGCCGACGCCGGCGCCGTCTGGGGTCTTTGCTTGCGCTTCTGTTTCTTCAAAACTTAACATATTTTCCTCTCCTGTTTTTTTATTTATGTTTTATTGGCAGCTTTCGCAGCCTTCTTCGAGGTTGCACACGATCGGTTTGTCCTTTTTCGGCGCAGCAGCGGCCGCAGGGGCCGGCGCCTCTTCGCGCTCGACCTGGATATTGCTCGAGGCCGATTTGTTCTTCATCCAGCGGGGCTGCAGTCCGCGCTTGTTGATGTCGGTTGTCGATTTCTCGATCGTGGTCGCGCTCAGGCAGCGGAGGTAATAAGTGGTCTTAAGACCTTTTTTCCAGGCGAAAAGGTACATTTGGTGCAGTTTTTTGCCGCTTGGCTCTGCCATGTAAAGGTTGTGGGAGATCCCCATGTCGATCCATTTCTGGCGGCGGCTCGTGCATTCGATCATCCACTCCGGATCGATCTCGAACGCGGTCAGGAAGACCTGTTTGATCTCTTGCGGAATGCGCTCGATCTCGGAGATCGACCCGTCGAAGTATTTCAGATCGTCTAGCATTTGCTGGTCCCAGATCCCCAGTTTTTTCAGACGGGCGACAAGGAAGGTATTGGGAATCGTGAACTCTCCGGAAAGGTTAGACTTCACGAACAGATGCTTGTACATCGGTTCGATCGATTGCGTGCTGCCGATGATGTTGGAGATCGTCGCGGTCGGCGCGATCGCCATCGTGTTGCTGTTGCGCATCCCATACTTTTTGATCGATTCGCGCACCGGAGTCCAGTCGCGGGACATGCTGCGGTCCATTTCCAGATCGCCGCCGCGCTCTTTTTCTAGAAGATCGATGGTGTCGATCGGGAGAAGTCCGCGCTCCCATTTCGAGCCTTTGTAAGTCTCATAGGCGCCACGCTCTTTCGCAAGTTCGCTGGACGCCAGGATCGCATAATAGGAGATCATCTCCATGCAATTGTCGGCGAATTTCACCGCTTCATGGCTGGCATAGCTGATATTCATGATGTAGAGCGCATCCTGGAAGCCCATGATGCCCATGCCGATGGGTCGGTGGCGCAGGTTGGCTGTGCGCGCTTCCGGTGTCGGGTAGAAGTTGATGTCGATAACGTTGTCGAGCATGCGGACCGCTGTCCGGATGGTTGCTGCGAGCTTCTTCTCGTCGAGTCCCTTTTCAGTCACATGTTCAGTCAGGTTGATCGAACCCAGGTTGCAGACCGCTGTCTCTTCTTTGGAGGTGTTGAGCAGGATCTCCGTGCACAGGTTCGAGCTGTGGACAACGCCCATATGGTCTTGCGGGGAGCGGATGTTGGAAGGATCTTTGAAAGTGATCCAGGGGTGGCCAGTTTCAAAGAGCATGCTGAGCATCTTGCGCCAAAGCTGGAGCGCTTCGACACGCTTGAAGAGTTTGAGCTGTCCCTCGTCGGCCATCTTTTCATATTCAGTGTATCGTTTTTCAAAAGCTGTGCCGTAAAGGTCGTGGAGATCGGGAACGTCGCTTGGGCTGAACAGCGTCCAGTTGCCACCTGTATTGACCCGCTTCATGAACAGATCGGGAATCCAGTTGGCTGTGTTCATATCATGGGTGCGGCGTCGCTCGTCGCCGGTATTTTTCCGCAGCTCGAGGAAGTCTTCGATGTCCAGGTGCCATGTTTCAAGGTAAGCGCACATCGCTCCCTTTCTTTTTCCTCCCTGGTTCACTGCTACCGCCGTGTCGTTGGCGACTTTGAGGAAAGGGATGACGCCCTGGCTCTTTCCGTTCGTTCCTTTGATCGTCGCTCCAGTGGCCCGGACGTTCGACCAGTCGTTGCCGATGCCGCCTGCCCATTTGGAGAGCTGCGCGTCGTCGGAGACGACTTTGAAGATATGGCCGAGGTCGTCCATCACTGTCGACAGGTAGCAGGAGCTCAGCTGAGAGTGGTTGGTCCCTGAGTTGAAGAGGGTCGGAGTGGCAGAGCAGAAGTGGAACTTGGAGAGGATGTCGTAAAACTCGATGGCGCGCTCGTTGCTCTGTTCTTTTTCATTGAGAGCAAGGCCCATCGCGACGCGCATCCAGAAGATCTGGGGCGTTTCCAGACGGCGCTGTTCATGGTGGAGGAAGTAGCGGTCGTAAAGAGTTTGCAGCCCAAGATAGGTGAATTGGTCGTCGCGCTGGATCTGCATCGCTCTTGCGAGTTTGTCGAGGTCGAAGTTGAGCAGCTGCGGGCTGACGCGGTCGACTGCGATCGCGTGCTTGAGGTACTTCTTGAAATATTCGCGATGTGTGGACTCAAGGGATGGATCGGAAGCTGCGATCCCCATCGTCTCGCGGTAGAGGACATCGAGGAGCAGGCGGGAGGCGACGAGGGAATAGGCAGGCTCGATTTCGATCTTGGCGCGCGCTGCCATGATATTGGCCTGGTCGACTTCGGTTTCTTTGATCCCTTCGTAGAAGTTGGCGATCGAGCTTTCGAGGAGCTCTTCTGCGGAAGTGAGATCTTCCAGCCCGCGGCAAGCGAATTTGAGCCGGCTATGAAGCTGGGACTCAGTGATTGTGCGGGTGACTTTGTTCCCGTCGATGATCGTAAACTGGCGGAGCTTCTTCTCTTCTGCCGGAAGAGTGTGCGCAAAAGTAGTGTTGCCCTGTTCGCCGTGAAGAGCGCGGTGGAGGATGAAGTTTTTCGCCACGCCGAAAAAGCCTTCTTTCATCAGCTGCTGCTCGATCTCGTCGTCGATGAGGGGGATGTTCAGAATATGACCGGCTTTAGAGAGGGAGACGGCGCGGGCCACGACTTTTTGCGTCAGCATGTTGACGGCGTCGACGATTTGCTCTGTGGCAGGACCGTCCATCTGTTCCGATCTCCGGAATGCGTCTTCAATCGAAGAAGCGATCTTCATCGGGTTGAAACGGACGATGCTTCCGTCGGATCGGACGATTTTGAGGTTAAGAGGAGAATCTTCGCGCAGCGCCTTATGCTGGTCGCGGTAGATGATATAGTCTCTGGCGATGTCATGGTGGCCAGCCTTCATCAGGCAGACCTCAACCTGGTCCTGGATTCCTTCTACTGTGAGAGACGCTCCTTTGGAGGCGATGGCGTAGAGATCGATGATGACCATGTCGGTAATTTGCTCGGCCAGTTTCGCAAGTTCTGGATCAAGCGGCGTTTCTTTGGGCACTTTTTTCGTGTCGCGGAAAGCGGCTTCGATGGCGTGAGAGATGCGCTCGCGGCGGAACGGGACGATGCTGCCGTTGCGCTTGACGACAGTGAAGCGCTGCATCATATCAATGATCTGTTGATCTTTTTTCAATGCAGAGGAGATCTCGGCAGCTGACAGCGCTGAGGCGGCGGGCTGTTGGAGGGCGGAAGATTTATCGTTGGAAGGGGAAGATTTGCGTGTCATGGCTTATTGTCTCCTATTTTAATTAATTATCTCCATATCAAGCGCAAAAACCCCTGTCCCTTTGTCCGATAAAAGGTTCTAGAGGCGTGCTTGCTAGGAGAGATGCAGTAGATGTCGAAATACTACATCTTGTGGTCTTTTGTTTCTATACACACTATATATGGTAGCGGTTCGCTAAATGTCCACAAAAAAAAGAAGGGGCGCTTAAAAAAAAGTTTCGCAAATTTCAAAGTGCAAAAAATGAAGCGATTATGATGCGCCGATTTTAAGGAAATGCTAAGATTATTGCCATTTCAGAAAGTTGCTGGTTGCATTTTTCATTTGCAAAATCGCTGTCTTTTGCAACACTTACGATTTGTACCTGCATGGCACATCGGACGCGTGTGCGCTTTTTATTGTTTAGAGGATTTATGCGACAAGTTTATCTCATTCCCAATATTATCACGGCCTTCGCTCTTTCCTGCGGCTTGTTCGTCATTTTCAAGGTGAACATGGTCGAGCCAGGATCGGAGCTGTTCAGCGTGCTGAACGTCTCGGCTATCTTGCTCCTGGTCGCCGCGTTCGCGGATCTTCTCGACGGAGCTGTCGCTAGGGCGATCCGCGCGGAAAGCGAGTTCGGCGTCCTTTTCGATTCTTTGGCCGACGCTGTCTCGTTCGGCGTCGCGCCTTCTGTATTATTGCTCAAAGCCCTTTCTCTGGAACCGGGCACAGGACTCTCCTTTTATGCGATGCTGGGCTGTATGCTCTTTTCGATCTGCGGCATTCTGCGCCTTGTCCGTTTCAACGTCAAGGCTGCCCAAGCGAAGGGAAATCCTGAAGCGATGGCGGATCAGAAGAAACATTTCACCGGCCTTCCGATCCCGGCTTCGGCTCTGGCCGCTGTCTCCGCCAACCTTTTGCTTTCTTCTCCTTTCATGGAAAAGTTCTTTCCGATTTCCCAGGAGACAAAGGCCATCGTCCTCTCTTCGATCATGATCGTCTTGGGATATTTTATGGTCAGCCGCTGGAAATTCCCCAGCTCCAAAGCGTTGCATTTTCGGGTGCCCTCTTTCCAGCTCGTCTTTCTGACAGTGATCCTCGCGATCTTCGTCATCTATGGAGTGCTGTACTTCCTGCCCGTCATGCTCGCCGTCGTGACCTGGGGCTATATCCTGCTGGCCTGGGCGCTCTCGCTCATCCGCGTGATCGCCGGCAAAAAATCCAAAACGCTCGAAGATTTCGAACCTGAACAAGAAGATTAATTGAGAGGGCGCCATGTGGATCTGGGGGACTGCCGGCGTTGCCGCTGTAGGGCTGTGGCTGTGGATGCGGGAAAAAGGGTTGCGCAAAGAGGCTGAACTTAGGTTCGGCTTCGCTCAAGAGCAAAATCAAAAAATCCCGCTTTTGGAAGCTGCCCTTAAAGAAAAAGAAGAAGAGTGCGCCTTTCTCAATACGCAACAAATCGTCTCGGAAGAAAAGATCCAGCTCCTTCAGAACGCTGAAGAGCAGCTCAAAAGCGTATTCCGCGCTCTTTCCGCCGATGCCCTCGAAAAGAACAACCGCGCTTTTCTCGATCTTGCCAAAACCTCGCTGGAAAAATTCCAGGAAGGGGCGAAAGGGGATTTGGAAAAGCGTCAGATCGCGATCACTGAATTGCTCAAACCTGTCAATGACACCCTGGTGAAACTCGACACGGGCATCCGTCAGATTGAAAAAGAACGCAAAGGGGACCAGGAATCGCTTAAGGAGCAGGTCAAGTCTCTGTTGGACAACGAAAGACAGCTCAAGCAGGAAACATCGAACCTTGTCAAGGCCCTCAGGACTCCGCTGGCCCGAGGAAGATGGGGTGAGATCCAGCTACGCAGAGTCGTCGAGATGGCCGGCATGCTGAACCAATGCGACTTTTACGAGCAGCAACTGGGAATGGGAGAAGAGGGCCGTCTACGCCCCGACCTCATCGTGCGCCTTCCCGGCGGACGCCAGGTCATCATCGATTCCAAAGTGCCGCTTGAAGCTTACCTGGAAGCGGTGCATGCTGAGGACGAAGCTGTCCGCGTTCAGGGATTTAAAAATCACGCGCGGCAGGTCAGGTCGCATGTGGCAACGCTGGGCAAAAAGGCCTATTGGGAACATTTCCAGCCGACGCCTGAGTTCGTCGTTCTTTTTCTGCCCGCGGAGACTTTTTTCAGCACAGCTCTTGAATTCGATCCGACCCTGATCGAATACGGCGCCGAACAGAATGTGATCCTCGCCACACCGACGACGCTGATCGCTCTTCTGCGCGCTGTCTCTTATGGATGGAGACAGGAGAATTTGACGCGCCGCGTTGAGACCCTCCATGAGCTCGGTCAGGACCTCTATAAAAGGCTGGGGGACATGAATTCCCACTTCGCCCGAATGGGGAGGAGCCTGACCGGCGCTGTGGACGCGTATAACAAGGGGATTGGATCGCTGGAGACGCGCGTTCTTGTCACGGCCAGGAAGTTCCGTGACTTGGGGATCTCCCCGGGTCAGGTCGACATCGAGGAGATCGAGCTGGTAGAAAAGATCACCCGCGAGCTCCAATCAAAAGAGATGCAGGGATCGGCTGACGAGTAGCCAGACAGCTTGGGCGCATTGGAGTGGGAGATCCTAACGGTGTTGGGATACATTGGCTTGGATATGCTCCCTCAGCTTTTCATAAGCTGCCCGTTCTCCGGAGCTGCTTTTAGCGATCATCCTGTCAAGCGCCGTAAGCATCTCTTCATCGACAACCAGAGTCTGGTTCAGAGTTTCTGTGCAATCTTCTCGTTTGCCTAATTGGAGAAAGCATGCCGCAGCGCAGAGACGGATTTCAAGCGTCACGAATTGGGAATCTCTTCCCAGAAATTCCAGGGCATCGGAAACTTTTTGATGCTCACCCATGCGCATATTCGCGACGAGCGCTTCATAATATGAGCCATCACTTACATACTTCTTCTGCCAATCCTTGGAAGCTGTTCTTAGGTATATCATGACGCCATTCATTTGAGACTCGTTGCCGCTGCTGATCGAAGCGCTCAGATCTAAGTGCATGGGATGTTTCATTTGGGCCAGGGGATCCGGGTTTCCGTGGGCGCGTCGAATGGGCGTGCAGGACATTTTGTGCCTAGTTAGAAGGATTGATCGAAAGGAAATAGTTCTGCAGATCTGTGTATAGCTCTGCGATTTCAGGCGGGCTTTGGGCGATTAATCGCTGCAGCGCTTCAGAGATATTGCATTGCTGGCTCAATGCGACTAAACTGCGTTCGCAGGCTTCTGTATCCATCAGATTCAGATGGCAGAGCGCTTGACAGAGGCGAATGTCAGCCGTGAAATATTCAGGATGGACTTCTGCTTGCTCCAATGCGTTGAGGATCTTCTGGTAATCCCTGTTTCTTAAAGCGGTCAAGAGAGAGGGATAAAAGGAACCTTCATCGATGAAGCGGGTTTGCATTCTCGGGGAGACTCCCGACAGCCAATAGAGTTCAAGTTGAAATGCGCGGGGATCGTCGCGGCTGAGGCAGCTTTCCATGTTGGCACGAACTGTTCGAAAACAGTCTGCGAAGAGGTCGAGGGAGCAGCGAGTGCGGAGTAGGGGAGGTTTGGCATGAATTTCCATCACTGCCTCGTGATTGTTTTTGAAAAGTACATAGAGTAAAAAGAGAGTGTGTTTAAAGACAAGCGCGAACCAGAGACTTCAAGCTTTTTTCAGCTTTTGTATCCACTCTTCGGGAACGCCTGCTTTTCGACGGGGTTCTTCATGGAGTACAAAGCCTTTGGCGCGCGAGGGCGTCATCAAGGGGGGAAGGCTCTTCTCCCACACATCCCATTCCGATTCCTCCGGTTTTTTCAGTTTCTTCAGCCAGTTGATCCCAAACGAGACGTGGCTGATCTCATCTTCGAGGATCCGCTGCATCAACGCCGCAGAGGCTTCGTCGCCGGCTCTGGCAAATGATTTGCCGTACATGGGTGCGAAATCGAGATTGGCCATTTCAAAGGTCAGACTCATGACGCTCACATAGCGAATGGGACAGGAGAGATGGGGAACGTGAGCCCAGAAATGCTTGTATAGGGGCATGTCGCCGAATTTGAGCCCCATCGCCTCCATTCGTGCAATGTAGAGGCGCACATGCTCCTGCTCTTCACGCAGCGTGTTTGCGACGCCCTTGCGAAAGTGTTTGGGGGAACTCGGAAACGCGAGCAGCGCATGGGCCATGATTTCGACAGCGAGCAATTCGTGGCCTGCAAAACGATGGAGGCACGCAGCGCGTTTGTCAGGGTGGCGGTGCTCGTGGAAGGCGGGGAGTTTTTCGCGGCTTGTGTGCCGTTTAAACTGCATTCCCGAAGGGCGGGTAGGCTCGGTGAAGACAAGGGGCTGGCCTGGCTCATTATCAGTGAGCTCATTCGGTGATAAAAGCTTTTCTTCAAGGGTGTCCGCGCTTAAAATGCGGATCGCCCATTCTCTCAGTTCCATAGACACTATTAGGGTGATAAAAAAACTGCGAAGGGGGGAACCCCTTCGCAGAGAAAGAGAAGTTTATTCTACAGACAGAACATAATAGGCAGGGAACGCGAAGTTATTGTTGGGGCGGGGAGCCGCAACCATTTTCACTTGCTTTCCAACCAGACTTTGCAGATTGATCTGGGTGCTATAGACGTATCCGACTGGGATATCTTTATCGCGCAAGATAAAGTCGCCGGGTTTGCTCTTCACTGGCGATGTATAAGGCTCGACGATCCCTGAGATCTCAACAGCTGCGAGCTTCTGCTCTTCGTAGTAGTCCCGCTGAGTTTTATTGTCATTGATATTGGCCCAGCTCAAGTATAGGGCTTCTTCGATCGGTTCCCACAATTTCATTTTGTCGGTGATCATCGCGATGTTTTCAAACTTCTCCAGATCGACGGTTCTTTGGGATGCTTTCTTGGAATCGGCGGAAGCATAATGTTCTGCCGGCTGGGACTCCAGATGAGTGATCCTTTTTTGCAGGTAGGCTTCCTGGAAAGAGGCCAGGGCTTCTTTTGCCTGCTCGACAAGTTCTGGGAATTCGCTGAAATCGGTGATAACTGTGTTGTAGCCTTTGACGATGCGGTCGAAGTCGACTTCTTCAAACGGCTTGCGCAGTTCCGCTTTGCTCAGCAGGCTCGAGGAGTCAAGGAGCTGCTCGGCAGAAGCCTGTTTTCTGTCCATTTGAGATTTGACTTCAGGGCCGCCTGCGTATTCAACATATTCTTTCGCAATATAGAAGCGGGTATTGGCAGGGGGCGCGATCTCAAGCCACTTCGGGTTGACGGGGGAGACGGAAGGGTTTTCGATCTTATCACCTGAGTTCAAATGAGCGACGACAGGAGCGTCCATGCTTGGCTCGAGACGGACGTTGACCCGGGTTCCCTCGACAACATTGTCGAGGACGAAGCTGCGGAAGATATAGGCTTTAGTTGCAGCGGGAGCCTGGACTGCCCAGAAATCTCCTTTCTCACCGACGACAGTCACCAGTTCGTTTTTGGAAAGTTCTTTGATGATACGGCTGTCGAGATCGGGGCGCAGTCGCATGCGCACTTTGCGGCCTTTGATTTTTCCGGTGAAGGGATTGACGTTGACCTCAGGCACCTTCTCTACCACTTTTTTGGGTGCGACTTTAAGTTCGGATGCGGCAGGTTCTGCAAGAACCGGCGCGACAAGAACCGGCGCGGCTTCTTCGATCGGCATCTGAACGGCTTCTATCGTTGGGAATTCAGGCATTGCCTCTGGAAGCGCGTCCATCGGAGCGTCCGCATTCAAGGCTGTTGCGGAATAGGCGCAAAGAGAGGCGCAAAGGTACGTAAAAAATTTGGACATGAGCTTAATTCCTCCTGATCTCTATGTAGAGTCAATGACAATTCTTCTAAAATGTCATTCTAGGAGGTGCTCTTTTTTTACACCATGATTTTTTATCAAGGGGAGTTTTCGAACGCTGCCGGTCAGATGATTAGAACTGGCCGGCATATTCGATCAGGTATTGAGAACTGCTTTGATGTGCTCGCAGTGGGTCTGTCCGCAAGTGCATCCGATCGGATTCCCGAGAAAGACGTTGTAATGTTCTTTCTCGTCGATCGGATTGGTGACGAGGTAGAGTTGATCGCTTTTCTGAGCGATGTCCCAAGTTCGGAATTTCAATTCCTCGTCAGAGACGATCTCTTCCTGTTCCTCGACGGACGGCTCCTGATCGGCAACGCCCGCCTGCATGGCCTTGGCGATTTGGCAGCGCATGCAGTTACAGTGCGGCTCTGGTTTGGGAACGGCGTTCAGGTCGTCGATCCCCATCGATTTGGAGATTTGGGTGATTTTTTCCAGCACTTCGTTTGGAAGGTCGGGGCTGTCCGCCTGCTCCGGGTTGTGCTGAAGCAAAGTCCCGAATCCTTCCATGTCGGCGATTCCGCTCTTAAAGGGGAGTTCCATGGAAAGAAGCTGTTCGTTTCCTGCCGGAAAATTGAGAGGGGTTCGTGGCGGAGTCCTTGTTTGGATCGCTTTTTCTTCCAGTTCGAGGTAGCGGGCGTGGGCCTCAAAGACGGTCTCGATCATAGAGGCTTCCAGGTTAGGAACTTCGATGCGAACGCCGTTGTGCAGCGTCACAATCAGGACGAGCGAGGGCTCTGAGTTTTCCACGTGGAGGGAGGCGATGTTCTTCCATGATGTAGAGATATAAGGAGGGATGCTGAGGATTTTTGGAGTGATATTCATACCCTTGGGCTCCTGGGTAAAAGGATAATAATGTTTCGCTATCTTCAATTATAACGCAAGCCTTGCGGCGATGTCAAGAAATTAGCAGTCAAAATATTGGAGTGCTGAAAAGTGTTTTAAGTCGTTGATAATTAATGAAATAAAAAAAATGTTGAGTGCTGGAGGGGGTCGCGTATATGCTCGCCGATTTGGGAAAGGTCAAAAAATTGAGGAGGTTTTCGAAACGTCAAACACGATCCCCTGAAATGCCAACTACTGAACAACTGAGGAGACAGACACTGTGACACGCAAAACCTTTGTAATCGATACCAACGTTCTTCTTCACGATCCTGATGCGATCAGCAAATTCCGCGATAACGACGTCATCATTCCTTTAAATGTACTCGAAGAGCTCGACAGCATGAAGCGCCTTTCCGACGAGCTGGGGAAAAATGCGCGCCACGTCCTTCGGTTTATCGACAGCCTAAAGGAGAGAAGCGCTGGAGATCTCCACAGTGGAGTGAAGATTGAGAATGGGATTGTGGTCCGCGTGCTTGTCGATATGAAACCGAGCGAAAAGACAGCCTTTCCTCTTTCTCCCGAGCGCAATGCCAACAAAATCCTCCTGGTGGCCTACAAACTCAGGGAACTTGGCGACCATGTTGTGATCGTTTCCAAAGATTTCGTCGTGCGCGTTAAAGCCGAAGCCATCGGGCTAGAGGCGGAAGACTATGAAAATCTGAAGTTTTCCTATGACAACATCTATCGCGGCTACCGCAGGATGGAAGTGCCCAAGCGCGATATCGATCTCTTTTTCAAGGACGGGTTTCTCCCCGCTGAAATTCCAGATCTGTTTCCCAACGAATACTGCTTGCTGACCTCCCCTGAGCAATCGTCGGCGATCTGCAAATTCAATCCTGCCACCAAACGGTTGGAACCCCTGATGAAGCTGGCCAAAGACATTTGGGGAATCCAGCCCCTTAACGTCGAGCAAAAATGCGCGCTGGACCTTCTGCTCCGCGACGACATCAAACTCGTCACGATGATCGGCCCCGCCGGGACTGGCAAAACGCTGCTTGCCCTGGCTGCAGGCTTAAGAAAGGTCTTCGACGAAGGGGTCTACTCCCGTATTCTCGTCAGCCGTCCGATCATGCCCCTTGGCAAGGACATCGGTTATCTTCCCGGCACTAAAGAGGAAAAGCTCTTCCACTGGATGCAGCCGATCTATGATAACCTGGAGTTCCTCTGTCAATCGACCAGCGGCGAGGCCAACGGGATGGAAACGCAAAAATGGATCATGGAGAGCAAGAAAATCGAAATGGAAGCGGTGACCTATATTCGCGGCAGATCCCTTCCGAAAATGTATATGATCATCGATGAGGCGCAGAACCTGACGCCCCATGAAGTCAAGACCATCATTTCCCGCGCAGGAAAAGGAACGAAGGTGGTTCTGACAGGGGATGCGACCCAAATCGACAATCCCTATCTGGACAAGGATTCCAACGCGCTCACATTCACGGTCGGAAAATTCAAACAGTTTCCCATCTACGGACACGTCTTTTTAGAGCGCACCGAGCGCTCCGAACTGGCAGCGATAGCAGCTGATATCCTTTAATGGATGATGCAGCCTTAAGAAACTTAAGGCTGCATTTTTTTTAGCCGGACAATTTAAGTACACTCTCAAAAATGAAATCGCTATTCTCACAAAAAAAGAGGCTATGGGAATGCGCAAGAAAATGTTCGACCTGGAAAAGCTGGCGATGCAGGTCATGCATGACAGGGGGCTGGAGCCGAAATTCTCCGACCAGGTCTACATCCAGCTGAACGGGATCCGCAGCCCGGCCCAAAGACAGGAGACCTCGGAGGACTTGCGCTCTTTGCTATGGTGCTCCATCGACAATGATGATTCCCTCGATCTCGACCAACTGACTTTTGCTCAAAAAGAAAAAGACGGAAAAACGACAATCTGGGTCGCTATCGCCGACGTCGATGCCTTGGTTTTCAAAGACACCCCGATCGACGAGCATGCGCAGATCAACACGACCTCTGTCTATACTCCCGCCAGGATTTTCCCGATGCTTCCGGAGAAACTCTCCACGGACCTGACTTCCTTAAATGAAAATCAGGACCGCGTGGCGCTTGTCGTTCGGGCCACAGTGAACCGCGAAGGGGAAGTGGAAGAAGGATCCATTTTTGAGGCCTATGTGCGCAACCATGCCAAACTGGCTTACCTTTCGTTGGGGTCGTGGCTGGAGGGGAAGGGGGAAATTCCAGAAAAGGTCAAGCAGGTGCCTGGATTGGAAGAGGCTCTTAAGTGCCAGCATCAGACTGCTCAAGCGCTCAAGAGCAGACGCCATATTTATGGCGCGTTGACACTTGAGTCTCCTGAGGTAGAGGCCAGGATGACGCGCGATCAGGAAGTCATTCTTCATTCCCCCTCCCACAATTTCGCAGACCAATTAATCGAACACTTCATGATCGCGGCCAATTATGTGATGGCGATGAAACTGCGCGCAGCAAAAATCCCCAGCTTACGCCGCGTCGTGCGCATCCCGAAACGCTGGGACAGGATCGTTCAGATCGCCTCCTCCATGAGAGAGCATCTTCCAGTGGAGCCCGACTCGAAAGCGCTCGAAGCGTTTCTTGTCAAACGAAGACAGGCGGATCCCGTTTCTTTTCCTGATCTGTCTTTGACAATCATCAAGCTGCTCGGCAGAGGAGAATATATCGTAGAAAGGGGAGGAGATGAGCCTGTTGGACACTTCGGACTCGCGTTGAGAGAGTACGTCCATTCTACAGCGCCCAACCGCCGTTTTCCTGATCTGATCGCCCAGCGTCAGTATAAGGCGCTGGTTCAAGGCAGGAGGAGTCCTTATTCATTGGAAGAGTTGCAGATTCTTGCGGCGCATTGCACGCAGCAGGAGGATGCTGCCACCAAAGTTGAAAGGCATTTGAGCAAATCGGCGGCAGCTGTTCTTCTGCAACCTCACATCGGCGCTATCTATCAGGGGATCGTCACAGGATCTGGTGAGATGGGAACGTGGGCGCGGATATTTGATCCTCCCGTTGAAGGAAAGATCCTACATGGCTTTGAAAGTCTTGACGTCGGCGACAGGGTGGCGGTCAAACTGGTGAGCGTCGACATTCGCAAAGGGCATATCAACTTTACCGCTGCCGCTCGGAGCTAGTCAAAGCTTTCACGTTAAAAATAACACCAATCACTTTGTTAACTATGCGCTAAGGAATTTCGAGGACTGCGGCTCCTTCGAATTTCCCATTTCTCAAATCTTCAAGCGCCTCATTCGCTTTTTCCAGAGGATAAATGGTGACGTTTGTCTGGATAGGAAACCGGGCGATCGCCGCAAAGAAATCTTTCCCGTCTTTCCTTGTTAGATTCGCCACCGATTGGATGCTTCTCTCTTCCCAGAGATCTTTGTAGGGAAAAGAGGGGATATCGCTCATGTGGATCCCGCCGCAAATGCAACGGCCTCCTTTTTTTAAGGCTTTTAAGGAGAGAGGGACCAACTCTCCAACAGGCGCGAAAATAATGGCGGCGTCCAGCTGGACAGGAGGAAGGCTCGAGGAGTCGCCGGCCCAGACTGCGCCGAGCTGTTTTGCAAACTCCTGGCTTTTTATATCTTTGTCGCGGGTAAACGCGTAGACTTCCTTTCCCTCGAAGGTTGCCAGCTGCGTCAGGATATGAGCAGCGGCTCCAAACCCGTAGACGCCGAGTGTTTTTTTGGGAGCGGCCTTGCGATAGGCCCTATAACCGATCAGTCCTGCGCAGAGCAAGGGAGCAGTCTGCGTGTCGGAAAGACCCGGCCGTAGAGGAATGGCAAAGTCCGCTTTGCAAACAGCGTACTGTGCAAACCCGCCATCAGTGAGGTATCCTGTATAGAGAGCGTTGTTGCAGAGATTTTCCTGGCCCTCGTTGCAGAATTCACACGCCCCGCAAGTTCCGCCCAGCCACGGTACTCCGACGCGATCCCCCTTTTGAAATCCCCGCACATTCTTTCCCATTTCTTCGACGACGCCGACAATCTCATGGCCTAAGACGAGGGGAAGTTTGGGGTGGGGGAGTTCAGCGTCTTTGACGTGCAGATCGGTTCGACACACGCCACACGCTTTAACTTTAATCAAAAGCTCGTCGTCTTTAGCGACAGGCTTTGGGATTTCCTCCCTGACAAGGGGCTTTTTTTGCTCTTTGAGGATCATTGCTAGCATGTTTTCATCATAGAAAACAGGAATTCATTAGCAATGAAAAAAGAGTCAGTCGTGGATGGTGGTCAACCGAGGATTGATGAAAAGCCTGTCATGTCCTTTTAAAATCATGGAGGCATGAAACGGAACATGCTCGCATGTCCAGGGCAGGGTGCATTTACGCGTGCAGGAGAACCAGACCACTCTTCCCAGTCCGTTGGCGTTATGCAGCCTGACGCCCATTCGCGGGGGAAAGCGCTTTCTGTCCGGGAGGCGCTCGGTAACAATGTCGACTACCCGGGTAGAGGCGAGGAGTTCCTGATAGTCCTTGAAATAACAAACGCCTTCTTTGGTTTTAGCCTCGTCAAGTCATCTGCTCACAACCGTTTCCAGGTCTTTAGTGATCACGCCGGAGTAGCGGCATCCCTTGATCGAGTCTCTTTTGTAGAGGCGAAAGAACTTCATCGACAGATCAGTTTTTAAATTGTTTTGGGTGTATTTTAGCTGCCCTTTAATTATCCTTGAATGGAACTCCAAATGATGATGAATCCATTGAGGTTGATATGCATTGGAAAAAAGGGATATTGCTTCTCATTATAGCCTTCGCATTTACCCTTCATGCTGGTGGACTCGACGATCCCAATGGGTACAAGAAAAACTCCAGTCTGCAATGGAGGTGGGCTGTCAGCGCGATTGAAAAATTTGCCTGGAACGGGAAGGAGAGGGTGCTCGACATAGGGTGCGGGGATGGGAAAATAACCGCCCTCATTTCCGAGGAGTATTCATCGGCTCCTGTCCTTGGCCTCGATATTTCCAAAGCGATGATCGATCACGCCTCCTCTCATTACCCAAAAAAGGAATTTCCCCAATTGCTCTTCCAGGAAGGGGATATCGCCTCCCTTCCCTTTCATAACCAGTTCGATCTCGTCACAGCTTTCTGCTCGATCCACTATGTCGTAGAACAGGAGAATGCGCTCAGGAGCATCTATGAGAGTTTAATTCCGGGCGGGATGCTTCTCATCGTGGGGCCTGGCCGCGATCACACGAGCGTGGCCAATATCAGTGAAGACCTGGTCAAATCGGATAAGTGGGCGCAGCATTTTCCTTCTTTCAGAAAGCAGAGGGCCTACTTTACCAAAGAGGAATATACGACACTTTTAAAAAAATCGGGATTCGAGCCGGTCTATTTTGACGTCACCCACGACAGGGTCAATTTTCAAAATCAAACTGCTCTTATCGATTGGCTGCGTCCTATCATCAATTATACTTCCCATCTTTCTGATGTCTTAAGAGAAGAATTCCTAAGAGATTTGGCTTCCATCATGATGCAGTGGGCCCTTCCCTCCGTTGGGGAGTCGATTATACTCGAATCCACAATGTTCGAGTGCCTTTGCAGGCGGGCTGATTGAGAAAACCTAAATTATCTTTGCGTCTTGGAAGATTTGATCGAAGAGGTCTATCTTCTTTGAAGATCCGTTTCCCAGTAAGAAATGGATTTTCGAACGCTATGGAGTATTATATGAAGAAAATGGCTTTTTTCATTTCAGGCATCGCTTCTTTGATCTGCGCATTTGGCGCTGCTGCCCATGCACGCGACATCGCGCAGGATATCCCGGAGATAGGCATCCTTGAGAACCGCAATTTCCAGAAAATCGAAGACGTCGCACAGTATAAATTTTCAGACTGGAGCGGAGTCGTCGGAATTTCGAGAAATATTTCCCGCGCGGAAGCGATCAGAATCGCCGAAGAGAACCCGGAAATCACATTCTTCTTCTATACAAAGGGCTATCAGATGGTTCTTGAAACTCAGGATGGAGACTATCGCGTCTTCCGTCATGGCGACACAGTTTTCTTCAAAGGACAGCCATGGTGGGGATCTGCACCTGACTTGGCCGATGGTTACGTCAAGCAGAGCTTTGGTTCATAAGACTCCTTATGCATGTCATCGTGCAAAGGGCAACCGGGAACGGTTGCCTTTTTTTATTTTGAGGATAACGCATTGATTTTGTTTGACCGAGCCATCCGCGTCTTGGGCTTTTGCAGGGGCATTGAGCGGGACCTTGCCTCTGCAGTCCTATTTGAGATACAATCTCAAAGATCGCTAAATTCATGCCCGCATCATGGGATCCGAGAGTACAGATGGAAAATACGAATCAATTTTTTAAGAGCCGGTTTCAGGAATTCTCCTTCGTCGCCATTATCCTGCTTGCCTTTATCGCTTTTTATGTCGAGACCGACATCTATACTCCGAGCTTCCCCGAGATGGTCTCTTATTTTAAATGCTCCGAGGATTCCATCCAAATGCTCCTCAGCATGAACTTTTTGGGGCTTTGTCTCTCGAGCCTGTTCTTCGGCCCCGCCTCAGACGCCTATGGAAGGAAAACGATCCTTTCGATCGGGCTGGGAATTTTCATGTTGGGGAGCATTGGCTGCGCGTCGACCGATGCGCTGAATTGGATGGTCCTCTGCCGTTTCCTGCAGGGACTAGGCTGCGGCGCCATTGTCAGCGCAGGGCTTGCCTGCTTCTTCGACGTCTATCCGCCCGACAAGTCTTCACGGCTCGTCTCGATCTGCAATGGCGTCCTGGGAGGATTCATGGCGCTTGCCCCAATGATCGGAAGCTGGATCAGCATACAGATGGGCTGGCGCGCCAATTTTTACCTGATCGCAATCCTTGCGACTGTGGTTTTCCTGAGCACTGTGGCATTGACCAAAGAGACTCTGCCGCCCACTAAAAGGACGAGGCTGATTTTAGCCGGCGTCTTAAAGAATTATGGCGCGATCCTGACGAATTTCCCTTTCATGGCGCACACAATGATCTGGTGCCTGATGTTCAGCATCGTCATCGTCTTCATAGCCAACCTTTCCCTGATCTTCGTCGATTATCTCATGGTCCCGCCCGGGGTGTTTGGTTTTTATCAGACGGGGGTCATGGGCGCGTTTTTTGTTGGGAGCATGAGCGGCGCCTACGTGATAAAAAAATGGGGCATGGTCTTCACTAAAGTCGTCGGGAGCCTGATCTATTTAGGGAGCATCCTGGCCCTAGTCCTGCTTTGCTTTTTAGGAATCAATTCTCCGATCCTTCTTATTCTTGCCATGTCGATCGCCAGCCTAGGCTGTTCACTTGCTGTGACGATCTATTTTACATTCTCCATGACCCATATCGATGAAAGGCTCAAAGGGTCTGCGATGTCGCTGACCCAGTCGCTCCGCTTGTTCATTTCTTCGGGGATGGTATGGGTAGCAGCCCGCGGATTCGACGGGAGCGTCAGACCGATGACCCTTCTGGCAATTTTCTGCACAGGGGGATGCATCATTTGCTATGCTTTGCTGTATCGAAGAAAACAACATGTGGCACTTTCAACTCAGGAGATTGCCGGGCAGCTGTAGCCAAATGAGACCCTTTTATCCTTTTCATTTGGCTAAAACTGGAGCAATCTCTTAAATTTTTTTCATGTCAACGCACCCTAAACGGGAATGCCGGCCCTAAGAAAAGCAAAACCACTCCAAAAGCTAAGACGGGTTTATGTATGAAAAAATCAATCTTTCGCCAAGCCAAGACCGCTTTACTCATCTTTCCAAGCCTCCTCTGCTGCATGTCTTCTGAGATGGGGTATGCCGCACAGACGGCGGCCTCTCCTAAAGTAGAAATCCTCAGCACTTCGCCGCGTGTCGTCGTCTATCACAATTTCCTGTCCGACGAGGAGTGCGACCACTTGATCAGACAGGCAAGGCCCCATCTGAAGCGCTCAACCGTCATCGACAATAATTCTTCGGGCGCCGATGTGGACGAACGAAGAACAAGTTATGGGATGTTCTTTCCCTATAATTTGAACGATCCTGTCATCACCTCTATTGAAGACCGGATTTCCTCCCTCACAGCGATCCCTAAGGAAAACGGGGAGAATATCCAAGTCCTGCAGTATGCGGTCGGAGGAGAGTACAGGCCCCACCACGATTATTTCGACCCCGGTACTTCCGGAGGTAAATATCACCTCATCCGGGGAGGACAGAGGCGTGCGTCTTTTTTGATGTATTTAAATACTCCTGAGGCGGGAGGAGAGACGATCTTCCCTTCGCTTAACATTAATGTTGTCCCGCGCAAAGGAGACGCCCTTCTTTTTTACAACTGCGGCCCGGATGGCACCGTCGATCCGCTCACCCTTCATGGGGGAGCTCCTGTTGTGAAGGGAGAAAAGTGGCTGGCGACAAAATGGCTGCGCATGAACCGGTTCGAATAAGCTGTCAAAGAACGGCCGCAGTAAAGGCAACCCTGCGGTCTAATCTTTCGCAACCGCCTTGACAGGAACGAACGTCGAGAGATCGGGTTTTTTAAATCGGAGCGTAAAGCTATTTTCCGAGAAGGGAAGCCAGGTGACATTTTTTCCGAAGATCAGCAATTTGCCTCGAAGGACCAGATTGCTGCCCTCTCTCCAGAGTTCCGCTTTGTAGACTTTGCCATCCCTGGGATCCATCACACGCCCGCGGTAGGTGCCGTCTTCTTTGGGACTTGCCGCCAAAACGATATCAAGTCCGCAGTAGTAGGGATCTCCGACCATGGCGGTCGCCTTGCTGATGGGGTGGTAAATCGTATCCGTCAATTCGCCTTCTTTGTCAAAGATGCCGATGATCCTTCCGTAGCACTTGCCCTGGTAAGAGTAGACAGCTATCACGGAGCTTGGCCGATGGGTTTTCTTATCCATCGTCTGCCAAAATCCTACGATGTCGTCCGCCATGGCAGGAAAAGCAAAGCAAAGAAGCAGAAAAAGATTGAGAACGCGGAAAATACGCATAATACTCTCATTTAAATCCTTATCTTGTATCTACCTTCTCATTGTTAAGCTGTCAATTTTTTTCTTTACTTCTCCCTGCTGAATTTTTGACACAGAGGATTTTACGCGAAGAGAGCTCAGCTCCTTAATTTAATAGACAGAATGCACCTGAACTTTTAAAACCAGGCGCTAGTCGATGGATCAACGCGTTAACTCGTTTTCCGGGAACTTCTTAGATTCGGAGAGTTCTTTCAGTCGGTTGGACAATTGGACAAGTTTCTGAATCGTTGCAGAAATGGAGATCATATGCCCGTGAAGTTCTATCAAGTCCACATCACTTACGGGTTCCCATTGATCTTCTCGCGCCATCTTTGCCTTCAGTGTAATATCCGCGATTTGTGCAAGATCTGAGCTTAGTATACTCAGCTCTCTTTTCACTGTGGCTTCGTCAATTGGCCTTGATTCTGCATCAATAAAGGAGCCTGAATTTGCCGCTCGCAGAATTCCAATAGCATCCTCAACGACCTCATTCAACGATTGAACGACATCTGGAAAGATTCCCAACCGAGCAAGATCGGCATTCCTGATCCAGGAATTATGGATTCTGTTCGCAGCAATGGGCTCAGAGTTTCGGGTTTCAAAAGGGATTTCTATTCCGCGTAATGTCAAATCCATATTTACGCTCCTGATTTAAATGTGGATCAAATCTTTGGGATGATTCTAGCCACATCGAAAAATTGCAGGCAATGGAAAAGGCAGCTCTGAATTTATTGGCTAGGAGATGTCGACTTTTCCGAGGAAGTCGTTGCTTTGATCAGCGCTGAGAGGAACTAGGGGAGGTCGGACCGAATGCCAGGCGCTTCCTCTTTTCTTCTGCATCATCGCCTTAAAGGCGGGGACAAAGGGATATCCTTTCATCGCCTCAAAAAAAGACAAAAGCGCTTGAGGATTCGCAGCGTTTGCCGTCTTTCCCTGTTGATAGAGGGAGCAGATGAGTTCAGGATAGAGGTTCGCGATCCCGCAAATCGTTCCAGATCCCCCCGCTTGGACTGTCTCGATGATGTGTTTCTCGTTTCCGACAAAGACCTTAAAGCCCGGAAATATCCTGATTGCTTCCATGGCAAGATTGAGGTTGCCTTCGCTCTCTTTGATCCCGATAACAATATCTGTAAACTCCTCGCGCAGAGCATGGATGATCTTAGTTGTAATGGGGACGCCGCTGAACTGGGGAATATGGTACAAAAGGACGCGCAGGTTGGGATCGGCTGTTGCTTGAATGATCTCCCGATAGAATGCGATCACTCCTTCTTCGGTCACAGTTTTGAAAAAGGAGGGAGGGGCAATGAGAATTGCGCGGCAGTTATTCTTTAAGGCTCCCTTTGCCAATTCGACCGTATCGGGAATATTGGCGCTTCCGTTTCCCAGAATGATCTTTTGAGGATCGACGCCTGCCTGAATTACCCTTTCCAATGCGTTCAGACGCTCTTTCACGGAGAACGAGGGTCCCTCTCCTGTAGTGCCGAACAGGACCACTCCCTTGCAGCCTCGTGCGAGGAGGTCATTGCAGTGATCAGCCAATTCGGCTGTATCGCAGCTCAATTCGGGATGCATGGGAGTCAGGGCCGCCGCATAGACGCCGTTTTCCAGCTCGCTGATTTTTGGGGGTAGTTGATAGGGTCTGTCCATTGCCATCAGAAAAGGGGGTGTGAGAAAAATCAGCAGCGCCAATAAAACGGGTGCATTCCTCATCTAAAAGCTCCTACCCGCAGGCCTGATATACCAAAAGTTCAGATTAATTTACTTCAAGATCCATCTAATTCTCAAAGGAAACCAGCCTGAGATTGGTTTGAGTCGGGCTTGTGAATTTAAGGCTGACCTCCTATTGTCGGAACTGAAGTTGAAATAAAGGTCTGCCTGTCCAATATGGCAAAGAAATCTCTCCCCTTATCTCAAGTTTACAGGTTGCTGGAACAGGGGCCTGTCACGATGGTCACTACCTCCCGCAAGGGGCGCCCCAACGCGATGACCATGTCATGGCATATGATGATCTACTTCGAACCGCCGATCTTTGCCTGTGTCATCAGCAATCGAAACTATTCGTTCAATATCCTGAAGGAATCCAAGGAATGCGTGATCAACATCCCGACTGTGGAAATGGCTGCAAAAGCTGTCAAAGTGGGGAACACGACGGGACGCAAAGTCGATAAGTTCGAGAAATTCGCCCTCTCCCAGGAGCCCGCCTCGAAAGTCGACGCGCCTCTTCTC
Organism: Verrucomicrobiota bacterium; assembly: GCA_018240065.1. GTDB lineage: Bacteria > Chlamydiota > Chlamydiia > Chlamydiales > Rhabdochlamydiaceae > CAJCIW01. The sequence continues at coordinate 389,505 of JAFEGH010000007.1, read as the reverse complement.
ACCGAGTGCTACGCCAATCTCGAGTGCAGGGTGATCGATATGAAAATGTCAGAGAAATACAACATCTTCATCCTCGAAGTTGTCAAAGCCTGGGTCCGCCCTTCAAAAAAAAGGCCGCGGTTGATCCATCATTGCGGAAAAGGGGTCTTCGTCGTCGATGGAAAAGTGATCAAAATCCCTTCGAAGATGAAATAGGCCGCACCCAGTTTCATCGCCCCAATCAGTGATTCGGATCGCTCGTATACCACAAATGCAAGGAATAGCGCTTGCCGCTCCGAATGGGGAATACTTCGTGATAAAAATTGCTGCCATTGGGGGCTAGGACTAACATGTTGGCACGGATCGGAACGACTTTTTTGTAGATCCTGTTGAAAGGCCCGTCCTCAAACGCGATCTCTCCTCCCTCAAAACCCTCATTTAAATAGATCAGAGCTGTGTATTCTCTCCACCAGGTATGGTTCGGGACGAATCTTGCACCCGGACACTGCCCATTGCACGTCGTCCTGAGCTGACCTTGATTTCTTCCATGGATCGGACAATCGAAAGAGATATTGTCGGCATGGTAGGGGCAGTAATTTCCGACAATGCGTGAATAAAGCCCCCCATGGTCGACATGATAGTTCTTGCCCATGAGCGGGTAGTTTTGCCTCATCACTTGGAGGACGCGGCTTGAAATCTCAGAGATAATATTGCGAATGTAAGAGTTATAGATCGAGGAGAGCGCAAGCTCATTATCGGATGAGTTGTTGAGGTTTCTTTTCTCTGCATCATAAAACTGGATCAGGGCGCGGGCGGCTTCGGGGGAAATGAAGTTTTCCAGAATGATAATTTGGCTTTCAGGATGGGGGGGGGCCGCGCAGCAAAGGGGCGCTGTTTTGAAGCAAATGGCCAGCAGTAAGAAAGAGATTAATGAGAGAGATCGAATTCTTGAGAACATAAGTTTGCCTCTAGAAAGAACGGGTTGAAGAAAAGAGTGTAGCTCTTTTGCGGCAAATTTCACTATTTTTTTGATTCAAAAAGAGGAGAGGGGGGACCCTCTCCCCAGGCGGAACATTAAAAATCGAATGCTAAAGTCGCATAGGGGCCGGTGAGAATGAAATTGCTTAGCGTTCTTTCAAAGCCTACCGCATAAACACCGGAATTGACTGTAGGTCCTGGGTTGAGCGAGGGGAGCACCTGTGGAGCCGTCATATCGATGGTTTGAACGGCATCGAGGTAGATTTGCGCCTGGTATCCGGCTGCGATTGTGAATTTCCAGCATTTGAATAGTGCTTCATAGGCAAAACCGAGCTTTTCTTCAAAACTTGGAATCAGCTGAGATCTGTCGGGTACAGAGGTCGATTGCTTGTTTGGCTCTGGGATGTTGTTTTGGGCAAGAAATGGGGCAAATGACTTGTAGGTCGTGCGATTTTCCAGCTCACCCATGATTAGACCTGCTGAAGTGCTGCCGGTAAAAAAGAAACGGCCCGCGATACGATAATCAAAATCCAGTCCGAATACAGGGCCGGCGCCTGTAAATGTAGAGTGGGTCTCAACGATCCTGGAAGTAGAGCTGGATGTATTGGAATATTTCGATTGAAGGCTTTGTCTAATGCGAGCGAAGCTTGCCCCCGCGAAAAAGTTCGTGTAGAGGTTTTTGAAGAAGCAGCACTGCTTTCCAAAAACCAGGTTGACAGCATCAAAATGAAAGGTGGCCTTCCCTTTTGCATTTAAATAGACGGCAGAATTGGGTCCGATATCAAACAGCGGCCCAATCATGTCTGTAGAAAGAGGGACTTCCTTGGAAGCGGAATCATGGGAATGCAGACGCTCCCAATTCGCTTCCAGATAGAGGTGAGGGTTCGTGAACAGGGCCTTGGCTCCGATTTCAAATCCAAATCGGTAGTCGGGATCGATTTCGAAGATTTTCCAGTTTGGAGAGATTGCCGGGATTGTGATCGATGGGTCCAAAGGGATGGCTTCCGCTGCGTAGTAAAGGTCGCTCCCATTGGGCTGAAGGAACAGGCATTCGCCATAAAGCTCGACCATGACGGAGCGGCATTTAGGAATCAAAGGTGAACATCCTTTCTTTTCCTTAGGCGTGGAGGCTGATGCCGAAAGACTTGTGAAAAGAGAGCATGCGATCAAAGATGACAGGTATTTCATGCAATGTCCTAAGATGTTGATTTTTGTTCTAGCTCATTTCGCATAGGCCTATTGACGATGCCTAACATTTGAGGCTGGTAATTATGGTTCGAGGTTGCAAATGTGGCAATTAAATATTGATTGCCGGGGAGCGTATCTAAAAGATTTCGGCATTTGAGCTGTGTTTGCCAGTGGCCTCTTAAGCTTTTAATTGGGAATCGGTTAATTGTCAGATCACGGGATTTGAGGAGCGGCTGGCCCCCGATCTAATTTGCTGACAGCTATCACGGAACAAGCCAAAAAAAATCGAAACGTGCTATGAAGATAGGATATGGCTAAAAAATATGATGAAAGTACCGTTCAGACCCTGGACGCGCTTGCCCACATCAGGCTGCGGTCGGGGATGTACATTGGTCGTTTGGGCGATGGATCCCACCCGGACGATGGAATTTATGTCATGCTCAAGGAAGTCATCGACAACGCTGTCGATGAGTTCATCATGGGCAACGGCACAAAAATTGTCATCGAACTGAATGAAAAAACGTCGACTGTCTCAGTCAGGGACTGGGGGCGGGGGATCCCGCTTGGCAAGGTCATTGAGTGCGTCAGTCAAATCAACACGGGCGCCAAGTACAATGACGATGTTTTTCAATTCTCAGTCGGATTGAACGGGGTCGGAACAAAGGCTGTCAATGCGCTTTCCTCTCATTTTGTGGTAAAAAGCGTGCGCGAAGGGGAGTTTGTCGAAGCCCGGTTTTCCAAAGGGGTTCTCAAAGACAAGAAGAAAGGAAAGACGGCGGAAAAAGATGGGACTTGGGTCGAGTTTACCCCTGATCCTGAAATTTTTAAGAAGTTTTCCTTTCACAAAGAGTTGATCATCAAACGACTCTGGCATTACGCCTATCTCAACACCGGGCTTACTCTTGTTTTCAATGATGAACAGATCCGTTCCGAGCATGGGCTTTTGGACCTCCTCAATGCAGAGGTCAAAGAGGACCGCCTCTATGAGCCGCTGCATTACAGAGGAAAGCATGTTGAGTTCGCTTTCCTCCACGCCTCAAGTTATGGGGAGACCTACTTTTCTTTCGTCAATGGACAGTATACGCAAGACGGGGGAACTCATCTGTCTGCATTCCGCGAGGGGATCCTGAAGGGGGTCAATGAGTACGCCAAGAAGAACTTCCAGGGCGTCGACGTCCGCGAGGGAATCGTCGGAACTATCCTCGTCAAGGTCAAGGACCCCGTCTTCGAATCCCAAACGAAGAACAAACTCTCGAATAACGAGATTCGCGCTCCGATTGTCCAAGAGGTCAAGGACGCCGTCCAAAATCTGCTCTATAAGCAAGAGGAGACAGGCAAGAAAATCCTCGAGAGGATCGTCTTCAACGAAAAACTCAGGAAGGAATTAGCCGCTGTCAAAAAAGAAGCCAAGGAGAAGCAGAAAAAAATCTCGTTCAAGATACCGAAGCTGCGCGACTGCAAATTCCATTTTGGAGATGGGTCCCTTGAGGGAGTCAATTCGATGATCTTTCTCACGGAAGGGGAATCGGCCTCAGGATCCCTGGTCATGACAAGAGACCCGCTTACGCAGGCGGTCTTTTCTCTGCGCGGAAAACCGCTGAATGTCCATGGGATGAAGCTTGACCAGCTCTATAAGAATGAAGAGATGTACAACCTGATGTCCGCGCTCAATATCGAAGACGACCTGTCCAATCTCCGTTACAATAAAGTGATCCTGGCCACAGATGCGGACGTCGACGGGATGCATATACGCAACCTGCTGATTACCTTCTTTTTGACCTATTTTGAAGGACTGGTGATGAACGGCCATCTTTTTATTCTCGAGACGCCTCTGTTCAAAGTGAGAAATAAGGAAAAGACGATCTACTGCTATTCGGAAGAGGAGAAGGAAAAGGCGGCTGCCGAACTCAAGAAAGGAGTGGAGATTACCCGCTTTAAGGGGCTTGGAGAGATCTCTCCCAATGAGTTTAAACAATTCATCGCAAAAGATATCCGCCTGCTTCCCGTGATGATCCAAAATCTTTCCGACATCAGGCCCACCCTTGAATTTTACATGGGCAAAAACACGCCCGCTCGAAAATCCTTCATCATGGAAAATCTAGAGAACGATTATGGATGATCTTAAGCACCAGATGAAGGATCACTTCATCAAATACGCCTCCTATGTCATTCTCGACCGGGCCATCCCGCATGTGATCGACGGATTAAAACCTGTGCAAAGGCGCATTCTCGAGACATTATGGAGACAAAACGACGATAAGCTCCATAAAGTCGCCAACGTCGTCGGCCAGGCGATGCAGCTGCATCCGCACGGCGATGCCCCGATCTACGAGGCCCTCGTCACTTTGGCCAACAAAGGCTATTTGCTGGACAGACAGGGGAATTTCGGGAACATCTTTACGGGAGACCCTTCCGCTGCGGCACGCTATATCGAAACGCGCCTTTCGCCTCTTGCCCGGGAGACTCTTTTCAATCCCGATATCACGGAAAAAATTCCCTCGTACGATGGCCGGAATTTCGAACCTGTCACCCTCCCTGCCAAAATCCCTCTTTTGCTGATGCAGGGAGCGGATGGGATTGCAGTCGGCATGTCGACCCGCATCCTGCCCCACAATTTTACCGAACTTCTCGAGGCCGAGATTGCCTTCCTGGAAGGAAGGAACTTCAAAGTCTTCCCTGATTTCCCGACAGGGGGGATCATGGACAAAAGCGAGTATGATAAGGGTAGAGGCAAGATCAAACTGCGGGCAAAAATCGATGTTAAAGATCCCAAAACACTTGTGATCCGGGAGATCTGTTACGGGACGACGACCGAAAGCCTGATCCGTTCGATTGATGAGGCAGCCAAAAAAGGCAAAATCAAGATTGAAGCGATCAACGATTATACAGCAGAAGAGATCGAAATCGAGATTAAGCTGCCCAGAGGACAGTATGCGGAAGAGATGCTCGACGCCCTCTATGGATTCACGGAATGCGAAGTTTCCCTGAACTCCCAAATTATCGTGATCAAAGAAGGTCTGCCCTGGGAGACCGACGTCAATGAGATCCTCGCTTACAATGCCGCGAAGGTTGTGGAGTTCCTTAAAATGGAACTTCAGATCGAAAAAGGGCGGCTCGAGGAAAAGATATTCTACAAGACCTTAGAGCGCATTTTTATTGAAAATCGGCTCTATAAGAAAATCGAGACGGTCAAAACCCTGGAAGGGATTCACGAGACACTGGATGCTTCTCTCAAGCCTTATAGAAGAAAGCTTCTCCGCGATCCTACACACGAAGACCGGGAAAGACTTCTACAGATTCCCATCCGGCGCATCTCCCAGTTTGACATCAATAAGAACCAGGAGGAGATCTCGCTTCTTAAAGAGACGATGAGCGAAGTGGAAAAGAACCTTCGGAACGTCAAAAAATTCGCGATCGCCCATCTTAGGGCGCTCATCCTCAAATACGGACCCTCCTATCCTAGAAGAACGAGGATCAAGGCGATCGAGGAGATCGACCGCCGCGCGATCGAGACCAAAGACATTAAAGTGGGCTTTGATCCTGCGTCAGGATTCGTCGGGACCAAGGTCTCCGGGTCCATCCAGCTGACCTGCACCAATTTCGACAAGCTGGTCATTTTCTTCAAAGACGGCACCTACAAAGCCACGAACATCCCCGAGAAGCAGTATTTTGAAAAGATCGCATGGGTCGGCGTCGCCGATAAGAAGACAGTCATGAACGTCGTCTATAAGAACAAAGAGACCTCTCAGGTCTGGGCCAAGCGGTTCATCGTCGAAAAGTTCATTCTGGACAAGATCTACCGCTATGTGGATGAGAAAGATGAGCTTCAGCACATCTCTACAAGGCCGGACGCGATGGTGGAACTCCAATTTGCATCGAAGGGTGGCGAGAAACCGAAAAACATGGTCTTTTCCCTTAGCGATGTGCCTGTCAAAGGAGCCCACACCAGAGGTGTCCGCCTGGCTGTCCAAAAGGTCAAAAAAGTAACCGCCGGACATCACTAGTACTGGGAATCAAAAGTTCTTGCTATTTCGGCTGTGTCAAAGCCCAAACCGCAAGACTTTTCATTCAGAGCACTTGATAGTGTCGTCATGAGATGAAAAATATTTAAATGAGTTATACTTGTACCTTGGAAATGGAGCAAGCATATGGGAACGCATAGAAGGCACGATATATCTGATAGAACTTGAGCTTTACTAGAACCTCACCTACCCGGAAGGCGAGGACTGTGGGGAGGTATAGCGCGGGATAACTGTTGGCAACATGGATGGCACTCTCTAGAATCGCGCCCGTGCCGGGCGCACATAAAAAAAGGCAGCGATTTTTTCCCTGCCCAAGAAATAATTTAATGGGTTCGCAGATCGCTCATAAACGTGTCGTATGAATAAACATCGGTTTTTGGTTCGTTGCGAAGTGATTCGTAAAAATCGCACTCAGTTCGGGTAAAAAATCTGGAGCACCGATATTGACTTTCATCTGTCTATTTCTTGTGAAGATCCCCTCCTGTTCATTGTAAGAGAAGGGAATATTGTCTTGGACTGAATGGGCAACAAAATGAAATTTAACACTTGGATTCTTTTCTTGGATTTGTCTGATTTCATCAGTGTTAAATTTCTGGCTTAGCAAGACATGCTTAATTTTTGTCGGATCGATTTTTTCTCTTTTAATGAAGAAAAAACCATCCGTAGTTTTAGATAAGACATGTTCTTCATTATCAGTTAATTTAATGCCATCTATGACAAAGACTGCCGCTTTACAACATCTATCAGAAAGAGTTTTTAGAAAAGAATCATTCTCATTTAAGGCTGAAACAAACGCCTCACTTTTTAAACTGTCTTCATAGAGTTCGAGCATTTCATTAGGAATCTGTTGGGTTAACTCATTAAATTTTTCTTTAACCTTTTCTTTGTCGCTCAGCTTTTGAACAAGTTCATCATCACCCTTATATTCGATAGAAATGTGATAAATTCCATCGGCGGGATCAAAGACAGCTTGATGCAATTTTTCAGGTTTAGTGACGCAATTCATATAAGCAACGAAACTTTCCCCTTCATCAAATCCGGCCTGATGCTCTTGTCCATCATTTCGAAGGGCTAACGACCCACAGATCCCTTTTTGGAATATGCTTTCTAAACGCCCCGTATTTATAACAGTCTGTGTTTGTTGATAAATTGCTGATACAGCATTACTCGTGCTATTCGTTATTTGCGCCATTATATCTCCATATTCAAATGGTAATTAAAAATTATATCAATAAACTTGTTTTATGTCAAATATTATATGTCTGGAATCCGGAATTATACTGGAACATATTGACCCCCTCTGGCTTTGGTCAAAAACACCCCTCTTCGGTGTTGGCAAGATCTGTCAGGGAAGCTCTATGACCGCAGCATCCCTTAACAGGCTGTAAGAGTGTTGGTTATGAGTAGATTAAGGGTGAAATGGCTGATTTAAGAATGAGGCTTCTATGGCCTCTGTTCTGGTTCGCGTAAGTAGTTAAAATGACGGTGATCTTTTACGCACTAGATGGGAAAAAACCTAGCATTAATCTGAAGAGGTGGAGAGGAATTGCGACTCGATACGCAAGAAATGAGGCATCGTTTTTGGCTGCTGTTCAAATTAGGTGTCTTGCTATCTGGGCTGGAATCTCATGGCGACAGTATCTAGAATAATGTCTGTCATTGCCGCTTTGAGACGCCCGGGCGACTTTCTCAAGTTTGCCCGGACGTTTTAACTTTTGATTGGAAAAGAAAGAGCGTTGATTTAAAAAACATCTTCTCCAAATCAGAGGACTGCAATGAGGAAACTCCCCCTTTTTCTCGCAGGCGAAGAAATCCTTCTTCCCACACAATACGACGTGATCAATCCTGCGACCGAAGCTGTCATCGCCTCCGTGAGCGATGCAGGATATCAGGAAGCGATGCGCGCCATCGACTTGGCTCATGCAAGCTTTGAAGGATGGAAAAACACGCCTCCGGTGAAGCGCTCCGATGTTTTGCTCAGGGCCTACCGGAAAATGCAGGAAGAAGCCCCGGCAATCGCAGAGATCATCACCTCCGAAAACGGGAAGCCTTTGGAAGAGGCCAGACAGGAGGTGCTGTTTTCTTCCGAGTATTTGCGCTGGTTTGCGGAAGAGGCGAGACGTTCCTATGGCGAGACGATCCCATCGCCCATGCCAGGAAGGCGCTTCTTCACCACATTGGAGCCCATCGGCGTCGTGGGGGCCATTGTCCCGTGGAATTTTCCGGCCAACATGATTTCGAGAAAGTGCGCCCCGGCACTTGCCGCCGGATGTCCCGTCGTTTTAAAGCCTGCTCCGGAAACCCCTCTCACAGCTCTTCATCTTGCCCGAATTTTGGGAGAAGCGGGCCTTCCCAAAGGGGTGCTCTCCGTATTGCCGACAAGCCGCGCAGCGGAGATTTCCAAGGCGTTTTTCGACCACCCTGCGATTCGAATGGTCTCTTTCACGGGGAGCACGGTTGTCGGCAAAAAACTGATGGCCCAGGCCGCCGAAAGGGTTCTGCGCGTGGGAATGGAACTTGGCGGCAACGCGCCGATCATCGTATTCGAGGACGCAGATCTCGATCTGGCAGTCCGGCAGACGATCGCGATAAAACTGCTTCGCGTAGGAGGGGAATCGTGCATTTGCGCCAACCGGATTTTCGTGCAGGATTCCATTTACGATGCATTCCGCACGCGGATTTGGGCGGCGATGCAGAAATTGAAACAGGCCCCGGGCACTGAACCGGGAGCGAACCTGGGACCGCTCATTACTGCCAGGGCCCAAAAGAAAATAGGGGAGTTATTGGAAGACGCCAAAACTCTCGGGGCCAAAATCACCCAGATTCCCACCACACAGAAAAAGGGATTTTTCGCCCCGATTTCACTTGTCGAGGAGATCTCGGACAAGGCTCGCCTGGCCAATGAAGAGATTTTTGGACCCGTTGTCCCACTCTATCGATTCACTACGGAGGAAGAGGCAGTGTTGCGCGCCAATGATGTTCCCTATGGGCTTGCCGCCTACCTGTTCACTCAAAATCTTTCCCGCGCCTATCGGGTGGGCGAGGCCCTCGAGGCTGGATTTGTAGGGATCAATGATTGCGGCGGCTATGTCCATGAAGTCCCGATGGGAGGCTATAAGCAGAGCGGCATCGGACGAGAAGGGGGGAGAGAGGGGTTACGGGAATATCTTGAAACCAAGAGCTGGAATATCGCCTTGCAGAAGAACCAGGCTTGAGGATCGCTTCTCAAAGACTCCTTGCACAGGAAATACTCTGTCTGACGAACTGTTGATAAATAAATAACAACCTTATACACGAAAACTTAAAATGCCGAAAAGGGTGTGATGGAACAAATAGCTCCTATGAATGGCTACGCGACCCACTTGGTCCCTTCCATTACAGCGGCAATCCACAGCGGCCTGTTATGGCCTGAATCACCGATCCTGGAACTGGGTTGCGGCCATTATTCCACGCCTCTGCTTTCCTCGATCGCAAAAACGCAGGGAAGAAAGCTCCATCTGATTACTTCGAATTCCCAGTGGGCCAGCAAATTTCAAGACGATCCCGATGAGCTGCGATTGATTGATTACTCCCAGTGGGCTGAGTTTGCATTTGATGGGGAATGGGGGATGGTGCTCGTGGATCATGAAGAACATGTGATCGATCGGTTTGCGCAGTTGTTTAAATTGAATGAAAAAGCCAAAGTAGTCGTCTTTCACGACGCCAATCGGATTGCTGACGAGGGTGTAAGCTGGAGTTTGATCCACATGCTGTATCGGCATGTCTATTTCTACGACCGTTATTCTCCCCAGACGGCGATCCTCAGCAATTATGTCGATCCGAGTGAATGGTTCTGACGAGTCTTGCACAAAGTTTTATCAATGAGCAAAAGGAAATCATGAGCGCAAAAGATAGCAATGGAAACCCTCTCAGTGAAGGGGATTCGGTACAAGTCATTAAAGATTTAAAGGTTAAGGGGTCTTCCACGACTCTCAAAAGGGGCACAAAATTTAAGAACATCCACTTAACGGACAATGAAGAAGAAGTGGAATGCCGAGAGGGCAAATCCACTCTTGTTCTGAAGACGTGTTTTTTGAAAAAGGTTTAAAATAAATTCAGTGAGTGCCCTAGAAGCGGAGGGTTGAGAGGAATGAGAATTTCAGGCAATTTCTTACTGTTAAGAATCGAGTGAGTTTTCTATGAAGTTCCGACTTTTGACGAGTGTTTTCTTAAGCATTAGCAGTCTTTCTTTTACATTAGAAACGTTACTCATTGAAAAGGGTTTTCTCTATGAAATGTACGGATCTCAGGAGGAGATTCCCCTAAGCGAGTTGCAAGCTGGAAGGGAGATGTATTTCGAAGCCTATCTGAATCCCTGTCTACATGAAGGGATCCCTTTGATGGCAATGCAGATCGATGAAACCCGATTTCATTCCTACGAGGAATTCATCTCAGACATGTTCCAGCGAGACTTTGAGAGCTACCAGTTTCCTGGCGATACTTCTCGCCTCTATATCCAGGTCCGAAGAATTCAAGATGGGAAAATCATTGGTATTTGCGCTATTTTAATGAAGGCTCCCCATTCCTATTATATTGATCATATCGGTGTTCATAAGGATTTTAGGCGGCAAAAAATCGGCTCTACCTTAATTGAACAAGCATTGAAAGCGATTCCCGACTATATAGATATATCGCTCGATACGCGGGTTTTTAACAAATCTGCCCAATTTTTTTATGAGAAATTGGGATTTGAGAAGGTGGAAGTACATCCCTATGCCCAAAAGCAATCCATCTACTGCCATTATGTTTTTATGAAGGATTCTTATATGAATTCCGTCAGCGCCCAAATGCAGTTTTTATCGGCGTTAGTGGATAAAAATTTCCCCAAGTAGGATGATATCAAAAAAAGTTTGATGTCCAATGGAGGAAATATGCTATTCGGCTTACTGCTCGCCTCTCAATTTTGGTTGATGTCAGACCGGGACGCTTTTTGGGATGCGGAGAAGATCTCCAATCATACTGAATTTATGCAGGATTCCATCCAACGGATAACTGCTCTTGATAGCAGGCAGCTCAAAGGGAAAAACGTGCTGCTGCTCGTCCACGGCTATAATAACAGTCCCGAGGAAGCTTTATCCACTTATCGTCTGATCAACATGCATCTTTCTTCCTTCAAGGACAGCCGCCGGTCCAAATTCTATGATCTGATCATTGGCTATCTTTGGCCTGGCGATGATTCCTCGTTGGAATATTATGACGCCAAGCGGCATGTTTCAAAGCTGGCAATGACAATGAGGTCCCACCTTGAATTTCTCTCCGCTTCAGCGGCAAGAGTGGACGTGCTTGCCCACAGTATGGGCAATCGCCTTGTCCTCGAGGCCCTTGATTACCGCACCCAAGGGGATAAGAAAGTCGTGCATAATCTCTATTCTCTTGCAGCCGCCGTCGACAATGAAAGCATAGAAAAAAACGAAAAGTATTATCTGTCGACGCAGAACTGTGAAAAATTATTCGTGTTTTATTCTAAACGGGACGATGTCCTCAAGTGGTACTACAACATTGCCGAATGGGACAAAGCTCTGGGTTGCGATGGAGCTGAAGATCCCAGGAAAATCCCAGAAAATGTTCAGCTGATCAATTACACGAATTTCATCGGCCAGCACAGCCAGTATTTTACAGTCCTTCCGATCTATGACTTCATTAAAAAGCAGTTTTTAGCCGCCAGTGTTGAAAAACATGTCGATTTGCGCCACTGCCACAAAGAACCGATCCCATAACTTTTCATTGGGATTTATTTAATACTCATTTAAGCTCGGCAGCGTCATTTGAAAGGATGGAAGAGGAAAGCAACATGGCAATTATCGAAGACATCAATCAGGGTATTAAAGACGCGATGAGAAGCCGAGACCAGATCAGGCTGGAAACCTTGCGCATGCTCAAATCAAAAATATTGGCAGTTGACGCTCGAGGCGCCCTTCCTGACGCAGAGGTTCAAAAACTCTTCAAAACTTACTATGGAAACCTCCAGGAAGCATTGGAGCAGGCCCAAGCCCTTAACCGTCCTGAGAGTGTTGAAAAATTAAAAAGCGAGCTGGCCATCATTCAAGAGTTTTTGCCTAAAGCTCTTTCAAGTGAAGAAACGAAAGAAATCGTGGTGAAGGCGATTGCGGAGTCGGGAGCCAAGACAAAAAAGGATTTTGGATTGGTGATGAAAAGCATCATGAAGCTGAACAGCAGTGTTGACGGCAAGGTTGCTAAAGAGTGGGTGAATCAATTGCTTCCCGATTAACCGACTAGAAGCGATAGCCCCTAAACTTTCACTTGCCTGTATAAATAGCCCAGGAGAATCTTCTGGGCTTTTTGATTCTTCAGGCGCAGAAAAGCATTCCGAACTTTTCCTTAAGAAACATGAAAAATTCAAGAGCCTTTGAACCTATCCTGAAAATAGTTTCAGTCGATCGATGGGTTCATTTTCCCTTAACCCTGGATGGAGGTCTAATATGACGATGACGATACAGGAAATTTCAGATCGATTCGAGATCATGGATATATTGACTGATTACTGTACGGCTATCGATGAAAAGCGTCTTGCTATTCTCGATCATGTTTTTACCCATGACGCTCTCATTGATTACTCGAAGGCGGGCGGGCCGAAAGCCGACCTGCAAACAATTAAGAAATTTTTAGCTCAAAACCTGGGCGATTTACCTCGGCAGCATATGATCTCGAACTTCAAAATACAGATCCGCGGAGATTTGGCCGAGGCGCGCTGTCTTTGCCACAATCCGCTGGAGCTGCCCAGCCATGGGGACGTCCTTGAGGTTGCGTTCTGGGGGCTTTGGTATAACGACAAGCTCCTTCGCACTCCAAGCGGCTGGAGGATCAAGGAAAGGGTGACGCAGCCTTGTTATAGTTGGAAGGTCCAGAGAGTTGTTCCGGAGTGAAAAAGCCGGGTCATTTGGGCAGCGATGCTGCTGTAGAACTATTGACTGGCCATACACGTGCATGGACAAGTTTTTCCTGTTGAGATAAACGTAAGGAAAAAGAAAGGGAGGGTTCTACTATGGCGAGTCAGTATTTTTTCAGTTTAAAGACCATTGGGCCAAGGATTAAAAATGAGGCAGGCCATCTCACGGATGTCACCTCAAAAGACGTACCGGGCTTTGTCAATATTTCGTTTGCGAACCTAACATTGAAGAAAAAGGGGATTTTAAAACCCATTTGGCATCCTAATGCCCATAAAATCGGCTACTGCATTCAAGGGAAATGCGTAGTAACACTTCGCTCCCCGGACAAAAATGAGGTGTTTTCGGTAGAGAAAGGAGAGATCTTTTTTATCCCTCAAGGATTTGTCCATTCGATCCAGAATTGCGGCGAGATAGATTGCATTATCAATTTCGCGCTTAATGACACCCTCCCCGAAACCATGTCCTTTACAAAGGCCGTCTACTCTCTTTCCGATCCTGTTTTCAAGGCCACTTTTGCCGCGTCATCAGGTTTTGTCGATGGGTTGAAGAAGTCTAAAAATGAGGAGCTTATCGCGACTCTTGCGCAAGTTACAAAGGGATCGGGCAGCGGTGGGAATCCCTATAAATTCAACATTGAGAAAAGCGACAAGGTTGTTTCAACGCGAGGCGGGTACCTGCAATTAGGCATAAAAAAGAGCCTGCCCTCTCTCCAGGGATTGGGCATTTTGGGCTTCGGATTAAATGCTGGAGGAGTTGTGGAACCTCACTGGCATACAAATGCCGGAGAATTGGTCTACATCGTGAAGGGAAAAACGCGCATCACGATTCTTGCGCCAAGTGGCAATGTAGAGGTTTTAGAAGTCAGCGGCGGGGAGGGCGCCTTTGCGCCGGCTTCCCATTTTCATAATATTGAAAACATTGGTCAGGGAGATGTTGAGGTCATTGCTTTTTTCAGCAACGCAGAACCTGATTACATTGGCATTGGGGAAGTGACCGGCGCCTATTCGAATGACGAGTTAGGCTCGATATTTAATGTAGAGCCGAAGTATTTCGATGCTTTGAAAAAGCCCCAGGGGCCTCTTGTGATCGTTCCTCTATAGAGACCTTATCAAGTTCTACAAAACAAAAAGGCCGGGAGATTTCCCGGCCTTTTTGTTTGGGTTCAATATATCCGCGCAAAGTTTCCCTAGTTCCTGCCTTTGGTAAATCAATTTTTAACAAACAAAAAATTTGAAAATTGATGCTGGATTGTTCATCCATTTTTCCGATCTGGCTGATGATTTTGCTTTTGGAAAATATCGATGGCAGGCAAAATACCCATAAACTAGGTATTTTTCATGAGATCAGTCAATAAAACCAGGTACGCTATTTTGGGGGTGCTTCTTGAGGGCCCATCTACAGGATATGAGATCAAATCTCTTATGGGAAGGTCGACAACATATTTTTGGCGTGAGTCTGACTCGACAATTTATCCCATGTTGAAAGTGCTCGCAAAGGAAGGAAAAGCACTCTCCAACATCGTCTATGTTGGAAAGAAAAAAAAGGAGGTCTTTTCAATTACGGACGCAGGCAGGGAGGAATTTAAGATTTGGCTTGGAAGTCCGACAGCATCGGAAACCTCGCGCAATGAGTTTCTTCTCAAACTCTTTTTCGTCACAGATCCAAAGGAGATGACGCGTTTGTTTTTGGAAAGATTGGAAAAAGTCGAAAAGACCTACGAAGAATACAAGAAAATCGAAGAAAGGTTAGAGAGCTTACCGGACTCTCCCATTCAGTCTATCCGCCTCAAAATGCTTAAATTTGGAATAGCTGGCTTTGCACTGGAGATTCAATGGTTAAAAGAAGGAATTAGCGAAAGGAGAGGATCATGTCAAAAAAATTAACAGGTAAAGTGGCGATTGTGACGGGAGGTTCAAAAGGAATTGGAGCTTCTATTGCCGAGGAACTGGCTGAAGAGGGGGCCTCAGTGGTCGTGAATTACTCAACAAGCGAACGAGAAGCAGAACTTGTTGTGCAATCCATTGAACGCAAAGGCGGTAGAGCAATTGCTGTCCGGGCCAATATGACGAATCAACAAGATATAGACCATCTTTTCACAGAGACGGAAAAGGCTTTTGGACAACTCGATATTCTCATCAACAATGCGGGTTACTACGAATTTGCTCCTTTAGAAAACATAACAGTTGAGCATTTTCATAAGCATTTTGATTTAAATGTGTTGGGATTATTACTTGCTTGCCAGACAGCCGTTAAGCACTTTAATCCGGCTGGAGGAAGCATTGTCAATATTAGTTCTCTTGCGAGTAAGTCTTGGGCGCCTCATGCTACTGTTTATAGCGCGACGAAGGCTGCCGTTGATTCGATCACAAAGTCTTTAGGATGTGAGCTTGGCTCAAGAAAGATCCGGGTCAACGCGATTAATCCTGGGATCGTCCAAACGGAAGGAACGCAATCTTCAGGGATTATTGAAAGCGATCTCCGCAAAAAAGTGGAAGCAAGAACTCCTCTTGGAAGAATTGGTCTGCCTAATGATATCACTAAAGCTGCTGTATTTTTTGCCTCCGATGATTCGGCATGGATAACCAGCGAAACGCTCTTGATTTCGGGTGGCTTCCGCTAGAAATCAGCCGTATGCAGATGTTAGCATTGGGGATAGAATGTTCTGGATGCTTCTCATTTCGCACGAGTTGAAACGGGATGTTTTTCTGGGACAATTATAGTTTTTGGCTGGTATATTTCCGTTATGCTAGAGAAGCAACTCCTTTCAGATGAGCGGATTATTGATTGCCTCAACACTGATTATGGCATTGAGGTTGCTGTGCTTTCAATTCTGCCCTTAGGTGCGGATCAGAATGCATCAGTCCATAGAGCTCAGGCGCTCGACGGGATATCTTATTTCGTAAAGCTTAAACGCGGCCATCACCAGGATGTCAGCGTGACTTTATTGGCGCTGTTGCAAAGGGCAGGCATTCAACATATCATCCCGCCCGTCAAAACGATTCATGGCAGTCCGATTTTGCATATCGGGGACTTTACCCTTATTGTCTATCCTTTTATCGAAGGACAAGATGCATTTAGCCATACCTTGGCAAACGATCAATGGATTGCGCTTGGCAAGGTATTGAGACAGGTGCATGAATTTGCGCTGCCGCCTTCCATCCAAGGTCAGATCAGGAGAGAAACCTATTCCCCTAAATGGCGAGAGGCTGTCAGGTCGCTCTATCCAGATCTCAGAACGATTCAAGGCGGAGATGAAACGACCTTGAAATTAGTGGCGTTCATGAAGAAGCATGATGCGGAAATCCACCGTCTGGTGGATCGAGCGGAGCGTTTATGCGAAATGATTCGGGATCAATCCCCTAAATGTGTGCTGTGCCATTCTGATATTCATGGAGGCAATGTGCTTGTAGATAGAAGTGGCGTTATCTACCTGGTGGATTGGGATGAGCCTATCCTGGCGCCTAAAGAGAGAGACCTCATGTTTATTGGGGGAGGTGTCGCAAATGTTTGGAACAATCCGCATGAGGAAGAATTTTTTTATCAAGGCTATGGAGAGACTGAAATCAACAGAACGATTCTGGCCTATTACCGACATGAACGCATAGTGGAGGATATCGCTCAGTACGGCCAATGCCTCCTTTTGACGACGTCTGGAGGGGAGGAGAGAACAGTCATGTACAAGCATTTCAAAGAGATGTTCGAACCTCGCGGCGTGGTGGATATCGCATTCAAAACAGACGAGGGCCTAAATTCGTAGGCTCAAATCGAACAGCAATCCTGCGTCTCAGAACCAGATTTTTTTTAGCCCGGCACATGTCATTGGATCAATGGCCAAAGACATCCTTGTTCTAGCAGAGACAATCAAGCCCTAAGGGACAGACTGAAAATAAGAGGAATAAACAAGCCCAAGAGGGGGCTGTATTCACTTATTTTTTGAGCCTGTTCATTCTGGTTTAGGGCAGTTTAAGGGGTGTGCAGAGATCGATTCAGAAGTTTTATCCGCCAAATTTCGTTATTTTTCCTGTGTCGAAAACAGTGATACTTATCAATTGAGCCGATTCGTTGAGTGGGATTCAATTCACGTTGAGTTTGTCATATGAGCAACACGATGAAGGATTTGCGGAATATCTGAATGTAAATTTCGTCTTTGAACGAGCAGTTTTTTGAGTAGATGGTTCTTTAAGGAAGCGATGGGTCCACTTTCTTTTTCTTTCGAAAGTAAAGAGACGTGAAGTTCTGGGAGGGTAGGCAGCGAAATGTGATTGAGCGCCTCTATTCCATCCGGGATCATTGTGGAAGGCAAGACCGTAAGACCTAAGTTGGCACGAACTGCGGCAATGATTCCATTGTAGCTCGGACTTGTGAAAACGATATTTGAGGCGATGTCTTTTGAGTTGAGAGATTCGAGAGCTGCAGAACGGTAGATGCAGGGAGCGGGTGATAAAACCAAGGAAAGAGGCTTTTTCTCATCAAGGAAAGCCGCTCCGTTAGTTTTGCTCGCCCACACCAATGGCTCGCTCCATATTTCTACTCCATGAGGAAAATCTCGAGGAGAGCTCATTTTCAAAAGGACAAGATCCAGCTTTTCTTGCTTGAATCGTTCGAATAAATTCAAAGTCAGATCGCATTCAACATTCAACGCGACTCTAGGGTGTGCTCTTGTAAAGTCAACAAGCACATCTGTTAGAAGTAATGTGGCAAAATCTTCGGGGACCCCAAATCGGACTTCTCCATCTAGATCGGGTTGTTTGAACCGGTCTAGAGCCTCTCTATTTAAAGCGTTGATTTTCAAAGCATAAGTTAAAAAAAGCTCTCCTTGGCTTGTTAGTTTGATCTTTTTTCCTCTTTCAAAAAGTTTGGCTTGCAGAGTCTTTTCTAAGTTAGAAATCTGTTGGGTGATGGCGGACTGGGTTCTTCCGACTTGATCAGCCGCTTTGGTAAAGCTATTCGTTTCGACGACAGCAATAAAACATTGTATGGAAAACAGATCCATTAGAAATCCTTATTTAAATCATAAAATTAATGAATTTCCCTAATTCTACAAAGTGGCGATATACTTCGCAACAGATAGGGATTGGAATAGCCCCTTGCAGTTGTGACTCAGGAGTTTAAGAATGAATATTTCACTTTACTTTTCTGTTCTAGGAATCCTTGCTTTGTGCGGAGGTTCCCAGCTTGCATTTTCCCGCCATCGGATCCAAGCTATAAAACTAACCGTTTGTGTTGTTTGGTGTAGTTGGGTTCTTTGCGTTGCCAGCTGGATTTTGGCCCCTTTTTCGGGGGTTACCTCAGCATTTGGCTTCTCAATGGATCCTCTCTCCTCTCTAATGGGTGTTCTGATTTTATTTATCAGTGGGATCGTCCATTTGTTTTCTTTGCGGTACATGAAAGGGGATCGTTATTTCGAGCCCTTTTTTCTGAAGCTTATTTTTTTGACAGGGTCAATTTTAGGGTTTGTAACTGCGGATCATATTTTTCTGTGTGGCGCTTTTTGGGTCTTGAATCAGATCCTTTTATCCGGTCTGATCATTCATAAATCGGATTGGCTTCAAGCAAAAGAAGGAGGGTGGTTATTTTTAAAATGGGCTTTGATTGGCTCGCTTTCTTTAAGCATAGGTCTAAGCATCCTTTCGTTAGATGCCGGATCGTTTTCTATACAAAAGATCTGTATGAGCGTAGGCCAGATGGAGGTAGGTCACAAATTTGCAGCATTTCTTTTCATTTTACTTGGAAGCCTTATTCAATCTGGACTTTGGCCCTTTCATCGATGGCTGATTAGCTCGCTGAATTCGCCAACTCCTGTAAGCGCATTTATGCACGCGGGTCTTGTCAATGGAGGGGGGCTTTTGTTGGCCCGCTTTGCACCTTTGGTGTTGAGCGATTCAATTTTCTTAATGCTTCTTGTTGGATTTGGAACCATTTCTTTAATTCTTGGAACCATTTGGAAGTTGATCCAAAGCAATATCAAGAAGATGCTCGCTTGTTCCACAATGGCACAAATGGGTTTCATGTTTTTGCAATGCGGTCTTGGCTTATTTCCAGCAGCTGTTGCGCATATTTGTTTGCATGGGCTGTTTAAAGGATTTTTATTTTTGAATGCAGGATCTGCTATCGAATCAAAAACCCATTTAGAGAAGCCACTGAAGATGGGTTCTTGTCTCTATTCGCTCTTGTCCAGTGGCGTTGGAGCTTTCGCCTTTTCTTGGGCATCTGGTATTTCTATAAATGGGCTGGACACCCAAATTGTCCTCGTTTTTTTTGCAGCCATACCAGCATTCCACATTAGTCTCTCTGCTTCTCACTTTTCTACCCCATTGAACTTGTTTTCGGCTCCGATGGGTTCCCTTTTGTTTGGTATTTTTTATGGAACCAGCATTCAGTTCTTCGAGTCAATTTTGCAGCCTATGGGGTTTTGGAACCCCCAGCCTGTTGGAATCATTCATTTGGCAGCGATCGGGATCGTTTTTTTGTTCGCTATTGTCGTCAATTACTTGCCTGCTAGATGTCATAATACCCCGTTATGGAAACGAGCTTATGTGAAGATGCTGAATGCAAGCCAAAGTGATCGGAAAACGATCACCGCAATCCGAAGCGAATATCAATTTTAAGGAGAATCATGACCCAAACCATTTTAGAAAATAGTCCCCAATTAGATCTCAATATGGAGTCTCGGATCATGCAGGCTGCAGCGGCAATCCCTCCCGTATGGCCTTTGGAAAACGCTATTGCATGCAATCCTCTTCTCCATTTAGAAGAGCTCAATTTCTGGGAAGCCATCGATACCGCACTGAACCGATATGCTAGTCTGAGTTCCAAGGATCGGACACGAACGGAGTTTGTCAATCGTCAGGTCATTAAATGGGTTCAATCTTATCTTGACAAGGACATTGCGAAGATTCGAATGCCTGGTCGCCATCATAGTTTTTATGCAGCATGGAGGGATTTGGCGTTATTTGATGGGGAGCTGATCAAGTCGAAACAAGAGAAGCGCCTTTTATCTCATTTGCCCAGATCTGCACTGGATGCTGTGGAATTCGTAATCGAAGAGATCGGGATCTCTGATGAGGAGATAGATACGTTTATCTCTGAACAGATTTCACAGCTTCCAGGATGGGCGGGTTATATTCGTTGGCGCTCCGAATGGG
Organism: Verrucomicrobiota bacterium; assembly: GCA_018240065.1. Lineage (GTDB taxonomy): Bacteria > Chlamydiota > Chlamydiia > Chlamydiales > Rhabdochlamydiaceae > CAJCIW01. Next base: position 369,246 of record JAFEGH010000007.1, on the reverse strand, counting down.
ATCGATCGGCATCCTCTATTTCGCTGACTGACTTTCTTGCTGTCCGATTGGGAATTTACTGGATTGCATTACAAAAAAAAGAGCTCGACCAGGTTCCTTCATTCAGAAATCATCCCCCCAAAAAATCGATCGAACGAAAATCTATAGAGAATAAAGAGCACATTTTTGCTGAGACGTTCATTAATCGGGTCTTAGAGGCTGCCCGAATTCCGAGACAGAAGGAGGAACCCGCTGCTCAATGGGTGTTTTGCATTGATGTTCGATCTGAGTCTTACAGATACCAGTTGGAACAGATTGGCAACTATGAAACTTATGGGTTTGCAGGTTTTTTCGGATTTCCTGTTTCGATTGCCCATCCGAATCGAGGAACTTTTGCCTCTTGTCCTGTCCTTTTACAACCAAAATGGGTAGTAATCGAAAAAGAAAATGAACATCGATTTTTTAAACGATTATTATTTAGAATCAAGCGTTTATGTAATGATTCTTTTCACGAACTTAAATCCCATTTTGGAACCCCATTTGCTTTAGCTGAAACTACTGGGGCTTATGCAGGGCTTTGGATGGCCCTAAAATCGTTGACTCCCAGGATTAGCGATCGCGTCAGCGAAGCTGTTTCATCTACTATTGGCTCGAATTTGAACCACTCAATTCCTTTAAAAGATCAAGTTGATTCTGCTGAGTCGGCCCTACGGATGATGGGGCTTCTCAAGTTTGCTCCTCTCGTTGTCTTATGCGGCCATCGAAGCAGCAGTAAGAACAATCCATTTGCATCATCGCTGGATTGCGGGGCTTGTGGAGGCAATCACGGGGGCCAAAATGCCCGTCTATTGTCCGCGATTTTAAACTCCCCAGCTGTTCGCTATGAACTGAATCACAGAGGAATTCTCATTCCCAAAGAGACGCTTTTCGTTGGAGCAGAGCATGATACGACAACTGATGAGATCTGTTTTTTTGAGGAATCCTCGCATCTCTATAGCCTTCAAGAATTAAAAAGAGACGCGCTGAAAGCGGGGATTGCGAATCGGATGAAAAGGAGCTGCTCGTTTGGACATGGTCAAAATCCTTCAGAGAAAGAGCCGATGAGGCAAAGTCTTGATTGGTCTGAGGTCAGGCCAGAATGGGGGCTTGCGAAAAACGGAGCATTTCTGGTTGGACCAAGAAGACTATCGGATTCCTTAGATTTACAGGGCAGAGCATTTCTGCATTCTTATGACTGGGAAGAGGATGCGGATGGGTCGTATTTGGAGACGATTCTTACGGCTCCTATGGTTGTTGCCCAGTGGATCAATATGCAATATTTTTTTTCCAGTCTGGACCCAATCGTTTTTGGAAGTGGGAGCAAAACGACCCAAAACGTTGTAGGGAAAATCGGAGTCATGCAAGGAAATGGGAGCGATCTCATGCATGGTTTGCCTCTACAGTCTGTTTTTGCTTCAGATACCGTACCCTATCATGAATCTCTTCGCCTTTTAACTGTCGTCTTCGCTCCCCTAGACAGGATCGAACGATTGATTGGGTGCCAAATGATTCTACAGAAACTTTTCTACAATGAATGGGTGAATTTGATCACTATCGACCCGATCACAAATTCAGCATTCAAGCTTGATTCTAAGGGAGGGTGGAAACAGTTTAAGGGGACAGTGAAAGATGAAATTCTTTGAGAATCGTGTTTGCCGCGTTGCGACGCTTCATCGAAAAGAAGAGGCGATAAGACCACCGTTTGAATCGATTCTAGGACTGAAAACAATAGATTTTCGGATCGACACGGATCAGTTTGGTACGTTTTCAAGAGTAATTGAAAGGAAACTATCTCCTGTTTTTTGCGCGAAGGAAAAATGTTTAACAGCTCTAAAAGCTCTTCCTCAGGAATGTGCAAGAGACTTCCTGGTTGCGAGCGAAGGCTCTTTTGGCCCTCATCCCTTGATTCCATTTGCCCGCTGCGGCCAGGAAATTCTCTATTTCATGAACTCAGACCTTAATTATGAACTAGTTATGTCGGAGATCTTTCTTAATATAAATTTCTTTGGAGGGGCTTTTTTAAATATGAGAGAAATCGAGGTAATTCTTGATGATTGGAAATTTCCCTCTCATGCTTTGGTGGTAAGACCCAATTTATGGAACCGAGATTCATTGCTATTCAATGGCGTCTCGTCTTTAGCTGAGCTCGAATCATGTTTTGAAACCTGCAAAAAAATCTCCTCGGACTCAAAAGTTTGGATTGAAACGGATATGCGGGCTCATCAAAATCCGACCCGTATGCAGACGATAGGACAGCTGGCCGAAAAACTAGCGCATCGCCTGACCTCTCTTTGCCCCGCATGCAATACTCCAGGTTGGGGCGTCGTCAGGCAAATTCCTGGGCTGTGTTGTTCCGAATGTGGTTGCGCGACTGATTTAATCGAATTTTTGGAATTTGGCTGCTGTAAATGCAAGTACTTAGAAAAAAAGTTAAGAGATGATCGTAAGAATATTGCCGATCCCCAGTTTTGTCCTTTTTGCAATCCGTAGATTGATCGGTAGAAATGTATTTGAGAATGGATAATAGTTCAGGGGATATACTTAAAACAACTTTCAAACTTGGCTTTCCTCTGTATGAAAGCCAAGTTTGAAAGTTGTTTGGATATGCATAATTAAAATGGAGCCGAAAATGGGATGGATCGTTTTTGGATTGTTGATCGCGATTGTCCTTATTTTATGGGTATGTGGTTTGAGTCGAACTGAGAAGCCGAAATACAAAATCATCGAAAAGGAAGGCAAAATCGAAATTCGTGAATATGGATCCATGGTCGTTGCACAGACACAAGTTGAAGGAGAGCGGAAAGCGGCGATTCGAGAAGGATTTCGACGGATTGCAGCTTATATTTTCGGGGAAAACAGCTCCTCGGAAAAGGTGGCCATGACCGCCCCGGTTCTTCAAGAGGGGAGCGATCAGAGTGTTATCACAGAACCGGGGGGACAAGAGATAAACAATGTTTGCTGGACTGTTTGCTTTGTGATGCCCACGAAATTTACACTTCGCTCTCTTCCTAAGCCAAAAGACGATAGGGTCCATTTGCGACAACTTGACCGGCGCTGGATCGCAACAATCCGTTTTTCAGGAGAAACGGATACTGCTAATCTTCGATCACATTTAGCCTTGTTGATCGCGTTCTTGCAAGAGCGACAGGTTAAGGCTCAATCTAATCCCATTTTCGCATTTTACAATCCTCCTTGGACTTTGCCTGCTCTGCGTCGCAACGAGATATGGATCGAGATAGTACAGTAAGGATCCTGTCATGCTCAAATGCTGGATAGGAAAGAAGGGTTGAACTTGGATAGGGGTTTCTCAGAAAATTGAACAGGGATTGATCGAGTGATGGACTCTAAAAATTGGAAATGGTGGTATCTTGGTTTTTTTCTTCTCCTCAATGTTTTTATTTTGATGATAGGAGGAGTCTTTACAGCTTCGTCTGTGTCTACTTGGTATCCGACCCTTGAAAAAGCGAGCTGGAGTCCACCTAATTGGGTTTTTGGTCCTGTCTGGACTGTTCTATACGTTCTGATTGCTATTGCAGGCTGGTTGATTTATCTCACACCTCGATCAGCGATGAGAAAAAAGGCTTTGGCTATCTATTGGATGCAACTGGGCATAAATTGCCTTTGGTCTTATCTATTCTTTTATTTGCAAAGTCCTAGTCTTGGTTTGTTGGATATTTTGCTTCTTTTAGTATTGCTCGGATGGGCATTGTTCGTTTTTCGGTTTCTTTCTCGCTTTGCCTATATTATCTTTGTGCCGTATTTTGTTTGGACTCTTTACGCTGCTACATTGAATGTAGCTATCTGGATGCTTAACATGAAATAAAAAAGACTCGGAATTTTCCGAGCCTTTTTGTGTTGGAGGTGGAGAGACACATTCAGAACTTTTGATTGGTCAAAACTCTCTAATCAATTAAGAAATTATTAGAAGAATTCACTCCTATGAGGTCCTACATTATGATTGAAAAAATCATTTTCTATCTTTTATTGCTCGACAGTATTGGGTGCAATCTAGTTGTGTGGTTTGGAGATAAGTGGTACACCAAACACTTTCGATGGCTTTCTCGATATTTTCCTCCAGCTAAAGGTTGGTCTTTGTACTATCTATTGTTAACGCTATGGATAGGGACGTTAGTGTATCGTGCACATTAATGAAAAAGGAAAGATTTGAACAAAAAAGGCCGGGTTTTTCCCGGCCCTGTCGTATTGGAGGTGGAGAGAATCGAACTCTCGTCCTTAGCAAACTCTATACCAATGACTACATGCTTATCGCCTTCATACAGCAATCGGCCCTGAGGAAGACGCCACACAGAGAACCGATTCGCTTCTATCGATCTCGAACTCCCCTCTTGAGAAGCTGCAAGAGGAGGTTCATACCAGGGTTAATGACAATAGTTCTAACGCTCCTGGTCGGGCATTAGGCTATCGGACTACCAAAAACTGTTAGGTTTTAAGCAGCCATCAACTCTTGTTCAGAATCGACATTTGTTTTGTTTATCGGATGATTAAGGAGGCCAACCGACGTCCTCCGCATGCCACTGATACTTTGTTTCCAAGTCGAAACCAGTACACCCCCGTTTGAATTATAACATGGGAAATGTATTTTACGATATAGAGTATAGAAGTAAAGTGTAATAGAAATTCTATTTCGCAATCGGCTGAAAATGAAAGACTTGAGCATTATCACCGTCACTCACCAATCCGCCCTGTATATAGAGGAGCAGGTCTTTTCGGTGGTCTCAGGGGCGCTTAAGGTGGACATCGAGCAGATTGTGGTGGACAACGCCTCGACCGACAGGACCCTGGAAGCCCTCGACAGCCTTTCGCACCTGCTTAGCAAAGTGATCAAAAACCGTGATAATGTCGGTTTTTCCGCGGCCAACAACCAGGCTCTGGAGCATGCCGGCGGGCGGTATCTATTGTTCCTGAATCCGGATATGAAAGTGCAGGAGGGGAGTCTGGAGAGGCTTGTCGACTGGATGGACAAGCATCCCGATGTCGGGATCTCTTCCTGTCTGCTGGTCGATGCGATCGGTTCTCCTCTTGTGGCCAGCGGTCCAAGGCGACTTCCCTCATTGCTTCGCGAGGCGCTGTGGCTGCTGCGGCTTGATTTTCTGTGCGGCAAATCCCGAAGTTCAGCGGGGACGGAAAGGAAAGAGGCCGAGATGGTGAAGGGGGCCTTCATGCTTGTCCGGCGCGAGCTTGTCCAACAACTGGGTTTTGCTTTCGATCCGCGCTATTTTCTGCTTTTCGAAGACGCCGACCTGTGCAGGGAAGCAAAGCGCCTGGGGTATAAGATCATCTTTCATCCTGATGAGCGGTGCGTCGATTTCAACAGCCGGAGCTTTGCTCTCAAGCCAGGTAGATGGATCTACCACTGCTATACACAGAGCATGCAGCGCTATTTCCGCAAGTGGGAGCCCTGGTATAAATCGATCTGGATCTCTCTTCTCATCCCCATCGGAAGATTCCTGCGCTTTCCGTTCTGGAAAAGGAAGGGATGATGACCGATGTGAGCGTCATTACCGTCACGCATCAATCTAAAGAGTTCATCGCCGATCAAATCCTCTCGGTTGCCATGAGCGCGCTGAGTGTCAGTTATGAGCAGATCGTCGTGGACAATGCGTCGACAGACGGCACGGCGGATTTGATCGAAAGCGGGTATTTGAGCTATGTCAGGTTGATCAGAAATGAGAAGAATGTTGGTTTTGCCGTTGCGAACAACCAGGCATTGGCCTATGCCAAGGGGCGCTATGTGCTCTTTTTGAATCCAGACATGAACCTGGAGCTGGGAGCGCTCGATAAGTTGATTCCTTGGATGGACGCGCATCCTGAGGCGGGGATTGCGGGATGCAAACTGCTGGACAGGGAAGGATATCCTCATGAGGCGCTGCAACCGCGCCGTTTTCCTCCCTGCGCTGTCAATCTGGCTTTTTTTTTGCGCCTGCAGAAGTTCTTTCCTTCTTTGAAGAATCGGTTTCAATATGTTCCTTTCGATCCGGAGAAGGAGCAGACTGTCGATAGCGTTAGAGGTGCTTTGATGCTCGTCAGGAGGGAGGTGATTGACAAGCTTGGAAGAGCGTTCGATCCCAGATATTTTCTCCTCTTCGAAGATTTGGACCTTTGTCGAGAGGCTCGCCGGATGGGATATTCCGTCCTCTACACGCCGATTGTCTCCAGCGTCGATCTTTTCCACCGGAGTTTCCTACATCATTCCCGTCTATGGAAGCATTGGCAGATGAGCCGGAGTCTATGGGCCTATGCCGCCAAGTGGTACAGCCCGATGCAATTCATTCTTATCACGCTTGCAATTCCTTTAGGATTCCTCTTCCGCGCTCCCGGTTGGCTTATCCGCTGGAAAGATTCTTTTTGTAAAAGAGCGTGATCAAATTTCCGTCATTCTTTATGATTTCTTAACCATTCGGTTAATTTTTACATAAGAGGTCATGCTATGGCTGTACATGCGATGCCGCTTGGCGGATTGCGCCCCATGGGAGATGTCCCAAGAAACATCAGTTTGGATCCGATGGTCCCTGTGATTAGAAGGATTTTGACGGACGTCGATTTTATGCGACCTTTGAAAACGGCTGTCGATTGCATCGACTCCAGCACGCTTGTCAATGTGAGCCTGGTCTCGCTAAAAAGCCTTCCTTATGTTCTGTATGGGGATAACCGCATGGTGCAGGAGTTCGACAACGGAATCTCTTGCCGCATGAGGTATTTGGAAACAGCGGTCACCTCATTAGCAAGCCTTGTTTACAATGTCGTCTTTGGCGCCGTCTTCAGTGTGCTTTCTTTGGTCACTTTGGGACAGGTCAAGATGATCGTCGATCAAATGCGCAAACATTGGACACACACTGCGCTGGCTGTTGCGGCAACTGCCATTTCCGCTGTTGGCACCGTTTCACCCGAATTGGGTGTGAAAGCCAATGCCGCCGGGATGTTCGCTATCGGGGTCGCAGTGATGCAATGGCTACAAGGGGATGTGATCGGAAGACTGGCTGCCGCCTATCAGCAGCATAGGCAGGAATTGAGGGATGCGGCGCTGCAAGGAATCGGGGGCGACAGAGGTTTTTATAACCGCGATATTGTTCCTTTCTTCAATTACCTCGATCAGAATTTCGACAATCGCATTCAATCGTTTTCTGATTTGCTTAACGTCGTTCAGGGCGCGCAAGAGCTGCTCCCTCACGTAGTTCCTACGGTGACGACCGATGTGATCATCGATAACGTGCAGCAGCTGCTCTCTAACTGGAGAGACTCCGGCCATCATCCCGGAGTGACTGTTAGAGGAACCGGCGATGATTAATGGAAGCGACTGCTTCGTTTCATATCTCCGAAAAAGGAGGGCTCTGCCCTCCTTTTTTGTTATGGAATTGGAGTTGGATTTCTAAAATTAATTCTTACCATCTGTTAAAAAAACGAAACCTTTCGCATGGTTTTTTGCTTTTAAGGGTGGAATCAGGTATTATTTTCTTTTCCATTTTTCAACAGAATGACACTTATGTTTGAGCCGAACCAAAAAGAATCGATCCCTGAGCGCGAAGAGCGCGTTCTCGCTTTCTGGCAAAGCGACAAAATTTTTGAAAAGACCCTCGAGGAAAGGAAGGGCAAGCCCAGTTTCACCTTCTACGACGGGCCTCCATTCGCAACGGGACTTCCCCACTATGGCCATATCATTGCCGGCACGATCAAGGATGTGATTCCACGCTACAAGACGATGAAGGGGTACTACGTGTCCCGCAGATTCGGATGGGACTGCCATGGCCTGCCTGTTGAAAATGAGATCGAGAAAGCCAAGGAGCTCTCCGGCGCCGCTTCGATTGAGGCGTTCGGCATCGGCGCTTTCAACGAAGAGTGCCGCAAGATCGTTCTGCGCTACACGGAAGAATGGAAACAGACCGTCAGCCGGATGGGACGCTGGGTCTCTTTCGAGAATACCTACCACACGATGGACCTCTCTTTCATGGAATCTGTCTGGTGGGTGTTTGGCCAGCTTTTTCAGAAGGGGCTTGTCTACGAAGGATACAAGGTGATGCCATTCTCCGCGCGCCTGGGCACCCCGCTTTCTAATTTCGAAGCAAATCTGAATTATAAAGAAGTTGACGATCCTTCGCTCACCGTGCGGATGGAACTCCTCGATGAACCTGGAACTGCTCTGCTCGTGTGGACGACGACCCCCTGGACGCTTCCCTCGAATTTGGCCGTCATGGCGAAAAAAGAGATGGAGTACGTCAAAGTCAAGGAACTCAAGTCTGGACATCAATTCATTCTGGCCGCAGCCCGCCTTCCCCACTATTTCAAAAGTCCCGAAGAATATCAGGTTGTCGCTACAATCACCGGCGCAGCGCTTGAGGGCAAGCGCTATCAGCCGCTCTTTCCGTACTTTGCGGCAAAAGCGCAGCAGAAAGCCTTCCGCGTCATCATGGAAGAGTCGATCGGCTCTGACGAGGGAACCGGCCTTGTGCATTCCGCACCCGCCTTTGGCGAGGTGGACTTCTACGCTTGCGCAAGAGAAGGGATCGAGCTTGTCAATCCTGTCGACCATAACGGCAAGTTCACTCACGACGTTCCCGACTTCGCAGGATTGTTTGTCAAGGACGCCGACAAAGAGATCATCCGCCGTTTGAAGCAGGAGAACAAAGTCTTCCACCATGGAACGATCCGCCACCGCTACCCATTCTGCTGGCGCTCCGACACTCCGCTCATTTACAAAGCGGTCAGCACTTGGTTTGTCGCCGTCGAGAAAATCAAAGACCGCATCCTGGCCTGCAATGAACAGATTCACTGGGTCCCCGACCACATCAAGCAGGGTAGATTTGGCAAGTGGCTGGAGAACGCCCGCGACTGGGCGGTTTCGCGGAACCGCTATTGGGGAACGCCGATCCCGATCTGGCGCAGCGAAGACGGGGAAATCCTCGCCATCTCCAGCATCAAAGAACTTGAAGAGAAAACAGGGCAAAAAGTCACCGACCTCCACCGCCATTTCATCGATGGCCTTGCGATCGTGCATAACGGAAAAGAATTCCGCCGCATCTCTGAAGTGTTCGACTGCTGGTTCGAGTCGGGCTCGATGCCGTACGCGCAAGACCACTATCCATTCGAGAACAAGGAAGCTTTCGAGAAGCGCTTCCCGGCCGATTTCATCGGTGAGGGACTCGACCAGACGCGCGGATGGTTTTATACGTTGACTGTGCTGGCGGCAGCCCTCTGGGACAAGCCTGCGTTCAAGAATGTGATCGTCAACGGGATCATCCTGGCAGAAGACGGGCAGAAGATGTCCAAGCGCCTCAAGAATTATCCCGAGCCCTCCGTTGTCGTCGACCGGTACGGCGCCGATGCCGTGCGCCTTTATCTGCTCAACAGTCCTGCCGTTTACGCGGAAGACATGCGCTTTTCCGAAAGGGGAGTCGAGCTGGTCCTGCGCCAGGTGCTCATCCCGTTCTGGAACTCGTTTGTATTCCTTTCCACCTACTGCAAAATTTACAAATGGCAGCCGGAAAAAGAAAGCTTCCCCGCGCCTCAGGCAGAGATCGACCGCTGGATCCTCTCGATGCTCCAGAAGCTCGTCCGTGACGTCACTGAAGGGTTGGATTCCTATCAGCTCAACCGCGCGGTGGAACCGTTCGTCGGTTTCATCGACCAGCTCACGAACTGGTACATTCGCCGCAACCGCTCCAGGTTCTGGTCCGATGAGTCGACGCGCGACCGCGACGAGGCGTTCGAAACGCTCTACACCGTTCTCTTGACGCTGACGAAAATTGCAGCGCCCTTTGTTCCCTTCATCAGCGATGCTATCTATCTGCAGTTGAAGCCGAAGACAGCGCCCGCTTCCGTGCACTTGTGCGATTTCCCCGTTTACAATGCGGCTCTTCGCGATGAAGCGCTTGAAAAAGAAATGGGCTTTGTCCAGGAGGTGGTCAGTTTAGGCCATGGCCTGCGCAAAGAGCACAAGCTGAAAGTGCGCCAGCCGCTTGCAAAAGCCTACATCATCTCCGGAAATAGCGACGTGCTGAATTCTCTCAAGGCAAAGCAGCACCTGATTGGAGAAGAACTCAATGTCAGAGAAGTCGAATTCGAGTCCAATGAAGCTGCTTTCGTCTCGATCGTGGCCAAACCAAATTTCCGCGTGCTCGGTAAAAAAGTCGGGAAACTGATGAACGCAGCGCAAACCGCAATCGCCGCTTTGCCTCAATCGCAGCTCACTCTGCTGCTCAAAGGCGGCAATGTCGAGATCGTTGTTGAGAATGAAAAGATCCTCCTCACTCCGGAGGATGTAGGCGTGGAGCGCAAAGTTAAAGAGGGCCTTGTAGCTGCGACAGCAGGGGAGATCACGATCGCCCTCGACACTGCTCTGAATGAAGACCTTCTTCTGGAAGGGCTGGCTAGGGAGATCGTCAACAAGGTCAACACAATGCGCCGCGACGAAGGGTTTTTGGTCACAGACCGGATCGTCATCCAGATGAAAGCCACCGACCGGTTGAAGAAGGCGTTTGAGCTGCACCGCGAGTACATCACCCACGAGGTTCTCGCCAGCCATGTCCACTTCGACTGCCCGGAAGGAACAGAGTGGGATCTCAATGGCGAATTGACGACGATCGCCCTCTCGCTCAGCGTCACTTAATTACTAGGCAAGTTGTGAGTTTTGATATTGCCAAAGCACGCAACGAGACCCCCGGGTGCCGCGAGGTGCTGCATTTCAACAATGCGGGCGCCTCGCTGATGCCTAAGACCGTGATCGAAGCTGTCACAGAGCATTTCAATCTCGAAGTGCACAGAGGCGGCTATGAGGCCGCCGAGATCAATGCACACAAGATCAAAAATTTTTATAGAGCAGCGTCAAAACTTATCCGTTGCTCTCCCGATGAGATCGCCTTTATTGAAAGCGCGACGCGCGCCTGGGACATGGCGTTCTATTCCTTTTCCTTCCAGAAAGGGGACAGGATTCTGACCGCAGAAGCGGAATACGCCAGCAACTATATCGCTTTTCTGCAGATCGCGCAAAAGACCGGCGCCGTGATCGATGTCGTTCCAAACGATGAGACTGGACAGCTCTCTGTCGAGATGATGAAGCAGAAAATCGGCCCTGACGTCAAACTCATCGCGATCACTCATGTGCCGACTCAGGGAGGCCTCATCAATCCAGCCGAAGAGGTGGGGAAGATCGCACGCGATGCCGGCATTTTTTACCTGCTTGACGCCACTCAGTCTGTCGGCCAGATGCCGATCGATGTCGATAAGATTGGCTGCGATGCGCTCTGCGCTACAGGAAGAAAGTACTTGCGCGGGCCTCGCGGCAGCGGTTTTCTGTATGTGCGGAAAAGCAAATTGCCCCAGATGGAGCCTCCCTTTCTCGACCTGCATGCTGCGACCTGGACAGACCTCAACTCCTATCAGATCAAGAATGATGCGATCCGTTTTGAGACGTGGGAGCGCAACTATTCCAACATGATTGGACTTGGCGCCGCTATCGATTATGCGCTTTCCTGGGGAATCGATCCGATCTGGAAGAGGATCCTGGATCTGTCCAGACTGCTGCGCCTAAAGCTTTCAAGAATTCCCCGTGTGAATCTTAGGGATCTGGGAGACATGAAATGCGGGATTGTCACTTTCACAGTGGACGGAGTGGATTCCAATCAGGTCAAAAAACTGCTTTTTGAAAAGGGGATCAATGTCTCCGTTTCCAATGCGGAATATGCCCGGCTGGACATGCAGAAGCGAAACCTTCTAAACCTGGTCAGAGCCTCAGTACATTACTACAATACCGAAGAGGAGGTCGAGCGCTTCTGCGCAGAGATCCTATCGGCTCGCCTCTGACAGCAGCTTCCTGCAGGCGAATAGAACGGCTGCATTCTCTTGCGATTGGTTGATGATTTCTAAATTCTCATGAGCAGCGGTCATCTGATCGAGAATTTTTTGGATGAATGCATCTGAATGCGCATTCTTAAAAACTCCTCCCCACAAATGAACCTGGCAATGAGAAAGAGAGGAAATCTTTAACATCGTGGAAAGCAGAGCGCTGAGATCCTTTGCCGCGCCATTAATGATCGCTTCGGCCGCTGCATCTTTATCCCATGCTTTTTCAAATACAACGGGGGCGCAGCGAGCGATTTTTGAGTGGGGCATTTCTCCGAGATTGATTTTGGGAATAAGGCTTTTTAGATCGGGAACACTGAAGAACTCTTTTAAGGCAGGGGTCAGGCTTGACGGAGTTCCCCAGCCGTATTCTTCCGCAACCCCTGCTTTGATGGCCTGAAGCCCAATCTGATACCCGCTTCCTTCATCGCCCAAAATTTTTCCGAGTCCGCCTACCCGAAACATGGTTTGGTCTTTTTTTCCAAAGCAGATCGAGCCTGTCCCGGAAATAAGAATGATCCCTTCTCCTTCGATGAGCTGCAGAGCCATTTCGGCATCGGACATCACAAGAATATCATCAGGGGCAAATCCCCATTCTTCGAATACAGAGACGACGGCCTGTTTGTTTTGGGGAAGAGCGACTCCGGCCATTCCGGCGACAAGGCGGCACTTAGGGATAAGACTGACAAGATCGACGCTTTGGCCGGCAAGCGATGTGTTTTCGAAAAGTGCGCTCAGCACTTCCCTTATCCCTTCAGCGCCTACGACATTGATGTTGGAACCGCCGGCTTCAATGCGGTCGGTGATGATTTCATTCCTAAACAAGGGGATGGTCTGGCCGCTTTGATCGAGTGCCTGAAGGATTGTCTTAGATCCTCCTCCTTCAATGCAAAGTACATAATTCGACTCCGCATAGAGCGGGATGAACTCGAAAGACAAGAAAAGAGAGGCAGTATAGAAAACAGAGCGAATGTTCATCCGTCCTCCAGCGGTAGTCCGGCCCTTGATGGCCGGTTATTCTCTAGAGGGCTTTGCAGAGATGCGAAGCCCTCGCCACCCACAAAAATCTTCGGCCTTTAAGTCTGCGTTCACTTGTCAAATTTGAGCGGAAGGCCGTTCTTCTTTCTCCAATAGATCGTGCCGCCGAGTGCACAGAGGGCTACAAGTGCCCAGACAAAGCTGCGCGGGCCGTTGAAGAAAGGATAGGGGGGCTGATCGGGCGCACCCCAACGAGGGCCCGGAGGCCAGAATATCAGCTCAGGAGATCCGCGCAGGTTTTGCTCGGGAACGAAGCCGAACTCGCGGCTGTCGGCGCTCATAGCGTGGTTGTCTCCAAGAACCAAATACATTTTCGGGGGGATCATCAGGCCGTTCTGGCGGACGAAATCGATATCGAGATAGCCATTTTTGACGGGAGGTCCCAGATCTTCGAAGGGTTTATAGGGCGCTTGGGGATTGGATGTTTTTTCCCGGGCCTGCTCTCTCTGCAGGAAATTGGTCAGCGTCTGATCATCTTGGGCAAGGATAGGAGCACCGAGCAGATATAAGCTGCCTTGCCGGAAGTAGGCGTAGCGTGCAGGAACCAGTCTCTGATTTTTGACCTGGGGTGAAAAACGGGTATCCCATTCGATCCCCAGATTGAAAAGGAGCTGAACTGTAGAAGGTGTGAACCGGTAGAGGGGGTGAGTGCTCGGCAGCTGCTTTGTGATCCCCTGCCACAACACCTCGTAGGCTTTTCCATGATAAAATTCATAGCAGCCGTTGGGGACGTTGGCAAGATGGGGAAGGAAGATGCTCGATGCGACGGCCTTGGAGTCCATCCCATATCGATAGGCCTTTCCATTCTTCACTTCGAAGCGTGCCGTATACATGTTTTGAAAGAGCTGCCTGAGATGCTGCTCCTGCAGAGGGATGATCGAGGTGCTTAAGCCGATCGAGGGACGCAGACGGCCCATTTCATCGCGGATCAGCTTGACGCCGGTGAGCGAAGGGTGATGGCGGATTTCAAGATAGAGCAAACCCTCTTCCATGTCAGATGGGTTTTGATCAGTCAGGTTTTTCACTTGATCGCGAGTGAGCAGGCGCACCATGCCGAAATTTTTGAATCCCCACATGTCTCCGTAGTCAGCGATGGGGGGAGCTCCAGAGACATGGATTTGGGGAGGGTTCACCATTTCGCCATGAACTTGATTGGAGGGGCTCACATAAAGTTTTACGACAGGTTCGTTCATCTGGTAGATGTAAACGGGCGAGTAGATGCCTCCGATCGGGTTGGGAGGAAGAACCAGCTTGCGATCGAAATCGATGAAAGGGATGTGTTCGATCTTCGAAAGGGAATCGCCTTTCAGAGCGAGGGAAATGTCTCTTCCGTCGCTGTCGATCCCATAGATCTGCCCGCCGTAAAAGTAGAGGATATCACCGGGGCGTCCGATCAATCGCTTGATGTATTGCTTCTTCCCGGGAAATAAGTAGAAGTACATCGTGTCGACATCGCGGATGTCCATGTTTTCGCCGGTGAAGATCACAATCCCGTTTCTTTCGACAAGGGCTGGGTTGAAATAAAACTCTGCGGGCTGCAGGGGAACGTTGACGCCAAAGGTGGTTTTTGTGACGACAAGCCTGTCCTGCTCTTTGAACGTGGGCCGCATCGATCCAGAAGGGATCTCGTAAAATTCGAACCAGACCTGACGGACGAGAACCGCGACGACGAGGGCAAAAACGAGGGCGACAATGAGCTCCCTCGCGTGGTCCCAGCTTGTTTTTCTAAGGTGCGCGCCGCAAAGCGACTCGATCTGTCTGGCAAGCTCATCGGCCCTTTCTTCATTCTCATGCATCACTTCCTGCTGCAGAGCTAAAAGAGCCTCCTGCATCAGGTTTCGAGTCTCGGGGGCCATTCCCTTTTTCTTTTTTTGAAACAAATGGAAGGCATGGCGAAGGATGTGTTTGCATTTTCTGAGAGAATATATTTTCATCGCGCAGGGCCAATGATTAGATTTGGGTTAGGTGAGTAATCTACGTGTTTTTAGAAATGCGGGCAAGTCTTAGCAGAGGTGAAAGGCATTTTTTTATTCCCGGGTCTCTGCTATTTGGGATTTGACGGCAAGATTGTATGTTTCGTCCGTTCCGTGGAGAGCGAAGTTAACCGGAAGAAGGTCAACAAAGACGCAGTTCCTCCGGGTGTCAAATACTCTCGTGCACGGACCGGCCCAAGAGAGGATATAGAAAATGCTTGAAATTGCGGATGAGGGAAGAGGGAAAGGAAACCTTTGAAAGTTCCTTTTCCAGGGCAGTCACAGAAGGATGGAGGGGATCGACCTGAAAGGCGAGCTGATAGCATTCTTCCGCCTTTTCTTTTTCCCTGTTCTTAAGATAATAGAAGCCCATCAGCGCCATGAACCCCCGAAACTCTGCATAATGGAAGCTGTCCCGGTCTGGATAAAGGGTGTTCAGATCGAAGCAATGATTGAATATGACGGGAAGCATTTCTTTTTTTCCTTTTCTCAATACCTGTTCGCCGTAATTGATTCGGGCGATGAGGTAGTCGGGGTGCTCGCGCCAAGTCTTTTCAATCAGAGCCTCGGCTTCTTTGCCCTTGGAGGTCTTGAGGTAGGCAAAGGCCAGGAGGTTGGCGATCTCCGGTATCCTGGGGCAGCGGGCATCCAATTCCAGCAACTGGTCGATGTGCTTTTTGGGTTCTTCCTGGACTTTGTAATACAGTTCATCAAAGAGCTTCTTTTCCTCTTTAGGGAGAGCCTCCTTTTCAGGGCTGCTTTTCTGTTTTTCAAAGACAATTCGATACCCTTTGAGGTGGGGATGCAAAGAAGGAATCTCGAGGACGTTTGTTTTACTCATAGAGACATCAGCATAGCACCTTGGAGCTAAAATTGCTTGCTTCAGATGAATGATTAAGAACGTACGCTTGAAAACGTGAAGAAATTGTAAATAGTATTTTAATTTTATTCTGGAGCGTGCTATCCCATTTGAAAGGGGGGGATGCTTTTCTAAGGAAGGAAGAGAAATCCCATCCTTCACCTGATTTTTCAGGAGGTTGTTATGAGTACTGCTTCAACAGCTGCCGCCAGACCGGTGGAAATCACCGATGCGACGCTACTCAATTTTCACAATCAGCGTCAAATTGCTTACACGGGGACCAAAAAACAATTTCAGGATTCGTTGCCGATTCTTACACAAAGCACAGAGGCAATTGTCGCTTTCAAGACTCAGGTCCGCGAGAGGGGCAAAGTCCTTCAAGAAGAGAGAGTCAAGGTTCCTTCTCAGGAAGAGCTGGAGCGCGAGAAAGAGACGTTTCTCTCAGAATATCAGAAGTATAAAGCAACTTACGAAAAAGCGGGGCTGCTGGCGGAAAATATCCTGGGAACGATCGGCTTTTTGACTCCTGTCCAGCGCACCTACTCTCAAGAAAATTCTCTCAAGACGGAATCTCCCGAACTGTATGCGCAGACCAAGCGCTCCGAAGAGATTTGCTTGGGTCATATCAATGAGCTGAAAGACGCTCATGCCCAAGTGACGGGTTTAAGGGAAAAGCTCCTCACTTCGATCAACGACTCAACATTGACATGGTCCTTGCAGCGGTTCTGCGGGATTGTCGACAACCAAGGAAAGCCTCTGGGATGGACCACCCGCGCGACAAATTTTGTGACGCCTTATTTGGTTATCCCAACTATCCCCAAACCCAAAGGGTTGACAGAAGGAGTCTCGACCTCTATGGAAACCGGCGTCGTCGGATCCGATTCGAAGCCTGTTGATCCTTTGCAATCGGGTTCATCCTCTTCGAATCCTGAGAAAGAGGTTCTAACTGAAGTTGGCGGAACGTCGAGTCGATTGACCGGCGGCAATCAAGTTCTGCTGCCTTCCTCAGATGGAGGAAACGTTCTTTCCACAGGGCCTTTGCCCGTTCCAAGCAGTGTCGTCGCAACGCCCTTAGAGGCATCGCGGCAAACGGATGCGGATCTTTCTGGAAAAGGTAAGAAAGAAGAATTGACAGATGAGAAGAAGCCAATCCTAACGGGAGCGGAGGAACAAAAGCCATTGAATAGAAACCAGCGCCGAAGACTTAGCAGAAAACTAAAAACAGCAGCGGCAACGACTGAAACGACTGAAGATTCCGATTAGTGCATTCTGCATTTTTAATGCTGAATTTGGGGCCGGTTAGTCCGGCCCTTTTTTTATTCAATGACTGGATGAATATTAAGAATGGGTAAATTTATTTTCAATTTAAGAGAAGCTGTGCTATCCCAGAATGTCATGAAAATTTTGAACATTGATCTTAAAAAAGAGCAGTTTCAGATTTTCTGATGCAGAGATCTATCGAAATACAGACAATTTTAACTGGAGTCGACTATGTCAACCGCCGCCACAACCGCTGTTACGACACCTGTGCAGATCACCGATTCCGTGTTGCTAGCCATCCATACGCAGCGCACGAAGGCATTCGAAGAAACCCAGCAGCTTGTAGCAACTCTTTATCCTAAATGGGAAAAAACTGCAGGGGAATTAGAAGAGTTTCGCCTCAAAGTCCGTCAACGAGGAAGCGATCTGCAGCATGAAAAAGTCATCCCGCCGAAAAAGGAGGTCCTCGAATCGGAGCGCGAGGGGTTTCTGGGAGAATACTGGGGATTCAAGGCGGAATCCGAGAAGATCTCTTGCCTCTGCTCGCTGATTCAAGGAACGGTGGCTATGGTGACTCCGCAGCTGAGGCTATATGCAGAGGAACAGAGGCTGGCTTCAGACTATCCCAAACTCATGGAGCAGATGAAACGGGGTGATGAATTAGGCAGGGAGATGGCAATCAAATTGGGGGAGAGCTTAAACAAGGTAACAAGTTTAAGGGACAAGATGGTCACTGAATTCACTGCCAGACTCGATCATTCGATGCAGAGGTTTTGCCAGGTAGTGGATAATCAGGGCAGGCCGATCTCCAGTATGACCCGTTTGATGGATAATGTGACTACGCCTGTTGTTCCGAAACCCAAACCCCAGTCGACGGAATTGAAAAAGGAAGACTCTTCTTCTTCAAACACTCCGTCAGGGTCGATGGATTCCGGATTAAATAAGAAAACAGACAGCTGATGGAATGCGGCTTCCTTTCATTAAACAAGGCAGGGTCGGCTTGTCGGCCCTGCCTTTTTTTGTGGAAAGGTTGTTCAAAACTTCCCTTTTTCTCTCGAGGAACCAAGGTTCTTCAACCCTTTTTGCGCGATTTGTTAAAAGACGTTAAAGGGAATCTGCAAAATGTTTTCACTCAGCAATTTAAGTTGGATTGAAACGGGTTGAAGCGAAACGCGCAAGAATTGATTTAGTAGGATGGCTTGGAGTTGGGGAAAGTTTGTTCACAACCTGTCGTCATTTCCATGTAAAGGCCTCTTCTGACTCGATATAGATCTCTGAGCTGCCTTCGGGAATGAGCGCCCATTGGTAGCGGTGGCCGCTTGCCAGGATCCGCTGCAACTCGGAAGTTCTGATCTCCAGCGCCATCTCTTCTTTTGTTTCCCCCTTGATAGGAGTGAACGGAATGGGAAGAGCCCCTTTGTTATCGCCGGTCAAGTCGATGACGAACAGATGCAGTTTTTGAAAATAGGGAGGAGTTTTAATCGGAAGGTTCCAGACGTCCTCTTTTTTTTGCGCGGCGCCCAGAATTTGGGGAGCGCGATGAGGCATGGCGCCCACCATGGGTGAAATAAGGTCGTGTCCTGAGTCCACTGTGCGCATCTTAAAAGCGTAATGAGGGCTGTGAACTTCGAGCCAATAAGGGAAGGGGAAAGCGGGCAGCTCTTTGGCAAAGTAAAGTTCGATGAAGCAGAGAGCAAGACGCGATCCGTCGTCGGGCCACTGTGTCTTCACGACGTCAAAGGCGGGCCTTTCGACTTTTCTTCCTTCAACGACAAGGGGAGGATTCCAGGGAGCTCTGCTATCATGTTCTCCAGGAGCTGGCTGCGGTCCGATTTTTTTGCGCTCGGCGTCGGCGGTGGGAGTTAGAGGCAGAGAGAGCAGGCGGGTCAAAAACTGCTCGGACTCATCGAGAAAGAGCCAGCCGTTTTTACTATAAGAAAAACACTCCGTGAGTGCGCCGGTTGCGCGGTCGATCTCATATAGTGTCCAGGAAGTGTGGCCAGGCGCTTTTTCAAAGACCCATTTTTTCCAGTCGACCTTTTTGAGATCGATCTGCCTTGAGGGAACAGAGATCTCTTCCAATAGCAGAGTGTCCACTGTGATCGAGCGAATGAACAGGATGGAGTAATTGCCTTCCTGCGCAGTCACGATGAAGTCTCCGGCTTTAGCCTGCGTAAATTTTTCCTGCAGGGAATGGGGGGCGGCAATTGCAAGAGCGGGAGCTCCACAAGAGAGGAGAAGAGCTGTGAAGCGGTTTAAAAAAAAACTACGCATAACCTGGCAAGACAATGTTTCCCGTCATTATACGTGTTTGTCCGTTAAGGGAAAACAGGATAGCTGAAGAGGACTAAAACTTTATTTTATGACTCGGCGGTTTGGGCTGGTTCTCAACGTTTTGAACGACCATTGTCGCAGTCGTAGCAGTAACGCGGCTCAAAATGAGCGGGGTCTTCGACCTGGATCGTCATATGGGATATTTTATAATTCTGTTCGATGCGGCGATGGGCTTCTCTCAGAGCCGCCTGCGTATCGTCCGCGATGAGGTGGGCGCTCAAGGCCACTTTTTTAGCGGAAACCGCCCAAATATGCAAATCGTGGACTTCACGCACGCCAGGGATCGAGGCTAAATCGTTGCTGATAGCGACCGGATCTATTCCTTCAGGCGTCGACTCCATCAAAACAGAGACCGTTTGTTTGATGATTTTTCCCGATCCGTACAGGATGCCCAGAGAAAAGAGGATCGAGATGATGGGGTCGATAGGGTTCCAGCCTGTGATCCAGAGAATGGCGCCGCCTAAAATGACGCCGACGCTGCCAAGCAGATCGCCGATCACATGCAGATACGCAGCGCGGATGTTGAGGTTTTCGTCCTGATGCGAGTGGAGCGTGCGCATCATCATTAAGTTGGCAAGCAGACCGAATGTGGCGATGACGAAGACGATCGGACCTTTGACCTCGGGCGGGGCGATCAATCTGAGAATGGCTTCGTAGATCAACACTCCGCACAGGGCCCACAGCGAAAGGGCGCTGGCCAGAGCGCCCAGGATTTCCGCGCGATGGTATCCGTAGCTCATTTTGGGAGTGCTGGGAAGGTGGGCAATTTTTAGGACGACCAGGCTGAGTCCCAAGGCGCCGACATCGGTGAACATGTGCAGAGCGTCGCTGATCAGCGCCAAGCTGTTCGCCACGATACCGCCAATGACCTCGACGATCATGAACACAAAGGCGATGATGAGAGCTGTATTCAGGGCTTTTCCATGCACATGGTGGCCGTGGCCATGGCCGCAGTTGGCGTGCTCGTCGGACATTTCAACCTTCCATTCCGATTTCTTATTCTCAACTTATCCTCTTGCTTTCCTATGGTCAACTTTTTATTACTTAAGAAGGGTGCTGCAAAACTTCCGAGGGTCCTCATTGGTTTTTCACTGCCTTTAAGATTATATCCTGTAGGTGTAAATTGGCTTTGCGCAATTATTTGGGAGTCCTCATCGCTTGCCTTGCCGGAACGACAGCGGATGCTTCGACTGCGCCTCTTCCTACCATGGAAGAGGAGCAGCCTCTCAACTGGAGAGACGAGCTCAAACAGATCGACGACGAGCTCAAAAAAGCCAAAGACTTGAAGAACCGTTATCTTGCGGCGGCAAGGCGCGCCGAGGATGAAGGGATGCGCTGGCAATTCATGCAGAATGAAAAGCAGGAAGCCAAACGCGCCTTTCAGCGCGCGGAAGATAAAAAGCAGGCAGCCCAAATGCTTCAGGCCCGCATTGATACTCTCAATGCCCGCAGGGAGCAAATATTGCAGGAACACCCCGAGGCTAATGAATCCTAAAGATCCTCTTAAGACCATCTATCGGGAATCGCTCTCGCTGCTCACCGATCTGTACGAATTGACGATGGCCTACGGCTACTGGAAGTTGGGAATGGCGGACAGAGAGGCTGCGTTCCATCTTTTTTTCCGCCGCAAGCCGTTCAGCGGAGGATTTGCCGTCGCCGCAGGACTTGAGATCGCAATGGACTTCCTCGAGCATTTCCGTTATTCCGCAAGCGATCTGGCTTACCTGGAGCAGCTCAAGGGCAGCGACGGCGCCCCGCTCTTCGACCTGAAATTTTTGGAGTATCTTTCCCATTTCTCTTTTAAATGCGACATCGACGCCATGCCCGAGGGAACTCCCGTCTTTCCCTATGAGCCGATACTTCGCGTTCAGGGTCCGATCCTGCATGCGCAGCTTCTGGAGAGCCCGCTGCTCAATATCATCAACTTTCAAACATTGATCGCCACCAAATCGGCGCGGATCTGCTGGGCTGCGCGGCCTGACCCGGTCGTCGAGTTCGGGATGCGCAGGGCGCAGGGAATCGATGGGGCTCTGGCAGCGGCGCGGGCTGCTTACATCGGAGGATGCGAGTCGACCTCCAATGTGTTGGCTGGAAAAATCTATGGCATTCCTGTGAAAGGAACCCACGCGCACAGCTGGATCATGGCCTTCGATGACGAAGAAAGCTCATTCGATGCGTATGCGGAAGTGATGCCCAACAACTGCATCTTCCTGATCGACACCTATGATACGATCGAAGGGGTCAAAAAGGCCATCTCGGTCGCAAAGAAGATGAGGAAGAAGGGAGTCGAGATGATCGGAGTGAGGCTAGATTCTGGGGACCTGACCCATTTGAGCATCGAGATCCGAAGGCTTCTCGACGAGGCTGGCTTTACGAATGCAAAGATCATGGCC
The DNA here is from genome assembly GCA_018240065.1 of Verrucomicrobiota bacterium. GTDB lineage: Bacteria > Chlamydiota > Chlamydiia > Chlamydiales > Rhabdochlamydiaceae > CAJCIW01. Next base: position 347,518 of record JAFEGH010000007.1, on the reverse strand, counting down.
AGCAACGAGCTCGATGAACAGATTATCAATGACCTCAAACACCAAGGGGCCAAGATCAATGTCTGGGGCGTGGGCACCAACCTTGTCACCGGGAAAGATCAGCCCGCTCTGGATGGCGTCTATAAACTTTCCGCCATCAAAGACGAAAAAGACAAATGGCAGTACAAGGTCAAGATCTCCGAGCAGCTTGTCAAGGTCACAAACCCAGGCATCCATCAAGTCAGACGTTTTTACGACGACCATGGGAACATCGCAGACATGATTTACGATGTCCATTCCGATATTTCCCCGGAGCCGCATTGCATCGACCCTCTGGACCCGACCCGATGGCAAACGCTGTCTCCCCAGATGAAATACAAGGACCTTCTTGAGCCGATCGTAAGGGGCGGCAAAAGGGTCTACAAATCCCCGCCTCTTAAAGAAATCCGCGATAAGGCATTGATGGAGCTTTCGCAGTTCCATCCTGCTATGCGCAGATTTCTCTATCCTCAGCCCTATTTTGTCGGTTTGGAAAAATCGCTCTATGAGACTAAACTCAGCTTGATCCGGGAACTGAAAAGAAAACAATGAAAGCGCTTCTCATCGTCGATATGCAGAATGATTTCATGCCGGGAGGCCCGCTGGGTGTAAAAGGAGCGGATGAGCTTGTTTCTGTGATCAACGCGATGATCCCTAAATTCCATCACGTTGTCGCAAGCATGGACTGGCATCCGGCCGACCACGTGAGCTTTGCAAAGAGCCATCCTGGAAAAAAAGAGGGGGAGTTTGTCAAAGTAGGAGACATCGACCAGGTCCTGTGGGCTGATCATTGCGTCCGCAATACTCGGGGAGCAGAGCTTGTCTCCGGACTCGACAAGGAAAATATCTCCAGCTGTTTCTTTAAAGGAACGGACAAGAACATCGACAGCTACAGCGCCTTTTTCGACAATGCGAGACGCAAATCGACAGGCCTTGGCGACTATCTGAGAAGCCGAGGCGTCACCGATGTCTATCTGGCCGGTGTGGCGACCGATTACTGTGTTCTCTACTCAACTTTAGATGCGATCGATCTGGGTTTTACGGTCCATGTGATCGTGGACGCTTGCCGGCCGATCAATTTAGACCCCCGCGACGAAGAACGGGCCCTGGCTGCGATTGCAGCAAAAGGAGGGAAGATCGTGCGCGCGGATCAAGTTTAACTGTGAGCCTATCTCACTATCTATTAAACGTGCTTTTTTAAGTCTTTTCTCACAAACTTTAGAGACGCTCCTTTGTCCTACTTGTTGAAGTGGGCTCTGCGCATCCTCTCTACAATGAGCGAAAAAAATCCTGTAAAAATCATCCTCTTCGAATAGTCAGATAGGCTCGTGTTGAAAATTAACATTGGCAAATGTAAAAGATTCGGCCGAATCGGGAAGTTTTTCCACTTCCTGCAATCCAACATCGGAGGAATCGAATGTCCCATTACGCGCGTATTGGAACTTCTTGTTTATTGTCACAGACAAAGCTCTTGAGTCAGTTCAGAGAACACGCCTCATTGCAATTTAGCATGCCTTCCGGACCCTTCATGAACAGCAAGGCCTCGCAGCTGGGCCCCCGCCACATTTCGATTAAGGGATCGCCTTTGTTTATTGCGCAGCGTCATTTTTCCATCGAACTGAGCCGGGGACAGCCTTTAAAAGAGTGCCAAGGGGCGCTGGATCGTTTAAAGCAACGCCATGACGATTTGAAAATGACACAGGCTTTTTACCGCAGCGCTCTGTCACGGCCCACAGACCATCCTTACAACAATTCTCATGAGGATCTCGCGATCATGGAGAACAGAGTCCGCGAGATCGAGAGCGAATTGCTCCAACTCCGCAGAGATATGGCAGTGATCACCAGTGAGATGGATTACATCGTCTCTATCAAGGACTAATAAACTACCCGCCTTTTTTTGCAGCCGCGCAAGGGAGTGAATCCTTGCGCGTCTTTTCCTACCAGGGCCAGCCGCACTTGTAGCAGTCAGTCCAATCCAGCAAATTGTAGGTATCGCAATTGGGGCAATTCCAATGGTCGAGGATTGGATCGATGAACTGGGGGAGTTCATAATACAGGCCTGCGCCATCGTGAAAAATTGCGTCGACGGGGAAAAATCCATATCCGTTCCAGACTTGAATGCCGGTGCTGAGAATCAGAATGTCATCAGGATTGACATAGATCTTTTGTGTATTGTAGTAATTATAGGTCCCAGCTTGCACAGAACCGGTCAATGCAGCTGCGGCGATCATGCAAAGCAGGATTGCTTTGATCTTCTTCATTCCTTACCCCTTGATTGAAAAATCAAAAGAAAGGAGTTTTTAGCTTGTTGTATTTTCCGGTCAACGGAAAATAAAATGCTAGATCATGCGCGGCTTCTTGAGGATCCAGATGACAAAGTAAATGAAGGCGCCTGTCAGGGTGAGGTTCAGGGCCAGGCTGAGCTGGGCCAGTTGGATCACCACAGGCGGCAAAGCGTAGTTCATCGAAATGATCAGAATGCCGGCCCCCACTTCGCCTCTTGGCCACATCGCGACGCTGAGCGCTGCGCGCTCTCGAAACGACGCCTCTTTCTTATAACAAAGCATCGGATAGAGTTTTCCGAGATTGGCAAGGAAGGTGAGCGCCAAGACGTGGAAAGTCAGGAAGGCTATCGATGTCGCCCCCAAAGAGATCTTCGGCAGCGAGCAGCCGACGAGTAGCATATAGCACAATTTTAGTGTGTCGTCGAATACTCTCTCCCATCGCTTCTCCGGTTGGATGAAGGCGTGCTCGCGGCGGTGGAATAGAGACCGTTTGGGGTTGTGGGGGTTGACGAGGATGCAGCCTAGCACAAAGGCGGGAAGAATGATCTCGACGCTGATGAAGGTGGATTTTTCGAACATCTCGGTCGCGAGCGTGAGTGCGATTGCATAGGCCAGGATCCAGGGGCGCGATGTGGGCAATTTGAACGCGTGGAGATAACGGTAGGCGATGTAGAGCAGCGCGATGATGATCACAAGCAGAAGGATCGCTCTCACATCGAATCCCAGATGGATCATCTGCAGCGGGACGATCAGCAGCACAGTGTCCAGATCATCGAAGATCGCCAGGATCCTGGCTTTTTTGAAGACCCATGTCGAGGCAAGCCCTGCGGCGGCGAGCATTGCGAACAGTACGCCGGCAGAGGTCGGCGCGGCGAAGCGGCCTACGATGGCCGCCTTTGTCAGATCGATATCGAAGCACGACCAGAAGTAGAGGCTGCACAGAATCCAGGGGAAAGCGGCGGCCGTCATCGCGATCAGATAGTCTTTGCCGTAGCTCTTGAGCTTGCTTTTGTCGAACGTGAATTCAAGACCGACCTCGATCATGATGTATCCAAGGGCGACGATCGTCACAAATTTAAGCAGGGGACTGATGGGGGTCAGGTCGACCGCCTGGGAGAGGGCGATCCCCAGAATCATCAGCAAGCTGTAGGTAAAGACTTTGTACACGCTGCATGCTCTCTTTTCTTCCCACATAATCCAAATAGGGAGAAAACGCAAGGAACTTAGAGAGGAGGAATCAAAAGGCTTAATCGATCCACTGACACGCCCTTGAATAGAAGCTTTTTATGGCGGCTCGTCTCACCGGAATGAATGCTGATTGAGGATTTAGGGAGTTTCCATGTCTTGGCTAGAAAGGCGATCAGCTCCTCATTGGCTTCTCCTTTTTCCGGGACGGCGTTCAGGCGCACCTTCAGCTCCTCATTTTCCCACCCGGCGATGGCATTTTTTGAGGCGCGGGGCACGACTTTGACGGGGAGGATCGCCCCCTCTTTGGAGTCCTTGATCATTGACTTCTTCATGAGGCTTAAGTTACAATAATGTCTAGATTAGGGAAAAAGAATGTTTACACTTTTCAGTAGCCTACATTCCGTCCGCTTCTCTCACCATCATAGCCTCTAAGGGGCTATTCATACTTTATTTTTCACACATTTTTTCGATTTAAAAATTAAACTTAACGATGGTTTGATATGTCTATAGACATTTTGCAAGAGAGAAGAATTTCATTAAGAAAAGTGATCAGCGGGACCAGCCTGATTGCCGGCACCACAATCGGCGCCGGAATGCTGGGAATTCCACTTGTCACTGCTGAGGCGGGATTTTTTCCTGCTGTCTGCGCCAGTTTTGGCGTTTGGGCCTTCATGGCTCTGACAGGGCTATTATATGTCGAAGTCGCTCTGACGCTGCCGCCCGGAGCCAACATTTTTACGATGGCAGGGCACTATCTGGGAATGCGCGGCAGGATCGCCGCAGGAGGGATGTTCCTATTCCTCTATTACTGCCTGCTTGTCGCTTATATATCAGGCGGAGCCCCGCTGCTCGGCTATTTGTCGAGTGCGCTGTTTGGAGTCGAGCTAAGTCCAAGTGCGACTCTATTGCTATTTGGAACGGTATTTGGAGGAATCGTCTGGCTAGGGGCGAAGGCGATCGACAGGGTCAACCTGATTTTAACGATTGCCATGTTCTCCGCTTATATTGTGCTCGTCTCTAAGGGATCATCCGAAGTGGCGGTCGCCAAGTTGACAGAGGCTAACTGGGGCAAGGTAGGCTTTGCCCTGCCTGTCCTCTTCTCCGCGTTCGGATTCCACAATGTGGTGCCGTCCCTGTGCACTTATCTGGAGCGGGACCGCAGAAGTTTGAGGCTATCGATCTTTCTCGGAACAGGGCTTGCGCTTGCCGTCTATCTCGTCTGGCAATGGCTGATCTTGGGATCTCTGCCAAAGGATGCAATCAAAGAGACGCTCGCCGCGGGCCAGCCCGTGACGATGGCGCTTCAAACGCTCACGGGAAAGAGCACGCTGTTTGCAATCGGCCAATCGTTCGCGTTTTTTGCGCTCGTGACATCGTTTTTAGGGGTCGCGTTCTCTGTCGTTGATTTTTTAAACGACGGGCTGAAATGGGGGGGAAAGAGACGTCCTTTGCTCGTTCTCCTGACTTTTCTTCCTCCAGGGCTTTGCGCCGCGCTCAATCCCAACCTGTTTGAGAAAGCGCTCAGCGTCGCCGGAGGGTTCGGAGAAGCATTCCTGAATGGCCTCCTGCCTGTGATGCTTGCCTGGAAATACCGAACCCTGTTTAGCAGGGAACAAAGGGTTGAAGAGCCGCTTGCAGGAAAAGGAGTGCTTGCCGCCTTGTTCGCCTTTGGACTTTTTGTCATGGGCCTCGAGGTCGTCATCCTTCTCAAATAGATCTTTACGGCCGCCGGATTCTCCGGCGGCTTTTTTTGTAAATAGATGCTGGACGCAAAAAAAAGAGCGTTCTTATAATCGCTGGCATTTTGGCCATGCTCATCATCTGGTCCAGTTTTCGCCTGGCTGCGAGATTCTGGCCCAAGTTCTGAACATGGACGGCTTTTCAATCGGGGTGTAGCGCAGTTTGGCTAGCGCGCTTCGTTCGGGACGAAGAGGTCGTGGGTTCGAATCCCGCTACCCCGAAATTTATTCAACTGTTCTCTGGCTTAAAACCTGCCATTTGCGGCCGGGCATTTCAAAGATGGTTTGATGAAAGTGCGACGCGAATGCCAGGCACGAAAATCCCCGGCTTGGATTCACTAATTGTCTTTAGAGGCTTCCAAAGCAGTCTTGAGCAGAGTGCGCAAGCCTTGGGTGGGAAGTTCTTCTTCAAGGTGGGGTTGCCAGACCAGGTCGGCGTGGGAGTCACTGATGGTGAACATCGCGCCGAGATCGACTTGATAGAAATGGGCAACGGCAAAGAGAGCTGCGGCCTCCATCTCTACGGTGAGAACGCCTTCTTTCTGATAATGCATCACTTCTTCAGCGGTCTGACGGTAGAAACTGTCTGTCGTCCATGTGCTGCCGATGAGAAACGGGATGTCCGCCTTCTTAAGTTGATGCTGGAGTTTGTTGGTCATTCGGCGGGGAGCGTGGATGTATTTCGTGGGAGGAAGATAGTGGTGTGAGGTGCCTTCGTCGCGGATTGCCTTTTCACATACGACGATGTCTCCGATCTTCGCTTTCGACTGGAGACTGCCTGCCGTCCCCATGGAAATGAATTGCTGGACGCCCCAGGCGATCAGCTCTTCCATTTTAGCGGCGACAACCGGAGCTCCAATGCCGAAGTCGCTCACGGCAACGCCGGGATAATCGGTCAAAAAATAGAGCTTGGAAAAACAGCCGTCGCACTGCTGGTGGGGGATCTCTTCAAGGAGTTGTTTGATGAAGCGGCTCTGATAGCAAAAGATGACCGTCTTGGGAGCAGGAGCGGAGGGGAGACGTCCGAACTGCCGGCGATGCTCCAATACCTTGGAAGGGGAAGTTAGAGAAGAAAGCTCATGTTTTTCGCCGAACTGGGGAAGCATAAGTTCTATATCCTACTTATCGCAATTCTAGTTTTGGAATGCTTTTTTTCTCAAGCAACATTCTCAAAACATTTTTACTTGAATAAATTTTCGAAGATTATAGCAAAATTTTATCAAACGGAAAAGGGGTAAAAATAATTTAATCTCGCTCGTTCCGAAGTTATAAAATTTTGTTGGAGAATGAGAACTCAAGGACCCATAATGGCCTGAGCGCAACCTTTTTTAAGGAGAGCTTTATGGCAAAGCCCGTTGGCACAACATCCAGTCCTTCTACCCTGGTTCCACTCGTACCAGGGCTTCCCAAATCGGACAAACCTCTCGTCAATGCCTTCGATATGATCCGCCAATCGGCGCCTCTCAAAAAAACCGCACTCTGCCAAATGCAGGCATGCGATCAGAAGGCCTATCTTGTCTTAGGGAAAACAACGTGTGAAAAATGCCAGAAGGTCTTTTGCCGGACCCATTATCCTGAAGATAAGCATGAGTGCTCGGGCCTTAACTAAGTCTAAGGTTCAGCAGCTGAGATGCGATTGAGCCTTACCACTTGCCGCCAAAGCCGCCGCCGACGTAGAAAGCACTGTAGGTGTTGTCTAAGTTTTGGATCGGATCATGGCGTATTTTTCTGAAAGAGGTGTAATAGTAATCGGCAAAAACATCGAAGAAGAGGTGTTTCAGGAATGTCAAGCGGAATCCTGTTTTTGTTGTGAACCCGAACTGATTGCGTTTGTGATGAGTGGACATGAAACCGTCGAAATTCTCAATCCTCAGGAAGCTATAGGAAGGGCCTATCCCAAAATAGAAATCGAAGTAGCGGGCGAAGTTCACCTGATATTCGAGGCCCATGGTGATCGGAACCAAATTCATCCGAGTATAATAGCCAAAACCGATCGATTTCCCATTTTTTGCCGTCCAGGCCACGTTTTCCCAAAGCAGCAACTGATCGCAGCGGGCCCATAGATTCCTGGCGAGACTATAGGAGCTCTCCAGTTCCAATGTCTTGTAAGGGCCGTCTCCATAAACCTTGCGAATCTGACTTTTCAAAGGATAAAACGCCGCTCCTCTGGTCTGGAGGCTCCAGTGAGTAGGGTTGCACGCTTTTCCTTTATGCTTTGTTGGAACCGATTTGTTTTGGTCTTTAGAGGAGCCAATAGAGTCTGTTCCCGAAGGAGCAGTAGCGGTCGTTGCCGAATGGGAAAAGAGGGGGGAATAAATAAGCGCCAGTTGCTGCGGGGGGAGGCTGGCAACCAGGGTGGATGAATTTTCAGAGCAGTTCGACTCTGATGCATGTGCGGCGGTAAAGACCGACTGTAATGCGATGGCTCCCAAGCTTAAGTAGAGTGCGGTGTTTTTCATAATTTAATCTCACCTGTTCTTTCCTGCACGTTAAAATATTATCTTTATTTCGACAACTATTTATTTTAAACAATGTAAATATTTATTTCATTAATTCGTAAAATATTGAAAATCAGTGTTTAACTATCGCGTAATGTCCTTTCGGATGGTGCTTTTCAAGCAGACTCCACAGCCTAAATGACTAGATCAAGTCAATACTTGCTCGACACAAGGCTTGTATCCATATCAAAGCGCGCGCCTTTACAAAGAATTCCACTTCCTGTTTTCAAGTCGTTCCAAAGGAAATTTCCCATTTTCTCCGAGGCAGAACCACCTTTTTGGACGGGTAAAATAAATTATTGCCTCAAAGTTTAATTTTTTTTACGATGTCTTCGATTCAAAGGAATGAGGATGATTGAACAGCCCTTGTTAAATTCCGTTTCGATGGATGATTTGAAGATAAATTGGCTGGACACTCTTTTTTCCGAAGATGTGCAAAAGTTCCATTTCGAATGGGATGTGAAAAGTAGAGCTCGAAAGAGCGATGACATAGCTTTCAAAATGCAAAATCAGAGAAAAACATGAAAAAGATGAAACTATTAGCAGGTCTATTTTTGGGTCTTTTGACCTCAGCTAGCAGTCTAATGGCTGATCAATACATCAACTATGATTACATCATTGTTGGAAATGGCACGGCCGGCGCAGTGCTTGCCCGCAAACTATCGGATAACCATAAAAAGAAAGTGCTGGTGCTCGAAGCGGGAGTCAATTTGAGCAATGATCCCGAAGTATTAAATGCTTCCGGTCCCACGCTGCTCCCAGGATTTACAGATCTCACGAACAATCCAAAATATGCTGAGACCTACACCATCACCGTTGGCACTTTACAGTCGGTTGCCTACTCAGAAGGAAGAGGGTGGGGTGGAAGCAGCCTGCACAATTACCTGGAAGCGATCCGTGGAACTCCTTCCATTTACGATCAGTGGGCGACAATCTCCAATAATCCCATGTGGTCTTACAACAATCTGCTGCCGATGATGCGCGCGCTCGAAAACTATACACCCTGCATGAGCATGGCCGATCTGACGCAGCGCGGTGTGGGCGGACCCATCAGTATCACGCAAAACCTTCCGATCACCTCTGACCCGCTTGGAACGCTATTAGCCGGACCGAGTGCCGGTAACGCCGGGTTTATTACAGATCTCAATAATCCCAATGAAATGAGCACGACCGGCTATTACAATATCGGATTCTCCCCCTTTCAAACATTTGCGACTCCAGGGTCTAGCCCCTGCACTGTTGGGCAGAGAAGCTTTTCCGCCAATGCCTTTTTACCCCCCTCGGTTGTCTCTCCGGATGGAAAAGCTGAAGATGGAAGGCTATTGCGCATCGAGTCCAATGCCCATGTTTCCCGCGTGATCATTAAAAATAAAAAAGCCATCGGCGTCGAATTCGTGTATGGAAATAAAGGCAATAAAGTGACCAAGGCCTATGGAAAAAAAATAATCCTTTGCGCGGGAGCCATCAATAGTCCCGCTATTTTACAGAGATCCGGAATCGGCGATCCGGCCGTCTTGACTCCTCTGGGGATCGATGTGGTCGTGAACAACCCGAATGTGGGAACAAACCTGATCAATCAGTATGGCGTTCAAGCCGTTGTTCTAGGAACCACAAACGCAGTTCCTATCCTACAGGGAACACTCAACGCCTCCGGGAATACAGGACTGCTGCCTCTTGCCAATTATGCTTATCCGCAGGACAGCACCAGGAGAGTTCAATTGATAGGGGTTCAGGGAGGGCCTGGAGTTGCCCTTATCATTGGCTTTATTTTGGAGCCGAAGAGCCGAGGATCTATCAAGATCGTCAGCAGAGATCCATTCGTGCAACCTAACATCGACTTAGGCATGTACTCTGATTTCACGGGACCTGCTCCCTATGCGGTAAACGGAACTGACGCCAACTTAGCCGTGGTTACCTATCAGCTGATTGGACAAAGCGTTGGGGCTGCCAATATGCTGTTCCCTTCAGGATCTGAACTAGGTAACCCTGCTGCTCTTTTCACATCCGCTACGAATGCGAGCGGTCGCGTCATTGCGGACCATATTGTTGGCACGACCCGGATGGGCACGTCCATTCAGAATGGAGTCGTGGATGGGACCCTTCATGTCTTCGGGATCAAAAACCTGATGGTTGCCGATGTGGGCGTAGCGCCACTTCCCCCAGATGGAAATATCTGCTTTGGCGCATATATGATTGGTCTGGGCGCAGCGCAAATCCTAGGAGCTTCTACTCCTCCTGCGCTGTAACCTGTGTTTTCATTGCTTCGCGCGGCTTAAGTCAAACTGGCCGCGCGAAGTTTTCTCCAGATGTTCTGAAAAGGTTTCCATTCACAGATTACTTTTCGACTAAGATTGGGTTCTACCTGATTCAGGGAGCTGAGCGTAATTTCAAGGAGCTCAACCCTCCGTCCACCGTCAATACCTGTCCGGTGATCCAGCTTGCTTCGCCCCCGAGAAGCCAGGCGATCGCATGGGCGATGTCGTCGGGCTCGCCGATCCTGCCGAGCGGATGCATTGAAACAGAGGTCTTCATGCTAGCTTCGTTCGATGTGAGCGCTGCAGTAAGAGGCGTGTTGACAAGCCCCGGGGCCACGACGTTGATGCGCAGGTGGGAAGGCGCATAGCTTGCTGCTGCGGCGCGCGTCAGACCGATCAGTCCGGCTTTTGCAGCCCCGATCGCTTCATGATTTGCAAGACCGATCTGGGCGGCTGCGGAAGAGAGCATGACGATCGAGCCTTTCTTCTTTTTTTCAAAGTAGGGACAAGCCGCTTTAAGAATGTAGAAGGCATACGTGAGGTTTGCCGTCAGAACGGTGTGCCACTCTTCGTCAGTGGTAAGATGCAGCGGTTTTAAAAAGAGGGAGCCGATGCAGTTTGCGATCCCGTCGATCTCGCCAAATTTAGCGACGATCTGCTCCAGCCCTTGCTGGACGCTGCGCGAATTTGAGAAGTCGACGATGTGGTATTCCTGGCGCAGTTTCTGGGCGAGCATCTTCCCTTTGTCTTCGCTGCGGACGGCGAGAGTGACCTGATGCTTTTGCGCGGTGAGGAGCTCGCAGAGTTTGGAGCCGATTCCTCCTGTCGCGCCGAAGATGACAAAATGTCCCATAGGAGATCCTTAAATTAAAAATGCCCGCCTCAAAGAATTACAGCGGGCTTAAATAGCGCTACTTGCGGTTATTAAGCCAGAAATAGGAAATGCCGAGTACAATTCCGAAAACGAGCTGCCCAACCAGCATGTGCATGCCTTGCAACATTGCAATCGCGTTCCAGCTAACCGGCAAGCCCATCATCATTTGGGCCAGCGTCAGAGTTCCGAGAAACCACCAGATGACCCCGTAAATAACGCCCCAAATGGCGGAAGTGAAGAAGTCTTTGGCCAAACTATAAAAAACCAGCCCGAAGATCAGGCCGATCAATCCGCTGTAGATCAGATGGAAAAAAAATCCTGCAACGGGATGGGGCATTCCCATCATGGCGCCGACATTGGCCATGATTCCCATTCGGATCATCATGCAGCCTAAGACGATTCCAGCGATAAGGCCGGAAACGATCCCGCTCACGATGTTCTTTTTATTTAATGCCAAATTCATTATTTCCTCGGGGTTGTTTATTTCATTCTTTCAAGTAAATGGTCTCCGACGCGCAGCGCATTGGCGATGATCGTCAGGGTAGGGTTGACCGCCGAGCTGGATACGAAGAATCCTCCATCGACAACATAGAGGTTGTCCAGGTCGTGAGCTTTGCAATTAACGTCGAGCGCTGAGGTCTTCGGATCCTTTCCAAATCGCACCGTTCCGTTCTGGTGGGCGACGCCTGCGATCGGGATTTTCTTTCCAAAGTAGGCGGTGTTGTGGATGATCCGATGGCGAACGCCGACATGGTTCAGCATATGCTTGAGCTTCTTCTTCAGGCGCAAATGCCCTTCGGTATTGTTCTCCGTGTAATCGAGCTGGATATGCCCTTCTTTAGTCAGTTTGACGCGGTTGTTGGGGTCGGGGAGGTCTTCTGTCGTCAGCCAGAAGTCGATCGAATGATGGGCGACATTGTTCAGGATGAACCTCGGCGCAGGAACTGGAGCGTCCGCCTTGAACATGTTGGCGTCCGCCTTGCCGAGCATCTGGATGTGCCCTAGAGGAAAGTCGAAGTCGGGCGCATGATAGTAAAAGTCATTGATCGCCATTGTCTTTTGGAACTGGGTCGGGTTGGGCTCTGTCGTGATCGCTATCATCGCCGAGTTGTTGTGGCACATGTAGAACCTGCCGACGCAATCGGAGCTGTTGGCAAGCCCATTGGGGTGTTTGTGGCTTGCTGAGCGCAAGAGCAAGGCCGCGGAGTTGATCGCTCCGCAGGCCACGACCACGATGTTCCCTTTATAGATCTCGTTATGGCCGTTGCGTTTGACGAGAATTTGCGACACTTCCCTTCCGCTGGGACTGGTCTCGAGCCTTTCCACATAGGCATCGGTGATCAGCGTGACGTTCGGGTGTTTGAGCGCCTCGTTGACGCAGACGACGTGGGAATCGGCCTTTGCGTCGACAAGACAGGGGAATCCATCGCAGGTGCTGCATTTGATGCAGGGGCTTTTCTCACGGCGTTTTTCATCGAGCATGATGCCAAGCGGCAGAGGAAAGGGATGATATCCCTCCCTTTCAAGCGCTTTATAGAGGCGTTCGATGCGCGGTTCATGCGCAACAGCGGGATAGGGAAAGGGGTGCGGGGACGGCGGCTCGGTCGAATCGATGCCGCGCTGTCCATGGACGTAGTAGAGTTTCTCGGCCTGAGTGTAGTACGGCTCGAAGTCCTGATAGCTGAGCGGCCATGCCGGCGAGACGCCTCCATGGTGCTTGACTTCTCCGAAATCCTTCTCGCGCATCCGCAGCAGGGCGGCTCCATAAAATTTGGTGTTGCCTCCGACATAGTAATGCGTGCCCGGGGTGAACTCCTTCCCTTTTTTGTCGACCCACTTTTCCTTCACCGAGTAGCGCGAGGAGAGAAAGACATCTTGCGACTGCCAATTCTCTTTTTCGCGGGGCAGATAGGAGCCTCTTTCGATCAGCAGGATCTTCTTGCCAGACGGGGCCAAACGGTGCGCCAGCGTTGCGCCCCCCGCTCCTGTCCCGATAATGATGATGTCGAAATGGTGTGTCGATGTCATTTTTAGCCTCCCGTCGCAAAGCCGGGGAAGAGCGTCATGCCCCCGTCGATGAAAATTGTCGTTCCTGTGATATAGTCGGCGTAATCGGAGGAGAGCCAGACGGCGCAGTGGGCGATGTCGTCGGGCTCGCCGATTCGGTTGTAAGGAACCAGCTTCATGAGGTCGTTATACGCTTGCGGAGTGGACCATGCGGATGTGTTGATCGGGGTTTGGATCGCGCCGGGAGCAATCGCATTGACGCGGATCCGATGAGGAGCGACCTCTTGGGCGATCGACTGCATCATCATGTGGATGCCGCCCTTGGATGAGGCATAATTGACGTGGCCTGCCCAAGGGATGACCTGGTGCACCGAGCTCATGCAGATGATCTTGCCCGCGGCGCAGGAGACATCTTTTTTTACGCCTCTGCGCTTGAATTCTTTCACAGCTTCCCGCGCACACAGGAACTGGCCGGTCAGGTTGATCCCGATGACGGTATTCCATTGGTCCAATGTCATTTTTTCCAAAGGAGCGTCGCGCTGGACTCCGGCGTTGCTCACAAGAATGTCGATCGTGCCGAATTCCTTGTACATCTGCTGGTACATCGCCAGGACCTGGTCCTCTTTGGAGACGTCGGCTTTGATCATGATCGCCTTGCTGCCAGCTTTTTTGATCTCGTCGCAAACGGCAACAGCCTGCTCCTCATGGCCGATGTAATTGACGGCGACGTCCGCGCCTGCTTTTCCAAGGGCGATCGCGACAGCTTTGCCGATCCCGGAATTGGCCCCGGTTACAAGGGCCTTCTGTCCTTTGAGGATTTTTAATGGATCGACATCGGGCTTGACGACATCGGGCAGTTTTTCATTACCTGGCTTTTGCATTTGCGGTTCTCCTTTTTTATAGTTCTGCGCCCGTCTGCTGGATCAGTTTGGCCACCAGCGCCGACCATCCTGTCTGATGGCTGGCCCCAAGACCTGTTCCGTTATCTCCATGGAAATATTCATTGAACAGGAGCAGGTCCTTGAAATGCGGGTCTTTTTGAAATTTATCATTCGTGCCGTAGATGGGGCGTTTTCCTTCCTCATTCCGGGTAAACAGCCGGATCAGCCTCTTCGAGAGTTCGATGCTGACATCCCATAAGTTCATCAATTTTCCCGATCCTGTCGGAAACTCCACCTTCAAGGAATCCCCGTAGTAATGGTGGAATTTCTGCAGCGATTCAATGATCAGGAAGTTGATCGGAAACCAGATGGGGCCGCGCCAGTTGGAATTGCCTCCAAAAAGGCCGCTGTCCGATTCGGCGGGAAGGTAGGGGACGGAATGGACCTGTCCATCGATCTTGAAGATGTAAGGATGGGCTTCGTGATACTTGGAAACGGAGCGGATCCCATACTCGGAAAGGAATTCCTTTTCATCGAGCATGTACTTCAGGATGCTGACCAGGCGGTCTTCGGTGAGGATCGCGAGCAGGCGTCTTTTTTCCAGCCCAGGACGATAGACGCAGGTCAGGTTGGCAAAAACATGAGGCCGCTTGCTGACGAACCAGTCGACCCTGCGGGAAAATGTCTTTAACTTTTCCATGGTGGCAGGCTCCAGCGTCTCTACGGCCAGAAGGGGAAGAAGGCCGACGAGCGAGCGCACTTTGAGAGGGATGATCCGATCATCGGGCAGATGGAGCGCATCGTAGAAGAAGCCATCCTCCTTGTCCCAGAGGGAATGTCCTTTTCCTCCGCAATTGGTCATGGCGCCGGCGATGCGCAGAAAATGTTCAAAGAATTTTGTCCCGATGTCCTGGTAGATGGGCTCCTCGAGAGATAGATGCAAGGCGATGCGCATCATCATGATGCAATAGAAAGCCATCCATGCCGTCCCGTCCGACTGGTCGACGTGTCCTCCCATCGGGAGCGGTTTGCTACGGTCGAAGACGCTGATGTTGTCCAGGCCGAGGAACCCACCCTGGAAGACGTTGTTCCCTTCTTCGTCCTTGCGATTGACCCACCAGGTGAAGTTAAGCAGCAGCTTATTGAAAATCCCGATGAGGAAGTCGCGGTCGAGTTGTCCGGACATCTTTCCGTCGATCTTATAGGCCCTCCATGCGCTCCATGCCAAAACCGGTGGGTTCACATCGGAGAAGTTCCATTCATAGGCAGGGAGCTGTCCATTGGGATGCAGGTACCATTCGCGTGTCAGTAGTTCTATCTGGCGTTTGGAAAAATCGGGATCGATGAGCAGCATTGGGATGCAGTGAAAAGAAGTGTCCCAGGCACAAAAATAGGGATATTCCCACTTATCGGGCATCGAGAAGATGTCGAAGCTTGCCAGGTGCTCCCAATCCCGGTTGCGATCGGTCTTCCTCGCCGCAGGGAAACCTGGATCTCCCTGGCGCCATTGGCCGACGTCCATGTAATAGAATTGTTTGCTCCAGAGAAGTCCTGCAAAGGCTGCGCGCTGGATCTTCTTTAAATCTTCGTTCAATTCAGCAGGTTGGATCGATTGATAGAACGCATCGGCTTCTTTTTCCTTGATTGCGATCCCCGCATCAAAATCCTTAAAAGGTTCGTCGATTGTTTTATTCGAGAGTCTCAATCTGATCGTAGCGCTTTCACCCGAGTTCAGCGTTGCGCGATAGAGGGCAGCGGCCTTTGTTCCGATTTGCAGGGGATTGACAGCGTTTTTTTCACCTCCAGCCAGATAGCGGTGAAATGCGTCTTTTGTATAGGGGATCTCATTGGGAATGTGATAGAGTTTCTCTTTGTTCGTTTCGTTTTCAGTGAAGAGAAGCTCAGGATTTTTCTCGCAATATACGAAATAGTTCCCTTCGACAGGATGGGTGAGTTCGATTGCTGATCCATGATTTCCCGTTTTCTTTTTTAAACTGGGCTTTCCCATCTCATCGCCGGTGGGCCCTTTGTCACCGTATCCCCAGCCCCAAGTATTTCGGAACCAGATCGTCGGCAGAACAGCGCATTCTGCTTTTTCAGGGCCTCGATTGTAAATAGTGTAGCGGATGAGAATGTCTTCTTCGTCTACTTTCGCATATTCGATAAACACGTCGAAATAGCGGCTGTCATCGAATACTCCCGTATCGATCAGCTCGAATTCCTTCTCCTTGAATCCGCGTTTGCTGTTCCCTTCTTGGAGCTGTTGGTAGGGGAATGGCGCCTGTGGATATTTGTAGAGCATTTTCATGTAGCAATGGGTCGGCGTGTTGTCGAGATAGTAGTAATACTCTTTGACGTCTTCGCCATGATTGCCTTGCGGTCCGCTCAAGCCGTACATGCGTTCTTTGAGGAAGGGGTCCTTGCCGTTCCAAAGAGAGAGTGCCAGACAGATCCTCTGGTTGCGATCGGAAATTCCGCCGATCCCGTCCTCGTTCCATCGGTAGGTGCGCGAGCGCGCCATGTCATGTGTGAAATATTGCCACGCATCGCCGCTTTCGCTGTAATCTTCGCGCACGGTTCCCCAGGCCCTCTCACTGAGATAAGGCCCCCATTTTTTCCACTTGGAATGCTGAGAGCGGTACGACGCTAAACGCTCATGTTCCGCTGTTTTCTCCATCAAAGCATCTCCCGCGCGAGGGAAGAAAATTCATTTCCCCATGCCTTAAGATCCATCCTTACTCTATGGAGAGATTTGATTCAAAAAATATTTTATATGTTTTGTGTGCTGTTTTGGGTCAAATTTACTATATCATTCACTAACAGTTGCTTATGAAAATTAATCGTAGACAAAAAGTAAAATATAGACAAATTGTAAAACCGTGTCCTATAATAGGGTCAAACGAGGTGAGAAATGTCATCCCCAATAGACCTTCTAAAGAGGTACCAGCCCTTTATCGACGCGATCGTCGAAGTGTTTTCTCCTTTTGTTGAGGTGGCCGTCCACGACTTGGAAGAGGGGACGATCGCCGCTCTATACAACCCTTTTTCCCGCCGCAAGGTAGGGGAGAGATCTCCCTTGAAGGAGTTGAAGGTCAAGATTGAGGAGTTCCCCGATTATTTCCCGCCTTATTCCAGACGCAACTGGGATGGAAGGGAATTGAAATGCACCTCGATCACGGTCCGCGACCATAATGAAAAGCCCGCCCTTCTGATCTGTCTGAATATCGACACATCGGTTTTTGCGCAGACCAAAGGACTGCTCGAGGCATTTTTGAAAATCAGGCCCGATGCGGGAAGTCCCATCGAAACATACGGCGGCGGCTGCGAAGAGCAGGTAAGTTCGCTCATCGATCACTTCCTGCAGGAAAACCACGCATCTTTAAAAGCACTCGACCGCAAAAGCAAAAAGGAGCTAATCGAGTTCCTCTATCGCAAAGGGGCGTTCAATTTTAAAAACGCGGTTCCTTTCACCGCCCAAACGCTGCACCTCTCGCGCGCGAGCATTTACAATTACATCAAAGAAATTGGGACAGCATTATGAGAAGATTTTCTCTGCACCAAGTTGATTCCTTTACGGACAAGCTATTCTGCGGAAACCCCGCTGCCGTCGTCTTCGATGCGGAAGAATTGTCCGAACAGGAGATGAAGGCGATCGCCAATGAAATGAATCTTTCTGAAACTGCGTTTGTATTCCCAAGCAAGAACGCAGATTTCCGTTTGCGTTTTTTTACTCCGCCGGGAGATGAGATCAAATTCTGCGGCCATGCCACCCTTGGCGCTCTTTGCGCCATTGCGAAAGAGGAGAGATTCGGTTGCATCCCTCCGATGAAAAAATTGACCGTGGAGACAAATGCTGGAATCCTTTTGATGCAGGTTGACTTTTCGAAAGGTTCAATGCCTCTATTTTCTTTTGATTTGCCCAAGATCGATCTTGTTCCCGCTCCCTGTTCTCTTGGCGATCTGATCGAAGCGCTGCATTTGGATCCTGAATTGATCGACCGCAGCAAACCGCTCATGCTCGAGAAAACGAACAACTATCTCTATTTTTCCGCAGGTTCGCTTGAGAAATTGGGGAAATTGAAGATCGATTTTGCAGCCGCTTCCGCATTCGCTCAAAAAGAGCGCTACATCATTTTCTGCGCGCTCACAAGTGAAACATTCGAGCAGGGCCATCATCTGCATGCGCGGGGGTTTGCCCCTTTGGTTGGCGTGCCGGAAGATCCCTTCACAGGCTCGATGCAGGGAGGCTTGATCGCCTATGCATTGCAGAATAAAATGGTAGACCCTTCCCTCGACAAATTGGTGATCGAACAGGGTGATTTCCTCGGACGGCCGGGGCAGGTCGAAGTCGAGATTTTTTCCCGCCAACCACTCGGTGTTCGCCTTAACTGCAGGGCCAAACATGTTTTTTCGACAACACTTAATCTCCCATGAGGTAAACAATGGACAAAGTGAACCTGCAACAAAAACTCGCACTATTTTCCGATTACTGGCATCCCAGGATTGTGGGAGAGCTAAATGGCCAGCATGTCAAGCTGGCGAAGATCAAAGGAGAGTTCGTCTGGCACCACCATGAAAATGAAGATGAGCTTTTTCTTATCCTCAAAGGGCGCCTTTTGATGAAGTTCCGCGACAAGGATGTCTGGCTCGAAGAAGGGGAGATGATCGTTATTCCCGCCAAGGTCGAACACATGCCCGTTGCCCCTGATGAAGTGCACATTTTGCTCTTTGAGCCCGCTTCGACGCTGAATACCGGTAATGTCGTCGATCAAAAAACTAAACCCAACCTCGAGAGGCTGTAAATGCATATCGACACCCCTCTTTTAGAATCGCTTGCTATCAGTAAAAAGTGTGGACGCCAGGTCTTCCTGAAAATGGACGCCCTGCAGCCCACCGGCTCTTTTAAAATCCGCGGTTTGGGACTGCTTTGCACCGAACTTTCCAAACAGGGAGCAAAGCGCTTCGTCACTTCTTCGGGCGGCAATGC
Organism: Verrucomicrobiota bacterium; assembly: GCA_018240065.1. Lineage (GTDB taxonomy): Bacteria > Chlamydiota > Chlamydiia > Chlamydiales > Rhabdochlamydiaceae > CAJCIW01. Next base: position 328,786 of record JAFEGH010000007.1, on the reverse strand, counting down.
CGGACTGGCTGTCGCTTATGCGGGGCGCAAACTGCATCTCCCTGTCACTGTCGTTGTGGCAAACAACGTGCTGGAGATGATGCGCGAGAAGCTTCGTCAGGAAGGCGCAGAGGTTGTCGTCCATGGAAAAGATTGGAGCGAAGCGGATGTCCTCGCACAAAAGATGTGCCAGGAGAAAGGGGTGTGCTATGTCCATCCCTTCGACCATCCTACCGTTTGGAAAGGGCATGCCACCCTCATCCATGAAGTTAAAGCAGCAGGACTCAAACCCGATGCCGTTGTGGTCGCTGTTGGAGGAGGAGGGCTCTTTTGCGGCGTCGTGCAGGGACTGCATGAGGTCGGCTGGAACGATGTTCCTGTTTTTACTGCGGAGACAACCGGAGCCGCATCTCTTTCCGAATCCGTGAAAGCGGGCAAGTTGATCACGCTGGACAAGATTGACACCATTGCCACCTCTCTTGGCGCAAGGCGCGTCGCTGAACAGGCATTCGTCTGGACGCAAAAGCATCCCGTCATCCCCGAAGTGGTCACCGACTCCCAGGCTCTGCACGCCGTCTATCAATTCGCAGACGATCAGCGTGTCCTTGTCGAGCCGTCCTGCGGGGCTGCGCTCGCACTAGTCTACGACAAATCTCCTGCCTTGATGAAATATGAAAAAATCCTCGTCGTTGTCTGCGGCGGATGCGGCATCAGTTTCGATCTTCTTGGGCAGTGGGGAGCAAAATTCGCAGGCCGGGGACAGAGTTTTGATGGATACGGCGAGCACAGAGGCTGAGTCTTAGTTAAAATAATTTATTCGCGTCTATTTTTCTGTTGTTATAAAGAGATGTTTTGCTGTATAGTGCTTGCACTATGAAAAACGGATCTTTGCCATTTTCACATTTCGTGAGATTCCAGGCAGCCGCTGATACAGCCGGCATCAGATCCGTCACGTCCATCTCCGTCGTCTCTATTTTCCTTATTCTTGTGCCTTAAGGGCACATACATATTTAAACACACTCACATCCATTTTTTTAACTTTATCAACCAATCCAAGGCCCGCATACAGGTCTTAAATAAGGAATAGATATGACTCAATCCGTTCATCCAAAAATGCCGGAGCCGCCAATGCCGCAGCCCCCGCAACAACCAGGACAAAGGTCCTGGCGCCAGACTTTAACTGAAGTTGTTTCCGGAGGGACCGGCGGGGCCGCCGGCATCACCGCCGCAGCTCCCTTCATGTACTTTAAAATGTATATGCAGCAAAGGGCACAGAACCCGCAGAACCCGCCGTCGTTTCAAAGGAACCCCTTCAAGTGGTTCGTCGGAAGCCCCGCGATGGCAACGGGGATGTTTCCGGTCGCCGCTTTCCAGTTCACGGTGTACGACCTTTTTCGCAAGCAACTCTCCAATAACGGGGAGAAAGAGCTGACTCCATTAGAGAAGTTGGCCTGCAGCGTCGGCACGGGCGCTTTGTCGACGGTATTTGTCGGACCCCAGGAGTTGATCTGGACACAGCAGCAGAAAGCTCAGGCAGAACTTGAAAAAATGATGAAGAATCAGAAAGTCCCCAAAGAGATGATGCCCAAAGTGAGCGCAACAGAGGTTGCCGCTAAAATCTGGAAGGAGCATGGCATCAAAGGATTTTACCGCGCCGGCGTCGAGACAGCGGGACGCGAAATGGTCTCTGCCTCGGTTTTGACCAACCTGGCAGCCGAGTACCCTCTTTTAGCTCCCGTCGTCGGCGCAGCGTTGAGCCAGCCGCTGGACGGACGTAAGACGGCCAAACAGCTCGATTTCAATGTCAAGGTCTCCTGGAAAGAGTTGTTCAAGGCAAAGGCATTCTCAGGGCTTGTTGTCGGCAGGATCCCTGTCTACCTGGTCTTTATGAACGTCGCCCCTTTTGTTAAAGAGAAAGTGACGAAAGCCATGAATAAAGTATAACTCCAACTCCTCCCCGCGCAAACGCGGGGAGGTTCTGTCATTTTATTGGCCATCCATGCTAATCATCAAATAAAAGATGAGATCGCACATGGCTAAAGTCTTGGTGACCGGCGCGACCGGATTTGTTGGAAAGAGATTGATCGCACACCTTTTGGAAAAGGGGCATGAGGTCTACGCCCTCTGCCGGATTCAGGGAACACAGGTCTTTCCCGAGGAACGGAAGAATTTACATTATCTTTGGGGCGATCTGCGCAGTCCTGAAACCCTCTCAGTTATTCCCACAGAGATCGAAGCGGCCTATTATCTCGTGCATTCGATGACTGAGATCGTCAGCGACCTCACTCAAGTCGAAGCAGAGGTTGCCCATCACTTTGTCTCGGCCCTCAAACAAACTAAAGCCAGGCACATCATCTATCTCGGCGGGATCATCAACGATGAGAAGAGTCTCTCGATGCACCTCAAGTCCCGATTATTGGTTGAAGAGATCTTAAAGGACAGCGGGATTTCGACGACAATCTTAAGGGCCAGCATCATCATCGGCGCGGGGAGCGCCTCTTTTGAAATCATTCGCGATCTCACGGAAAAGCTTCCCTTTATGATCGCCCCAAAATGGGTAAGCACGCAGTGCCAGCCGATTGCGATCCGCGATGTGGTCTTTTATCTTTCCGAAGTGTTGCTGCGGAGCGACTGTTTGGGTAAAACCTTTGATATCGGGGGCCCCGATGTATTCACTTTCAAGCAGCTTTTGAAGGATTACGCGAAATTCAGAAACCTAAAAAGGGTCGTGCTAGAAGTTCCTGTCCTGACGCCGCGCCTATCCAGCTACTGGCTCGTGCTGATCACTTCCGTCCGATACTCGCTATGTTACTACTTAGTCGAAAGTATGAAAGTCAGTTCCGTTTGCCGCCTAAATGAAATACGGGAATTGATTCCGCATCAGTGTCTGACCTACTCGGAGGCATTGAAGATCGTCTTTGAAAAGATCTCTCAAAACGAAGTCCTTTCTACATGGATGGATGCGTGGGACATCGATGATGTCGACGCGAGCATCCAAAAATTCATCCAAGTGCCCAAAGAGGGATGCCTGTCGAATGAGCAAAGGGTTCTCATCAAAGGAGACAGGGAAGCTGCTCGCGAGCGGATCTGGCGGATTGGCGGCGACACAGGATGGTATGCTTTGGACTGGGCCTGGAAGGTCAGGGGAATGATCGACAAGCTCGTGGGTGGTGTGGGGTTAAATCGCGGCAGGAGGCATCCCAGCGAGATCGAGGTGGGCGATGCGATCGACTTCTGGCGCGTGCTGCGCGCCGATAAGGAAAGCGCGGATCTGATCCTCTACGCCAGCATGAAGCTGCCAGGAGAAGCATGGCTTGAGTTTAGGATTGAAGAGAAGGACGGCAAAGAATTCCTGGTGCAGACCGCGACATTCCGCCCTCGAGGGATTTCGGGCCGCTTTTATTGGTATAGCATGTTGCCCTTTCATTATTTTATTTTTGGGAAAATGGCAAGGGCGATCGCGGGAAGCAAGTAAAAGCCTAATTAATTAACGGAACCTGTCTGCGATGCACGAGGCAGCCAAGTATGCTGTCGTCCATGCGTTCTGAAAATTAAATCCGCCGGTGACCCCATCGATATTGAGGATTTCTCCTGCAAAAAAGAGGTGGGGAGCGACTTTGCTCTCGAGCGTTTTGAAATCGACTTCTTTAAGCTCGATGCCGCCGCATGTGACAAATTCCGATTTATAAGTCGTTTTGCCCTCGACGGCAAAACAGGATTGGGTGAGCTTCTCGGAGAGGAGCTTGAGGTTTTTATCGGGCACGTGGCCCAAAGAAGAATTGAAAGGGATTCCCGAGAGAGTCATGAGCCGCTTCCAAAGGTTCAAAGGAAGCAGGTAGAGGTTTTCATGCTCGAGGTTTTTGAGCGGTTTTTGCCGTTTTTTCGTGAGCAGGTCTTGGAAGATATCTTCCTGTTTATGGGAGGGGATCCAGTTGATGTGAAGATCGGTGCGGTAATTGCAGGCGTGAAGGTCGCGCGCGGCCCACGCGGAAAGCTTGAGGGCTGCTGGACCGCTGAAGCCCCAATGTGTTATGAGAAGGCTGCCGCGCTGGCGGAACGGGATCGATTTTAAGGAAAGTTCTGCGTCGGGGACGGCGATTCCTGCTAAATCGAGTAAGGGCGAGCTGGGAACATTAAACGTGAACAGGGATGGGACTGCTGAAACGATCGTATGTCCGAGGGAGGCAGCCAGCTCATGCCCGTTAGGACTGCTGCCGGAGGCCAGGATGAGCGCATGGCATTCGATAGGATCGCGGTTGTCCAGATGCAATCTAAATCCATTATTTGTTCTTTCGACCGATCGGACCCCATGTTCGTTGCGGATCTCAACCCCGCCCTCTTTTGCGGCATCGAGCAGACAGTTGATGATCGTGGCCGAATGGTCAGAGACAGGGAACATCCTTCCGTCTTCTTCCGTTTTCAGCTCGACGCCATGCTTTGCAAACCAGGCGATCGTATCCTGCGGCTGGAATCGATGGAAGGGGCCGAGAAGTTCTTTATTGCCTCGAGGATAACTGGCGGTGAGTTTTTTCGGATCGAACTGGCTGTGGGTGACGTTGCATCTTCCTCCCCCTGAAATGCGCACCTTGGAAAGAAGCTGACGCGTCTTTTCAAGGACGAGGATCTCGAGATTGGATGTCGTTTCTCCTAAGAGGGCAGCCGCGAAAATCCCTGCCGCGCCTCCTCCTACGATGACAACTCTTTTTTTGCTTTCCATGCCCATTTTTCTCTTTTTTAGGGCGGTAAGTTTACCCTTTCAAAGAGAAAAATGCTACTGATTCTGCGTCTGCTCGAAGTCGAAGGCGTTCAGGAGGTTATTGGCCTGGGCGTCCCTGCTTGAAAGAGGAGAAAGGCCCCACCTTTCTTCGATGAATTTAAGAATGGACACAGTCTCATAGCAGGTATGGTCGACATGCCTTTTTTTGGCATATGGGGAGATGACCGCTGCCGGGATGCGGGTAGCCGGACCGAATTGATCGACCGTGGGAGGCGAGACATGGTCCCATCTTCCGCCGTTCTCATCGTAAGTGACGATGATCGCGCAGTCTTTCCAGACAGAGCTCTTCTGGATTTTTTCAATGAGATCCGCACACCAGTCAAGTCCTGTCAGGAGACCGCCGTCGCTGGGGTGCTCGCTGTTTGTGTTTAAAGACCGAATGAAGCTTACCGCGGGAAGCATTCCGCTTTCAAGCTGCGCATAGAACTTATTGAGGTCGAGCAAATGTTCCTCCCGGGCCTTTGTTCCGGGAGCAAACTGTTTGAAGTACGAAGGAGCCTGGTGGTGGAAGGAGAATTGTCCGGGAGGAGCTCCCGAGACAGCTTGATCCCATCCTTCCGCATACCAGCCCCAGGAAACTCCCTTTTCGCTTAATAGATCGCCGACTGTTTTGAACGTTTGCGGGGGCATCCTTTGCACAGCCGCAGTCCCAGCTTTATAGGGAGGGTAGAAGGGCTGAATGTCATTGATGACGTAGCCGTCAGGGGAGACCTTCCCGTCCTGGATCAATTTTCCATCAGGACCGATTTGTGCAATGAGATTGCCCGGGGCGCCTTTCCACACAGGCATCTGCGAAGAGAAAAGCCAAATGACATTGCACATCGAGCCGCCGTAGCAGGAATGGAAAAAATTGTCGCAGATCGTAAATTGAGAAGACAGCTTCCCCATGCGCGTGCTTGAAATGTCGTAATAGCTCATGACGAACCCTCCGGCATTGCTCCAGGCTGCAAAAGCGTTCATCAGGCCGCCGTTTATCTGCGCTATTTCCTGATAGTACCGGTGAACCAGGTCGCCCGTAGTCTCTTTGATCGGGATGTAGGGGAGAAGATCAAAGGGTCCATTGGGAAGGTCGGCGGGGATTTGCGTGTAGGGCCGGTGGGTGTTAGTATTGATGCACTGCGGGAGTTTATCGAAAACCTTTCCCTTTCGATCTATTTGCTGCATGCTGACAGGGCTTGCACTAGCAATGCCATTGACGCCGGGAAATTTTCCATAGAGGCTGTCGAAGGACCAGTTTTCCTGGTAGATAACGATCAGATGTTTGATCTTTTGGGAGGCAGCGATCTGTTCGGTAGTGAAATGCGCTTTTACCGGCGGCTGTCTTTGACCCGCATCGGCCATGAGGCTTCCCTCGATACTGAGAAGCAGAGCAAGGCCTGCCGTCAATCGACCCATGTGTCATCCTTTGTTTCCTGTATTGAGCCAAAAGCAGGAACAAATGACAAGAAAATGTTTCAAAGCCTTCGCTGGATTGACTTTCAAAACAATAAAAATTATTAAACATATAATAATCTTGTTGTTTTGTAATCAATTTAATATAATTCATTCACTTTAAATTAAATTTCACTGTATTTGCAAAAAGCATGGCTACTTCTCCAACACCTACCAGAGGTTTAGTTCCTCCACTCATTTTACCTCCTGCGCCTCCCCCGGATGAGGGAATGGAAATTCCTTCAGAACTTGAACCTCTTTCGCATGACATGACAATGCTTTCCGGAGATTTGTCCTTTGATCCTGCCCGCGAACAAACAAAGGATCAATTTAACTTTCCGCTCAAAAGCAGCGAATTCCCATTTCTGGAATGGGTCAAGCAGGAAATTCTCGTCATGTTCGATGAGTGCTCAAAGAAGAATGAAAATTTCATTTGCGATGTTGTGGGCGCCAGCCCGGCTGTTTTCCAGGATTTTGAGTTGGCATTGCAATATAAGATCCGCGCTTTTCAGAAATCAAAAGATCCCAAAGAGCTGATCGCATTTTTACAGCATGGAAAAGAGACCGCGGAAAAGTACGGTTTTACAGATGAGAATTATCAGCTTTACTGTGGATTCATGGATGCGATTAAAGACCCCAATTGTGATTTTTCGAAAGTCAAGTGCCGTCTTGTGCGCGATCCTAGCGAGAGACTAACCGAAACTCAGAAATTTGAATTGGCGGTCCAATCTTATGAAAACTTGGCAGGGAATGTCTTCCGGTTCTACCAGCTGCTGAATAGATCCTGCGATCTGTATGTCGCTAAAACCAAAGCTTCTGTCCCGATGGACAAGAGAGGTTTCGCTGATATCGTTCTCCCTATTCAGTTGATTGCATCCATGCTGAATGCTAATGAGGAATTATCCGTATGGGAAAAGTATGATATCGCAAAAGCGATATTACGCATTTACTCCCAAATGCAAGCTCAAGTCGAAGTATTCGACGATGTCTGCAATCGCACTTTGCTCAGAGATATCAAGAATCGATATGCCTCAACCATCATCACTACATCTTATGATCAGGAGGGCGATTCAGAATATGCTTTCGATCTGTCATCTTTCGATGTGGCCAGAGTAGTTCTTCCTAAACCTGATTTCGACAAACGGAAGCATGTTCTGGCAAATCGAGGGCTATATCAACAGTTTCTTCCTCGCATCAGAGAAGCTCGATCTGCATTTCAATCTCTGGCCAAAGAATTGTCCGGGTATTGTCTGCTGCTTAAAGATGTCACGCTCTATTCTCGATTTGGCAGCTTTGCGGGGCTGAAAATGCGGATGAACAGAAAACTGACGCCCAAACAACTGGAAAAAGCAATTCTGGAAGAAACGATCGCATTTTCAAAAAATGAGCTGAAGAATCCGGCGATTCTTGCGCAGGTGCCCGGTTTTTTGATGAAATATAAAATGGTCAAAGATTTCCGAGAATATTTTTCTCTGAATGAAGTGCATTTTAGGACTCTTCTGGAACTTGACGATGCAGTCTTGTCAGGGCCGCTCGAACTGGCAAAACAATATTCCGCCGATTTGTTTTTACAAGAAAAAAAGAAGAGAACAGTTCCGGACCTTCCCAAGCAAAAGTCTGAAACTGTTTCTTCTGTTTCGAGTAAAATGGAAGTAACTCAGGGAATTCAATCGAACTCCTCCCACCCTTTAGAAACTATCCCGTTAGAAGAAGAGGAGGAAGTCCAAGAGCTGGAGACAGAGCCTGCCATTGCTGCTTCAGTTCCTGCCGCTCCCGTGTCTTTGCAGGAGCAGCTGGATTTGGCAAGAAAGCTGAGTGAAAAAAGCTTTTCTGAATTGAAAAAACGCTGCGAGGGAATGGGAACCAGTGCGGCGCTTTCGAATGCTGAGTCGCATTTCGAAGACCTTCTGTGCTCTTTGCAGCGCCAATCGAATCAGCTAGATCGACCGATGACCCGAGGCGCAGTGCAGGCCTTTGTCATCGATTGCGTCAGGCATAGTGCGCTTGGTGTCGAGCAGCTCCTTTCTGCGCTGGATCGGGAGAGCAATCAGATCAAAACAGAAAGCGAACTTAAAAAACGCCTGACCCATGATCTTGGGTATCTCCTGGATAACTGCGATTTAAAGGCCGGAGAGATGCCGCAGAGCCTTCGCTTGTGGATCCGCGATGCAAGGAAAGCGCAGATCTGGGTGAGGAATTTAGGAGATTGCAGAGTAGGAAGAAATCCCGTCAAGACCATGCTGGCGCTCACACGATTTTTTGCAGAAGGAAAAGATTCCTTCGTCGATCAAAGAACTGTTTCTCAGCCGCTCAAGGCGGATGTGCCTATCCGGCTAGCTATTGAATTCGCTCAAAAAGCGATCCGGGTCTGTGAAAATGTCCAATTCCAAATTGAGTCTTCGAAATCCAATCCTTCCCAAAGTCAAAAAGACGCGTCCCGAACCTTTAAAGAGGCCTTCCTGGCTTCCTGTCAAACGCTTTGGCAGAAGTGTTCCAACGCGCAGCATTCGTCTGCATCAGTGGGGGCTGTGACAGGTTTAGAGAACAAATTGAGAGACCTCTTCAAAGCTAAGCGGCCTCAAACCGGAGTGTACAATGAATTCGAGTACCTGACAGATAACATCATGGGCAATCTGATTCCCCATCTTGGTGTTGAGATGGATGCACACTTGGCGCTGGAACCCTGGGAGGCTAACCTTCATTTGGGCAACGTTTTGCTTCTGGATCAAATGATTGCGGAAGAAACCCTGAGGGCTCTTATTTCCGTTCTGAAACCGGGGGAGGATATCAGCCGGAATGAGCACGATCTGCAGTCCCTGCTCAAGAAACTGGGAGTTGATTTAAAGGCGTTTTCCGAGCATGAGGTGGCGTTTTTAACGCAAGGAAGAGCAGCACGAGCTGCCGTCCGCTACAACGCAGGTCAAATGCAAAGCGGGATCGGAAAAACGGTGATGAAGGCCAAGAGCACCTCACAGAAGCAAAAGTTCTCCCAGAGTTATAAACTGGAAAAGGGAGAGAAGATCATCAACCCGGCTTTCGACAAAATTAAAAAAAAGGCATCGGAAGATGTCGCCCTTTTAAAGAGCGTCCTGGATGTTATAATCAGACAAATTCAGTAGCGTTTGACGACCAAATAGAGGGCGGCGCCTGCAATCTGCGCAAGCATTGAGAAAGCCACGGCGCCGCTGAGCCAGTTGTCATAGAGATATCCGATCGCGCTGCTCCCCAAAAACCAGAACAGGCCGAATCCTAAGTAAAGAATTCCATAGGCGGACGCCCGCTTGCTAGCCGGAATGATCACGGCGACGTAGGAGCGCATGATCGATTCCTGCGCGCCCATGCCGATGCCCCACAGCAGCATCCCTGCTAGGATCGCCCAGAATCCGCCAAAGAAGATCAGGGGAGCGAAAAGGGATGCGATTGCTGTCACCGACGCAAGCAGCGAAATCCCTTTGACATCGAACACTTTTCCCATCCAAAGCGCGGCGATCCCGTCGATTGCCATCGCCATCGCGTAAAATAGCGGGATCCAGACGGGGGAGAGGACCGCGCTTTTTTGGAAATGGTAGGCTAGCAGTGCAAAGTCGACAAATCCCGCACCCACAAGCGATGCTCCGAGAACGTAAGTCCAGAACTTGCGGGAAAAACCTGACGTGTCGAGCTTTTTCGGCTCGATCTCCATTTCATGCGGCCGGGGAAACGAGATCCGCGCAGCCGTGAGCATCCCGAGAGCTCCCAATGCCGGAATGGCAAGACAGGCGAAGGCCACCTGGTAGTGCTGCTGATAGAAAAGAACCGCCGCCATGATGAGGGGGCCTGTGAGCGCGCCGATCTGGTCGAGTGCCTCATGCAGCCCGAATCCAAAGCCTCTGCCCACCCGTTTGGCGGCAAAAGAGAGCATGGCGTCGCGAGCCGGTGTCCGCAGTCCTTTGCCCAGACGCTCCAGGACAATCAGAATCGCCGCCGTTTGCCAGTTTCCCGCCAGGGCAAGCAGAGGCACTGCCAGAAGATTGATCGTGTAGCCGATGAAAGTAAAGACCCAATAAGCCCGCGTTCTGTCCGCCGCATATCCCGAAACGACGCGGATGCCGTAGCCGATCAGCTCGCCCAGGCCCACGACAATGCCTACTGCGGCGCCGCTCGCGCCGAGGATGGCAAGGTACGGGCCTGTGATGCTGCGCGCACCCTCATAGGTGATGTCGGCAAGCAGGCTGACGATCCCCATCATGACGATGAAGCGGATAGCTTTCTTTTTCATGCTCCTCTCAAGATATTCTCAAACAACTTTAAAACTTGGGTTTGGGCATGCCCAAGTTTTAAAGTTGTTCGAGAATAATTCTCTCTTGACCATCAAACCTGTATTTAAGCCATAATTCCAGCCAACGCAAGGAAATCTATGCTGTCGAGTCAAGCGGAATGGGAAAATGAGCGCAGAGTGAAAGAGTCTTTTCAGGAGGCAGACCTGAGGCACAAGGTCTTCAGGAATTGCGTCTTCGAAGGGTGCGATTTTACAAAGGCCCAATTCACCGGAGCTAAATGCATCGACTGCAAATGGGTCAAGTGCAACTTGAGCATGGTCAAGTGGGACGGCTGCAGACTGCAAGGGAACTTGTTCGAAGAGTGCAAGATCGTCGGAGGCAATTTTGCAAAATGCGATCCAACCTTCCTTGCCGTATCCTTCAAGAAATGCCTGATCAACATGGGGAATTTTTCCGATCTGGACTTAAAAGGAACTTCCTTTGCCGGCAGCGTTGTCCGCGAGACCCATTTCTCCCATGTCAACCTAACTGGCGCCGACTTTAGCGACTGCGACTTGAGTTCAAGCCTGTTCCATCAATCAGACCTCTCGAAGGCCAACTTCTCTTCAGCCTTCAATTTTTCCATCAACCCGCTGACGAACAAGTTGAAGAAAGCGCGGTTTTCCAAAGAGACGGCCCTGGCGCTGCTCGATTATTTGGAAATCGTTCTTGAGTAATTTTCCTGAGCGTATTGCCGATAGTAGTCGAGCCTAGAGCCCAAGTCGCCTGTATGCAGCTCGAACAGATGGTTGTCGTAATCGTAAAAATAGAGCGACTTGCCCTCTCTTGGATTCCGCTGCCTGCCAGGACGGATCTCGAGATTCAGAGAGCGGATTTTCTCTTCCAGGATTGGCAGTTCTTCCTCCTGGACCGAGAAGGCGATATGATTGTAAGAGCGCGGGAGGGGATCGCCTTCCATCAGGGCAATCCAGAGCTCTCCGACAAGGAGAAACTTTTCTTTTGAAAGAGAGAAGTTTTTCGTCTCGCTCGAATAGACCTCTTCCGCTCCAAGCAATTCCCTGAAGAGGGAGGCAGTTTTTTCCAGATCCTTACAGATTAGAGTAATGTGGTTGATTTTTGGCATACGCAAAAATGTGCCAAAAACGTCTCTTTTTTTGGAAGAGGAGATGGATGACTTACGCCTTCATTTTTACTGCTGTTTATAGTATAATTTACTGAAATTTTAATTATTTTTTTTATGACAACAAGAATTAGTCCCAATCTAAGGCCCCAGCAGCTCCAGCCATCGCTTCGTTCATTTGCCGCAAGAATCGAGGAGCTTAAGGAGGAGCGTGCGCGCTCCCTTAGCCAAAACCCGAATAAACCCTCGATTGTCATTTCTGGAGGAGGTCCGGCAGGGCTTATTAGAGGGATTGAATCTCTGCTCAATGGCAATCCCACGATCATACTGGAAAAGCGAAGGGAATCGGACAACGGAAGAGAAAATACAGTCCTTTTACGCAAAAATGCCTATAGATTGCTAAACTGCTTCGGCATCTATCAATACTTATCTGAAAACGGGCTGATTTTTCCAGCTGATGACGGGGAGTTCAATGTCCGGCTCAAAGATCTGGAGCAGGCGATGAAGGCCGTTATCGGAGAACTGACTCGAGAGAGCGTTGTGAAATACGACTCCCAGCTTGAGAGGATAGTCCCCCACCCGGGCGCAAAAGCCGATCTCATTTACAGAAGTTCCGGCAGGCAAGTCCAGCAGAACGCAGTCGACCTGCTCGTTGTTGCTGAAGGAGCGCATAGTCCGACGAATGAACACCTTCTTGGCAACCACCGTGTCACGGTTCTTCCTTCGATCCCTGTGATTGCAGCGATATTCAAAGACGACCGGCCCCAGGTGACTGGACCAGCCACATTTTTCCAGTACGTGGGGATGACGCTCGCCAATACTTCTACCAGCGTCTACTACTACGCGATTTTTCTCTTCAAATGCTTCTTCCAGGGGGAACATATCTTTAATTCTAGCCGCAAGATCGCCGGCTCTCTGATTCTCACCACCCCGAATCAGAATTATCTGGGCTCCGGTCTTTCCCGCGAGGAGACTGAAGAGATGAAGAGGGTTCTGGACAAACTAAAGAGCGCTAAAGCAGAGTTGGAAGAAGCAAGGCTGCGGAATCCCTCCCAAGTCGCACTTCTTGAGCAAAAAGTCGATGAGGCCCAAAAAGAAAGGGACGCCTATTTAAATTACTGGTCCGCGATGTCGTTATGCTTTGCCAATATTTTGAACATTTTTCGGTGTGTGCTGGGAGGAGATAAGTTACAGGTGGCCTCATGGCTTCCCCTAGATCATGTCTCTGTTGCTGAGATCGGGGCGGACAGGTCCAGCTCCTATTCAGGATCGATTGGGACGACAGCCTATCTTATTGCCGGTGACACGATGGCGACCGTCGATCCCACGACTGGGCGCGGTTGCAATACCGCCATTGAGACAATGTCCGATTTTCATGATTTCATCCTTGGCATCGATGCGAATCAGGATATGGACTCTTTATTCGAGCAATACAATTTGCGCTGCACTCAGATCGTTGACGCCAACCATCGCGAATCTGTGAATATGCGCCATCTCTACCGTCCTGATGCTGTCGCGGTTCCCCAAAACGCGCCTCTTAGAGCCTGATTTTATTGACTGTAAGGATCTCGGTGCATCCCATTCTTTGGCTTCCTTTTTAAAATAAAGAATTACCTCCTCTCTCTTAACTGACTCATATTAAAACGACTTTTTGCGTTTATTTAATTTTCAGTAATACAATTATAATAGTTTGTTATTAATTTAAATTTAATTAGATTGTTTCAATCTTGTTATTGTGTATAATTATCATCCGATAAATATTATGGGTTTGTTATGTCTTCATCTATTACTGGAAATAAGTTGGGTGTTGAAAGTGGAATAGTCTCAAATGAGATCGGCAATCCTGAAAGCGGATCAGACCCTTCCTTATTGGTGGAGTTGGCAACTGAGAGTACGAACCAAGAAGAGACGGGGCTTCCCACTGCCGTCGCCAATTATTATCAGAGCTGGAAGCAATGGATGTGGCCGGAGTCCCAACCCACTTTCTCCCGGCTGCGGTCCGATATTGAGATGGGAAATGTCGAGTCCGGCGTGCAGCAGAAGGCTCCCTTTGATTTTGATGCCCATAAAGCGCAATGGGAAAAGATCCGCGAAAAGAAGACAGACATCAGGAACAACACCCTGTCCTGGAGAGTGACGGGAAAAGAACTTGGACTTACAGATAAGAATGATCACAACAAACCTTATGATCTGATTGTCGGAATAAAAGATGGCAAGCTGTGTTATGCTGTTTCTTCGGATCAACTTCGCGGCGTACCCGCAGACATGAAAACTCAGGTCGGCGTGGCTCTTGCACTTGCTGCTGCAAGCGCCGCCTCTTACTACACTTTCGGCGAGGGGATTGTGACGAGGGGATTGCTGACATCTTTTTGCTCATTTGTCATTCCGAAATTGGAGTCGATCCCTTACGTCCCACAACTCATTGGCCCAATGGCAGCGACCACTGCTGCTTATTTTGTGACGCAGGCAGCGGACAACAACATGTATGTGCGGTTCTCCTTTGTGGTAGGACTTGGCCTGTGTGCGATGCTCTATAAGAAGAGCGGCAAAGCACTTTCGACTGGAGGATGGGCATCTTTTAAAAAATATGTCATCCCGATGGGAATCACTGAATCTGGCATTCGGGCGCTTCCAACGCGAGTTGTCAACTGGTGCAGAGGAACTGCTCAACCTGATGCCCACCTCGATCATAGCCGCGAGCATCATACAGTCTGCACGCTCCCTTTACCGCCGATTAAAGGGGGTGAAACGACGCCGTCCATACCTGCTTCATTGAATTTAAGTGTGTTTGATGGAGAGATGTACTATTCGCTTGCGCTCGGCGAGGGTGAAAATCAGAAAAAGTTTCCACCGATAAAGATGGCCGATAAAGATGATGACGACGACGACGATGACGATGACGAGGTCAAAAAAGTCAAAGACAAGAAAAAAGATGCAATTGAGCTAAAAGGGGAGGAACTCATCCTGCCGGCCAATGATCGTCATGAAATTGGAACAGGCGGGCTGAAACAGGAAATGACAAGGGAATTTTCTGATGCGCATGAAAAAGCGGCAGCGAAAGAGCAGAGCGGCAAAGTCGAGAAAAAGAAAAAGAAAAAAGATAAAGAGAAGGTGAAAGAACCTGTTGACGTTGAGACCGACCCATCAACGGAAACGGTTCAGAAAACTTCAAACGACCTCATTTTAGAGCCTATAGAAAAAGTCAGCAAGGCAAAGAAGAAGAAAAAGAAGAAGAAAGACCAAGAGGCTCCCTCTCTTGTCCAGCGAGCTAAAGAAGGAGCTCTATTTGTCCTCTCCGGTGTGGCCACCGGCGTCAGCAAATACTACTTGGGAGAAGGGATCACCACCGACGCGATCAACAAGATCTTTACGGCTTCCGTCAAGGCCAAGTGCCGTTTGATGCCCCTTGCGAACAGTTATGGACTTCTCACAATGGCCTCGGGTGCTGTGCTTCTTGTTAAAATGCTCCAGCCCGATTCTTTTGTTGGCGACTTGAGTTTCATCCCCATCAGCATCCTTACCAGTACCGCAAACAAAGATATCAAAGACAGGATCGTCACAGGAAAAGATCCGAAGAACACCGATCTTTACGAGGTCCCTGTGACGGTGCAGAAGATCGGCAACAGGCTCTTTGGCTATACGCCAAAGCCCATTGTGGAAAGAGAAGACCTTTTCGCCTTTGTCCTCGATGATGAAAATAAGGGCGAACTGGGAATCAAGTTCAATGCCCGGAAAGTTTCTCCTGAAAATCCTGACACAGAAATAGAGGCCGTGGTCAAGATTTCGAACAAGAAGCTGACAGGCAAGTACAATTTAAGCAAAGATGATCAGCTCAAGCTTCATTTGGCCAGGATGAAGGCCAAGAAACTGGGCGCTGGACCTGAAGCTGCCTTTATCGTTACCAGCATCGGCGCTACCCTTTTAGCTTCCTATCTGACCAAAATGTACCAAGAGGGAAGCTTTATCGGCGATCCGACTCAGATCAAGGCTGAAAAACTGGGAGAGGGGGTCGTCACCAATATCCTCAACTCCGTTTTGGCGACGTATCTGAAGCAATTCGGCAAGAAGATCCCCCCAGTGCCGCGAGATGGAGGACTCCTCCTCACTTCCGTCGGTGCGATCGCTTTAGAGCGCTTTTTAATGGCGGAAGGAAAACTCCCGATGCTTTTCTCCTCGATTCCGACATCAGGATTTTTAGCGATCCAGTCAAAGAAGGCCAAGCAGTGGGTCTACGGTAAACCCTATGGTAAAACGGAAGGATGGATCACCAAGGACGGACCGACGGGCGCCTCTATTGCAAGCGGATGGGAGAGTCTGAAGAAGACCGCTGCCAAACTATTTTGCTGTAAGGATGAAGCGGAGCTGAAGAACAAAATGGATGGACTTGCTGAAGACGGGATGGTTTTGATGCAAAGAACGCCAGAGGGCAGCATCGAGGTCGCAGTTCTTTCGCAAACGGATCAGACGCTTCCAAGTGAAGTTACAGTCAATCTTCAGCACTGAACTCCATTCACATAGGAGCCAGAGCACGTCCCTAAAAAGGATTTTGGGACGTTCCCCGGCTCCTCACATTTCACTCTAAGGGTTTAAGTACTGTTGACTTCGTTTGTTCAGTTTTTCCTGCGCGATACATCCGTTTCATTTCCCATTAAAGATGCAGACTCTCTGCTGAAAATCCCTCGGGTGAGCGCTTTGAAAAGAGCGGCGAATGGTCCGGTAAACGCATCGACCGCCGATTGAAAGCATTTAAAACAGGAGTACCAGGGGCTCCCTCCATGGGTGGTGGCGGCGGAAGACATTGTGGTTGCAGTGCTGCTGATCCCGTCCGAAGCTGCGCTTATTGGGATTACTGTGAGCGTGTCCGAAGCTGCGGTTGTTGCGGTGTAAGTAGCTGTAGAAGAATTTGCTGGATTCGTTGAAGTGGCCATATGTACCTCCATTGTAAAGCCTATCCCGATCAATTCGGGGGCTTAAGGTGAAAAAAAGAATACATATATTTCTGAAAATAAAACAAGGGACGTTGGTGTTTTTAAGAGAATGTCTCAAGGGTTAAATTTTAAATTTTATTTTAAATTCTGTTTTGATTTTTGTTAAATATTTGCTAAAACTCATAAATTTATTTCTGTCTATTATGCTTTTTTAATCTTCTGTAGTAAGCTGTGAGCGAAAAAGCTTTTACAAATTTGGTGAATGAAATGTCAGGCCTTAGTCTTATGTCTGCTATAGCCCCCTTCGGTTCTTCTGCGTCTTCCGATGCACAACATCCCTTTTTGAGAACGCCCCCAAGAGAAGGCGCTTCCTCGTCGATTGATTCCCCGCTTAGAGTCACATCGGTTAGCGGAGGAGGCGTAGCCAGTCCCCAGCATGTCAAATCCCCGATGAAATATCACCACTATGAAGGTGTCGTCGAAGAGAAGCAAAAACAGTTAAAAAAATTGGCGAAGAGAGAAAAGCAGACACTGGCTCCAGGTTCCGCGGAAAAACAGTTCAGAGTGCTGCAGAGAAACTATTCAACGCTTAGAGCGTCGCAAAAAAGACTGGACTATAGTGATGCAGAGGCCAGCGAGGTGATGTTGGTGGAAGGGAGCGCGCGCGTCGTTGTCAGGCCCAAGGAATTTCAAATCGAGTCTCATGGAAAAAGACGGGTGTTTGGAGTGCACCAGGTGGAACTGAAAGATGGATCAGGTCAAAAAAGGGCCTACCCTTTAGAAGGCGATGGAGTTCTTTCCCTCCCGGGATCTCAACTTGCGGAATTTGTTGGCGAGTATAAAAAAACCAGACGGGAAATGAGCTTTGAGGAGTTTGTGAAAACCCAGCTCCGCGCCACTGCCCGTTTGAGCGCCGAGGGGGGAGATGGCGGGAGCGCCCCATCGGACACAAGTGGAGGAACATTGACTGCTGAAGGCGAGATAGTCTACGATTTTGGAGTTCCTCCGGCGTCCGATGCGTCGGATCCTTCCGACAGTCCAGCGTTACCCGATACTCCTTCGCGCCCTGGTTCCACGGCAGTAGCGAGACAGGATTAGTCTTCGCGCCTAATTTCAAAAATATGCACATCAACTTTTGCAATTAGGCGCAAGCCATTCATAGCGATTTGCTGCGTTTGCTCTTTTACGAAATTTTTACTGCTGCAACGAGTTAAAATAATTAGTTGATATTCTATTGAGTTAGATCTATATCCACAATAAGATGGAAATGGGGTTTAATTCGATGCTGCGCAAAATTCTATTGCCCTCGCTTGCAGCCTGCGGCGCGATTGCGGCGCTTCTCGTTGTCTTCTGGAGCCAAAAAACAGAACTGCCTCAGCCGGTCCCTTTTCCTCCTGCGACATCTCCCTATCCGCATTATATCGCAGGTGCTGGGATTGTCGAGGCGTCTTCCCAGAATATCTCGATCGGATCGCCCTTCAGCGAGATCGTCACCAAGCTCTACGTCGTCGAAGGGGACAGGGTCAAGAAAGGGGATCCTCTATTTCATCTCGACCTTCGCTCCTTCGAAGCGCAGTTGGAGACATCGCGCAATCAGCTAAAAGCTGATATTGTCAACCTGGAAAACCAAAAGACACAATTCAGCTTTTATGAGCGCCTCACCGACAAGCGTGCTGTCAGCCAGCAGGATTATGAGTCGGCCTACTACGCTCTAAAGCAGGCTGAAGCGCAGGTCGAAGTCGCCAGGGCCGCCGTGATGCAGGTCGAGACCGATATCCAGCGCGCAATCATCCGCGCTCCTGTCGATGGCGAGATTTTGCAGGTCAATGTGCATTTGGGCGAGATCGCTCCCGTCGTTCCCTATATCTCGACGCAGGCGACGCTGATCCTGATGGGAACGGTGCAGCCGCTGCAAATGAGGATCGACATCGATGAGGACGATGCCTGGCGCTATGTCAGAGGGGCCAATGCGACGGCCTTTGTCCGGGGGAACAGCAACATCCATTTTCCCTTGAAGTTCTTGAGGATCGAGCCGTACATCATTCCAAAGGCCTCGTTCACCGGCGAGACGACGGAGCGGGTCGACACGCGCGTTTTGCAGGTGCTCTACAATTTTGAAAAGGCGGATTTGCCCGTCTATGCAGGCCAGGTTCTTGATGTTTTCATCGAATCTCCGGCAGTCGCGGAAGCAAATGCCCCGGCACCCAGTCAAACGGCGCAAGTAGAGACGAGGTTCGGCCCATGAGCGCCAGGCGTTATTTACTTTGCCTCATTCTATCGGGCTGCATGGTTGGCCCTGATTACAAGAAGCCCGAAACGGCGATGCCGTCTGAGTTCGTGGAATCGCAGGGGGAGCCTGCCGGCACGGATAGCGATCTATGTCAGTGGTGGAAGCAATTTGACGACCCTTTTTTGGATGAGCTCATTGAAGAGGCTTACTACGCCAACTTCGATTTCCGGATTGCCCTCGAGCAGATCATCGAGGCCAGGGCCCAGTATAAAATTCAAAGTTCGAAGCTGTGGCCCGAGATCGATCTCAATGCCGCTGCGATCCGCTCCCGCAACAGCCAGAGTGTGTTCGGCTCGACGACCACCGACACGACAGGCGTGGGAACAGGGGTTGAGACGACGACGGCCGGATTCGGAACGTTTGGCCCTCCTGTGCAGAATTTATTCCAGGTGGGGTTCGATGCGATCTGGGAGCTGGATCTGTTCGGCAAGTTCAGACGGGGCAAACGCGCCGCATTATACGATTGGGAAGCGACTAAAGATGCTGCGCAAAATGTCCTGATCACAGCTTTGAGCGAGGTCGCAAGGGACTACGTCTCCATTTGCGCGCTGCAGCAGAAAATCGAGATCACCCGAGAGAAGATCTGGGCCGATGAAGAGCTGCTCAAATTGACCCAGGTGCTTTTCGATGCTGGATTGAACAGCGAGATCCAGGTTGAGAACCTGATTGCGACTCTTGAGAGCGACACGGCGGCTCTCCCCGTTTTGGAAGCGGCCCTCAAACAGACTGTTTATGCTCTGGCCGTCCTTCTTGGGAGGCAGCCGGAAGGGCTGCTCGCCGATTTTGAAGAGGCGCGTCCCATTCCTTCGGGGAGCGGAAAAATACCTGTCGGGCTCCCCTCGGACCTATTGCGAAGAAGACCCGACGTGAGACAGGCGGAAAGGCAGCTTGCCGCCGCGACGGAGCGGATCGGCGTTGCCGTCGCAGATCTTTTTCCTCATGTTTCCCTGACGGGCAATAACTATGGCTATGAATCAGCCAAGCTCAATAAGTGGTTCAAGCCTTTAAGCCGCACATGGAGCATCGGGCCCAGCATCAATTGGGACCTGATCGACTTTGGAAGGACCCGAGGATTCATCGACGCCTCCAAGTCTGTGCAGCGTCAGGCATTGCTGACCTACGAAAAGGCTGTCGTCTCCTCGCTGCGCGATGTGGAAGGGGCCCTGGCCGCCTACTTTGAAGAAGAGAAAAGGGAAATGGCTCTCGCCGCCCAAGTCGCTGCAGACTTTCGCTCTTTTGAGTTGACTCAGGAGCTTTTCGAGGCGGGTTTGGCGACAGATCTACAGGTGCTGCTAACGCTTCGGACGGTGCTGGACTCAGAAAACTCTCTTGTCGACAGCATGCAGGCGTACACCAGCGACCTCATCGCCGTCTACAAAGCGCTCGGAGGTGATTGGGAATGCTCCTCTTCGCCTTAAAAATGTTGATTGGAGACAGGGCCAAGTATATCGGTCTGATCATCGCATTGAGCTTTTCCTCTTTTATCATCTCGCAGCAGGCGGCGATTTTTCTGGGGATCATGAAGCGCACCGTCGGTTTCATTGCCGACACTTCCCAGCCTAATATCTGGGTAATGGACCCGACGGTGCAATTCGTCGATGACGTCAAGCCGTTGAAAGATACCGATCTCTACCGGGTGAGAAGCGTCAGCGGCGTCGACTGGGCGGTGCCGATGTATAAAGGGCTGATCCAGGCGCGTCTGCACAATGGGACATTTCAGACTTGCGTCTTTATCGGCATCGATGACGCTAGCCTGATCGGGGGCCCTCCCCGCATGGTGGAGGGAACGATCACCGATTTGCGTTTTCCCGACGCGGTCTTCGTCAATAAAGTGGGAGCGGAAACTAAGCTAGCTTCCCCGCAAAGGAGGGATGACGGGCAATCAATCCCGCTCAAGGTCGGCGACGTGATGGAACTCAATGACAACAGGGCCTATGTTGCGGGTATTTGCGAGACTTCCCGAACCTTTCAGTCTCAGCCGGTGGTCTATACCACATATGATCGTGCGACTACCTTCGTGCCAGCGCAGCGCAAGCTCCTCTCCTTCATTCTGGTCAAGTCCAAGCCGGGGATCGATGTGCATGAGCTCTGCGCCAGGATCCGCGCCGAGACAGGCTTTGCCGCTTACACCAAACGGGGATTTGAATGGCTGACGATCATGTACTATGTGAAAAATACAGGGATCGTGATCAACTTCGGGGTCGCCATTGTCCTGGGATTCATCATCGGAGTTGCCATTGCAGGTCAGACGTTTCTGAATTTTACAATGGACAATCTCGCCTATTTCGGAACATTCAAGGCGATGGGGGCGGACAAGCGGATCCTGATCAAAATGATTCTTCTGCAAGCCCTCTTTGTGAGCGGCATCGGATGGGGGATAGGGATTGGAGGAGCAGCGATTTTTGGCTATTTGTTCCGTGGCACCGAGCTATCCTTCACACTGCCTTTCCATCTTTATCTGGCAAGCGGTCTGTCGATGCTGATCATCTGCCTGATCGCTGCCGTATTTAGCTTGATTAAGGTCATGCGCGTGGATCCTGCAATCGTCTTCAAGAGTTAAGCCCTATGCCCAATGCCGTCATCTGTAAAAACATCACGAAGATCTACGGGGAAGGAACCTCGAAAGTCGAGGCGCTGCGCGGAGTCGATCTCGAAGTGGAGAAAGGAGAGCTCTTGATGATGATGGGTCCTTCAGGCTCAGGTAAGACCACGTTGATCTCCGTCATTGCCGGCATTCTCACTCAGACAGAAGGGGAGTGCCTCGTTTCCAATCTCGACCTGAACCATATGTCGGATCAGAATAAAACCCATTATCGCGGCAAGCACATCGGGTTCGTTTTTCAGTCTTTCAACCTCATTCCCATGCTCTCCTGCGAGGAAAATGTCGCAGTGCCCCTTTTGCTCAACGGGGCAGATCGAAGGAGCGCTCTGGAAAAAGCGCGAACGCTTCTCAAGGACGTCGGGATCCCGGAAAAAATCGATGTCTCTCCTGCGGACATTTCGGGCGGGCAGCAGCAGAGGGTGGCGATCGCCCGCGCGATGATCCACGATCCCGATCTTATTGTCTGCGACGAGCCCACAAGCTACCTTGACCATGACACAGGGATCAAGGTGATGGAGCTGCTTCGATCCATCATCGGCCAGAACGGCAAGACGTTGATCGTCGTCACGCATGATGTGCGCATCACGAAGTTTGCCGACAGGATCGTCCGCCTGGAAGACGGGCGCATTGTGTAATTAACCCATGCTTGAAAAGATTCGATTCAGGGCCGTTCATCTTGAATCTGTACTGGAACGAGGCTATTCAAGAGTCCTTTCTTGTCGAGCTTGACGATCCAGCATTCATGGTCGTCTCTTCCATAAGCTAGCCAGATAAAATTATTGTCAGAGATAAAACCGCGCGGGAAGACGCATCGGATCGGTTTCCAGTAAGGCTTATAGACGATTCCATTGTAGAAGTGTTTGCCAATGATTGGCTCGGGGCTCGCCGCAGTGATGACAAAGGGAGGTTCTGGAGAAAACGTGTAGGCTCCCATGAAATAATGGGACATCTTATTTCCTCCGGAGTGGACGGTCTCCATGTCTTTCGAGGAATGGAAAAAAGAGAGGTACTGGCCATTTTCTAAAGTGGCCTGAGTTCCTCCGCGCAAGAGACCGTAATTCCAGGGAATCCTGCTGAGGGTAGAGGCAACTGTATCGCAAATGCCAGATCCATCCAGTCTAGGGAAAAAGATCTTATGGGGTTGCAGGCTATAGGCGAGCAATAAATTCCCCTGATAATCGAAAGGAACCCAGCTTTTTTCCCTGATATCTCTTGATTCTCCTTCATAAAACCGCAAGCACTCGACATCTCCTACGACAAAGTGGTCCCCGT
This sequence comes from Verrucomicrobiota bacterium, assembly GCA_018240065.1. Taxonomy (GTDB): domain Bacteria; phylum Chlamydiota; class Chlamydiia; order Chlamydiales; family Rhabdochlamydiaceae; genus CAJCIW01. The sequence continues at coordinate 306,128 of JAFEGH010000007.1, read as the reverse complement.
CATTGAAAAGCTCCGCGACGTACATGCGGAAGCCTCCTTTGCTGATCTTCTTCTCTTCATTGTCGTCGTAGATGATGAAAAGCCGATCTTGCAGGGTAAGAAAGCAGATGTCCTCGGCTCGACAGGGCGCGATGGCCGTTTCATCCCTTAAATATAATAGCTGGGGAGTGCTGATGGGCTCGAATTCCTCGTTGAGGATGACGATCCCTAGCTCCGTATTGAAGTTTTGTTTCCGATCGGGGATGATTCGAAAGCTCATGAGGAGCTGTCCGCGCCATCGGACGATCGCAGGGTTGAATGCAAACGGGTGACCAGGGACCTCGATCTTCCTTGTTTCGAGAACGAAGTCCTGCGCCATCGCCTCCAGGTCCAAAAGAGCTTTTTCCTCAGCTCTGCAGCAGACGGCCGACGCCAGAATCAAAAGACAAAAAGTGAACTTCATATCTGCTCAGAGGAAACTGGGACTAAACTGTTGAGTAGCCCTTTTTTGTCGATTTTGATGATCCATACCTCATTGTCCTGCCTTCCATAGGACACCCAAACGAAATCCTCATCCAGGACGATGCCTGCGGGAAAGACGCAGCGGAGCGGTTTCCACGTTTTATAATAGGGCGGACGGTAAAAATCATGGGCTACGATCGGCTCGGGGCTGACGGCGATCAGAGAGAACGGCGGCTTGGAATCAAACGTGTAGGCGCCCATGACGTAATGAGAGATTTTTTTCCCTCCTGACTGGACAGTCGGCACATCAGTCCAGGAATGGAAGAAGGCGATGTAGTGATCTCCGTCGGCAAAGGCCTGGGTTCCGCCTCTGGGCACTCCCCAATCCCATTTGAATGGTTTTTTTGTTTCATACGCCGTCTCACAGGTATTCGTTCCGAGCAACGGACGCAGGATGCGATGGGGGATAATGCTATACCCCAGGTGTAGCTCGCCGTTAAATTCAAAGGGGACCCAATTCTTCTCGTAGCGCATTTCGTTTTCCCCTTCAAAATGCATGAGGCATTCCGGTTCGGATGCTCGGAAAGTCTCTGCTTCATGAAACAACTCGACGATGAACATCCTGCGCATTTCACGATGTGTGACGTCTTCTTTGATGTTGTTATAAACGAGGAACAGGCGCTCTCCCACTGTAATCAATCGGGGATCCTGCTGCTTTGACACCAAGACAGGATTTTTAAAGGGGAGCTCGAAAATTTGAGGCGTGCCGATCGGATTAAAATTCTCATCCAGCCAGATCAGGCCCATCGGATTTGTCGAGTGTGTTTTGGGGTCGTAGGAGCGGAAGCTCATGAGCAGGGATCCTTTCCAACGGATGATCGAAGGATTGAAAGCGCAAGGATGGCCGGGAATCTCGATCCGTTTAGTCTCAAGAATGAAGTCTTGCGCCATCTTGTCGAAGTCGACCATTAAAGGCGGGGGAGGCGTATCTTCAACAGGAACGTCGATGAAGTGGTAGTCTGCAAAATCGGGCTGTGCTTCGGTTTGATTTTTCTGAAACGCGGCATGACTAGGAATCGTCCCAAGCAACAGTAAGAGAAGGTGGTGTGGTTTCATGGTTATCAGTTCTGTTGTAGTTGATGATTGGGGAAGTTGGAATTTGGCCAGTACTCGAAAGGAAATGCATTGTACACTTTTTCCAGGTCGCACACGAAAGGAGACTCTCCTCCCATTTCCAAGGCCTCATTAATGGTTGTAGCAAAGCGGAAATGGGGGCGGCCTGTACCTAAGTAATAGTCTTGGTATTTATAAAGAGGCTCGTTGTCAGTCACTCTCAATAAGCGTGCGGGAATGCCGTATGCTTCAGCGATGATGATGCCATGAAGAGAGCAGGAGACCACAAACCTGCTGTCCAGGATTTTTTCGATGATCTCGTTCCAGGGATCAGTGGAATAAACGACATTGTCCCATTCATTTTTAAGGAATAAATCCTCCTCGGAAAAATGGGGGATGATGAGATAATCGTAAGTCGGGTTTTCTTTTCTTTTGAATTCCGGAAAAAAGTAGGGCACTAAAAGCGCAGGGTCGCCGTAGATCTCGGGGCAATCGATATCAAAGTGCTCTTTCAGAAAGGCGCGCGACAAGGGGCCTCTGACGCTTCGGATGTCAAGTGTTTTGAACTTATAGTCCTTCTTTTTTAAAAGCTTGCCGTTAATCCCGGAGCCCCAGACGACATCATGGTCGATAGCAAACGAGAAGATCGATCCGCTGGCGAGCAGTTTTTTTTCGATGTTTTTTTGCCCTTTGACGTAAGCCCTGACAGGTCCGCCGACAATCCTTTCCACCAGTTTCAGTGAAATATAATCGCCGAAATTGACAAATGTCCTGCCCCGCCATTTTTCGTTCCAGTAAAAGAGAGGCAATCCTTCGCTTTGCGCCATTTCTTCGGCACAGGCAAAGACGGCCACACAACTAAGAAAAGCTCCCATCAGCCACTTCTTGTTGAACATGTTTAAGAATAGGCTACACATGAATAATTCTCTTAAGTTTTAGATGACGAAATATGAGCGCGCTACGAGCGCAAAACTGACACTAGCACGTGTTTTTAAAATACCTTTTATAAATCGTCGGAGTGTAAAGAATGCTGCAAAAAACCACAACAAATGTTTGCTCACATAGGCATGTGAGGGTATTGGTGCGCAATATTGAATGGGAATTTCTGCCTCTACAATAGCATTTGAGGCTACTATCATTTTCATTGGTCGCATGCAACTCATGCGATCTGCATTCTATCATGCACTACCGCATTGTCTCCTGCCTGGATTAATATCGAATGAATGTCTATATGGAAGTGTAAGGTCATTTGTCAATTCTGGAGCCGCCATGCGCATCCCGTACCCGATGCAAAAGCGCACAATAGCGCCATCATTCATCAAAGCGCTGACGCTGATTTCTTCTTTATGCTGTTATTCACAAGTGCTCGCAACGAATGCCATCGTGGACACGACGAGCGATTCCGTAGGAAATACCTTGCGCGCCGCGATCGCAACTGCCAACGCTGGCGGCGGAACGATCACATTTAACCTTCCCGCCAATTCCACGATTACCCTTCTAAGCAACCTTCCGCCTTTGAACCCGACTGCAGGGACGATCACCGTCAATAACACTGGCGTTCCGATCAACATCAACGGAGGCGGCAACCAGGTCTTCATGGCGCAGACAGGGACCATCTCGATCAACACGATCAACATCACCGGCGCAAGCGCCAAGGGAGGCCCTGGGGGAAGCAATGTGAGCGATGGACTCCATGGCGGGGCTGGAGGCGGCGGGGGGCTTGGCGCGGGAGCCGGGCTCTTTGTGAACACGGGCGCGACAGTCACAATCACGGATGTGACGTTCAATGGGAACGCTGCAATTGGTGGAGCCGGTGGCAATGGAGGAACCACTTCGGGCGCTGGAGCTTTTCGAGGCGCGGGAGGAGGAGGAGGAGGAGGTTTCAACCAACTCACGGCAGCGAGTAATTCAGGTGCAGGCGGAGCAGGAGGAGCGTCCGCAGTCATGCAGCTTGCTGCCGGCGGCGGGGGTGGAGGCGGCGGGTCGACTCCTGGAATTGCGGGCCAGGCGGGATCAGGGGGGATCGGGGGCAATGGAGGAACTGGCGGAGGCCCTGGAGGAGGCACGGCAGGTCCTGGAGGGATAGTGGCTGGTGGCGGTCCTGGTGGACCAGGAACGTTGGCATTCAGCGGCGGAGGCGGAGGCGGAGGCGAAGGCGGTTCAAATCAAGGAGGAAATGGCGGCGCAGGAGCGGATTTTGGAGGAGGTGGTGGAGGAGGAGGGAGCGCAGGAATTGCTTTCCCGGGAACTTCCGCTGGAGGCTTGGGGGGATATGGAGGAGGAGGCGGCGGCGCAGGAGCTTCTGGGGATTCGCTTGTCAATACGGGAGGCGCTGGAGGAAGCGGGGGATTTGGAGCTGGAGCTGGAGGAGGTGCGGGAGTAGGGTCGCCGACTCCAGGTTTTGGAGGAGGAGCCAGCGGTGTAGGAACCGGTTTGGCAAGCGGCGGCGGCGGCGGGGGCGCAGGTCTTGGCGGCGCGGTATTTGTCCGCCAGGGGGGAACCCTCACCATTAATTATGGCGCGAGCGGCAGCAGCGCTCCCATCTCCGGAAACACTGTCACAGGTGGGGCGGCGGGAAATAATGGCGCATCCGCAGGAAATCCTGCGACAGCGACCTACGGCCCCGATCTTTTTTTAGCATCCAGCGGCACACTGACTTTTAATGTGTCCCGCCCTGTCGCGCTGTCTTCGACCTTGGACTCCGACAACCTGATCGCCGGCAATGGGATCACCGTACAAGGATCAGGTGTTTTGACACTCTCGGGCGCGAATACATACAATGGAATGACCACAGTGAATTCCGGTGGAACGCTCGCAGTTCAAAACAATGGGAATTTGGGCAATAGCGCCAGCAACCTGACGCTAGACAATGGAACATTACAGGCTGTCAACAATCTCACGACGAGCCGCACCGTGACTTTAGGCGCTGGAAATGGGGGACTGAATGCGGCACAGGCCGGCGGAGTTGCGGAATTTGACGGACAAGTGACCGGCGCTGGCGCTCTTACAGTAAGCGGTCCGGGAACGGTCTATCTGGCCAATTCTGGCAACAATTACATGGGCGGGACGACGATCACTAATGGAAATCTGCAAATTGCAGCTCCCGGCGCACTTGGCAGCACAAGCGGAGTCTTGACTTTCAACGGGACAAGTTCCCTCAAGCTGCTCCCTGCATTTGCGGCCAATACAATAGGCTCACCTTCAGTAGTCCTGTCTGCGGCCAGCACCGGGACGATCAATGCGCAACCTGGCGTCAATGCGACATTCACGGGTAATTTCAGCGGAGGGGGCTCTTTGTCTGTCCTCGGCGGAGGGATCGTCCAACTTTCCGGAACCAGCACCTATGCCGGTTCGACCAGCATCGGCAGCAATACAACCCTGCAGACCAATTTGGCGGGAAGTCTTCCCGCAAGCTCCAACATCAGCATCGGTTCTCTCGGATCCCTGATCCTGGCGCCGACCGATGCCGATCCCGCCTATTCCGGAATGATCACTGGTTCAGGATCCGTCACGATCTCGGGCACTCGCACGACCACATGAAAGGCATGTTTGCCCTGCAGTTTTCCGGCGTAAACACGTATGGCGGCGTCACAACCATTCCGATGGGCTCCACGTTGGAAATTCTCAATTCCGACAGCTTTCCACATCATGGGGCTGTGACAAATAACGGCGCTCTGATCTTCAACCACGCTACAGGAACAGTCACTCCCACTGTCATCGTCGGCAGCGGTTCTGTGACTGTGCAAGGAGACGGTACACTCGCTCTGCTGTCACCTAACGGATATTCCGGTGGAACGACATTGACAGCAGGCACAGTGCAGGTCTCTAATCATTCCAGCCTGGGCACTGGACCTGTTTCTATTGGCTGTATTCTTGAGTTTCTTCCTGCATTCCATGATACCTTGACGAACCCAATTATTCTGACAGCATCTGATGCGACGATTCAGACCGATCCCGGCTCCTATGTGCTTTACTACGGCAGCATTACGGGTACAGGACCTTTGACTAAGACCGGGACGGGTACGTTTGCCTTGTTCGCAGCGAACAACTTCACTGGCGGAACCATTGTCAGCGGTGGAAATTTGCTTGTGATCGGCGGATCGCTATCCGGCCCCACCACTGTCGATTCGGGAGCCCTATTTGGAGGGTTTGGATCGGTGGGGGATGTAGTCAGCAATGGAACCGTCGCCCCTTTAGGTCCTTTGCAAGTCAGCGGCAACTATCAACAAAACGCCGGCGCTGCGTTTGACACCGAAATCGGAGGAAATGGAAGAAGGACTTTTCTTGCTGCGACAGGAACAGCCTCGCTTGATGGCACAGTGAATGTGGTAGCAGACCCTGGCGCATATGCGAAAGGAACTCAATACACCATCCTTAGCGCGGCAGGTGGGGTTACTCCTTCTTTCTCGACAGTCAACCTTCCCTCGTTTGTCAAGATGAGTCTAGTTTATGAGCCGGATGCGGTTGTCCTGGAAGTCACAGATCAATCGATCCTGGTTCTGTCCAATGTGCATCACCACAATCCCAAACAGGTTTTAAACTACCTTCAGGAAATTATACACATCCCTAACTCAGACCTGATCAATGTCGTCGATGCGATGGGTCCCCTCGACAACAACGAATTGACAAAAGCGCTCGACCAATTGCATCCCGCAATCTTCGGAGCTTTTGATCTCTTGAACGCCAACACCAGCAGCATGGTCGCATCCATCTTTGATCGCCACATGGGAGAGATCTGCTGTATGCACCTTAAGCAAAACTGCGGCTGTAAGAATGCCAGCCTCTGGGTGCAGCCCTTCGGCTACTTTTACGATCAGGACCAAATCGGAGAGCAGGTCGGCTTCAACGCCAAGTCTCTCGGCGTGCTGACCGGCGTCAATTACTGCTTCTCCAATGGCATCCTCATCGGGGCCGGCGGTGGATACAGTTCGACCGAGATCCACTGGGACAAGCATCGCGGGCATGGCAGCGTGGACACGGGATATTTCGGGATCTATTCCGATTATTCGAGCGAGCCGCTCTATCTCGAAGCCTCCCTCATCGGAAGCGTCGATTCCTTCCATGCGTCGCGCTTCATCAATTATACCACTGTCCATCGCCATGCGCGCCACGGCAAAGGCGGATATGACTTTACCGCTCATATCGGCGGGGGCGGGGACATCAAACTTTCCCACTATTATCTCAAACCGTTTGCCACAGTCGATTATCTCTACCTCTACCAGGAAGGGTTCCATGAGCATGGAGCCGGAGATTTGAACCTCGCTGTCAAAAGCAGACACTCCAACATGCTTCGCTCCGAACTGGGGCTGAGCCTGACACGGAGCTTTCACCTTGGAAAGAACGGCTGCTGGTCTCCGACGATTTGGCTAAGCGGAATCAACGAAGCGTATCTCCGCATCCGCCATTATCATTCCCGATTCGAGAAACAGCCTTTTGGATTTGAAGTGCGCACATTTAACAAACCGATCTACCTGATCTCTCCCGGCATCGACTTAAGCTGCATGCTGGATAGCGGGTTCAGTTTTTCGCTGCGCTATAGCGCAGAGCTGAATGGGCAGATCTCGAATCAAAAAGTGGATGGCAGAGCCGAGTGGTTCTTTTAAGAGAGACTTCCTATGTTCTCATCTCTTTCAGGAATTTTTGCACTTGTTTGAGAGGGCGGGTATTCAGCACGTCCTCTTTCTCAAGCCAGCCTTTGCGGGCAATGTTCACGCCTGCGCGATAGAACTGCAGGTGGTCTGTGTGGTGGGCGTCCGGATTGATGCAGCACATCAGTCCCTTTTCTGAAGCCGCATGCCAGAGGCGCCAGTCCATATCGAGCCGCATGGGGTTGCCGTTGAGCTCGATGATCTTGTTGTTGGCGATGCACGCGTCGATCACTTTATTCAGGTTGACTTTGTAAGGCTCCCGGCGAAGAAGCAGGCGTCCGGTCGCGTGGCCGAGCATGGTGCTGTAGGGATTCTCGATGGCGCGGATGATCCTCTTCGTCATCGTTTTTTCGTCTTGGGAAAGAGCGTTGTGCACAGAGATGACCACATAGTCGAGTTTTTTCAGGACGCGGTCGGGAAAATCGAGGGCGCCGTTTGGAAGGATGTCGCATTCGACGCCGGCGAAGATGTAGGGACGGAATTGTTTCGACGCATTGAGACGGCGGATTTCCGTCAGTTGCTTCATCAGGCGCTCTTCTGAGAGGCCGTTGGCCTGGAAGCTGGACTTGGAGTGGTCGGCGATCCCGATGTACTCCCAGCGGAGCTTCTGTGCGGCGGCGACCATCTCTTTGAGAGAAGACCTGCCATCGGACGCGGTGGTGTGGTTGTGAAACGCGCCTCGGATGTCCGTTTCCTTGACGAGAATTGGAAGCCGGTGTTTTTCTCCAGCCTCGAACTCTCCGCAATTTTCACGCAGTTCCGGTTCGATGTAGGAGAGCCCGAGCGCATGGAAGATCTCTTTTTCGGTGACCGGTTTTTTTGCAGAGGCGAAAGGACCTTTGCGTCGTTGATTCACGGAATTAAGGCCATATTCGCTCAACGTCCAGCCCCGTTTGATCGCCCGCTGGCGCATTTCGATGTTGTGCTCCTTGGAGCCGGTGAAATAGGCAAGGGCGAACCCATATTGTTTCTCGGGGACGATGCGCAGGTCGGCCTGCATGCCGCCCTCGAGTTTGACGCTGGCTTTCGTTTCTCCTTTTCCAAGCACTCTTGCGACAAAAGGCTGTGTAGTGAACCATTTCATGATAGGGCCGGGATTTGAAGAGCCCACTAAAAAGTCGAGGTCGCCGATCGTTTCCATCTTGCGCCGCATACTCCCTGCGATTTCCACTTTCCTGACCCCTTTGAGTTTACGCAGCGCATCGAGGATAGGTGCGGCGATCTGCATCGCTTCCCACCAGCACCTGCGCTTCTGATAGGTCTGCATGTGCTCTAGCGAGTCGAGGATGTTCTGTTCCGTCTTCGGCCCGAATCCTTTCAGCCTGGAAAGTTTGCCTTTCTCACAGGCCTCTTTGAGGGCGGCGATCGATTTGATCTTGAGCTTCTCGTAGATCATCTTGATCTTTTTGCCGCCAAGTCCGTGGACCTGCATCATGTCCAGCACGCCTGTGGGAATCGATTTCTTGAGTTTTTCATAGAAGGGGAGTCTGCCTTTTAACACCATCGTCTTAATCTTGTCCGCAAGGTCGTCGCCGATCCCTTCCAGCTCGGTGAGCGTGCCCTGCCGCACTCTCTCTTCAAGATCGCTCTCCAAGTTGAGGATCGTCCGGGCGGCGTTGCGGTAAGCGCGGATGCGGAACGGATTTTCTCCTTTGAGTTCCAGGAGGACGGCGATCTCTTCGAAGATTTTGGCGATCTGACTTTTGTCCACGAACTCTCCATTAAGGGAGTTTTTTTAAGATTGCTTTCCATATATCATTTTTCAAAAGATCATTTCAATTGTAGTGGATTTAGAAATTAACTAATCTTTCACAGGATAACCTTTTTCCAAAGGAGTGTGGTTATGATTAAAAGTGTTATCCGAAGTTTTTTTACTGCTGCAATTTTAGCGGCTGTATTCGTTACCTCTGCGGCATCCGCCGGGGATTATCAGATTGAGTTCCAGCCTAAGGTTCTCGAAAAGGCTGAAATGATTGAGCACAGGGGGGTCCTGAAGCAAAAGGAAAACGGATACCTCTATGTCGAGGTTTCCAATGACTTCATCGGCGAGCTCCTTCCGTTGATCGACGTCCCTGGCAGGATAGTCCCTCCGCGCCATTACATGAGCAAGAAGGGGATTGGGGCGCACATCAGCGTCATGTACGAGAATGAGCAGATCGAACATGAGATCTGGGAGATCAAAGAGCTCGGACAAGAGTATACCTTCGCAGTGATGCAGCTGCGCACGGTCAAACTCAACAAAGATAATAAAATGAAGAAGCTGTGGCTGATTGCCGTCGACGCTCCCGAGCTGGAGAAGCTTCGGATGAGCTACGGGCTGTCTCCCAAGCTCAAAGGACATGATTTCCACATCACGATAGGAACCCAGGTCCCTGGCAAGGCCCAACCTGTCGAAGTTCCAGCAGAACATGCCGCAGAAGCGGCTTGACCCCGTTCCCAAAGAGGCAAGGGCGCGTCTTGCGCCCTTGGCCTGTTAGAAGGGGAGTTTTTCCGCGTATTCCTGGCCCTTCTCTCTACCGAGATAGGAGATGTGCTTTTTATGCATATCGACCCGGTAAGCGATGACGCCCGACGACGAGATCCCTTTAAGAAAGACCTGATAATCGGGAGTCACATTGCGATTGAACTCGATGGCGTCTTTGACGCCTTGAGGGTTCCATTTGTCAGCGATGGGAAGGTTCTGAAATCCGGCGGGAGGCTCTTCGACAAGGCGCTTGTCATCGCCAAAATAGACAATCCGGTGCGTCGCCACATCCACTTCGTAGGATTCGACGCCTGCTTCCAATAACGCATGAAAGGTCTTTGGGTACGGCCATTTTTCCGCTTTTGACGTGGTGGCGATTTCAAGTACTTTCTTGGGATCGAACATTGATATCCTCATTAAAGGTTTTATCAATGATACCTGAACTTAAAAATCCTTCCAACTCTTCAGTGCGCGATCAGACCTAAAGTGCCGATGATGATCAGGTAGATTGCGACGATAAAATTGAGGATTGGCGGGAAGATCAGGATCAGAATGCCCGATATCAGCGCGAAGATGGGATAGACCATAGGGTGGATCTCAATCATTTTCCTCCGGGGGTGTTTTTCTTTCTGAATAGAACGATCATGACGGCGCCAAGCGCAGTCAGAACGACGCTTCCGATCTGGATCAACAGGACCATCGTGCTGTAGTAGGTGATTTTTTCCTGGGCCTTGCCGCCGAAGAACTTGATGATCGGGTTCCAGTCGGGATTGTGCTCAAAGTAATTGCTGATACTTTGGGAGAGGGTAGTCGCATCGGCGATTTTTTTCGTCGCGTTGACGGTCAGGAAGAATAAAACGATTCCTCCGATCAGGACGATGATCCCGGCGATCTGTTTGTAATTTAGGTTAGCAAAACGGCTCTTGAGATCCACTTTCCCCCCTCATGACAGGCAGTTCATTTCCTTCTACTGGAACAAGAGGGAGATTGTAAAGGAAGATTATCGGGTGGTGATGAAGACCTGGCCGCTTTTATCGACAAGGACGGAGTTCTCCGCCTGTGCGACCATGCCGCGCCCTTCTTCGATCAGCGGAGGATATCCTGCGATTATCCCCAATGTCGTCAGTTCGCTTAAGGCAAGTTTGACCTCGATGAGGGAGAGCTCATCGCTGAGAAGGTCGTGCATGGAGAAGGGGAGTCCTTTAAAGGCATGGATCTTTTTGAGCGCGAGTCCGGCGTACTTATTTTGGACGGGACCCTCCTTGAGGAAGGAGAAAATCATTGGATTGCCCGATTCATAGATCAACCCTTTTCCATTGGTCACGAATGGCTCGATCGCAAAGGTCATGCCCGGTTTGATCACACTCGACGACCTGTCGTCGCAGTTGGGGATTGAGGGGGCGGTATGGATTTTGTAGCGGCCGAGGCCATGTCCGCAGAGATTCCTCACCGGTTTTAATCCGAACGAGGCAATGGTCGATTCGATGATCGCTCCAATTTCCCGGATCGGAAGGCCGACTTTGATGCTGCGCTCGGCATTGAGGAGGGCGGCTTCCGCCGCATCGATAAGAGATTGGTGCTTGCCGGAAAGATCGATGGTCACGGCGCAGTCGCCGATAGCCCCGTTGCAACAGATGCCGACGTCGAGTTTGACGAGTTCCCTGGAAAACGTGATGTCGGTTCCGGGATGAGGCAAATAGTGCGCGGCGACGTTATCCAGGGCGATTTGGGGAGGGAAGGCAGGGATGGCGCCAAGTTCTTTGATTTTGGCGTTGATCTGATCGATCACTGCGTTGTAGGAGGCGCCTGGCCTGATGAGCGATTTCCCGAAGGCGCGGGTCTTTCTTGCGATGGATCCGGCGTGGATAAAATCTTTTTTGTACTGTTCATTCATTGAGGACACCCGGCATTGATGGCGTATTCCTGGACGATTTTTCCGCCGATCAGGTGCTCCAGAAGGATTTTTTCGAGGACCTCAGGCGTGCAAGAGTGGTACCATACGCCTTCCGGATAGACGACGGCGATCGGCCCTTTAGCACAGACGCGCAGGCAGTTGGCCTTGGTGCGCCACAGATGGACAGTCCCCTGTGCGTTGATTTCCTCGATGCGCCGTTTCAGATAGTCCCAGGAGATGAGGCCGGCTTCTTTCTGGCAGCATTTGGCCGCCGTCTGGTCGCAGCAGAGGAAGATATGCCTTCCCGGATACCCAAGTTTGAGTTTTTCAGCCGCCATTGACATCTTTTCCGATTCCATCGTGCCCTCTAATTGAGGGCAACTATACAGGAAAGCAGGATTAATGGGGACCTCGTCTGGAGAACCTATAATCGCATGTCGATACGCCTTATTCGTCGTCGCCGCCGGAGAAAGTCAGTTTTTTTGCGCAGGAAGGCTTGTGTGTTGTCGGCGGAGAAAGCTGGACCATTAGAGAACGCAGCGCTCTATACGAAGTGGGTGTAAGCGTCTTGTCGTATTGAATCCTCGACGTCATGAAGTGCTGAATTTTTTCAATGACGGTCCTCACTTCTGCAGTGGCATAGGTAGTGTCTGGCAAATTGGTGGCCAGGTCAATTAAACTTCTTTGGTCTTCCGCAGCGCCGGTGCTTGCGTGGTATTGCACCCTTTTCAGCCAGGTCACGAGGTCGATCTGGGTGGAGCTCTGAGAAAAATGACCAAAGCGACCATCGCCTGTGTAGGTGCTGGCTGAAGAAGCAAACGAGCAAGAAGCTGGTGAAAAGCTGGTTTGATAACTCATTTTCATTTCCTCACTGATGATTTGAAGGTCTCAAGCCGCTCCTTCACTGCTTCGAGCAGCTCGGGATGGGCCCATTTAAGATGGCTTATTAAGCCGGCGTTATCTTCGCTGTCCCATTTAGGGATGAGCGTAGTGCGCAGGCTTTCTTTCATTTCAGCAATGCCGTTTGCAATGGCTGACTGTCCCAAGGATTCCAGGTCGGCAACGAAGGGCTTGAGCCGTTTCCTCAGTTCCACTAAATCATCGTCTTCATCCTCGGCCATCAAACTGATAGCGCTCTTGACAGATTTTGTCATGGCATCGGTGAGAAGTTCTGTCATCTTTGGGTTTTTGAGAATATTGTCCAGGAAGGCAAGGTATTTTGCTTTGTATTCCGGGTCGTGGATCAGTTTTTCGTCGATCCCGTTGTCGATGGCAAAAAGTTCGGGGAATTGCAACTCGCTGGACCAGACGATCATGGCGTTGCCGAGGTTGGACTCGTAGGTAACGAGGTCGTAGGAGGAAGATTCTTTATGGTAAAAGACTTGGATTAGCCTATCCGTATTTCCCATCAGCACATCCAGCATTGCCAGCCGACCAAGCCGAGTAAAGAGTTTTTCTTTTTGGTCTTGTGAAAGATCTTGATATTTCGTTTTTGCAAAGTCAAAGAGATTCGATCCGGGAATCCTTTCGAGGAGCATGATCTGGTTGTCTTGGGGGGTGATCTTAGAATCTACCGCTTGGACGACGCCAAGGAATTTTTGCCGTAATTTGTCGACTGTTTCATTAGACAGTAAGGTTTGAGAGCAATCGGGCATCTCGTGGACCCCACGCTCAAAATCGATGCCTGAAGCTTTGGGGACGATGAATGTAGAAGGGGGCCCTTCGAGAGAAAAACTGCGGGAAAACCCATCATAGATGCGCGCGCTGCAAAGCTCGGTCCATTGGGTCCATTTGACCACGTATTGATGCAGTTGGGGGGTCTGCAGCTGATTGTCCAGGCGCGGATAGCTCACGAGAAAGGTCGGTCCATTGACGCCTCTGAACGATTTCTGCAAAGGAGCGATCTGGATCGAATTGGTGTCTTTGAAAAACCGCAAGGCGCATTTGTTCAGCTCGGCGGCAGTTGTTACGGCCTCGAGTTCCTCAGCATAGATCGCAGTGAGGCGGGATCCAAGCTGCTTTAATTGCCCGCTCATTAAAGCTTTCAAACTATCTAAATCGGTGCTGCCCGTCCCGCTTGAAATGATCATCGAGGCTTGCTTTCCGCCTTCTAACCAGATTTTTGCCAATTGGTCGACAACCGTTGAGCGGCTCCTGTTTTTTGGAAGAGCGTCGTCTAATAGTGTCAGGCGCATAAGGGTGCTTGCGGACTGAAGGATTTGGGGAGTTGTTCCGAAAATCGGATTATAGTGAGGTGCGAGTGAGTCTTTGCGGGGAGCGCTTAATGAGGGAGGGTCAAAGTCCTTTGAATGAAGCTCCTGGGAACTCTCGCTTGACATTGTGTATTTGGTTGTGGCTAAAGCACGAACTGCCATATTTCCTGATAGTTTGTTGTTAATTTGTTATAATTTTAACAAGATTGATTTAATGTTGAAACGAAAAACGATTATTTAAATTAAAATAATAATTTAAAAAATTAGCCGTCTTATTTTTTTCAATTTAAACTGACATAGCGCGTCAGAACTTCCGCGAAACCAAAGAGAGGTTCACGAAAGATTGCATTGACCGATGGCTCAATGTCAAATTAACTAAAATCAGATAGAATTGAAAAAGAAGGCGATGAATTTACAGTTTGGGAGAGTTTAAAGCAAGCAGGAGCTGCTGTGACAGGTTCCTTGAAGAAATTAATTTTGTGTTGCTTTTTTGGTTTTCAGAATTATTATCCTACATTTCTCAATGGAGCCTGCGTCGATTAATCCGCTTAATCTGACAATTGCTTCTTAACCAAAATTTGGAGGTCTTGCATGTCCCGAAAACTGTTTAATCTTTCCCTTGCTCTCTGCTGCTTCAGCGCGGCCCTCTCAGCTTCCGATAAATGTGAGAAGGCCTGCAAAGAAGCCTGCACCAGCGCCCTTTGCTTCGATTCAGGAAAGAAAATCAAAGCAAACAAGATCTATTTCAATGTCCAGGACGGCAAAAACTGCAAACATACTGCCAGATACGAGAACGGACAGATCGTCACAGAGATCGGGGGATTTGCTCCCTTTGCTGCCAGCACGAGCCTGAATTTAGGCGGCGAGCAGACTGTATACATGTACAATTACGCCGGAGAAGTCTGCTTTACAAGCGTCTCCAAAGACTGGGAGTACCACGATAAATACATCGTGCACCATCATGACGGATTCGACGTCCACACGAAAAAGAAGAAACAGTTCGTCGTGACCAAGTAGGGTTTGGCACAGGGGGGCTTTTACAAGCCTCCCTAATATTTTGGCTTGGATTTGCCTGGGGCAGCCTTCGACTTCCAAAAGAAGCGCCGCTCTTTCTGGTCGCGCATCTCTTTGGAGGCTCTTCTCGCTCTTTTCTTTCTTGCCGCTACAGCGCTTTTTGCCATTGGACTCTCCGTTTTTTGATTCTTGGAATTAGGATAAGGGGGCTGCGGGGGTAAATCAAGTGAATAGCACGTGTATTAATTAAATTATTTACTTCCAGCTCCGCATCCCTCTAAACATCAAGGCTCCCAACTCCAAACGAATAGCTGCCCGAATTAGGATAGATTTGATATAATCTAGCATCTCATTCAAAAAATCTTAAATTCATGTTCAACGGCATCATCTGCGCCTTAGGCGCCTGTTTAATCTGGGGCATGATCTTCGTCATCCCTCAGTACATGGAGGGCTTTAGCTCTCTCGAAATCGCCACAGGCCGTTATCTGGCCTACGGAATCGCATCGTGCCTGTTATTCCTCAACGCTAAAAGGATGAAGACCAGCGGGTATCCTTTGAGCATATGGACGAAGGCTCTGGGCTATTCCCTGATCTCTTCCTTCGGCTATTACATTTTCGTGGTGCTCTCGCTCCGCTACGCATCGCCTGCGATCTGCGCCCTCATCCTTGGGATCAGCCCGATCACGATCGCGTTCTATGGAAATTGGAAGCAGAGGGAATGCAGCAACCGCAGCCTGATCCTGCCCTCCGTTCTCATTCTGGCGGGACTGATTTTGATCAATTACTTCCCCATCGTAGAGAGCCCTTCCGTCTCCACCCATCTTATCGGGCTCCTCTGCGGGTTTGCCTGCCTTGGAACATGGACCTGGTATGTGGTGGCCAATGCGCGCTTCTTAAAGCAAAATCCAGAGGTCGATTCCAATGACTGGGCGACGCTTCTTGGCGTTGGAACTTTCTTCTGGGCCCTCGTCTTTGCAGCAGGCCTTTGCCTCTTCAACCCCGAAGGGATGGGCAAGTTCACTCACCTTGGCGATCCTCTTCTCCGATTCGTCATCGGTTGCACTGTCCTCGGCCTCCTCTGCTCATGGGTGGGGACGTACCTCTGGAACAGAGGGAGCTTCCAGCTGCCGGTCTCGCTGATGGGCCAGCTCAATATCTTCGAAACGATCTTCGGTCTGGTATTCGTCTATATTTTGGATCAAAGGCTGCCACCCGCGCTCGAATGCGTCGGCATCCTGCTGCTGCTCTCTGCCGTCATCTACGGCATCCACTCCTTCACAAAGAGCTCATCCGTTCAAACCCAGCAGCAGGGACAGCTGGACAACGCTTAAGCGGCATCGCTGCACATGAAAAAGGGGCTGTTTCCAGCCCCTGGTACTGCATTAAAATGTTGTGCGGTGTTTTCAGGATTCGATCTCCTGGCCTGGGAGCGCAGCTTCCACCTCGCTGCGGATCTGGTTAAAGCGGGTCTTTGCAGCTTCTCCTTCAATTTTCATTCCATCAGGCGTGCTCCAATTGTGAAGCGATATGAATCCAAAATCTTCTTGAGATCCGAAATTGCCGTTCAATGCCTCGATCGTCGAGCCGAAAGGATTCATCCTGATCTGGACAGGTCTTTGTGAAAAATCTTGCGAAGTCATATCTAATGAATATCCATCACAGAATAGGCGGTGGCGTAAAGTTCTCACGAGAAGGGGATCTGTCCCGTCAGGAAGCGCTTCTGTCTGCTCTGGCCCAAATTTCTCAGAGAGTTTCTCTTCGATCAGTTCAGCGAGAACTTCGCGCTGTGCTTCTAAACAGGGAACGCCAGCACCCTGGCGGATGAAAGTGGATTCCAATGTTGAATCTCCAAAGTAAATTTTTTTGAGTGCCTCGCCGGAATCGAGTTCTTCTTTAAGCCCCGAAAAAAGCTCAAGAAAGAGCATCCTCGACCCATTTTGACAAGAACCATAGAGAGCGGCCCTGGCAATATCCTGCCGGCTGAGAGGTTCTTGAAGAGTAGCCCATGTGGTTTCGCCCAAAAAAGCTGCGGGGTTGTCCAATTGTGCACATAGGTCGACTATTGCGTCTACATACGGCTCAGCAATAAAGCGGAGGACTTCTTGCTGCATGGGGGATGCGGTCTCAGTTAAATTCTGATTGAAATACACAGCATCTTCGATTTCTTTGATATAGGGATTAAGAGCAGCGCGGTCTGCAGTTGAAAGATACTCGTTTTGATTGAGGAATTCGATGACAGTGCGGAAGTGTTCTACGTTTGTGAATTCAAGCGCCGTTGGAACGTAGACGTCTTCTTCCTCAATCCCAGGTTTTAGCCTTTCCTCATGGGTGATTGGGTCTACTTCAAGAACCCTCTTTTTTTCAAGTCTGCTGACAGCGAGTTCTTTAATGACAGCGACGGGAGCATGAATGTGTTCTGAAATCAGATGGGCGACATGGCGCGCATCTGCAAGTGAGACCGTTTTTGTTCTACCAAATGTGAGGCTATGTATAGAGTCCATAGCAAAATCAGATGGCGAAGAGAGAGGGTATAAGCCTAATCGAATAACCTTGTCTGTTTGATAGGAGTTTTTGGAAGGCGTCTCAATGAACTTAATTAAAGTCGATTGATTGTCACATGTTAAAATTTTACCAGTCATATTGTTTCCTTTATTATTGTTTTTTTTAAGAATCATAATAGATTATATATTAATTTTTAGTTAAGTTCAAATAAATATTTAATTATAAATAACGTAAAATTTATTTTCAAATTATTTTTATAACATAAACGCAATCACACGACTCGATAAATCGAATACTTAAGTGTCATAATATGAACTATCTATGAATTTTGACTGTCTGGACCTGGAATCAGTACAGCTTTAGGTGGCCACCTAAAGCTCCATATTGGAATGGGAATAGTCGCTTAGCATTCAACATTATGTCATGGCATTTTCTCGAAGTTGGCTCCGGCCGATGGCAGCGGCCCCGGCCCACGCTGGAATGTAGGTTGCTTGGGATTGACGGTGATTTTTCCTGTTTCTGTTGAAAACGAGCCCGGGTGTATTTTGATGACTGCCCCCTCAGCCGGTTTAAAGAGGGCGCTAATAGCTCCGACGAGGATATTTCCCGATGTCGATGAGATGCTGGCCTCAGGATCCGAAATTTTAAAGAAGCATGGTCCCCCCGAAGTACGGTAGGCGGGTAGGGCTTTATTATTATTGATAGAGGCAAAAAAAGTTACAGGGCCTAGCCTGATCTTAAAAGAGCCTTCCATGGATATAGAATTTCCGGCCAGAAGCACCAGCGTGCTGTCGAGTGTCGGCGGGCCAAAGGTAAAGTCAGATCGCAAAGTAATGTTATTATTTGCCTGAATCAAGACGCCGGTTGTATTGAGAGCGTCAAATACACTATAGATGTCAACGGTGAAGTCAGTTCCAGGCTTCTGTGAAAATACTATAGCTCCGGTATAAATCGTTTCACTTTCTGTAATCAGGACGTTTCTTGGATCTAAAAGCAGCTGGCCGGTTTTGCCTTTGGGCGCCATTGTCGTGACAGTCCCTTTGAACGCGAGCTGTTCTCTTCCGGAGACCTCCACAAACCCGCCATCGCCTCCTTGTACTCCGCCTCTGGCATTGACATGGCCTGCAAATTGGGTGGAATCATCGGACCAAATGATGGCGCGTCCTCCATTTCCAAATTCAAGAGAATCGACAGAAATTTGAGCCCCTGCCAGGACTTGTGTGCGTTCGGCATGCAGAATCGATCTGTCTTGTCCCTGGAAACTTCCGCCGATGAGAACTTCTCCTTCTCCAGCTGCGCCGGAAGCGTCGATGACAGCGCTCTCCTGGATGTCCACTTCTTTGCCCAGGACATGGATCTTGCCTCCCATTCCTGATGGAGCGCTTGCCGTCAATGCGCCGTTGACTTCGATTTTCCCTTGCTCGGCCACCAGGATAATCTGGGGAGCGCTTAAAACTCCTTGAGAGCCAATGCGCACTCCGTTTGGATGGGCCAGGTAGACTTTACCATTGGATTGCACGTTCCCATGAATGGCGCTCAAGGATTCTCCCTTTACGAAGTTCATGACCGACGACTCGGCGTCTTCCTGCTCGAATCGGAGATTCTCGTGACTATCCACCGAGAAGCTGTCCCAGTTGATCATCGCATTTCTGCCGACTTTGACGACGAGACAGCCGTCCCAGTCCACAAAAGGAGCTCTAGCCTCTCCCTCGACCAAGTGGAATCCTTGAGGCTGCGCATGAACTTCCCCAGTAGAAATGAGCCCCAGGGCAATTGCTAAGCTCAAACAAAAATGCAATTTAGACATGAGACCATCCTATGGGTTAAAATTCAAAACCCGCTTTAAAAGTAAAGCCCTGCTGCGACATGCTTCCACCTGGAAAGCCTCCATTAAACCCGATCCACATTTGCTCTTCCCATCCCGCCGAGACAGTGAGGGCATAGGCGTCCTGATGGAAAAAAGCCATATAAGTGAGCCCAAGACCCAGTTCTATCACCGGGGTCACGGTATGAAATGAGCGTCCAATATTCGCTGTGACACCTGAGACGGAGGAGACAGCTCCCGTCGTAGGATCGGTTATCGTTCCTTTAAATGACGTTTTCGAGTGATTTTGGAAAGTAGTCCACATGCCCGATACGGCAAGGTTGCCATAGAGGCCAAAGTTTTTTATGAAATACCAGACGGGAGCAATCCCTGCCCGTATCCCAATCCCCCAGGATTCCAACTTCTGTTTTTGAATAAGATTCGTGATGGTTTCGCCATTCGGCACTGAAAAACTATTGACTCCCAACCCATTGGTGTCGTTGTTAAACACCGTGAGAAAATTCTTCTGGGTCTGATTGATCCACGCCGACTTAAGCCCAAAATAAGGCCTTAAGGTCAGATATTTACTTAAAAAGAACTGTCTTCCCAGTTCCAGATCAAGAACGTTAAAAGTCTGTTGAAAGCGGTCTTTGACTTTTGAAAGCGTCGGTGATCCATAATAGGGGTCCGCAGGGCCGACTATATCGCCGCTCGAACTTGACAGGGAGTCTTTGAAGGTTTCCGGGTTCAGCCATGTGTAGTTCGCATAAAGGTCCCAGCCATCATGAGCGAACTTAAGCCCAGCTCCCACTTTGAATCCAGGCTGAAAATCAAATCCAGGGCTCGGGGTCTCGCCTCGCTTGTGAGGAGGAACAGGGGTGACTCCGTCGTCTCCTACAATGGCAACGCCGCTGGCTGCATACTGATAGTTATCAACCGTTGTCCTCCAGTAAATGAAGTCCGCGGTCACAAAGCCGTTGACGCCATGGGGAACTTTGGGAGCTTGCGGGGGAGTGATTACCCTCGTTGGCTGTGTCGTCACGCCTTTGGGCTTGCGAGGCTCCTCGTTGGATGCGGACTCTGCTGAAACCGAGGTCATGGTCAAAACAAAAAGGCCGCACGCATACGCTCCACACTTAAGGCTCATATTCACCACCTTGCATCTTAAAAGTTTAACTTTAGTATTTGAAATGAATACAGCGTCAAAAATTTATGCGCAAGAAATGATTAAAATCAGTGATGAATAAAGTGGGGTCCGGGGACAAGCGAGAATTCAATCTCAACAGATAAAGACGGACGTCTGCGCGCAAATGCATCGGCATCTTGGCAGAGAGAGTCTCCCCACGAAAGAGAAGATCATCAGGGAAGATTGTTTTTCACACCAGCGAAGAACATTTGGCAGAAATGATCTCATGGGCGCGGATCAGATCATCCACCTTGACAACGTCGATTTTCGTATAAAGCGGATGGAGTTCCGCGTCGATATTCCTAAGTACGTCAGGCTGTAGATTCGAGGCAATCTTTTGAAATCCGGCAACGAGTCCCTCTTGAACTGCCGCCGCCCCTTCTTCCTCAGATAACAGTTCCTTTAGAGGCTCAGGCATCCCTTCCCATATCGATTTCGCCGCTTCGGATGTTTCCAAGGGATGACTTAAAACAACGGAGGAGATCTCTTCGATCCGTCCCATCTTGTCGATCTCGAAGCCCAGCATGGTAGGTTTTGACAGATCAACGCTTTGATCAATTGCAGCGGCAAATGCCAATCGCTTCTCATGCTCTATGCACATGAGGTTGCCCCAGTTTGCCAAACCAATAAATGGCATCCGGTCCTGGTAGTGCATAAAGACATCCATTGCTGCAACACTGCCCATTTGTCTCAGTAAAGACAAAAGACTGGCTCGGTCGTTTGTAAATGCGGCTGCAGCGATGGGCTGGTCAATCTCTTCAATCGTGCATCCATATATCCGATTCATGACCAGATAGCGGCTGAAGGGGACTTTTTCGCAATGCGTCTGAAAGTCAGGACAACTTTTTAAAGATTTTTCGATTAATTTCCCTTCGAGCGATTTCCGATCGACAACCTGGGTGTTGGCGACGATCATTCCCATCTGCTGAAACAAGCGTGCGGCAAAGCACTCTTGGGCAGGCCGCAGCGGCGCTTTGACGACCAGATCCTTAAGAAACTCCGGATTATGGACGTAAAACACACCAATGTGCCCTTCTCTGGAGCGTGTCATTACAGGAGATAATGTCTCCCAATATTTCATCCGTTTGCTCTCACAGGGAAGCTGATCGCAAACAGGAGGGGATGGAAGTTCGAATTCAAACTGCTGTTCGATTTTTTTCTTTTGGGCGGAAGCCAATCTGTCTTTGAACTGGGTTTCCTGTTCTTCTGTAAGGACCGTTTCCCCAGAGTCGAGCTGCGAACGCAGATCGCTTTTTAGACGTTCGTATGCCTCGGCTGTCAACTTCTGACCGTATTCGAGAGAAAGACGGCTCAGGAACTCAACTGTTCTCAATTGATTGCCAAGGGTTGGGGTGAGTATGCCTGTCGCCTGGGAGTTTTCTTTAAGATGAGAGAGGACTAGAAGGGCTTTCTTTTGAATCAGGAAAAGCTGCTGCCTGTCTTGGCCGGAAAGAGTTCTCCATAGCTTAGGAAATTCATAGAGTTCAGGGTGCGTCGATTGTAAAGAGCTGCCCAAAATTTTATTTCCTTGAACTTTGCTGTCATAGCTTAAACAGCTCCATTCTGAAAGGGCGGACTGTACTTGAGGCCGGGTAAGAAGAGTTAAATCGGAAAGACGCGTCGCCACAAAAACCTCCAAATAATTGCTTATCGATTCTCGAGATAATGGAAATCGAGTCATTGTATCATAATTAATGAGCTTGAGCCTAATGGTATTAATAAACAATGGACTTGAGATGATTTTTGTAATTTATATTACATTGTTTTAATAATTAATTATAAACATCAAGTTTGACTCAGAAAAACGCGTGATTTGATATCTAAGTCATTAATTCTTAGTTGTTTAAGTTTAGTTACTTTTCATTTTATATATCGTGTTGATTTTGAATGCTTTGAGTTTTTTTATTATGTTTATTATTAACTTTATATTCGTTTATTGATTATGGTGTAATATTATTCTTAAAAGAAATGTTAATAAAAAGATGTAATTTTTAAGGATTTAAAATGTCATTATCAGTTTTAGGCACTGCTACTATTAAACCCCACTTAGAACCCACTGAATATCCCCAGATCGATTCTACTGCCATAAATACTGAATTCCAGCGATCTAAGAATATCGAGATCCTTAATGGCTTAGGTATTGAATTAGGGGTTTCTATAATAAAGGAAATCGGAAAGAGATTAATTCCTGATGTTAGAATAGCCTTCAACACAGGCACGAAAGCCCTGGATCCCTATGAAGGTCAACTAAGAACGCAGGGACGGACGCTCCTTCTTGAAAAGGTTAAAGAGGCAAACGTTGAAGCTCTAGAAAACTCCCACTTGGAGGATTCGGAAGTTGAAGAATGGCTGAATGGGCACAGTAACCCCGAGCTGAGAGATTTTGTCGAGGATCCGCTCTTATTCTCCCAGGCCCTGCAATCCTATGAAAGTGAAGTCTGCGCCAATGTTGCACAAGACAATGTGCAATTGCTCAATCATCTTAGGAAAATTTATTCTGACGAGGTTGTGGATCAAGTCTGCAAATTATTGCCCGAATCCAATAGAGAGCAAATCGATGAAGGAAAACTCAGACTAAGAGATTTCTTTGCTGCGGTCAGGGGCAAATGTGAAACGCTGCATCCTAAAAGCTCTGAGATAGGCGAACTTCCGGAAGAGGCCGAGTTAAGGACATTTCTTGAAACTGCTCAAGTAAGCAAATATGTGCCGGGGAGTCGAGGTGTGTTTTTTATTACAGGGACGCATAATGAAACTCCTTTGACGATCGTGGTCAAAGCGGCAGAAAAACCGGCTCAAGAGTTCTTCGCCAATACACTCTATTCCCAGCTTCACATCAATACTCCGAAGACCAAAGCGATAGGAAGAACCTGTGAAAAGAGCACAGCTTTAAAGCTTAAAAAGGTGTTAGAGAAATCTTCCCTGTTTAAGGAAAAGTATCCCCAAAAAACCCCTTCGATGTTCTTGGTCATGAGCTGCATTCCAGGAACGACAGTAGAGAACTGGAAGGCCTCGGATATTTTACATAAAGAGACAACAGAACCTTCTAAAGCGGTCTATGATAAAGCCCTGGTTGACATAGGACAGATCGCGGCAGCTGATTTCCTCCTTTACTATCGAGATCGTCTGCCGACAATTGGAGTGGGTAATTTGGCCAACTTGATGATCCATCAAACCGAGCAGGACAAATGTATGGGGGCCGTTGCCATCGATCAGGTCGCTTCCCTGTATAAAGACTTTAAAAAGTTCGATGTCATGCAAACGGATCCAATTGAGCGCATCGGCGGGATCGTGGCGAAGATCATGCAAAATCCTTCTGAAATATCGGAAGAGGCCCGCAGCATTTTTGAATATGCCCTTCCCGACTCGGTAAAGGAGCATTTGGATGAGGAGCAGGCATTAGCTTCGATTCAGAAAGGGATTGTTCTGGGCCTGTCCAAGATCGCCATGCTGTGCACCCCAGAGCTTCTGGAAAAATTGCATGCCAACCTTCCCAAATCCTCAAACCCTCGCGATGTCGTTGATCTCGATATCCATAAGGAGATGCTCAAAACTATCAGGGACGCTTTTTTCAAGAGTTCCCAGCAGGTTTAACCCCAAAAATCCCTTCCCTCCATTCCACAACAGGCTCCAAGTTCAAAATCCTCATAAACCAGAATCGTATCTTCCTCTCAAGACGAGGGGTGCAATTTTTGGGAGCCATTCCCATACAGTAGACAGCCTCTAATCAATGCGGGGAATGCAACATTTGAAAAATTTATTGATGTATGCCATCTTCAGGAAAGCTATAGAAATATTTGCGGCGGTTTACAATGACAGTCTATCCGAAGGTCTCTCTTTTGTTTCTGAGTACTTTGTTTTGTTTATCGGTGTTTGGTGAGGAGGCGGAACAACTGGAAGGGCCTCAGCCCATGCGCGTGGCAGCGCGTCACATTGAGCCAGGGGGGATCGGCTATAACCAAGGGTACACAACGCTGGAAGGTTTTTTTTCTCCGATGAGGCCTTACGGCGATGCCTGGGTGCCTTTCTTAGACCTTCGAGGACACATTTTCAATAATGGGCGGACTGCAGCAAATGCTGGGGTTGGAGTGCGATATATGGCTTGTTCGCGGGTCTGGGGGATGAATACTTACTACGACTATCGCAGAACATATAGACAACATTATAACCAGGTTGCCGCTGGCTTGGAATCTTTGGGGAGAGTGTGGGACTTTCGGATCAATGGTTATTTGCCTGTTGGGAAGAAAACGAGCGCTTTTTGGGGCTCCCATTTCGATCATTTTCGACAACATTATGCTTTTATTTCGGGAAAAAAAGAATTCGCTATGAAAGGAGCCAATGCGGAAGCGGCGGCGCATATCAATGTGGTAAAAAACGTAGATTTCACGGTAGCCATGGGACCCTATTATCTCAATGGGCATGGAGAAGCTGCTTGGGGAGGGGAAGCAAGAGCTGAGCTTGATCTATTCAAATATTGCAAATTGGAAGGTTTTACCTCCTATGACTCGATTTTCAAGTGGACAGGGCAGGGGCAGGTGAGCATTGTGATCCCCTTCGGAGGCAAACGGAAAATTCAGAAGAGAGCTTGCCAATCTGCTGCAACGGCCTTGGCTCTGGCTAAACGCAGCGTGCAACCCGTTAATCGATTTGAAATCATTCCTGTCGACCGGAAAAAAAGCACAACTAAGGCAATAGATCCTTCTACAGGGAAGCCTTATTTTTTCTGGTTTGTCAATAATACAAGCCACTCCAAGGGGACATTTGAATCTCCCTTTTCCACGTTGACCGCTGCTCAAAATGCATCTGCGCCGGGAGATGTGATTTACGTTTACCCCGGAGATGGAACATCTCAAGGGATGGATGCAGGGATTGTGCTTAAGAATAATCAATACCTCTTTGGATCCGGAATAGGCCAAAGGTTGCCTACGACAAGTGGAAAGATGTTCATCCCGCCGCAAACAAGCGGATGGCCGAGTTTGACAGCCCCCACTGGAAGCTCGGTGGTAACGGTCGCTAACCATAATTCTATTTCCGGTTTGAAAATCACAACAGATGCGGGTGGAACTCTGAAGGGAAGCTATTGCATTGGGTCGTATTCAGGGAAAACAAATGATCTTTCTGTCTTCTCGAACATTTTGACGGCGAATAGTGGGGCGGCAGGAATTCTTCCCAATATGCCATCTGGAAAGGTGACAATTACAAATAATACTGTTCATTCCAGTGATGGCCAGGGAACTTATGCGATCTATCTTTTGCAGAGGGAAGGCAAAGGCTCCTACAATGTTGAGGACAATGTCATTTCCAATTTTCAGAACAATGGGATTTCCGTTCCTGAAATTCCTAGCGGTACAGGGATTGCCATTGCTGCACAGAATCAAAGCAGGGTAACAGCCTTTGTTTCAGGAAATCAGATCTCAGATTGCGTGGAGCACGCCATCGATTTTCATGCAATAGCTGGAAGTCCTATTCTTTCCGCCATTGTGACAGGGAATCATTCAGAAGGAGTTCCTTTAAAAGGGGTCGGAACTTTCTTGTTTGCAGATAATGATGCTACACTCAATTTCCAGCTACTTCACAACCGCGTGAATGAGTTTGTATTTGGCTTCATAGCGCAAGCCGAAGGAAGCTCTTCTATGAGAGGGATGATTAAAGATAATGTTCTATCGAACGGTCCTTTAGGTAGCGGAATTATCCTCGAAACAAACTTCATAGAGCAAACAGGAGCAGCGAAAGGAGTTTTTAGTGTGATTTCAAATGATGTTTCCCGTTATGGAGATGCTCAAGGAGTGGCAACAGCTGCTTATGGCACCTCATCTTTGACTGCGCTCATTAAAGATAATCACATCCATGAAATTGGCAAGGCAGGGATATTCTCGAGAGGATTTGTTTCGTCAAAGACTAATCTTGTGATTGTGGGTAACACAATCGATGAGAATTCTGTAGGAGTAGAAGCGGATATTTCGGATGACGCAACGATCCATGTTGCTTTGCAACGGAATACGATCACTGACAACTTTGGGGCGGGTTTTTTCGGGAATCCTATACTGAATGGCCATGCAAAATATGAGATTTTGGGCAATACCTTCAGGGGGAATAACCAGATGAATTCGAATTCTGGATCTGCTGTGACACTCATTGCAGAAGATTCTGCAACTGTTTGCCTCCGCATGCAACATAACCAATCCACTCAAGAAGCGACCCTGCCAGATTACGACTTAGAGAACATGGGAAGCAGCCAGTTCTCCGTTGAGCCTCTGGTCGGCAACACAGGCAGTCTCAACCAATCGGGGACGACATCCGTTCCTCAGGGGTTTTGTAGCCCTTAGAAACACTCCTACTCAGAGAGAAAGTGGGGCAACCTGGACTTGAACCAGGGACCAGCGGGTTATGAGTCCGCTGCTCTAACCAACTGAGCTATTGCCCCGGAAGAGGATGAACGAGGGAATAAGTTCCGATACGGCCTCGTCGAGTGGCAAGGATAGTTTATGGGTAAAATATTGTAAATGGGAAGACGGGGGGTTAGGCGATCGCTTTTTTGTCTTTGAGGAGGGAAATGCCGATCAGGGAGAGCAGGCCGGTCGAGATGAGGATGAGGCAAGGGCTCCCGACGTGATGGGTCTGTCTGATGAGCAGGAGCGCTACAAAAGGGGCGGTTCCGCCGAAGATGCTGGCGGAGAGGTTGTAGCTGAGGCCGATGCAGGAATAGCGGACTGATGTGGGGAAGAGTTCCGCCAGGGCAAAGGGAATGAGGGAGAAGTTGCAGCTGAGAATAAGGCATGTGGCGACGGCAAGGGGGGCCGCGAAGGGGGAAAGGTGTGCTGCCGCGTGGTAGAGGGGGTAGGAGATGAGAATGAGACCGACGCTGCAGAGTTTGAGGATCCGCTTATTTGGGTATCTGTCGCCGAGCTTGCCAAAATATGGCATGGAAACCGCAGTCACCAGGAGAAGGATGCCGGTGATCCCCAGCGCCGCAAAGGGGCTTAAATGCAGGGATTCTTGGATATAGATTTGGGAGAGGCCGAGGAGAAGGAATTCAGCGGCAAGGGGCAGGGCAGTCAGTAAAATTCCAATGACAATCTTTTTTTTGTGGCTCAAGAAAGACTGCAGGATGGGTCTTTTGGAGACATGTTTGTGCTGCGATAGCGTGGTGAATGTGCGGGTCTCTTTGAGTCTGGAACGGAGGAATAAGCCTGTGAGTCCGATCAGACCGCTGAGGAGAAAAGAGATGCGCCATCCCCATTGAACAAATTGCGCGGGCGAGACCATCAGTTCGAGGAGGAGGCATTCGATGATGCCGACGATCATCCCCAGTTGGGAGCCAAAGAAACTCAGGCTGCTAATGAAGCGGCTGTTTTTCGGGGGGATCCCTTCGGTGAGGTAGCAGATGATCCCTGGAAGCTCTCCGCCGGTGATGGCCCCTTGCAGGAGGCGAAGCAGAAGAAGCAGAAAAGGAGCGACGAGGACCTCCGATGAGTTGGGTAGAAATCCAATGCCGAAGGTGGGGATGGTGATAGAGATGATTGAGATCAGCAGGGCTATTTTTCTGCCGTAGCGGTCGCCGATGTGTCCGAATATCAGCCCGCCAAAAGGACGGGACAAGAATCCAAGTGCAAAGATCAAAGCGATCAAAAGCACTCCCTTCATCCCTGGCAAGGCGGAGAAGTAGTGTTTGGCAAGGACGGGCGCCAAAAACATGTAGATGGAAAACTCATACCATTCAAGCGCGCCGCCGATCGTGACGGCGAGAAAGGAATGGCGTGATAAGCCCTTGAGCACTGAATTTTACCCTTTTTTAGTTTGTCGCAACGGTCGGTGCCCCCTCATTTGGCCCGCGTTCATTTTGCAATCTAGGGGGTGGTCTTAAAAGTTGCAAGCCTCCTGGTTTTCGCGCGTTCGCTCGGGAAGTTCAGGGGGGTTACTCGGCCGTTCTTGCTTCTTTGAGGTACATTAAGGTGATGAGGGAGAGGGCTGAGGAGGCGATGATGATGAGGCTGGGCGATGCCATGTCGGAAGTTCCTTTTACAAGCAGCATTGCAAACAGCGGCGCCGTCCCCCCGAACAGGCATGCGCCGGTGTTGTAGCTTAGCCCGATGCAGGAGTAGCGAACCGAGGTGGGAAAAAGGCGCGAGAGAGCAAATGGGACCAGCGCGTAGTAGCAGCTGATGAAAATAGCTGTCATGACGGCAAGAGCTATGGAGATGGGCATCTGATGGCTGATGCAGTAGTAGAGGGGGTAGGAAATCAGGATCAGGCCGATTGTGGCGATGATGAGCAGGGGTTTATTGGGAAAATGGTCGCCGAGTTTGCCAAACAGGGGCTGCATCAGGGTCGTGAAAAGGAGGAGAAGGGCGATGATCAGCAGGCTTGCTTCAGTGGTGCAGCCGAGCGCTTTCTGCAAATAAATATTCGAATAGCCGAAAATGAGAAAATCGGTTCCCAGAGGAGCTGCGACTAACAGAACAGCGATCAGCAGGTTTTTTTTGTGGTAGAAAAGAGATGTGAGAACGGGCCTTCTGTTCACGCGGCTGTGTTGTTTGAGAAGGATGAAATTATGTGTTTCTTTAAGTCTTGAGCGCAGGAAACATCCCATCAGCCCGATCAATCCGCCGACGAGAAATGAGATGCGCCAACCCCAGCTGATGAAATTTTCAGGCGTCAGGGCATTTTCAAGAAAAGTGCATTCTAAAATGGAGACCAGCATTCCGAGCTGGGGGCCGACGAAGGCCAAGCTGCTGATGAAGCGTTCCTTGTTAGGGGGAACTCCCTCGGTCAGGTAGCAGACCATCCCGGGCAGTTCTCCCCCTGTGAGAATGCCTTGCAGCAGTCTCAAAAAGAGCAGAAGGCAGGGCATGATCAGCATATTGGAAGATTCGGGCAGCAAGCTCATTCCCAATGTGGGGATGGTGATCATGATGATCGAAACGAGCATCGCGATTTTTCTGCCGTAGCGGTCTCCGATGTGGCCAAAGAAGAGTCCGCCGATGGGCCGCGAGATAAATCCAATCGCAAAGATCAGGGCCGTCAAAATCAGCCCGGTGCTCGGTGGGTAGCTGGAAAAATAATGCTGGGCGATGACCGGGGACAGGTAAATATAGAGGGAAAATTCATACCATTCGAGAGCCCCGCCGATCGTGACGGCGAGAATGGAGGAGCGCAACAGTTTACTGAGCAATGGTTTCCCCTACTATAAAATGCGGCATGCCGCCAGCGGCCTGGATAAGCCGAACTATATTTTGCAATCTAGGGCGAAGGGGCGTCGTTTGTCAAGATGGGTCTTTTTCTTTTTTCGGGGAAATGCGCGACTAAACTCTATTTTTTTAGGCAAGGATTGACAAGAAGAGGCGCATGGGAATAATCCATTTTTTATTAAGAGGGAATGGGTTCCTGTGGCATCTAGGTCGCTGTTTTTTGAAGCTTACTTTTCGCTTAAGTTGGCTGTCGCTGCATTGATCTCCTATTTTCTGGGTGTCTTGATCAGCGCTTATTTTTCCTCGATCGCTAGCTCGATCGGGGGGCTCTGGTGCGCGTTTTCCAGTATCATTGTGATGAGGTTGGACCGCGTCGAAACTTTTAAGCTCGGCGGCATCAGGGTTTTGGGTAATTTGATAGGATCTTTGATCGGCGCCTTTGCGATCTTCTTTTTCAAGACGGAAATCTGGTCGCTTCTTCCCGCCGTGTTTCTTGCTGCATTAATCTGCTTTTTTTGGGATCTGCAAAAGGTCCTTGTTCCTTGCTGCCTGGCGACGACTATCGAGGTGGTCATCTGGCATACTTTTCCTTATGAGCATCCCTGGCTGTTCTGCGCCTCTCGATTCTGCGAGGCGACAGCGGGTGTACTGGTTGCCTTTCTTGTTCTTCACATCCCTCCTTTTGAAAGAGGAAAGAGCGACTTCAAGTAAGACGGGCGCGATTTGTCATGAGGGCTCTTTCGATTTTTTCAAGAACTGAGTATTCCAGTCTGTTTTTTCATCGAGGAAGGCATCGATGAACTGGAAGAGTAGCGCGCGTGTAAAAAAGACCGACTCGGCATTGGCTGTGACAAAAATCCCGAGGTTAAGAGAGGGGACGAGAGCGAGGACGGAGACGGCTCCGTCTGTCAGTCCGGGCGCCTGCACCATGAGCATGCCGCGATAGTCGTGGATAAAGCAGCCCAGCCCGTAGTTCAGGAATTGGGACGTAGGAAAGAGCACTGGGCTATAGAAGGATGATCCGGTGAACTCTTCGGTCGTAGCGACAGTTTGGGCAGTGAGGATTTCCTTGAGTGTTGCAGGCTTGAGGATGTTTTTAGCGTGGAAGACGCCGTTATGCAGGAGGAAGAAGAGGAAGTGGGTCATGTCGTGTGCTGTCGAACTCAATCCTGCGGCGGGAAGGAAGACATCGAGGTTCTCCAAGGGGATTTGTTCGAAGCGGTCTTTGTTCCAGATGTGGGGAAGGGCTTTATTGGAGCATTGCTGAAGCGAGGAAAAGGAGGTGAGGGTCTCTGCCATCTCAAGCGGGGCCAGCAGCTGTTTTTGCAGGAAGGCTTCATAAGATGGTGTGAAAGGTGTGGCGGCAAGTAGGTAGAGGAGGTTCTGGTAGGCGAAGTGGCTCCGGAATCCAAGCGGGAAGGGGAGCGTTGGGAGGATTTTTTCCAGGAGTTGCTGTGTAGTGATTTTCGGATCGGAATAGAGGAGCGGATTCGCAGAGGGGCCGGGCAGTCCGCTGCGCATCGAAAGGCAGTCGCGCAAAGTCAAATGGGAAGCGGCGTAAGGGTCGGAGAGCTTTAGAGGGGTGAACTTTTGAACAGGGGTGTCCAGTGTGAGCGTCCCCTGGTCGGAAAGGATCCCAATGGCTGCTGCAGTGAACATCTTGGTGATGGAGGCAATGGGGAAGCGCGTGTGGATGTCGATGGCGCTGTCGGGGACGTCGAGTTGTTTGACGCCGTAGCCTTTGCAAAGAAGGATTTCATCGCCTTGGACGATCGAGACGGCGCACCCGGGAACTTTCCAGAAGGAAAGGGTGTCTGAAGCGATTTTGTCCAGCTGCTGGGTTTGGGTTGCTGTGAGTTGAGATGAAACAAGAAGGGGAGCTAGTTTTAAAATCGTTTTCATGGAATGTTGGGTTCTATTTCCGTTAAGGTGTTTTCTGTCGATTGTATCGCAGAGGCGGCGCAAAAGCCAAGGAGGAAGAATGAAGAAGTGCGGGGTATGCAGCGGACATTTTGAAGGACTCGAGTGCCCTTTTGGCCGGGGGGAGGAACTTCCTTTGGCGGAAGATTACGCGCTGATGGGCCAGGGAAAGATGGGGCACGGGGAGCATCAGCGGAACGTGGCGCGCTGGGTCCTTCATGGGGAAGCAGAGCATGCGGAGAGCGTCGTGGCCTGGGCGAAGAAAACGATGCAGTTTGAGACCCTTGCATAACCCCACTAGACCGTTAAAATCGCAGCCAAGCGAATGATGCAACGATCTCAATTCGATAATATATAAAAATTTTTTTGCGAATAACTCCCAAGTGATTTATAGATGGCTTTTTAGGGGCATATATAATGAGAGGGCGGCTTGAGTAAGAATCTGTTGGCTGTAGTGGGAGCGTCTCTTTGCTGCTTTTCATTATGCGCCGAAACTCTTGAGGACGATTTGATCGCGAAAGTCGATACCGAGGTATTGACAAGGGCGGACAATCTGCCTCTGGCAAGTTTTGCCGACGCGACAGACCCGTATCTCGAGGGCTACATCCAGGCTCTGATCGACGTCCACTATTATGAATATCAGGTTGTGGTTATCGTCAAGGACCACAAAGTTCTTCTCGCCAACCTTCCCCACAACGACCTCCTCTCAAAGAGTATTATCTCTTTCGTCAAGGACCTGCCCGGAGTGAAATCTGTCGAGGTCACCGATGTGACCAAACAGGAGCTGGAAGCGCGCAAGCAGTATGTCGAGCAGCCGAGGGTCAGCGGCGTCTGGTTTCCTCAGTCGACTGTTCTGTTCGCCCCGCTTGTGGCCGACCCGCGTCAGCCGACGAACTCGGCGGCGATGCGTTTTGGCGACAAGGTCTGCGGAGATGTCTGCGCGGCTGTATCGCTCGGCGATGACTTCCCGGTTTTCCGCTGGATCAATATCATGCGCTGGCATGGAGACCTTCAGATTGGGATCGAGGCGGGCATTTGGTCTGTGTTCAATTACTCCAATATTCCGCATCGGCGCAAGCACGAGACGTGCGAGCTGGTCAATACCGACTACCTGGTGGGCATCCCTCTGACCTACGCGTTCGATGCGTGGTCGTTCCGTTTAAGGGTGTACCACATCTCTTCCCACCTGGGGGATGAATTCCTCTGCAACCACGAGGGAGAGGTCAAGAGGCGCAGGAACCCGAGCATGGAAGCGGTGGACTTTTTCTCTTCCTATCAGTTCTCCAGCGGGCTGAGGGGTTATTTCGGACCCGGCGTCGTGTTCCACAGCGACCCTTCGTTTCACATCGATCCTCTCTACATCCAGTATGGCGTCGAGCTGCGGATTTTGGGATCGAAGTTCAACTATCACAGGTTGTATGGGACGCCATTTTTTGCGATCCACCTGGAGAACTGGCAGCAGCGGGACTGGGACCTCGACCTGACCCTGAAGCTGGGATATGAGCTCAGCAAATTGCAAGGGGTCGGACGCAAGATGCGCGTCTATGTCGACTACCACCACGGCTATTCCTATGAGGGCCAGTTCTTCAATGAACGAACTCAATACGGCGAGTTTGGCTTTTCCTGGGGCTTCTGATACATCGTAAATATTTTATTCTATATAATTAATTCTTAATTTCGACTATTATTAAACTTTATGTTTTTGAGTGTGGTAAAATTAAATCTTTAGTCGTTTAAATCAATCTATGTCAGATCTATAATCTTTGCCCAAAATTATGGGGAGATTATGGCTACAAAAGTTTCAGCAAATACGCAAAAAGTAGATCTAACTGAATTGTCCGGTCGGATTTTCGAGGTCACCTCTGAATTGGGAAATCTGGAAGGGATTGCGCAGGAGAGGGGGTATCCCGATATGCCTGCGGCGCGGTATGTCGACTGCGGCGATATTGTTCTTCAGAGATTTGAGAGCCATGGTCCCTCGATTTACCTGATGCGCGAGGATTTGCATAAAATCTATGTGAGGCTGCGCCAAATTTCAACCGACCTCACTTTGCTCCCTGCTCCAGAAATGACCGAAATTACGAAGGTTTTTGAAAGGCAGATTGAATTGCTTGACGAAAAGCGCGGAAGGCTTGAAGGTTCTCTTCGCAGTTTTGATCAGGTCTTGCAATCGCACCGCCTTCTTCAATCGATTAGATTGGATGTTCAGTCTTTAAGTGCGCAAATCGATCAATATAAAGAGGGGCATTTACCTGTCGATGCATGGGATGTGCTTTCCGACATGCTGCATGATCTCGAGGTTCAGGCACGGGTCCTGTATCCCGAAAAGAAAAAGGGAAGTCCCGACGCTTGCGCTACCCAAAATGAGCAAAGACTACAAATTCTGCAGGATCTCAATGAACTGAGATTGCACCTGAACTTAAAGCACATCAAGCTCGAAAAAGAGGTTGAGGAAGATGCTAGAACAAAGATTGAGCGGCTATTGCTGAAGCTGGATGAAATGCAGCGGCACCCCAAGCTGAAGGATTCAGGGGAAGGAAAATTAGAGATTCAAAATCTCTTTGGGTCGCTTCCTTTGGTTTTCCGTATTGGGCTCTATAGCATAGCGGGTTGTTTTCCTGAGAGCCTTTCAGAAGATGCCAAGAATTTATTCTTGGCAACCGATAAAAAAGTATACAGGGATTCGATCACTTCCTTGTTAGGAGCGTCGTATTTCAACCGTCAGAGAGCAGAGAAAGAGTATTTTCAAGAGGTGGCAGATGAGCCCAGTCGACGGATGGAGATGCGTGAGGCGTCCAAGAAAGCTTTGAATGAAGAACTTTCCAAGCTCCCCCCCGATTTAATTTCTGACCCTCAGCTAGCAAAGCTTGCGATCGAACAGACATTGGCAGACCATCCGAGATTCTGTCCTGCAAGTGTCATCCTGAAAGCGGTCATTGACGATGATCAGGGAGACCCATTCGAAGCCGATATGGATTCAAGCGAAGAGGGAGACAGGTTAGAAAAGGCGGCGGCTTCCAGCCCAGCAAGCGATGGAGCTGCTTCAAAATCCAGTACTGTTCCTGATGGCGGTACTCCCGTAGTGAAAGAGGAGAAAAAATTAGGCGATAGCGCTGTAAAGCCTCAGCTGAATCCTCAAGTGCTCTTTGAGTCTCAGATTAAAAATCCCCCTGTTTTCGTTTCGTTGGAACAACTAAAGGAACAAATTGAGGCCTATAAAAGCGCAACGATATGGGATCCGTCTCAACGGGAGCAGCTTGTGCGGGCGTTGCTGGAGGAAGCAGAGAAGAAAGGGGCTCCTCTGAACGCTCAGAATGGGGTGTACTACTGGGTCTGGTTTTTAGCGCATGAAAAAGATACAAGAGCAGGCGGGGACAATTTTGGAAAAGTCAACGCTCCTAAAGACCTCGATCGCCTTTTGCAAGCTTTTGAAAGAGCGCTGCCGCCTAAGGCTGTGAAGAAAGAAGAGACTTCCCTTTCTACCCCCGTGCCAAGCACACCTCCGGTGAGAATAGAAGTTTCTTCTCCTCAGTCGCCAACCCTCCCTTCAGTTCAGCGAGTGGTTAATGAGAGAAGGTTCTCGAGCCCAGTTTCTGACAGAACAAAGACGTTCCCACCAAGATCGCCGAATACATCCCCAAAGAAAGAAGACAGTTCCTCTTCAACGCCGTCCAGTCCCTATTTGGCCAGAACGGATGGGCGCGCTCCAAAGCCGTCGGAAATTGCACGCAGTGCAGCTGGCGTCAAAGCTCCTCCTGTGAAGGCGCTTTTCACTCCTGTTGTCACGGAGATCAAAGTCAAATGCCGGATTCCTTTTGGACATACTCTCACTATCCGGGGCCAAGGAGGAGATCTGGAATGGAGCAAGGGCAAAGCGCTTGCTAAGTTGGATGATGAGACATATGTCTATCGGATGGAAGGCGTTCCCGGAAAAGTCGAATATAAGCTCGTTCTGGACGATAGAATATATGAAGAGGGGCCAAACCACTCTATCGAAGCGGCGCAGAAGCAGGAAATCGTTCCTTCCCTTGCGGTGCCTAAAGTTCCCGTTGTCATCAATTTTAATCAGGGCGGCCAGAAGCTGTTCATCCGCGGCACTGGCCCTGGGATGAGCTGGGACAAAAGCCTTGAATTGAAGTTCGTCGAGGGAAAATTCGTTCTTGAGACGCATGCAGAGTTTAACAACTTCGAATTTAAGCTCCTTCTCAACGACAAAGTCTGGTCGCAGGGAGAGAACTTTAAAGCGGAAAAAGGCAAGACTCTCGAATTCACTCCAAGATTCTAATGGTATTTTGAGGATCCCCTCTTTGGCTTCTGCAGAGAGGGGGAATTATTATTGCACGATGGCAAAGCCGTCGGGGTACGGCGGATAGTCAGGGCCGATGGACAGGTTGTTCGAGAAGAACTGTCTGTAGACTTTCATCCCTTGCGCGGCGTTGCTGACGCAATAGAAGCAATTGCTGACCCACTCCGATCCGACGATCGTCTTCGATTCCTGGTTGCAGTGGAAGCGGGATGTGATCTTTTTGCGCCAGTATTCGGGATTTCCGAAGAGAAGGACGGGCGTCGGTGCGATCGAACCGACTTTGCGTCGCACTTCTTCGAGGCAGTGTTCGAAGTCGGTGCCGTAGCCTCCCGTCAGGATGATCGGAAAATCGAGATTGAACTCAGCCTGGCGTTCGACGAGCTTGTCGAGCCGGTAGGTCATTTTCGCTTCGATGTAAGGGTTCTGTTTTTGTTCCTGGATATTGAGGTTTGCGCTGTTGCGGAAGTCGACGATATTGGCGCACGAGAGGATGCCGACCCGTTTGGCGACGCGGTTGCCCACTTCCATCAGACCGGGGCCTCCGCCAGTGACCAGCGCGATCGGCGTGTCGGGGTTGAGCAGCGGATGGTTGAATTCCGGGCGCATGGCGATGATCCCGCGCAGCAGGGTCGCCAATTCTTCTTCAAAGTTTCCATGCAAAAGAGTCGATCCATAGATACCGAACGAGGTCGACTTGACGAACGTGTCGATCAGCGCCTCAGGGACGAACATGCCCGTGTCTTTTCCAGGTTTGGGGATATATTGGAGGACATCCTTGGAGTTTTCGTCGACCCAGTAGACAGGGATTCCGAACTTGGCCAGGTCGAGCAGCATCGAGCGGTCCTCATGGGAGAAAAAGTTTCCGTAGGCAAGCGACGGGTACTGGAAGTAGATCCCTTTGAGGCAGCGCTGCACAAGATCGCTGAGGAGAAGGCGCTTCATGAGCGGGGAGGGGAAGTAGCGCGAGAGGAGGATCCCTTGCGAGGAGATCAGCCCGTCCTCGATGCTTTTCAGGAAAGGGTAATCCGACTGTTGTTCGATGTAGCGCTGGACGAGGAGCGCCTGCTGGGCGGGATAAAAGAGCCCGGGGAATTCGCTCATGTGGGTCTCGCGGGAGATCCAATCGTCCGGCTGAAGGTTGAGGAGCTGATCGCCCTTGACGACGAAGACCGAGGAGCGGTTTGCAAGCGGCAGCGGCGCCGATTCGAAGGCTTTGAACAATACTTTCGGATTTTCAAGGCAGGTCTGTAATTGGTCTCGGTCTGCGAAGAAGACGTGTTCGCGGTGAGGCTCCAACGTATAGAACTCGACCGGCATGACGGAGATCTCCTGCAGAGAAGATCCATATAGTTCATAGACGTCGCCGGAGGCGGTCGTATCAGGCTCAAGGACATTGGCGGATGTGTGGTTGACGCCGGGCGGGAGAAGATTGTCGACGACTTTTCCGAACGCGGTGCGGATATGCAGGGGGGCTGTGCGGACAAGCAGGATTTCTCCCTCAGTGACCTGGCGCGTAGCGAAAGGAACCCAGTTTTGGTCGAGCTGGATGAGAGTGCGGAGTCGGAAGGTAGAGCTGGCGAGAGCTTTTCCAATTGTTGGGAGCAGTCCGAAGATCGCTTCATGGTCATAGGTGAGGACCCCTTCCTGCAGCTGCAAGAAGGCGATGGTTCTTCCATCGACTTTTTCCAGGAGCAGTTCATCCCGTCCTTTCGGTCCTCCAAGCGACAGCAGCGGCCGCCCCTGTCTATCGGTTCTTCCGAACATGCGGAGAAGATAATCGGGGTTGCGCACTTTGCGGCGAGGATCGGCGGCGAAGAGTTTGCCGATATGAGCGCCTTCGGTGAGATAGTCGAGCAGCGCAATTGCGATTTTCCCATAGGCTTGCAGATGAACGCGCACTCTTGCCGTCAAATTGGTCTCATCGAGCTCATAGTCGAGCGGAGTTCCATTTAATCCAAGCTGGGCAAGTGTGCTCTTGAGGTTGAAGGAGATGTGCTCTTTATCAATTGAAAATCCCGCAAACGCAGGAGAAATGTTCTGGATAAAGAGCATTGCGTCCATCTGATTGGGAGCTGTACGGTCGATCGAGGTGAGGATCCCATCCGGAGTGACAAGGTCGTAATGGGCCGGAAAAAGGTAGCTTTCCATAGACTTAATCCAAGGCGTGAGGGATTTCCGGGAATGCGCAGAACTCAGGTTAATAGATGCTTAAAAAAAACGGAAATGAGTTTTTTTTAGTCTAAGAACGACTGGCTGAGCTGGGTGACAGTGGTTTGCAACTGTTGCACGGTCTCTGGCGCAGGCGCTTTGGAGGTCGGCGCGTTCATGAGAGTGGATACATTCTCCAGTACTGTGGTGGTCAGGGTCGCCTGATCGCTGTTCAGGCCTCCTGATTGCAGCTGAGAGTTGAGGGTGGAAGCGGGCTCTCCCATATTGCCGACGAGTTCATGATGGGCATGCGACCCAGGAGTTTTTAAGTGGTCGCTCAGGGTGTTGGCAAGTGAGGTCAACTGGTTTGATGCCTGGAGAGCGTCGACATTGATCTGTGCGCTGGCGGGAGCTGAGAGCATCTGGCTTGCTGTTGTGCATGTTCCCTGAAGCATAGCGAGGTCGGCAGGTGAGACTCCATCGGGATTCTGCCCGAGGTTCTGCGCCTGGCCGGCCACATTGTTAATAAGCTGGTTCTGGCTTGGCGAAAGCGCGGAAGGATTGCCGGAGGAGACCTCTTGCAGAGCTTTCGTCGCTTTTTGGAGTTCCTCTACCAGATTTTGAATCTGAGTGGCGCTATTATCTGCCTGTATAGATTGTTGGAGCTGCAGCGCCACTTCTTGAATATTATCCAGATCCTGCTGTGCCTGTTGCGCCGGAGGGACTCCTCCGAATGTCGATTCACCGGATCCGCCGCTTGGTGGAATGCTGCTCATTGTTCTCTCCCTTGTTTTTCTTCTGAATAATGTAATTATTTTTTTTAATCAACACTTATCAAAATAGACGTTCCTATCGTTCAGAGAGAGAAAAGCCTCCTCTTTCACGTTGGAGAGCAGATGCCCTTCCTTAAGTAAAGAGATCATTTTTATGAGGACCGCCTTGATCAGCGGAGAATCGAGATCTTTCTCGACCTCCCTGTCTTTGAGATCAGGATTATTATTATTTGCAGCCCACAGACAGCGCTTGATCTGAGCATAGAGGCTTGGGCACTGTTGCTTGACCTCGGAGCAGACCAAGCTCTTGT
This sequence comes from Verrucomicrobiota bacterium, assembly GCA_018240065.1. Taxonomy (GTDB): domain Bacteria; phylum Chlamydiota; class Chlamydiia; order Chlamydiales; family Rhabdochlamydiaceae; genus CAJCIW01. The sequence continues at coordinate 267,206 of JAFEGH010000007.1, read as the reverse complement.
CCGTCGTTTTTTTCGAAGGGTCCATGACGGCTGCGAAGATTTTCCTTAACAGTGCGATGTCGCGCTGGCAGGCGGCAGCGGCAGTGATCGCCGAGCGGACCCCTTCCGGGTTGCTGCCCCCTCGCATGTCTTTATCGAATATTTTGAAGAGATTCCATTTAGTTTTGACTGACCAGGCGATCCGGTCGGTGGTATAATGGGAGGCGACAAGATATAGGGGGGACAGCGGGAGAAGCCGGTATTTTTCTCTAAGGAGGGCGGGGTCATTGATGAGAAGGAGTTCTTCCAGGCGTTTGAGGTTCTCTTCCGCTTTCTTCCATTTACCCTGGTAATCGGGAATTCTGTTCACAGTCGTCGTCATGAGTAATATCTCGCTGATGATAGGAGAGTAGTAAACTCTATCAATGGTATTTTTCGAATGCCATTATTTTTTATACAAAAGGGTGAAGCTGGTTCTTGAGCATTATTTTTTACAGGGGTACAATAACACTTTATGGTCAAAACCTCCCGATCCTTTAGGTATATATGAGCCTATCTCACTATTCATCAAACGTGCTTATTACGTCTTTTCCCACAAATTTTAGAGAGGCTGCTTGTCCTACTTGTTTAAGTAAGCCCTGCGCAGCCTCTCTAAAATTTGCGGAAAAAGTCCTGCAAAAATCATCCTCTTCGAAAAGTGAGAAAGGCTCATGATCAAACGCAGCGTTGGAACTCACGATGGTTCATTCCATGCCGATGAAGTGACTGCATGCGCCCTGCTGCTGACATTTGGACTCATCGACAGGGACAAGATCGTGCGCACGCGCGATTTAAGAAGCTTGGATGAGTGCGAGTTTGTCTGCGATGTCGGCGGTATTTACGACCCTTCCATCAAGCGCTTCGACCACCATCAATCGGAATATACCGGGGATTTGAGCAGCGCGGGGATGATCTGGCTCTATATGAGGCAGCAGGGGATCGTCGATGAGCCGGCCTATGAATTTTTCAACCGTTCCCTGATCCTTGGCGTCGACGCCCATGACAACGGAAGAGTGACCCCTGAGATCGGGACCTCAACATTTTCCAACGTCGTGACCAATTTTGTGCCCCCGGTCTATGACGCTCCCAAAGAAGAACAAACCAAGGCTTTTTTCGACGCCCTTGATTTTGTAGTCGGGCATTTAAGGCGCTTGCTGGAGCGCTTCCGCTATATCCAGGCGTGCCGCGAGAAGGTTGCTTTTAGCATGAAAAAGAAAGAAAAGTTCCTTTATTTCGAAGAGGCGATGCCCTGGATGGAGTGTTTCTTCGACATGGGGGGAGAGACCCATCCTGCCCTTTTCGTCGTGATGCCCTCCGGGGGGCATTGGAAGCTCAGAGGGATCCCACCTACATTTGAGGAAAGGATGAAAGTGCGCGTCCCCCTGCCCCAGGAATGGGCTGGACTCCTGGACGAGGATCTGAAGCGCGTGTCGGGAATCCCCGGGGCGATCTTCTGCCATAAAGGACGATTCATTTCCGTATGGGAGACCAAGGAAGATGTCTTCAAGGCCCTGGACTATGTCTTAGGGTTGATGCCTCAAAAGCTGCCATAAACAAATACCATCGGGATGTGCTATGACCACAGTATTCGGTAAAATCATCCAGGGGAAGCTCCCCTGTAAAAAGGTCTTTGAGAACGAGCGGATCCTGGCGATCGAGGACATCGCTCCTGTCGCGCCTGTGCATATTTTGATCATGCCCAAGAAGGAGATCGCTGGTCTTCAGGCCGTAAAACCGGAAGATCTTCCGCTGATCGGGGAGATCATCGAAGTGGCCCAACAGCTGGCCGACGAGTACAATGTAGAAGAGGGTTATCGGCTGCTGACCAACAACGGCCCTGACGCCGGCCAGACAGTCTTCCATCTGCATTTTCATCTGATCGGCGGGCGCAAGCTTTCCCACTTAGGATAATCCAATGCGCATTCCTTTTCTGTACCTGTCCTGGGCTTCGATGATTTTTGGCGTTGCAGGCGCATGCGCAGATGTTCAGGAAGAGGAATTCAAAAAAAGGATCTATGCTCATCTGCTGATCTCCGACCGCAACTCTGCAGTGGAGGAAGCGCAGGCCGCCCTCAAGGAATTCCCCGAGTCAAAAGCTCTTCAGCTAGCCTATATCCGCGCGCTGAGCGAAAAAGGGGACGAGACAGAGGCGATGGAGCAATGGGTCGAGACGACGATCAAATTCCAGGAGGAAAAGCTGGACCGCCGCATGCTGGAGGTGCTGGCATGGGGCGTGCTGAACAAGGGAGAGTCCTCCGCCCAGCTCAACATCCGGCTCAATTCGATGCTGGGGGCGGCGTTCACACGCGACGCCAAGGCGATCCCGATGCTGGTGGGCCAATTGCGCGCCTCGAATGCCATGCTTCGCTCGATCGCCATCAAATTGTCCACTTCCTATGCGGACGCGCCCCTTAAAGATGAGATCGCTCGACTGCTCAAAGAAGAAAAAGTCTGGTATGTGCGTCTCGATGCGATCCAGGCGGTCGGGATGCTGCGGATGCATGAACTGAAAGGAGATCTGAAAGAGATCATCGGCAATCCACGCACCTTGGCGGAAGAAAAGGCCTCCGCGATCGTCGCCCTGGTCAGCATGTACGACAGCATCGACCGCGAGGAGCTGCTCGGGCTTGTGAAGAGCGACCGGGCAGGTTTGCGGCAGCTTGCAGCCGAGGTCATTATCCATCTGAATTTAAAAAATGAGCTCGATCTTCTTCTGCCGCTGCTGCGCGATGCGTCGCCCGATGTGCGCGTCTCTGCGCTCAATGCGCTGGCGCTGATGCGAGTGAAGAAAATCGCCTCTGTCCCTGTGCCGGAATTGATCGAGGACAATTTGAATGACACGGCTCCTGAAGTTGCGATCACCGCGGCCTATGTTTTGCTCCTGAGCAATGAAAAGGAGGGGAGCTGCCATTTGTCAAAATGGCTTAAATCGGAGAATCCCGAATGGCGCCGCTTATCTTCCGCGGCCCTTGGCGTCAGCGGAAAATATGGTCTCAAGCTTGCTCTTAAAGAGATCAAAGAGACTCAGGATCCTTATGTGAAAGTCAACCTGGCGATGGGATTGATCGGACAGAGGATCCAGGTGAAGATGGCATGCGATACGATCCACAAGGTCTTTACCGGGGAGAGCCACACCCTTTGGATGTGGGACTCGCATAGCAACCCTCTGTTCCGCTCTCTTTCTCCCAGCCGCGTGAAACACATCGATCATATCCCCCACTATCCCGCCGTCGTCGATCAGCTTGTCAGGCTCGACCTTTTGTCGACTTTGAGCATCGTGCGGTACCCTAAGGCCCAGGCGGCGGTGAAAGAGTTCCTGCAGACCCGCACATGGGGCGTCACGGGAGCTGCGGCTGCGACGCTGCTCCAGGAAGGGGATGAAGAGGGACTAGCTGCTGTCCGGGAGCTACTTGCAGACAGCGATGAAAAAATCCGCGTTCAGGCGGCTCTCATCCTTGCCATTGTCGGCAGCGATCCTTCCGCGGTGAAGGTCCTGCAAGACGCCTACCCCGGCGTCGACCGTGAAATGAAAGTCCATATCCTTGAGGCCCTTGCCCGGATCGGCGATCCGAGCTCCATCCCTTTTTTAGTCGATATTTTAAAAGAGCCGTTCCAAGTCTTGCGCGTTGTCGCCGCTTCTGCTTTAATCCAGTGCCTATACCATTAATGGATAAGGGGTCTCCTCTATGGACTGGCGCGCGCGGATTCAAGACGTTCAAAAACATCTGACAAAAGAGAAAATCGACGGCTGGCTGCTGTATGATTTTCACGGGATCAACACCCTTGCCAGAAATTTTCTTGCCGTCGATCCCGATCTTTTAATCACACGGCGTTTTTTCTACTGGATCCCTGCCAAGGGAGATCCGGTTAAAATCTTGCATAAGATCGAGCCTCACGTTCTTCCCGACCTTCCCGGCAAAACGGAGATCTATTTGAAGTGGCAGGAGCTGGAGTCGCAGCTTGGCAAAGTCTTGAAAGGCGCAAAGACCGTTGCGATGGAATATTCTCCCCGCAATGCGATTCCCTACCTTTCTAAAGTCGACGCCGGCATGGTCGACCTGGTTCGGAGTTTCCAGATCGAAGTGGTCTCGTCGGCTTCCTTTCTTCAGTATTACACATGTGTGCTCGATGAAGAGCAGCTCAAGTCCCATCTTGAGGCGGCGTACATTCTCGATAAGATCGTTGGAATGGCCTGGGATAAGATCGCGACGTCGCTACGCAGCGGCAGGAAAATCAACGAGTACCAGGTGAGAATGTTCATCGCTGACCAGATGGAAGCCAACGGCTTCATGACTGAAGGGCTGCCGATTTGCGCTGTAGGCGCTCATAGCGCCGATCCCCATTTCGAGCCCCTGAAAGAGGGGTCCAGCGAGATTAAAAAAGGGGACTTTGTCTTGATCGACCTTTGGTGCAAAAAAAAGAATCCCAAAGCCGTCTACGGAGACATCACGCGGGTCGCCGTCGCAGACAGTGCGCCAACAGAGAGGCAAAAGGAGATCTTCGAAATCGTCCGGGCAGCGCAGAAAGCCGCGACAGACTTTGTGATCAGCCGCTATGCAAAAGGGGAGAGCCTCAAAGGCTTTGAAGTGGATCAGGTCTGCCGAAAAGTGATCGAAGATAAAGGCTATGGTCAATATTTTACGCACCGCACAGGCCATAACATCTACACGAAGGACCATGGACCCGGCGCTCATATCGACAGTCTGGAAACTCTGGACTTGAGGGAGCTGATCCCGCGCACCTGCTTTTCCATTGAGCCGGGAATCTACCTGCCGGGAGAATTCGGGGTCCGTCTGGAATATGACGTCTATCTTGGAGATAATGGCAAGGCGGTGGTCACGGGAGGTATCCAAGACAATCTGCGCTGTCTTCTGTCTTAAGGTCTCGGCCCGGCAGAAACTCTGACCGAAGACATGAGAGAGGCTTTTCTTAAGAGCCGCTGATCTCTTCGCCCTCGATCTCGATATCGGTGCAGTTTTCAACATCGTATTTGAACCGCTTCTTCAGCAGGCGGTCGTAAGGCAGGCAGACGACAAGGCCCAGGAAGGGGACGGCCTCGATCGCGGCGCGGACGATATTGCAAATGCCGTGCAGGATCTGGGAGAAGCTGGATTTCAAATGAAAAAAGTGTTTGATTTTACGCGTTTCGGTAAATCCGAGCAGGCAGAAATACCCGATCGCGAAACATAGCCCCAAAAGTGCTTGCGCCTTTCCGCCAATGGCGCGGACCGTGGCGGAAAGGACGGACATGAACGGGATATAGCCGATGAGGTTAAAAGCCTCTTCCAGCCTGGCTAGAGTTCGTTCAAGTTGGTCTTTAGAAATCAGTCTGGGCATCAATTATTCTCATATAAAGGTTCAAGCGGGCATCGCTGCCAGCATGCGCATTGCCAGGTCCGCAACGCCAATTTGTTTAACTTCATTGTACTGAATCGGCGCGACATTGCGCGCCTTGAAAGTGAAAAACTCGCCTGCGCCAGCGACATTCATAGGAATTCCGGCAGCGCGTTCCTGGCCGGAAAGAGCGGAGAAGGTTCCCACGTCAGCCAGCGTTCCTGCAAAATGGGGGCGGCGGAGGGCGGCATTGATGAAACTATTTTTAACCTTCGACTCGAGGGCCTGTTTTTCCAGCTCGAGGGCCTCGGAGCGCAGGTCGTAGATCTCTTCTCTATGGTCGGTGAAACTTTCAGAGGTGAGTTTTGCGGCCTCATCCAACTTCTCCTGTTTCAGCTTCTGGAGCTTCTCTACATGCCCTTCCCAGAAAAGGTGGCGGGCGATCAAGGGCTTCAAGGTCGTCAGATTGGGATCGTTGTATTGCATCCCTGTGACGTTGTGGATCCCTTTTTGGCGCAAAATCTGTTGGATCTGGGCAGGAGTAGAACCGGAGAGTTCCTGATAATGGCGGTTGATCTCTCTTAACTGATCCGCTCTCTCATGGGACTGAGTCGACCAATTGTCGAAAGTTCGGTAGACCCTGTTGATCTGGCTGAGCAGGATGAGGGAGGTGATCCCGATAATCGGGATGAAAACGGGAGCATAAAGGGCTGTGGCAATGAAACCGCCGATCATCAGAGCGGTAAAGGCGACAAGAGTGGCAATGGCGGCTACTTTCCAAAGAGTTGACTTTTGGTCGTACGAGGCGAGCAACTCGGGATTGAGCTCTTCCTGGCACTGCTGAAGAACTGTTTTTTGAGCCAGAGAAGATGAAACAGAAGAAAGGGGCATAGTAATTGCCATTCAAACCCTCATCAATTAAAAGTCGAATTATTATAGCATGAATAACAATTAAATTGCAAGAAGATGTCAGTTGTAATTATTTTAAAAACGAAAAAGCTCCCGAAGGGGAGCTTTAAAAAAATATATGATGTAAAGAGTTTCTTAGGCCATTGCCGCGACTAAGCGCTGCCCCAGTTCAGCGACGTTCATGCGTTTGACGTCGTCGAAAGTAATCGGAGCGAAGGCGTGGTTTTTGAAGGTAAGGAATTGATTGACGGCAGCGCCATCGTTCAACTCATCGCCCAGAATGCGCTCATGGTAAGCGATGTTTGAAAGAGTGGCGACATCTTCCAGCGTTCCATTGAAATCCCCCTTGCGGAGAACAGCGTTGACAAACGCAGCTTCGATCTTGGTCTTCATCGCAAGGTCTTCCGCAAAGAGAGCTGCATTGCGAAGATCATAAATTTTTTGACGGTTTTGAGCGAAATCCGCAGATGCAAGCTGTCTCGCTTCTGCTGTCAACTCATCTTTGGTTTGAAGATGGTCCTGGATTTTGGTGTCTAACTGTCTAGCTTTTGCGAGGACCGGGTTCAAAACCGCCAGATCCTGCGGGCGCGAAATCTGCTGTCCGGGAATCTGGAACCAGGTGATTCCTCTGCGCATCAGGTCTATCTGAACCTGGGCAGGAGTTCCTTGAGTAAGATCGAGATAGTTGTTCTGGATTTCGCGGTGCATATTGGCTTCTTTGCGCGAATTCTCAGAATACTCAAGGAAATTCTTCACAAAATTGGCGACAGGCATTGCCAGAAGAAGTGCGGAAAGGCCGGCGACAGGGACATAGGCGGGGAGAAGGACGGCAGTCGCAACAAAAGCGCCGACAGCAAGCACTGTAAAAGCAACAAAAGTCGCGCCGGCAGCAACCGTCCATAGAGTCGACTGTCTGTCCAAGGTCGACACTTTATCAGCAGAGAGGTCCTCGACACAGCGGGCGAGATAAGATTTGTTTGGTGCGGCGGCGGTTGTGGACTGAGTCACGGCGGCGGCCGGGGTGGTCAATGCGACAGAAGTTGCCATAAGATTTACCTCTTTAATAAAAAAGTCCATCTATCATAGGCATGATTACAGTTAATTGCAAATTAAACGGACGTTATAAAGAATCATTTAACGGCGAGCGGATTGAAGTGCAATTAAAAAATTTAATGAGTCTTGCTTCATCCGAAGAAAGAGGCTGGAAAGGCCGTTAGAGCGGCTGGGGGAGAGACTGCCATGGATACCCAATTCCTCTAAAAATAGGGGAGGGCAGGTTAGGACCGCCTCAGGAGGCTCCTCGCTATATACGGAGAGCAACAGAGCGGCAAGCCCCGCCGAGATCAGTGCCTCGGAGTAGGCCTGGAAGACGACTTTACCCTCTGTATAAGAGGTCGATAGGTACATCTCGCTTTGGCATCCTTTCACCAGACGGTCTGGAGTTTTGAGCTCTACTGGATAAGGAGAGAGCAGCCTGCCAAGTTCGATGATCTTCTCATACTTCTGCTGCGGGGTCGAGCAGCAGGAGAATAGCTGCTTAATTCTCTGTTGCTTAAGGATGCATGTCTCGAAGGGCTGGCAGTCCGGCATAAGATTATTCATATCCATTTTTTGAAACTAGAGTTGGGTACGCATGTATTATAATCTGATTGACAATTTGAGGGAAATTTAGTTTGATGAACGTGTTTTTTTACTTATAACCCAGACTCTATGCCGAAAGAAGATACAATAAAAATTGATGGGACAGTGGAAGAGCTTCTTCCCAACATGACCTTTAGAGTCATTCTTGAAAACGGGATGCGCGTTCACGCCCATCTTTGTGGAAAAATGCGGATGCGTAACATTCGCGTACTCGTCGGGGACGTCGTCACCGTCGAGATGTCGCCCTATGATTTGACCAAAGCCCGCATCATCTATCGTCAAAGATGATCTTGGTAAGTTCAATAAAATTCAAAAAAATCCAACCCTTAAGACAATTGGGGTTGAATTAATTTGCCTTGGAGAATAAACTTTGCTGCTTTCGACCTGAAGTAGGGTTCTGCTCATCAGCAGTTTGCTCGGAAAATGAGCCTTGCTGAAGAGGTTGAGGACTGCTGAATAAGTCGCAAAATCGATCCGATTTTTCGACATATTCGGCAGCTCTCAAACAGATGCTCGATGAATTGATGACATGCAGGAAGATTGCAAAGTAGAGTGCCCAGATAGCTCAGTGGTAGAGCATTTGCATGGTAAGCAAAAGGTCGAAGGTTCGATTCCTTTTCTGGGCAAAAGATGAGAAATTTGAAACATACAATGGAGCCTAACGGAGGAAGTAATGGCAAAAGAACAATTTCAAAGGACCAAGCCTCACGTCAACATTGGAACAATTGGACACGTTGACCACGGTAAGACATCCTTAACAGCTGCAATCACAAAAGTATTGGCGCAGAAAGGCGGCGCGAAGTTTCGCGACTACGCTTCTATCGACAATACCCCAGAGGAAAAAGCGCGCGGTATTACAATCAACTCAACGCACGTTGAGTATGAGACGCCAAACCGCCACTATGCGCACGTTGACTGCCCTGGCCACGCGGACTATGTCAAGAACATGATCACCGGTGCTGCGCAGATGGACGGAGCGATCCTCGTCGTCGCCGCTACAGACGGTGCGATGCCGCAAACAAAAGAGCACATCCTCCTCGCACGCCAAGTAGGCGTTCCTGCGATCGTCGTCTTCTTGAACAAGATGGACATGATCGGCAAGGGCGATGAAGAGCTCGTCGACCTCGTTGAGATGGAGCTCCATGAGCTTCTCGAAGCGAAAGGTTACAAAGACGTGCCGATCATCCGTGGATCAGCGTTGAAAGCGCTCGAAGGAGATCCTGAGTACGTCAAGAGCATCGAGCAACTGATGGCGACTGTCGATGAGAAGATCCCAACTCCTACTCGCGAGACTGACAAGCCTTTCCTCATGCCAATTGAAGACGTGTTCTCTATCTCCGGCCGCGGTACAGTAGCGACTGGCCGTATCGAAAGAGGTAAGATCAAGGTCAACGACAAGCTCCAAATCGTCGGTATCCGTGAAACTCGCGACACTGTTGTCACAGGTCTCGAGATGTTCAACAAGCTCCTCGACGAAGCGCAAGCCGGCGAAAACGTCGGTATCCTTCTCCGCGGCGCAGAGAAAAAAGACCTTGAGCGCGGAATGGTGCTCTCGGCTCCAGGCTCATGCACACCGCACACCAAGTTCAAAGGGACAATCTACGTTCTGACGAAAGAAGAAGGCGGACGCCACAAGCCGTTCTTTAGCGGCTACCGTCCACAGTTCTACTTCCGTACGACAGACGTGACCGGAACAGTGACTCTCCCAGCAGGAACCGAGATGGTGATGCCGGGCGATAACGTCGAACTCGAAGCGGAACTCATCCACCCGATCGCGATGGAAGAGGGAATGAGATTCGCTATTCGCGAAGGCGGAAGAACGATCGGCGCTGGAACTGTGTCGAAAATTATCAAATAACGCTAACGCGTCATTTGGTCGTGCCAAGGCTCTGAATAAGAGCCTTGGCGCATTTTGGTGGGTGTGTAGCTCAGCTGGTAGAGCAGCGATCTCCAAAGTCGCCGGTCGGGGGTTCGAATCCCTCCGCACTCGATTAACAAACTACGAAGAATACTGCTATGTGCGCTATGGATGCAAAGTTAAATCAACCGAGACTTTCTTCTGATGCTCCGGCCCAGCAGGCATCCAAGAAGAAGAAACCCGCCTTTAGCTTTATTCAGGAACTCAAGGATGAGCTGAAGAAAGTTAGCTGGACGACAAAGGATGAGTTGAAGCTTTCGACCAAAGTGGTCATCGGAGCAACCTTCCTCTTCGGTCTTGGGATTTACCTTTTTGATCTGGTGATCAAAGGGGCTTTGGATTTTATCGCTCTCGTAGTGCATTTTATTTTTGGCTAATTCAAGTTGAGGCGTCATGCATAAGTGGTACGTCGTCCAGGTAGTTTCCGGACAGGAAAAGAGAGTTAAAAAAGCGATTGAAGAGAACCGCGAGTCCAAGGGGATGGCCGAACTGGTCGACTCCGTGCTCGTGCCGATCGAGAACGTCGCTGAAGTCAAGCGCGGTCAGCAGCGCATCAGCGAGAAAAAGCTGTGGCCCGGCTACATCCTTGTCAAACTGAACCTGACCGATGATTCCTGGATGTATGTGCGCAATACAAACGGCGTCCTGGGATTTTTAGGCGGCGAAAAGCCCTCTCCTCTCGCTCAGAGCGAAGTCGATGAGATCATGCGCGACCTGGAAGAGAAAAAGAAAGGGGTCGTCCAAAAGCACAATATTGCAAGCGGCGACAAGGTCAAGATTACAGATGGCGTGTTCGTCAATTTCATTGGAACCGTGCAGGAAGTCTTCCACGACAAGGGGCGCTTAAGCGTTCTCGTCTCGATCTTCGGCCGCGAGACGCGCGTCGACGATCTCGAGTTCTGGCAAGTGGAATTGGTTCCTTTCGAGACTGAAGTATCCTAAATTATTATAGACCCCCCCTTTGCCTCTAATGGGGGAAAAAACGTGGATTTTGAGGAATTAAACAATGGCAAAGAAAGTAGTTAAAGTGATCAAGCTGCAGATCCCTGCAGGAAAAGCTAACCCGGCGCCCCCAATCGGGCCTGCGCTCGGCGGTGCTGGTATCAACATTATGGGATTCTGCAAGGAATTCAATGCGAAGACGCAGGATAAGGCAGGGGATATCCTCCCATGCGAGATCACTGTGTACCATGATAAGACTTTTACCTTCATCACCAAGCAGCCTCCAGTTTCTCGCATGATTCTGAAAGAATTGAACATCGAGAGCGGCTCTAAGGTTCCTAACCGTGAAAAGGTCGGCAAGCTGACCAAGACGCAAGTTAGGAAAATCGCCAACAACAAACGCCAGGACATGCGCGCATCTTCGGAAGAAGCTGCCATGATGCTTGTACAGGGCACTGCGCGTTCCATGGGCGTTGATATCATCGAAGGCTAAACTTCTTATTGTAAGAGGCTAAGCCAAAAGGGTAGACGGCCCTTTTAATCCCGTCGAACGTGGGCTTTTAGGCCCTTAATTGTAAAGGAAATCAGGATGCATCGAAGCAAAAGATTTCGGGAGATAGACAAGTTAGTGGATATGACGAAAGTCTATACACTTGACCAGGCTATCGAAATTTTGAAGAAATGTCCACCAGTCAAGTTTGACCAGTCGGTGGAACTATCGCTTAAAACAGGCGTCGATGTCCAGAAATCTGAGCAGCTGGTGCGAGGAACCGTTTCACTACCGAATGGAACGGGAAAACGCATCGTCATCGTCGTTTTCGCCAAAGGCGAAAAGATTAAAGAGGCGTTGAACGCTGGCGCAGATTTCGCTGGAAATGAAGAACTCTTTGAAAAAATCAAATCGGGATGGCTCGATTTTGATGCGGTAATCGCAACCCCTGACATGATGCGGGATCTCGGTAAACTCGCTAAAATCCTCGGACCGCGCGGCTTAATGCCCACTCCGAAGGCAGGGACAGTGACGGCTGACGTCGCAAAAGCAATTGCTGAGGTCAAAGCGGGTAAAATTGAGTTTAAGTCGGACAAGCATGGCGTGATCAACTCCATGGCCGGAAAGCTCTCTTTCGCTGCGCCAAAGCTCAAAGAGAATATTATCGCGATTTTATCTGCGATCGCTAAAGCCAAGCCTGCGAACGCAAAAGGGGTCTTCATGAGATCTCTGGCGCTGTCGTCAACAATGGGACCTGGCATGAAGATTGATCTGCAGGGCATTGCGGAAATTCAAGGAGCAAAAGAGTAAGATATGAGACCGGAAAAGCAATTTCTTCTCGACGATATTAAAGATCGGATTGCCGGCTCCCAAGCAATCGTACTCGCTAGCTACAAGCGTCTTGAGCCTAACGCCTCCGCAGCTTTTCGCACTAATCTTGCGAAGACCGGCGGCTCGTTGGAAGTTGTCAAGAAGCGCGTGCTGATTAAAGCGGCACAAGTTGCCGGGGTCGATTTAGATCCTGCTCTGCTACAAGGACACATTGCAGTTGTCTTTGCCAATCAAGATCCCATTCAGACGACAAAAGCTGTTTATCAGTTCTGTCAGGAGAATGAAGAAGTTTTAGAAGTTATCGGCGGAAGGTTTGAAGGCACCGTCTGCTCGGCAAAAGATGTCGAACAGATCTCCAAACTCCCGAGCAAAGATGAGATGCGCGCCCAGTTTCTGGGTACGCTCGAAGCACCGATGGCGCAAACACTTGCGGTCATCGAAGCTTTGCTTACTACCGTCATGCACTGCTTGGACAATAAGTCTAAAGCTGAATAACTCTTAAATTTAAACGTAATCAAATCAAAGAGGTTTTACCGTGTCTACCCAACAAAACATTGATACATTAGTCGAAACACTGAGCCAATTGAGCGTTCTCGATATGGCGAAATTGAAGTCCGCACTCGAAGAAAAGTGGGGCGTTAAAGCTGCTGCTGCAGCTCCCATGATGATGGCAGCTCCTGCTGCTGGCGCCGCTGCTCCTGCTGCGGAGTCCACAGAATTTAAAGTGACTTTGGAAGTCTCTCCTGACGACAAGAAAATCGGCGTCATCAAGGCTGTCCGCGAGATCACAGGCTTAGGGCTCAAAGAAGCCAAAGAAATGGTCGACGGCGCTCCAAAAGTTTTGAAAGAATCTTGTGGAAAAGCTGAAGCAGATGAGATTTCTAAGAAAATCGCTGCTGGTGGTGGAAAAGTGACCCTGAAAGGTCTCTAATCGATCCATTAAGCTAATAAACTACGAGCAGAAGTCATGAAAAATTGACTTCTGCTCGTCATTTTTATTTTTTTTTAGAATTTGCTCAGGCTATAATGCCCGGGAGTTCCCTTCGCGAGTTGTTTACTCGCAAAGAGCATGGTTCAAATGCGGGTAATAGCCAAAATGTAGAATGCGAGCGGATGAGATGTCCTCTTCTTTTGGGCGCAGCATAGTTAGCTGTAGCTTATTGTGCGCCCAAGAGAAGAGGGCAAATCACTGCCGCAGCTGTTAAGTTAGCGTTAACCGATTTGAACCGTGCCCATAAATTAAAGTTTAAGCGTAGGAGCCGTTTCGATGTTAAAAAGGCCGCCTCAACGGGTGAGTTTTCGTGGCAAAGAAGAAATTATCGACCTGCCGAACCTCATTGAAATCCAAATTAAGTCTTATGATCAGTTTCTCCAGGCAGACAAAATGCCGCATGAAAGGGAGAACGTCGGATTGCAAGAGGTGTTTACTGAGATTTTCCCTATCAAGTCTTACGATGAGAAGACGATTCTCGAATTCATCTCCTATAACCTCGGGGTGCCCAAATATACTCCCGAAGAGTGCATCCGACGCGGAATAACCTACAACGTCACACTCAAAGTCAAGTTCCGCCTGACGGACGAGACCGGTATCAAAGAAGAAGAAGTCTATATGGGGACCATTCCCGTCATGACGGAAAAGGGGACCTTCATTGTCAATGGCGCAGAGCGCGTCATCGTCTCCCAGCTTCACCGTTCTCCTGGTATCTCCTTCGAACAGGAGCGCCACACTAAAGGGTCGACCATCTACTCATTCCGCATTATCCCTTACCGCGGAAGCTGGCTGGAAGGCGCATTCGACACCAACGACCTCATCTACATTTATATCGACCGTAAAAAACGACGCCGTAAAATTCTGGCGACCTCCTTCATCCGTACCCTTGGATACTCGACCGATGCGGATATCATTGAGGAGTTTTTCAACACAATTAAAGTTAAAATCCGTTCCGACAAGGACTTCCCGAAACTCGTGGGCAAAATCCTTGCCGAAGACGTCATGGACGAAGAAAGCGGTGTTGCATTCGGAAAAGCTTCCGAGAAACTGACGACCGCGATGCTCAAAAGGATGCTCGACGCCAACATTTCTGCGGTCAGAATCGCGGAAGATGCCGACGAGACCAGCCCGATCATCAAAATGCTGGCAAAAGACCCTACAGACTCCTATGAGTCTGCGCTGAAGGACTTCTATCGCAAGATCCGTCCCGGCGAACCGGCGACTCTTTCCAACGCAAGATCGGCGATCATGCGTTTGTTCTTTGATCCGAAACGCTACAATTTAGGCAGAGTGGGCCGCTACAAGCTGAACAAAAAGCTTGGACTGGTTGTCTCTGACGAAGAGCTCAACATCGTGACTCTCCGCAAGGAAGACGTCATCGGCGCGCTCAAGTATCTCCTCCGTCTAAAGAAAGGGGAAGAAAGCGTTAACGTCGACGATATCGACCACCTCGGCAACCGCCGCGTCCGCTCTGTCGGTGAATTGATCCAGAACCAGTGCCGCATTGGACTGGCGCGTATGGAGAAGATCATCAAAGAACGGATGAACCTCTTTGACTTCACTTCCGATACGCTGACCCCAGGCAAAGTCGTCTCCGCGAAGGGATTGGCCGGCGTCCTGAAGGACTTCTTCGGAAGATCGCAGTTGTCCCAGTTCATGGATCAGACCAACCCGGTAGCGGAACTGACGCACAAACGCCGTCTTTCCTCTCTTGGGCCAGGCGGTTTGAACCGCGAGCGCGCCGGATTCGAAGTCCGCGACGTCCATCCTAGCCACTACGGCAGGATTTGCCCGATTGAAACGCCTGAAGGACCGAACATTGGTCTGATCACTTCCCTGTCTTCGTTTGCCAAGATCAACGAGTTCGGCTTCATCGAGACTCCATACCGTATCGTTCGGGACGGCGTCGTCACGGAAGAAATCGAATACATGACGGCCGACCAGGAAGAGAATAACTGTATCGCGCAGGCCTCCGCCGTTCTGGACAAACACAACATGTTTGTAGAGCCGCTCTGCTGGGCGAGATTTAACGGCGAATCTCTGAAGATCGAGACGAGCAAGGTCACGCACATGGACGTTTCGTCCAAGCAGCTTGTCTCTATCGTCACGGGATTGATCCCGTTCCTTGAGCATGATGACGCCAACCGCGCCCTGATGGGATCGAACATGCAGCGCCAAGGCGTCCCTCTTCTGAAAACGGATGCTCCGATTGTCGGAACCGGCCTTGAAGTGCGCTCAGCGCGCGACTCCGGGGCTGTCGCGGTAGCAGAAGAAGATGGAACAGTCGAGTTTGTCGATGGCTTCAAGATCGTGATCGCCTCCAAAGCGAACCCGCTCAATAAGAAGACCTATCATCTGAAGAAGTTCATGCGCTCCAATGCGGGCACATGCATCAACCAGACTCCGCTCTGCAACGTCGGCGACGTCATTAAAGCCGGCGACGCGATCGCAGACGGACCTGCGACAGACAAAGGGGAAGTGGCTCTCGGCAAGAACGTGCTTGCCGCGTTTATGCCATGGTGCGGCTACAACTACGAAGATGCCATCATCATCTCTGAAAAACTCCTGAGACTGGACTACTATACGTCCATCTATCTCGAAGAGTTCGAACTGACAGCGCGCGACACCAAGCTGGGCAAGGAAGAGATTACCCGCGACATTCCGAACGTCTCTGAAGAGGCGCTCGCGAATTTGGGAGAAGACGGCATTATCCGCATCGGTGCGGAAGTTACCCCGGGAGATATTCTCGTCGGTAAGATCACGCCGAAGTCGGAGACGGAGCTTGCCCCTGAAGAGCGCCTCCTGCGCGCTATCTTCGGTGAAAAAGCTGCCGACGTTAAAGACGCCTCTCTGACAGCTCCTCCGGGAACGGAAGGTGTTGTCATGGACGTCAAAGTGTTCAGCCGCCGCGACAGACTTTCCAAGACCGATGACGAACTTGTCGAAGAAGCGAGCCGCATTAAAGACATCCATTCCGACTTCAAAACCAAAGAAGCGGAACTGATGATCGAGTACCACGAGAAACTTGGCGCGCTCCTGCTCGGTGAAACGGCCCCTGCGCCGATCATGCACCGCAAGACGGGCGACATCATTATCAGAGAAGGGGAACTGATCACCCAGGATATGCTGGAGACGCTTGAATCTGAAAAACCGGAAGATCTGATCATCGGCGACGCGGAAGTGTACAACACTCTCAAGACGCAGATGCGCGAATACGATACGGCGATGCAGACTCTCCAGACGCAGCATAAGACGGAAGTCGAATTTACCCGCAAAGGGGATATCGAACTCGACCCAGGCGTCATCCGCCAGGTTAAGGTCTATGTCGCCTCGAAGCGTAAATTGCAAGTCGGGGACAAGATGGCCGGCCGCCACGGTAACAAGGGCGTCGTGTCCAAGATTGTTCCTGAGCAGGATATGCCGTATTTGAACAATGGCGAGACTGTGGAGATCATCCTCAACCCGCTCGGCGTACCTTCTCGTATGAACATGGGACAGCTCCTCGAGACCCACCTTGGTTATGCCGCCCGCAAAGCTGGCATCTATGTCAAGAGCCCGGTCTTCGAAGGGTTCCCCGAGTCGCGAATTTGGGAGATGATGAAGCAGCTTGGCCTGCCTGAAGATGGTAAGAGCTTCCTGTATGATGGAAGAACGGGCGAGCGATTCGAGAACCGCGTCGTCGTCGGCTACATCTACATCCTCAAGCTGAGCCACCTTGTCGCAGACAAGATCCACGCACGTTCCATTGGCCCGTACTCGCTCGTCACGCAGCAGCCGCTCGGCGGTAAGGCTCAGATGGGCGGTCAGCGCTTTGGAGAGATGGAGGTATGGGCGCTCGAAGCTTATGGCGCTGCGAACCTCCTGCAAGAGATGCTTACCGTCAAATCTGACGATGTCGGCGGACGCACCCGGATTTACGAGTCGATCGTAAAAGGGGAAAATCTGTTAACAGCAGGAACGCCTGAATCCTTCAACGTACTCGTGAAGGAAATGCAAGGTCTGTGCTTAGATGTGCGCACTGAAAGTGCGACAGAAGTTTAAACTGGGAGATTACCTTCATGTCAGACGAAGATTTCAAAGATTCCCAATTTGATAAGTTGACTATTAAAATTGCGTCCGATGATGTCATCCGCAATGAATGGTCGCGTGGGGAAATCAAGAAGCCAGAGACGATCAACTACCGCACATTCAAGCCGGAGAAAGGCGGACTGTTCTGCGAGAAGATCTTTGGCCCGACCCGCGACTGGGAATGCGCCTGCGGAAAATATAAGAAGATCAAGCACAAAGGGATCGTTTGCGACCGCTGCGGCGTCGAGGTCACTCTCGCCAAAGTTCGCAGAGAGCGCATGGCTCACATCGAGCTGGCCGTTCCTGTCGTACACATTTGGTTCTTCAAAACGATGCCCTCGCGGATCGGCAACATTCTCGGGATGTCTGCGACAGACCTCGAGCGCGTGATCTATTATGAAGAATATGTCGTCGTCGATCCAGGCCGCACAACGCTGGAAAGGAAGCAGCTTCTTTCCGACGCTGAATACCGTGAAGCCCAAGAGAAATGGGGCTCCGATGCGTTTGTCGCCAGAATGGGCGGCGAGGCGATCCGGGACATCCTCGAAAAAGAGGATCTCGTTGCGCTTGTCGTCGATCTGAAAGACAAACTCCGCAAGACCAAGTCGATGCAGGCGAGAATGAAGCTCGCCAAACGCCTGAAGATCGTCGAGAGCTTTACTTCCTCGCCGAACCGTCCGGACTGGATGGTCATGTCATGCGTTCCGGTGATCCCGCCCGATTTGCGCCCGCTCGTTCCTCTGGACGGCGGACGATTTGCGACGTCGGATCTCAACGACCTGTACCGTCGCGTCATCAACCGCAACAACCGTCTGAAAGCGATCCTCAAGCTCAAAACGCCGGACGTCATCGTCCGCAACGAGAAGAGGATGCTGCAGGAAGCGGTCGATGCGCTGTTCGACAACGGCCGCCACGGCCACCCTGTCATGGGCGCCGGAAATCGTCCTCTGAAATCCCTCTCTGAAATGCTTAAAGGAAAACAGGGACGCTTCCGCCAGAACCTGCTCGGTAAACGCGTCGACTATTCTGGCCGTTCGGTCATCATCGTCGGTCCGGAACTGCGCTTTAACCAGTGCGGTCTGCCTAAACAGATGGCCCTTGAGCTGTTCGAGCCGTTCATCGTCAAGCGTTTGAAGGATCTGAACTACGTTTACACCATCCGTTCAGCCAAAAAGATGATTCAGAAGCAGGCCCCCGAAGTTTGGGACGTCCTCGAAGAGATCATCAAAGGACACCCTGTCCTCCTGAACCGAGCTCCTACGCTCCACCGTCTGGGTATCCAGGCGTTCGAGCCGACGCTCATCGAAGGTAAAGCGATCCGCATCCACCCGCTCGTCTGTACGGCGTTCAACGCCGACTTCGACGGTGACCAGATGGCGGTTCACATTCCGCTTTCGATCGAAGCTCAGCTCGAAGCCAAGTTGCTCATGATGGCGCCCGACAACATCTTCCTGCCTTCTTCCGGTAAACCATCGGCGGTTCCTTCGCAGGATATGATCCTCGGTCTGTATTACCTCATGCTCGACCCGCACTATATTCCTGAAGACCACGGCAAAAAGACCAAACTCTTCAAGAACATGGACGAAGTGCTCATGGCCTTAGGTTCCGGCGGCAGCTTCAACTGGTTTGAAGAGAGAGGCAAAGAAGGCCGCTGCGACGATCTTGGGCGCGGCATCAGACTGCATGAGAAGATCAGGCTCAAACTGGAAAGCGGCATCATCGAAACGACGCCAGGACGCGTTCTGTTCAACACGATCGTTCCAAAAGAACTCGGGTTCCAGAACTACTCCCTGCGTAAGAAAAAGATGAGCGAGCTGGTCCTTCAGACCTACAAAAAAGTAGGCCTTGAAGCGACGGTGCGCTTCCTGGACAACCTGAAGAACCTTGGCTTCTCCGCTTCGACGAAAGCCGCGCTCTCCATGGGCGTCTGCGACGTCCGCGTGCCTAAGGACAAACAAAAAGTAATCGATGCCGCCCACAAGCGCATCGAAGTCGTCGTCAAGCAGTACGAAGACGGTATCATTACGGAAGGGGAAAGAAAATCCAAGATCATCAGCATCTGGACGGAAGTGACCGACCTGCTTTCTGAAGAGCTCTTCAAGCTCGTCAGCGAAGTCAGAGACGGAGAACTCAATCCTCTCTATCTGATGATGGACTCCGGCGCCCGCGGTAACAAATCGCAGGTCAAACAGCTTGGAGCCCTCCGCGGTCTGATGGCGAAACCGTCAGGGGAGATCCTTGAGTCTCCGATCACTGCGAACTTCCGCGAAGGATTGAGCGTACTTGAGTACTTCATCTCTTCTCACGGAGCTCGCAAAGGTCTTGCGGATACCGCCCTTAAGACGGCGGACTCCGGTTACCTCACACGCCGACTTGTCGACGTTTCCCAGGATGTGATCATCAGCGAAGAAGACTGCGGTACCCTCAACGGTATCGACGTCGCGGCGATCAAGCAGGGCCAGGAAGAACTCCTCCCTCTGAAAGACCGTATCTTCGGACGCACCGTTTGCGAGAGTCAGTTCCAGCCCGGCGACAGCACAAAGATGCTCGCTAAAGCTGGCGACATCCTCAACATCATGCAGGCCGAAGCGATCGATGACTCAGGTATTGACAGCGTCCGCATCCGTTCTACGCTGACGTGCGAATCCAAACGCGGCGTCTGCGCGAAATGCTACGGCATCAACCTTGCCAACGGAAGCGTTGTCGGCCAGGGTGAAGCTGTCGGCATTATCGCCGCTCAGTCGATCGGCGAACCTGGAACGCAGCTCACGATGCGTACCTTCCACACGGGTGGTATTGCGTCTGCGAGCGTCACTCCGGAGATCGTCGCCGAGCAGGACGGTATCCTCGTCTATATGGGTCTGCGCACTGTGCAGAACGAAGAGGGGATCTGGCTGGCTCTCAACAAGAGCGGGACCCTGCACGTCGTCCGCGACGAAGGCCGCAGCTTGGAAGAGTACAAAAAGCTGCTCAGCACCAAGTCGCTCGAGCCGCTCCAGACATTCACTGTCGAGCTGGGAACACGTATCCTTCTGCCAGATGGCGCGAAGGTCAAGAAGAAACAGAAGATCGCCCATTGGGAACAGCACAACGTTCCGATCATTTGCGAACGTCCGGGCTACGTCAAGTACGAAGACCTCGTCGAGGGTATCTCTACCCAGCGCGAGATCAACAAACAGACTGGCCAGACCGAGCTGATCGTGAAGCAGCACCGCGGCGAGCTTCACCCGCAGATCGTCATTTACGCCGACAAAGAGTGCTCAGAGCTCGTCGGTACCTACGCGATCCCATCCGGAGCTTATATCTCCGTACAAGAGGGACAGCTGGTCACTGCCGGTATGCTGCTTGCTCGTTTGCCTCGCGGCGCGATCAAGACAAAGGATATCGTCGGCGGTCTTCCGCGCGTCGCAGAGCTTTTCGAAGCCAGACGTCCGAAAGATGCCGCTGAGATCGCCAAGATCGACGGTGTCGTCGACTTCCGCGGCGTCCAGAAGAATAAGCGCATTGTCGTTGTCCGCGATGAAGAGTCCGGCATGGAAGAGGAACACCTCATTCCATTGACAAAGCACTTGATCATCCAGCGCGGCGACTTCGTCATCAAAGGGCAGCAGCTCACTGACGGTCTCGTCGTTCCACAGGAGATCCTGGATATTTGCGGCGTCCGCGAACTGCAGAAGTATCTCGTCAACCAGGTCCAAGAGGTCTACCGTCTGCAAGGGGTAGACATCAACGACAAGCACATCGAGATCATCATTCGTCAAATGTTGCAGAAAGTCCGCGTCACCGAACCTGGCGACACGACCTATCTGTATGGCGAAGATGTCGACAAGCGCTATTTCCACCGCACTAATCACAAGATTATTGAAGAAGGTGGAAGACCGGCTCAGGCAGCCCCTGTTCTCCTCGGGATCACGAAAGCGTCCCTAGGTACAGATTCGTTCATCTCTGCGGCGTCGTTCCAAGAGACGACACGCGTGCTGACCGATGCTGCATGCGAAGGAAAGACCGATTACCTGCTCGATTTCAAATCGAACATCATCATGGGTCATTCCATCCCGGGCGGAACTGGTTTCGACGAGTACCGCAAGCGCATTATCAAATCCGTCGACCGCGAAGCAGAAGAGGAATTACAGTTCGTCTTCACTGACTAAGTGGTTCTGACTTTCCGTTTTTCACAAAACCGCTTGAGATAACCTCTCAAGCGGTTTTTTTTATTCACATGATCTTAAAACAGTCTTCAAGTAGCATTTTCGCTTCTATCATCGGAACACATTCAGGAGCTAAAAATGCAGCGCGCACTTCTTTTCCTCTTCTTCATTTTCCCTATGGCATTTTTGATGGGTTCCGAAATGCAGGGCGAGGAGGAATCTATTTTTCTGGGTCCGCCCCCTGCATGGGTCAAACAGTGCGATTTTCCTTTAGAGCCGGTCCCATTAAAACCCTCGCAGGTCAATCTGCAATATCTTCTCACAGACACACAGTGCAACTGGATTGAAAAAAGCCATTATTACCATTTTGCGATCAAAGCCCTTACTCAGGTAGGCGTTGGCCATCTCGGTCAGCTCGATATTGATTTTTCACCATCGTATGAGAAGGTCGTTGTGCATACCATTCGTGTTTTCAGGGATGGAGTGTGGTCGGATCGTCTGCAAAGCGCCAGGTATTCCGTTTTACAGCGCGAGTCGGAATTGGACAGCGATCTTTACAAAGGGGTTCTCACTCTTGTCTATTTTCTTTCCGATGTCACTGAAGGGGACATTGTCGAATTTGCCTATTCCATCGAAGGGGAGATGCCCCACTTTTCCACGCATTTGACAGATGGTTTCAATCTTCAGGGCTCCGTGTCTTTCGAAAGGCTCTATAGAAGGCTGCTGGTCAGCCCGCAAACCCCTGTAAACTATAAGCTGTTCAACTGTTCAGAAGAGCCGCATGTTGTTGATCTCTCCCCCGGTGTTCGCGAGTGGTCCTGGGAACTTCTCCATACTGAACCCTATTCTTACGATGAGGACAGCCCCTCATGGCATTTGCCTTTTGCCAGAGTGCAATTCAGCCAGTATGGGACATGGAAAGAGGTGATTGACAAGATGCTTCCCATCTACGCTCTTCCTGACGATCTGGCATCTGATCCCTCCCCGGATATGCTCGCGCAGGTAGAGAAGTGGATGGAAGCGGCGCCATCTTCTCTGGAGAGGGCTTTCCTGGCTTTGCGTTTTGTTCAGGAGAAGGTGAGATATCTGGGATTCGAAGAGGGTCTCGACGGGTTTAAGCCCGGCGATCCGAGGCAAGTCTTCGAGCGCAGGTTCGGCGACTGCAAAGACAAGACATTTCTGCTCCACGCTCTTCTCCAATTGATGGACATCCCATCCACGCCGGTCCTCGTGCATTCCGACAAGGGAAAAAATCTCCCCGATGCCCTGCCTTTTCCGTTTGGTTTCAATCATGTCATTCTGCGGATCGAGATCGACGGCGAGGAGTTCTGGGTCGATTCTACTTTTTATCTTCAGGGCGGATCCAGCTTGAGGGAGAATTTTTTGCCGATTTATTATTGGGGGCTTCCTGTTTCATCGAAAGAGACAGGGCTTGTAGAGATCACCGGCAATTATCAGGAAACGGCCACATTGATCGACACTTCTATCGTGCTGCTCTCTAAAGATCTGGCTCAGATGAAAATCTCGACTACCTATCGAGGCTACAAAGCCGATTTTATGCGCAGAAATCTCGACAGCAGGGGGAAACACAATTTCTCGGAGAACGTGCTTGGATTCCTTCAGAAAATGTATGGCAGTGCCACCGCCTATGCCCCTCTCATTATTTCCGACGATCGGGAGAAGAATGTTCTGACGATGACGGAGAGCTATCAGGTCCCGACTGTAAAAAGCCGAGGGCATAAAGTGATGAAGGTTTTTTCCTCAACGATCCGAAACTATCTCAACAGCGGACTCAATCCCGAGCGATCTTCCCCCTACGCCATTATTTATCCGGTTTGGGTGAAAGAGCATATCCACATTGAAAATGGTTTTGCCGATTGGGCGCCTGATTCAGAGGAGTATGCATGGGAGCATGAGGCACTATTCTATTCCCATTCCCGCACAATTGGAGGCCAGACTTGCGACGTGAATTTTGAACTGCGCCATCTCAAGGACCATGTGCCCACCGACGCTCTTCGCGACTATTGGGAAATCACGAGCGAGATCGAACAGGACGGCTTTTTTCAAGTTTCGGTATTGGGCACCAGAAAAAAAGCCGCTTAAGAATAGCCTGCATGTAGCTGCGAATCCTTGTTCATCCGTCCTCTGGCGGAAACCCGGCCACTAATGGCCGGGTATTTCAAAGATGGATTGGTGGGGGTGCGAAGCTCCCACCAACCACAAAAATCCTAAGGCCTTAAGGCCTGGGTTCAGAATGCGCTGTCAGTAGCCGTATGCCCACTGCAGGGTCACCCGATTGTCATGGTTGTCTCTTCCATGGTTATCGTCATAGGAGAGTTTGACCACCATCTTGTCGGTGAGGTAATAATCGAGGCCGTAGCTCCATTGCGTCTTCGAGTCTACTGAGATGTCGCTGTCGACCCAGCCTTATCTCAGGATGGCCTCGAAGTTCTCGCCGTAGGGAAACTTGAACATATCCAGTGTGGCGCTAAGCTGGCCCTAGGCAGCTTTCACAAAGACCTCGTCGGTGAAAATACCCTCCTCTGGATTGACCACCGCGTCGTGTTTCGTCCACATGTATTCGCCGCAGAAGCTGTAATAGGCTCCGAAATGCCAGTTCTGAAATGCTTTTTTCCATTGGAAGAGAATGTGCTGATCGTTCTATGGAGAAAATTCCATAGAATGCACTACCTTTATTTTAAGCCAAAGGAAGAGGATTTAATTTTTTGATGAGATGTTAGTCAAATATAATCTAAGAGAGAGAACCTATTTCAGTCTGACGAATGACAGCTTGGTGATGAAGAAATTGCGATGAGAATGAGGCAAGTCGGAAACCTCATTCAATCATGTCAATGATATGAATGTATTACTACTCCCTTACATGAATTAGTTTTTCTATGCAGAAAAGGGGAGGTGTATTATAATCAAATCAATTTATTCCCCCCATAAGACCATGCGCTAATATCATCTATCTCCTCTTCCAAAGAGGTTTCCATACTAACAACTTTCCGTTAAAGGGATCCCCTTTGACTGAAATTCGTCCTGAGCGCGTTCTCAGAATCCTAGTGTGTTTTTACATTCTGCCATGGTGAAGAGATGAGCAGAGCTGTCGTTCTATCAGTTAAAGATTTAAAGAAGATCTATCCCGGAAAAATCCCATTTATCGCGGTCGGCGGAATTTCCTTCGATCTGAAAGAAGGGGAGATCTTAGGGTTGCTCGGCTCCAATGGCGCCGGTAAGACGACCACTATTCAAATGCTGCTGAGCACTTTGAAGTCCACCTCAGGATCTATCGAGTACTTCGGCAAAGACCTGAGTACGCACCGTTCCGAGGTTTTAAAGCATGTCGCCTTTGCCAGTACTTACGTGAGCCTGCCCTGGCAGCTCACAGTCGAACAGAACCTCGAGGTCTTCGGACGGCTGTATGGTTTGTCCGCAGAGGAGCGCAGGGAGCGCACAGGACCGCTATTGGAGAGGTTCGGCATTGCTTCTAAATTGAAATCCTACGTTTCCAAGCTGTCTGCCGGACAGATCACTCGCCTGATGCTGGTCAAGGCATTCATGATCCGCCCCAAGGTTGCCCTCCTGGACGAACCGACGGCGTCGCTGGACCCCGACATCGCAAGGGACGTGATCGAGTTTGTCTTCGAGCAGCGGGAAAAGTTCGGCACGTCGATCTTGTACACCTCGCACAATATGGCCGAGGTCGCTGAAGTCTGCGACCGCGTCCTATTCCTCAAACAGGGGAAGATCGTGGCTGACGATATTCCTGAAAATCTGGCCAAAAGCGTTTCGACGTCCAGGATCCAGCTGCAGGTTGGGGACGGAATGAAGCGGACAGCAGCTGTCGCGGAGCGCCTTAAACTAAAGTATAAGATCGAGCATCGCACCATCGAGCTCGAACTCGACGAAAGCCAGATCGCAGCTCTTCTCTCCGCCTTGGCGGAAGCGGGCGTGATCTATACGAATATCAATATTTTGCAGCCCACTTTGGAAGATTACTTCCTGCATATGGTCGGGAAAGGAGCGAAATCATGAGCTGGGATCGAATCTGGGCGGTTTTTTTACGCTATTTTTATTTTTTTGCCAAACTGGACCATATGGCTGACCTGTTCTTCTGGCCCACGCTGGACATCTTCCTGTGGGGGATGACGAGCGTATGGATCCAGCATAGCGACACAGCCATGCCGACGATTGCAATCGCAATCCTGACAGGGCTTGTGTTCTGGCAGATCATTTGGCGCAGCAACTACGAGGTCTCTGTCAACCTGCTCCAGGAATTCTGGAACAGGAACATGGTCAACCTCTTTTCAACCCCATTGAAGCTTACTGAGTGGATCTCCGCGCTCATGCTCGTCGGAGTGTTCAAGATCTTCATCACGGTCTTCTTCGGGGGGCTCATTGTTTATCTGCTGTATGCGCTGAACATTTTTGCCATCGGATGGACGATCCTTCCGTTCTGCGCATCATTGCTTCTTTCAGGATGGTTCATCGGGTTCCTGAGCGCGTCGATCATGGTCTATTTTGGCCAAAGGGTGCAGATGCTGGCCTGGATGACAGCCTATGTCTTCGCTCCCTTCAGCGCTGTGTTCTATCCGCTCTCTGCGCTGCCTGATTGGGCGCAGGCGATCGGAAAGGGATTGCCGATGACCTATATTTTCGAAGGGATGAGAGGGGTTCTCAACAACGGCGTGTTTTCCTGGTATGATTTTGGAATGAGCGTACTGCTCAATTTCCTGTATTTGATCGGGACGATGTGTCTTTTTTGGTTCTCTTTTGAAAAGAGCCGCGCCAAAGGACTTGCGCGGCTTGAATAAAGACAATGAGGAACCTCTGGATAACTCAATAGCCGGATCTTATACGCCAATTTTTGTGCATCCTTGGATTTCGAACTCCCTAACTTTATTCAAGTTACGTCGTTCTTCAAGACTCTCGACTCACAGAAAATTGATCGATAATTTCCGGCAAAGCACTTATCCAGAGGTTCCTTTTGCCCTCCGGACATCCGGAGGGCAATTCATTTCTAGACTCGGACAGCTTCCTGGTCGCCGACCCCGAGGGCAACGCCGGTTGCAATCGCAGAAGAGCAGAGGCATCCGCCGAGTGCGAGGATTGCTCCCACTGCTGTTCCGATTGTCGCGATTGTCAAAACTGCGCCTGCGGCGAATGTCATCGGGAATCCGATCGCTGTTGTGATTGCCGCGGCTGCTGCAATCCCGCCGATTACCGACAAGACGAAGGTCGCTACTTTTGCCACCGGATTGTCAGGACAGCAATTGGCCTTATCGCAGATAAAACTGATCAGACGGCTGCTTAAGAAATAGCTTCCGCCGAAAATTGCGCCGCCTACAGGAGCAATCGGTGTGAAAATGGCTGCTGCGACAGCGCCGGCTCCTGAGAGCAGGGCTGTTCCAAAAGCCAAATTCGTCAAGCTGTAGTTGTTGTAGTTGTTGAGCTGATTTTGCAACGCTTGTGTCATACCATTCCTCCTACGTTCGTTGGACGATTTATAAAGAAAATGTAAATTTCAAGTATAGAAGGAGCGATTTTATTAATCAAATTTTGTTTTCAGGGGCGATTCCCGCTATGAACTACTTTGGGATCTTCAGAAGGTCATAGCGGCAATGGTTCTCTAACAGAACTTTTCCTTAGCGGCCAGAGCGGCGCCTCCCACGCAAGCTGCGGCGCAGCCCGAGCAGCAGAGCATTCCGCCGGACACGATCCGCACGACAAGCGAAGTGACCAGCATCGCAAGGGTCATTCCGACGGCGCCCATGACAGTGAGCGGAAAACCTGCGACTGTTGCCGCCAGCAGACCAAGGCCTACGCTGGCGACAAAGGAAACTGCCCAGACGGCGATTTTGACTGCTGTTTGATTGAACGCGAATCTATCCGCCAGGCTGGTAGCGATTGTGTGCGAGAGCGCAGAGGTCGCTCCAAAAATGGCGCCGCCGATGGGGTCGATCAAACTAAACGCATAGCCTGCGAGCGCGCCTGACGCGGCATTGATTCCGATTTCATAAATGCCGCTCATGATTTGATAGGTGGCTGAGGGGGGGGGTTAGCTTGATGGGGCATTGATGTAGTCGCAGCCATGGGATTCTCCGCATTAAATAATTGAATAAAGCGGAGAAATTATACATTGGATTGATTGAGAGATAAAGTTAAAAAACTCGATAATTATCTGTTTTATTTCAGCTTGTAAATAAGTGAAATATTTAATTTGATGACTAAGACAGCCCTGATATCAGGGCTGTCATAAGGATTGAAGGCTAAATGCGTTGTTGAATGATCTTTTCGAGTTTGACGAGGTCTTTGGTGAAGTTGCGGATGCCTTCGGACAGCTTTTCGGTCGCCATCGCGTTTTCATTGAGCATCCAGCGGAAGGCCTTCTCATCGACGATAATTTTGTCGATGTTCATCTTTTTTGCCTCTTCCGCATCGAGCTTCTTGGGAACTGGGCCCTCGGCTGTCTGGAGCTCTTCAAGAAGTTTGGGGGCGATTGTCAGCAAATCGCAGCCGGCGAGCTCAGTGATTTCATCCGCGTTGCGGAAGCTGGCTCCCATGATCTGGGTCTTGATTCCGTGTTTTTTATAGTAGTTGTAGATTTGGGTCACCGAGATGACGCCAGGATCTTGCGCCGGAGGATAGGAGTCCTTGCCCTCGCTTTTTTTGTACCAGTCCAAGATCCGTCCGACAAATGGGGAGATCAGGGTGGCGCCGACTTGGGCGCATGCAATGGCTTGGGCGTGGCTGAACATCAGCGTCATGTTGCAATGGATCCCTTCTTTTTCTAAGATCTCCGCAGCCTTGATCCCTTCCCAGGTGGAGGCGAGCTTGATTAGGATGCGTTTGCGGTCGATGCCGGCGGCTTCATAAAGGGCAATCAGATGGCGGGCCTTTTTTACGCTGCCATCGATATCGAAGGAGAGACGGGCATCGACTTCAGTGGAAACTCTGCCGGGTACGATCTTGAGGATTTCAAGGCCGAAATTGACAAAGACCTTGTCGATGACCTGTTCGAGGACTTGGGCGGGCGTTTTCGCATTTTTGATGCCCCACTGGATGGCTTCTTCGATCAAAAACTGGTACTCCGGTTTCGACGCGGCGGCGAAGATGAGAGAGGGGTTCGTTGTGGCGTCAGTGGGAAGATATTTTTTGATCTCTTCGAATTCGCCGGTGTCCGCGACGATCGTGGTCATTTTCTTCAGTTGGTCTAGTTTGTTCATGGCAAAAACCTCGCTATTATATTTCTATTCTAGGGAGTGCGCTCAAAAGTTGCAAATAAGGATTATATCCATACAGCCTCCATCTCGAGTTTTGGGGATTGGCTGGGGATGACAGGAGTTATAGCGGAAGTTTGAAGGGGTTTTCAAAGGGGAAGGGATGGACGAGCTTCTGGAATTTGGCAGAGAAGTCTTCCGGCTGGAAAAGAGTGCGGTAGCCAATGAGCGCGATCGACACCTCTTGATGATTATGCAGGGCTTCGATCACTGTTTCAGCAATCTCTTCAGAGAGGAGAAAGCGCTGTCCGCCTCCGAGGCGATAGGCGATACTTTGTATTTTCTCTCCATTGATTTCAAGGGTGACCAGAGCCTTTTTGGGATCCCCTTTATAAGGAGCGATCGGGATGGAGTGGATATTGAGATACGCATTCAGATGTTCCTCAGTCCTCAGGAGTTCCAGGTCAAGGCCGCTGACGGGATCGCGGGAGTAATAAGTAAGTTTGGTCGAGCGGAATTCTTTTTTATCCGAATGAACCTGATCGAACGCCCAATGGCTTTGTTTGCTGCAGGAGAGAAGGAAGAGTGAGAAGAGTATTAAAAGTTTCATTAAAACAACACCTGCGGCATTGGATCTGATCTTTGGCCACAGGTGCATTAGTTTGTTATTTTCCGCTTTTGCCGCTGTCTTTGTGGCTATGGTGGCCATCGTTGTTTGCGATGAGGATCAGAGCAGTGACGGCAACCGCGACAGCTCCGGCTGCAAGAGCGATGTTTTGCCAGCGCTTTTTCTTAGCGGCATTCGCTCCGTCGCTGGCCGCCTGGCCAACGGGAGTTCCTTCATTGTCGCTAGCCATGTCTTCGGCTTTGAGAGCAGGGGACAGGACCATTGACGATACGATCAAGCAAGAAGTGAGTAGTCTTTTCATCGGTCGGCTCCTAAGGTAAGGTCGAGATAAGAACGAATTGTATTTTCGGTGC
Source organism: Verrucomicrobiota bacterium (assembly GCA_018240065.1). Lineage (GTDB taxonomy): Bacteria > Chlamydiota > Chlamydiia > Chlamydiales > Rhabdochlamydiaceae > CAJCIW01. The sequence goes on along the minus strand of JAFEGH010000007.1, from coordinate 237,712 downwards.
AAAATTTTGTCTATGAGATTATCCCACTATTTAAAATCTTTGGATTTCGCAGGATTTTTATCGTCTTTTTCGAGCTGCTTAGAAGGACAGGCTCCTTTAAGGCGCCCAAACAGAAGCGCGAAACAGGGATGAAAAGACTTAAAGACGCCTAATTTTCAAATAGGAAGATAATCTCAATTGTTCTCAGGTTGCGCTTCGGAAGAATGTTCAGGCAGTTTAAATGCCAGGAGCTTCTCCTGAATATCTCTGAGAAGGAGCACTTGCCAGAACGCACCCATGTCGCTAAAATTGGTCAGGACAGCCTGCTGGAAGGGAAGCCAGTGCTTCTCTTGGAAAAGGGGGTCTTCCAGAAGATTGGTTGGTTCGCTTGCTGCCGCAAGAGCCTCCTCCGCTGCATGAATCAGCTGCTGCTGCTTCTGCTTGAGCGTTTCTCTTCTTTCGAGTTGAGGAATTGTGCTGACGAGATCTGTCGTGAGAGTCAGGGACCGGAATGAGGTCTGGATCTCTTTGTAGAAATTGGAGAACTCCTCTTTGAGTGCCGCGGCTGTCAGGACATAAGCGCGGCCTTCTTTGATAAAAATCAGCTGCAGCATGCGGATTGGCCCCCACTCTGTCGTGGAATCGATTTCAGTGAGCTGAGCTAGTCCTGCAGAGGTGCGCACTTTTCCCAGCGCCCGCCAATGGTTGCTCCGGTCTTGTTCGTGGATCGCTCTGACAGCCTTGAGGTACTCGTTTAGAGAGACCTGTGTAGGCTCGACAGCCAAATTAATCGAAGGGCAGAATCCTTTGCCTGTATTCTTGAGAAAGGCTATTTTAACACGGGGGGAAAGGCTTTTAGGGTCGGCGATCTCCCAGCCCTGAGGGGGAGTGAAGAAGCATTGTGAGGAAGCTCCTGTTTCAGCAGCCTTTTCAATTGAAATGGAGTGTTGTTTAGAAAAGGCAGGGGTCAGGGCGGCGGTACAAAGGGTTGCAATGAAAATTGTTTTCCATGACATAATTAATCAGAGTCGCAGTGAGTATGGGAGTGGCCTGCTGCGCTCTGGTGTAGGACGGAGGCCAGGATCGCGATCCCTGAGGCAAGGCCGATCCCCCAGCCGAACATCGAAGTGGAAATAGCGGTGAAAGTGCCATCTTCCGCACCGGCGCCGGTGCGCCAGATGGACTCAGAGTTTTTTCTGTAATTTTCGAGTTCATCGGAAAACGCGGTCGATGTCAGAGAGAGAAGCGTAAGTGCAGTAAGGAGTGTTTTCATGAGAACGCCGCCTACATTAAAGATAAAAGAGTAACAACTGGTTATCTCAGAACCCTGAGTTTCCTGCAATTTTTTCTTTCAGTTTTCTCTATTGCCCCGAGAGAAAAAGTTTTTTTATTTTGAATGTGGCAATTTAGCATTGAAAAATATCCCCGTAAAGTAAATAACTTATGTGAGATGTATGGAGAGTAATTCAGGCATGAAAGGAACAGAAACAGGAAAAGATAAAGTCAAGAAAATCTGCGACATTTTAAGGCGCGAAACACTGGATCCTGCCATAAATGAAGCGGAACAGATCATCCGTTCAGCCAAAGAGCAGGCGGAAGAAATCGTCGCGTCCGGCCGCAGAGAAGTCGAGAAAGTGAAAGAAGAAGCGCGCCAGGAGATCGAGCGGCAAAGAAACGTTTTTCAATCCTCCCTGGGTCAAGCTTGCAAACAGTCGATCGAAGCCCTGAAGCAATCGATCGAGGAAAAGCTTTTCAACCAGGAGCTGGGCCGGATTCTCGCCAAACATACCCATGATCCTAAAGTCCTCACTCAGCTGATCGCGGCTGTCGTCAAAGGAATTGAGAAAGAAGGGATCGAAGCCTCATTGAGCGTCTATGTCCCTGCTGCAGTGCCCGCTCGCTCAGTCAATTTGCTGCTGGGCAATGAAATTTTAGAAAAGCTGAAGGAAAAGAGCGTCCTCGTCGGACCTTTGACCGGCGGAATCGAAGTGAAGCTGCACAAGGAGAACATCACTGTCGACATCTCCGATGCTGCCTTGAAAGAGCTCGTCGCGAATTACATCCGCAAGGATTTTCGCGAGATGATTTTCGGCGTTGTTTAATCCTTAGACCATAGCTGTTTTATGCGGAATTATTACTTCGTCGTTCCTTCTCTGCCGCCTTTGTCTGTACGCGAGAGGCCGGAGATCACATTTGAAGAGTTCATGACGCGCCTTGAGATCAGCTTGAGCAAAAGCGATCTTGAAAAAACCAAGGTTCTGCGCCGTTTTGTGGACATTTTCAATATTCGAGCTCTCCTGATAGAAGAGACGGTCGATCCGAGGGGAAATTTGAATGAAAAGGAACTCGACGAGGCGCTCCTCGTCCACGCCGTCCTTCCCGATTACGTGTTCGAATTTCTTGGCCAGTTTGAAAAAGTGGCCGACAAAATCAGGAATTTTCCAGGATTGCTTGCCCAGTTCTTCAATTCTGAGATTCCGAAGTGCAAAGGTTTTTTGCGCAACTACCTCTCTTTTGAAAGGGAGTGCCGCCTTGTCCTAGTGGGACTTCGCGCTAAGCAACTGGGAAGAGATGTCGCCAGGGAACTGCAGTTCGAAGATCCGACCGACCCCCTGGTCGCTCAGATCCTCGCTCAAAAAGATTCCGATAGCTACGACCCTCCCTCTGAGTATGCAGACCTCAAGGAGCTGATCGCCTCCTGTTATGCCGATCCCTGGCTGGAAAATAAGGCGTTTGCCGAGTACCGCTTCAAGAAAATTGGGGAAATTGCAGAGGGCAAGCTCTTTACGATCGAACAGATCCTGTGTTACATGGCCCAACTGATGATCATCGAGAATATTATTGAGCTTGATGAGGAAAGAGGGAATATGATTTTAGATACATTTAAAAGCGGATAGACAATGAAAGAAACGTCACACACCACACTCAAGCAAACGGCGACAGGCAAGGTGCTTAAGGCTTTCGGAAACCTACTTGATGTTGAATTCCAGGGTGATATCCATCAGGGTGAAGTCGCCATGGTCCGCATTGGCGGAGGCGTTTCATTGAAAGCCGAAGTGATCGAGATCGTTGGCAATGTTGCCAAGATCCAGGTTTTTGAAGACACTCGGGGGGTCCGTCTAAACACATCCGTCGAGTTCACATCCCATCTTCTCGAAGCGGAACTGGGGCCCGGGCTGCTCACCGCCATTTTCGACGGTCTGCAAAATCCGCTTGAAAAAGTCGCTGACGCGACAGGCCTTTTCCTCTCGCGCGGGGTATATATACAACCGCTTGACCGTACGCGCCACTGGGATTTCCACCCCAGCGTGAAACCCGGGGATGTCGTTCGCCGCGGGGATTTTCTCGGCTACACTATGGAAGGACGATTCCACCACCAGATCATGGTTCCCTTCACCTTCTTCGGGGAATATACGATCAACTGGGTGATCAAGCCCGGCTCCTATTCGATCGACACTGTCGTTGCCCGCGCCGTTGACGAAAAAGGCGGGGAGCACAACATCACGATGCTGCAGAAGTGGGCCGTGAAGATGCCGCTGTTCGAAGGTGAAAAAGTCAAAGCTTCTCGCATGATGGACATTGGGATGCGGATCTTCGACACCCAATTTCCCGTGCTCAAAGGAGGGACCTTCTGCTCTCCTGGACCCTTTGGCGCCGGCAAGACGGTCCTACAGCACCACCTTTCTAAATACTCCTCTGTCGACATCGTTGTCATTGTGGCCTGCGGCGAACGCGCTGGCGAAGTCGTCGAGGTGCTGCGCAGCCTGCCCCACCTGACAGATCCGCATACGAATGAACCGCTGATGAACCGCACGGTCATCATTTGCAATACTTCTTCCATGCCTGTCGCCGCTCGCGAAGCATCGATCTACATGGGTGCTACGATCGCTGAGTACTACCGCCAGATGGGGCTCGACGTCCTGCTTCTGGCCGATTCGACCTCGCGCTGGGCGCAAGCCATGCGGGAAATGTCGGGCCGATTGGAAGAGATCCCTGGCGAAGAGGCATTTCCAGCCTATCTTGCTTCCCGAATTGCCGCATTCTATGAGCGCTCTGGCGTGATCAACCTGAAGAATGGCAAGCAGGGATCGATGACGATCGGCGGCACCGTATCGCCGGCCGGAGGAAATTTCGAAGAGCCGGTGACGCAGGCGACATTGTCTGTCGTCGGCGCGTTCCACGGACTGTCGCGCGCACGCTCCGATGCGAGGCGCTATCCCGCGATCGACCCCCTTATTTCCTGGAGCAAATATATCGATGATGTCAGCAGCGAGCTCGAAGCTAAAGTCCACGGATGGGGAAAAATGGTCAAACTGGCGGCCAAGATCCTTCGGGAAGGGGATGAGATCGGAAAGCGGATGGAAGTCGTCGGCGAGGAAGGGATCTCGATGAACGACATGATCACTTATCTGAAGTCGGAGCTGTTTGAGTTCAGCTATCTTCAGCAGAACGCTTTCGATAAGGAAGACTGCTACTGCCCGCTCAAGCGCCAGATCCCGCTCTTTAAGTTGGTCTGTAGAATTTTTGAGATGCCGTTCGCATTTGATTCGCAGGATGCGGCCCGAGCCTACTTCCTGGAGCTCCAGAATGAGCTGAAGAACATGAACTTCCTGCCGTTCAAGTCCGACAGGTACGATCAGGCATTCGAACGCATCGAAGCGAAACTGGAATCCGCAGTAAAGAAAGAAAAGGTGGGTAGATGAAAAAAGTTTACGACAGAATTGTCGACATGCGGGGAAATTTGATCACCGTCATCGCCCACGGCGTCAGCCTTGGCGAACTGGCCCGCGTCCATAAACACAACGGAAGAACCACTTACGCCTCCGTCCTTCGCATCGATGGAGAAGTCGTCACATTGCAGTGTTTTGAAAATACGCGCGGCATTGCCACAAACGACCGCGTGACATTCCTGGGCAAGCAGATGCAGGCCACATGCGGCGATTCCCTCTTCGGCAGGCGTTTAAATGGAGCAGGGGAGCCGATCGACGGCGGCCCTGCGATCATGGGCGATCATATCGAGATTGGATCACCCTCCTTCAACCCGGTGCGCCGCATTGTCCCGCGCGATTTAGTGCGCACGAACATCCCGATGATCGATGTGTTCAACTGTCTGGTCAAATCGCAGAAAATCCCGATCTTCTCGGTCGCTGGCGAACCCTATAACGCTCTTTTGATGAGGATCGCCAACCAGACAGATGCCGACGTTGTCATTATCGGCGGCATGGGATTGCGCTTCGATGACTACCAGGCATTCATCGACAATGCGGAAAAATCGGGCTCATTGAACAAGACGATCATGTTCATCCACAGAGCGACAGACCCGGCTGTAGAGTGCCTCCTCGTCCCCGATATGGCGCTCGCCTGCGCTGAGCAGTTTGCGACCCAGGACAAAGACGTCCTTGTCCTTTTAACGGATATGACGGCCTTTGCCGATTCGATCAAAGAGATCATGATCACGATGGACCAGGTTCCTTCCAACCGCGGCTATCCCGGCTCGCTCTATTCCGATCTTGCCTCCCGTTATGAAAAAGCGGTCGATATCGACGGCAGCGGCTCGATCACTATTATTTCTGTGACGACGATGCCCGGCGGCGACGTGACCCATCCGATCCCGGATAACACCGGATACATCACGGAAGGGCAGTTCTACCTGCATGGCGGAAGGATCGATCCGTTCGGGTCCCTCTCCCGTCTTAAACAACAGGTGATCGGCAAAGTGACCCGAGAAGACCACGGCGATGTCGCCAATGCCCAGATCCGCCTTTACGCCGACTCCAAAAAAGCGCGCGAGCGGCAAAGCATGGGCTTCAGACTGTCCCGCTGGGATGAAAAGCTTCTGCATTTTTCCCACCTGTTCGAAGACAGGATGATGAACCTGCAGGTCAACCTCACTCTCGAAGACACGCTTGACCTGGGCTGGAAAACAATGGCAGAGTGTTTTGAGAAGCACGAAGTGGGGATCAAGCAGTCCCTGATCGATAAATATTGGCCAAAGAATAGGGAAAGTTAAGTGGCTGAGGTAAAATTTACCAAAACGGAACTCCGCGTTCAGCAGCTCAAACTCGACCGTTTGCGCAAGTACCTGCCTACTCTGCAGCTGAAGAAAGCGATGCTGCAGATGGAGGTCAATCAGGCGCAGATCGAAATCGAAGCTTTGATCGGCCAGTTCGCGTCGTCTCAGGAAAAAGTCGGCAAATATTCCGCTCTTCTGACGGAACGCAGCGCAACTGACCTTTTTTCTGCAGTTAAAGTCCGTGAGGTTGAGACGACCCATGAGAACGTCGCAGGCGTCGACATTCCCAATTTTCAAAAGGTCCATTTCGAGCCTGCCACCTATTCCTTGTTTGACACCCCGATCTGGTTCGAGTCGGCGATCCTCGGCATCAAAGAGCTGATCACCGTCCGTGAAAAAATCAGGATCGCCGAAGAAAAGAAACGCGCTCTGGAAAAAGAGCTGCGCGAGGTTTCCATCCGTGTCAATCTTTTCGAGAAGATCCTTATTCCCCGCGCCCTGGCAAACATCAAGAGGATCAAGATCTTCCTCGGAGACCAGCAGCTTGCCGCTGTCTCCCAGGCCAAGGTCGCAAAAAAGAAAATCCTTCTGCGCAACCAAGGAAAACGAGAATGATCATCAAAGTTAAAAAACATCTCATTCTTGGCGCAAGGGAAGACATCGACCGGTTCTTCGCCAGGGCCCAGCAGAAGGGAATCATCGAGTTCATCGCCCCCCATTCGAAGAAAGGGGTCGAACTTCCTATTGAGATCCAGCATTTGCTAAACGCGATGCGGATCCTGCGCAAACTGCCCGTGAAGAAACCTTACGAGGCCGGCGGCGATCTCCAGTTTGCCGATGAGACCGCAGTCAGGATCCTTGAACTTAAAGGAGAAGTGGAGCGCCTCTCCGAAGAGAAAAGGCTTTTGGAAGCGGAGATCGTCCGCGTGGCGCCCTTCGGCGATTTTTCTCTGGATGATCTCGACTTCCTTGAAAGGACGGGCAAGCGGGAGATCCAGTTCTTCTGTATGAAGAGCGCCAAGGCGCACGCCACCAATTTCAGCGATGAAGTGATCTTCATTAACAGCGAGTACGACCTCGATTATTTCATCTCCATCAACAAAGAAGCGCGCAGCTATCCCGACATGATCGAAATGCGCATCGACCGGCCGCTCGGCGAGCTGCAAACGCACCTGGGATTTGTCAAAGAGTCCCTGCACCAGCTCGAAGCGGAGCTGAAAGGCTATGCCGGCCACCTCGACTTCCTCCACGAGGCCCTAGTCGAGCGGCTAAACGACCATCACTTGCTGACTGCGAAGAAGGAAGTCTCATTTCCTCTGGAGAACTCTCTGTTTGCCGTTGAAGCGTGGGTGCCGGAAAATAAGACGAATATCCTTTATTCCGTTATCGACGGGATGGCAGTGCACTGCGAACCGATCCTTATCGAAGAGGAAGACCGCGTCCCGACCTACATGGAGAACAAGGGCCCTCAAGCCCTCGGTGAAGACCTCGTCCGCATCTATGATATTCCCGCGACGACGGACCGCGATCCTTCGGGATGGGTCTTCTGGTTCTTTGTCCTCTTTTTCTCGATGATCGTGGCCGACGGCGGCTATGGGATGATGTACCTTGGGCTTTGCCTCTACTTCAAATACAAATATCCCGTTCTCAAATCGAGCGCGAGACGGTTCCTGAAGCTGGCGACCATCCTTTCGACAGGCTGCATTATATGGGGGATCCTGACTTCCGCCTTTTTCGGGATTCAGTTCAACCCCAAAGGCTGGCTGGGAAAACTTTCCGTCATGCAGTATCTTGCAGTGAAAAAAGCCGATTACCATATCGCTCAAGGAGACGACGTCTATCAATTCTGGCTCTCGAAATTCCCTGAGTTGTCCACCGTTAAATCAGGAGAGGCCTTGATCGACATTGCAGTGGTCCAAAAAGGGCAGCACACCAGCTATGTCGCCCTTGAGGCCTTTACAGACAGCATCCTATTGGAATTGTCTCTGATCATCGGGATCATCCACATCTCTCTCTCCCTCCTGCGCTACCTATGGCGCCATTGGGCAGGGGTCGGATGGGTGACCTTCATGGTCGGGGCCTTCCTGTATTTCCCCTCAATCCTCAAAGCCTCTTCTCTGGTTCAATTTTTGGGCTTCGTGGACAAGACGACCGCCGAGGAGGTCGGACTTCAGCTGATCTATACCGGGATCGCCGTCGCTCTTTTCCTTGCTCTGCTTCAAAAAAGATTGAAGGGGATCGGAGAGGTCGCCACCCTCATCCAGGTCTTTGCTGACGTGCTGTCCTATTTGCGTCTATATGCCTTGGGGCTGGCCGGAGCGATCATGGCCAAAACCTTTAATGAGCTCGGCCAGGACGTCGGTCTGTTTCTGGGGGTCTTGGTCATCCTTGTCGGCCATAGCGTGAACATCATGCTGGGAATTATGGCGGGAATGATCCATGGGCTTCGTCTTAATTTCATTGAATGGTATCATTATTGTTTTGATGGGGGAGGACGCCTGTTTCGTCCGTTGATGCGTTTGAAAGCTAAAGAACACATTTAACTCGACTTTAGCCATTGATTGGGGTCTAACATCCGGTGAAATCAGATCCCTCCAATGACAAAAGTCGAGTTTAATTGATAATCTAATTGGGAGAATTTTTATGGATTATAGTATGGTAGGACCAGCAATCGTCTTAGGGTTTGGCTGCGTCGGAAGCTCTATTGGTTGCGGGATTAGCGGCATGGCCTCCCACGCCGTCATGAGCCGTGTCGAAGAAAACCACGGTAAATTTATCGGCATGTCCGCCGTCTCATCTTCTCAGGCCATCTTCGGATTCGTTCTGATGCTCCTGATGAAGAACAGTATTCAGGCCGGCACTCTTTCCCCCTTATCGGCAATCGGCATCGGCTTCTCTGTCGGCCTCGCCTTGCTTTTCTCTTCCGTTTATCAGGGGATGTGCGCGGCGACTGGCATCCAGGCAGCGGCAAAGCAGCCTGCAATCATCGGGAAATGCTTCGCGGCGCTGGGCATTGTCGAGTCCTTCTCGCTGTTCGCCTTTGTTTTCGCCCTCCTGCTGATCTAATCTTTTTAAATGCTCTGGAGCCATCCCTCCAGAGCATTTTTTTTGCAGTATTCCACAAAAATCCTTGAGTGATATGATCGTTGCATTGCAATTGACCGCAATGTTGGATGGTACTTTTTTTCCGCGCGGCAATCGCTAAACCCTCATCAATGAGGAGAAGACTCTATGGATTATAGTATGGTAGGGCCCGCTATCGTCTTAGGGATGGGCTGCGTCGGTAGTTCGATCGGCTGCGGAATCGGGGGGATGGCGTCTCATGCTGTGATGAGCCGTGTAGAAGATAACCATGGTAAATTCATCGGGATGTCAGCCGTTGCATCCTCTCAGTCGATTTACGGCTTCGTTCTGATGCTGCTGATGAAAAACAGCATTCAGGCTGGTTCTCTTTCTCCTTTATCAGCCATTGGCATCGGTGTTTCAGTAGGCCTCGCGCTCTTATTCTCTTCGATGTATCAAGGGATGTGCGCGGCATCAGGCATTCAGGCAGCGGCCAAACAGCCGGCGATCATCGGCAAATGCTTTGCGGCCTTAGGGATTGTCGAGTCTTTCTCCCTGTTCGCCTTTGTCTTCGCCCTTTTGCTGATATGAAATAGGCGCTGGAGAAGCTCCAGCGCCATTTTAAAACCCATTCTTGGAAATGCTTAGAATCTATATTCGAAATTCAAAGAGCCGCGATTTTCCCAGAACCTTTCGCTGATCTCCGCATCGTAATTGACAGAGAATGCAAAAGCGTCCTTATAAGCGAGGGCAGTGAGTCCAATGCTTGGCGCAAAGAGACTGCGGACGGGATGTAGCCCTGTCACTGTAAACTCGCAGGAGCTTCCTGTGAATCTCGCTTCAAGATGTCCTTCATCCAGTTGTTTTTCCCATATCCAGCTGCCTTTTAAGTAAGGTTTCAGTTTAACTCTTTCAAGCTGATAGCATCCCGTGACTTTGAGGCCCAGATCAGTGCGGACGTAGCGGGAGCCTTTATCTTCGATCGCCAGATCGATGCTTTTCGCTCCATGCTCTTTGAAACTATCCTGGTGCGTGAAGATATAGTCGGCTCTGGCATAAGGCTGGACCTGATAGCGCCCTGGCGTGAATAGAAGCCCTGTTCCCAAAGATCCCGCCAGTTCATAGCCGCCATGCTCATTGCGCGCATGCCGGTTGATTCCCGGGAACTTTATATGGCGCTTAGCGTGGTAGTGGTTATAGGATCCGATGAATGAACCATCGACAAACGCTCTCTTGCAGAACCAGTTTCCATAGAACGAGCCATAGTAGCTGTTAATGTCGGCGTCTCCTGCGGACCCGTTCCACTTCAGGTCTGTGAAAGTATAGCCGACAGCTGCGCCAAGCCGTGTGTTGGAGTAGACTTCGTAATCAGCTCCCGCAAGCCCTCCGCCAGTGCCCAGGTGGTAGCCATGATTTTGCTGCTGATGGTCTTGCTGGGCGTATTTTCCGACCGGCGCCAGCCAGACGCTTGCTTTTCGGCGAGCAGGCTTGGAAGGGGTGTTTTGTTGGGGGCTGGCATTGGCGCCTTGAGCCTGGCCGGATGGATTTTCAATCTTTTTTTGATCGCACGCCAGAGGATAAAATTCATCGAGGCGGTGCGTGATCGTCGAACGGATGAGGATGTCGTTATTTTCCTGGGCCAGGGCAAGAGCTCCGAACTGCGAGGGCTGCATCTCGAGAAATGCCTCGCGCAGCTCATGCGGATCATTGCTGAGGTTGTTGAGCGCCCCGGTGACGCTATCCAGATCGCTTCCCGGAGGTCCAGTCAGAGTATCGAAGCATTTTGCGACAGCCCCCGCATTGCCGCCTGTGATGATATTGGAAAAGGGGATCGCATTCAGAATGATCTGAATAAACGGACTCCCTAAGCCTGGAGGCGCGCCTGCGAATGCGAATCCATTATAGATCGCCTCTACCTTAAAACGGTTGGGGAGAGTGGATGTCACAGTCGAGTATTGTCCCGCTGCCGTTCCGGTGACGATCATGACGGTGTAGATTTCCTGCGTTTGAAAGGCTCCGGGATCGGGAGCGATCAGAAGCTTAGTGGCCGGGTTGATCGCGACATCGCCGCTTACTGCCAACAGGCTGCTTTGTCCTATGTTATTCACTTCGATCTGCAGAGTGCCCGATTCCTCATAATCGCCTGTGGTCAGCGTTCCGATCGAGGCGCCTGGAATTACCGTTCCTGCATTATGCAGAACTCCTGTCCTTCCGGTTCCACTCAGAAAGCCATTTGCCTCGATGAATGTTTTGGCTGCCGACACGTCTCCGGTTGCCTTTAAGCGCATTAAAGCATCGGCTTTCACTGTCACTCTTCCCGTGGTTGACCAAGCCTGATTAACATCGAGGCCCTTTTTCGGTAGAGATGCTGCTAAAGCAAGAGAGCTGCCCACATCGATTGCCAATTCTGAAGAGGAGCTTCCTTGAATATCACCAGAAAATGAAGAAAGTACCTTCTGATGGGTTGTCATTTTTCTGCTGCCGAGTTTGACAATTCCGCTCCCGCTTAAGTCGCCGATTTGCTGATCGATGTTTGCGCTCGAAATATCCAGTGCAATCCCAGGCGATGACGACGCTTGCGCTGGCCCGATAGCGACATCGCTGCTTTTTGACAATAAACCATTGTTGATGACGGCGATCGTTCCATCAACAATGCTTGTCTGCCCGTCGTAAGTATGGGTTCCTGACAGAGACCACCTTGAGGCGCCGTCTTTAGCCAGCCTTCCTTCGACGCCGCTGATCGCTCCATCGTAGGTCGCGTCAGCTGAGGGCGCAACGGTAAGAGCGTTTCCATCGATTTTGGTATTGCCCGATCCGGTCAGCGCGCCAATTCTTTGAGCCGGAGTTCCCGAGGGAGAAATGTCGAGAAGAGCTGCGCTGGCAAGTTGCATGTCCCTGTCAACTGGCAATTTTGCCAGAGAACCTGCGAGGCGCAAGGTCGTTAGCATATCGACAGTTGTGCCCCCGGTGTGGAGCATCTGACTTTGTTCTTCCAGCGTTCCTGCGTTCACAATCTTCAATTCACCAGGGCCCGAGGTCCCTCCTGTTTTCTGGGTAATCTGGTTCCCCGCCGTATCGAAAGTCGCTATATCCGCTTGAAGTTGTGCTTCTCGCAGAAGAACGACAACCGATCTTTCCGCCCGCAAGATAGGCAAATCCGCCGCAGCGTCGCCCATTTTCAAAGGGGCATTGGCGGCGCCAAGATTTTTGTCGTCCTGAATATCAACGGTGGCCGATTTAACCACTGTTCCCCCAGGCTGGGTATTCGTTCCTGTCAGTTTCATCGTCCTTGCAGAGGCGCTATCGATGACGACAGTTCCAAGAGAGCTGGCGAGTGTGAGGGCCGACGCGCCGCTAAAATTCCCATCGTACTGAGAATCGCTGTTTAAATTAATGTAGAGGGTATTGCTCCCTATACGTGTATCGCCAGCTCCATTGTAATCGCCAACGGTTTGGGCCTGCCCCTCGATCGTCGCATCTGACATGTCCAGAACAGTTCTTGCATCGAGGAGAACCTCACCCCCTGTCGGGAGAGTCCCAGCTGGCCCTTGAATTGCCAGGGTGGGTCCCGCTGCGGCTGATGTATTGGCAAGATGTGTCCGTCCAGTGTGTGCAAGAGCGGCACTGGCAATGAGTTTAGGCGATTTAGCACTGCTAGCCGCTCCCTCAATTCTAAATTCACCCGGACCTGCCGTTCCGTTTGTCTGCATGGTGACTGTACTGTCCTTCAGGTCAAGGGCGCCGATCCCAGAGTTGATGTTAAAAGGTCGTGAAGTGGTTGTATCACTGGTAAAAGCAAGTTTTGCCCGCGCCGAGACGCCGTTAAAATTGACCGCTTGTGCTGCTGTGCCCAACGAACTGTCGTCCAAAGCGGACAGGCTAGCTCCATCGCCGATAGCCCATGCTGATGTGTTAGTATTGTCGGCCCTGGTCAAGGTCCAGTCGGCATTGGTATCCAAAACCACCGCATTTGGACCGCCGGACAAGGCGCCGGCGAAAACTTTCGGAGAAGTGGTTCTGATTGTTACAGTGGGCATTCCGAAGACAATCGCTGAGGAGGCGCTTCCGCTGGGATTGTCGAGCGTCGTCGGCGTGGTCGTCGCGCTAAGATCTAATTTGCCGCTGGTAATCGTAGGGCTGCCGATAATGGAAGCTCCCGCTGCGAGGGCCAAAGTTCCTCCGTTCAGAGTCGTTCCACCGAGGTAATTATTGAATCCGCTGAGCGTTAGAGTGCCCGGCCCATTGACAACTAAGCCGCCGCCGGTTCCGCCGCCATCTCCTTGATCGCTTTGAATGGGATTGGTAAGGATGAGGTTTTGATGGGAGTTGAAGTTCAGCGTCGCTCCGCTCATCATGAAGATATCCTGTCCTAAAGCCGTGGCGGTGGCCCCTGCCTGCGCGGTTCCTCCTCCGGAGGATCCCCCCGTTCCCCCTGTCGCTGAGTTTCCAGTGAAATTGGGGCTGTCGCCAATTGTGAAAGTGGCATTTTTATGAATAAAGACCGCGCCGCCTAAAGCTGAACCGCCTCCTCCTCCGCCCCCGGTCGATTGCACTCCCATATAAGATCCCCCGGAGCCGCCAGCTCCTCCAAAAGTTGAGGTTCCGCCCATCCCGCCGGTGGTTCCGCTGCCACCCCCACCACCGCCGCCGCCGCCTAATCCTCCGGTGCCACCCATGCCACCTGGGGTTGATGACGCAAAGTAAAAGCCATTGCCCCCACCGCCGCCAGCTCCAAATCCTCCTGCTCCTCCGTTAGTGAGCGTCGAGTCGACGCCGGCGCCGCCTCCACCTCCGCCAAGAAGTCCTCCAGCCGGCGCGTCGGGGTTGATCGATCCATCAAGGCCGCCGCCGCCGCCTCCTCCTCCCAGACCTGACAATCCTGAACTGCCTCTAGCATTCGATGTTCCTCCAAATCCTCCGTTATTTCCGGAGATAGCACCAGTTCCTCCGCTTGCAACAGGGCTGCTGCTGCCAGTGCCTCCTCCGCCCCCTCCTCCGCCGACAAGTGTGGCGTTTGCGCCTGCAGTCCCGGTTGGAGTGCCGCCTGCGCCGCCCGCTCCGCCGCCGGGAAATCCTCCTCCTCCGCCCCCGCCGCCGACTAGATCTGCAGTTCCGCCTGCGCCGCCCTGTCCGCCGCCAAAGGAGCCCGCTCCGCCGCCGCCGCTGCCAACGTGAACAGTGCCTGTTTCAACTCCTCCAGGTCCTCCCTGGCCGCCAATTGAGCTATTGCTTAACATCTGGCAGTTTGAAATAGACACCGTCGTCCCGCTATTGACGAAAATCGCTGCGCCTCCAGCGGATCCACCGCCTCCTCCTCCCCCGAGCTCAGTTGAATTGCCCCCTTGGCTACCCACAGTTTTAGCACTGGAAATCTTCATGGGAGCTGTTGGGCTGCCAACAATCGATACGTTCCCTGAATTGACGAAGAAGGCCTGGTACAGGTCGGTTCCATCGATTGACAACGCTTGGGCGTTTGTCGCATCGATTGTCAGCAGGTTCCCTGAACCGCCGTTAAGAGGAGGCAAGTTGCTCCCCAGCGAAATAAGGGATTCAAACGGAAGTGTAATTGTGATTGTATCGTTGCCAGTCGCCATCGTGTTGTAAGAAGTGATGGCATCTCGAAGCGATCCAGGGCCGGTATCATTGGTTGTATTCACCGGGAAATCCATGGCCGCTGTTTCAATCGAGAACAGAATCGTCGAAGAAAATGCCATTTTCAATAAGCTGCTGTGTCTCATAAAACTCCGTTAACAATTTTCTTCATGCATAGATCTGCTGATGAAAATTGTCAAAAAAAAAGCATCCCTGAGGCACGAAAACGGCAGGGGATTGTCAAGACTTGGAAAATGGAACAAAAAAGAATAGAGAAATGCGCTGGGGTAGCTCCAGCGCATTTTGATGAAGGACTATCGAACAACGGAGTTGTCAGCTTCTTTTGGGAATGCGCTGACCATGGAGCCTTGGCCGCCGAGGACGTACATTTTTGTCCCTTGTTGAAGAGCTTTGCCTTCAAGACGGTACCAGCCATCTTGCCCTAAGAGAAGGATGTCGCCTTGCTCAGAATTGCGGATTGCGCTCTCGAGGTCTTTTTGTGGAGCGATCACTCGAATCGCGCTGTTAAGGGAAGAAGTTTGCGGAGCGACGACAGGCTGGGCTTTGACGGCCTGAGCTGTCGACAGGTTGGTGTCTTTTTTCTCTGTTGCAACTGGGGATACAGAGGCGCTCATCAAAACAACGCCTGTTCCCAATGTCATTAAAATGGAAGAGATGATTTTCATGGGGTTCTCCTAAATATATTCTAGAATGATGAATGTATAGGTCTTTAAAATGATCGATACCTATAATTTATTAATATTTCATTTGAAATAATAATTTCAAGTAATTTTTAACATCGCAACAGACTTATGATTATTCATTTAATTTAATTATAATAATATTATTCACAGGTTATTTATCTTTTTGTAATTAATTTTAAATATAACTGTAATTAACTATTATTTAAAAATTTGTTTAAAAAATAAATTCTCTTGAGCTATTCTTCGCCGCGGTGATCCCTAGCTGCGAATGGAACATCGATTTTTTGTTACCTGGAAAGGTCCCGCGCGAACCCAGTCCTTAGGGTCGGGGTTCCGCCAGTGGACGGATGAATTTGCTTGGATAAAATAAAAAGCAGATAGTAAATGGAAATATAGAAAGATGGGCGACGGAAAAAGTTATGGCAAAAGAAAAGACCAGGATTGAAAAAGACACGCTGGGAGATGTCGAGGTCCACTCTGACAAGTACTGGGGCGCGCAGACGCAGCGTTCCCATGAGAACTTCCGGATAGGGGGGGATGTGATGCCTCTCGAGGTGGTCCATGCGCTTGCGGTGATCAAGAAAGCGGCGGCGATCGTCAACTGCGAGCTGAACCTGATTCCAAAAGACAAAATGGAAATCATCTCCAAAGTGTGCGACGAGGTGATCAGCGGAAAGCTGGACGACCATTTTCCTCTCGTTGTCTGGCAGACCGGTTCGGGTACGCAGACGAACATGAATGTGAATGAAGTGATCAGCAATCGGGCAATCGAGCTATTGGGAGGAACGGTAGGATCCAAGACGCCGATCCATCCCAATGACGACGTCAATAAATCGCAGTCCTCCAATGACACGTTTCCGACGGCGATGCATATTGCCGCCACGCTTGAGATCCGCCAAAGGCTGATTCCCAACCTGAAGATTTTGCACGAGGGCTTTAAGAAGAAGGCAAAGGAGTTCAACAAAATCGTAAAGGTCGGACGGACCCATTTGATGGACGCG
This sequence comes from Verrucomicrobiota bacterium, assembly GCA_018240065.1. GTDB lineage: Bacteria > Chlamydiota > Chlamydiia > Chlamydiales > Rhabdochlamydiaceae > CAJCIW01. The sequence continues at coordinate 221,360 of JAFEGH010000007.1, read as the reverse complement.
ACGCCCCTGACCTTAGGCCAGGAATTCTCCGGCTATGCCGCGCAGATCGAACATGGGATCGAGGCGGTTGAAAATGCAATGAAGCACCTCTCTGAGATCGCCCTCGGAGGCACAGCCGTCGGCACAGGTCTCAACGCCCATCCCAAGTATGCCAAACGTGTGGCGGAGGTCATCTCGGAGATCACCGGTTTCCCTTTCATGTCTGCGCGCAACAAGTTCGAGGCGCTTGCCGGCAACGACGCCATCGTCGGGGCAAGCGGAGCCCTCAAGCGGGTGGCGTGCTCCTATATCAAGATCGCAAGCGATATCGCCTGGATGGGTTCAGGCCCGCGCTGCGGGATCGGCGAGCTCAATCTGCCCGAGAACGAGCCTGGTTCTTCGATCATGCCCGGCAAGGTCAACCCGACGCAGTGCGAAGCGATGCTGATGGCCTCGGTGCAAGTCTATGGAAACGATCTTGCCGTCAGTATGGCCGGTTCACAGGGAAACTTCGAATTGAACGTCTATAAGCCGGTGATGATCTTCAATCTTCTGCAGTCGATCAACCTTCTGTCCGATGTCGCCCTCAACTTCCACGATAAGTGTCTTGTCGGGATCACGGCCAATGAAAGGATGATCAAGAAGCATCTCGAGAACTCGCTGATGCTCGCAACAGCGCTCAACCCGATCATCGGCTACGACAAGGCCGCGAAGGTCGTCCAGAAGGCGCATAAGGAACATATCACATTAAAAGAAGCCGCCCTGTCCCTGGGCTATTTGAAGGAAAAGGAGTTCGATGAAGCGATCGATCCGAGCAAAATGGTCAATCTCAACGATTGATGTGGATGCCGAGCTTGGTGAGCAGGTATCTGCCGACCAGGATTGGATGTTGGACAAGGAGTCTGAAGAGGACCCAATAAGAAACACCTTCGATCTTTTTGCGCAGCACGGCCGGGTGATTTGCCGCCGAATCGCGAATCCATCCTTCGTAGGGAGGCGGAAGGCCCGGCAAGGCATTTAATGGGAAGAAGCGCACTTCTTTTGTCTCCGGTCCTGTCCTGGAAGCTCCTCCTACGATCCTGCACTCGAAAAGATGGGAGAATTGGGTCATCTTGTTGACAGGAAGGTACTCTGCGACTTTTCTGACGACGACCGACTCGTAGCCGGTCTCTTCCAAAACCTCCCGCAAAGCACCCTCTTCGGGAGACTCTCCCGCATCCATGCCGCCCCCCGGCAGAACCCAGACGGGGATGTCCATCCGTTTAACGAGCAAAACCTCCGTCCTGTCCTCGTTGAACACGATCCCATAGACTGCCTGCTTTTCCATGTTTGCCTTTTCTTCTTGCATATAAGAGGGTTTCCCCTTAATTTTTCTCTATACCTTTTTATCATTTTATAGCGTTATTGGCACTATGAACCTGTCCCGATATTTTAAAGACGCGCTTTTGGAATCCTTTTTCCCATCTTTTAGAGCCGCTTTTCGGCCTGCTTTCTCAAGTATGCCCTGTCAAGCGGCCCTAAAATCTGTGAAAAAATCCTTCACCGATCAAATTGATCAAATTTCGGGATAGGTTCATGCGATTTCGCCTTTTTATACTGCTTCTGCTCGCGCCTCTGGCTCTCGTCCTGTTTCCGGGCTGCAGACAGTATTACCTGTCCGTCTGCCAGGAATGGGTGGATGTCCGCTATCTGGCGAGTACGAATGTCAGCACCCCCGATCCGAGGCAGGATCATCCCCCGATCGGCCAATTGCTCATTCTCGACTGGCGCATTCCTAAGGAAATTTATAAGAAAAAGCCTGAGATCATCCTCGATTTGATCCTGTGGGATTACTCGACAAGACAGATTAGGATCCCGATCAAGCGGCGGATGGATTTTGCGACTTATCGCCTATTTAATGAAGACTATGAGAAGACCGGCGGGATTTTGACCTATAAGGCAGAGATCGTCACTCAAGACGGCGAAGTGTTCAGGGAGTGGAAGCACCAGCTCTGGGTCAATCTGATCACAGTGAGCGATGAGTACCCGAAGGTTCAGGATACAAACGCCGGCGCGGAAGAGAGCGCCAAGTCCGCTGAGTAGATCAGCTCTTCGGTCGTTTTCCAGTCCAGGCATGGGTCGGTGATCGAGACAGCGTACTTGAGCTGAGAAAGGTCCTCTGTCAAAGGCTGGCTCCCGCTCTCCAGGTGGCTCTCCAGCATCATCCCGAAGATCCTGTCATTGCCTCTTTCCATTTGCTCGAGAACAGAGCGGAAGACATCCTGCTGCTTATCGAACACTTTCTGACAGTTACCATGCGAACAATCGATCATGAGCCTTTCCGATAATTGGACTTTTTTCAGCTTTTCCATGGCAAGCTTTACAGAGGCGTCATCGTAGTTGGTGGTAGCATAGGCTCCGCGGAGGACGATGTGGGAATAGGGATTTCCCTCGCTGTGGATGGCGCAGAGTTTGCCATGAGGATCGATATGCATCGAGATGTGCGCCTCTTTTGCCGAGAGGGCGCCGTGGATGGCGCTATCGAGGTTGCCGTCCGTACTGTTTTTAAATCCGATCGGCATATTCAGATGGGATGCGAACTGTCGGTGCGGCTGAGAGGCGGAAGTGCGTGCGCCGACGAAACCCCAGGTGATCAGATCGTCGAAATAGAGGGCGGCGAGCGGATCCACGAACTCAGTGGCGCAAGGGATCTGCATCTCGGAAAGGAGCAGGAGCAATTCTCTGGCCCAGAGGAGTCCCGTCTTGATGTCGTAGCTGCCGTCAAGGTGCGGATCGTACAGCAGTCCTTTCCATCCCATTGATGTGCGAGGTTTTTCGACATAGACGCGCATCACCATGTGGCACGTGCGGCTGACCGCATGGGAAAGCTCTTTGAATCTTCTTGCGTACTCGATGGCTGAGGTGCGCTCATGGATCGAACAGGGACCGATGACGAGCGCTTTGCGCCGGTCGATCCCGCGAACGATATTTCGAGAAATGGCGCGCGACTCTTCAATGAATGCGGCTGTTTTCGGAGCAAGTGGAAACAGCTCTTTAATTTCTTGCGGAGAGGGGAGTGGAGTAATTGTCATTCGAGACTAAATCCCAGTAATTCAAGTTTTGACCGTAACATAGCGCGGCAAAATTTTGCAATGCCGTTCACTTCTTCCTATTTTTCAACTTCTTTGGGTATAATGCCCCAAAAAAACTGAGGTAGATATGGATTCTGGGCATTCGATCGTTTTTTGGCTGAACCGCATCGACGAAGTATTATGGAGCAACTTTTTAGTGATCCTTCTCGTCGGGGTCGGACTTTATTTTACAATTCGCCTCGGTGGGATGCAATTCCGCTATCTCGTTTATTCCTTAAAGCTCGCGTTCACAAGACAGGATGACAATGCGCAGGGAGACATCAGCCAGTTCCAGGCGCTGATGACAGCTCTTGCGGCAACAATCGGAATCGGCAGCATCGCAGGCGTCGCGACAGCGATCGTCGCAGGGGGATTTGGAGCCGTCTTCTGGATGTGGGTGATTGCCCTCATCGGGATGGTGACGAAATTCGCTGAAGCGATCCTGGCTGTCAAATACCGCGTCGTCGATGAGAAAGGAAGGATGAGTGGCGGCCCTATGCATTACATCTCCACCGGGCTTAAGATGAAGTGGCTGGGATCTCTCTTTGCTATCTTCTGCGCGTTATCGGCATTTGCAGGGGGCAATCTAATCCAGTCCAATTCGATCGCCGCAGCGGTGCAGGACCTCGTTCATCTGCCGCCTGCATGGACAGGGGTGATCCTTTCTGGTGTAACTGCAATTGTCCTTCTGGGCGGGATCAAGAGCATCGGCAAAGTCAGCAGTTATCTGGTGCCGATCATGGCGCTGCTCTATGTCACAGGAGGATTGGTCATTCTGGCTGTGCGATTCGACAGGATTCCCGATGGGCTGATGCAGATTGTCACGACGGCGTTTACAGGACAGGCTGCCTTCGGCGGATTTCTAGGAGCCTCTATCATGGCCGCAGTCCAGCTCGGCGTTGCGCGCGGGGTTTCCTCTAACGAAGCAGGTCTCGGGAGCGCCCCTATCGCAGCGGCGGCAGCCAAGACGGATGTGCCCGGCAGACAAGCGCTGATCTCGATGAGCGGCGTGTTCCTTTCCAGCCTTGTCGTCTGCACGATCACAGCGCTTGTGATTGCCGTCACGGATGTCCTCGGCATGACAGGAGCGGACGGCAAAGCCCTCAACGGCGCGCTGCTTGTCATGCAGGCGTTCCGCTCGGTCATCCCAGGCGGAGATATCATCGTGACGATCGGCCTCATCCTCTTTGGCTACACGACGATTGTCGGCTGGTCCTATTACGGGGAAAGATGCATGGAATTCCTCGCCGGAGAAAAAGTGCTGCTTGGGTACCGCACGCTCTTCTGCCTGTTCGTCTTTGTCGGTGCCGTCATGAGTTTTGATATGGTATGGCCCATTGCGGACATCATGAACGGGTTGATGGCTCTTCCCAACCTGATAGGCCTCATGGGACTCTCTTCGGTCATCGTGATCGAATCGAAGGCATTCTTCGCCTTGCTCGATAGGGAGAAGCTTCAGAAGCGCGAGATGGAATCGACTTAAAACAAATCCCCTAGAGCCGGGAAAAACTCTTACCCGGCTCCATTTCAATTAATTTTTCTCTTTTCCGCCCTCCTGCATTTTGATAGAATTAGATCCATTTGTTTTCAGGAGTCAATCGATGAAATTTTTTCAATCTTTCCTCATTCCCGCTTTAGCAATCGCTGCCTGTTGCCGGGCAGAAATTTCCCAGGTAAATCAAATGAATGACGTCGTCCAATGTTTTAAAGATGCAGATAAAGAGACGCTTGCCTTGTTTGATATTGATTTGGTGATCCTCCAGCCCAAAGATCCGGCCTTCCAGATGGCCAATATGAAGCGCTTTAGCCCTATCTGCAAAAAAGTGGTTCAGCAGATCCCCTCCGATAAACGGGATATTTTTTTCATCCTGACCACTCTCAGCTCCGATCCTGTTTTGATCGATCCGCGGTTGCCGGTTCTTCTCAGCGACTTAAAAGAGAGAAATGTGCCCACCATGGCACTGACAGGGAATTTCACAGGTAAATTTGGATCCATCGATAACATGGAAGAATGGAAGATCCGCCATCTGGCGCAGTTCGGCATTGATTTTTCAAAGGGAGCCCCCAGCTCGGACCAGATCGTGTTCCGCGATCTTCCTTCTTTCCGGGAAAACTACTCGACCTATACGAAGGGGATCCTGTTCGTCAACGGCTCGACATGCCCAAAAGGAGATGCGCTCGTCGCCTACTTGAAAAAGACAGGGCATGCGCCATCCCAGGTTATCTTTATCGACGATCGGGAGGACAACCTGAAAAGCGTTGAGGCCAGCCTGCAGCAATTTGATCCGTCGATTAAGTTCAAGGGTCTTCACTTCACCGGCGCCAAGGATTACCCCTCCAAAGAGATCAGCGAGCAGCAGTTCGAGGCCAGATGGCTGGAAGTGGCTGGCCAGGCTCTGAACTCGCCTTGATAAAATTTTTAATTTAATTCCAGGTTCTTTATAACAGTGGAGATAGGATTAAATTATCGTTTGGGTTTTGTTTTTGAGGAAAAAGGATTATACTGGCTGTCTTTAAATGATGTGGACTATGACGACAGCTATTTCTTCATCTCCCTCTGCTTCTGCCAGCGCTCTGTGCGCGCCGTGCGATTGGATCAGCGACACCTGCAAGGCCGTTCATGATCTGGCGATGAAGATCTTCAAGTCCATTTACAATTGTTTATCCGGGAGAAGGCCTTTTATTCCTATAGAAACGGCTGCAACGACACGGAGCGTGACTGTGCTTGCTTCTCAGGATATTGTCGGTTTTTATCGGGGTTTAGGTCCCAATAACAACGGTGTCACCCTAGACGAGATTTTGGGCTGGAACGACGACCGGCTGGAAGCGTTGCACAACTTCATCCAGTGGCTCTTTCCGACGACACAGCGCAGCGGCCCCAATCCGACAGCTCCCGTCCTCGATCAACCTACCATTCAGATATTCCGCAACGATCCGGCGCTCAAAAACCAGGTCTTGCGCTCTTTCCGCAGAATGCTGAGCTTTTATGGCCTCCAAATGGATGAGAGGACCAAGGTGATCTCCAGAGCTCCGAATTTTGCAGCCCGCGCTCCTGTCTGGCTGCCAGGGACCTACCACAATTTCCTCCGGATCACCCGCATCATCACATCGATGGGGCTTCTCGGTCTTCCCGAGTACAGCAGATCTTTCTTCAACATCCTGCAGGACATCAACCGCAACGAAGGCCGCGGCATCATTCCTGCTGATTCCTTCGCGATCTGGCAGAGCGCTTGCCCTTCTTAGGCAGGCTTATTTCAATATTTTTTTTATGTTCGCAATATGCTCATTTTAAGGAGTTAACGATTTAATTTGCAGGGTTGTTTGCTTTTTTAAAGCACAGTTCTTAACCGATTGTTAATGCTTGTCAATTATAATTAAAATATAACAGAGAATTTGTTTAATTATAAATTAAAAAGGAGAGCATTTATGTCGGTTTTGAGTAAAGATTATATTAGCAATTTACCCTATACTTCATCATCCCAACTGAAGCCAGTTCATTCGGATTCTTTTTTCGAAGCTTTGCATGCAGAGTATGGTGAAGATAAGACTAAAGCAACGGTAGGCTGGTTATTTTCACAATCCGATAAAACGTTCCATGGGATAAAGTCGTTCCAGGATAGATTCTTGGAGGCTATTGGAACGAATGGTCTGATTTCCCCGGATGATCAAAAATACGTAGCAGATCTTGTCCATAGAGTAAGTACAGGAAGGTTAAAAACTAAGATGCATTGAATTAGGTATCTTAATTAGTTAGCAAGAGTACTATGACGCGAAGGGGAAACCTCTTCGCTTTTTTTTTAATCTATCCTTTGGTGGATACCCGGCCATTAATGGACGGGTGTTCAAAGATTGCCTGTAGGCTGCTTCGCACCCCCGGCAACTACAAAAATCCCAGGCCTCAAGGCCTGCAATCACTTTAGGTAAAATCCCAGAGCCTGACGGAGCCGTCACTATAAGATGTCAGGAAGTGATCTCCATCGATTTTAACGCCTGTGACTCCATTCTGAAATGCAGGTTCATGGAGAGTTTGCAGCAATTTATAGGCTCCTAACTCATCCTTTTCCCAGATTTTGGCAGTGCCGTCTGTTGAGCCTGTCAAGAGGTAGGTCTCATCTAAGCAAATTGCATTGATTCTTTCCTGATGCCCTATGAGCGTCTGGATTTCTTTGAAAGTTCCTGTTCCCTCTTTTTTAAAGACTTTGATTTCTCCAAGATGCAGTCCAGCAAAGAGATAATCCCCTTTGGCGACAAATTCGCAGATCATATTCATGATGTTTCCAGCAATGACGGTCTGAGGTTCAGAGAAGAGATCATTCTCTGCTTTTCTCGCGATTTGTAGGGTGCCGTCGGTTGAGGCGATGCAGAAGATGCCGTCTTCATAAGAAAGGGAATAGCCTTGTATTTCATCAGGTGTTGGATTACTGAGTTTTTGATGGTATTTAAACGCTCCGGAGGAATCTTTTTTGTAGATCAAGGTATCCCCTTCGTCCGAGTACGCAAAGAAAAAATCTCCCTGGATCAAGGCGAGGAGGCAGCCATTGAGCGCTGGAAGTTCCTGATAGGTCTCTGCTGAATCCTTTCTCCAGATTTTTAACGTTAGGTTTTCAGTGATCATGAAGAGGTGGTCTTCGCTCCAGTTGAAATCCGTGATCTTGCTCCCGTCTCCGTTCAAAGTTTGAACCGCATTAAAAGTTCCGTTTTCTAAACTTCGGCAGATTTTGAGATCATGCAGCGACTTGTGGAGTAGATGATCCTGCAAGGGGCTAATGCGAAAAGTCCCATCGCCGCATTGATTGAGGGTTTGAATTTCCCTCAATTTTCCAGAAGAGTCTTTCCTGCTGATCTTGATTGCTCCATCGCTGGATCCGGTAAAGAGCAAATCGCCTTTGCCGCCCATACAGGTTATCCTTGCGGGATGTTTGCATACAGTAGCGATTGTAGATATCCCATGGACCAAATTCGAGTGCAGTTTGGACGCCATGCGATAATGGTCTTTCCAGGGGAGAGTGGGCGCTGTTTGCATCGCGAAGGGGACGCGGATTGGATAGTCTCGACGGAAGAGCGCTCTCCAGAGATGGGGATCGGAGATGGTTTGGGAGAATCTTTTGCACGCCAGGGAAGTGAAATACACATCTTTTTTGCCCAATCGGAGAAGGATATCGAACAGTAATTCAAAAGGGAGGTTGGGTAGTGGAGCGTCTTGAACGACGACTGCAGTGGAGCCTGTTTGATCTGTTTTTGAGGGAAGTCCTTCGCATAGCTTAAAAGACATAATTCCTATTTTGTGATAATTAAATTTGCTTAGTTAATTTATGCATTATATCACAAATTGCATGAATAAATGAATTATAATTATCTTTTTTGGGTGTGTAGAAGGAAGGGGGTGTAAATTAAAAAAAATTACAGCCCCTTAAAAACAAGTTAAAATTTTTATTTTTGAAGCGTTCCTTAAGCCAGTTCTTCCAGCTTTCTCATCGTCTCGCTGAGCTCTTTTTCAGTCTGGAGCAGACTGCTCTTGAGCTTTTCAATGAGCTGGGGAGGCGCTTTTTCCAAGAAACCCTCATTCGATAGCTGCGCTCGCAGGCTGTTCTGCTGGGCGATGAATTTGTCCCTCTCTTTAACAAGGCGCACCTTTTCCTTTTCTTTCATCTCCTGCGGAAGGGGGATGACAAGCTTAAGATTGCCCACGATCGAGCTGGCGCTGAACTGCACTTTTTGCTCTTCCTCGGAGAAGGAGACTTTTTGGGTGCGGACAAGGGCCTGGATGATGGAGAGGTTGGTCTCGACGAGCTTGCGCTGTCCTTCTTCTGGAGAGGAGTGGATATGCAGGTCTGTGGCGGTCCCGGGAGGGAGCTGCATTTCGGCGCGGATATTGCGCACAGTGCGGATGACTTCGTCGAGGAAAGCGAAAGTCGTTTCGATCTCCGGATTGATGTCTTCAGCGCGGATTACTTTTGGATAGGCCGAGACGATGCAGGCAGGGGAGAGGAGGGCGCGGATCGTTTCCATCGTGTAGGGATCTGCTTTTTCCTGCCCCGTGAATCCGGAGAATTTCGCTTTAAGCATCTGGAACAGCTCTTCAGTGATGAAGGGGGCCATCGGATGCATCAGGCGGAGCGTGTTGCACAGGACGATGCACAGGATCTTCTGTTTAGTTTCGCGCGTTTGCGGGGTTCCGATTTTTCCAAAGAGCATCGGTTTGACAAGCTCGACGTAATACGCGCAGAACTCTTTCCAGAAGAAGTCGTAGGCAGTGATCGCGGCTCTGTCAAAGGCGTAGTCGGCAAGGTGCTTCTCGACGTCCTGGATGGTGCGGTTGAGCAAGGAGAGGATCCAACGGTCTTCGAGCGAGAGCATCTCGAGATTAAGTCCCTGCGCAAAGGATTCCGCAGAGAGCGATTCGATGTTCATGAAGACAAAGCGGGCGCCGTTCCAGATCTTGTTGATGAAGTTCTTGAATTCTTCGAATCTGCGCCTGTCGAGGTCGATCTGGCGCGCCTGGGTTGCGCTGGCGCACAGGCCCATGCGCATTGCATCTGTGCCGTACGTATCGATGATCTCAAGAGGGTCGATGATGTTCCCCTTGGACTTGGACATCTTTTCCCATTTCGAATGGACGTCTGTGGGGACGGGCTGTCCGAGATCGAAGGAGAGGCGCTCTTTGGCATTGACATAGGCGATCGAGCCGTCTTTGTGTTGGCGCCAGTAGGATTTTCCATAGATCAGTCCGTGGAGGAATGTTTCTGGGAACGGCGCTTTGCCAAGAGCGTACTCTCCCATCAGGATCATGCGCGCCACCCAGAAGAAGAGGATATCGTGGCCGGTGACGAGAGTGGAGTTCGGGTAGAATTTTTTCAGGTCGTCCGTCTTGTCGGGCCAGCCTAAAATGCTGAATGGCCAAAGGGCGGAAGAGAACCAAGTGTCGAGGACGTCTTCGTCCTGGACGTAGGCGTCGGGCTCTTTCTGCACTTCGGGAGGAAGATCGGTTCCGTCGTAGCAGACCATCGCGTCCGGGTTGTCTTTGCGATACCAGATTGGGATCCTGTGTCCCCACCATAGCTGGCGGGAAATGCACCAGTCGCGCAGGTTGTCGATCCAGTGGAAGTAGGTGTTCTCCCAGTTGGAGGGAACAAGGCGGACTTTCTTCTCCTCGACGACTTTGCGCAAGTTGTCCTTGAATCCGGTCATGCGGACGAACCACTGTTTAGAAAGATAGGGTTCGATGACAGCCTTTGAGCGGTAGGAGATGCCGACGCGGTTGTTATGGGGTTCGATTTTAACGAGAAGATTGAGTCCTTTCATCGCCTCGACGACAGCCGTGCGTGCCTCTTCTTTGGCCATGCCGGCGAACTGACCTGCGTTCTCATTCATCTTTCCATCCGGCGTCAGGATGTTGATGAAGGGGAGCTTGTGGTTCAGTCCCATTTCATAGTCATTGGGGTCGTGCGCGGGGGTGATTTTAACAGCTCCGGTTCCAAATGCCGCATCGACGAATCGGTCGGCGATGACTGGGATCTCGCGCTGGGCAAGCGGCTGGATCACCATTTTGCCCACGATCTCCTCATACCGCTCATCATTCGGGGAAACCGCGATCGCCGTATCGCCGAGCATCGTTTCGGGACGCGTGGTGGCGATGGTGACAAAGCCGCTCTTGTCGGCGAGCGGATAGCGGAAGTACCAGAGGAAGGAATCTTTCTCTTCATATTCGACTTCGTCGTCGGCAAGCGCCGTCTGTGTGACGGGATCCCAGTTGACCAGATAGTCGCCGCGGTAGATGAGTCCGGCGTCGAACATCTTCTTGAACATGGTGCGCACAGCGCGGTTGCGCTTTTCATCCATGGTGAAAGCAAGGCGCGACCAGTCGCACGAGCAGCCGACTTTTTTCAGCTGGCTCAAGATCTGCGATTCGCTGTGTTCTTTCCATTTCCAGACATGGGAAAGGAATTCCTCGCGCGTATAATCTTTGCGCCTCTTTCCTTCGGAGGCCATCAGGTGGCGCTCGACGACAGTCTGGGTCGCAATCCCGGCATGGTCGGTCCCAGGCACCCACAGCGCCTCAAAGCCGGACATCCTTTTCCAGCGCACAAGCACGTCCTGCAAAGTGTCGACGAGGGCGTGTCCCATGTGCAGGACGCCCGTGACGTTCGGCGGCGGGATCGAGATGCAATAGGAAGGCTTGGAGGACTTGGCATCAGCTTTAAAGAAGCCTTTCTCTTCCCAGAATTTGTACCACTTTTCTTCAGAATCTTTGGGAGTATAGGCTTTGGGGATCTCTTGTTCGTTCATGGCCGTTCAAGGGTAAATTGTAATTAGCCTTCCAGAGTAGCATGGAACAGGAGAAAAGTGCAAATAAGGGAATGAATCGGATTTGTAAAAAAATATTGATATTCTCTCTATGATGGTCGGGAGGGCGGCTGCGATAAACTATCGTCGCCCCTGATCTGTGCAGGGGGTATCCTATCAGGGAATTATGTCATTTAGTTAAAAAATCAATAGAAAGGGGGTCAATTTTTCTTATTGATTTTATTTAAGATCTCCGTGAAGAAAGGACCCTTTAGCTCTCTGTATTTCGCCCCGTCTTCATTGACCTCTGCAGCAGCTTGTTTTTTCAGCTCCGCATATTTTTGCGCGTCTTCAGGGTTTTCACGGAGATAATCCCGGAAGGCGAGGATTTCCTTCCAATCGCGGCTTAAAGGGTCCATGAGATGGATATGGTATCTTCTTATCCCTTCTTCAAGATCGGGCAGGTCTGCTCGTAGAAAAAGTCTGTCGGAAGTGCTCCACTTGGGTCTGAACTCATATCCCAGAATTTGCAGCTGATTGGAGACCGACTCGAACTCTTTACTATTGACTCCTATCGCGATGTCGATGAGTCCTTTTCCGCCTAAATGGGGAACCGCGCTGCTCCCGACATGTTCAATGATCAGGGCTTCTTTGATGTGCGAGACTATCCTCTGCTTTTCCCTTTGGAAAAGTTCAGGAAAGATCTTGTTGTAGGGCTTAAAGACGTATTTTTTCATAGGGAGAAAGAGGATAGCTTATCAAGGGGATTGAAAGATAGTGGAGAGGTAGGAGAGGAGGGCATGGGGATCTAGCGATCGGGAGCGGTAGGAGATGATGCCGTCAGGGCGGATGAGATAAATGCAGGGAAGAGAGGCATGGTAGATGGAATCGGCATCGCCCATTTCGGAAGGGAAGAGATGGACAGTGCGGATGGTCGGTGCAAAGGTCCGTGTGATTTGCTGGACAAGGGGATCAAGCTCGCTCCCGCCAAAACAAAGCAGAGTATGCAAAGGATGGCAGAGCAGCTCGAACAGCCTTTTGTTTCCCGCAAGGTTGGCGTCGGGGGCCCGCTGGCCTGGCAAGGGGCCTTTCCATTTTTTGTCGGTGGAGCGGTAGTCGATGATCGGGCTGCGAGGGTAGGAGATGTCGAGTTCGCTGATCTGATTGGTGAACGCGCGCTGGAAGCCGGGGAGATTGGAAAGGAATCCCATCAGCGGGACGAGGCAGCGCTTCAGAAAACTCGAGGAGATGACTTTGGTGCCGATCGTGGTGTGGCGCAGGACAGATTTGGCAACAGGGTGGCGCTCCTTTTCAAAACTCTCGAGCAGGATTTCCTGTCCGACTCCTCGATGGACGAGATCGATTTTCCAGGCGAGGTTGAAGGCGTCCTGGACAGAGGTGTTGAGTCCCTGGCCGCCGAATGGGCTGTGGATGTGGGCGGCGTCGCCGAGAAGGAAAATATTGCCGATGCGCATTTTGGGGGTGATGCGGCGGTGCACGGAAAAGGCCGTCATCCAACTTGTTTGCAACAATTCGACTGAACCTCCGGAAAGGGCGTCGATATGCGTCTGAAAATGGGAAAGAGTCAGTTGTGGAGGATGATCGATCTCTTTCTCAGGGGTGAGGAGGATGAGTCGGAACCAGTTTTTTTTCGGCAAAGGAAAGAGGGCGGCGTCCGCGTGCGCAGTGAAAAACATGTGCGCTTGTTCGTGAGACAAAGATGTGTCCGCTTCAACGTCGGCCAAGGCAAAACTCTCAGGGAATTTCGTGCCGTCGAAGGGCAGGTTGAGGCTGCGTCGAACTGTGCTATGGGCGCCGTCGCAGCCGAATGTCCAGGTCGGAGAGAGGATCTCTTCCCGTCCGTCGGCATGAAGGAGTCGGGCCTGTGTTGGACTGACTTCCTTGAGGGTTACCCCGCGCTGGATTTTACCGCCGAGTTTCTCAAAGTGCATAGCTAGGATCTGTTCCGTTTCCGATTGTGGAAGGACCAGAATGAAAGGATAGGGAGCGATCAGATGGGAAAAGTCAATGCCGCCGATCCGTTTTTTGTTGAAGTAGAGATTGGCTTTGCGGACGGTCAGTCCTCTGATCAGAAATTCTCTCAGGATGCCCATCTTTTCGAATACCTCAAGGGTGCGGGCATGCAGGGCGAGCGCGCGCGACTGATCGGTCGGTTTGGCGAGCTGTTCGATCAGCCGCACGCTCAAACCTCTTTTGATCAGTTCGCAGCCGAGTGTCAGTCCTGTCGGCCCGGCGCCGACGATGAGTGCGTCTACCATAATTTTCTGGATAATAGAAGCGCAGTGCAGAGGACTCCGTCGACAGGGAATCCCTCGGCGATCTCCTGCATGAGCTCCTGCTCTGTTTTAAGTTCCGTGTGGATCATTTCAAAAGGCTCGTGCGTGGGAGCTTTCACAAACTCCGCTCCTTCGACAAAAACGTAATGGATGACCTGATCCGTGACTGCGGGAAAAGGATAAGCGCTGCCAATCAGATGGAACTTGCTGCCGCTAAAGCCTGTCTCTTCGAGGAGCTCGCGTCGCGCCGCCTCGAGCGGCGACTCGCCGATGTCGATCCTCCCTCCGGGACAGCTGAGCAGCCATTTGCCGGTCGGATGGCGGTATTCTTTGTTGATCACGAACTTTCCATCCCTTGTTTTCGCCAGAACAGCGGAGGCGTGGGCCTTGATGTCAAGGCAGGTGTAAGAGAGATTGGGACCGTGGTGCAATTGGAGCAGGTCGACGCGGACGTCGAAGTATCCTTGATAAACGGTTTCTCTGCTTTTCACTTCAGGGAGAGGAATCGATAGATGGGATTTTTCTTTTGTCATGCGGTAGCCAATTTCTTAAGCTGGAGTTTTACTCGTTTTAAGAACTCTTGTGCTTTTTCAGTTTTTTTTGCGCAATGGTAATAAAGGGACAATTGGCGGAACAGCGCGATTTTTTCCCAAGGAAAGGCAGTCGAAATCCATCCTTTCTTCTCTCCAATTTTCCCGCGCAGGTAATAGCTTAAGAGCATCGGCGTCGGCGGATGGGGCAGGTCGATTGATCCGCCAAAATGGGACAAGGCGATCTGCTCTCCCTCCGATTGGACGAGATAGCAGCCCATCGGAACAAAAAGCGGCGCGTATTCATCGCCTAAAATTTCAGGAGAGTAGGGTTCGAGGATCCCCTGCGCCTTCTTCCATGCGTTTGCTTGAAGGCAAGAGGCGATGTGCAAGGAATCGAGGGAAGGAGTATTAGGGAATCGCTGGAAGTAGGGAAGAGACTCTGCACTCTTGCCGTCGAGAAGAGCGCGGTCGAACAGAAAAAGGGCGCACCGCATTTCTGAATTCGAGGGAGATGCACAGAGTTGTTTGGTGAGGGCCTCTAATGCCGCTTTCGCCCCTTTTTTGTAGTAGAGCAGAGCAATGCGCACAAGAGGGATTTCTTTCTCATCTTCAAGATAGTGGAGGTTTTCTTCGACCCATTCGCTGCGTCCCATCACAAGCAGCGCGTACAAAGCATTAGCGATGATGGAAGAAGACCTTGACGTTTCGATCATTTCGACAAGCGTGATTGGTTTGCAGAGCCAGAATGCCAGCTGCATGGCCAAATACTCTTCAGCCGGTTCAGCGAGAAGGAAGAAGGGGAGTTTCTCTATGTGCCGCTTTAAGCTGGAAATGAGGCGTGCGTGATCCTCGCTGCGGAAGATCTGCGGCAGATGGCGCAGGGCGAGCAAGGCGAAATGATACGCCGCCACTCGTTGACGCGATGAGGTCTCATGCAAGCGGAAGGTGATGTGCTCGCGGATCAGGCGGAGCATCGGATGCTTGGGATATTTCCTCATACATAGTTCAAGACATTTGATCTCTTCTTCAATTTCTCCTGTTGCCTTGTAGACAAGCGATTTTCCCAGGTACTCTAAAGGAGACGCAGGCGTGTAGCGGAGTTTGCTGAACTCCTCGAGAGCAAGCAAGTAAAGCCTTTCCCTGTCTTCTTTTTTTCTAGCGGAGGATGCTTCTTCCAGAAGGGTGATTCCCGCTCTGAAGATCGCTTCCCTGCCTTCCGATCTTCCTGTGAACGAGCTTGCGATCCTGCGGTACTCCAGCAGAGCCTTGGTGTAATTCTTGTTAGCTAAAAAAGCGTCCGGCACTGCCAGGCAGTTGACCATGACGTTCTGAGAGCCGACCATCACTTTCAGCGGGTCGATCTCGAAATCGGCGTCGCGGCACAGGATTCCCAAATGGGTTCCCGCCAGAGGAATATGGCTGATGTAGTGCCATACTTTTTTGCGGTCGATGAAGAGGAACAGATGGTTGTCGACCTTTTCGATGCAAATGTCGTGGAAGACATTGTCGTCGATCAAGGAGTCGAGCACGGCCATCACCTCGACATTATTATGGAAGAGTCGGCATTCTTTGCCGATCCAGACACAATATCCCTCGCTGAACTCTTTTCTCTCCGGCGCATCTGGAACGCCGAGGAGCAGGCCCACCCCCTGGGATTCTCTGCTCACTTTGATCCGCGTTTCAATTTTCGTGTTGCCCGAGAAGGAGGCGCAGGAAATCATCAGGCTGACCCACTCCATCACTTCAGGAGAGCGCGTGATCGCGGTGTGCTTGGCCAAGAGGACGTTTTCCTGGAATTCCCAGTCTTGCTTTCTCGCGGGGTTAAGTTCTGCCACGGGAATCCATTCCGGCTTGCCTTCAAGAAAGCTTTTCAGTTCGGCGATGATCTCATCGACAGTTTTGAATCGGTCTTCCGGCGCATAGCACAGGCAGTGTTTGGCAATGTCGGCGAGATGCTGGGGAATATCGCGGTAGGGAGCGACCTCGACGGGATCGGTGAGTTTCTCCAGGTGCATCGATTTGCGGAAATTTTTCACTGATACGCGATGGAAGGGGACTCGCAGGGTGAGAAGCTGGTAGAGAATGACGCCAAGTGAGTAGATGTCGGTGCCTGCCTGGGAGGGTTCGCCGCGGACGCGCTCAGGAGCGATGTAATTGAGAGTTCCAGGAACTTTTCCAGGGCGGGTCAGATCTTTGTAGTCGGCCTCTTCATCTTCTTCTTCCGCGAAGGACTCCGTTTTTCCGATGAAGTCCGCCAGCCCCCAGTCAAGAAGGAGGACCTCTCCATATTTTCCGACGATGATGTTGTCAGGTTTCAGATCGCGATGCACGATCCCTTTGGAATGTGTGTAGGCGATCGCCTCGCACACGCTTAAAAACACCCTTGTCAGAGCGAGGATCGAGGAGCCGATCGGGTGAAGGACTTCGCCCTCCCTCTCTTCTTCATAGCTCTGTTTTAAGATTTGTTTTAACGTCTCCCCTTCGACGTAAGGCATCGTATAGTATGTTTTTTCAGGGCTAGGATCGATTGAAAAGATGGGAATGATGGAGGGATGAGTCAATTGGGCTGCCACCCTGGCCTCTCTTAGAAAGCGCTCCTTCATGATGGGATGGTCTTTGAGTTCGCTTCGGATCTGCTTGAGCGCGACCTGGCGCTTGCATTGCGGATCGCTGGCTAAAAAGACCTCTCCCATCCCTCCTTTGCCGAGGCTTTTAAGGATGAGATAATGATCGATTTTATCTGGCAGTTTCTCTTTCATTTAAAAAAATTAATTTTTCACTGCTTCGTTGTCCTTATTAGATGTATACCAAACAACCGAAAAACCTAAGTTTTACAGATGTTTGGGTATACCTGTTTTACTTCTTTTTAGCATCCTTTTTTGAAAGAGAGGGGACGCTCTCTCTGTCAGATTAAACTTTAATGTATGAATTTTCTTTTCATCTTCTTTAAATTATCCTCCTCTTGGTATGATCCTTCGCCGTCAAAGATTTGAAACTTCATTATGAGGTATTACATGGTTTCGCTGACTCGCCTTATCTCAGGTGTCCTTCCTGCTATAGATTCCAGTATCTTCGCCGCCGCCACTTCCGCTTTGGACAATGGAAGGGTCACTCTGATCGCCAATACCGACTATGCAGCCAGATTGAGTGTCAATGCGGCAGAAGATTGCATGAGGTGCATCCCATTGATCCCAAAGGCAATCGGCAATTTTTTTGCTCATAGATACGCTGATGTGAACATGTTCTTCAAAGCATGGAGTTCCATGGGCGGGACGACGACAAGCCAAGTCATTAACCGACGAGTCAACGATGTATTTCAACTACGCACGACACTTCAAAATTGCGGCAATAACAGACAGCAAGTGCTGGATCGGTTTAACCGCCTGGATTCCCAGACCCGGACTCTATTCTTCTATACCGATACCAATTATCTGAATCAATTCCGCACGGAGACCAATCCTGCGCGCATTCAGGAGATCAGAGAGGAGATTTTCCGTGAGTGCGACCAGGTCATTTCTTTTCAGCGCACAATGACCTCCGTCAATGCCTTCTTCCGCATGTTTTCAGGGATTGTGAATCAGGCTCCTGCGACAACTCACGGAAGAGGCCCGCGCGGTCCTGTCACCGTAGGGGATGAAGATGATGTTCCTCTTCCAGATGGCGGCTTTGATTGGGGTGATTGGCTTGGCCGCATTATTCCCGGCGGCGATCGCATCGGCGGCGGCCACCGTCACGATGATGAAATTCCTTTGCCGGTCACTGTTCCTAGAGGCGGAGCCACAACTGTTCGTGGATTTGACGTCGCCATTCCAGACACTGTTGCCTATGTACAAAATGCCGTTCCCGCTCAAGTGCAGCAGAAAGCCGATGAGATTACCCGATTGAAAGCCCAATATGATCTTCTGCCTACTCCTCCTCCTGCTCCAGCTTATTTCACGGATCCTGTGATGATGGAGATCATGACGATTCCTGTCTTCGACGCGTCTCACCCTGTAGTGCAGACAGGTCTCCCTGCCCTCCGAGCAGCGATAGACGGAGGCGCAACTAACGCTACAACTCTTCTTAATGACCATAGGAACGTGCGCCACATCATGGAAAAGGACTCATTGGAAGCACACATTGCATCAGGACGTTCTTTTGCACCGGCAAAATGTCCTCAGTGCCGCCACCCTGCCGACGGAGGCATTCGCCGTGAATTCTTGAGAATCGATACCGGATTGCAAGATGAGATCCTTCAATTCTTGAGAAGAGCGGTTCCTGGCGGCACTACGACGACTTAAGTCAACAGTCCAATCTTTTGAACGCTGTAAAGCCCTATTCCGGGATTTCCGGGATAGGGCTTTTTAATTCTGCGATAGCTTCATTTGCCTAAAAATTCACAAAGGTGGCAACATTTACAACTAGGTACGCTCCCTAATACTTCAAGGAACAATCATGTCTGCGCGCAAAAAAGTTGTTTTGACCGGCGACCGTCCGACCGGGCCCCTGCATCTGGGACACTATGTAGGCTCATTAAAAAACCGCGTTGAACTGCAGAACTCCTGCGATCAGTTTGTGATGATCGCGGACGTGCAGGCGCTGACCGACAACTATGAACAGCCCGAGAAAGTCCGCGAGAATGTCCTCCAGGTCGCTCTTGATTACCTGGCTGTCGGGATCGATCCTGCAAAGACGACGATCTTCATCCAATCTCTTATTCCCGCTCTCTTTGAACTCACTGTTTATTATTTAAACCTCGTCACTTGGAACCGCCTCAAGCACAACCCGACCGTAAAACAGGAGATCGTACAGAAAGGTTATGGAGAGAGTGTGCCAGCCGGCTTCATGGTCTATCCTGTAAGCCAGGCGGCCGACATCTCAGCCTTTAAGGCAGATCTTGTTCCTGTGGGCGAGGACCAGCTCCCGATGATCGAGCAGACCAATGAGATCGTACGCAATTTCAACCGCATTTACAAAGCCGAAGTGCTTGTCGAATGCCAGGCCCTCATTCCAAAATTGGCGCGCCTCCCGGGCACGGACGGGAAAGCGAAGATGAGCAAGTCGCTGGGCAACTGTATTTATTTGGGCGATAGCGCCGATGCGGTTACGAAAAAAGTGAAGGGGATGTACACCGATCCAGGTCATTTGCGCGTCGAAGATCCCGGCAAAGTCGAGGGCAATCCGGTCTTTACCTATCTGGATGCCTTCGATATGGATCTTGCCGGTCTGGAAGAGATGAAGGCCCATTACATGCGGGGCGGCCTTGGCGATTCGATCGTAAAGAAGCGCTTGCTTGAAGCTCTTGAGGCATTCCTGGAGCCAGTGCGCAAGAAACGGGAAGAATATGCGAAAGATCCCGCTCAGGTTATGCAGATCGTGAAAAAGGGGACCGAGCGGGCAAACGCTGTTGCAAATGAAACACTGCTAGGCGTCCGCAAAGCGATGCGCCTTGATTACTACATGTAATTATTCATACCGTGGAAATTGCTCAGCGATAGGACTCTCTGTGAATTGCGCCACCCATCCGCTGGGGTCGGTGAAAAACCGGATCGCGGTGAAGAAGGGGGCCTCTCCCATGTCGAACCAGTGGGCGTAATAGGCAGGGATGCTGATCAGGTCTCCTTTCTCGCAAAGAACCAGAAAGACCTTTTTCTGATAATGCAGATAGAATAATCCGGATCCTTCTACAAACAGGCGCACTTCATCTTCAGTATGAGTGTGCTCATTGAAGAACTTATTGCGCAGTTCTTTTTTCTTTGGTGCATCAGGAGACATTCTGACGATGTCAACCGTTCTGTAGCCGTTTTCCTGTACTAGTCTGTCAATATCCTTCCGGTAGGCATCGAAGACATCCTCTGGCGTCGCTTCCGCGATGAGGGGGTGGTTTGTTTCCCATTGCTCGAAGCGGACGCCGATGGCATTCAACTGCTTGGTGATCTGGGTATGCTCCGATGTGCTGAAAATGGGTTTATCCGGGATGGAGTCGTCATACACTCTCAGTTTGTCCGTTGAAAAAACGGAGGCGGTCAAACAGATAAAGTAAAGAAGAAGCAGTCTCATGGGACCTCGCCAAATTGAATTTTTGAAACTTAAGGAATATAGCGCGCACATTCGTTATCGGGGAATCAAAAATGTGAAGCTGGATCTTAATGCCTGCGATTTGTGGGCTAGGAGGGGGCGCGAAGCGCCCGCCATGTCATCATGGGCAGGTTATCGCCAGAGGACGGATGAAGAGAGTTATTTGTGCTGGTCTTCTTCGATTTCGTGGTTGAGGTCGTCTTCTTCTTCTTCAAGAGGCTCTTCCTTGCTTTCCAGATACTCCCGGAACAGGACGTAGATGCCGCCTAATGCAAAAAGGACAGGCAAAAGAACTTCCCATGAAATATTGAACTGTACGGTGACAAAAACGCCGACGAAGACGAACAGGGAGACTCCCATATCATAAGGGCGTCCCAGAAGGTATTGTCTTAAAGCCAGCGGCAGCCCCACGACGAGCATAATCCCGGGCCAAAAGGCTTGCAGGTAGGAAACGATCGCAAGTCCAATCAAAAAAAGTGCAACGCAGAGCGCCTTGGCGCGTTTCTTGGACACAATGTGAGTCATGGCCTATCCCCTTTTCTGCACTCTAAGACAATTTGATCTTTTTGAAAACCGGTTTCTCAGGCTTCAAGAATTGCAGGTGTTCGAGCAGATAGGGGGCTGTGATCGATTTTTTATTGCGAGCGACCTCTTCCGGAGTGCCCGTTGCGACCATCTGGCCCCCTTTGGAGCCGCTGCCGGGACCCATGTCGATGAGATGATCGGCGCAGGCGATTACATCGAGGTTGTGTTCGATGATGACAACAGTGTTCCCATTCTTAACGAGCTGCTGGAAAATTTCGAGCAGTTTGACGATATCGTCGGCATGCAGCCCGACGGTGGGCTCGTCGAGCAGATAGAGAGTGCTGCCGGTCGAGCGCTTGGCAAGTTCTCTTGACAGGCGCATCCGCTGCGCTTCGCCTCCGGAAAGGGTCGCGATCTCCTGGCCGAGCTGCAGGTAGCCGAGTCCGACCGAGATCAATGTTTCCAGGATGCGAACTGCTTTGGGGATCGGAGGAAGAAAGGCGATCGCTTCTTCGACGGTCATCTGCAGAATGTGGCCGAGGTGTTTTCCTTTTGTGAAGACTTTTAAGCTGAGAGGATTGAGGCGAAAGCCCTGGCACGATTCGCAGACGACTTTGACCGGAGGCAGGAACTGCATCGAAATGTTGCGGGTCCCAAGTCCCCAGCACGTTGTGCACATCCCTTTGCGGTGGTTGAAGCTGAAATTCTTAGGGGCCAACCCTCTTGCTTTAGCTTCGGGCAGCGAGGCGAAAAAGTAGCGCAGGGGAGAGAGGAGATCGACATAAGTGCTGACATCGGCGCGGATGGTGTGCCCGATCGGATTTTGGTCGAGGACAAGGAGTTTGTCGAAATGGTTCATCCCGCTGAACTTTGAGCCGAGATAGGTCACTTCCTTAGAACCTTTGCCCCGGCCTCTTTTGCCGCGCAGCGCAGCTTCCGCAGCAGGCTTAATCAGATCGCTTAAGAAAGTCGATTTACCTGAACCGGATACGCCGGTGATGCAGGTGATCGCCTGAATGGGGATGTCGGCGTCGATTTTTTTCAGGTTGTGCAGAGTTGCATTGCGCAAAGCGAGGAATTCTTCCGCTTTGCGGCGCGCCTTTGGCAAAGGGATCTTTTTATTTCCGCTCAAATAGGCGCCTGTGAGCGAGGCGGGATTGGCCTTGATCTCTTCCAGCGTTCCGGAGGCGATGATCGAGCCGCCGGCTTTTCCGGCGGTCGGGCCGAAGTCGATGATCTTATCGGCAAGTTGGATGGTGAGGGGATCGTGCTCGACAAGCAGCAGCGTGTTGCCAAGTGAGCAGAGCTGTCTCAAAGCGGCGTTTAGACGTTCGTTGTCATGCGGGTGTAGGCCAATTGTCGGCTCATCGAGGACATAGAGACATCCCGTGAGTCCGCTGCCAAGCTGGCGCGCCAGGCGGATGCGTTGCGCTTCGCCCCCTGAAAGGGTTGGCGCGCTGCGCTCCAGCGACAGGTAGCCAAGCCCGATCGCGCGCAAGAAATGCAGGCGGTGCTTCAGCTGCCGCAGCGTTTCTTCAAGGAAGGTTCGGTCATTGTCAGAGAGCTGGATCCCATCGATGAAGTCGGCAGCGTCATCGACGCTCAAACGACAGACATCTGCAATCGAGTGTTTTTTGATTTTCACATTGCGGGCCAGGGGATTGAGACGGGCTCCTTTACAGCTAATGCACTCGGTCTGGTCAAGAAGTGGAAGCAGCGGTTCCCGGATTTCAGGATCGGAGCTTTTTGCAAGCATGGCAAGAACCGTGTTGAACCCGCGCCATTTATAAAGAAGTCCATTTTCTTCAATCTGTCTATCTTCTTTTGGGCCTGCAAAAAGAAGCTGGAGTTTGTCGGATTCCAGTTCAGAGAGTTCGCCTCTGGGATCGATCCCCGCTTTTTTGAGGAATTGCGTAAAGACGCTCAATGAATCTTTGGCGATGTTCTCTTTCCAAAGCAGGCGAAGGAGTCCAAGAGGAGTCATTTTCATGATTTCGCGGTGACGGGAAAGGTCTGCGCCGTATTGGAACCCAAGCCCCTGGCAATCGAGGCACATCCCCGATTCAGTGTTGAATGAGAAGGTGTGAGGCGTGATGGGAGAATAGGATTTTCCGGTGCTGACGACGGCAAAGGAGAGGTTGAAGAACAGATCTTTGTCCTCAAGGGCGGCAATCAGCGTTCCTCCCGAGAGCGTCGCGGCCTGATCGATCGCGTCGAACATCCGTTTTTTATTCTCTTTGGATACAGTGAGTCGGTCGACGACGAGCAGCAGTTCATTCCTGCGCTGTTTGTCGAATGGGATTTCCTGATCCAGCTCATAGTAAGTGTTGTTCAGGCGGATGCGCAGAAAACCCTGCCGCTGCAGCTTGTCTTTGAGGTCCTCGAACTTTTCCGAGCGCTTGAGGGAGATAGGGGAGAGGATATGCAGTTTGCTCCTCTCGGGCAGATCGAGAAGGCGGGATAGGACGTAGTCTTTGCTGATGGTGCGGATCTCTTCGCCGGTCTCGGGGCAGTATGCGGTGCCAAGGTGGGCGTAGAGGACGCGCAGGAAATCGTAGGCCTCGGTCATCGTGCCGATGGTACTGCGCGGGTTGCCCGCATGGCTCTTTTGTTCAATGGCAATGGCGGGGGAGAGTCCTTCGACGCGCTCGACTTTGGGTTTTGGCATTTGCTTGACGAACTGGCGTGCGTAGGCTGACATCGACTCGATATAGCGGCGCTGACCTTCCGCGTAGATCGTTTCGAAGGCAAAGGAAGATTTGCCCGATCCGGAGGGGCCTGTGCAAAGGGTGATTTTTCCCCGCGGCAAGGTGGCGTCGATCCCTTTCAGATTATTCTGTGCGGCTCCTTCAACGACGATCGAGTGCATCGGCTCGACTGCATTTACACAGCGGCGTGCGGTCGTATCGATCGGATGGGGTTTGAGGTAGCCTTTGATCGCATTGCCGGTCGGCGTGTCGAGCTTGGCGATTTTTTCCGGGGTGCCTGCTGCGACGAGCTCACCTCCGAATTTGCCGCCCTCAGGGCCTAAATCGATGATCCAGTCGGCGGTCTTGACAAGGTCCATGTTGTGTTCGATGACAAGGACCGTGTTTCCTTTGTCGACAAGTTTTTGCAGGACGTCGACAAGTCTCTTAATGTCGTAAAAATGCAGCCCCGTCGTCGGCTCGTCAAGGATATAGATTGTATTGCCGCTAGAGGGGCGGCTGAGCTCTTTGGCCAGTTTGATCCGCTGTGCTTCTCCGCCGGATAGCGTGGGAGAGGGTTGGCCAAGCTTGATGTAATTGAGACCGACCTGCATCAGCGTGTCGAGTTTGACGCGGATATGAGGGATCGCCGAGAAGAATTCGAGAGCTTCCTCGACGGTCATTTCGAGGACTTCGTAGATGTTCTTGTTGCGATAGAGGATCGAGAGCGTATTGACGTCGAAGCGCTGCCCTTTGCAGTGCTCGCAGGCAACCCATTCGTCTTCCATGAAGTCCATGTCGATCTTGATCATCCCCATGCCGGAGCAATGAGGACAGGTGCCGTCTTTCACATTGAAGCTGAAGCGGCCGGCTTTGTAGCCTTGCGCGACGCTTTGGGGAAGCTGGCTGAAGAGATCGCGGATGTCGTCGAAGAGCTTGATGAAAGTGGCGGGATTGGAGCGCGGCGTGCGCCCGATCGGCGTCTGGTCGATGGCGATGACCTTGTCGACGAGATCAAGTCCGCGGATCTCCTTGTGCTTGCCTACGCTCATCTGCGCGTTATGGTGGTGATTGGAGAGGGCGGGATAGAGCGTGTCGCTGACGAGGGAGGATTTTCCCGAGCCGGAGACGCCCGTCACAGCAATGAGTGTTTTAAGAGGGATTTCGACGGTGACGCCCTTCAAATTGTGATGGGCCGCCTTTTCGATGACCAACGCTTTCTCCCCTTTGCGTCTGACTTGTGGAATCGGAATCTTCATTTTACCGGAGAGGAACGCCCCAGTGATCGAATCGGGAGAGGCCAGCAGGTCTTTGATGCTTCCCTGGACGATGATTTTTCCGCCGAGCTGCCCGGCGAGGGGGCCGACGTCGATGATCGTATCGGCTGCCAAAATCGTCTCTTCGTCGTGCTCGACGACAATGACAGTATTTCCCTTGTCGCGCAGGCTTTTGAGCGTCTGCAAAAGTTTGGTGTTGTCGCGCGGATGCAGTCCGATGGAAGGTTCATCCAGAACATAGGTCGCTCCGACAAGTCCTGAGCCGATCTGGGAGGCCAGGCGCACGCGCTGCGACTCTCCGCCGGAGAGGGTAGGCGCAGTGCGGTCGAGCGCCAGATAATGCAGTCCAACCCCTGTCAGAAACTGGAGCCGCTGGACAATCTCTTTCAAAAGCTCATCGCCGATCATCCTCTCTTGTTTGGTGAGCTTGAGGCCCTGGAAGAATTGAAGGGCGTCATCGATTGCCATCGCGGTGATCTCGGCGATCCGCTTCCCCCCAACAGTTGTCGCTGCGGGATAGGGGCGGATCCTCTCTCCTTTGCAGGCAGGACAGATCGACTCATGCATCAGGGCTTTCATATTGGCTCGGTAAACGTCGCTCTGAGCCTGGTTGAAGCGCTCCTTAGCTTCGAAGAGTACTCCGCGCCAATGCACGAACTCGGTCCAGCGACTGCGCTTTACAGGGTGGACGAATTGCATCCGCGTCCATTTTTTATCGATGCCGTAGAGGAAGACGTTCTTTGCTTTATCGGAGAGTTTTTTCCAGGGGGTATTGATGTTGAAGTCGTAGAGCCTCGCCAGGTTGTCGAAGATATTGCCATAGCGCACCGTCTTATAGGAGCTGGCGATCGAGCAGCAGTCCTCCGCGATGGAAAGATCGGGATTGATGACCTTGTTTAAGTCGAACTCCTGGATGATTCCCAGGCCCTGGCACTCAGGGCACATGCCTGTGGGGTGGTTGAAGGAGAAGTCGGAGGGTTCGAGAGCCCCGTACGAGAGTCCCGATTTGGGGGAGTAGGCATGCTGGGAAAAGAGAGATTCGTTGTTTGTTTCGGCGTCAATGACGCTCATCAATCCCTGTCCGACTTCAAGCGCCTGGGTGACAGCTTCGGCGAGGCGGTTGTCGTCTTCAGGCTGCAAAACCAAACGGTCGATGACGATGTCGATATCGTGAGCGACTTTGCCGTCGACTTTGATCTCTTCGCTAAGATCGACGATCTTCCCGTCGAGCCGGATGCGCGTGTAGCCTTTGCGCACAAATTCGGCGAAGTCGTCCTTAAATTCACCTTTCTTGTTCTTGGCAAATGGAGAGAGCAGGATGAGGCGCGTCCCTTGGGGGAGCAGGCGGATGGTGCGCAGGATCTGTTCGGCGCTTCTGGGCGTGACGACCTCTCCGCTCACAGGGCAATGCGCGATCCCGATCCGCGCATAGAGCACGCGCATGAAATCATAGATTCCCGTCATCGTGCCGACAGATGAGCGCGGGTTGCGGCCTGCCGTCTTTTGTTCGATCGCGATCGTCGGCGAAATCCCGCTGATGAGCTCCGCGTCCGGCTTGGCCAAATCGCCAAGGTGCCGCCTTGCGTAAGTGGAAAGAGACTCGACATAGCGGCGCTGACCTTCGACGTAGATCGTATCGAAGGCAAGCGAGGACTTTCCGGAGCCAGAGACGCCGGTAAAGACGATCAGCTGGTTGTGATTCAAGGTGAGGTCGACCTGTTTCAGGTTGTGGACCTTGACTTTTTTGAGAATGATCTGAGGTTCTTGCATAGAAGGATTAAAGTGTGCAAAAGTAGTATTTTCCACTTTTTTACTTTCAAAGTCACTGATTTATATACGGGTCTCTTTGCGATCGTCTAAACAAGGGGGGAATCGCGAGGCCCAAATGCCGAATTTTCAACTTGTTTGGGTATATTTATGGCGCAAAGAATTTTCCTGGCTTTCATCCTGTGTTTCAATTTTTCTGTTGGCTTTTGCGGTGAGGCGGCCAAGGCTGTTCTCGTGACGGGGGGAGCCGGTTACATTGGAACCCAGACCTGCAAGGCTTTGACTGATGCGGGTTTTTTTCCCATCGTCTACGACAATCTGTCCGTGGGGCATCAGGAGGGATTGAAATGGGGCGTCCTGGTGAGAGGAGATCTTTTCGACAGGAAAAAACTCATCGAGGCAATCGATAAATATCATCCTGTGGCCGTCGTGCATGTCGCTGCGTTCAAAGCGGTCGGGGAGTCGGTCAAAGATCCTGCGAAGTACTACATGAACAATGTGTGCGGGTCTCTGCAGCTGCTCGACGTCATGCGCGAAAAAGGGGTGAAAAAGATCATCTTTTCCAGCACGGCCGCGACCTATGGAAGTCCATCCAAGCTGGAACCTATCGTGGAGACCGACCCCTGTCAGCCCATTAATCCTTATGGCACCTCGAAATGGATGGTGGAGAAAATCCTAGAGGACTTCAGGCATGCCTATGGCATTGAGTTCGTCGCCCTGCGTTATTTCAACGTCGCGGGAGCGGATCTGAAAGGGGAGTGCGGAGAGCGCGGAAGCTCGCCGCAAAATCTGGTGCCGATCGTGTTGCAAGTGGCTGCAGAAAAGCGAAAGGAGCTAGAGATCTTCGGCAAGGACTACCCGACAGAGGACGGTACGGCGATCCGCGACTATATCCATGTCGTTGACATCGCCGACGCCCATGTCAAAGGGCTGCAATACCTTCTTGAGGGAAAACCCAGCGTCATCCTCAACCTCGGAACTGGAAAAGGAGCGTCCGTTCAGCAAGTTGTCGATTTGGCGAGAAAGATTACCCATAAAGCCATCCCGGTCAAAGAAGCGCCGCGCAGGGCGGGAGATCCTGCCATTTTGACGGCGGACGCACACCGCGCAAAAGAATTATTGGGTTGGGAGCCGAAACATTCCGATCTGGAGACGATCATCGAGAGCGAGTGGAAGTGGAGCCAGTCCCTTCAAAATGCTCATTAAAGAACCTCTGGGTAAATGCTATACCTAAATTACTTCAAAACCCAGGTTTTCTGCGGGCCGGGATTTTTGAAAAGCGACGCAACTTGAATGAAGCTTACGGAGCTTGAAAAATCGTAGCTTCACAAAAATGGGTGTTTTAAAATCCGGCAAGTGAGTTGTTTTAGAGTCTCTCTTGGAGCCCGGAAGAATGCGATTCCGGGCGGAAGAGAACAGGCCCTCAATCGTAGCCGCACCAGTCGCAATCCGGGGCATGCCAGGGGCTGCAGCCGCCGCAGGTGCCCCACTCCCAGTACTCCTCGGGGCATCTTCCGGTTCGTTTTTTAGTCAGGACGAAGATTCCTTGGTTATCGGAGTATAGAGCTAACGCGGGTTTGATAGTGTCCTCGATTTTGACAAAGATCTGATTGCCTGTGAGGTCGATATCGGAAGAATCCAAATAGATCTTTTCTGCGCATTCTGAGTATTTCGGACCCGAACAGGGGCATTTTTTCTTTTTTGCTTCAACTGTCGATGTATTGACTAAAAACAGCAGCAGACACAAAGCGCCGATGATAGTCTTGTAGCAGGTCTTCATATCTTACCATCCTTTGAGGCTATTGCAAAACTCCGGACCAAAGCCCGTTTGCTCCTAGTCTATTTATGCAGAAGAGTTGCAATGACCTTGTTTTGTTAACCCCAACGTTTTGTTGTGGATTTATAAAGAATTCTTTTTACGCGCGTAAAGAATTATATTCAACCGAAAATTTGAACCGGCATCCAGGCATTGCAAAATTGCCTTGCACTCCCTACTATAAAGAAAAAGGACGATGTGATTTATGCAGACTCGGACCAAGATCATTTGCACGATAGGACCCGCCGTTGGAAGCTATGAGAAGATCGTGCAGCTGATCGACGCGGGAATGAACGTGGCCCGTCTCAACTTTTCCCATGGGACCCATGCAGACCATCTCAAAACGATCCAATTCCTGAAAAAGGCCCGGGCTGAAAAGAAAACCCCGCTTGCGATCATGCTCGACACCAAAGGCCCTGAGATTCGTCTGGGAATGGTCAAGGGCGACCAATTCCCTGTTCAAAAGAGCCAGCGCCTCCTGCTCACGAAAGAGGAAGTAATTGGCGATGAGAACAGAGTCCAGGTCACGCCCTCCATCGTCGTGGACACTCTGGAAGTCGGCATGCGCGTGCTGATCGACGACGGCTATCTGATCACGCATGTCGTCGAAAAAAACAAAGAAGGGGTTGTCGTCGCGTTCGAGAATCCCGGACTGATCAAGAGTCAAAAAGGGGTGAACGTCCCAGGAGTTGACATCGCCCTTCCCGCGATGACGGAACAGGATGTCGACGACATCACATTTGGTTGCGAGCAGGATGTCGATCTCATCGCCGCCTCGTTCATCCGTTCTGCCGACCACATCCTCGAGATCAAAAGTCTGTTGGCCAAGCAGAAAAAATCAGAGACGCTCGTCATCGCCAAAATCGAAAATAGTCTTGGAGTCCAGAATTTCGACGGGATTATCCAGGCTGCGGACGGAATCATGGTCGCAAGGGGCGATTTGGGCGTCGAGCTTCCTCTAAAGGAAGTTCCTCGCTTGCAGAAGATGATGATCCGCAAATGCTACCAGTCCGGAAAACCGGTGATCACCGCCACTCAGATGCTCGAGTCGATGATCAAAAACCCCCGCCCGACAAGAGCCGAGGTCTCCGATGTCGCCAACGCGATCTATGACAGCACTTCCGCAGTGATGCTCTCGGGTGAGACGGCAGTCGGCGCTTATCCGATCGAAACTGTCCAAATGATGAAAAGCATCGTGGAAGAGGCGGAAAAGGATTTTAACTACCGCGATTTCTTCAACCGCGATTCCCGCACAGATTTCAATGATGTCTCGAATTCCGTGGCCCTTGCCTCTGTCAAAACGGCCTACAGCGCCCAAGCCAAGGGGATCTTTTGTTTTACCAATAGCGGCTTCACGGCGCGGGTCGTTTCCCGTTTTCGTCCTGAGATGCCGATCGTGGCTCTCACGCCCAATCCCAAGATCTACAATCAAATGGCGCTCAACTGGGGCATCATTCCCGTCGATCCTGCGACTGCAAAGAATGCGCAGGATGCGATGGCGATCACCAGTTGTTTCGCCCTGAAGCAGGGGATTGTCCGCTACGGCGATCTCGTTGTGGTCACTGCCGGCGCTCCTTTTGGCGTCAGCGGAACGACGAACATGATGCTGGTCGAGAGCATCGGCGACGTTCTTGTCCGCGGCCACTCGCGCCCGGGCCGCAGGGTCCATGGAAAGATCACGCTGCTTCATGCCCCCGATGAAAAACGGCATGCCGAACTGAAGGAGCGGATTGTCGTCATCTCACGCTGCGACGATTCCTATCTGCCGCTGCTTAAGAACGCGCTGGGCATTGTCCTGCAGAATCATCCCGATGATACCGACTCTGAGAATTACGCGCTCCAGGTGGCCAAGATGCTCGATGTGCCCATTCTGACTAGAGCCGATGGGGCCATGAGCCTTCTGACAGATGGACAGATGGTGACCCTTGATCCCCAAAAAGGGATCGTCTATAAAGGCTCGATCATGAACGATGATGAAATGATCCCAACGATCTGCTCGCCGGCCTGACTGTCCATTCCTGAAGAATTTCTGAAGGTATGCCAATAAGCAAAGATCTTCGATAGGATTTATCGAAGATCTTTTGCATTCGGCAAGTATTAGATGCAGCTTAAGAACAGTTCCAGTTCATGAGAAGCGTCTTTGAGCGCAGTCAGGAAGGCGATGCGCTGCATTTGAGGGGCCATCTCGGGAACTTCAGTTAGATCGATGATCGCCGCTTTCAAATAGGACTCATGGGGAGCTGTCTTCTCATGGTTGTCGTTGATGTAGTCGATCAGCTGCTCCGCATGCTCTTCAAGCATGTCTCGAGTCGGCGTGAATTTTGCGTCTTTTTGCATTTTAGTGATCAAAGCATCGACACGACCTTTGATTTTTTGCGCTTCCCTTGAAAGAGGGGAAGGTTTTGGAGCCGGTAGAGCGCCCATAGGAGTCTCCCTTGTAAATAGATTCTCTCATATCTTTATTATTTTACTTCTTGCATATTAATTACAAACAAATTAATTTAACCTGTTTGTAATTAAGTTAATTTAAGATGTTTGAATGGTTAATTATAGAAATCGTTGAATGAGGCTGAGGGCCGCGAGGGGGGCTGTCTCCGCCCGGAGGATATTCTTATGGAGGCGAACGCCTTTCGCATGGAGCTGCTCGAGTAAAAAGGAGCGCTCTTTAGAGTCGAATCCTTTTTCCGGTCCGATGAACAGGATCACAGGGGACTTGAAAGGGGATGTCGCTTTTAGGTCCCATAGGTAGGGAGCGGACTCGGCGGTATCCCCGAAGAGGAGAGT
The DNA here is from genome assembly GCA_018240065.1 of Verrucomicrobiota bacterium. Taxonomy (GTDB): domain Bacteria; phylum Chlamydiota; class Chlamydiia; order Chlamydiales; family Rhabdochlamydiaceae; genus CAJCIW01. The sequence goes on along the minus strand of JAFEGH010000007.1, from coordinate 190,245 downwards.
CCCTTCCTGGGGAACCCATTTTGCCAAAGGGGGGAGGATTTTGATCTTGGGGAGGTCCAGCCGCCCGCATTGTTTCATCGCCGAGACGGCAAGGTGCTTCAGCCTGGCCATCTGCGTCTGGCTGAAGGAGTCCTTCTCACTTAAATTGCCCGGGAAAAGCCAGAAAGAGGTGGCGTTGAGTTCAGTGCCTTTCTCGATGATCCACTCGAGATGGTTCATCCGGGGGATCGCCTGTGCGAGAATAAGAGGCGGAGGAGGGGATTCGTAAGAGGAAACCTCTTGAATGCTGAGACCTGCATCGCGCTTGTTCAATTCCACCACATGAGCTCCGGCAAGGATCCCATGACCATTCACAAGCTCGACGTGGTCGCCCACTCTTGCCCGCAGCACTCGGGTCAGGTGGTGCCACTCTTCTCCTTCGATTGAGAGGGTCGCGCCTTTTTCCAGAGGAGAGTCGATGTAGTAGCGGTTATGGGGCATAATCCTTTAGCAGCGATTTTTTCAGGATGAGAGGAAAAGAGGACTGCTCTCCGGAGAGCTTTTTCAGGTCCTTTAAAGAAACGACCGTGAAGGCAGACAGCTTCGCGAAATGGGGTTTGACCTCGTTAAACGGGGTGAAGTTGAAGACAAGCTTGAAGCGCAGGTCTCGCTTTAAAAGCTCCGAGCGATTTCTATAGGGGACGATTTCAGCTCCGTCCAATTGAACCTCGTGCGCGATCTGCGCCGGCGCGTAGACAGTGAGGAATTCACGAGGGTAGATCTCGCGGAAGAGGGGAAGATGGGGCAGTAGTTCGGCCAGCAGATGATCTTCTTCAGGAAGGATGATCAGGATCGACTCATGACGGAAAGCCCGGTTTAGCTTTTCCGGGGTCTGTTGCTTCCAGCGGTTATGCGACCACAGCCACTGGCCGGGTTCCCGTGCGATGGACTGCTCCAAATGAGATAGAGAGGCCTTCATGAGTCGGTCGATCTCCTGCTCCATTGGCGCATCGGACTTTGGCCAGATTGGGTCGGAGTAATGGATAAAATACTTCCCGTTTTTTCTTCTCGTCGTCGCTACCATGATGGGAGAGCCTGTCCTGTGGGATAGCATGGCCGCGATCGGCGAGGTCCAGGCTGTTCTTCCGAAAAATGAGCTCGAGTAGCCGCTGTCCGGCATGCCCTGGTCGCCGACGATGCCGAGGAAAGAACCCCTTTTCAACCCGCGGAGCCCTTCTTTGATCGCATTTTGCGGGGCGAGCATTTTGCCGCCGAATTTCTGCCGGACCTTCAGCACCCAGTTGTACAGGTAAGTGTTTTTGATTGGGCGGCCGATCGCAACGCCCGGCATCCTGCTGGTCCCTTCCAGGAAAAGGATTTCCCAGTTGGACTGGTGGCCGCAAAAGAAGATCACTGGCTTGTTCTCTTTCATCAGGCGGTCTGCCTCTTGTGGGTTCACGCAGGCGGCGACGCGATGGATATCTTTTTCCGAGTCGAACTTGGCATATTCCAGGCAGGCGGTCATCAGGTTTTGCAAAGACTCTTTCGCATGGAAGCGGATCTGCTCCTCCGATAACTGAAGTGAGGAAGCCAGCGCCAGGTTGCTCAGCGCGCGCTTGCGGAACTTGGGGACAAGATAAAAGGCGCATGTTCCAAGGATTGCCCCGAGTCTGTGGATCGCAGGGTAGGAGAGCCATCGCACGGGCCACGTCAGAACAAGGATAAGAGTAAAAGAAAGTCTATGCATCATAAGTTGAAGATCATACCAGAGGAGACTTTTGTTTTCGACGGTAAAGCCGACAATTAAAATATTGATTTCACGGCAGACTCGGTGATCAGTCTGAGCTGGTTGGAGAAGTCGAGGTGTTTTACCGACTGTCGGATAGAGAAGGCGCTTGCAGGAATTTTGCGGCGGGAGAGGGCGGCTTGCAAAGTTTGAGCGAAAGAAGCGGTGTCGTCCAGGGATTCAACTACCGATCCGTTTCCAGAAGTCAGCACCTCATGCCCACCGTTATTACGGGAAGAGATGGCGAACACTCCCATTGCCAGAGCTTCCACAGTCACATTGGCAAAGGGGTCGTAGAGGGAAGGGATCGCAATACTGTCCGCAAGCTGATAAAAGGGAACAGACTCTTGCTGGGGCCCGAGAAAAAAGACCTTGTCGGCTATTCCTAATGCAGATGCCAGATGCTTGAAATAGGAGATCTTCTTTTCTTTTCCGACAACGCAGAGCTGGAAGCGTTCCCCTTTGATGAGGGAGAGTGCGCGCAGCAGTTTTTCAAGCCCTTTGCGGCGGTAGTTGTGGCCGATGAACAGAAACTGGTATGCCTCAGGGTCCAAATTCCACTTGTGCAGCGCCTTTTCCTTTTGCGATTCCCAATTGTCGAAGGCCTGCTGCATCCTGTGCCACTCTACGCCATTGTGAACGACGCGGATCTTGTCCGGGTCGGTACGATAGAAGCGGAGGACTTCCTGTTTGACCATCTCTGAATTCGTGTAGAGCGTTTTGAGGCCCGGGTTTTCAAAGGCTTTCTTCTCCAGCGAGAGGATGGCGCGGTGGAGCGGATTGAGCGTGAAGCTTAAGGTTTTTAAAACCCCTTCTTCTTCGACGCGGTGCTTAAGATAGGCGGCGTGGACCCCGTTGCCGGCGCGGATATGGGTCTGGAAGCGGTTGCGGTCGAGGCTGAAGACGATGGGAGTCGGATGCCTGGAAAGGTAGTCGCTGCAGGCATTATCAAAATGCAGGACGTTTAAGACGCTGAAGGAGTGGCTGACAGGCAAAGAGACGACATTCATCAATGGATCGGAAAAGGGAGGCTCTTTTACTCCGCTTGTCAGAACCGTCAGGGGGTGGCCCAGAGAGCAAAAGTCGCGCGCAATCTGCCAGGTGTATTTCTCCAGGCCTCCTTTTCGGAAGAGCTCGCTCTTGATGAGAGTGATCTCCGGTTTTGATCTCATGGCTATTGAAGCGTTAAGGGGTGCGGTGCGCCTTCAGGCTGCATGCCCGCTTCCTCAATTTGGATCTGACTGTCTTTAAGAAAGACAGTCAGGTCGAATTTGCTGTCGTCCGCGCGGAATAGCTGGAAGCGGTTCATGTAGCTGCGGAACCGGTTGCGCAGGTATTCTTCGCGCAGAGTAGGTTGGAGAAGGCGGATGTCCCGGTCGGAGACGTCCGACATCAAAGTTGTGACATATCTGTCTTCGAGCAATCTGGGGTTGACGAACTGGACGCTCCAATCCAGGAGCTTTCTCTCCGATTTGGGAGCGGCGATGATGACGATCTCGATCATGTCCCGCACCGTTTCCAAAAAGAGGCTGTCGACTCCGTTGGCAAAGAGGGGATAGGTAATCAGCGGCGTCCCCATATTAAACTGCACTAAGGATCCGGCGGCGATGGAAGTGTTTTCTGGATTGAGCTGTTTCAGGTTCTCGGGCGGGAAGAAAAGGGAGAGCTGGATCGATGCATCCACAGGCAGAAGGTTGCAGCGGACGAAATCGATGCGCAGAGCCTTGGCCTGCGGATCGTCGATCTCGATCGGGGAATCGGAGAGGATCGGGATATTGATCTGTTTCCATTGGTCGGGAACGAAGAAGCTGACGACCTCCGAGCTGCCCTCTGACTTGAGAGAAAGTTCATCGATTTGCGATTTGGAGATGTCGCTTAAGTTGAAGGTGATCCTCTGTTCTTTGAGTTTGAGGCGCTTGATCACTTCTTCAGGCCCGCTGACGGTCAGCGAAAGGTGGTAGGGCCAGACGTCGAGGAACTGGTAGCCGCGCGGAGCTTCTCCAATCGGCTGTGTAATGACGATCGGGATCTGGTCGGTGACGAGCTTGGTCATACGGATGACGAAATTGGGATGGTACACTCGCGAGATGCCCCCGGAGATGTCGATTTCGGGATTGAGGGAGACCAGATTTTTTTTGGTGACGGTAACGATCCATTCATCGGGCTTGTCGGAGGCGTCGATGACGACTTCCAAATCGGATGGCGTCAGCTCGTCGATCAGGGACTTATTGCCAACGACAGTCAGCGTCAATTTTTTAGCAAGCCTGCCATTGGGCTGCATTCCTTCCACTGTCTTGCCCGAAGGAAGATGGATGATGCGGACGGGAACATTGCTGATATTGCGCGTGCTGGTGAGGGTGTGGTTGACGACGAGCCAAATGATGACCGCCAAAACGATCGATACCAGTTTTCTCGACCAATGTTCCACGAAGATTTTATAGAGAAGCGTTTTCATTGTTTCAGCCAGTCTCGCAAGTTAAATTGGCTCTTGAAGTCCGCTTTTTGAGGCGGGGTGAAGATACTGCGGATGATCCCTTTGAACCGATCGATTTTGACGCCGGGCGTCATCACGCCGTCCCGCGCGATCGAAACTTTCCCCGTTTCTTCCGAGATCACAATGATCATCGCATCGGTGAGCTGGCTGGCGCCAAGTCCGGCGCGGTGGCGGGTTCCCATCGACCGAGTAAGCTGTGAACTGTCTTCGGCAAGCGGAAGGATCACAGCCGCAGCCACGATCGTTAGATCTCGGATGATGACAGCGCCGTCGTGAAGGGGAGTCGTCGTTGCGAAGACCGATTCCAGAAGTTCCGAAGAAAAATTGGCGTTGAGGATGACCGCCTTGTTGGCAAATTCATCGAGGCTATCTTCGTGCTGAAGCACGATGAGGGCCCCGATCCTTTTTTCCGCCATTCTGTACGTCGAGTTGGCGAGCTGGTCCAAGAATTTGTCAAACTCGGTGATCTCTTTAAACCGTCGACCTTTGAGGCTGAGCTTAGACAGGGCGACCCTGAGTTCGGGCTGGAAGATGATTAAAATGGCGATCACCGCGACATTGCCGATCAGGAACATGATCTTATGCAGGATGGGCAGGTTTAGCCAGGAGGAAATGGCGAAAATTAATAGAAAGGCGAGAAGTCCCAAAACAAGATCCATCGAGCGCGTGTTCCAGAAAAAGGAAAGCAGATAATTTAAGATCACCGCGATGATGATGATCTCAATAAAGGGAGTAAAACCGTGGAATAATGGACTCATTCTTTCCTTCTAAAACTAGAAAAAACACGCCTTCAAACTGATCGCACTTTGGTTCGCATCATAGCAAAATCAGGGATGAACCACAATTTTAAAAAATGCAGGACTTTAGCCTAACCAGGTGTTGACGGCGAAAGAGATTTCATTTTCAACCTTAACTTTGACAAATTTTTTTAAAACTGTAGGATGGGTAAGTATTTCAGATTTAAAGAAAGAGGAACGTCCATGGACGTCGTGATGTTGTCGAGGATCCAGTTTGCGCTCACCAGCGCGTTTCATTATATCTATCCACCGATGAGCATCGGGATCGGGCTGATGCTGGTTATTTTCGAAGGGATATACCTGAAGACGAAGAACCCCCTCTATAAAAAGATTACCAAGTTCTGGGTCAACATCTTCGCTCTGACGTTCGCCCTGGGCGTCGCGACGGGACTCGTCCAGCTGTTTGGATTTGGGACCAACTGGGCGAGGTATTCCCGCTTTGTCGGAGACGTCTTCGGGAGCGCTCTTGGTGCTGAAGGGATCTTTGCCTTCTTTCTCGAAGCGGGGTTTATCGGGATCATGCTCTTTGGATGGGATCGCGTCAGCGCCAAAATGCATTATGTTTCTACAATCTGCGTCGCCCTTGGCGCCCATTTCAGCGCTGTGTGGATCGTTGTCGCCAATTCCTGGATGCAGACTCCCGCCGGTTTTAAAATTGTCGGCGAAGGGGCCCAGGCAAAGGCAGTTGTCACCGACTTTTGGGCGATGGTGTTCAACCCTTCTTCCGTCGACCGCCTGACCCACGTCGTCATCGGCTGCTGGCTCACGGGGATTTTTTTTATTTTAAGCGTCAGCGCCTACTATTACTTGAAAAAACAGCATACTCAATTCGCTAATGCGACAATGAAGATCGGTCTCTGGATGGCCGCCCTCGTCCTCATCCTGCAATTGATCTCGGCCGATTCGACGGCGCGCGGCGTGGCTTTCAATCAGCCCGCAAAACTTGCTGCGATGGAAGGAGTGTATAAAACCGAAGGCTCCGCCCCGCTCACTGTCCTCGGATGGGTCGATGAGAAGAATGAAACTGTCAAAGGAATTAAATTGCCCGGTCTTTTAAGTTTGCTGATCTACAAAAATTTTGAGACGCCTGTCAAGGGATTTGACCAGATTCCACCAGATGAGCGTCCTCCGATCGGGATCGTTTTCCAAACCTACCATTTGATGATCCTCATGTGGGGATTGATGGCCCTTGTCACCATTGCCGGCTTCATTCTATGGAAAAAGAAAAAATTGGCAAAGTCGAAATGGGTCCTATGGGCGATGATCGTTTCTGTCATCTTCCCGCAGATCGCCAACGAAGCGGGCTGGATGACGGCTGAAATCGGCCGGCAGCCCTGGATCGTCTATGGACTTCTTAAGACATACGAGGGAGTGTCTCCCACGATTAACGCCCCGCAGGTCATGATGTCGATCATCATGTTCATCGTGATCTATATTCTTCTATTCGTCCTGTTCCTGTTCCTTCTCGATCGCAAGATCAAGCACGGCCCGGAAGAGGAGGCTGAAACAGCCGAAGCCGCCCCAGTGTACCGTAATCCCCTCAAACCTTCCAAAGGAGGAAGACAATGAGCGAATTTACCCTTTCCTTCATTTGGTATTTAGTCATTGGCGTTGCTGTGATCTTTTATGTTGCCCTGGACGGTTTTGACTTAGGGGTTGGGATCATGAATTTCTTCACAAAAAAAGATGACGAGAGGCGCATCTTCCTGAATTCCATTGGGCCTGTGTGGGATGGCAATGAAGTGTGGCTTGTGATCGTGGGAGGTGCCCTGTTTGCTGGCTTTCCCGACGTCTATGCGACTCTCTTTTCCGGCTTTTATAATTTGTGCATGATTTTGCTGGCGGGTCTGATCTTCCGCGCTGTGGCTATCGAGTTCCGAAGCAAGAGAAAATCGATGAAGTGGCGCTCTATATGGGACGCGGTCTTCTCCGTCTCCAGCCTTCTGATCAGTTTCGGCCTCGGCGTCACATTAGGAAATTTGATCATCGGGATTCCTTTAAATGAGAACGGGGATTTTGTCGGATCCTTCGCGCTGTTCTTCCGTCCGTTCCCCATCCTGATCGGGCTATTTACCATCAGCCTGCTCATGATGCACGGATCGATCTACCTTGCGATGAAAACAGAGGGGGCTTTGCATAAACGCCTGCGCGTCTGGGCAAAACGCTGCATCATGATCTTTGTCGGTTTTTATGTGGTCACAACGGTCGCCACTTGGATTGGAGCCCCGCATATGTTCGAGCGTTTTCGGGAGAATCCCTGGTTCCTGGTTGTTCCACTGCTTGCCCTTCTTTCCATCCTCAACGTTCCGCGAATGTTTACGCGCAATAGCGACGGCTGGGCGTTTTTGTCTTCCTGTGGCTGCATCCTTTTGCTATTCTGCGTCTTTGGGATAGGAACTTTTCCCTACCTCGTCCGCTCCACAATCAACCCGGACACCGCCAGTCTAACATTCTTCAACTCGTCGGCATCCGTGCTGACATTGAAAGTGCTTCTCATCATCGTCGCCATCGGCGTTCCGCTTGTACTCGCCTATGGAACGATGATTTACCGCGTTTTTCGCGGCAAGGTCAAACTCGAAAAATCCAGCTATTAATTCCAACAAAACCCGGACTGCAAAGTCCGGGTTATATTCCTAAGATGCTGCAGCTTCGACTTCCAGTCTGGAAAGTTTTAAAAGGATATGTCCCTCTTTGTCCAGAATGTCAGGATCCAGCTCGCACATCTTGTCCACGATCTCATTAAAGAAAGGGTAGGCGATTTCGACTGGGACCTTCCAGTTAGCGGAGGTATTGCCGACCATCCAGAGGACCATTTCTTCTTTATTGAAAAAAGGCGTCGGCCTGTCGTTCATCAGGATCGATACAATTCTGAAGCCTGCATCCTGAAGAAGTTGAGAGCATCCGTCCTGCGTTCGAATGGAAACTTTGGGCGCCGCGCTGTTCTTCCATGGAGCATCGAGACCGTACTTTGGAAAAACCTGCTCTGCTGCGCTGAAGAGGGCAGGATTTCTTCCAGCGGGAATGACAAGAAGCAATTTCCCACCGGGCTTCATCGCTTTTTTGAGATTTTTTAAGACTGCGGACGGATCGGGGATCAAATGAAACACGCAGAAGGAGCAGACCACATCGAATGTCGGCTTGTCATTAAGATCGGATCCATCGAAGGAAATTAGAGACCGGAACTCCAGGTTGCTGAAATTTGTTTTGGGAAACTTGACATTTGCAAAATGCACCATTTGCTCTGAAATGTCGGCTCCGACAACAGCTCCATTGGGGAGAATTCTTGCCATTTCTGCAGTGATTTTGCCATCGCCGCATCCGAAGTCGAGTAAACTTTCATTTCCGGTGAACTTCTGTTTACCGATCAATTCCCAGGCCCATTGGCGCTGGGATTCAGAATTGTGGAAATACATCTGGGTCAAATAATGAGAGTTCCATCCCTCCTTTTTGTCCGACAGCTGCCATTGGGGAGAGTTGGCGAAAAGGGGAGATAGAGAGGAGAAGAACAATGCAATTGATAAATAACGGAACTTTTTCATTGCTGTACCTTGAGTATTGGAGTTTTTATTCGTCTACGTGGATGGTGATCAAAGAATAGACGGGGCGGCCGACCTTCTCTCTTCCGCCAAGCGGAGTGAGTTCAATCAGGCACGCCACTTCCACCACTTCCGCTCCCAGCTTTTCGACGAGCTCGCAGGCAGCTTTGGCGGTTCCCCCTGTCGCCATCAGATCGTCCATGACAAGGACTCTCTGACCTGGACTTAAAATGCTCTTGTCGATTTCGAGAGTGCTTTTGCCGTATTCGAGCTCATAGCTCACCTGTTCGACGTCGCCGGGAAGTTTGCCCGCTTTTCTCACCATGACAAAAGGGATGTCCAGTTCATAGGCCAGCGCGGTTCCGAAAATGAATCCTCTGGCATCGAGTCCCGCAATCGCTTCGATTCCCGCGCTGCGGTAGCGGTCTGCGAACTCCTGAATCATTCTTTTGAACGCAGCAGGATCTTTCAAAAGAGGACCGTAAGATTTAAACTGGATGCCGGCTTTTGGAAAGTCCGGCGTTGTCAGAATGTAATCGAGAAGCCACAAGGAACCTTCCTGGACCGGATAAGGTCGGGATGCAGAAGCTGCCAGAGGTTGAATGAGGAGAGAAGAACCAGCAATTGCTATGGATAATTTCGACAACAGAGACATTGGCTTACCTCCAAAATGGGGTTAAGGGTGGCTCGCCAATTTAATTTTTGTGGATTTTCTTTACAATCTCTTTAACTTTTAGGAAAGCCGACTACCGCTTCGTAGCAGAGTAGAAGATGTTTGACGCCATTCATCGCGCGATGAGGCTGTTCTTCGCGGGGAAGACTGTGGGCGATGGCGATCTTGTCTTTGGAAAATCCGGTCTCCCAAGGGTAATTTCCAGTGCCAGAGGCGCCCCTTTTCATCGATTCGACCCAATACATCGACGCCAGATCGAGCCAATGGTAAGGCCAGAGCAGTTTTTCCTGTATGTCGGCGTCGATTAGTTGGGAGAAGAAGACCCGGTCGAACGAGGGATTCTGGCAAATGAAGACGGCCTCTCCGCGCTTGATCCTGTTTTTAGCGAATGTCTCGCGAATTTTTTCACCGACGACAGCAGGGGAGACCCCTTTTAACACCTCTTCCCAGGTGAAACCGTTGACGTGCAGGCTGTCAGGATCGCTCTTCTTCCATTCTTCCGGTGTGACCGAAATAAGAGATTCGAACGTATCGAGTACGCGACCGTCCAGGATGTCGACGATTTTGAATGCCACCTCGACGATCCTGTGCTTCTGCGAATTCAGACCGTTGGTCTCTGAGTCCAGGAATATCCCTAGCACCGGCTTGCCCCTCTTTCTTAGGTGTTGCTGGAGCGTAACAAGAAGGATGTTCTGATTTCAATAAATATTTGTCCTCTGGTATACACCAAATTAAAACAACTGGGAGCCAGCAGTATGGAAGTCAACATAGGGATTTCAGAGCCAATCAGGATGTCGATCAGCGAAGGGTTGTCGAGATTGCTCGCCGACACTTACGCGCTCTATCTTAAAACGCAGAACTTTCATTGGAACGTCAGAGGCCAGGAATTCTATTCCCTGCACCTGCTCTTTGAAAAGCAGTATCAGGAGATGGCCGAGGCGGTCGACGAGGTCGCTGAGAGGATCCGCGCCTTAGGGTATTTTGTCGAAGCTTCCTTTTCCTCCTTTAAGAGAACAGCTGCCGTCAAAGAGGAAGAAAAAGTTTTAACTGCCAAGGATATGCTCCACAGCCTGATCGAGAGTCACGAGACCTTGATCCGAGGGGCTAGAAAAGTTGCCGAAGTCGCTGATAAAGATGGGGATTTTGCCACCGTCGATATGATCGGCCGCCGCCTGGGCTCCCATGAGAAAATGGCCTGGTTCTTAAGGAGCTCTCTTTGAAGAGCGTAGTCCTGCAAATCAAAATTTATTTCATTGTGAAGGGTAAATTTTTAATTTAACGTTTTACTCCTAAATCAATTGGTGTAGTCGCAAAGAGAGCAGTGTGATATATTTAACGTCTTTGAGTTTCTTGCCTAAGGATCTTTTACACTCTGGCGGATCTCTTCATTCAATGGACATGGGTATGGCTCTTTCACCGCAAAAATTTAGAGAGATCGTCTTTCAATTGATTTACAGCGACGACTTTGGCGGCGAACATGGCGGCGACGCCGAGATCGTCGAGATGCTGATGGCTCAGCTTGCCGTGACTAAGCGAATTGTCCGCGAAGCCTGTGCGTTCAAGGAAAAATTCCTTGAGAAGAAAAAGGAGATCGACGAGATCATCGTCAAGCACTCGGAAAGCTACGATTTCGAGCGGATTCCCCGCATTGAGCGCAATGTGATCCGGTTGGGGCTATATGAACTTCTCTTTTCCGCCGACATCCCCCCCAAAGTCGCGATTGCCGAGGCTATCCGATTGACGCGCAAATTTGCGACTCCTGAAGCTGCGACATTTGTCAACGCCATTTTGGACTCCGTATTTAAACAGATCGCGAAAGAAGAACCGCATGTCCCAACCCTTTCGGGCCTCTCAGTTTGAAGTCGAAAAGCCCTTAAGCCAATTATCCACTTTTGGCATCGGCGGCCCTGCGCGCTTTTTTGTAGAAGTGCAAAAGACCGAGGAGCTGCAGGCCATCTTAAGTTATTGCCATACGCAAAAACTTCCCTATTTCATTTTAGGCAAAGGCTCCAACAGTCTGTTTGACGACCGCGGGTTCGATGGTCTGGTCATCCTTAACAAGATCGCTTTTTGCCAGTTCGACTGGCCTCTCGTCCATGTCGGGGCCGGATATAGTTTTTCCCTGATCGGCTCACAGACAGCGCGCAAAGGATGGGCGGGACTCGAGTTTGCCTCTGGGATTCCGGGATCAGTTGGCGGCGCCGTTTATATGAACGCAGGCGCAAGCGGCGTCGAAACCTGCGAGACTCTGATCGAAGTGACCTTTGTGAATGAAAAAGGGGAACTCGAGGTTTTCAAAAGGGACCAGCTTGATTTTTCCTACCGGTCTTCCCCTTTCCAAAAGCGCAAAGGGGCGATTGCAAGCGCAAAATTCCTTCTCCATCCATCTGAAGAAGCTCGTAAAAAACAGCTGGGCATCATTGAATACCGCACCCGCACACAGCCCTATAGCGATAAATCGGCCGGCTGCGTCTTTCGCAACCCCGAGTCCCATTCCGCTGGGGCCCTCATTCAGCAATGCGGGCTCAAAGGCAAGCGGATCGGCGGCGCTGAAGTGTCGACAATGCACGCCAATTTCATCGTCAACAAAGACCGGGCCTCTTCTAAAGATATCCTGGAGCTTGCGGCCTTTGTGAAACAGACAGTCAAAGAAAAGACCGGCGTCGATCTTGAAATGGAGATCCGCTGTGTCCCTTATCAAATGAGGGATAATGTTTCGGGCTGATCTGCATTGTCACACGACCTTTAGCGACGGAACAATGACCCCTCAGCAAATCCTTCTTCACGCCAAAGAAATCGGGCTCTCCGGAATCTCAATCACCGACCACGATACGATCGAAGCTTATACAGCAGCTCCGGCTATCGCAAAAGAACTTGGCCTGGCAATGGGCAGCGGAGTCGAGTTTTCATCTGTTTTCCGCACATTGAGTGTACATATCCTAGGTTATGATTTCGATTTAAAAAGTCCTGAAATTCAAAAGTTGTGCGATCGGCACCAGCAGAGAAGAAGGGAGAGAAACAAGAGGATTCTTGACAAGCTCAGCCGCCTCAGCATGCCGATCCTGGAAGAGGAGCTTCTTTCAATGGGCGAGCGCACTGTCGGCAGGCCCCATATCGCCCAATTAATGATCAAAAAAGGGTATGTGTCGACCATCAAGCAAGCGTTCAACTTATACATTGGGGACGGACGTCCCTGCTTTGATCCCGGAGAGGGAGTTTCCTCGGAAGAAACGATCGAAGTTATCCATCAGGGCGGCGGAAAGGCGTTTTTAGCTCATCCCCATCTGCTGGAGCATGCGAGCAAAATCAAAGAGCTACTCAAATTACCGTTTGATGGGATAGAATGTCACTATGCAAGGTTTGCTCCCGACCAGGAAAAAAGGTGGATTAAGGTCGCCAAAGAAAAAGGCTGGCTCATGAGCGGCGGGTCCGATTTTCATGGAACCGTCAAAGACTACATTCAGCTAGGGTGTTCCTGGGTCGACGAAGAGACATTCCATCAAATTTTTCAGAAAACCATCTGACAATGGGAAACTACGAACAGACCATCTCTCGCTTGCTGATGACAAGCTCCGCCCTGGGTATCAAGAGGGGACTAGAGGCCGCGATCGCATTAGACAAGGCCCTTGGAAACCCTTCCTCCTTTTTCCCGACGATCCATGTCGCCGGCAGCAACGGCAAAGGGTCTGTCGCCACCAAAATTGCAAAAGCACTGGAATTCTCTGGATACCGCGTTGGCGTTTATACCTCGCCCCATTTGTTTCATTTTCAGGAGAGGATCGTCATCAACGGCGAACCTATTGCCGAAAGCGAGATCATCTCCGGGCTGGAAAAGATTTTTGCCGTCGATGACGCGCTCAAGCTCAATTCTTCCTTTTTCGAAATGACTACTTTCCTTGGCCTTGATTACTTTCGGAAAATGCAAGTCGATGTCGCAGTGATTGAAACTGGAATGGGGGGAAGGCTCGATGCCACCAATGTTATCCACCCCGTTCTTTCCGTTATCACATCGATCAGCCGCGAACACTCCCAAATCCTGGGAGAGGAGATCGAGCTGATCGCAGCGGAAAAAGCCGGGATTATCAAAGAAAATGTTCCTGTTGTTCTAGGACCCAAGGCCCGATGTCAGTCGATCTATGACAAGGCCAAACAGATGAACAGCCCGGTTCACGCCTCTAAAAAAATCAGTTATTTCTATGATGAGGAAAACAGCGCCGTGGCGCAGCTAGCTCTTGAGCAGCTCCGGCCCCATTTTACGATTGATCCTGAATCGGCGAAAGAGGGACTTAGCGTCCGTCCTCCCTGCCGTTTTGAGAGAATGGGGGAGGCTCTGCTCGATGTCGCGCACAACCCCGAGGCGGTCTTTTCCCTCCTCCAGGCCCTGCACACATTTTTTCCCAGCAACAAATTCTGCTTCCTTGTTGGTTTTTCCAAAGATAAGGAATACGACCGCTGCCTTGAGCTCATCGCCGACGTGGCGACCCATATCCACCTTGTTCAGGCTGGCTCCTGCCGCGCGGCGACTACTGAAGAATTACAGTCCGCGTTATCCAGCGAGGATCCCCGCCTATGCACCCCTCACTCTTCGATTGAAGAAGGGGTCGATGCCGCCTACGCGGAAGCGCTGGCTAAAGAAGAGATCCTCGTGGTTTGTGGAAGCTTTTACATCATGGCGGACGCCAAAAGAGCTTTGGGGCTTCAGCCTCCCAAAGGCTCTCTTGACTTAAGCGAAAAGATCTTGCCTTCCGCTCTTTCTTCCGTATTCAATTGAGACAGGCCTAAGAAGAGTTGATCGATCTGACTCTGGCTCGGGTAGCCTTCCCCGTTTTCCACCAGTTCGTTGGCGGTCGCGATCATCGCCTGGCAAGTCTCCAGAGGATCATCGAAGGGTTTCGCCATCAGATTCTGCATGTGTTTCTGGAACATCCTTTTGTGGTCTTCGGGCAAGGCGTTATAGCGCATCTTGGCCTGCCTGAAGTCGCGGTTGTAGACCGCTCTTGCGATGTCGAACAGCTCCTCTACTTCTCCGGGAAGCAGCTGGATCTCCTCAGTGAACTGAACCGGCCTTTGTTTTGCCAGCCAGTCGATGTGCTTGGCGACAGGCTTGCCCTCAAGTTTAGCTCTGGCTTCGAGAAGAGCGTGTTTGGCGTCCGCAATGATCCTGCGGTCGGGGATCGACGTCAAATGATTACTTTCCAGCTCGTTGATGTGCATCTCGAGCTTTTTGACGGCTTTGAGCGTGAGCCTTCCCTTCTTTAAGGAAGTCGACTCTTCCTTGATCTGAGAGACCTCTCTCTTGACCAGACCGTCTTCCAGGTCCCCATATAACTTGACCACCTGTTCCTTAAGGTGCTCGGTTTGGGCCTTTGCGAAAAGACTGGTAGTCTTGTTTTTAGACTCCAGACCCTGAAGTTTTTCCAACGCATTGTCCAGCTTTCTGCTTAGATGCTGGTACTTTTTTGGCGAGATAGGGGTGTCCGCAATCTCCCCCGCAATGGTCCGCACTTCAGACTGCAGCCATCGAGATCCGCTAGGTTTATTTACTTCGTTAGATCTCATAATTATCTTCTTGTTATTATATGTATTAGGATTATAAGGCATATAATATGCCTTAATTTAATTCTATCCTTCCTACATATAATGTTCAATTCCTATAAATTATTATCAAAATATCTTTTGATAGCAAAATAAAGGGTCGACAAAGCTGCCGACAGGTAATCAGGGGATTACATCCGGGGTGAGCGGATTTCCCTGGACCCTCGGGTCAGAGTTAAAAAAAAAGCTATGCCTTTTTACAGACATAGCTTTTGGGTGAAATGATGTAAAATAAAATATTCTTTTTACACTTTCCAGGCCGCTTTCAGATCATCGCGCATACGTTTGATCGCTTCCAGCTTGATCGTCGCATCAATGCCCTTATCCTTCATGCGGAAGGCATTGCGGCCGAAGTCGCCTTTGAACTTGCTATCGTTAGGATCGGTCAAAGAGGAGCTTGTAGAGCGGGCTTGGGTGTGCAGACTGTACATCAGGCCGAACAGACGGTGGGCAATATTATTATGCCCAACAGGGAGGTCGGCTGCTGTCAGATTCATCTCTTCGAGAAGATTCAACATTCCAGCCATTGTGGCAACGTCCTGGAAGTTGACAGCCTCTTCGAGATTCTCAAGGGCCAGCTCGACGATGGTTCTTTGGACAGCACGCTGGCGCTCAGAATTGGTTGCAGGATGGATGCCGGCCATCGCGTTGTTGCCATATTTCGCATCGCTGACGAGCTGATGCGGGCATTCATTTTTATGGATGAAATAGAGATGGAAGCAGGGGCGGTCGGCGATCAGGCTAGCAGTCTGGCTGCTGATCTTGAAAGTGCATTTATCCCCTTTGGATTCCAACATGACCAATCCTTCCAGAGCCTTCTGGAGATCGGAGAAGGAAGCATTTGCCTGGAGAAGAGGAAGAAGAGATTGCAGATCCCTAATGTCTACGGCTAATGCCGACTCCAAGTTGTCTGGAAACGCGTCATCACCGATTTGCAGATCATCAAAGCTGGGAGTTCTCGCTGGGCTTTGAACAGTAGGCGTATGGACAGGCGAAGTTGAAGAGCGTGTCTGCTGGGGAACTGCAACAGCATTTTTTGCTTCCAGCAGTCGTCTCTTCATCTCATCGGCGTGCTTAGGAGCAACAACAGCCTGGGGAGTGGAGGGAGTTGTCGTTGTCTGCGGCATGATCTTTTTTAACGCTTCGAGTTTCTGTTGGTGACTTCCATGCCATTGATTGAATTGTAATCCCAACATCGCTCTGGGAGGAGCTCTGTCCGCAGGATATTTATTTGCTGCTTTCAATATGTCGTAAAGAGCTGTAAGAAGCTTTGCCTTGTCATCAGAGGACAATTGCTGGAAAGCAGAATTCACTCCAGCTAAAAGCGGCATTACATCAGCATTAGGCTTATCAACCTCAGAGATCATCTTTTCAAAAGCTGCTTTCAAGCCTTGCAGCGCGGCAGATGAGGACTGCTGCGTCTGGACTTGCTGGACCTGCGAGCTTTCGAATTGAACTTGAGCTTGAATGATCTGGTTCATCAACTGTTCTGCTTTCTGCAGAGTTGACTGAAGTGATCCAGGCGCTGTTGAAGATAGGAATTGAGATTTGCTTTGGGAATAAGCCTTTGCGTCTTTGTAGATAGCAAGGACTTTATCAAAATCGGCAACCGGGTTCGGGACGTAGCCGCTAGTGCGGAAAGTCCTATCCAGTTCGGCGAGTTTGTCTGTGAAAAGCGATGCTTGGTAATCTTCATCCTGCTGAGCGCGGATATCCTGGTCTGATTGGACAACAGGAGAGGATCCCGTCGGATGCGTCACTACATGCGAAGGCTGGATGACAGGGGTAGGGACCAGCTGCTGAGGAAGGATAATCGCTGTTAAATTCCTTTGCAGCTCTTCGATGGCGAGCTTGTTGCCGCTATTGATATGAGGGGTAGAGAGCAAGTCGATATTGTGCTCCATCAGAGTGGGGACCATCGATGGGTCAATCTGCGGTGTCATTGCCACAGAGAAAATTTCCAGGGCGAGATTATAATTTGCTTCGATTATTTCCAGATCGTCGCTGGCTTGACTGAGTTTTTCTGAAATGGCCATAAGCTCATCTTCGGTAACATCAGGGATCGCTTCTTGCTGGCGCATGAAGCTTGCAGTGACTCTTCTCTGGAGGTTTGTGAGTGTCGCTGAATCTTGCGAAAGAGATTGGGATTTCTCGATTTGAGCCGCTGGACCCATTTGGTCGATCTGTCCTTTTGCCTGGGCGAGTTTCTGCTGAAGTTGGGTGGCCTGGCTCAAAATCTGGGCTTTTACTGAGAGTGTTGACATACTTGATCCTCTGCGCTCCTGTGTGAGTTAAGGTGTTCTCTAATTGCACTGCTCCGCTTAAAAGAGATGCAGCGATTTTGGAGAAGTTTATTAATTCAAAAAAAACTTGCGTAGTATTTTATGCCCGATCCCAATTAAACGAAATGCTTAAAATTATCTGTTTGCAAGTATTCTTCAGGAACGAAGAATCAAATAATTAAACTTTTATTCTGGGTGTTCTTGAGAAAATTTCTTCACAAGATGAGAGGATTGCGGCCCCTTAAGATGAGGCCGCGATATAAGAGGACTCTGTTAGCCTAGTTTCCAGGCTTGTCTCAGCTGCTCAGTAAACTGCTCGATGACTGCAGTTTTGAATCGAGCAGGGATATTAACGCTTCCCGTGTCATTAAAGGCATGGCGGCCAAAATCGCCTTTGAATGCTCCATCATGCGGGTGGGTCATGCTCTTTTCTACTTCCCATGCTTTCTTATAGTCCTGATAGAGGGCTCCAAAGAGAGCGTGGGCGATGTTCTTGACCCCTTTCGGCAAGTCTTTCTCATCGAGGTTTAGATTTTCGAGGACCGCCAAATACTGGCGCAGGCTCTTGACATCTTTCTGAGCGATCGCATCGCTCATTCCGGTCAGTGCCATTTCGACGAGCGTGCGCTGAGCGCAGCGGACCCTCTCTTCAGGCGTGGCTAGGCCAGTTTGGAAAGCATGGGTCCCGTATTGGTGGTTGCGGTGATCGATCTTTTCGGGAGACTCGTTCTTATGGATAAAATAGGTGTGGAAGAACAGCCTGTCGCCGATGCTGATCGGATTTTTTTTATCTGTCATCGCAAGAACGCATGTCTTCTTTGCCAATTCAGCTATGGGCCCAAATGAGTTGTAAAATCCTTCATCTCCCTTTTTTAAATTATCGATCACCTCGAGAAGGAGATAGACCTCGCCAAGAAGAGGGTCGACCCTGTCAACTGATGGAATGGGTAGGATGACTGTCGCTTTCGGCAGCAAAGGCGCCGTGTGTTTAGGAAGCGTCAGCGGCAGGATGTTTCGATTATCCAGAGTGGGAGGCGTTGTGGCAAGGATGGGAGTTGGTTGGGTGATTTGTACTGGTTTCTTCGCCTTGAGAGGGAACATGCGGATAATTGCCAGAGGTTGGAACAAATCCAATTGAGGGTCTTGGATAATTTTATCGACGTTTGCGGACTCGTTGCTTCGATCAGGGAGGAACTCCATGACCGGAAGGCGTCTGGCTAAAAATGCGCTTGCCTCAGCAGCATTTGAAAAGGATGCGACATAGGCGCGACCTTTGACGAGGGAGCCGTTTGTCTGCGGCATGTCTCCATGTGAATCAAAGAACAGGATTCCGTTATCCGTAATGACCAGCGCATAGGATTCCGGAGGATTGGTCAGGACGGCGCCGAGCGAGGGAAGGTTGTTTTCCCGTTTAAGCTCTTGCAACAGCTCAATTGCAGCCTTAAACCCATTTTTTCCGAGTTGGCGGTCGAAAGCGATCTCACCGACCGGGTTAATGTCGAGCATGCGATCTGTCAGGGGAAGAAGTTCGACGTCAGGGAATTGACCGGTGACCTCATCGAAGATCGTTCCCGCGTTTGCCTTGGAAAGGGCCATTTTTTGCTGGCCGGACTGCATGATTTGATCGAGCGCTTCGGGGCCCTTTCCTGCGAGAGTTTGCTGCACAAACTCTCCTGCGATCATGGTGCAGGCCGATCTGCGATTGGCAGGATCGCCGTCTTTATAAAGAGGGATAAATGCCTCGTCCATCTGGTTGTTCTTGGCGTAGAAGAATTGAGGCGGTTTGTTGCCGAGCGGTTGAATTTGGGAGGGAACGGTTGTAATGACTTGATGTTGTTTTAATGACTCAATTCTGCCTTTGAGTGTCTGGGCCATCATACGAACAGGCGCGACCATCTGAGCGATCTTCTGCTGAGTCGTCCCATCCACATCCTCTGCCAGGAGGCTAAGAGTGGCAAGAGAAGACTCAATGTCCTGCAAGTCGCTTTCGTAGATGCCTGCGATTTCCGGGGTAGCGTGCTGGAGATCCAGCTCCAACTGACGGGTTTGTTGCTGCAATCTCGACGCCATCCCGAATAATGGGTTTTCTCCATGGATTTGAAAAGACATACTAGCACCTCATTTAATATAAATTATTTTCTAATAATTATATATCATCAGTTGTTAATCAACAATAATTAACGCCTGTTCAGTTGCGTTTAAAATTATTACTTTTCGATTCCGTTTGTTGTGAAATAAGGGGATTAAAGAATGTTCCATTCAATATTGATATAAAGTTTTGTTAATCAATGAGTTGCTCTAACGAGCATTAATTGATTTTTGCAGCAGCAGGAGGCGGGGCGAGGCGCTGCGGTTGGGGAAGCTGTGCAGGCAGATATTCCAGTTGGAAGGGGACAGCTGGGAGGCCCATTCTAAAAGGGTGCGCTCTTCCCTGGCTCCCTCCGAATGGCCCGGATAGCAGGTGATAGAGATAGCTCCCCCCGGCATGACGAGCTCCAGCCCGCGGCTGATGCTCTGGAGGGTGGTCTCCGTCAGCGTGGTAATCCCTTTGTCCCCACGGGGCAGATACCCTAGATTGTAGACGATAAGCCGGATCGGGCGTTCTGACGATAAGGGAGGAAACTCCTCATGGGACTGTCGGAAAAGATGGACCCCTGCCAGGAGATCGGCTGTAGGATGGGAATGGAGAAGCTCCCGCGAGCGGGCAATGGCCTCTTCCTGGATATCGATGCCGATCACACCGCCGCTCTTCCCCAGGATTTGGGCAAGTTTCAACGTGTCCTGTCCATTGCCGCAGGTGGCATCGATGGCCCAGTCTCCGGGCTTCAAGAGCCGTTCCCAATAGGCATGGGCAAGGTCCAGGTGGGATTGAAAAAGAGAAAATTGGCGTTGCATGGTCTAAGAATTGGGGCTAGTTCAAAAGAGTCTATCATGAAAAGACTAAAAAAGAAAATGCGGCCAAAGGTTCGCTTTGGCCGCATCTATAGAAACGATTAGATCTTCCAAGTCGCTTTCAGCTGATCTGAGAGCTCCTTCAAAGTCTGCATTCTGATCTCTGGAGAGATCTTTACTTCTCCAGTGCTGCAGAATCCGTGGCGTCCGAAGTCTCCTTTGAATTTCCCGTCATGAGGATGGACCATCGATTTATCGGATTCCCATGCTTTCAGGTAGTTCTCATACAGTTTGCCGAACAGAGCATGCGCGAGGTTCTTTTGTCCACTGGGCAAATCTCTTGGGTCCAGCTTCATTTCTTCAAGAGCTTTAAAGAGCAAGGGCAGTTGTTCTTCATCTCTATGCTCGATCGCTAAATTCAAAGCAAAAAGTAGAACTTCGACCTGGGCGCGTTGAGCGGCGCGCAGTTTCTGTTCGGGTGTCGCCAATCCTTCTATTTGGAAGGCGTTCGATCCCCAATTAGGGTCTTTACGATTGATCTTGTCAGGCGTTTCATTGTTTTGAATGAAATAAAGATGGAAGAAGATCCTGTCAGCGATTTGCCTTGTTTGCTCATCAGTATCGCCGCTCATAATGAATGGCATCTTGAATTCCTGGAGGGCTGAAAAGGCTTCAATAGCTTGATAAAACCCTTCATCATCCATCTTTTCAAGCCCTGCAATTACCTTTTGCAGCGGAATGGCTGGAGGGCACGCTCTTTCAAGTGACGCAGGTTCCGGCTCTTCAAAATCAAATCTAACATCAGTGAAATTCAAAGGCTGATGATAAAGCTGCTCGTCGTCAAAGTGCAGGAAATCCAGATCAAAGCCTTTTCTCATTTCTTTTCTCTCGAGATCTTCTCTCAAGCAGACGGGGGTGAGTCTGGCTTGCTGGCCAGATAGGCCGCCGTTGCCTTTAATGGCATCGCTTAAGAACTTGTGCATACACCCACTTAACTGCTCCTCAGTTCCAAATGAAAGCTGGACGGGATGTCCTTCGCTGCCCTCATCGCCGCGTGGGAGGAGTACCGAGAAGTGACCATCTGAATGAAAGAAGATGGGAAGTTGATGCTGCCCGATGGATAGGACTGCACCGATTTTAGGAAGTTTGTTATGTTCTTTCAATTGCTTCAGGATCTGCAACTGACCGAGGATTTCCTTGGGATTTTGGTTGGGTGCAAAGCAGATTCCCTGATCCTTTATATATTCGAACTTGCCTTCGCATGGCACTTCGGCCAGACGGCCCCATTTGTCCTCATTGATAAGATCGCGGATGGAGATTGCGGCAGGTGGATTCATATCTTTCGAATGACCCTTGATAAAATCGGCAGTCAACGCGTGACCGCGATCTGCTACGTCGTCAATATACACGCGCCTCAATCCATCGTTTGATATAGCAGTGAGATAGTAAGTAGCCATTGCCGGTTCGACTAATGCCATGCACTCTGGAACATTATTGAGACCTTCGTAGCGGGCTTCATAGTTCTGCTTTCCCCATGGTCTTATTACTTCCCGGCCAGGTTCGATTGCCAGGATTTGCAGTTGTAATTGCGCCAGCAATTGTTTTGCATTCTGAATGCTTTTCTCGGTTTGCGGGTTTGTCCTTCCATAACTCAAGTCTTCAAGAATGCGTTGGTAATGAGCATATTTTTCCTTGAGCCGGTCTAACTGTTCCCCTCCGGTTTTTGGAACGGATAGCATCATTTTTTGCACTTTGGCAACTGTGTGTTGAATGCGAGGATCTACGTTTTCCGAATTCGAGCTTAAAAACGTTAGGACATTCTTAGCAAATGCGATTTTTTTACCTACTTTATCGAGGGATTTATTCAGGCCTTCCCTTCCGTTCAGATCTGCTTTTTGGGCGGATAGTTCGCGAAGACTCTTAACAGTTGCATCAAATAGGTGGATTTGAACATCTGCCTCGATTAGGTGTTCCGGATCTATTCTCAGATGAAATCCAAAATCCTTAACTTCGCCATTAAGCCGCTCTAGTCTAGCAGCGATAACGTCTGAATAGGTACGCACGGGTTCACCAAATTGAACAAAATGTGCCATATTTTCTTTCCTCCGTAATATTAGGATGTTTAAAATTGAATATAATTTTACTATATCTTCTGTTAATAGGTAAATGATTTTAATTAATTTTATTATTATGCAGTTATTTACTTATTATATTAATAATTTTAATTTGATTATTAAGGCGATGGTGTTGAATTAATTAAACTGATTTAAGTTATTCATAATAAATGATGTGTATGCAATTAAGTGGACTGTGGGGGGGCTGCTTGGGAATAACCAGCCGGATTTAGTCCTCAAACGACCCAAACGGTCGCTCCCCTTAAGGGGCAGAGGAGTGCGTTTAAAGCCGCAACCGTGGATAAATCATGTAGGGATGATCTCTTAAAAAGTTCTAAATCAGGTGTTGCTGATTTTAAATGGGATCCCTAACATCTTCGAAGGATCTTAAAGGGTGGGCATTGTGCGTATGAAATCGGATGTCTTGATCATCGGCAGTGGCATCGCTGGCTGCATCACTGCCCTGGAGCTGGCCGAGCAGGGGGTTCAGGTTGTCCTTGTCGGCGCAGGAGCGACGGGGAGCGAATCCAATTCGAACGCGGCTCAGGGCGGCATCATTTTCCGCGGAGTGGGGGATTCAGAGGATGCGCTTAAAACGGACATTCTGACAGCGGGATGCGGACTATGCAATCCTGGAGCTGTGGACCAGCTCGTGAAGTTTGGCCCCAGGTTTGTAGAACAGCTCTTGATCGGCAAATACGGGGTTCCATTTGAGCGCCATGCTGACAGCTCTCTGAAAATCACATCCGAAGGAGCCCATTCGCTCCCGCGAGTGATCTACCACAAAGATCAGACGGGGAAGGCGATCATGGATGTGATCCTCGGCGCGGTAAAAAAGTCGCCCAACATCCTGTTTAAACCTGGGCACACCGCAGTCGATTTGATCACCCTCTCGCATCATTCGAAAAAACTCACTGACATCTATGCCCCCTCGACGTGCGTGGGCGCCTATATAATGGACAACTCGCAAGGGACCATCGAAATCATTTTCGCCAGCGAGACGATCCTTGCAACAGGCGGATTGGGGGAAGTGTTTCTGCATTCGACCAATCCTAAAGAAGCCCGCGGTGATGGCGTCGCGATGGCTTACCGCGCGGGTGCGCGGATCATGAACATGGAGTATGTCCAGTTCCACCCCACGGCATTTTATCTTCCGTTTGAAAGGCGGTTCTTGCTGAGCGAGGCGTTGCGTGGAGAAGGCGCGGAAATCCTGACGAGCGACTTCAAGCCATTCATGCACCGCTACCATGAGCGGGGAGCCCTGGCTCCGCGCGATGTGACGGCGCGGGCGATCTACCAGGAGATGCTCAGCAGCGAATGCCAGCATCTATGGCTCGATATCACAGGACGCGATCCTTCCTACCTCAAAGAGCGTTTTTCAACGATCTATCGCTACTGCCATGATAAAGGGTTTGATATGACCCGGCAGCCTCTACCGATCGTCCCTGCAGCGCATTATTCCTGCGGGGGAATTGCCGTCGATGAGAAGAGTCGGACGACGATTCGTCGTCTGCGGGCGGTCGGCGAAGTCGCATGCACAGGTTTGCACGGGGCCAACAGGCTGGCCTCCACATCGCTTTTGGAAGCGCTAGTCTGGGGCAAGCACTGCGCAGACGATCTGATAGAGACGCTGCAAAGGCGCAATGATTACTTTCCCCCAGTGGAAAAGTGGGTCATGAGCCACGAAACAGCGGACATCGCTCTGATCCAGCAGGATTGGATGACGATCAAGCAGACGATGTGGAATTATGTCGGACTCGTGCGCGACAATGCCCGTCTGTCCCGCGCTTTCAAGATGCTGACTGAATTGAAATGGGAAGTCGAGTCCTTCTATGATCGCTGCCGTTTGACGCCGGAACTCCTCGGTCTTCGCAACGGAGTGCAGACAGCGCTGCTCGTCACTCAGGGGGCTCTGCGCAACCGCAACTCGATCGGCTGCCATTACCGTTTAAATTAAAATGTTGCGGCCATCTCTTCCATTCGATTATGAAACGGGGGAGTGTTCTCAAAAGCTGTACAACGGCTTTTTTCAACTTTTGCGAACGCTTCCAAATTATTTGAGAGGAAGGTCCGCGTGAAATCCATCCGTCGCTTATCGATCTCATTCATCTTTTTCGGGGCTTTTTTTCTGGGTTCATGCTCCGGCAATACCTATTTGGCCGAAGGCAGCGACGCGCAGTCTTCTTACAGTGTCATCCCACTTCCGGAGGCGGACAATAAATATGACACATCGACCCCTGTCGATACCATTGTGGTCGATAAATATGGGACGATGACAGAGACCCAATATCCCTACGACCCCGATAAGCAAGGGGTCGTCATCAACAACTATGAGGATGTCGCAGGTCCTAATGCATCCGTCTTCTTTCCTGCGTTCGAGGTGGGACTTTTATGGTGGGGAGGCTACTGGACCGACCACGATGGGTATTATTGGGACGGCGACCACTATGCGTATATCAACGATCCCCATTGGCACGACCACTGGGATCATTATTGGAACCGCGACTGGAACAATAAGTGGAACCAGTACAGACAGGATCATCCGAATGCCGGACATGAATATGGCCGCAACGGAGGCAACTTCCAACACCATCACGGGATGAACCGGCCTGATCACCCACCTCGAGGAGGAGGGCACCATGGAGGGGGAAGACGATAAATTCACCCCTTTTTATTTTTCCTTGCCGGTAATTTCTGATTTGGATTATTATACTCTTCTAAAATTTAGAGTTTTAGCGGGGTATTAGCTCAGTTGGTTAGAGCGCCACGTTGACATCGTGGAGGTCAGCTGTTCGAGTCAGCTATATCCCATCATGGAAATCCCCTCGCATCAGAATTTAGCCCCCCTTAATCAGACTGCAGCGGTCCTTATGGCCGCTGCCGTGACCGAGTTGTTTCCTGGCGCCCTGCTTGTGGGCGGACAGGGGACCCCGGATCGCTTTTTCTACGACTTTGTCTTCCCATTCGAGTTTAAAAATGATTTTTTAGCCCTGATCGAAGAGCGGATGCGCCTGATCGTCAGGGAAAAAAGGGATGTCCGGCTGCTTGAGATGATGCCCTCGAACGCTGCGGCGATGATGCGGCACCGCGGTCAGACCTTGGCTGCGGAAACCCTGCTCAATGTCGAGCGCGCTGTCGTCGAAATGTGCCAGATCGGTCAGTTCTCCTGCTATTCCCCCTACGCATTTCAGGACGAACTGGCAATCCCATTTTTTAAACTCCTCGAGGCTTTCTCTCTATCTCCTTCCGAAAACAAGAGGATCCGCATCGTCGGAGCAGCGGCGCTGGAAAAAGAAGATTTGAAATCGATCGCAAAGCAGCCCGGCATTTCCTCCCGCTCCCATCTGTCGCTCGCGTCTGAGACGGAGATGTTTGAAAGGCTTGACGACGAAGGACATTGGATCTGGCGTCCCCAGGGAGAAGATCTCCGCCAACGATTGATCCAATGGTGGAAAGAAATGCATCTAAAGCAAAAATTTAACTTCATTTCCTCTCCCGCATCTTTGATTGGAGACGGGGGCGTGGAGAGCGTCACTTTGGCCCATCGGGAATATTTTTTCCGGTTCGGCACGCCCCGGCTTGCGGAAGTCGCCCTCGTTTCCAGCCGGTCAGGCTGCGACTTAAGCCTCGGGCTCCTGGCGCCTAAAGCCCTTTTTTCCGACCGGGCGCACCTCTTCTGCCCTGATGAGAAACTTTTAGAAGAATGTATTTCGTCCTTGCAATTCATCCTTAAGATCCCTAAAATTCTGGGTTTTGAGTTCGAAATTGTATTATCAGTTTCGAGCGAAGGCTCTCAAAAGGCGAGGTCGAAGGCGACGGCCTTATTCAGCCAGGCGCTGGATAAAGCGGACGTCGACTACACCGTTGAAAAAGACTATCGCGCTGGAATCCTGGCGAGCATTGATGTTCGCATTGCCGACGCCTTAGGAAGAAGATGGACCGGCCCGTATTTGAGCATTCCTGAAGCAGCGATGCCGGTTGGAAAGGGCAGTATGCTCATCCGCTCGACATTTGGATCGCTGGAACGCATCGCGGCGTTGCTTCTGGAACAGAAGGGAGGATGGCTTCCTCTGTGTCTTGCACCCGAACAAGCGAGGATCCTGGTTGCTACAAGCAAGTCGGAGAATTACGCTGGCCAGGTGTGCGAGAGGTTGCAGGCTGAAGGCTTCCGCGTCACAATGGTGAGCGGAGAAGAAAAGTTAAAAGCGCGCCTCTATCAGGCGATGAAGGAGAAAGTGCCCTACGTCATTCTGCTCGGCGAGCGGGAAGAAAAAGCGCAGACTCTGACAGTAAGAGCCTACGGGGAAAGCGAAGAGCAGACCTTGTCATTAGACAAGTTGTGCATGAGACTGAAATGCGAAATGGGGAGTGAAACCTCTGAACTTACGAATTAATAGAGAAATCCGAGCTCTTAAAGTCCGCGTCATCGATAAAGATGGGGGACAAGTCGGAGTATTGACATTAGCTGAAGCGTTAACGAAAGCGGAACAGGCGGGGCTTGACCTCGTCGAGATTGCGCCGTCAGCCGAACCTCCAGTATGCAAGATTATTGATTTCGGCAAGTATCGCTATCAACTGACGAAGAAAGAGAAAGAGCAGAAGAAATCGCAGCACCAAGTCAAGGTCAAAGAGATCAAGATCAAGCCGAATACGGATGAGCACGATCTCATGACCAAGATGAAGCATTCGCGAGAGTTTATCGCCAAGGGGAACAAAGTGAGGATCACTTGCGTTTTCCGCGGCAGGGAAATGCTCCACCCTGAATTCGGGATGCGGATCATCGATCGCATGTGTGAAGACCTGTCCGATGTCGCAACTCCTGAATCGCCAGCGAAAATGTTGGGTCGTAACCTATCTGTCGTACTGGCGCCCGGAGCTAAGAAAAAAACTGCAAACAGTTAATTGGAGAAGTTACCGTGCCAAAAATGAAAACACGCAAAGCAGTGGCCGCAAGATTTAAAGTGACTGGCACAGGCAAATTGAAACGCCAGCGCCCTGGCCGCCGCCATATTTTGACAAAGAAAGCCTCTAAGCGCAAACGCCGCTTAAGAAAGGCAGGTCTGGTCGACAAGGGCCAAGTAAAGATGTATTCCCGCTTATTGGGAGTGGGCTGATCCTGCAAATTGCAGATCGGTTAAATTTAGATTGAAAGTTAGAAATTTGGAGAATTACCATGGTTAGAGTCACCAACGCAGTGGCTGCCAATCGCAAACGCAAAAGGCTCCTCAAACAGGCAAAAGGATTTGTCGGTGATCGCAAGAACCACATCCGTTTGACCTCGGACGCCGTGATGTCCGCGATGGCATTCAATTACCGCCACCGCAAGCAGAAAAAAAGAGACTTCAAGCGCCTCTGGATCATCCGTATCGGAGTCGGCGCGAAGATCAACGGGATGTCTTATAGCAAGCTCATCTCCGGTCTCAAGAAAGCAGGCTGCGGAATCAACCGCAAAATGCTTTCCGACATGGCCCTGCGCGACCCAAGCAGCTTTGCTGCCGTCGCCGGCGCCGCGAAACAAGCGCTCGCGTAAGTTTTAAACTGTCATTTCCCGCGCCTCCCTCATTAGTGGGAAGCGCGGGCATCTCTTCGAGGTCCTCCGTGCAAGATCAAGTCATCTCTCTCCGCAAACAATTCCAGTCCGAACTCTCCTCCGTCCAGCACAGCAAAGATGTCGAACAGCTCAAGGTCAAATACCTCGGCAAAAAAGGCCCTGTCCAGGACCTGATGCAGCATCTTCGAGACACTCCTGCAGAACAGCGCCCTCTCGTCGGCCAGCAGATCAACGCCCTCAAGGAAGAGATCGGCCAACTCTGCGAACAAGCCCTCCTTAGCTTTTCAAAGGCGGAGCTCGCGCAGCGCCTCGGAGAGGAAAAGATCGATGTGTCTCTTCCCGGCCGCCGCAACCATCTCGGCAGAGAGCATCCGATCACCCACATGATGAACGAAGTGATCCAGATCCTCGTTGGTATGGGTTTCTCCGTCCAGTATGGACCTGACATTGACAGCGACTATTACAATTATGAAGGGCTCAACTTCCCTCCCGACCATCCCGCCCGCGATATGCAGGATACCTTTTACATCACCAAAGACATGCTGCTGCGCTCCCACACCTCCAATACGCAGCTCCGTGTTATGGAGAACCACAAGCCGCCCATCCGCATCATCGCTCCCGGCACAGTCTACCGCAACGAGACCATCAGCAGCAGGTCCCACGTCTTCTTTCACCAGGTCGAAGGCCTCTACGTCGATAAGAACGTCTCCTTTGCCGACCTCTTCGCGACGATGGATGAATTTTGCGATAAATTATTCCAGACCAAAGTCAAAACGCGCTACCGCCCCAGTTACTTCCCATTTGTCGAGCCCGGTCTTGAAGTCGACGTCTCCTGCACCTCCTGCGGAGGAAAAGGATGCCGCCTCTGCAAGCACACAGGCTGGCTTGAGATCCTCGGCGCCGGCATGGTTCACCCTGAAGTCTTGAAGAACGGGGGAGTAGATCCTGAGGTCTATAGCGGCTTTGCGTGGGGAATGGGGATCGAGCGAATGACGATGCTCCGCTATGGGATCAAAGACATCCGCATGTTCACTGAAAACGATTTGCGTTTCTTAGAACAGTTTGCTTGAACTTTATCCCTGGATTGCTATAATTTTTGAATCTTCATTACGGAAGAGTGGCAGAGTGGCCTATCGCGGCTGTCTTGAAAACAGCAGTCCGGCAACGGACCGTGGGTTCGAATCCTACCTCTTCCGATTAAAAGGACCCATTCGGGTCCTTTTTTTTTAATCGGAAGAGGAGCGAGCCAACTGCTTGGCTCGCGTTAGGAATTCGAAGTGAGCGCGCTGCATCGCGCGAACCGGCCCCCTAAGGGGGAATCCTACCTCTTCCGTATTTTAACCCAGGGTTCCACCCTGGGTTTTTTATTTAAATACGGAACAAGGAAGCCAACTGCTTGGCTCGCGTTAGGAATTCGAAGTGAGCGCGCTGCATCGCGCGAACCGGCCCCGAAGGGGGAATCCTACCTCTTTCGTTTTTCAATGGGGGTTGTCCATTTTTTTCGATTGCTCTCTCTGATTTAATTCGCGGTATACGCTGCTATGAATTTTCAAGATGCTCTATTCTGAACATTGATTTTTTGTAAGATGGAACCGTGTTGTTCATTTAACTCACTAAGGCAGTGTGAATTCACTGCTCAATTTTCGAGAAATCTTTAAGATAGACGCATAGCATTCTAAATTTGTTACTTGTTGATTGAAATTCAAGCGCTTAGTATGTTAATTTGTTAAATAATCTGTTGTCCATTGATTTATTTAATTTTGTGTAGTATAATTTTTTTCACTGATTAACTTTAATATATAGGATTATTATGGCAACCCGTTTAGGAACTTCTGATGTCTTATTAAGCATTCACGAGAAGAATGCTCAACTGAACACGCAAATTAAGGCATTCAAAAAATCTCCCGGGGATATTTCTGGGATCGTTCGCCAGCTTAGCGCAGTACAAGCAGATCTTTCTAGTGCGGTTTCTCAGCTTGGAGTGTATGACAGCCATATTCAGATCCTCAACCAGGCAATCGCTCAAACTCAGGCAAAAGTTGAAAAACTCCAAAACAGATTTCCCCCACCGCAAGTCGTCTCAGTTTCCTCTTCGATGACGCCTGAGCAGCGGATGGCGGACCGCGCCAAATCACAGGGGTTTATCTCGTTTTACGATGATGCGACAGATTCCCTCACTGGGTGTTTTGGTAACTTCCATCCCTGTCCCAATCCGATTGAATTCGGCGGGAAATACTATTCCAACTCTGAAGCTATTTTCCAGTCCCGAAAATTTACTGACAATTCCTCTACATTTAATCAATTCACTCAGGCAACCGTTGGCGATACAGCTGTAAAGCTTGGCCAAAGCACAATGTCCTCATCTATGCTTGCTCGGTGGGACTCTATTAAAGATGATGAGATGATGAACGCGCTCCGCGCGAAATTCGGTCAGAATCCCACTCTTAAAGCGATGTTAATGGCGACCGGAGATGCCTATCTCGTAGAGCATTTGCCCTCTCCCCGCAGAGATAAATACTGGAGCGATGCCTTCGATGGTTCCGGTAAGAATATGCTCGGCATTTGCCTGATGAGATTGCGAAAAGAGTACGGCGGAACCGGCGAAGTAGGAAAACATGCTAACTATCTTTCCATGCTGCAGTCTTCAGCCCCATCTCAAGTTTCTACGACAAGTTCTCTTCAGGGCCGATGCATTCAGTGCCACAACTGGCCTAAGTTTGTGGAGTCTTCCGGCAAAGTCCATGATTATTGCAGTAAGACATGTGCACAATTGGCTCAATCTACAGCGAGCACTCCCTCACCGTCGCTTCAGGGCCGATGCATTCAGTGCCACATCAAGCCTAAGTTTGTTGAGTCTTCCGGCAGAGTCCATGATTATTGTGGAAGGCAATGTGCAAAAGCTGCCGGCGTTTTATAATTGCCGCCCGCAGATTTCTGAACTAAAGGAAGGGGTGTACACCCCTTCCTTTTTGATTTGTGGTAACTCGCAAAATCCTGTGAGCACGCTGCCTCACTTCTCTTCGACCTCTCCGCGGTCAAAATCGATCTTCAGTAGCATCCCGTCCTTGAATTTTTCTGTCGCAATCCCTGTCCCTACGATGCAGGGAATGCGGATCTCGCGTGCGACGATGGCCGCGTGGCAGAGGATCCCTCCTTCGTCGGTGATCAGCGCAACGAAATGCTTTTGGAGGTAGGGGATAAAGTCGGGGGTGGTCATGCCGGTAACGAGCACAAGAGGCTCTTTGGAAGGGGGAAGTTTGTCCAAATCCTGGGGCTTGAAGGCGATCTTGACCCGGGCGGCGATCTGTCCTTGCCCAAATACCGTTTTTCCCTTCAGCTCTTTCCCTGAATCAACTCCTGGGAATTGGATCTTGACGTTGCTAAGTAGCCGCGTTTTCCCATAGCTGCGAAAAATGGCGAGGTTTTTGATCGAGTGGGAGGTGGCGATCGTCCCTTGGCGCGTCTTGAGGGCTTTCGCGAGCAGCTCTTTCGAGGAGTTCCAAAATTCTTCGATCGAAATGCAAAGCAAGGTGCAGATCTCATCGTGTAAAGGACGGGATCGGACGACGGCGGAGATCACAAACTCCATCTCCTGATTGCGGAAGCGCATCCACCTGCGGAACTTCTCAAACAGGGCTCGCATTTGATCCGTCTGCAGATACTTGCTGCAGAGTTTGCGGTAATGGGACTCATCGCTTTTTTTCTCTGCAGGGGCAAGCTCTTTGAGCATACCGAAGATCTCTTCTGTTGTATAGCCTCTTTGAAAGATCTGGTGGCATTTGAGGAAGCCGTATTTTTCAGCGGTCTCCTGGATCGCTTCTTTGTGGATTGAAGAGAGCTCGGAGAAGGAATTCGGAAGAACTCCCATCTTATGCTTGATCTTGATCAGTTCGCTCTCGAGCAAATCAGCCAAAGAGGAGATCCCGAAAGTTCCCATCTCGAACAGGTCGGCGTCGGCATAGTCGGGATCGACGGAGCGCATCTCCGCCTGAAGGACCTGATACAAGGCGTCGATCATAAACATCGGGACGTAATAATGGGCCCATAGAGGCGTCAGGAACTCCGTCCATTGAAAGAAACGGCGGGAGGTGGGAAGCTTCGGATCGCTAAAGGCTTGATAGGGATAGTTGAGGATCTTTTGGTGGTGGTCGAGGTATCTCTCTTCGATCCTGTCGAGATAGCCTTCTTCGGACAGAGCCTTGAGGGCAATTTTGTAAATGCAGGCCTGGTCGATAAGCTTGTGCACCCATAGTTCCTGCTGTCCGTCTGCAGCTGAGATCATCACCATCCAGCGTTCCAACTGGAATGGGAGCTCAAGGTAGGCAGAGAGGAATTGGCTGCAGCCGTCGATGAGCAGTTCGATGTCGAGGCTGTGCAGAGAACGTTTGTATTTTCTCTGGTAGTCGCTCAGATCCAGCGCATGAGAAGCCGTCAGTTGGCTGATGGGACGCTGCTGCAATAGCCAGAACCGCTCCTGCTCGTCGACGACGAATTCGATGTCGACCTCGTGGCGGTGCGCGCTTTTGAGGGCCATTATAGATTTTAGCAGCAGGTTGATCCAGGGCGCATCGGAAACGGAGGAGAGGTCTTCATAGTGGCCGCTCAAGCGGAACGGAGTGATTTCTCCCTGGACGATCTGCTCGCCGCTTACTGGAGCGAATTCGATCACGATATGCTGGTTCTCAAAGACGTTGGAAGGGGAGGGGTGGCGGGAAAAACAGACGCCGGAATATTTGGCCTCGATCATCGGCTGCAGGATCACGCCCATGCGCAGGGTCGTTTCTCCTTTGGTGTAGGATGAGGCTCTGAGTGAAAAACAGGAGTCCCACACTTCGGCGATCGCCTCGATCAGTTTTTCCTTTGAAATATTGAGGCGGCTTTCAAAGATCCCGGCGAAACTGTGCGCAGAGGAATCTTCATACTGGGAAGAAGAGCGGACGGCGTAGAGGGAGGAGGGGAGCTTTTCGATTTCCTTGTAGAGCAGGCTTTTGAGAAAGGCGCAGGACTGGGATTTGAATTCGGCATGGGACAAGTGGGGATGGGCCGTCGTGAATGCCTCGTAATGATCCGTGCCCAGCAGATGCACAGGAAGAACGCAGAGGGACAGCCGATGCGCCTCTAACAGGCCAAGGGCCTTTCCTCCGTAGAATTTTCTAATCTGAGAAGCGGAGAGCTCCTCAAGATCGTCATATGTCTTCAGCACATTCATGATTTTTATTGGTAATAGGGGTGATCGAGAACTTTTTGATAGGTCTTCGTCTCTTCATCCCATACCATTGTCGGATCGAGGTTCTCCCCATATTTGCTCTGCAGAAACGCGACGACGTTGTTGGGAGCCCTCACGATGAGATTGTCAAAATTGGCTTTTTTAAGCGGGAACATTTCGTCATATTTAAGCGGCTTGATGCATTTTAGTTCCGTTGCTTTCCAGCTGTCAGGGAAGGGGCTGTCGATATAGGTGAAAACGTAGCCGACGGTCTTGTCTTCTTCATTGATCCTGTAGTGGTAGATGTCAATAAAGTTCCTGGTCTCTTTGACATAGAGCTTAAGGAAGGTCTTGGGCTTGCTGTAGCTCGACCAGTCCTGGATCTGATACTTTTCAGGATCGAGCGTGGAGAGGACTTTTTTCACGTTGTCGTGATCATACATGAAGATCGAGAGGTCGATGTCCCAGTCCCAGGGGATGATCCCGCCATAGCGATATGCGCCAAGGCATGTTCCGCAATCGACCCAGTAGACGATATTGTGCGCCTCAAGGAGCGCAACGACGTCTTTGAGAGCCTGGATTTCGATCTTCTGCTTCCGAGTCAGATGGGAAGGTCGCTTGTGGCCTTTGCAGGGGATGTGTTCATCGCTATAGAGTTCAGGCAGTCCCTTCAAACGATATTCTTCGAGATGGGATTTCACGAGGGGCGATTTCAATGCCTTTTTGATTTTTTTGTGGCGCTCGCGCACTTCAGGGGAGAGGTAGGCTAGTCCTTTGAATGTCGATCCGAGGACTTCGCTTACAGGGAGTACGATGAGCGCTGCCAGAGTTTTGAGCCAGTGCAGCTTAGTGTAATGGAAGGCCTGGACGACTTCGCAATCGGGGGTGTCTTCGTCTTTGACGATCA
Organism: Verrucomicrobiota bacterium; assembly: GCA_018240065.1. Lineage (GTDB taxonomy): Bacteria > Chlamydiota > Chlamydiia > Chlamydiales > Rhabdochlamydiaceae > CAJCIW01. Next base: position 156,433 of record JAFEGH010000007.1, on the reverse strand, counting down.
CTTTTTTTCCTGCGAACAGATACTGGGACGGCGTCAGAAAGAAGTTGCCGATCGATTCGATGGGATGCGCATCGATGGTCTTGGTATTGAGAAAAATGCTTTCGCGTATCGCGTGATAGGAGGTGACGACGGGCACCCCCATCGGTTGCATCACATCGCGGATCATATCGGTGGGCACTTGCATGCCCTCCTGCTCTTCAGCGGAAGATGTCCCGCTGAGTGCGGTGAGCAGGATGCAGGCGGCAAGGGTAAATCGTCTTTTTGTAAAGTTAAGGAAAAGGCGCATGACAGACCTCAAAATGAGAATCTAAGTGGTATCCGGTAGTTAATCCGATGGACGAATTTCAGTTAAAGCACTTTTTGACTCATGCTCTCGCAAGGTGGCTTTGCATGAGATCTTCCACAACCTGGTTCCAATTTCCAGTTTCGATATGGACTTTCGTGCGGTTTGCGTCCAGGCCGCAGACGTTGGCGAAATCATCGATATAGGGACGGACTTGAACAATCGGCAATCGCCCCAGCTGATGGGTGAGAGCGCCCATGAAAAGAGACTTAGTGCCCCAATAGGAAGAGAGCGTTTGGATGTGGGTCATCAAAGCGGGCTTGGAATAGAGGGCGGCCAGCAATTTCAAAGGATGCCGCGCTCCCAGATGGTCCCATTGTAAGTTAAGAGCGGATCGATTCCAGAGAAGCCAGGCTCTGCGGTGTTCAGCGTAGTTTGTGACAAGAGCCGTCAGGATTCGGTCGTCGTCTGCATCAAATGGAAGATCTGAAATATGCAAAAGTTGCGGAGGAGTAAGGGTAATCCCTGCAGCGGCTGTGGTCGTTGTTGCTGCGGTGAGATCTGTTGTTGTCGCGCCGCTTCCTGTCGTCGTTGTCAGAGGGACTATGGTTGTCGTCACAGGATTGGGAGTTGGAGGCGGAGTTATAGTCGTCGTTGTGGCTCCAGGCGTTGGCGCCGGTTCCGCCCATACGCTTGTCTTTTTTCCGGTTTTCACATCGATGAGGAATTTGACCAAGCCATCCCAATCCGATCGGGCAAAGAAAGGCTCAAGATCGCTGAGGGATACATTGAGAGATCTGGCAAATCCCGTCTTGCAGCCAGGGAGTGTGGAGGCCTCGCGGCGCAGCTTTTCCGATAAACCGCCGACGAAAGGATTCCATTTTAGAGAGCTCTCAGCCAGAGATGCCATGTCTCTTGGCAAGGAAGGATGTCGGAAGATGTAGTCCAGGAATTTTAAAGGGTGGACGTTCTGGATATCGACACCGATCTGCTCCAATTCTGCTTTTTTGAAAAGCAGCATCGGCGCGCTCGTCGTTCCCATGGTATGGATTAGCGTGTAGATCTTCTGGCGATGGGAACTGGTGATCGGGAGATCGGAGAAGGGATCAGCTACTGGGGAGTGAGCTTGGGGTGTTGGGCGTTGCTGTGTTGTCTCAGCTGGAAGTTCCCAATTGACGGAGGGCTCCGCGGGAGTCTCTGCTGCGCTGCTGCCGAACCAGCCTGCGACGGCTCCAAGGGCGGAGCGGATGCCTTCGACAGCTCCCAGAACGAGATTGCGAAGAAACTCTGAAAAAGAGGCTGCATATCCTTTGATCGACTCCCAGTAATCTGTCTTGCTGGGGTCTGTATCAGGGGGAGTGATCGAACTTGAAGACGCTCCGACTCCGATAGGAGTTGGCCTTGGACTTGGATTTGTAGGTGTGGGCAGCGCAGTCGATGCGGTTGTTGAGGAGACAGGATTCGACATATGTCCTCCGTTAAGATAATTTTAAGATTCAGAATATAGAAAATCCTTTGAAAATTTCCATTTTTTTTTCATGACATAAAAAAAAGCATTTCCTAACATCTTGCGCTTTTTTAACCCTCTACATAGGAGAGAACCCTGATGAGTAAGTTTTTTTCGACGTTCGCACTTTCTTCCCTGATCGCCATTTCTTTTGTAAACGCCGGCGCGACAAGTGACGGCTGGTATGAGGAGACTCTTTATCCGGAATGGCAGCAAAGATTGAAGATGGACAAAGTGATTATGCTCGAGAAGACTGATCTTCAGGACCTCGCCATTTTTGAGAATGACCGTTTTGGAAGGGTGCTCGCGTTGGACGGCGTCATCCAGACAACTCAGGCGGACGAGTTTGTTTATCATGAGATGATGGCGCATCTTCCTATCATCGCACATGGAAACGCTGAGCAGGTTCTGATCATCGGCGGCGGCGATGGGGGAATGCTCCGCGAGGTGTCCCGCCATAAAAAAGTCAAACGTATCGTCATGGTTGAGATCGACGGCTCCGTCATCGAATTTTCCAAAAAAAATCTCCCGACGCTATCGAACGGAGCTTTTGCCGATCCTCGTCTGGAACTCATCATCGATGACGGTGCGAAGTTTGTGAAAGAGACAAGCGATCGCTTCGACGTGATCATTTGCGACTCCCCGGACCCGATCGGCCCGGCAGCAGTCCTGTTCACCCAGGAGTTTTACGGAGATTGCAAAAACATCCTTAAAGCGGGCGGGATCTTTGTCAATCAGAACGGCGTGCCATTCCTCCAAGGGGATGAGGTCAGGGACACATATCTGCGCCGCAAGCCTTTCTTTCAGGACACCGGTTTTTATGTCGCTCCGGTGACGACCTATGTCGGCGGGTTCATGGCCTTTGGGTGGGCGACCGACGAACTGGGGCTTCGCAGCACTCCCATTGCAGAGCTGGAAAAGAGGATCCTGGATATTGACGGAGAGTTGAAATACTACAACGCTCAGATCCACCAGGCCGCTTTTGCCCTGCCTAACTTCGTCAAAAAGCAGTTTTCTCAAGAGTAATCTGCTCTACAAAAGAGGGGGGTATCCTCCCTCTTTTTAAATTATATATTTGTCATTTTCTTTTCGCTTGTTCATAAGCAGCTTAATGTTAGTGGTATGAGATATATTAAATTGTCGATTTAATATAATTGATTATTTTAATTAAAAGCGCATTTTTGTTAAAATTAAGAGCTAACAAAAGTAAGGGTGTTTATGGTTGCAACAACAAATCAGTTAGTTCGATCTTATCCTTTGGACTGGAACCTGGAGATGGTCCACAGCCAGGAAGAGAAGAGTACGATTATTCTGCAGCGCTGTATACGCGGTTTCCTTGCCGCAAAGAAATTAGCTCAAGGGGATCCACAAACTCTCATGCCGCAAGTCAACCAATGGCAAGATCGCACAGTGGCCTGTTATCCGCGCGTTCCACTCCTGCCTTATGCTCCCTCTCAGGAAAAGGGGGATTCCCTGGTCCAGGGGCTTCCAACTCAAGTCGCTCAGTCTGTGAGAAAGTTTTTATCCTCGCCCGCGTTAAAGCATATCGATTTCCAAAACTTCAGTGAAGCTTTTGAGCGTTCCTTGTTTAGGACGATGCAGTTTATTATGTCGCTGCCTCCCAAAGACCAGGGATACGTCATCGTCGTCGATGATCCCGAGAAAAGCAATTCCTGGATGGTCAGCCTTGCATTGAAATTGCTGTCAGCCCACCCTCCTATTGATGTCGTTCATAGAGATGATCTTTCGAGCGTCGTCAAAAATAAAAATATCAGACATCTTATCCTGCTCGATGACGCGTCGTATTCAGGAAAGCAGATCGCTTCAACTTTGGATTTGTCTGTTTTTTCATTGCTTGATTATTTTCCCCATGTCAAGGCCGTCCATACGGTTGTTCCGTTCATGACGAGCCAGGCTGAGGATAAAATTTCTCATTCTATTTCCACCTATTATTCGAATGATCGGATTCCTGTTCCCTCCTATTTTGTTTCCACTGAAGCGACGATGCCGATGATCAAGGAGCTGCCCCATCTTCCTGTAGGGGTCACTGAAGAAGACGTATCGAATTTTTATCTCTTTCTCCAAAAGCAATATGATATTAAACCTGAAGTCGCTGAATTACTGACCCTGACCTTTCTTGACCATAAAATTGCAGACGCGATGTCTACTCCGGACAAGTTGATCAAGGCCGTCGTCGGTCCCGTCGTGCCCCCTTACAAAAGAGAATTCGACGAGGTTGTCGATAGCGTTGCATTATCTACTCGCAGTTCTCTGCGCATCGATCAGATCCCTGAGATCGGCTCTCAGCTTCAGGAACAGTTCGCAATTATTGAAAGAGGGAACAAAATGTATGTCTGCACCAAGCTTGAATGCGAGGAATTGGTCATCCATCGAAACGGCGCTCAAATTTCCTTGAAATCGATGGAAATGTTCGAGATTCTCGATGGGGATATTCTCGAGACAGAGGAAACCAAGCTCAAACTTTCGGGCAACAAAATCGAACTGACATAAATCGCGTTTCTCGTTGCTTTCATCCCTCCGCATTTTTTTTCTTAAATTTTATTTTGTCTTTAATATATCTTTGCAAATTCTTTAGAAATCCGGTTTTTTTCCGGTGACTGGAGAAGTTGAACTTCTAACGATCGATGGAGCAAAAGATATGGAATTTCATAAGTGGATCAAGACATTGCGCGATCAAGGGATGAAATGGGGAGTGTCGCTGACAGCTCTTGCTATTGCGCAAGCAGGTTTTGCCAGTGAGCCTGCATTCGACGCTACGATTCCGGTTTTAGATATGAACGAGTACTTCAATCCGGAGACGAAAGATAAATTCGTGGGTGAACTCTACGATGCTTTGAAAGAGGTCGGTTTTTTTGCGGTGATCAATACCGGGGTCGATCGGGATACTCTCGATAATGGCTATCAGGCCTGCTTTGATTTTTTTGCTCTTCCAAGAGAGGAAAAGATGAAAGTGTTCAGCCCGGCAAGCAATGGACAGAGAGGCTATGTTCCCGGCGAGTCGGCCAAAGGGGTTTCCTATGGAGACTTCAAAGAGTTCTATCATGTCGGTAGACAGACCGATCCGGAGCAGGCAAAAGCGCTCAGCGTCTGGCAGAACATCTGGCCGGAAGGATTCAATTTACAGGATCCACTTAATTCCCTTTTTTCCGCCCTCGAAGAATATATGTTCCCTCTTGAAAGGGCGATGGCCGAGGCGATCGGCGCTCCCGCTGATCTCTTTACTAACATGACCGAGCAAGGGGATGTGCTGCTGCGCGCGATCCATTATCCCAAAAACCCTCCTAGCGACCGTCTCTGGGCGGCGGAACATACAGATATCGACCTGTTCACCATTTTGCCCAGGGCCACAGCGGAAGGGCTGCAGGTGATGAACAAACAGGGAGAGTGGATCGACATCCGCGTTCCCGAGGGAGCTTTCATTATCAATGGGGGCGATATGCTGGAGAATATCACCAACGGCGAATTCCGCAGCGGGCTGCACCGTGTGATCTCCAAGGATGACGGGTATGAGCGCTATTCCATCGTCTATTTCGTCCATCCTCGTGCGAATGACAGACTGGATCCGCTTGCCGGCTGCATCGACCGCACCGGCGGGGTTCGCAGGTATTCCAACGCGACGCGCCTGGAGCTGCTCGAAGAGCGCCTTGTTGACTTGGGGCTGGCCTCTCCTGCAATGATGCAGCATTTGGCCGATAGCGGTCTGATGGAGCGCCAGATCGAAGTGGGCAGAGGAAGCGTCAAAGCAATGAAAAAGCTAAGAGACGCAGGTCTTGCAAGCGCGGCTGTTTTGGCCGAGCTAAAGAAAATTGAACAGAATCAGTAAGGCTGCCAGATCCTACTTAAAAGAGGATGCTTTTGCGTCCTCTTTTTTTTGCTTGAGAGGTGCAAGTTAAAATTTAAATCTACATCTCTTGTCGGCGGGTTGTGGAGGATATGTATATTGATTGTTTTGTGTTTATGATTGTATTTGTCTGAATTCGATTTATATATTATATTAAATTTTTACATTAGTATTATTAATGGTGTGTTGTTGGTATAATATCCCGAATTAAATAGGGAGTTTTACTATGTTCAATTTTGAGATCAATAATTGGTTTAGAGCTCTCGCCAGATTTTGCGACTATAGCATCTTCTTTCTGGCCCTTGGCGCCGTCACGTTGTTCCTGCCCTATTTCTACGGCCCGTTCTTCTACTACTATCTGGCCCTGGCAATCCCTTTCCTGTGGGCGCCGGTCGAGGCCCTCCTGGTCTCCAAGTGGGGAACAACCCCTGGCAAGACCCTCTTCGGACTGTCAGTCGGCGATGCGATGGGACGCAATCTTTCCTATTCGTCTGCCTTGAAGTGGGCCCTCTTCCTTCCTGGCAGGCCCGGAACCGTACGTCAAAAGAATGTGTCCTGGAAAAGAAAGCTGTGCGCTTTTCTCACAAGCTCCGCCTTTGTCATGGCGGCGATCTATGGAAACGTGCTGGCGTTATGGAGCGTGGGCCTTGAGAAAGGGATCTCGCCTGAAGGATGGGTCCAATATTCATCCGCCGACGCCGGTTTCAAAGTTTCATTCCCGACCGACCCTGAGGCCGCTTCCAAAGAGCTGGTCATTCCCGACAGTGGAAAGGTGCTCAGCTACAAAGAAATCACAACCGACGAGTCGGAAAAAGTGCGTTATTCGGTCAGTCATCTCGATCTGCCCAGGAAATGGAGGCTCGCAGGGAACACGACGCTACTCAAAGGTGTTCTTGATCTGATGGTGAAACATACGGAAGGATCCGTTCTCCTTGAAAAGGAGTTCAGGATGCATGGTCAGCATCGTGTCCTGGACTATCGTTTAAAGCAGGGCAAAGATGAGGTGAAAGGGCGCTTGATCATCGTTGGAGGAACTCTCTACAAGCTGACGGTCGTCTACCCGCAGTCCCACGCAAAGGAACTGGAGCAAAATCCATTCCTCGATTCTTTCGAGATTACCTAAAATCTAGTGTAGATCTTTGATCCAAAAGCTCATCTGATGGTCTGTCGGATGGGCTTTTTCTATTTTCTTCCAAGAAACATGGCATTTCATTTCCGGATGGTGGATATAGCCGCGCTTGCGCCAGAAGTCGAGCAGGGGAACGTAGTCTTTTGGGCGCGGGCATTCCGATTCGGGGCAATCTGGCACGCAAAAACAGATGTGCTTGTATTTTTTAAAATGGGCGACGTGGGATTCTCTGGCATCGAAGAAGTGATGCCCGATTCCTCTGCCTCGGTATTGTTTGAGAAGCGCCGAATCGCCGAAATAGAAAAAGGATTCGATGTCGAGCCTGCGCTCGACAAAGGGCTTATGGATAGCGGGCTCTTCAATCGACAGCGGACACCCGAGCGAGGCCCCGACGAGCGTGGTATTATCGAAGATCAGCACGCCGATTGTTTCTTTGTTCGCGGCGATTTTGCGGAGATATTGGGTTTCCCGATCGAGGTCGGGGTCTTCGAAATAGGGGAAGTCTTTGAAAACCTCCATGCGCAGTTTGGCGACCGAATGCAGGTAGGGTTTAAGGCCGGAGCCTGTAAATGAGCGTACGTGGATGTCGGTCATCAGCATCATGCGATTCCTCCCAAATAATTTGAAAAATAAGGGTTTCTTATGGCGAAAATCGAAAATAAGTTAAAGCGAAATTGTTGAAAGCGCGGTTTCCGCTGATCTGATATTTTCGTCTTTCCCGATCCTCCTGACAGTCCCGGGTCTCTTCTTCTCAATCAAGGATGGGTTTGCCAAAATCTCCTGCCACCATGTATGTTTCACTAAAAAATCCATTTGGAGTGGAATGTTATGGCCAAGCTGTATTTTCGTTATGGAACTGTCGGAAGCGCGAAAACGCTGAACCTTCTTGCTGTTGCGCACAACTATCGTCAGCAGGGAAAATATATCCTTCTGCTCAAGCCTGAGCTCGATACCCGTTTTGGCAGAGAGAGCATCAAATCGCGCGCCGGACTTGAGATGGCAGCCGATATCCTCGTCGCGCCGGAGACCAAACTTCTTGAGATGAATTGGGACGGCGTGAACTGCATTCTCGTCGATGAGGCGCAGTTCCTTTCGGCCAAGCATATCGAAGAGCTCCGCATGCTAACTCTCACAAAAGACATTCCTGTCATCTGCTACGGTCTGCGTTCTGATTTCCGCACACGCCTATTCGAAGGTTCGATGCGGTTGATGGAACTTGCGGACTCGATTGAGGAAGTGAAGGCGACATGCCATTACTGCAACCGCAAGTCGATCGTCAACATCAAGCATGTGAATGGAGTCGCTGCCCTGGACGGCCCTTCTGTGCAGCTCGGAGCGGAAGAAAAGTACTATCCAGTCTGCTATAAGTGCTATCACAAGCAGGTCGAAGCAGCGAGCAAGCTGCAGGAACTGCTCGCCACAGTCTGATCTGCTTCTGAAGGATGCTCAGGATAAGGGGTATTCAGAGATCGACGATTAGTTTTCCGTGCCTCGGGAGTTATAGAGAACGCCCTAACTTGAATTAAGTTAGGGTGCTGGAAAAAACAAGGAGGCACAAAAACCGGCGTGAGCATCCGGCAAATGAATTGTCCGTAGGCTCCTTAGTTGACCGCGGGCTTCCCGTTTTGCTCTCGCTGAGCGAGGAAGTCCTGGTCTTTTTTAAAAGAGGAAATAATCAGCGCCAGGCCATTGTCATTGCGCTTAAGGGTCGGGATGATGATGTCCGCAAACCGCTTGCTAGGCTCCACAAAGGCGTCGTGCATCGGTTTGACAGTCTTCATATACTGATCCCGGATGCTCTTAAAATCGCGCGCTCTATGGTCCATGTCTCTTTCAATCCGTCTCAGGAGGCGGATATCATCGTCAGTCTCGACAAACACTTTCAGGTCGCATAAATCGCGGATCTCTGGAACGGCGAAGAGTAAAATCCCTTCGAGGATGATGATGTCCGCCGGTTTCACGGTGCGGGTTTCGACTTCTCTGGAGTGGTGGCAGAAATTGTAGATCGGCACTTCAATGGATTTATTCGCTTTAAGAAGGAGCAGGTGCTTTCGTAGAAGTTCAAAGTCGATCGAATCGGGATGGTCGAAATTCTGTTTAGCGCGTTCTTCTTCAGGCAGGTGTGCGAGATCTTTGTAGTAGTCGTCCTGATTGATCAAGATGGCGCGCTCAGCGAAGGTGTCGAGTAATTTTTCAGACATGGTCGATTTGCCGGATCCTGTCCCGCCGGCGATGCCGATGACCATTTTTGGATTAGCGGCCAGCGGTGAGGTAAGCAACAGAAGAAAAACGATCAGAGATTTCATAAAGTTGGACCTTTTTAACCTCGGTTTTTGGTTTACTTCCCCTGGAATCAATCAGGATTTTCGAAGAGATTGCAGTCTATTTTCCAATAAACAAAGCCGAAGGCTCAATATTTGGAGGAATGAATCTGCAAGATCGCGAAAAGCTCCTTTATTCAGAGTGGGTTAAATCCAAAATGGAGTTTTTTTAGGCAAAAGGGTAACCAAGAGTCGAATTAAATCTCATTACTTAAGATTTTTTGACGATAGCGCCGCATCAGGTCCACCATGAAATGCAGGTTGTGGATCGTAGCCAGCGTCATGCAGGTCATCTCGCGGGCTTTGAAGAGGTGGTGCAGATAGGCCAGGGAAAATTTTCTGCAGGCCGGGCAGGGACAGTCCTCTTCAGGCGGGCGGAATGCTCGGGCATTCTCGCTCTTCATGATCTTGAGAGGGCCGCTCTTCGTGAGAAGAATGCCGTGGCGTGCAGCTCTTGTGGGATAGGAAGAGTCAAAGGTGTCGATCCCGAGGGGCACGCACCCTTCGATCGACTCCAGATCGCCGATCCCCAGCAAGTGGTTAGGTTTGTCGGTAGGGAGCAGCGGCATTGTGAAAGAGAGCATCTCAAGCATTTGGGGCTTTGTCTTTCCCATGCTTCCGCCGACGGCGAATCCGTCGAAGGGAAGCCCGGTGAGAAATGCGCAGCTGGCCTGTCTCAGCTCTTTGTGGACGCCGCCGTGGACGACAGCGTACATCGCCTGCTGCTGCGGATTTTCAAGGTGCGCATTAAGAGAGCGCTCTTCCCAGCGATGCGTGCGGTCGAGCGACTTTTTCAAGTCGAGGTCGGCAATATGGTAGGGGGGCAGTTCATCGAATGGAATGATGATGTCGGCCCCTAGGTCCTTTTGCGCGGCGATCGACGTTTCCGGAGTAAGCAACACTTTCGCGCCGTCGCGATAGGAGCGGAAAAGCACTCCTTCTTCGTTGATCTTCAGAACATGTCCGTCCTGTTTCTTTGTGCCTTTGCTCTTCAGCTCGTCAGCGACAGAACCATACGCCAGGCTGAATACCTGGAACCCGCCGGAGTCTGTGATGATCGGCAGGGAGCGGTTGATGAATTTATGCAGCCCTCCGGCCTCTTTGACAACCTGTGTTCCAGGCTGCAGAAGCAAGTGGTAGGTGTTGCAAAACATGAGCTGCAGTCCGATCTCATGCACTGTCTCGTTGTCTAGGGCTTTGAGGGTGCCGTTGGTGCCCACGCCGACGAAATTGGGAGTGTCGATGATGCCATGCGGCGTGGTGATCCTGCCTACGCGGGCCCGCGATTTGCTGGAAGTGTGGATCAATTCAAAATTAAACGCGGTCGTAAGAGTCATGTGGCGCAAACCGTTTTGAGAATTGGATTAAAGGGGTCATCAGGGCGATCACGGCGAGCTTGATCAGGAAGCTGACGAGGATGATGTCAAAGAGGCTAGCTACAAGTCCCCAAAGCCCGAGAAACGAAAATAAGACCGTGTCGAGAAATTGGGTCGCGACAAGAGATCCCGCGTTCCTCAAGGCCAGCGGGACCCGATTGCATTTCTCTTTGATCCACCCGAAGAGACGCAGATCGATCTGTTGCACGATGAAGAAGACGGCAAGCGAAGCGATCAAGAGGCGGGGGGACGAAGAAAGGATGCTGTCGAAGGCGGGGTGGGTCGTATCAAGCGGACTGGGCGTGTACAAGAGATGGATCTGCGCCATCGCCACAAAGAAGACCATCGCGAAAAAACAGCTCCAGAGGGCTTTTTTCGCAGCTTCCTTGCCATAGTATTCGCGCAGCAGGTTAAGTCCGAAGATGCTGCCGATTGCAAACACATCGCTGCATGTGACATGGAATCCAAAAAAGCAGATCTGTTTGATGACAAACAGATTCGCCAGCACGGCCTGAAGAGCGACCCAGGCGCTGAGAGCTGCTTTGCCCATCCTGAGCGCGCCAAAGCCGAATCCCATCACTAAAACGACGTGAAGCAAAAAGAGAGATTCGTTCATCTATCCTCCAACAGCTTCAAAACTTTGGTTTGGGTAATGCGAAAGCTGGTAGGATTCCATCATCGTAAATATAAGAAATTGAAGTTGTTTGGGTAAAATATAGAGAAACAGAATACCATTCTCCCCCATAATTAGGAAGGGCATTTCAGGGGGGGATTTGTCGACTCATTTTGTAAAATATATTGTTGTTTTCGGGCATTATTTTTCCTGATGCCTGCGGGGTGGGTCTGGACAGTTTTAGTCTATTGTCTTAAACTTCTCTACTTTATGACCCAAACAATCCCCAAGTTTTGAAGTTGTTTTTTTAGGATAGGGAGATCGAGATGAATAAATTTTTTACAGGCCTGATGTTTGCCGCAGCAGCCCTTTGCTGCCTTCCTGTGTTCTCACAGGAAAAACCTGCACCCAAACAGATCCAGCGGACGCTATCGATCATCAAGCCGGATGCTGTCGCCGCCAATAAGATTGGCCCGATTGTCGCCAATATCGAAGGGGCTGGATTGAAAGTAGTGGCAATGCGGATGACATGGATGACAAATGACCAGGCGTCCATTTTCTACGCTGTTCATAAAGACCGTCCATTTTATAAATCCCTTGTTGAGTTCATGAGCTCAGGGCCTGTCGTCGCGATGGTCCTGGAAGGGGACAACGCGGTTGATTCCTATCGGAAGCTGATGGGCGCGACCGACCCTGCCAAGGCGGCTCCCGGCACCCTTCGAAAGCAGTTTGGCACAAGTGTCGAACACAATGCCGTTCATGGATCTGATTCTGTTGAAAACGCTAAAAAAGAGATTGCGTTTTTCTTCAATGAAAGTCAGATTTACTCTAAGAGTAAATAGTACTGCTTTAAGGGCGATCTCATGGAAAAGAGCCAGTTTGTCAATTACTTTATCTCCCTTTTGGTGATCTGCAGCCCGTTTGCTGCATTGCCGGCGCTCCTTGGACTGACGCACGGCCTTTCTGATAAAGAAAAAAAGAGGACGGGAGTGATCGCGGGCATTGCCGTTGGCGTGATTTTGATCACCATGACATGGATCGGGGGCCCGGTTCTCGACTTTTTGGGAATTACTGTTCCTGCTTTCCAGGTGGCAGGCGGATTCGTCGTCTTCCTGCTCGCTCTTTCGATGCTCAATGCGGAGACAAGCCGCATCAAACAAACGACGGAAGACCAAAAGGAAGCCAGGCATAAACCCTCTATCGCCGTCGTTCCGCTTGCCATTCCACTAATGGCAGGGCCAGGAGCGATCAGCACAGTGATCGTTGCAGTCAACACGCATCCGGGAGTGATGAACCAGGTCTATTATAGCGCCGGCGCAGTCCTGGTCGCTCTCACACTTGGAATCACTCTTTACTTTGCGACGCAGTTCGAAAAGATGCTCGGACAGACAGGGATAAATATCGTCAACCGGCTGGCAGGTCTTATCCTCGCAGCGATGGCGGTCCAAACCCTTTCAAAGGGCATTATCGGTCTTTTCCCTTTCCTTTCCACCGTCTCGAGTTAATAATTGGATCTCCTCGACAAGAGAGTCGAAGTACACTGTCAATTCCTTTGAGCGTTTCTTGAGCCATTTGCGCATGCGGTGAGTGTCGTTCAGCAGTTCCTGCCTGAACTCCTCATTGGTGATCGGCGCATTGGCCAGATAAAATGAGCCGATGTCGATGTTGATCGCGCGGTCCTTGAGTAGACCGATGTTGCGCCGCAGGGCCGGATCGAGATCTTTGATCCCTTTCTCATAGCGCGCAGAGAGGCACTCGAAGATTTCCCGGATGACCAACTTTGCAGACGAAATGTCCTGATGCAAAAGATGAAAGCGGAGCGTCTTAAAGGCGTTGTCGGCTTTGTATTGCAGGACAAAAGGGACTTGGGCCAAGCTTACTTCGTGGGCGATGCCGAGCTTGTCGATCAACTTAAGCCGGTGGGCGCTTAAGGCGGGGTTTGGATTGAGGTTGAGGTAAAGAAGCCCTGATTCTTTTTTTAATTCTTTGTAGGCGATCTTGCTGCTGGTAAAAACGCGCTCAAGCTTTCGTTTTTGAAGGAGGAGGAAATGGACTCTCAGCCTGTCAAAAATTCCCGGCAGGGAAATTCTCTGGAGCCAGGGGTATTGCCTTAAGTGGTGCATTTTAAAGAGTTTTAAGACCATGTTCCCATCCTCGGAAACAAATGCGTAGCACTGGCCGCCGCTGTCCAGATAGTGGAAGGGCCGGGAGAAAATGCTGCTGAGATTTTCCAGCTCCTGAGAAGTGGGCGCCTGGGTTTCCCATTGCGGGGAAGCAGGGAGGTCGGAGTGAATCTTGACAATCTGGAAGCCGTCGGTCTGCCGATGGCAAAACTTCTCCGCAGCATAGAAAAGGAAGACAGCCAGAGAGACGGAGGCGAACTTACGGTAAAATTTCATTTTGCTGTGCCACCTTGCAGATGCGGTCTAAAAGATAGTCTAAAAGGTCGGGGGAATGTTTTTCCAGCCACTTTTGTAAAGCGTATGAAGAGAAGTAGAGCTCTTTGGAGGTTTGAAGAGGATTTGCCAGTTCAGGATTGAGGTAATAGGAGCCTAGGTCGAACTCAACCACTATTCCATCGATGCAGCCAAAGTTGATCAGAAGGTTCGGGTCCCTGTCGCCGATCCCTTTTTGGCAGCGGCGCACGACATTGAGGAGGAAGGCGTCGATTGTGTGTTTGATCTCCTCAGTGCGGCCTTGCAAATGCAGGCTGTCGAGATGGGGAAAGAACAGCTCAGTTTTTTTCTGGATGGCAAACTCGGTTCGGCTCAAGTCGATGGTGTATCGGATGCCCCACGAATCAATCAGTTCGACGGAGCGCGCAAAGTGGGAGTTGGGCTGAAGGCAGAGGTAGATCAACCCTGTCTCCTCTCTGAGTTCGTCATAGGCCAGGCGGCAGCTGTTGAAGAAAAAGTCCTGTCCTTTGTGCGCGTTTTTTTTCTGTCCCGAAAGGAGTTTTTTGATGCGCATCGCATCGGCTGTTCCGGGAAATGCAACCTTGCGGAGGAAACTCTTATAGGTAAGATGCTGGTGCTTGAACAGTTTGAGAACTGTCTTTTCATCTTCCCCGAGAAAGACAAAAGAGGTGCCCCCTTTGCCCAAAAAACGGAAAGACTGATCGAGAAGGGAATCGATTTCAGGCGGCGGCGGAGCAGATGTCGAAGGGAGATAGGAGATTAGCTTGGAGGGAGTGAAGCCTCCATTTTGAAAGGAGTGCAGCCGTTCGAGAGCGGCCAGCGTGGCCAGGCAGAGAGCTGCGATGATGACTTTTTTAGGTCTCATGTTTGACGATAGATTTCTTCTGTCACTCTATCTTCGAGATATCCGGCCATTTCAGGATAGTTTTTTTTCATCCATTGCTTCAATTCCAGCGTGGCGTAGAAAAGTTCTTGCTTGTAGAGCCAGGGCTCGCGCATGCGGGGATTGGGAAGGAAGGACCCGGAGTCAATCTCGATCGCCTTTGTCCCGATGAACCCCATGTTGCGGTTGAGGATGTCTCTGTCTGAATATCCTTTTTTGCAGCGTGTCAGAATCATTTGGATGAATGAGTCGACGGAGGCTTTCGCCTCAGCGTCCGCTCCGATTTTTTTTAATGCCGCGAAGTGCTGCTCCATCGGTGCTGCGCGCCTTTGGAGGAAGAATTTTGCCTTGTCCAGATCGATCTGATGTTTGATTCCGCACGCATCGTAGATTGTGAGGGAGCGCTTCAGATGCTCTGTGGGGTTGAGGTGAAGGTAGAGAAGCCCCGACTCGTCTTTGAGCTGATCGTAGGCCAGTTTAATGCTGTTAAAGGTCCTTTGAAGGCGGAACTCACGCATTCCCAGAAGCCTCTTTAATCGATTGTCGAAGGGTTTCGGCATCGCCAGTTGGGTGAGAGGATGATCGGATAGCGTTCCCGCATATTCGCTGTAGTCTTCCAAAAACATTCCGCGATGAAGGTAGACGGGCCTCGCGAGGTCGAGCTTGAAGAATTTGATCACTGCCTGGCCGTCTTCGCTGACAAAGGCGAAGCATTCGCTGCCGGCCCCGATCATGCGGAAAGACTGATCGAGCAGGGCATCGACGAGCGCTTCATCTTCCGAAGACAAAGGGGACGTCTCCCAGCGGGACTGAAACGGAAGATCGTCCGCCTGGATTTTTTGCAGGCAGAATCCGCGCGTCTTAAGCTCGATAAGCTGCTGCAGGCCGACGAACAGACCGATTGCAACCAGACTTTTAAATAATATTTGAGAGGTCTTCTTGATCATTCCCCAGATGATAATTGCTGCTGCAATTCCCGATCAAGGAAGGGAATGAGTTCCGGGCCATTTTCGTTAAGCCAAAATTTTAAACTGGCAGTAATCCGCTCGATTTCCTCCTTTTGCAGCTCCAGACTTTGAAAACTGGCCAGTTTCGAGAGGGGGCCGACGTCGATCTGGATAGCTTTTCCGTCGACAAATCCATAGTTTGTGCGGATAAGGGGGTCGTTGTCGGCAATCGCGTGGCGCCATTTCCAAAAAAACAATTCTATCAGGGAGGAGAGGGCTCTTTTTGCCCCTTCTATGTCCCCCTGTGCTAAATATTCTTTCAATGCGGGGTAGACCTGGGTGGCTTTTTTCTGGATCAGAAAGCCTATTTTATTGGGGTCGATGTCATGGCAGATGTTGAGTGGATCCACGACGGTAAGATGGGAGGGAAGATTCGAAGTCTGTTCAAGATGGATATAGAGAAGGCCTGTTTTGTCCTGCATTTCACTGAAGGCGATCTGGTAGCTTTTGAACGTCTTGTCCAGCTTTTCATCGAAGTATTGGGCTCTCATGCTGGCCCAATGATTGACGAGAGGGAAGCTGGAGAGGAGGGAAAAAAGCTGGATTTTCTTTTGGTACCGGTTGTTGAAAAGCTTGAGGACATATTCCTCATCTTCCGAGAGGAAGACAAAGCTCTGAAGTCCACGGCCCAGGTAGCGGAACTTTTGCTTAAAGAGGGAACTGATGAACTCGGCTTCCTTTTCATTTGCGGCGACAGGAGGCTTCTCTATGTAAAGGTTCGATTGGATCTTAGAGAGCTGGAAGCCCCGGGTGGCGTGATGGCAAAAGCGGGCGGTGCAGATGGCAGCGAGGATAAAGCCTGAGGCCAGGACAGCTTTTTTAACCTTTGGATTGATATTCATTCAGTTCTTCATCAAGTGTTGCGACCAGTTCTGGGTGGGTTTCCTGCAGCCAGCAGCGGAATCGTTTAGTGATCTGAAGAAGATCCTTTTGATAAACGGCAGGATCTTTTCGGGCGGGGTCTCGAATAAATCTTCCGACATCGATAAAAATGGATTTGTCTCCCAAGAAGCCAAAGTTGCGATGGATCCGCGGATCTTCATCGAAGACTCCCTTTTGGCAGCGGCTGACAATCACGCTGAGAATCGCATGCAAAGCCCGTTTTGCCCCGGGGATATCGTCCTTCTGCATGAGTTCTTCGATCCTGTCGTGGACGAGCTGGGCCTGTCTTTGGACGACGAACTCGATGTCATCGAGCGGGATGCGGTGTTCGATCCCGATTTTATCGACGATAAAGACGCTGCGATTAAGGGAAGTCCCTTTATTTAGGTGGATGTAGATCAGACCCGTCTCATCGGCAAGTTCTTCATAGGCGATCTTATAGCTGGTAAAATCTCGATTCAGCTTTAAAAGAGCCTTGTTCAGCTTGCGCTTGCGCTTTTCATCGAGAGGGCCGGGAAGAGAATTCTGCAATAGATAGCTGTAGGGTTTGCGGATCTTGTGCTTGAAAAACTTGATCACATAGTTCCCATCGTCGGAGCCGAATGCGAAGCATTGTCCGCCGCAGCCTAAATAATGGAACCTTTGAGAGAAAACAAGCTCGAGCTCTTTTTGCCCTTCAGTTGAAAGGGGGGCAGTTTCCCACTGGGGATTGAATGAGAGGTCGGAATGGATCCTGGCAACGGAAAAACCGTCCGTCATTTTATTGCAGAATGTAGAAGTGAAATAGAAAAGACCCCCCAACAGGCAGGGGATGAGAAGAAAAAGTCGTAAGTTGGATCGCTTGTTCATGCTGTCTATTATTAAACTCGAGTTATTCCGTTTCAAGGATCTTCGCAATACAGTTGTCAAAATGGTCAAGGAGCTGCGGGTGTTTTTCCGCGAGGAACTTTCTAAACCGCGGGGAGATCCTTTTGATTTCTTTTTTTAAATTAGCGGGCTGTTTGATCTCTTCGCTCTGCACCATCCGCCCCATGTCGATGAGGACAGCATGTCCTCCGATGAAGCCGCAGTTGGAGCGGAAGTTGGGGTCGCGGTTGCGAAACCCTTTTCTATTCAGCGCGACGTTCAACTGGAGCAGTTCGTCAATGGCCCTCTTGGCGCCTTCGAGATCGCCTTTTTCCATCAAGGAGTCGATGAAGGAGTAGGCGAGGACGGCTTTCTTCTGGAGGACGAACTCAAGGTTGTCCAGGTCCAGTTCATGGACCCCGCCTTTGGCGTCGCTGACAGAAAGAACGGTATTGATGTTGCGCGTCGGGTTTAAATGGACGAAGACAAGGCCGGTCTCTTCAGGGAGCGCGTCCAACGAGAGCCTGAAAGCGGAAAAGACCCGGGCGCGCTGCTGTTCTTTTTTGAGCGTTTTTTTTTGTTTTAGCCAATCGATCAAAAATGGGGCGGGAAAACGCTGGATCCAGGAGGGGAGGGCAAAGGCTTTTTGTTTGATGAACTTGATCACGTACCTGTCGTCAGCGCTTGCGAAAGTGAAACACTGCCCGCCGCTTCCCAAATAATGGTAAGGTTGCGAAAGCGCCGCTTCAACAGTTTTTGCCTCTTCTTCATTTAAGGGATGCGCTTCCCATTCAGGATGATAGGGAAGCTCCGCATAGATGGCCTCGATAGAAAAGGGAGTACTTTTCTTCGGCTGGCCCAGCGGAAATAGCAAAGGGGAGAGCGCAAGCAGCAGAAGAGAGAGCAGGGTTGTTTTTTTAAGTGCTTTCATGAAGCCTTGCCTGGACCTGATTTAAAAAAGGACACATCTCTTGCTACGGCAGACTGTGGTGTGATCTGCACCATCCTGTTCAAGGGGCTGGCGATGTTTTTGACAAACCATGGGTTCCATGCGTCCTGATCGTTTCCTAAATATTTCGACAGAAAGCGCCTTAGCCGCTCAGGATCGACGCTGTGCAATTGGGCGCTCCCGCGTATGCCTACATGCAAAAGAATCCCTTTTTCCAGGTCGAAGTCCACAACGCCGACTGCGCAGCGCGGCTCTTTTTTCAATCGTTTGATGAAGCTGTCGTTGTCTGTTCCGAAAATCCAAAGAAAAGAATCCTCCCAGATAAACCAGACTGGGGAGTCTCTTGGTTCTCCCATGCTCGTTGTCGAAAGATGGGCCATGAGCGGACGGCTCAGCACCTTTTCGATTTCAAAGTCTTTCACTGCAAATAACGTCATGGGACCTTCTCAAAGGGATTGATCGGCGATATTGCCGATCTCTGATAAGAGGTGCTCAGAGAGCGGGGGGTAGTTGCTTTCGAGCCATTGGCGGAAGTTGTCGGTAATGCGGATGATCTCATTCCGGTAAACATCAGGGTTGTTCCTCTCGGGATCAAGGCGGAACCTGCCGATGTCGATTTGAATGGGACGTTTGTCTAAAAATCCAAAATTGGTGTTGAGGTCGGGGTCCTTGTCGAAGATCCCTTTCTCGCATCTGTTGACGAGAAGGTGCACGAGAGCGCCGATGGCTTCTCTGGCAGCGGCTTCTCCTTCAGACTTCATGAGTCTTTCGATGGAGGGGTAGACGAGCGTGGCCTTCTTCTGGACGAGAAATTCCATCTTGTCGAGGTCCAGATCATGGGCGATGCCGATCTTGTCATAAATCGTCAGGTGTTTTTTTAAGTGGGACGTCTTGTTGAGGTGCAGATAGAGGAGGCCTGTCTCTTCTTTCATCTGCTGGAATGCGATCGTGTAGCTTTGGAAGTCTTTGCCCAGCTCTACCCGTTTCTCGATCATTTTGCAGATCCTGTATGGCTGCAGGGGGAGGGGAAGGGATAGGGCCGTCATCCAGAGAGGGGGACGCATGTGATAGACGCGGAAGAATTTGATCACCGTCTCCCCGTCCTCTGAGGCGAACACGTAGGACTGGGCCCCTTTTGCCAGGTAGTGAAAAGGCTGGCTGAGGATTTTTTCCAGCTGTTCTGAATCGGCCTGAGAGAGAGGAGGGCATTCCCATTCCTGGTTGAAAGACAAGTCGGAAAGGATTTTATAAAGTGCGAAACCATCCGTCTTCTTATAGCAGAATTGCTTGGCCAGCACAGCAAAGAGGACGACTGCCAGAAGGCGCACACTGCTTTTAAGATATTTTTTGTTCATGAACATGTAGTCTTAAAAGCAATGGATCTTATCCAAGGGAGCGGTCCGATGTCAATTCAAGACTTCATAGACTTTGCCCGTCTGCAGCCCCTCGACGCTCTTGCTATAGGCGAGCGCGACCTTAGCCGCCGGGACCGGGTCGAACCCCCGGAAGTAAGGCGCATAGCTTCCCATCGATTCCAGGAGGACCGTCGGGCAGACGGCGTTGATCCGGATTTGCCGCGGCATTTCAATGGCGGCGCCTAAGACAAACCCTTCGATCGCTCCATTGACCATTGAGGCTGAAGTGCCGCAGCGGATCGGATCGCGGCTCAGGATACCGCTCGTGAGTGTAAATGAGCCTCCGTCCTGGATGTACTCCCGGCCGATCAGGACGATGTTCACCTGTCCCATTAACTTCTCTTCAAGTCCGACGCGGTACTTGGCGGCGGTCATCTCATTAAAGCTTGCAAAGACGACATTGCCAGAGGTGACAACGACAGCGTCAAATTTCCCGGCTTTTGAGAACATGGAGCGGATCGATTCTTCCGATGTGATGTCGCAGCTCAGATCGCCGCTTTTGCGTCCTGCGATCAGGATTTCATGGCGCGCCGACAATTCATTGACAACTGCCGATCCGATCGTTCCAGTTCCTCCGACGACGATGATTCTCATAATAGTTCCTTTCTTAGTCTGGATTATTCTTCTGCAACTTTAGCGTATTCGTGAATAAAAAAGCCGGCCTGCAAGCCGGCTTTTTTTTCAGCGATTAAGTGGCAATGCGCTTATTTGATTACGATCGTTCTGGTGACATCGTTAAAAAGACCTGGAACCGGGTTGTTCTGCGGGTCCAGAAGCTCGAGGCGGATCCTGTGCATTCCTTTCTTGAGGCCGTAGATGTAATAGGGTTGCCAAGATGTCAGGGTGCGGAGGTTCTCATTATCGATCGTGAGGCGAACCTTGTATCCATCTTTCGACAGCTCGCAATTGGTGATATAGAAGTCCAGAAGAATTGGCTGAAGGTTCTTTCTGTCATAGTCATATTCTCCCTGCGGCTCGTTGTAAGTGATGTAGGGCTTGGTCAGATCGACTTGCGGGTTGTCTTTTTTTTCCTGGTAGTAGAAGACGCTGGCTGCGAATGCTTTGTCCGACTTGATACTTTCGTTGTAGGACCTGACTGGGAATGTGCGGATGACATGCATGCCGGGCTGCAGTTTAAAGGGGATCTCAAAATCGGCAGTCTGATCGAAGTAGTCCTGAACGTCGTCGAGGGCGTCGATCAAGGCTTCATTGATTGCAAAATAAGGCTGATTGTCGATGAAGATGTGAAGGCTCTGTCCTTCGGTATCGTTCCAGATTTCTTTTTTACGCGGCTGTTCCGTGTCGACTCCAAGCGCGATCCCTTCCAGGCGGATCTGGCCTTTGACAGGGGAGGACATTTTCATTTCATTTTGCTTCGGATACCAGATCTTCGTTTCGACGTGGTCCGGGTCCGGGGTTGGATCGACAGGGACGACCTGGATTCCTTTTGGATTTGGGTTCTGCTCTTCCATCGTAGCGCAAAAGCCCGTGCTGAACAACATCGTGAGAACGGTCGCAATGAGTGAATGTTTCATAGTTTGAGTCTTCATTTGATCTCCCCGATTTGAAGGGTTATTCCTTTCGCACCATCCCATCCAGGCCCGAGGCGTATCACTGGACGTCGGCCCATTACCCAAGTTTGAAGTTGTTTGGGTATAAAGAATACCGTTTAACTCTTTTGCCTCTTTTAAGTCCAGACCCACATCAAGCTCTAATGAATATTTTTAAAGCTTATATTGTTGCTTAGCAATTCCAATTGCGAATTTCCACTGGATCGCTTATGGATAGAATGAAGAGCTGTTGAGGAAACATGTCCCTAGCCCCAATCGACCTTGTCGTTCTCATTGTCATCCTCGGACTTCTCTTTGATTATACGAATGGATTCCATGACGCGGCCAACGTCGTCTCGACAGTGATCGCCACGCGAGTCCTGGCCCCGCTTTCTGCGATTGTTCTAGCCTCGTTTCTCAATATGCTCGGCGCCACGCAGATCAGCGGGGTCGCCAAAACGATCACGACAGGGCTTGTCGACCTTCATAGCGCAACTCAGATCACCGTTTTGTGCGCGCTGGCAGGCGCTATCATTTGGAATTTTTTGACCTGGTACTTCGGAATCCCAAGCAGTTCTTCCTATGCGCTAGTTGGCGGACTCATTGGAGCATCCTGGGTGCATGAAGGGGTCGGTGTCATCATCTGGAGCGGCCTTCTGTATAAAGTCGTCATCCCGATGGTTTTGTCTCCGATTGCCGGATTCCTGCTCGGCTTCCTTGTGTTGAAAGGGCTCAACAAATTGATGAAATTTCCATTCTTTAAGCGCAGAGAGGGGATGTTCGCCCATCTGCAAATCGCTTCCGCTAGCCTTGTCGCTCTCTCGCATGGATTGAATGACGCACAGAAGAGCATGGGTATTATTACTCTTGGACTGTATGCAGGGGGCCTGATCGCCCATCCGCATATTCCTCTGTGGGTGATCGCAGCGTGCGCGATCGTGATGGGACTGGGTACCGCCTCGGGCGGATTTCGGATCATCCGCACAGTCGGCTATGAGATCACCAAACTCCACCCATTGCAAGGGTTTGCCGCAGAGACCAGCGCTTCCTGCGTCATCCTCACTGCCAGCTTTTTGGGGATGCCGATCAGTTCGACCCATATGATCGTAGGCAGTGTGACCGGCGTCGGGATGGCAAAGGGGCCTTCAAGGGTCCGCTGGTCTACGGGCAAAAAAATGACCCTTGCCTGGGTCCTCACCCTGCCTGGATCAGCGTTGCTCGCAGCCCTAGCCTACCAAGCCATTAAATTCTTCATCCAGCCTATCTCCGTTTAGTTCGTGAATCCGTCTAAGTTGTTTAAATTCAAATGTTTTGGATGGATTGTATATATTTAATTTTTTAGTAATTATTAGTTTTGGATTGTTTAATTTTTGTAACTATCTTTAATTAATTGATTAATTAATCATTATAATTAATAATAAAATGAAGGGGAATAATAACCTCAAAAGGTGTCCCATGCAATTTCGTAAAGGTCATCCTGAATTGTCCGTGTTGGAAGCGGTCGACAATCTGTCGCATATGGCGGAGCTCGACTTGACTGTCCCTGAAGAGAAGATCAAGCCTGCGGAGCTCACCGAGGAGCAGATTTCCGAGAGGATGCATGCCCTTTCCTGGCATGATCCCGAATATTACGCTTTCAATCGGGAGCGGGTCAAAGAGACGTTTACGACCCTCCTTAAATACATGAAGGACCTCTATGAAAAGGACAAAGGGCATCTGAGGGAAGACCTGACCCAGCGCGGGATCCAGGCGATCATGCTGCTTGCTACAGAAGCCGCTCAGAAAATCGATAACTTCACCGATATCTTCAAGGGAGAGAAAGAAGCGGAAAGCGTGACTGAGCTGAAAGAATTCAAGGAGCTTCAACACTTCTATCTTACGAAAGTCGTCCAGCGGTTCCAAACGATCATGGAATCTGAAGAGCCGTGGCAGGAAGAATGGGGGACGGGCGAGATCCCTGACACAGCTACTGCCGCCCTAAGAGATCTCGAAACGGTCCGCCGCGATAAAGAATATGAATTGTTCCAAAACCGCAAAGAGGACGGCACTCCCTATTTTAACCGCAATCTCCTCCGCCATATGCAGTTGATGGGGCAATTCGATGTTCTGCTTGCCGATCCGACGATGGAAGACCCGTTCATGCGCATCCAGATGATCCTCGACAGGGATGCCCATCTAGCCTCCAAAGAGATCCTGCACCTGGCCGCACCCTATATCGATGAATTTTACAAAGAAGCGTTGAAATTCAAGAATATCCCCTTTGTCGCTTCTATCAATAAAGGGCTCATGGCCCTGATGCTGGCCGGAAATAATCGTAACCTGATGCAGAATGCCGTTGGCAAATACGCTCTCAATTATTACACCGATTTCCACTACTACCTGCGCCAGGCGCTTGCCTCTTTGGAATACCGCAAGTTCATCGCCAATCCCCCCGATCTTTCGGAAGGTTTTTTGCACTCTGTGATGAATTTGTCGCATGTCCTCTGCACTTCCTTCTTCTTAAAAGTCGGCTCCCGCAAGGATATGGTCGCTTTTATTCACATGCTGATCGAAAAGGGTGGGCGAGGCAGCGCGACGCAGAGCCAGACGGCAAGTCCTCTTTCACTATGGAATAATCTCAGGGATCAGGACGACAGCATCCGCTATTTGTTGAAACAGTATCCGAACGGCCCTTTGATGAAGACGCTGAAGCTGTTTAGAGAAGACTTCCAGATGAAGGGGTTCGATCCGATCGCCCAGCTGAATCAGCCCAGCCAGCTTTTCACGGTAGCAAGCAATGAAATGCACATCAGCTGTATCCGGATTCCGTCGCCGACATCCCAGCTCAATACAGCCAAGGCGGAGATCGTCGATGAGTTCTGCGGGTTTATCCGCTCTCTGGCATCCGTAAAGAGAAACCAGCGCCATCTGCTGATCAACCTCCAGGACCGCACTTCCTGGCTGGATCATGCCCGCTGCACTGCCATCGAAGAGATCCAGAAAAACAAAGAGTTCAAGGGGACGCTGATGGTCGTCACCCTTCCTAAAAACACCGATTTTTATATGCAGTCGGGAGCATACATAGAATGGGACGATGCCCAGGAATTCATGAAACTTGTGAAAGAGCAGGTGGAGAGCGGGGAGCTGTGCGGCTTCTATTTCCCGCCGGAGATCGATCAGAAGGAGCTCATCAAGTTCACAGGTGAGGCGATCAAGACGGTCCATGCTGTCTTTTTCGCAGGCAAAGACCGGCTTGTCCACAAAAACCGCCTCGATTTCATCGAGATTTTCTATCAGTTGCTCACCCTCAAGGTGATCCAAGACTTCAAGCCCGACACTTTGAGCTTTACCTGCAAGGATGCCGTCGACACAGGGGCAGCAGCCAGCGCAGAGATGTTCGCTTTTCTGCGCATGATGAACGACCCCTCCCACTTCACAAAAGAGGAAAAGGACTTTTTGCTGTGGATGATCTACGCGCCCGCGCTTGCTGTCCGCGAGAGGGCAATTGACATCCATCGCATGAACAGGATGCTCAGCGCGCTTTCGATTGTGAACGCGGAGCTTGAGGCTCACTTTGCCGAGACGGTGGCAGCTTGCGGCAAGCTCTATACGATTCCATTCTTCGAAGGGGTCAAAGTGAAAGAAGTGAGCTGACTTTAGCGCGGATGGCACCGTCGAGAATCAATTCAGATTCAGGTCTTCGGGAATCATCGAAAGGGTGGCATATTTGCCGCCCATTTCACGCAGGATGGACTGCCAGATCTTATCCGAGGGGGTTTCAAATACGTGCTTGGCGCTGCCAGGGTGCAGGAACCAGTTTCCGCTTAAAAACTCTCTCTCCAATTGGCCCGCCCCCCAACCGCAGTAGCCGAAGCACAGGCGCACGGCCGGACCGCTGGGGTCGCTTACCGTTTCCTGCAGGAATTGCAGATCTCCCCCTAAAAAGACGCCTTCACAGAGCTTGAGGGTCTGGTCGGGGATGTGGTCGGAGGAGTGGAGGAGCATCATCTGATTGGGCTGTATCGGTCCTCCGGCGCGTATCTGGACATTGGGGTTAGTGAATTCCTTGACGTTGACGATCTCTTCGGGAAGCTCGACATCGAGGTTTTTGTTGATGATCAGACCGAAAGAGCCGGCGGCGCTATGCTCGCAGACGATCACGACGCTGCGGAAATAGATCCCCGTATCGATGTCGGGGCTGGCGATCAGAAATGAGCCTTTGGTTAAATGCGTGTACGGAATGGATTCCATCAGTTGGCCGCTTCAGAAAGTTGTTGGTTATAGAGTCTCAAATTCTCCGAAAGCTCGTCTGCCTGTCGGAGGAGTTCTTTAAAGTCCTTGCGGAATCGCTCGTCGCTCAAGATCTCCTCTTTTTCGGGACTCTCTTCAGCTTTGTCGATCAGCATCGAGATGCGCGACATCGAAGTGTTGATCTGAGAGACCTCCGTTTCAAAGTAGCTCTTGAAGTTGTCCGGTGTATTGAGCGCGTTGAGCACAGTGATTCTCTGAGCCCTTTGACGCTGCCATGACTTGTTGAGGTGGAAAAGGATCCCGTAGTGGTTGATGTCGTTCATCAGAGTGTCGACTTTGCTTAAAATCGCCTGCATGTGTAAATAGAAGTCGTCGCTTTTGATGAGCTTGCCAAGAGTCCCTTTGCCGTCAGCAATGTCGCCGGTGATATTTTTTACGTTGTGAGATGCCGATTTTAGGTTTTTCATCACCACGCCGGCGTTGACGAAGACATCCCCTGCTTTCAGCTGGTTGATCGAATCTTTGACATCGTTCAGGGTGCTTGTAAATGTGTGGATGGCGGTCTTGATGTCGGGAGCGAGGTTCTGCTCATTGAGAGACTTGACGGTCACCTTAATCTCGTCCATCGTCGATCCGAAGGAGCGCACTGTATTTCCCAAGTCGTCGCCATTCTTCTGAATCCAGCCATTGATCCTCTGGAATGTTTTCCTCATGTCTTTGGAGAGGTTCGACAGTTGAGTGAAGGCATTTTCGATGGGGTCGACTGATTTGGCGTAGATCGGCTGGTTCGTGACAAGTTTCGGAGTGACCCCTTTAGGAGGGATCTTGGGGATGATCGCGATCGATTTTTCTCCAAGCAGGCCTGTGGTCTGGACGATGATTTCATCGGTGTCGTAGACCTTGACGCTGGAATCGACTTTAAGAACGAGCTGGTAGCAGTAAATTTCTCCCAGGACATCCGCTGTCGGTTTTTGACGGGCGTCGTTGATCTCCTGAATGGCGACCACTTCTCCGACGGGTCTTCCTGCGAAAAGGACGCGCGTGCCGACATTGATCTGATTGATCGAAGAAAAACGCACATAAAGGGTTTCCTTGCCATCGCCGACGCCTGGTTTCAAGAACATGATCAGCCAGATGATCACCCCGCAGGCTGCGATCACAAAGACGCCGATCAACATGTTTTTGGTCTGCTCACCCATGGTGGTTTTTCTCCTTTAGCTTACGCGGATCCTGAGAGATCGTACAATATAGAAACTTGATCAGAGGATCGTCGATTTTGAGAAAGGTGTCGGGATCGCCGATCTGGGCGATCTTTCCGTCGCGGATCAAAGCCAGCCGATCGCCGACATAAAGGGCGGAGAACATGTCGTGCGTGACGACGATGCTCGTGGCTTTGAGTTCTTCCTTGGTCTTGACGATCAGCTCGTTGATCTGCATGGCGATAATGGGGTCGAGACCCGTCGTCGGCTCGTCGTACAGAACAATCTTGGGACGGTAGACGACCAGACGGGCCAAAGCAGCGCGCTTGCGCATCCCGCCCGAGAGTTCGGAGGGCATCTTTTTCTGAGTTCCCTGCAGGCCGACAAGCTCGAGGGCATGGGAGACGCGGTCAGTGATCTCTGCTTTGCTGTGTTTGCGCTTTGTGTCCGGGTCGCCGTGCTGCCGGAGGTAAAAAGCGACGTTGT
This sequence comes from Verrucomicrobiota bacterium, assembly GCA_018240065.1. Lineage (GTDB taxonomy): Bacteria > Chlamydiota > Chlamydiia > Chlamydiales > Rhabdochlamydiaceae > CAJCIW01. The sequence goes on along the minus strand of JAFEGH010000007.1, from coordinate 129,478 downwards.
CCTCCACACTCATCGAATCAAACAAGGCGCCCCCCTGGAAGAGCATCCCCATATTCTGCACGGCTTTAAAGAGCTCGGGCCCCTCCAGGTCTGTGATGCGGGTGTTGTCGACGTCGACTGTTCCTGCGTCGGGCTTAATAAGGCCGATGATGTGTTTCAGAAGAACGCTTTTACCGATCCCGGACGGGCCCAGGATGACAAGAGTCTCACCGTCCCTGATTTCGAGGTCCATTCCTGCGAGGACCTGCAATTTGCCGAAACGTTTCCACAGGCCGTGAATTTTGATCATAGGAACCTGTTGATTTGATCGTGGAGGACGTTCAGCGCAACTGTCAGGAAAAAGTTTGTCAGCAGGATGGCGCAATAGGTGATGACCACCGCGCTCGTCGTGGTTTTTCCGACGCCGGCAGCGCCGCCCCTCGTTCTCATCCCTTTATAGCAGGCGATCGTCATGATCAGGACGCCAAAGACAAATCCCTTGATGATTCCGGTCATCAAGTCGAAGTATTTCACATTCTCGGGAATGGGATCCATATACGTGTTGGGAGGCATCCCGAAGTAATAGACAGAGATCAGATACCCTCCGAATACTCCCATCACAATGCTGAAGATCGTCAGCAGCGGCATCATGAACGTTCCTGCGATGAAACGCGGAGAGATCAGATAGCGGTTGGGGTTGACGGCCATCGTATGCAGCGCGTCGACCTGCTCTGTCACTAGCATAGTGCCCAACTCGGCGGTCATCGCGGCGCCGACCCTTCCTGTCACCATGAACGCGGTGAGGACCGGCCCCAGTTCGGTCATCATCGCTTTGGTCACCATCAGGCCTGTCACTGAAGTAAGGCCTTTGTCCGACAACTGGTAGATCGATTGCGCGGCGAGCACAAGCCCTGTGGAAAATCCGGTGATCGCGCAGACGGGAAGAGAGGAGACGCCGATGTCGTATAGTTGCTGCAGGATCAATTTGACCGATGGGGGACGGCGCAATGTCGCTTTGGCGACATTGATGATCAGGGTCATCCATTCTCCGACGGCAATGATCACTCGCAGCCGCGCCAGGATTTTTGCCCACAGAGAATTGTTGTTGTTCGTATTTTCTATCGCCATCAGGGAGGGGGGTGATTCAATTTAATTATAAGGTGCCCTTAAAGCGGAGTCTATAGGAAGACTCTATTTGGGGTCAATTGAACCTATCCCCAAACCCGTGCATTTCGCGTCTTTTTCCAGAAATAGCCGAGCCGCTATTCTTGGAGATTCACAATGTTGACCGATTCGATCTTCTCACTGAGAGGGAAACCCATCACCTTGGAGAAGAAGTAGAGTTGGGCCTCAAGAGAGCGCTGGATATTTTCAGCTTTGCGGAACCCGTGCTGTTCGCCTTTGTAGAGCAGGTATGCAGTCGGAATGTTCCGCTCGATCAGACTGTTGTACATCTCCTCTGACTGAGAAGGGGGCACGATCGCATCTTCGTCGCCCTGGAAAATGATGATCGGGCAGGAAATCGTGTCGACGCTATAGATCGGTGAGCGCTTAATGTAGGTCGCGCGATCGGCAGGATAAGGCCCGATCAGCTGCTCCAGATAGCGGGATTCGAACTTGTGGGTATCGAGAGTCAACCTCTCCAGATCGCTGACGCCGAAATAATCAGCCCCTACCTGGAAAACATTACGGAAAGCAAGGGCTGCAAGAGTCGTGTAGCCTCCGGCGCTGCCGCCTTCGATTGCCAGCCGTTTGGGATCTGCAAGGCCTTGATCTGCCAGATAGAGCGCTGCGTTTGTGCAATCGTCGACATCGACGATTCCCCATGCTCCTTTTAGTGCGTCGCGATAGCGCCGCCCATAGCCGGTGCTTCCGCCATAATTGACGTCGATGATCGCAAAGCCGCGGGATGTCCAATAGAGGACTCCCATAGAGAAAAGAGGGGATGAGTGCCCTGTCGGTCCGCCATGGGAATGAACGATCAGCGGAGGTTTTTCCCCAGGATTCCCTTTGAAGTTTGGATTTGTTGGCGGGTAGTAGAAAGCGTGGGAGACCCTGCCTCCGGCTGAAGGAAACTGCACTGCGGTCGGGTGGGAAATGTAGCGAGGATCGATCTGATCGGATCGACTGATTTTGACCGTCGAGGTTTTGCTCGTTTGAAGATCGTAAAGGATGATCGCCTCCGGTATTTCGGGCGAGCCTGCGATCATCGCCATTTGATTTCCCTCCACGGTCAAGGTTTCTACGTCCGTGAAGGGCAGATCGACATTGCGCCACTTTCCGCTTTCTGACGAACGCGCAAAGGCGTGCTGTCCTGCTTGGATATAGCTCCCGATCATCCCTTCGTTTGTAAATGCGATCAGCGACCTTCCGAAGATCCACTGTGGCAAGGCGAATTCCCCCTCGATCGCAAAGAGAGGTTGGGCGTCATTTTCCCGGTAGATGTTCCACCAGTTGGAGCGGTCGGAGACGTAGTAGAGCTCTCCTTCTCTGGACCAGATCGGATCGACAACTGATTCATTCACACCGCCGGCCACAAGTTTTGCTTTTTGGGATTGGAGGTCGAGAACGTAGAGCTCTGTTCCGTCCCAGGGCATATTGGGATGGCTCCAGCAGATGTAGGCCAGCGATTTTCCATCCGGGCTCACACGGGGATTCGCGTAAAAGTCAAAGCCAGAGGCGACTTTCTGCACGCTTGCATGGGACGGATCGATACGAACAATTGAGTTGTCCACTTGCGACCCGTGTTCTTCCATCACGTAATAGAGGAACCCGTCGTCAGGATTGAACGCGCCGTCGGCAAAACGGGCGTTGGGCTGCGCGGTGATTTTCTTTATTTCACCCTCGGCTCTCAAGCAGTAGATCTGCTGGTCTTCATCGTTGATGAAATAAATATCGTTTCCAGCGATGAGCAGAGATCCCCCGCCATACTCATGAACGCGATTCCTCACATTGAACTGGCTTGGAAGAAGCTCTTTTTCTCCTTCGGATGGACTCCAGGACATGAGGGCGTTTCTTCCCTTTTCCATAGGGCGTCCTTCCAGCCAATAGACTGTGCCCCCGGCCAATTTTACCTCGGAAAATTTCAGAGCGCCTGAAGAGGCGATCTTGGCAGAGATCGGGGATTCCCAGGAACCATAGGTGGCAGTTTGCATTTTATTCTCCTGATCAGAATTTTCGCATGCGCACAGCAACAAAAGAGGAAGGAGTTTGAACATAGGGATTTCTCAAAAAAACTGGAGTGTATCAGGAAGGGAAGATTGCGGAGAAGAGTTTTGAAATCGAGGATGGCAGCATTTGACGCTGCCATCCTGAGATGGGAGTACTAAAATTAACCGCCCTTGGATTTGGACTGCAGGATACTGAGAGCCGACTCTTGCGCTCTGCGCGTCTCCTGGCTGAAGGTGCCTTTTTCCTGCTGGCCTTCCTGGAAGCAGAGGCGGTAGAGTTCGCGTTTGGATTCCGAGTCGGTGGTCTGGCTTTGCCACCATACGTTGGCTGCAGGAGAAATCCCGTTGAAGGTTTTAGCGGCCGTTTTGCAGGTCGAACGCATGAATTCGCTGTCTCTCAATTTGTCGCCGATAGCCGTCAGCGCTTTGGAAACAGGATCGCTGATGCCGTCATTGGCTCCAAGACGTGTGTTCGAGAGAGGGTTGGCTGCACTTGCCCCTTTGGGAAAAAGGGAACCTGCGATAGCCAGGCTGGCCCCAACGGACGAAAGAGCGACGACGCTCCATGCCTGCCATTGCATTTGTCCATAGAGCTTATCTGTCATTTCTTTGAAGCGGTCGATGTCTCTGCGGACGATATCGAGGAAGTCGATATGCAGGCTTCCCATCGCCTTGGAGTAGTCGGCAATTGCCGAGAAGATTCTGTCTAGTGCTGCCATATTACCTCATGTAAGTTTTAAGCTTGTCTGACAAGCTGAAGATTTGTTTGAGAGATCATTTCGATCGCTTTTTTAGCTTTTGCCTTTGCGGCTTTAAATTCATTCATGCTGCCCTTGATCTCTTCCATTGTCGTGGTGAACTGCTCGCGCTGGATCGCAAGGTCCGCTTCAATCAATTTGAGATCGGCTTTCGTCCAAATCAGCCGCGCGTCGGCGATCCCTTTTCCAAGAGTTGTCACGCCGTCGAAAATGGTGACCGCGGTCTGGGCGATGAAGATCGCCTTTTCAGCAAACTGGAGCGCTCCCGTGACGATGCCGTTCACAGAGCCGACAAGGCCGATGCCACCGGCGACGATGCCGACCGCTGCCGGCAGAATCATCTTGAGCTTGCTCTTAAGGTCTTCGTTGTTGTGCGCGATCTGGTCGGCGACCCAGTCCCAGGTGCCCAGTTCCGACATCGCGAAATTGGCAAGGGAGAGGATGCCCGACGCGATCATCGCGCCTCCGATGAGAGCGCCGCCGCCAGATGCGACAAGGGCGATCCCGAAGACGATTGAAACGGCGGAAAGCAGGCATGTCGCAACCTTCTTAAGGATCGACCAGAAGTTGCTGGCGCTCGCTCTTTCGGCAGATTCTTTTAACTTTTTGATGTTTTCCGCGGAAACTTCGCGAATCTTTTCTTTGACTCCAGTGAGCCTTAAGCTCAATGAATCCATGATCTGGTTGCCTAAGGAGCGCGTCTCGTCGGTAGCTGCAAGAAGGCGGTAATCGCTGAGAGGCAGGCGCGGAGGAGGCAGGTCGCCAGGCGCAGTCAGCAGAGGGCGCTCAGGTCTCCAATCGCCAGCCGTTTCTTCAGCGGCGCCGACAGAGTCTGTGGGAAGAGATGAACCCGTGCGCACCGGATCGGCAGAGGAGAGCGAGCTCGTCTGAAATGGGGATCCTACGGAAGATAAGAGACTGCTAATACTTGGCATAGTGTATCGTCTTCAATAAATTAATTTTTTCGCGCAGGTGCTCGTCTCTGCAAATCTCAGAAGCGGCGTCCAGCGCTTTCAAAGCTTCCAGTTTGTCGTCAAGTGAGAGAAAGCACTCTGCCGCATGGAAATGGGGCAGGGGGTCTCCCTCTCTGAGCAAGGCGACCAGACTCCAGGCGTGAACGGCGGCGAGATACTCCCGCGCCATTTGCTTGGAACTGGCTAGCCCGTGCCAATAATGTTCCGAGAAAGGATCGGTGAGCACAAGCTGCGTGAAGAGCTGGGCCGCACCCCGGTAATCTCCTTTCTCATATAGTCCAAATGCCGTTGCATAAAACGAACGCTCCTGTTCAAGGGGGATCGGAGAGATCTCTTTTTCAGAAATCCCCAACAACTCCATCACTTCTTTCTGGAACGTCGTCTTGATCATCGTTCTATTCTTATTTGCCCATTTTGCGGTTGATCGACTCGAGGAAGTCGCCTGCCTGCTTGATCACCTGGCGGGCATTTTCCGTCATTTGTCCGCGGTCGTCGTAAGTGTTGTTGATCTTCATTAAATGTTCGTTAAGGTCGGCAGAGTGCATCTTCAGCTGTCCGTCGAGGCCCTGGATAACGACGTCGATCTGTTCTTCAGTTAAGACATCGATTTTGATTTGGCCCATGTCGATGTTTTTAAGGCTTTCTTCCAGGTGGTCTTCAAGAGTAATTTGTTTTGCAGCAGCGGGCGCATCGACATCCATATCTTCTGGAAGATGCTCAGGGAACCCTTTGACAAGGTCTTCGAAAATCGTCGGGTTGTTCTTGTGGATATGGGTGATGTAGCGGCGCATGGTCTCGTCGTTCGTGAAGTCCGCTTTTTTGTCTTTTTGCTTACCATGAGAGAGCTTGTTCATCACATCGGAGATGATTTTAATCTCGATGTTTGAAGTAGCCAGCTTGTCGATCAGGCCGTTTAATTTGGTTTCCTGATACTCAAAGTACTTATTGTAGCAATTCACCATTTCAAGACCTGGATGAAGATCCCTAGAACCACCCACCATGAATCCCATAGATATAACCTCTAGATATTTGTAATCGATTTAAGCATAGCAAAGAGGATGCATAAACGCAATCTTTACAAAGATTAAATCTTTTGTTTAATTTCTCGAAAAAATGACAATTAAAATGATGAATTTACAGTCTTTAAATCGCTGAGAGAATGGGGATTTCGATAGGAAAAAGATGCCGCTTCAAAAATTAGGTCGTTTTCTACGTAGAATTTACCGTGCCTTGTCCTAATTTTACGGATTTACATGTTTTAAATAAATCAGATAATTTATTTTAATTATTGCAGTGTTTTTGATTGTGTCCACACGTCATTCGAATTTATTAGCAGAATAAAAACAATTCGTTCTTGAGGATTACCTTAATTTCATAGCTTTTTGGACGTAGAAAATCATTTGCAAACAGTTGAATAGGTTTTGAATCTCCTCATCGCTGACAAACTCTTTAAGAACTTCGTCTGGACAGTTTTCTGTGGATTATGTTCAATAGTCGGTTTGTTCGGAATAAAGGTCACTCCGATCTTAGAACCTTTCCTAATAAAAAGTTTCAGTTGAATTATGGGTTCAAGAATATTGTCGCAGAGAAACTCGAATAGTATACCAATCAGCGCTAGAAGCAGCGATTTTTCAACCACTTATGAATGAGGGTTTATATAATCCTCTCGATAATCTACATAGGAAATTAACAATGTCACTTAAAGCAACCGCCTCCCATTCAGATTCTAGTGCTACCTCCTCTACAGTTCTTCCTATTGCGCGCGAGCAGAAGTCTAGAAAAACGCGTCGGAGCTACAGCGTGGGTCTAAATCTAGGGAAAGTTCCGCAATTATTAGGATCCACGTCAGACCGGCCACATCTTTCTTCTAGTCATTCTGTTACTGGGAAAGCCAAGGACGCCGAATCCAAATATCAGGTGCTTCCCGATGAGGTCTCGGTCGTTACGGTGCGTGTGCCGCTCGATCGTTTTGTCGATTGCATCGACATTCCCGTTGTTTCTTATTCCAGGTGGAAGGAAAAAGTTAATGCAGCCCTTGTGAGAGGGGTCGTCAAAACGGACCTTTCAAATGAGAGAGTGACTTTTTTTATTGATGATGTCTACAACCGTTGTTTGAAATATTCTAGTATTTTAAAGAGGGTTCAAAAGGCCTGTGAATTGCTCTCTGGAGTAAGCGAGTACTCTTTCTTAAGCGATTTTGCGGGGGAAACGAGTCCTGTTGGATTTTGGAAAAAATTCGAAAAGTTGAAGATGGAATCAACCAGCGGATCTGATCTTTTATATCGAGTCATCGGTAAAGAAGGGGCATGGATCATTGTGAGGAAAGCGGCCGAGTCGGACGGGGCTACAGTCAAAAAGAGATTTCAATCCCATATTGATACCATTTTGCCTTTAGAAAAAAAGAGAAGGACGTTTCAAAACCTGACGATTGAGTACCCCACGGGATTCGACATTGCTCAAATGAACCTTGTCACTGTTCCTGTTTTTGCTCAAAATTACAAAGAATTTGCTGAGTCGTTTCGCGCTTTTTATTCCGATGGCCCGTTCCCACAAGACAGCATCCGGTTCAATAACGAGTGCCTGACCATTCCCGACATCCAGGGATTGCAGTTGGACGAGTCTCAAAGAGAATTTCGTTTCATTGGATGGCTCATTTCTCAATTCGAAAAAAAAATGGAGCTCGGCCCTACCCCACCTGCAGAGTCTCAAAGGCAGCTCTTTGCAATGGAACAAGATCCTGAATCAAAATTTTTAAAAAAGAAGTTGCCCGGGCTTCTTGCAAAAAGCCTGCGCAAAATTTTCGAAGACCCTGGCCGTACTGAGGATATTTCTGCTAAAATTGGCTTAGTTCTCAATGAAATCCCAGATGAAGAAATTGATTTTCCAGCTCAAATGCGCCCCTTTACCAATTACATAGGCGCCCATTTGATCAATTGCGAAGCATTTAAGCAGCAGAATTGGAAAGAGGTCTCGCAAGAGCTGATCCGCATCTATTCCCGTCTCTATTTGCTGGAAGGGAAGCATAGTTCGATCCCTTCATTATCCCTTTTAAAGGCAATGTGTTTTGGCAGTTATGGTCTTTGTGCTCTGTCTCTGTTGGATGTGGGGCGTAAAAAAGCCCGCTTCGAGGATGAGAGCGCCTGCCACCTTGCCTTGAATCATGATGTCATTGGTTCCTACAATATCGAATATGACAATGGGCAATTTAAGGTCGTTCACAGGAAATCTTATCATATCTTGAGGGAGAAAACCGTTCGAGGGGAACTGGCGATTGAATGGACCGTGAGCGGTAAGCTCAAGTCCTATGAATACGCGGCGTGTTTAAAGGCTCCCGAGGTCCATTTTTCACCCGATTGCTCAGCTGAAGAATCGAAATTGATTCTTGAGCAATTGTTTACGGACTTCTTTTCGATCTGCAAAGCCGGGGGCAGCAATACGTCGTGCAAAATAGCGAGTTGAGAATTAACGGCCTCCCGGGCACTAGTAACTCTTTCTCCATTTGAGAGAGAACTTGCCTTCTTCCTCTTCCTGGGTCTCTGCCTGGAAGACGAAACCTTTGGGAAGTTCGACTTCGACGATCACCTGGCTGCTTGTCGCGCTTTGTGAAAGGGTGATCATGATGCCCCGCGTGAGGTATTTGCCGATCTGGACAGCCAGTTCATCCGAACCTGGTTTGGAAGCGATGTTCAGACGGTCGATCCCGATGCTTTTGCGGATCGACTCGAGGACGTCGGGGCCAGCCCCCCCTGAAAGGCTGACAAGCGTGCTGGCAAGCTGGATCGCTTCAGGGTGGCTGATCTCGGTGATGTCTTTGTTGAACAGAATAAGAGCCAGGATCGAGCTGGTCGGCTTCTGTGGGTTAGATTGGAAAGTGAGCTGAGGGGATGTGAGCGGTCCGCGCATCATGGCCGTGATGGTGATGTCTGGCAGACTCAGCGTGCCGTTGATATTCAGGTAGGCGGAAGGGGTAGGTTTGTCGTTGAAGACGATCTCTCCTTCAGTCAATTTGAAGACTTTTCCTGAGAAGACATATTCCCCTGTGATCAACTTGAGGGACCCATTCGCGGCAATATTGGTGTTTGTTCCGTACAGGTGGACGTTGCCTTCGAGCTCGGCGTTGAGACCTCTTCCTTTGACAAGAACATGGCCCTCGGAGGTCAGCTCCAGATCGATATGGAAAGCAAATCCCGGTCCTGAAGAGACGGTCCTTGAAACAAGATGGGGAGGGCGGTTGACATAGGTGACAGGAAGCGAGGAGACCTCATAGGGCAACCGCTCGGTGATTTGGATTTTCGCCTCATCGATGAGCAGATTTCCTTGCGCGAACATATTCTGTGTGTCGCCGGTCAGATAGAGAGGCCCTGTCAGGTCGCAATCGATCATATCAAAACCCAGCGCGTGGAGCTTGCGCATCTCCGCCTCGAACGAGTAGGGAAAGTGTTTATCGGGCTTAAGATAGATCTTACCCGCGGCGGTGACCTCGCCCGATTTATCATCGCCTGCATTCATACTTACGAGATGGATTTCGTCGTTGTGGGCCTCGAACTGGGCGTCGATATTGCGCAGATCGATCCCGGTGAAATAGTTTTCGTAGGTGCCGTTTTGCAATTCCAACTGGCCTTGCAGAGAGGGAAATGCAAGCGTCTGCGAAAGGAACAGTCGGCACGAGAGCAGTCCGGTAAAGTGGTTGGTCCCCATGTTGACAAAATCGAACAGATCCTGCAGTTTCCCTTCCGCGACCAGCTCAGCGGAAGTGTTTTTAGCCTTGTCGAATGAAATTTTGAATGGAAAGAGACTGTATTCAATGGGGAGAGTGGCATTAAAATCGAGAACTTGCTCATCGGTGGCGTGCAAATCGGTATGGACCTGGCAAATGCTCTGGTTCAGGTGGACCTGAATCGAGCCTTTGGCTTGGAACGGTTCCTTTTTGCCGTAATGCAGGACGCCCGCTTCTTCGATGACCGCTCGAAGCGCCCCTTCGATATTATCAGGCGTTGCGTCGATGAACCCGGATGTCGTCACGTATCCATTTAATGCGAACCTGGGGCGGAAGCAGCTTAGGATTTCAAGAGGGAAGTGTTCAAGTTCCCATTTGCCAACCGAGCGCACCGGGCTGAGCTCGAATGTCGAATAGAAATGTCCGTCGCCGATGCGGAAATCAAAGGGACTCAAGTTGAGATAGTCGGCGCCCCATTCCAGTTCAAAGGGATAGTCCAGAGAGAAGGGGATGTCTGAGAGTTCTCCAGAAAGCTGTGTAAGCTCAAGGGTGAAGAGGGGGTTCTCTTTTTGCCAAAACCCTTTTGCGTAGCATTGGAACGGGCTTTCAACTCTCCCTGTTGTGTCGATATAGAAAGGCCAGTTGGCCTCGTCCGAGCGGGTGCCAAAGTTTAATCTGTCGAGGTAGAAACCGGGGGTGTAAACCTTTTGGGCGAGCAGATTGAGTTTTCCCTCAGGCCTCTTGAACAGATTCTCGATCTCGGCGCTCATTGTAAGGTCGTCAAGGAGGATGTCCCGGTAGCGCATATTCCTCGCGACGATGGCGCACGATGCATTCTGCTCATCTTCCCATGCGGAGAGATTCAACTCGGCCGAGAAACCTCCGTTTAAGGATTCTTCTTTCAGATAAATGCCGAATCTATCGAGGTGCTCGACATTTGCTTTGAGCGATCCGTCCCAAAGATGGTCTGCGAAATCATAGTAGAGGAATCCGTATAGTGAGAGATCGGTGGCGCTTAAGTGGAAGTCGATGATGGAAAAAAAGGTCTGGGGAACGAACTCCACTGCAAAGGAACTTTCAAAGGGGATAGCGGCGTCGGCAGATTGGAGTTTCACTTCCGCTTCCCATTCTCCCGCCTCGACGCTTCCCTTTATAAATGTCCGCGTTGTGCCTGCGGCAAATTTTTCCAAGGTGAGCGCCTGAGTGTCGAATGAGGCCTTGAAGCTTCCTTCTTGATAAAATGCTTTTCCATGGGCGCTGCCGGAGACGGGAAATGAAGCGAGAGGGGAGAGATGTGAAAGATCTGGCATGGAGAAGGCGATCAGCGCTTTACTTTTTTCAAGATCGCTGTGCAGTTCTGCCTTTCCCTTGACGTGGATCAGGTCGCTGAGAAGCAAAAAGTTCTGGATATTAGCCACATCGCTCGAAGCTAAGGAGAACTGGGCCTTGAATTTCCAATTTCTATTCAGGATCGGAGCGCTTTGGACATGCGTGTCGCCGATCATCCCTTTTACAAGTCCGGTCAGAGGGTCTTTTGTGCGAGGCAGGTCGTATAGGATCTCATTCCATGTCGTCCAAGGGCCTTTAACGTTGAATTCGGCTGCAATGTTCCCATCCAGGCCCAAAGAGAGAAAAGCAGGGATGGAATCGAGGTTTATTTTTAGCTTCGTCTCGATAAAATCCTTCTCCTTGCTTCCGTTCAACGCGGCTTCCAGATAAGTCCTGTTTTTGTCAGGAGAAAAGAGTGTAAGGTCGAGTACGAATTCGCGAATGTCCTGCCTGATCTTTGCTTTTCCTGCCATCCCGAAGGTCAGTGTTGAGCCGCTGTCTTTGTTGATGAGGGTCATCCGCTCGATCGCAAAATGATTGAGGGTGACTTGACAGGGCAGAACAGTGTCTTCCAGCTGCTGGCGCAGCATCGTTTTCCCTTCCTGTATGCTCAATGGTTCGGAGGCTTCCGTTGCGAAATGAAAGGCATATTCTGCGTTTTCGACTTTCAGGTAATTGATGGCGACCCTTCCTTTAAGAAGAGGAAGAATCGCGAAGCGGAATTTGACATTGGACAGTTTGAGCGAGCGGTCTGCTCCCAGCTGAAGATCGGCTTCTTTGATCGTCCAGGTAAACGGCGGCTGGCCGTCTAGCTCAGTGATTGTGGCGGAAATGCCGGCATCTTGGAGATAGGAAGCGATCCTGTCTTTCACCTGCTCTTTGGCCCATTTTGACTGCATGACCGCAAACAGGACGCAGAAGATAAGCAGGGCGACGATGATCGCAATCACAATCAGGCGCAAGACTTTGAAAAACAGCCGAAAAATCATATCCATTTAACCTGTTAGAACATTTGACCTATGCTCACAAACACTTTGTATGCAGTATCGATATCCTTGCGGCGGTCCAGCGGGAAGGCCAAATCGACGCGGAAGGGACCCATGAATGTAAAAAAGCGGAACCCAAGCCCTGCCGATTTGAACCATTTTCCGTGCAGTGTCGGGTATTCCGTGGTGTAGACGCTCCCCATATCGAAAAAGGGAACCAGTCCAATTGTGTTGGTGAGGCGGAATCGGGTTTCGAACGTGTAGTAGATCGCCGACCTTCCGCCGATCGGTTTTCCGTGGACAAGCGGGCTGACGCTTTTATACCGATAGCCGCGCAAATCAGCCTCCGTGCCGCCCAAAAATCGGTTGCAGAGCGGAACTGCAGGCAGTCCGTTGCTGAAGATGAAACCCAGCGTGAGCTTCTGGGCCAGTACAATTTTTTCCTTCTCGTCCAGCGCATTGTAGATGCTGCCGGTGAATTGCTGTGTGAGGTAGAAATCGCTCGAATCGGCGACATTGAGCGCGGGCGTCACAGTGTATTCCAGGGTTCCTCCCCGCGTGGGGTTGAGGAGGCTGTTGGCCGAACTCCAGCGAATATAGAGCGGCATTTCCAGGAGCCAGTAGTTGCCGTTCTGCACGCTCTCGGTCACATAGAGACGATCACCTTTGAGCCCGAGCCCGCCGCGCAGCCGCCTGTTGATCTGTCTCTCAAAGCGGTCCATGATGCTGTAGGAGCGCATCGAATAGGCGAAGATATCTTCGTGCGCGGCCTGCGCCTGCGCGATCATATCCTGGCCGATCCGGTTGAAGTCGGGATGCAGGTACGTCGCGACGCCTGTCTGGCTGATCCGTGTGATGTCGCCCTGGAAGCTCAATGTCCTTCCCATGCCGCCTACATTGCGGTTGGCCCAGCCGAACGTAACGCCCGGTCCGAACACAGTCTGGTAGCTGACCCCGACGTTCACGCTTTTATGCTTGGTCTCGCTGACTTCGATCTTGAGAGGGATTTCTCCGTTTGAGGACAGGTTCTCTTCATGAGAAATCAGAACGGAGCTGAATAGGCCGCTGTCGATAAGCAGGTTTTGCGTCTTATCGACGAGGCGGCTGTCATATTCCTCTCCTTCATCCCACTGAAGTTTCTGCTCGATATAGCGGGGCTTGACGCGTTTGGCGCCGACAACGGCGGTTGGTCCGAATTCCGCCTTTTGCCCTGTCTTGACGTCGAGCTTGACTCGAACTCCCTTCGTCTTTCCGTCGACCACCACGTCCCGATTTTCGATTTTAGCCAGGGGATAGCCGCATTCGGACAGTCTTTGCAGCACTTTGAGCTCTGCGTCCAGGATCGCTTCGGTTTGGGCTGGTTTGTTCAGCTGCACGCCGGCATCGCCCAGGCTCACATGGCAGCAGTCGTTGGTTGTTTCAGGGGACTGGCAGTAAAGATGGATGTCGAATGATTCCAGGCGGTAGCGCGGACCCGGATCGATCATGACGATCACGTTGACGTCGTTGTAAATCTCATGGATCTGGATATTGACTTTCCCTTCATAGTAGCCGTGCGCCTGCAGGACTTTGAGCAGGGAAGGGATGTCGGAATCGGCGCGGTAACGGAGCGCATTGATCGAAGCGGGAGGCCGTTTTTTCAGCGAGGTCAGATGGGAGGCGAGTTTGATCTCTTTCAATGCCTTGCTGTCGTCCAAGCCTTCGAATTCGACGTTATAGGAAATGCCTCCTGCAATTGCAGCAAACGGGATGAGCGAAAATAGAAGTGTCGAAAAGAGAATTCGGCGAGACATCAATTTTTTTTTATACGTGCAGATATGAAAAAGGGTATTGATCCCCCTATTTCCAATGCAACTTCTTCTTTTGTTTTTTTAGTGTTTTCCTGAAAATGCGACACAGACTTTTTTGACAAGTGAACCTATCCCCCTATTAAAAACACCACCCAGAATCAAAGTCTTCAAAATTGGGAGATGATCTCATGCGACAGCGGCCCCAGACAGAAATATTATACCGCGACTCCTGCGCCCTGATGCCCGGAGGAGTGAATTCTCCCGTACGCTCCTTCAAAGGAATGGAGATGACCCCGATCATTGTAAGAGAAGGGAAAGGGGATACGATCTGCGATGTGGATGGGCATCGCTACATTGATTTCTGCCAAAGCTGGGGAGCTCTCATCCTCGGCCATTCTCCCGACCATGTCATTATTAGAGCGGCGGAGCAGCTTGCGAGGGGGTCTTCGTTTGGGATTGCGACGCCTTATGAAAAAGAGCTGGCAGAGATCATCGTCCGTCATCTTCCCTCCATCGAAAGGCTGCGCTTTGTTTCCTCCGGCACTGAGGCAACGATGACTGCGATCCGGCTCGCCCGCGGCTTTACCGGCAAATCGGTGATCGTCAAATTCAACGGTCATTTTCACGGCCACTCCGACAGCCTGCTCATTAAGGCGGGATCGGGGGTCAGCCATCTTCCGGAGGCCTCATCGAAAGGAATCCCCGAAGAGCTTGTCAAGCTGACCGCTTCCCTGCCGTTCAATGATATCCAGACGGCTCGAAGCTTCATCAGGTCACGCGACGACATCGCGGCGGTCCTGCTCGAACCTGTCGCCGGCAATATTGGCGTCGTTCCGGCAAAGAGAGAATTTTTGGAGATGCTTCGAGAAGAGACAGCTAAGAAAGGGATTGTCCTCATTTTCGATGAGGTGATCACCGGATTTCGGGTCGGACTAAATGGAGCGCAAGGGTATTACGAGATCACGCCGGATATGACCTGCCTTGGCAAGGTCATCGGCGGCGGGTTTCCCGCCGCAGCGTTCGGGGGAAAAAAAGAGATCATGGACATGATCGCCCCCCTCGGCCCTGTCTATCAGGGAGGCACTCTTTCGGGCAATCCTTTGGCGATGTGCGCGGGAATCGAAACGTTGAGAACGATCGAAAAGAGCGGCTTTTTCTCAGACCTGGAACAAAGGCTCGAAGAGTTCCTCGAACCGATCCGCAAGACGATAGAAAGGAAAAAATTACCGATCGCAGTTCAGAGCGCAGGTTCGATGTTCACCTTGTTCTTCGGCGTTCATAAAGTCGAGAGCAGGGAAGACCTGTCCGCAATGGACGAAGAGCGGTTCAAGCACTTTTTCCGCCACATGTTCGAAAGAGGGGTCTATTTGTCGCCATCGGCCTATGAGGCGCACTTTATATCGAGTGCTCATACCGACGGGAATTTACAGATTGCGCAAAGCCTGATTCTAGACTATTTAAATAAGCTATAGGGATGCACCGCCCTTTAAAGCTGATAATAATGGGAAGTTAGAGCCTTAAGTGGTCTTTGCACTCGTCGCAGCTCTGCAGTTCGTGCAGTTCTTCTGAAAGCGCAGGGAAATATTGAAGTTTGGCGCGGTTAAGAAACTCGTTGAGCGATTTGGCTCCTTTGAGTTCTTCCAGGCCGTTTTCGATTTCCTCTTCCGGCATTCCCTTTTCGCGGGCCAGATTGCGGATGAAATCCTGCAGGAGCGACGTCTTCATCTCGATTCTTTTCTGAGTCGAGGTGCGCTCTGAATTGATCTCCGACCAAAGCGAGCGGACCTTTCCGACCTCTCTTATTAGATCGGGTGCAGGCGTTGTCGGGCGGGTTGTTTTCTTGTGCGGAAAGAAAAAGTTTTCCGTGAATTCTTTTACTTTTCCTATAGATGCGTTGTGGTCGATGCTCCCTTCAATGTTCGTCAGTTCTTTGCCGTGCGTGTCTTTTGCGATCACTTTATCGCCATTGACCTCGAATGTGATGGGGGCGATAGACAGGTCGTCCAGAGTTTGTTCGAGCGTCCTGTTCTTTGTGAATTCCTCGCCAAGAAATGTCAGGATTTTGGAGATTTCTTTTGGAGAGCCTTTCAATTTTAATGGGATTTCAGGGGCAAATTCTTCCATGTCGTTATTGAAAAGGACCTTCACATTATAAGTGTCCTTTTCCTTGCTGTCCTGCTGTACGGCGAGCACCTCGCAGTTTTTTTGAATAACGACGCGTGACATAATTTGTTTGTTGATTGGATTTGGTTATATTTATCTAATAGTTATTCTATCTTATGTCGATATAAATTAAAATATAAAATTAACGTGTTATTTGTTGTTGAATGATGATTTAAATAATTGATTTTAAGTGAACTGGGATTCAAATTCAGGGGTATCTCTGGACAAAATAATTCACTTTCCCCTAGTCTGAGGTCATGCGTAAGTTATTCATTTCCCTCATCTTTCTTTTATTTTGCGGGCTATGCCGCGCTGAAGTCCCTCTTGTTTTGAATTTCGAGGGACATCAAAACGCCCAAAATCTGCAATATGCTAAGGATCAATTAGATGCGTTTAAAGGTTCTGAAATCGTCCTGCGCGTGGATTGCTGGACTGCTGAGTTGCAGCCCCTCCTGGAGGTTGCCCAGCAGATCCATAGCCTGAAAGTCACGAAAAAGGTGAAAATCACGGTCTATATAGAGAATAGGGCGATAGGTCCCGTCGCTATCCTCCCTTTTCTTGCGGATGTGTGGCTGGGGACGGATGTCTTTGTCTGGGGAGATATCCTCTATGGCGCCCACAATCAGCTCCCGCAAAACCAGCTTGTCAGCATGGTTCTCGACATGATCCCCCATGAACCGAATGCTCCTCTCCTGAAGCTGATGGCAATTGCCATGATCGATCCATCTGTTGATCTCAAGTACGATCAAAAATGGGAGCTTGTCGGGGCAGATCATCTAAAAGAAGCCACGGTGTTCAACAGCTCCCAATTGTCGGAGATGGGCTTTATGATCGAGACGATGAGTCCCCCTGCCTTTGTGGCAAAATACGGAGTGAACGCCGTCGATAGGCTGCCGGCTGAATATGCCTCTCCTTCTCTGGATGAGTGTCTTGCATCTGCCATTCATTATCACCCTAGTGGAAGCAATTATATCGGCTATCTCAGAATGCCTCGCGACCGTCCTATTGACCAGTCAACCTACCTCCAGGTGAAATTTGCTTTGGAAGAGTATAGGAAAAGAAATGTGTGCTTTGTGATCCTGCGGCTCAACACTCCGGGCGGTGAGGTTTTTCCTGCAATGAAGATTGCCGAACTACTGCAGGAAATGGATGCTCGCTATCACATTCCGGTCGTCGCTGTGATCAACAACTGGGCGCTTTCCGCCGGAGCCATGCTAGCCTATTCCTGCCGATTCATTGCGACATCCAATACAGGTCTGATGGGAGCCGCCGAGCCGGTCATTACCGGTTCAGAAGGAAAAATGGAAACAGCCTCGGAAAAAATCATTTCCGCCCTTCGTGCGGAATTTGGCAGCCTTGCCAAATTTTATGGGCGCAACCCCTTGATTGCAGAAGCGATGGTCGATAAAGAGATCATTCTGGTGAAGAGAAATGGAGAGATTATCGAGTTGCAGAATGAGAGCGACATCAGGTCAGAAGGCGCAAATGCGGACGAATTGATCACCCCTCGCGGCAAACTCCTTACTTTGGATGCTGAACAGCTTGTCCAGTTCGGAGTTGCCGATTTCATGCTTCCGATAGCAGCCACTTTAGATGTCACAAAATTAGAATTGGAAGTTGGAGAATGGCCTGGTGCTCAAAGTCAGCTTTTTACCTATCCTTTTTTTGCTAAGATCCCTTACCCGACGCTCATTTACTATCAGAATTGGAAAATCGATTTCTTTGCGTTTTTGACTCATCCGATCGTCGCCTCGCTTCTCATGATGGGTCTGATCATTGGCTTCTATATGGAAATGAGCAGTCCCGGCTTTGGACTTCCCGGTATCATAGCGGTCATCTGCCTGGGACTCATCCTTCTTTCCAATTTCGCTGTAGAAGCGATCAACTGGCTGGAAATCGTCCTTATCGCTGGCGGCGTCCTTCTGCTCCTGGCCGAAATTTTCGTCCTCCCTGGTTTTGGGGTGATCGGAGTGGCAGGAATCGCCATGATCCTCTTTGGTCTGTTTACATCTTTGGTTCCCCATTTTGAGGCTCTTCATTTTTCATGGAACTTGAACCAGTGGAATCTGCCGACGTTTGAATTTTTCGATCGGCTCGCCTATCAAATCGGGGCATTGGTACTCTCTTTGTTGGTCATTGCCCTGCTGGCCCGCTTTGTCACGCCTCGTCTCCTCAACAAGAGCAAGATGATCTTGCATGGGGATCAGGAAGGCAGCGTTGCGGGCCCGGAACCTAAGACGTTGCCCCCAGTCGGCACTGAAGCGGAGGCGTTCACTTCCTTGCGGCCCGGTGGGAAGATCCGCATCGAACACCAACTCTACGACGCCCTCACGGAAGGAAACTATATTGAGAGGGGAGAGAAAGTCATTGTGAGCAAAATTCAGGGAAGTGCTATCATCGTGGCCAAAAAATAGAAGGCCTTGCTCATCGCTTCGGCCAGAGTTTCGGCCGAGCGAGAGATCCCAGATGCCCCTTCGGTCAGTGGCGCCATAGCTGGAAGCGCTCTGGCGGAGGCGCCCGATCTAACAGGCGGACGTCTTGCAGCCGGCCGGAAACCAGGCCATCCTATGAGCCAGGCTAAATAGCAATACAGTCACAAGCGATGCGGCTGGAGATCAATTATGGCCATTATTCTTCTTCTCGGCATAGCCGGTATCGTTCTCATCTTTCTTGAATTTTTCCTTCCCGGCGCGGTCCTCGCTGTCATCGGGACATTGACACTGCTCATCAGCCTGGGGCTGTTTTTCGCGCAATATCCCGCTTTCTGGGGGATCGTTTACATGCTGGCCATGCTGCTGGCAGTCTTCATTATATGCAAATTCGCGCTCTGGAGGGTCAAGCGCTCTCAAGGGAAAGGGAACTTTTACCATGGCGAAGATCAGTCTGGATATCAGGCCTCCTCCTACGATCAAAATCTGATCGGCAAGGATGGAATCGTCGCTACCGAACTCAAACCGGCCGGGCACATCCTGGTCGACGGCAAACTCTATCAGGCCCTCTCTGAAACAGGATTCATCTCCAAAGATGTTTCCGTTCAGATCGTCGGAGGGAAAGGATCTCACTTAATCGTTAGACAAAGGCAATAAACATGTTATTCAGCAATCCTCTCCTCGCAGAAACTATCTCATCGGTGGGAGGTTTCCTGCTGCTCCTCATCGCCATCGTCGGCCTTATCGCTGTCATCCTTTTCTTCATGGTCATCCGCTATGTGAGCCTATGGTTCCAGGCTTTCGTCTCGGGAACGCCCATTTCTCTGTTCAATATCATCGGGATCAGTCTGAGAAAAATCCCGACAAAGGTCATCCTTAATGCCCGCATTACCTCTTACAAGGCTGGTTTGAAGCAGATCACAGTAGCAGATCTGGAGACCCACTATCTCGCCGGTGGAAATATCATCAATGTCGTCCGCGCGATGATCGCTGCCGACAAAGCCAATTTCCCTCTCACCTGGCGCCAGGCCACAGCCATCGACCTGGCAGGCCGCGATCTTCTCGAAGCGGTCAAGACCTCCGTCAATCCAAAAGTGATCGATTGCCCTGACAACCGCCAGGGAGATTATGTGATCGCTGTCGCAAAGGACGGCGTCCAGCTGAAGTGCAGGGCTCGCGTCACTGTGCGGACGAACCTGCTGCAGCTCGTCGGCGGCGCCACAGAAGAAACGATTATCGCCCGGGTCGGAGAGGGGATCGTCAATGCGATCGGGGCTGCCGAGACGCACACAGATGTCCTCGAGTCTCCCCAACGCATTTCCCGCCTCCTGCTGGAAAGAGGCCTGGATGCCCAGACAGCCTTTGAAATCCTTTCCATCGACATCGCAGATATTTCAATTGGAGACAACATTGGCGCAAGATTGCGTGCCGACAAGGCTGAATCGGATAAGCGCATCGCCCAGGCCAAAGCGGAAGAGCGCCGAGCGATGGCTGTTGCCATGGAACACGAGAACAGCGCCAAAGTGCGCGAGATGCAGGCTAAATTCGTCGAAGCGGAGGCCCAGATCCCCATGGCGATCGCTGACGCTTTCAGAAAAGGGAATCTCGGCGTGATGGACTATTACCGCATGAAGAATGTCCAGGCCGACACCGAGATGCGTCGCTCACTTTCTAAAGAAGGCGATGACATCAAGTGATATCCCTTCCTCTTGCTGCATTAAATCTGGAGAACATCTTCGATTATCTGGTGCCGATCGGCATCCTGATCCTCTATTTTTTGATGACGGCGGGCAAAAAGAAGCATGCTCCCACGGCCCACGAAGAAGAAAGAGAGCCGACGCGATTCGAACGCGCTCTTCCTCCGCCTCCGCCCAAAACTGTTTCGCAGCCTCCGGGGCCTCCTCCGGTCGGACGCCGCCAGGAAGTTCTTCGCTCCAAAATCGAAGACCGAAAAGTTCACTCGGCAGTCGAAGAGAGACGTTTTTCCTCTTCGATTCAGGAAAGGAGCTCCGATCTTGTCAGCGAAGAAATGCACAAGCATATCGATATCGATCCTGCCTACGCAATCAAGACTGGAAAAAAAGTCTCCCATGCCAGAAAACTGCTGACAAACAAGTCTTCTGTGCGCAACGCCTTTCTTCTTAAGGAAATCCTTCATCGACCCTATGAATCCGACCTTTGATGCTATCTGAAAGCTATTCACGCCTGCTCTCTCAAATCCAAATGTGCGCAACTGCGGCGGGAAGAAATCCCTCTTCCATCCATTTGGTCGCCGTCACAAAATATGCCTCGTTTGAACAGATGGAAGAAGCCTATGATGCCGGGATCCGCCATTTTGGCGAGAGCCGTCTACAAGTCGCTCTGACTAAAATGCAGCTATTTCCCAATGACGTCGCATGGCATTTCATTGGGCCGCTTCAATCCAATAAAATTGGCAAAATCGTCGAACACTTCAGCTATATCCATTCCGTCGATTCGAAGGAGACGGCCAAGTTAATCGCAAGGAAATGCAAAGAGCTCCAAAAAAGGCCCCAGCTCTTTTTGCAGGTGAATACGTCTAAAGAATCTGCCAAACACGGGTTTTCGGAAGAAGAGCTTCTTCGTGATTACAAAGAGATCGCAGGATTGGATTTGAATATCAATGGACTGATGACAATGGCCCCATTGACACCTGACGCCGAGGTGATCAGGCCCTGTTTCAGCCGCTTGAGGCAGCTCCGAGACCAGTTAGGGCTGTCCCATCTTTCGATGGGCATGACCCAGGACTATCCGATTGCAGTTGCCGAAGGTGCCACATTCCTGCGGATCGGATCCCTTCTTTTTCAAAACTAACTTTTAATTTATCCCTCCTTCCCTTAAGAATTCGCCTCCCTGTCAAATTACTAATTTACTGATGCTCCGGTAAAACAGAATGGGTATAATGGCTGGCCAAATTCCTTTATTTCATCGGAGGTTGCTATGGCGGCAGTTGCTTCAGTCGGACGTTTAAGTACTTACTCTCAATTTGAGCAGTTGTTTTCCTCGATCGGCACGATTTTAACCACCCTCTGTGACAGGACCGAAACCGCTTTCCAGCGCGCCCACGTGATGAAACGGGACGCTCAGGGAAACATCAAGCTTTATGACAGCAAGGACCCAGCGACAGGCGAAGTCAGAAAAGTAGGCGTCCTCACTTACATCGAGGACGTGAAGAGCGGGGAGCTGTTTCTTGACGAACCTGCCTATATCGTTTCCGTTAAGTGCGCTCTGATTGCTTTGGGAATGCCTTTCTACACGCTTGGAAAAATGTCCTGGCACATCTTCAAAACTCCTTTCGAGATCGGCGCTATCGCATTGGAGACCCTTTACAAAACTGGCGAGCAGCTTGCCCTTGGCAAACTCTATGAAGGAGCCGTTTCCATGCGCAGCGGCATTACACAGGCGGCTGAAGCCTTTGGCACAGGCCTGTATGAAATCGTCAAGGCTCCGTTTTTTGGACTTGGCTGCGAGCTGGCTGCCCTCTACGGGGTCGTCAAGCCCTTCCATGGAAGAAAAATCGAGGCTATGATCGAGAAAGCATGGCAAAATGGCGCCTCTTACAAAGAAGACTTCAGGAATGTTCCGGCCCGCCCTGGAGAAACTTGCTGGCAGGCATTCAGAAAAGACATGCAGGATGCGCATCCATTCTATCTCGCCCACTGTTTCCAGGTCCGCGGCAACGTCCATGACCCCCGCATAACAGTCATTCGCCGGGATCAACTTTAATCGGTCCTTTGACGGAATTCCTGCCTTTGGGTTTGCGCTTGCTTGATTGAAATATTTATTTCAGATAGGTTCCAACCTATGAGATCTCTATCTGAAGAATTTGTCAAATTAAGCAAGGACTGCAAAAATCGTTCGATGAACATCAGGGAGCTGATGCTCTTTGCCGGTCATCGTTCGGCAGCTCTATCCACCGCTATTTTTTCAATTCCATTTCTGTTCTTCATCCCGTTGCCGGGACTGTCGACGATTCTCGGGCTGTTAGTGATTTTCGCTGGCAATTCGATCGCATTCAATCGCCCGATCTGGTTTCCAAAATTCATTCTAAAGAAGAAAATTTCTGGATCTTTGATTTCGAGCATACTCCGAAAAACAGCGGCGGTTCTTAGAAGAATTGAGAAGGTGGCTCGGCCCAGAGGGGAATTTTTTCATCGCCATCCTTTTTTTCAAAGAATGAACGGCTTGCTTCTTATCATCTGCGGATTTCTTTTAATGCTCCCTTTGCCTCCAGGCACCAATTTCCCTCCGGGGGTGACAAGCTTGCTGATCTCCGTAGGGATTTTAGAAGAGGACGGTTTATTCATTGTGATTGGCTATTTCGCCTTTCTCTCCACTATTTTTCTATTTGTTTTCCTTCCAATCCTGGGATACAGAGAGATCCAGGGGTCTACTCATTGACATCGGGGATTTCTTCGTAGGTTGCGAGGGATCTCACTTCGACTTGCGATTCGGAGATGAGCACCTTTTTATTTCCAATCTCGACAATGTAGAGCATCGACTTGGGGCTTAAAGCGCGTTTTTCGAGGATATTGATCGTGCGGCCGGATCCCATCTTGAACTTCCCTTTTCCCATGCGGCGCAGGATCCAGAACGTCGCAAATACCAGAAAGAGCAGGCCAAGCAGCGTCACCAGCATGCGCACGAATGCGCTTTCATAAGAGGTCGTCATCTCGGTGGAAGAGGGGAGGGGAGCCGGGGGCTGCTGAGCGGCCTTGTCCAAAGCTGCAGGCGCTGGGGCTGCGGGAGCTGCCTCGGGTTTAACAGAGGTGTCCTTTTTCGAGTCTTCAGGGGCAGCCTCTTGCGCAGCAGGAGGGGGTGTCTGCTTCTTATCGGCAGAATAGGCGGCGGAAGAGTAGAGAAGCAGCAGAATTGGTAACAATTTCTTGAGTGACATAGATAAAGCCCCTGTGAGGTAATTCTTTAGTGTGAGATTCCTTCTATTTTTTTTCAACTTCTCATGCTAAAATCAGCCATTATGAGAAAACATCTTGGTTGGATTGCATTAGACCTTGACGGTACGATCACAGACTCGACCCATCGAGCTCCCAAAGAAGTGGTGGATTTTCTGCACTCCCTTGAGGATAAAGGATGGGAAATAGTCTTTATCACCGGGCGCACCTTTTCGTTTGCCTACAAAGTCGTGGGCGAGTTTGATTTCCCTTACTACCTCGCCGTACAAAATGGCGCGGACATCCTTCTCATGCCCCACAAGCAGCTGGTGGCGCGCCACTATCTTGACGATAAGGTGATCCCTGTTCTGGACATGGCCTATCGGGGCGAAGAAGAGGACTTTTTAGTCTACGCCGGCTATGAGCAGGGCGATTTCTGCTATTACCGGCCTGAGCGCTTTTCACCGAAACTGACAGAGCACGTGCACAAGATCATGGCCCTTTCGCCTGAACCCTGGAAGTCGGTCAAAGACTTTGATTTTAAAAAGGGGATTTCCTTCCCTCTTGCCAAGTGCCTGGGCGCCAAGCAAGCCATGGAACGGATCAATGCCCTTCTGCAAGCGGTCCCTGAGGTCTCTGCAACCCTGATCCGCGATCCGCTTGCAGAAGACGACGTCTATCTTAACCTGGTGACGGCAAAACAAGCGACCAAGGGGAACGCCCTGCGCACTGTAAAACAGGCCACAGGCGACGGGGGCCCAACGATTGCGGCCGGGGACGACCTCAATGACATCAGCATGCTGGAAGCTGCCGACATCAAGATCGTGATGGCGACAGCCCCTAAAGAAATGATCCCCATGGCAACGATCGTCGCCGAGCATGGCCAGCAGCATGGGATTATCGCAGCGTTGAACCAAGCAATCGCCTCCGTCCATTGAAACAAATTTGTCGAGGAGTAGAGTCCATTATGGGAGTTGATTTAGAAGAAGATTTGAAGCGCAGAATGATCGAGCTGAACTTAAGCGCGGCGTCTTTTGCAAAAAGTCCTCAGACAGGATATCTGCATCTCAACTATGATTCCGAAGAGCGGCATGACACGATCCCTCTCTTGGAGAACTTTTGTTATGCTCTCGCCTTGTTCCGCAGCCGAATTGCTGAAAATGTCCTTGAGGGAAAAACCCTTCTGGAGAAGCTCCTCGTGTTTGAAAACGACGGCAATTTTCCCGTCTATCTCCACGAATATCCCCATTGCAAAGACAGGGATTTCAGCTTAGAGCTGCTTCCCATCTTCCATTACCTTCTGGGCGACTTCCGCGCAGCGCTCGGAGAGGCCCTTTGCATCCGACTGGAGTTGCTGATCGGCAGGATTGTGTCGCACGGCTACAAGATGCATACCCAGCGCCCCCTGTCCAAACCCTCCGAATTCCGCCTGAAAAGCTATTTCGAGCCGCATGCAGTCCCTTCCTGGACTCCCTCCACTCCCGATGAGTGGGCAAATGCGTTGATCACATTCCAGATGGCTAAGTCCCGCGGCATACAATTGGACCGATTCCTGGAAAAATCGCTTGAGCGCTGGCATCCACAGCTTGCGACCTACATTGGGTTGCAGAATCAAGAGCGCGCCGAGCCCAGGGTCACTCTGCTCGACCTATTCATGGGGCACTGCTATGGTCTGTATTCCAAAAGAGCTCTCTTAGATAAGCGTGCCGCCCTTTTGGCTAGCCTTGTGCAGCCCTTCAATGCAGTGCCCGAAGCCTTTCAACAGGAAGTTCCCTGCCACGCCATTTCTAACGATGGTTTGCGCCATTATGCCCTTTATTGGGGAACCCATGAGAAGCTAAACTCCCTCGTCCTGGATGCGCCAAACAGCGGCTTTGACGTTGAGAGACAGGGGAGCAATGTCGAGATCACCCTCTCAATGCCTCCCAAAACGTTTCCGGACGGGCAGGAAGCGATCGAATGCAGCTTCTTTGTCAACCTAGTCCCAGAGCTGGAAATGCTGGTCCAGGGAGCCAAAGCGACGACATTCCAGTTAAACGATGCAGTCGATCTTTTATGCGACGATCTCCAGCTGCGTCTGGAAATCTCTCTGGAAAAAGGGGAAGGGAGGTTCTTCGGGCATATCCTGCGCGCGAACCGTCCGACTCAGAAGGGGAAGAATTTAAAGTATGAGACTTATGACTGGCAGATCGCGCTGCGCACGATCCGCCGTAGTGATGACTGCGTTATCAAACTAAAGCTTACGCTTTAGCCGCTTCCGCCAGTTCCGCTTCTTTAGATCTGAGCAGCGCCTGGCTGTCGACTGCGAGGCCCATGGCGTGCATGCCGTTGTCGACATACAGGATCGCTCCAGTGACTGCGGATGCAAGGGGAGAGCACAGGAAAGCGGCAGAGTTGCCGACTTCTTCGGCAGTCATGTCCTTGATCAAAGGGGCGTTGGCTTTGGAGTACTCGATCATACTGTCGATGAAGCCGATCGCGCGCGCCGCTCTGCTTCTCAGAGGGCCTGCGGAGACGGTATTCACACGAATGCCCCACTTGCGCCCCGCTTCAAAAGCCAAAGTGCGCGTGTCGCTCTCTAAAGCAGCTTTTGCAGAGCTCATGCCGCCGCCGTATCCGGGAACGACTTTCTCCGACGCCATATAGGTCAGCGAAACGCAGGATCCGTCAGATGTCATGCGGGGGCCGAAATGCTGCAGCAGGCTGACAAACGAGTAGCTCGAAGAGCTCAGAGCCGCCAGGTAGCCGTTCCGTGATGTTTCAAGAAGAGGCTTTTTCACCTCGGGGCCATTGGCCAGCGCATGGACGAGGATGTCGATCTTGCCGAAATCTCTTTCGACCGCGGCAGCCACTTCTGAAATGGTGTAGCCCGACGCATCCATGTAGCGCTTGTTCTCGCGGATCTCTTGAGGAACGTCCTCCGGTTTGTCAAAGGCGGCGTCCAGCGCGTAGACCTTCAGATACTCCATCATTTTGCCGTTTGAAAGCTGGCGGGACTCATCGAATTTGCCCATGCTCCAGGATTGGGTGAAGATCTTGAGGATCGGCGTCCATGTCCCGATGATGATCTCGGCGCCTGCTTCAGCGAGCGCTTTAGCGATGGCCCAGCCGTAGCCCTGGTCGTCGCCGATTCCGGCAATAAACGCTTTTTTACCTTTGAGATTGATTGATAGCATGATCGCTCCCTTGCGGATTAAAATTTTGAAGCACAATCATACCAGAAAATGGGGAATACCTCAAGGGCTTGAAATCCCTCAGCAATAAGTAGTGGTAAATTTTTAAATTGTCGAGGCGCGATCTTGATTATTCTGGACTTACGACTTTCCCATGGCAGAGAGAAGATAATCTGCTCATTCGGATGAGTTGTAGAATTCAACTGCTATTTGACTTTCATCCTCGAAGATGGGGAAAATGTCTTCGAGCTTGGGCATGTTGCCATTGTTGACGGCAATCATGAATTCAAGCAGACGGCCATTTTTCCCCTCGATAAATCCTGCCAAAGCCTGGGTCGTCAGGAAGTACTGCTGGGTCGCAAAATTGTAAGAAATTCCTGTCCCTGTCTTGGCACGGATCTTGCCGACAGCCGGAGTTCCTTTCCCAAAATCTTCAAGTGAGCCGTCGACGCCGAGGGTGGGCAAGCCCTGGAAATATCTTGTGAACTGCACCTCAGGCCAGCTTCTCACGTAGTCCAATAGTTTCACTTCCGCTTCCGGGGTGAGGCGGTTCTGATCTCCGCCTGCGGCATCAACAAAGACAAAGCTGTCGGGAGAGACTTTGACCACGTCAGTCGTAAATTTCCCCAGCTCGAGCATTCCCGCGTCAAAAGTCGCGCTTCCTTTTTGTGCGGCGAGAAGCAGGGGGATCAGATCGGCTCCCAAATTGTGGCTGACCTTCAAGATCAGCTTGGCATATTCGTAAAGGGGAGGGGAGGTCCAAATTGCGACTGGCTGCATCATGGCATAATCGGTCTTGGCAGGAAGCTTTCCCGGTTTTTTTACTTTGACCGCGATGCCCTGCGCCATCAGAGCCTGGATGAAGGCGTCCCTTGCAAATGCTTCCGGATCTTTAATGGAGAAGGTGCGTATGACGCTTTTTTGATCTTCAGGAACTGTTCCCGAGACACGGATACTTCGTCCTGTGGCATCGGATGTGACGACGATCTCAAGAGGTTCCGAACTAGCGACCGTTTTGCAGGCGTTGACGAGGGCATATCCCGCGACCTGAGGGCGCCAGGAAATTTCAGCTGGCTGACCTACGGTTGTCGGATGAATGACTATATCAAAGACATTCTCATTGATCATGACCGGAGACGCAAGCATCCCTCTGAGTTCAATTGTCTCAAATAGACGGTCATCGATTAAAACATCCCCTTCGATACGGACAATCCCTGCGTCTCTGACCCCTTTGGCGAGGGAATTCAAAGCATTTAACGGGTCCTCTTTGGTTAAGAACGCATGGGGAAGGCTATTGGCATAGATGTGGTCCATCTTGGTATAGGAAAGCCGGTCAAAACCGATCTCCTGCCTTCCTCCAAAGGTCAGGTCCCCTTGCCCGACCAGCACCAGGTTTCCCTTCAGGACTCCGTCCTTGAGGGACCCCATCGCGTAGACAGGAGTTCTAAACTGGTATTCATCTCCATAGGCGTGGATCAGCGCTGCCACTGAGAAAAGCTTGGTCGTCGAGCCCGGAAGAAACAACTGATTTGAGTTCTTTTCGTAGAAAGTTTCCTTTGACAGCGCGTCTTTGACTAGGATTCCCCAATTTGCATGCTGATATTTGTCCTGCTTCATGATCTGCTCAATTTTTTCAGGCAGGGGTTTCACTGTAGAATAGGCTGTTGAGACAAGAGAGAGGGCAATCAGAGATGCGCAAAGGATGGGGGACATGGAAAGATCCTCTGGTGTAAAATTGTAATTGTGTTTTTATCACCACGAGATCTTTTTGTGAAACAGGGAAGTATTCAGACTGAGCATTGTTTTTCTTTAAAGACGGCAGAAAAGGTCCTCTGCTTTAGGGGGCGGTCAAGGAGGTGATACACAAATAAGTTGAAGAATCGGTTTTTTCCCTCTGCTTCGCCTTGTCTCCCGGCAATATCCCGCTTCTTCAAGTTTAGCTGCCGATGATCGCGCGCAATTGATCATATCGCGCCTGTTTGTTTGCAGGCGTTACGACGGCATCCAATTCACGGTAGAAGTTGCCGATCCTTCTAGCTTGATTTCTGGCAGCCATGCTGAGGCGAGCCTCATCGAGGTCTACTAAAATCTGAGCGAGTCTTCCGCCAACTACGTCTGGGCCTCTAATGATAGCCAGCTGAGCGCTTCTAGCGACGAGGCTATCGAAAGCTATCCCAGCAGCGTCGAATTCAGCGTGTCTGGCGAGGAAGTTAGCTTTCGCTTCCTGAAAAGCGACGGGCAATGCAGTGTGATCAAGAGCGAGCAGCCGATCAATCGTATGCAAGTTTCCCCCTGATGCGGCGCTATAAGCCCTTCTCAATTCATTCCTTGCGTCATTGAGCGCGGCACATGCAGCTTCCTTTGCCCGGGAAGCTGTTTCAATTGCGCCGTTGGAGCGGCCAGGGCCATTGAGGATAGAAAGTTCGGCCTCAATTTCGGCTTTTTCTGTTTCTAGCAGAATCTTCAATTCCCGTTTGAGCGCAAGAACTCTTGGATTGGCGGGATCAGGATTCAGAAATTCGCTCGAAAGTGTTCGGAAAGCTTGCTTTTGGTTTGCTTTGAGGACTTGACGCAGCGCTGCCTCGACGTCGACAGGGTTGTTATGTGCAAATAACTCTCTGAGCTCAGCGACTTTTTGCCTAAATGCGCTAATTGTGATCGAAGCGGAGGGCTTCTTCGCTAGACCGTTTGATATCTCGACGTAGATCTTTTTGCTGATTGCACCTGCAGTTGTGTCCTTCTTGAGCTGAATTAACGCGGAAGAAGCCTCTCCGTTGTTCCTTCTTTCTATCTCCTCGTTAAGCAGCTTCACAGACGCCGCAAGGTACACTCCTAACTCGGGGCTTTGCAAATTCAGGCCGAGCTCTCCCATTCTTTGTTTTATGGCGTCATAATACTTTAATAAACGGGAGTCTGTTCTCAATTGAAGTTCTTCATCATTTATTTGCTGTATTTCATCGTTTGGAATGGAGCCGTTCTCTTTTGCGATGATCAGTTCCTGTGCTCTTAAGGGGCGCGCGGCAACTGCTTCTGCAAGAGCATGTGCAGCATTTCTGACTTGCGGATCGGAAGAGAGTTGGGTTCTTGCAACCGTCATTGCTCCAAGGTCTCTTTCAACAGTGACCGGTTCGAAGAGGAATGGAGAGCCGGCTGCTGAAGCAGAATCTATTAATATCTGGAGCTGATCGACGACTGGGTTGACCTGGCTCTGTTGCAGAGGGAGCAAAACGGACAGGTTCTCCTCTATTTCATCAAGACGCCTCTCCAAAGCTTTAGAGACTTCCTGGATTCTGGGATCGGGGATATATCCTTTCACAGTCCCTCTGCATTCCATACATGTCTCAAGCTGCTTTTGACAAAATTCCCCCTCCATTTTTCCATAGATGTGCTCCGCTGCGCTCTTGTTCACTCGATGAGCGCAGGGAATTAACGCAACGCCTTCAGCCAAAAATTCCAGATCGATGGGGCAGCTGAGTTCTTTTCTCAAATCCACTATTTCAGCTCTTTTCGATTGCGAAGAAGAGTCTGCCAGGCTTTTCTTATCTGAGAAAATTCCAGGAAGCTTCTTATGGAGGCTTCTCATCTTATGGTCGACAAAGTACGCAGTCACAGGTTTTTCACAATCGGGACATGTTTCTTTCTTTTTGACACATTCTCCTCTCATCTCTCCAAATCTCTGTCTTGCCGATTCTTCATTCATGGCGTGGGCGCAAGGGACCAGCAGGACGGCTTTGTCGACAAGGCGTGCAGTTGTACCGGGAACGAGGAATTCACCAGCTGAAGTCTGAGATTGTGCGGGACGCTCTGGCGCTTGCGAGGAGACTATCGATGTGCTGGATGTAGAAATTGAACAGGGGATGAGAGACATTTGATTTTTTTTTATTAATGATAAGTTTTATTGTGTTTTTCGCGAGTTATTATATATTCAAATGCAGAATTTTGGATAAAGATTCTTATTAAATGATTTTTGGTTTATTTTTGAGCTAGAGGTTCTGCTCCCAGAATCAGCGCTGCTTTTGAATGAATCCATAATTAATTGATAATCAGCGTGATGCGCGATATCAGCTGAACCGTGCCCCGGCTTGGTTTGACCGATCTATATCATTGAATATAAGCAGGATCCATTTAAATGACTACTTCTTGGGCTTTGCGGTCTTGCGCATCATCATGCGTTTCCACCCTTCTGCCGTGAGAAGTTTTTTGAATTTTGAGGGTTTTTCTCGAGGACTTTCTGTCATGGTCTTCTCCTGTACGGCTTTTTTGGGCTCTGAAGCCTTGGGTTTCTTCTTGAAGAAGCGCGAGATCATATGGGTCCCTCTTGGTTAGAATACCCCTTAAATCTATTCTAACTCTCTTTGTCAGGAAGTGTCAACTAATTTCTTTAAACCCTTGCTATTTGGCAAGAATTCGGGTACAAGTGCTGCTGTAACAAGCGAGGCCTTGCCATGACTGAAATCGACATTACATATGAAGGGGATCTTTCGACGCGCTGCGTCCATTCCGACAACAAGTCTGAAATCGTCACCGACGCTCCCAAGGACAACCAGGGGCTGGGGAGGGTCTTTTCTCCCACCGATCTGTTTGCGGCTTCCTTAGGGTCGTGCATGCTGACGCTGATGGGGATCGGCGCTAAAAAGCTCAATGTCGACATCAAAGGAACGCGGGCCAAAGTGACCAAGGAGATGGCAGCGATTCCTCTTAGGCGCGTGGGCAAGCTCAAGGTTGAAATCACCTGTCCGCATCGATTGACAGATGAAGTGATTGCCAAGCTTGTCCAGATGGCGGATATGTGCCCGGTGAAAAAAAGCCTGCATCCTGATATTGTCGTGGAATGCACTTATCAGTGGGGAAGTTAGAATATAGGGACCGACTTGTGACTGGTCAGCCGCGGGAGCTTTCTTACGCGGTCCATAGGTAAAATTTTTAACCGCTCAGGGTATCATTGAAGTATCAGAACTTGCCCGCATTTGAAAAGCATCTGGAGATGGCCTCGAAGGTCCAGCTTTCGCGCGTGTTCCTTATCGTCTCCCCTTGCCAATATGAGCGGAAGAAGATCGTGGAGAAGATCGTCTCTGCGATCAAAGGGAAAGAAGGTCTGGTCCATTTCCAGGTCCACGAAGGGGCGCAAGGAGCGATCGAGGAGCAGATCGAAGGCCTCAACACTGCGTCGCTGCTGACAGGCAAGCAGGTGCTATTGCTGGATGGGATCGATAAGCTCAAGAAGAATGCGATGGCCTCTCTGTCTGCCTATGTAGTCCGGCCGTCTCCCTTTGCCTATCTTTTGCTCGGATCCGCTTCTTCAAAAGGGCTTAATGAGCTTTATGCGACGGGCAAGAAGGAGCTGATCGCCTGCGATTTGAGCGACGAGAAGCCCTGGGACCGCAAAGACAGGCTGAAGCGCTCACTTGTGGAGTTTGCTGCCAAAGCGGGCAAGCGTCTCAATGCCGATGCGCTCGAGCATCTGCTGGAAAATGTCGGATTAAATCTACCAGGACTTGAGCAGGAGGCGGACAAGCTGATCTCCTACGTTGGAGAGCGGCGCGAGATCGCCCTCCAGGACGTGCATGCCTTGTGCGCGGCTCAAAAGAGCGCGACTCTCTGGCAGCTTGCCGATGCGATCGCCTGGCGCGATTCTTTCCCGAGGATAGATGAGACTGTCGATTTGAGCCTGCTGCTTCCGCTGCTTTCCCAGCTCCGCACGCAGTTCCAGCAGGGTCTTACCCTTGCCATTCTTCTGGAGAGAGGAACTGCCCATGCGGATATCCCCCATTATATTCCCGGGATCAAGCCCGCTTCTTTAGACAAGATTCTTCCGATCGCAAGGCAGCGCCAAAGCCCTTTTTTCAAACGAGCGCTCGATTTGCTCTTCGATGTGGAATTGATGGCGAAGAATAGTTCCTTCGATCCTGCTTTGATCCTAGATCTTCTACTGACCAAACTCACTTTACTAAAGCGGCATTATGCTCTACCTGTTTCCCAATCTTCTCGCTGATCTTGAGTCCCATTATGGTTATCTTCCAGGCAGCGTCGATGCGGCGGTAGCTCAGCTCACCGGTCTGATCGCCGAACATGAAAAAGAAGGACGCCGTTTCCTGCGCCGCTTTTCATTCGAACCTCCCAAAACCTTCCGCGACATCCCCATCCGCCAGCTCAATGAGCACAGCACAGAAAGCGACAAAAAAGAACTCGTGCGGGAGATCAGACGGGGAGGGGTTTGGGGACTGGTCTCCGATTGCGGAATGCCCTGTCTTGCAGATCCCGGCGCTGATCTTGTACTCATGGCTAGAGAGCAGGGGATTGCTATTCAGACATTCGCCGGCCCTTCTAGCATTCTCTTCGCGCTTGTTCTCTCCGGGCTTGGCGGGCAGCATTTCACCTTTCATGGGTATCTGCCTAAAGAGGAGCCTGCCCTCATTCAGGAGCTCAAGCGGATCGAGAAGATTTCCCAAAGAGAGAAGTCGACCCATCTTTTTATTGAAACCCCCTACCGTAATGTCAGGATGTTGGACAAGATCCTCTCTTCTCTTGAAGAACAGACCTGGCTTTCCATTGCCTGCGATCTGTCGACGCCTGCCCAGTTCGTGCAGACCAGACGGATCAAAGATTGGAAGATGCTTCCGCTTCAGGACATCGACAAACGACCTGCCGTTTTCGTCATCAGGGCATAAAAAAGAGGCCCCGGATTTACGCCGGGGCCCCAAGGGAACGGGAGCGAGTATTAGATTTTTGTGGCTTTACGGCTTAGTGTGCAGGCATCTCTCCAGCGCTTGCACTGAAAGGGGGATCATTCCGATCTGGTCCCAGTTATTCTCCGCAAAGTGATGGTCCCAAGGCTCGATGTGGACGCCGGCTGCTTTGGCCATCTCGTAAACGTATTGATAGAAACGCGGCTCTTTCGGCAGCTTCTTGAATTCTTGAGAGAAGCTAAAGGGGTCTTTCAAAGCTTTCTCCGAATAATAGTAATTGAGCAAGGATTCCCCTTTTTGGACGAACTCCGGACTCAAACCGGTCTCGACTTGCGGCAATGTCTTTTTGCTCAGCGCTCTAAATTGCTCCTCAAGCTTCGGGATGGTGTTGAAGTGCGCGCGCGCTAAATCTTCCGCTTTTCCTCGGCAGTCTGCATGTTTGATCGTGTGTCGCAAGACGTCTTTTTGGACGATCTCAGGGAGTGTTCTCCAGGTGCTTGTCACATCAAGTGTTCTGAGATGGTTTTCGAACGCCAGGTTGACATACGAGACAAGAGGGATGTCCAGGTCTGATGCCTGAATTCGTTTAGGTTCCGTGCTAATCTGAGGAGATAGAACAACAAGCGTTTGGCCGCCCATCAATTGAACGGGCGTTGTCACAGGTGCCAGGGGCTGTTGAATTGGCGAAGACACCGTCGTGGAAATAGGCTGCGGTTTAACCACGTGTTCCGGTCTATCGTCTGTCACGATGTGCAACAGAGAGGGATTTAAATCCTCTTGCTGCGAAGCTGCTAGATCACTAGGGATCAAGTCGCTCATATCATCAGGTAGAGGAGCTGAAGGCATGGGCCTCGGATCAAATGGCTGCGGATTCATGATTTCGTTCCACTCTCTTTCCGCCCAATTGAGAGTCTCTACTTTTTTGCGGACCTGCTCTTCGATGAGCTGTTTGCGCGATTCGACTGTGACTTTTGGAGCTCTTGAAAATAGAGCGGTGAATCCTTTGGGAGCAGGCGGGAGCGGCGTCGTCTCCGCTTGCTGTAGATCTATTGCTTTTTGCTGTTCAATATGACTGCGAACAGACGAAAAGGGGACTTGAGAGACCGGAAGGCCGAATATTTGAATCAGCAAAGACACTTTAGGGCTTACCAAAAGTTGTAATTTTCCATTGCCGTTTTGGAATCGCTGTATTTTATCAGCAGCGCTGTTCACTTCTTCTGAAGTGACAGTGCCGGTCTGTTCAAATTGGGCTTTGAACTGTTCAGCTTGCTTGGCAATCATTTGATTTGCCAATTTGTCTCTAACTTGGAATTCAAAATGCAAAGAGGCGTGAGAGTGATTTTCAAGCTGCAGTTCTTTTAAAGCGCCCGCAACCAATTTTTCATTATGTTGGATGGCTGCATCTAAGGGGAGAGCGACTCTGCCTTTTTTGACGTAGGAATCAACAAGAGAATTCAGATGCGCTTCGTCATACATGTAACCCATGAGGGAAGCTACAGGGCGCATATAGCCGTCATTTTTAGTGACGAATTGAAATAAAGCAGTTTCTCTTTCGCCTAAATTGCAAGGAAATTTCTGGTTGATATGGAAAACTTCGCCAATTTGGGCGCGTTGTTGACAGCACATTCCAAAAAACAGATGGTAGCGCGCAGCGATCTCAAGCGTTTCAGTCAGTCCCCTTTTAAAGGCCAAGTATTCCAGTATCGGCATGCCGCTTGTCATAGCGCCATCATATTCTTGAGAGGGAGTGAGGGCTGCGCTTGAAACAATTTCTGCGACAGCTTTTTCGCAAAGTTCAATTTTTTTATCTAAAGGCCAGTTATGGCAGGAATCCAAAAGCGGTTTGCAAATGGCAATTAACTGGCGGTGGATCGGATGATTAAAATCCGTTGACCAAGGGTAAAAGCCGTTTGGAATTTTATTTAAATAAGTGTTAATGGCTTCAAGAGATTTTTTATCCAGATTCAGCGGCTGTCCCTGTGGGACGGGGGCTTGATACTGCGCCAGGTATGAACTGGGAGTGCGGAATAAATTTGGCAAAGGGGGGAGCGGCTGATCCTTCCAGACATTGCGTGTATCTTCTAATAGTTGAGCCGGGACCGCAGGCTCTTTAATTACAGGAACAGGGTAACTTGGGGCGAAACTAGTCGGAAAAGTGTGGAGTTCAGGGTAGACTGGTCCGCTGCCTACTAGTTGCTGGAGAGCAGGATATAGAGTTGGTCCAACTCCATCTAATTTTGTAGCCATGATTTTTACTCCGAAATTTTATTAATATATAATTATCCGTATCGCTACTGATTATACTAATGTTATTAATGTAACGCAACTAAAATATGGCTTTAACTATCTTAAAATAAGCTGCTTATATATTTTGTTTTTTAGTATGTATTAACTAAAAAATTACGGCGTAAGAATTGATATTTTGTTACACGTGTATTGTTTATTTATCAGATGCAATAATAAACTGGTGTTAGTTAGAATAAGGGAGTGTATTAATTGATAATATAATTTAAAGTTGCTATAATGATAGTAGAAGATAGTAGAATAATAATCAAAATAAGGAAAGGTAATAACTTATGGATAATACCTTACATCAACTCAAGGCTAGAGTTGCCAGCCTGGAGAGCAAGATAGACATGCTCGAATCAGAGCTTATGTACTTAAACGACATGCTGGTGCGTTGCGGGTTTCCGGAAGGAATTACAACGTTGAAAGAGACTGTGCAGGAACTACTTGCAGAAGATGCTTCCCACCAGAACCATGAACGCCCGGAACTTATCTAAGTCATTGATAGTTTAGAGCGTATATGTCGTCTCTCGCGAGGGGCAGGTTAATCACCTGCCCCTCTGTCATTTAGGGTATAATTCTCTGGTTTCTTCAGCGTCTGTCTCTGCAGTGCTTTACTTTTGCCCTCTTTTATGGTAATTTTCACTGCAAAAGATGGAGCTATTCAATGGCAAAACTCATTTTCGAGAATACGGGAGAGGAAAAAGAATTAGTTGATGGTTCTCCTATCCATGAATTTTGTGAAGAGGCCGGCGTTCCCTTCGCCTGCACTGAAGGTGTTTGCGGCACATGCGTGGTCGAAGTGGTCGAAGGAATGGAAAACCTCTCGGAGTTCACCCAGGAAGAAAAAGATTTTTTAGGGGAACAGGATCGCGAACGTCTGGCTTGCCAGTGCAAGATCAACGGCGGATGCGTAAAGATTAAATATTAAATGTAAGGTTGACGATGTCTCAGACAGATACAGCTCAAAAAGTTTCTAAAGATATGACGATCGAGGAGATCTTCTCCCGTTTCCCCAGCAAGAGCCAAAAACTGGCGCAAGAGATGACCAACAGCGGTCTTCACTGCGTCGGATGCGGAGCTGCCACTTGGGAGACCCTCGAAGCCGGGATGCTCAGCCATGGGTTTGCCGCGGAAGACGTCGATGATATGGTCGACCGGTTGAACGCGATCCTGGCGCAAAAGGTCGACCTTTCCTCGATCTCTCTGACAAGGCGCGCCGCCGACAAATACCGCCAGATCCTCAAAGAGGAAGGCAAGGAAGGCTGGGGTCTGCGCTTTGGTGATAAAGCGGCTGGATGCAGCGGATTTGAATACGTGCTCGACTATTCGGAAAAAGCCGGTCTCAATGACAAAGTCTTTGTCTCTGAAGGGGTCGAAATCCATATCAATGCGAACGACGTTTCCAGACTGATGGGATCGGAGATCGATTTTGTCGACGGACTGAATGGATCTGGTTTCAAAATCAGCAATCCCAACGTCAAAGGCTCCTGCGGCTGCGGAAAATCCCAAAGCTACTAGAGGCCCTTCATCATTCTCGAAAAAGGCATTATCCTCCTGCGGGATAATGCCTTTTGCATTTTCTCTATTTGTGAATGGCGCGCTTGTCGACGGCAAGTGCCGCCTCTTTGATCGCCTCCGATAATGTCGGATGGGCGTGAGGCGTTGCCGCGATCTCTTCGAACGTGCATCTTTTCTCAATAGCGAGCGCAGCTTCCGCGATGAGCTCTGAAGCATGGGCGCCGATGATGTGGATGCCGACGATCGTTCCGGTCTTGGACTCGGCGATCATCTTGACGAATCCCTCTTCTTCTCCCGTGCAGCGCGCCCGGGAATTGGCTTTGAATGCAAAGGTGCCTACTTTGATATCGAGACCCGCAGCTTTGGCTTCCGCCTCCGTCATGCCGACCGATGCCACTTCCGGATGGGTGTAGACCACATTGGGAATGGCCGCGTACTCAATTTTTGGACGATGTCCCACGATGATTTCAGCAACGGCGATCCCTTCTTCGGAAGCTTTGTGGGCGAGCATCGGTCCGTCGACGATATCGCCGATAGCGAAGATGTGCGGCTGGCTGGTGCGGAAGGCCCCATCGATCTTCACAAATCCTTTTTCGGTGACTAAAACAGCAGCTTTATCAAGGTTAAGGCCCAACGTATAGGGCTTGCGTCCGATGCAGATCAAAACCGCGTCCGAGCTCATCTCCTGAACCGACTGGTCTGCCATTGCCACTTTCAAGGTGATCTGTTTGTCGCTTATGTCCGCCGAAATCACTTTTGAAGAGAGGTTAAACTGCATTCCCTGCCCCTGCAAAAGCTTCTGGAGTTCCTTAGAGAGGCTTTCATCGAATGTGGGACAGATCCTGTCG
Source organism: Verrucomicrobiota bacterium (assembly GCA_018240065.1). Lineage (GTDB taxonomy): Bacteria > Chlamydiota > Chlamydiia > Chlamydiales > Rhabdochlamydiaceae > CAJCIW01. Next base: position 91,759 of record JAFEGH010000007.1, on the reverse strand, counting down.
AGGAATTCGACGAAGATGACCTCTGAGCCAAGCCGCGAGTAGACGGAGCCCAGTTCGACGCCGATGATTCCCGCGCCGACGACGAGCATTTTTTTCGGCGGCTGCTCTAAAGCCAGGGCGCCGGTGGAGGAGAGGATCCTGCGCTCATCAAACGGAAGAAAGGGGAGGCCGATTGGTTCCGAGCCTGTCGCCAGGATGATGTAGCGGGCGGAGATTTCCTGTGTGCTCCCACTGTTAGAAATTGAGAGAGTGGTCGGATTCTGAAAGGACGCCGTGCCAGCAAAACGGGTGATCTTGTTTTTCTGAAATAGACCTGCGATCCCTTGATTGAACGAGCTCACGATTTGTGTTTTACGGGACATCATCTGCTTGAAATTGAAGTCGGCTTTTGGAATGTCAATGCCGTGGGATTTTGCTTCATGGCCTATCTTCCAGTAAAATTCGGAAGATTGAAGTAGGGCCTTGGAAGGGATGCAGCCGACATTGAGGCAAGTGCCTCCGAGTTCCATCCGTTTCTCGATACAAGCGGTCTTGAGTCCCAGCTGGGCGCAGCGGATGGCGGCAACATAGCCTCCGGGACCCGATCCGATGACGGCGACGTCGAAGTTTTCAGCCATTGTCCCTCAATTTATAAGTCCAGCAAGAGGCGGGAAGGGTCTTCCAGGCTCTGTTTTAAGTGCACGAGGAAGAGGACAGCCTCTTTTCCGTCGACGATCCGGTGGTCGTAGCTAAGAGCGATATACATCATGGGACGGATCACGATCTCGTCGTTAACGACGACAGCGCGCTTGACGATCGAATGCATCCCCAGGATCGCGCTTTGAGGAGGATTCAGGATCGGCGTTGAAAGAAGCGAACCGAAGACGCCGCCGTTGGTGATCGTGAAACTGCCGCCGCGCAGGTCATCGACTGCAATCGTTCCTTCGCGTGCTTTTTTTGAGTAGGCCTCGATCTCTTTTTCGATGCCGCCAAAGTTGAGTTTGTCGCAATTTTTCACCACAGGCACCATCAGGCCGCGCTCCGTTGAGACGGCGACGCCGATATCATAGGTGTGGTAGGTGATGATCTCATCCCCGTCGATTGCCGCGTTGACCTGGGGATTGGCTTTGAGCGAAGCGACGACCCCTTTAACGAAAAAGGACATGAAGCCCAGTTTCACGCCATGTTTCTTTAGAAAGTTGTCCTTTTCTTTCGCCCTGATCTCCATCACGGCCGACATGTCCACTTCGTTGAAGGTGGTCAGCATCGCTGTTGTATTCTTGGCCTCGACAAGGCGCGCGGCGATCACTTTTCTCAAGCCGCTCATTTTTTTGCGCGACGATTTCTCATCCGAGGGCTTAGGGGCAGCCGCCTGGGGTTTTGCCGCAGGGGGAGCTTTAGGTCCTTCTTTGATCGAAGCGGCAAACTCGGGCATCATCACCCGGGCGCTCTCTCCGGGAGGCGCAGGGGATGGAGCAGAAGGCTGGGGAGGCGCGGGGACCTTCGGCGCTTGCTCGGGTGCGGGAGGGGGCGCAGAAGGCGCGGCAGGAGCTCCCGCGGGAGCTTTGGCGTCCGTGTCGACAAAGCCGATCACCTGTCCAATTTTGACGGTGTCGTCTTTTTTAACGGTGAGCGTCAGTTCTCCGCTTTGCGGAGCATAGAGGACCTGGTTGACCTTGTCCGTCTCGAGTTCTAAAATCTCCTCGTCTAATTTGACGAAGCTTCCCGAGGGTTTGATGATGTTGCTGACAATCGCTTCAGCGACCGATTCGCCCATCGCAGGGATTTTGATCTCCACTTTCATGACAATTCCTCACCTAGGGGTCTAATAAGTAACGATATCAATTAGGCCCAGTCTTAAAAGCTGTTTGTATGATTTGTTCGAGCTGCTTTTTGTGCAGGGCATGCGATCCTGCCGCAGGGGATGCGCTTCTGTCTCTTCCGATATACTGGACGGCATCTTTTGCACCAAGCAGTTCATTAAAGTAAGGGCGGATGTATTCCCAGGCTCCCATGTTGCTATGTTCTTCCTGCACCCAGCAGACACTGCCGGCGGATGCGTATTTCTTCAGGATCAGCTTCACTTTGGCCTCGGGGAAAGGATAGAGTTGTTCGACGCGGACAAGGGCGATGTCGGCGGCGCCTCTTTTTTGCCGTTCCTGAAAAAGGTCGTAATAGACCTTGCCGCTGCAAAAGTAAAGCCGGGTTGCTTTTTGCACGTTTGTCGGATCGTCGATCACTTCCTGAAAATTGCCCTGGCTCAGATCGTTCAATGAGGAGACGCACAAAGGGTGGCGCAAAAGCGCTTTCGGGGTGAATACGACGAGGGGCTTTTTGACAGGGAGGTGCGCTTGGGCCCTCAGCAAGTGGAAGAGTTGCGCGGGTGTCGAGCAATTGGCCACGCGCATGTTCTCATGGCCGGATAGCTGCAGGAAGCGCTCGATGCGCGCAGAGGAGTGCTCCGGACCCTGTCCCTCATAACCGTGAGGCAAAAGAAGGGTCAAATTGGAATTGAGCGACCATTTTTGCTCGCCCGGGGCGATATACTGGTCGATCACGATTTGCGCGCCGTTGGCAAAGTCGCCGAACTGCGCTTCCCAGATGACCAGCGATTTGGGATAGGCGATACTGTAGCCAAAATCAAAGCCGAGCACGGCATATTCAGAGAGGGGAGAGTTGAATACGTCGAACGGGGCTTGATTGGGGCTGAGATGGGAAAGGGGAAAATACTTTTGCTCTTTGACCTGATCGACCCACATGGCATGGCGGTGCGAGAAGGTTCCCCTGCGCACATCTTGGCCCGAGAGGCGCAAGTGGACTTTTTCATTTAGCAGAGACGCGAACGCCAAATGTTCTCCCATCCCCCAGTCGATCCCGGGCTTATCGGGGTCGCCGCGGACCATGGAAAGTCTGTCGTCCAGGAGGCGTTTGATCTTGGGATGGATGCGCAAATCATCCGGCACCGCGCAAAACTTCTCCGCCAAAGCAATAAGAGTGTGAGCCCCAACGGCTGTCTTTATTTCGGAGGCGATCGCTTCTATTGGCTCCTGTGTTTCTCGGGGACCGTTATTAGTGGAGGAGAGTGCAGGGATCCCTTCGAGCGCTTTTTGCAGGCTCTGCTTGAACTGATTTTCCATGAGCTCGGCCTGAGCTGAATCAAGCACGTTTTCTTTGATCAGCTGGTCGCGAAATAACTCGCGGATCGTTTTTTTGGATTTGATGACCGCATATTCGAGCGGTTGGGTAAATGTCGGCTCATCGCCCTCGTTGTGTCCATATTTACGGTAGCAGTTCAAATCGATGAAGACGTCGCATTGAAACTTTTGCCTTAAGGAAATAGCGAGATTGGCGGCCCTAACACACCCTTCCGGATCTTCGGCGTTGACGTGGAAGACAGGCGCGCCGAACCCTCTGGCGATATCTGTACAATAGGTGGTCGATCGGGAATCTCTGGGAAGAGTCGTGAACCCGATCTGGTTGTTGACCACCAAATGCAGCGTGCCGCCTGTCGCATAGCCATTTAGCCCTTTCAATTGGATCGTTTCGTAGACGACGCCCTGGCCGGCGGCGGCCGCATCGCCGTGCAGCAGGATAGGGACGATCTGTTGGCGCTGCTGTTTATCCCCTTTAAGTTCCTGCTTGGCCCTGGCGATCCCTTCGACGACAGGATTGACCGACTCAAGATGGCTGGGATTGGCAACGAGCGTCACGGCGACCGCTTTTCCCGATGCTGTAGGCAGGGCGCCGACGTAGCCCTTATGGTATTTCACATCCCCTGTGCCTTCCTGCAAATCAGGCGTATAATAGTCTTCGAATTCTCGGAAGATATGCGCGTAGGACTTGTTGAGGATGTTGGCAAGGACATTGAGCCTGCCGCGATGGGACATTCCGAGCACCACTTCCAGAACGCCTCCCTCGGCTCCCTGCTCGATGATCGAAGAGAGCATGGGGATCATCGTTTCGCCGCCTTCCAAAGAAAAGCGCTTCTGTCCGACATATTTCGTGTGCAGGAACGATTCGAAGAGTTCCGCCCTGTTCAAATTATGCAGGATCTGAATTTTCTGATCTTTGTCCAGATGCAGCGGGAAAAAAGGTTCGATCTGCTGTTGCAGCCATTTTTCCATCTCTACGTTTCCCAGGCCCATGTATTCGATGCCGACAGTGCCGCAGTAGGTCTTTTTCAGCGCTTCGATCAGGTCTTTGAGGGGGGCCTGTGCCTGAGTCAAAAATCCGCAGGTGGGAAAATGCGCGCCGAGTTCCTCTTTTTTAAAGCCGAGCTTCTCGATGTTGAGCTGGTCGGGTTCCATTGCCGCTGTTGTAGAGACGGGATTGAAGCGGGCCATCAGATGGCCGTATTTGCGGTAAGCGTCGATGAGAAGATACACGCGCAGATCGGGGCTTTCTTTCCTCTCGATCGACGGCATACCGGGCATGGCGCTCTGCGCAAAGGACATCCCTTCGAAGAAGTGGCGCCAGGAAGGCTCGACGCTTTCCGGGCTGCGCAGATAGTCCTGATATAACTGTTCCAGCGCGGGAAGATTGGCCAGGTTCGCATAGGAAAAGTCGTTTTCGCTCATTTTGTTTCCCTCTCCAGCAAACTTCATAAATATCAAATCATTAATTTAAATCCACCCCCTAATATATTTAAGGACCATCAATCGTCCAGACACGAGCGTTTTTTTTCAGCAGGGGAGTCGGTCAGCAGCTGCCACTTTTAAAAAAAATCGATAAATGCTCCGGACCTCGAGTTTCATTCGTGCGCTATAGTCCACTCCCCGCCATGGGCCCTGGGTCAATCAGCTTGATGGAAAAGAGCGCATCCGGAGTCGTATTTCTAAAGGAATTTCAGGTGTGGGAGAGGCTGTCATTTGATCTGTTTCTTGCACTTAATCCTCTTCTTCACTAATACTTTCCGGGTCATCATGTTGGAATGGCAGATCGTTTCATGAGAAACCCGTTCGGTTTCTCCTGTGGATTAAAAAATGTTTTTACATTTTGGTTTGCATAAAAAATAGGGCTTCAGTAAATAGACGAAACATGATGAAGTTGTAAATTGCTGCTATAAGGTGTCGGACGATGAACATTAAAAGCGAACGGTTGAAGAAATTAGAATCGGAATTCCAGGATCTTGAGCAATGGCTTAAACTCGGCCTTGTCCCTAAAAAGGACATGGAGAAGCATAAGGAAGAGATGCGCGCCTTGAATGAAAAAATCGGCGAAGAGAAAGAGCGCCTCCGATTCCTGAAAGAAAGCGGCGAGATGGAGGAGTTCAGCGCTCCCAAGCGCCCTGGTGGACGCCAGCCTGTTCATGAACCGCAGAGCCTTCCCGACATCGACATCGCCGAAGAGGGCTTTACCGATGCCGGCCTCGACATGGAGACCGAACCTTTTGACGTCGAGACGACCGCATCCGGCGAAGAGGGAGAAGAGGTGGACGAAGATGCCGCCGCCCCTGAAGAAGAGGAAGATGAAGACCCATTTAGCGACCGCAACCGCTGGCGCCGTGGAGTCCTCGAAGACCCGGACGCAAACGACTGGTAATCTCTATTTGACCACCATTCAAACTTCGCGGGATGTCAGCCTTTATTTCCACATCCCGTTCTGCTCCAAAAAATGCCCCTATTGCCATTTCTTCGTCCTTCCCAATGAGGAGAGGTTCAAGAAGCCGTTCCTGCCTGCGCTTTTGAAAGAGTGGGGCATGCGCCGGCCTCAGCTTCAAGGCAAAAGGATCGTGTCGATCTATTTTGGGGGAGGCACCCCCACCAAGCTTTCACCCATGGAATACGCCGTTCTTTTGGAGACTGTCCGCAGCTCTGAAGTTGAGATCGCCTCCGATTGCGAGATCACCCTGGAGGCCAATCCGGAGGATGTGAGCTTGCCTTTGATGCGTGAGTTCCACGCATTGGGGATCAACCGCGTCAGTCTTGGCGTGCAGTCTCTTCTCGACGAGGATTTAGTGGTGCTGGGACGCACCCACAGCGCCAGCCGTTCGGTCGCTGCCATTAGAGAAGTGCATGCGGCAGGCATTTCCAACATTTCGATCGACCTGATGTTCGAGCTGCCCCGCCAGAGCCTCTCCAATTGGGAAAAGTGTCTGAAGGCCCTCTCCGATCTCCCTGTGACCCACCTTTCTCTTTATAACCTCACGTTTGAGCCGCAAACTGTTTTCTTTAAAAAACGCGAGCAGCTTCTGCCCCAGCTGCCCCCTGAGGAAGACCGGCTCCAGATGCTGCAGATGGCCGTCCAGTCGCTGGAAACGATCGGCCTTGCCCGCTATGAGATCTCCGCTTTCGCGCGGACGGGGGCGCAGTCGCGACACAATACCGGGTATTGGACGGGGCGGCCATTCCTGGGGTTTGGCCCTTCAGCCTTTAGTTATTGGGACGGAGCGAGGTTCTCCAATGCCGCCCATTTCAATAAATATCTTACCGCTCTTGGTGAAGGGCGTCTTCCGGTCGATTTTACGGAGAAACTTGCCTTCCCCAGCGACCTGCAGGAGCTTTTGGCCGTCAGGCTGCGTCTGGTCGAAGGCGTAGATTTACAGCAGTTTGCCGCCGTCTATGGGCCAATGCCTGCCTCATTCGAGGCTTCGTTAGAGGGATTGATGGAAAAGGGGTGGGCTCAAAGAGTGGGAACAGTCGTGAAATTGACAGCCGTCGGGCAGTTATTCTACGACAGCGTCGCTTCAGAAATTATCTAGCAAGAACGTTAACTTGAAATAAAAAAGGAGCGGCAGAGCCGCTCCCTTAGGATGGACGAGGATTCGTCCATCCGGACCTTTAGGTCATCTGAACGATGAACCTTAGTTGCCGATGATAGCGTGCATACGGTTGAATCGAGCTTGCTTGTTACGCTCGTTAACATCGGTATGCAATTCACGGTAGAAGTTACCGATCTTGGTAGCTTCAGCTCTAGCGGCAGCGCCGAGTTGAGCGTCTTGCAGGTTAGCATTAACCTGAGCAAGTTTACCGCCGATAACGTTCTGTGTGCCAGGCTGGTACTGAGCGAGCTCAGCAAATCTAGCAACGAGAGCGTCATGCTCTTGCTTAGCTGTGTTGAACTCAGCAACTTTCTGCAGCCAGAGATCACGTTTTGCCGTGATATCAGTAGAGAAATTGCCGTTGAGCAGGGCAGCTAATTGATCATCAGCCATTGTTGGGTTAACAATGCCGAGTACGTTGAAGAGCTCAGCTCTTGCCGCATCTCTAGCAACTCGAGCAGCATCCATTCTCTGGAAGGCTGCGTTGATTGTGCCGTCCCAACCGCTTGGTCCGCGCAGAGCGCTAAGTTCAGTTTCGATAGCTTGTTTTTCAGCTTCGAACTGAGTTCTCAGCTGACCTTTGAGCTCAGCAACTTTAGCGTTAGTAGGATCAACATTCAGGAACTCGTTAGCGAGTGCGTTGAATGCCTGATCGTTGTTAGCTTTGAGAGCCTGACGCAGGGAAGCTTCGATATCAACAGATGAGTTGTTAGGGAAGAATCCTTTCATGTCGGCAGCTTTTTGCTTGAATCCATCAATTGTGATAGAAGCAGCAGGCTGGCTTGCAAAACCGTCAACCATGTCAACGTAGATTCTCTTGCTGAATCCTTCAACCATTGTGCCCATTTTAACTGGGATCAGGTTAGCAGCATCCTTCAGTTGCGAAGGCAAGTCAGAAAGGAACTCTTTAGACTCAGAGATTCTTGTTACATTGTTGAGGGCGGCCTGAGTGTATACACCGAAGTCAGCGCTGTTTGTGCTGATATTCAGCTGTGTGCAACGTTTTTTGAAAACGTCGTAGAACTCTTTCTCAGCAACGTCAGCAGCTTGTTTTTGAGCAGCATTTGAAAGCTGAACAGCACCGCTATTGAATTGCATAGGAGCAACGCCCATGCTAGCAGATTCTCTCTCAGTCAGAGCCCGGTTAGCAATAGCCTTTACGAGCTTCAGAGAAGCTGTATTATAAGCTTCGATAGTTGCTTTAACTTCTGGGGTGTCTTGAGAAGCGGCTGTGCTTCTGTTCCACAGGTAGCTGATAAGACCAGCAAACTTTGTGAAGACGTTAGAAGCATTGGTTACTTTATCAGTCCAAAGATTATCAATGGCTGTTTTAGAAAGTTTGTTTCCAGCAATGTCAACTGGATTTTGTGCTGTTACTGCAGTTGTAACAGGAGCAGTTGTGCTTGTTACAGGCAGTGTAGCAGTTGTTGTTACAGGCTGTGCAGTAGTAGTAGTTACTGACATACTTTATTTCCTCCGAAACTAGTTCAAGTGATTTATAAATGCAAATTTTTCTGCGTTACGACTAAATTATAATTGTCTTGAGCATTTTAATTCAATTTAATTTCGGATTTAATTAGGTTAAAATCATTATTAGTAATAATTGTGTAATTATAAAATATTGAATACGCTAATTTGCTTGTTACGAAATGTTAATTAATATTTAAAGTTGATGATGGTGTTATTCGGGAAGTGTTTTTTAAATTTTTATTGCATGTTTTGCTATGCAGATTTTAGTGAGCGATTGGTATTTTAAACATAAATTCGTATTTAAAACAAACTTGAATGGTAAATTCCGCGTGTTGAAATATATTTATTATTCTTATTAATAATTTTAGTTTGCAAAAAATGCGCTAATTTATGGCGAGGGAGTTAACTTAAAAAATAAATTTACTTAAAGTCAGTAAACTTTATTTCTTTGGAGTTAAACGATCCATGTTAATCACCGATGATGTCCTGAATAAGGTGATCGAATAGATTTATAGAGTGGCGTGGATGAGGGAGAGGTGCCTTTCCAAAAGTCCTAGAAATTAGGACCTTCGTTCCACCAAATAACAAGAAGATCTTATGTCTTGAAGGAGCGCTTAGTTGCCGTCGTTGTCCAACCAGCGGGCCAGAGCCTGGACAAAGCGGCGTGGATCATCGGCGAAGTGGTTTTTGGCCCAATCGCGATCCCAGGCAGCAATGACGATTCTTTCCGCTTCAGCCTGCTGGCGGATGCGCTGGAACAACTCTTCTTTGCGGTCGAACTCTTTGCACATCAAGGCGTTGATATCGTCCGTCACTTGAGAGTCAGAACGTCTTTTCATATAGGCATCATAGACTTTTTCTGCCTGCTGCCGAATGGATCTGGGGATAGAGGAAGCGGGATTGAGCCTTCCGCATTCTCTGGCAAGGCGGTTTTTTTCGCTCTCAAGAAGCGTCAGAAGAGTCACTTTAGAAGAGGGGTTTCTGAGAAGGATCTCTCTTACTTTCGTCTCAAAATGCTGCCATACCTTGAAGTAGACTCCCCCGAGAGGGCTGCGTCCCTGTTCGACTTCTGAGACGATTCTGTATTTCAATCGGAGCGGGAGAGTCTCATACCAATTGGGTTGCTGGAGATCGACTCCTCTTAAATCAAGGTCGATCGAGGTGGGGGGAAGAGTGGACAGAGGAGTGGGGATTGGAGTTAAAGAGGGTGGGATAGGGGTAGGAGTGTGCGTTGGATTGGAGGTTGTAGGCGGAGTAGGGGGCGAAGTCTGCGTCGTATGGGGGGCCGGCGGCTGGGAGGTAGATGGATGGGTTGATGTGGTTGTTGAGGAGGGCGTCGTGGTTGTGTCGATGCGAGCGGGATTTGATATAGGGGATGCGCTTATACTGGTTCGGACGACTTCTTCAAACGCATTCCAGACATCCTGTGCTTTAATGGCGGAAGCCTGGATCGATTGTCCTGAAAGGGTAAGGGTTCTTGCCATCTGCTCGGCGATATTCTGATCGATAGGCTGGATAGTGAAGTCATGAGAGATGACGGCGTTGTCGCTTTTGATCAGCCCGCTCGAATCGATCCCTTTGATTTCCAAAGAAGTCTCTCCCAACGATTGGCTTTTTTTATCATGGGCGTTTAGGAGCCCCCAGCTTAATGTGCGGAGTTTTTCTCTGACCTGCCTGTCGCAGTTGTCCGGAAGATATATTTTGCTTCCATCAGGAGCTAAAACATAGGCGTAGACTTTATATTCTCCGCTTCGAAGCGATACTGTGTCTATGTATCCTCGTTCTGCGCGAATGGACGATGAAGTCTGTGTCTGTTGTGTAACAACTGTAGTTGCAGATGTCATATTTAATTTCTTTGATTTAATTGGTATAATTTTACCATTAGATATTTTTATTTACAATGTTAGTTTCATTTTTAATCAAACGATGTTAATAGTTAAATTTTTATTCTTATGTTTTGTTTTTGTTGTTTTCTGGTTCTTGTAATTTAATTTTTTTCAATTCAAATTTTCAATTGATGATGTGAGTAATTATTTATTTAGTTTTTAGTTTCCATTTCATTCGGACCTGTTTTTTTTATTCGTTTCAGTGAAAAGAGGGTTTTGTTGCTCTCAACTATTTTATTTAATGTATTAATAATTAATGGTTTGTGTTTTTGTCTGGCAGGAGAATTTGGCGTAAACTATTAAATTCAAGTGATTTACGTTCATATGCACCGGAGATTTCCCTTTTTTTAAGTTATGAGGGGGAGGGGATATGCCTTCTTATTGATGAAAGGTTAAGAAATTGGCAATTTGAGTAATTCTATTTTTTTATAAGCTGTTGTGATATAGCGTCATGCGTATATTTAATTATTTATGTTGATTTGGTTTCAATTATAATTGATGTTATGTGATAATTTAATTGTTGGATTGTAGAATGAAAACAAAAAAATTGAGAACGATATAAATGTCCTTTTAAGCAGGGAAATATAAGGCAAGGAGGCGTCTATGGCATCAAAGACGCAGGTAATACCAAATTACCATTTTCAACTTCCACCCGGGCTACAACTCTCACCTCAAGGTGCGGGGCAGCTGGGGATTACTTTGCCAGAGAATAAACCTGCTCCTCCTGCTTCCCTGCAAGGCCGTGTACAGAGCCTGTCGGCCTTACTGGCGCACGCCGATTTGAATTCCCTGGAGTCCTTTGCTCAAGTCCCTCTCAGAACAGTTCCTGCTTCTCTGGAATTTCCCTTTTTGACATCCGGCGCGACAAGCACAGAAGATAACATCGCCAACATCTCTTACTTTATCCGTACTTTAATGCCCGAGGCCGCTTCTACGCAGGCGATCGGGGTCACGACCGGTGAAAACGTCTTCCAGGGATTCTGGGCGGCATATAAGGCGGCCAAACGTTTTAACAAATCCGAGCACATCGGAGATACTCAAGGCATGATCGAAGGCGGAATGGATGCGGCCCGAGGCGTCAGCCAATCACTGGGCGGCGCTGCGTATTTAGGCTATCGCGGCACCATGATCGCCGCCGATATTCATAATGTGAATACGACGATCAATGCCACGACAACTCTTGGAAAAGCGGCCTATGGCTTGGGCATGGTCGGCAACGTGCTGTTCACATTATTTTATATCTTCATTGCTGCTTGGTCTGCACATGGTCTGTGGCAGGACGTCAACTTCAGCAACGCCATGAAGGCTAATGAAAGAGGCGATGCGGACATGTTCAAGTTCCTGATGGGAAAGGTGATCGCCAGCCCTAAAAAGAAGCTGGAAAAATTGAATGCTCACTGGAACACGCTGACTCAGGCCAAAAAAGAGATGCAGATCAAATCCTTCAAGGAAGGGCTCCAAAAGTCGGCCCTCGAAGGATTGACTAAGCACTTCATACGCTTCCAGGAACAGATGCTCAAAGCCGGCCAGTTGAATGGAAAGAAGCCTCTGTCCAAAGCGGAAGTTAAGGAGCTGTTAACAGAGTTGTTCTCTGCGAAAGATGCTGCGATGCGCAAAGGTCCCGCTTATACCAATTACCTTAAGTCGCTGGAACTGGAGAAAGAAGATGTGGGTCATTTGGACTTCTCCATGCTCGAGTTGATCGGATTTAGTCTGGAAGAGGCGAAGCGCCAGAGTAAAAAGGAAGCCAAATTTTCTCGAGCGACAGACGATGCCAGCGTCGAAGCGGTCAAAAAAGCAGCTAGCCGCGGACTTGGGCCACGCCTGGAATCGGGCGACGCGCTTGTCCAGGGAACTGCAAGAAAAGAGCTGGCGGAGCTGAAGGGAAAAGTCACATCAGAGAACACCAAAGCGAAAATTATCCACACGGCCCTGCTTATTGTCGGGGTATTAGGAATCGTCGCTTCGATCCTTGGTTTCTTTGTGCTCCCTCCTGCTGGAATGATCGCCCTGACAGTCATCACGCTTCTGCTTTGCGGAGGGATGATGGCCACAGACGGATATTCCATGTTCACTGGCTTGAACAATGGACCTCCCGGTAAACATGACAAGAAGTACCTTCTGATCATCGGCGGCGTATTTATCGCTGCGATGGCGGTCAGTATCGCGGTGACACTGGCCTTCGGATTGCCGATCATGCCTTTGATCCTGGCTGGCGTGATCTGCGGTCTGGGGCTCATGCTTCTCGGGTTTTCTTATTACAAACTGATCCAGAAAGAGAAAAAGTGGATCGAACACCATCCTGAATTCGAGACTTTTGCAAGGTTCCTGGACTCCCAGCAGGGAGTTCAAGACGCGGAGCTCGATGAAAAGGTTGTCAGCCTGTTCAAGAAACTGTCGAAGTCTGACCGCAGGGCTGTACGCGATAAATTCTTTGAGATGAGCAAACAGGGCGAGTTCAGGTTCAAAACAGAGCGCAATAAATGGCTGGATGCTACCTGCGACTTCGGTTCTACATATCTGTTCACACAGATCACGCCGGAAGCCATGAACAACGAAAAAGAGCATCAGTTGCTCCTGCGCGCCATCAAGAAAACGACTAAGCTCAATTGGAAACAATGGTATACCTCCAAGTCGGAGGAAAACAAGCAGATCGCGTTGCAACTGCAGGGATTATATGAGAGAGTTGCCCAAAAAAACATGACTGATATTTACGCCAGGATCCATGATATCGAGCGCAATCAAGGGGCTTATCTCGAACTTAAGAAGAACATCTGGTACGTTGCCAAGCGTCAGGAAAGCAAGGCGGATTTGAAAAAAGCGGTCGATGCTGTGAAGTTGGCCAGGACTCAGAATGCCGCCGCTCGACAGGCTCCAGCAGTGATTGAGCCGCTTGTACAGCGCGTCTCCGAAGTCTTTTCAGCGCATGCTCATGGTTCAGTTGCAGCTTAATCTCCAGTTTTATAAATTAACGTTGAATTGGCGTGTAATTAATTATTGTTACAGTTGATTTGTTGTTATTATAATAATTCATCGTCTTCCATTATATAATTATCGTTGATATAATTCCGGCGGGGTGGAAAATTATGTCAGCGTTAACTAGCGCCTATTCACATTTAAACTATACACATTCCGGGGAGAGTTCCTCTGGCAGTTGGCATCTCTGTTCAAATCCTCAGACAAGTAAAAATTTCAGCGGCCTGAATTTAAATTTTACTCCCTCATTTACCGCCACGGTCGATTCCTCAACTAAAATGTTTGACGGAAGGAAGCTAAATTATAAGTTTACAGTTCCCGGGAATTTACAGCTGACAACCGGAAGTGTTTTTCAAAAAGCGCTTTCTTCCCCACCCCCATTCGCCGGCAGGATCGATGCAGAAGGAGAGGAATCCACTGACCAGGCGCTTTTAAGTCCGCTGGTCATCAGCGGAGCGGAGGTCATTGCTGATTTTTCTGGGCACATTCGACAGACATTCGCAAGTTCAAATACCGTTTATGGGACGGAGAATCCAGCTGCGCTTGCAGCACTCGGATTTACGACAGGATTCAGCCTTGTGTCAGGGAGTTTGAATGTCAGAAGCGGCATCAAAGAGATTAAAACAGCGGATAAGATCTCCGATACAGCAGGCAAAGTTTTAGCCGGCCTCAAAATCGTGAAAGGGGGGGTGTTCGCCGCTGCGGGGGCGATCTTTATCCCCGTGCGCGCACTTTCGATCGCAGCTCTTTCGACAACAGCCAAAATTGTCTCGACGATGGCAGGGGTTCTGGGGAGTTTGGGCAGCGCGCTTTTTTCAATCGGTTCCCTCTTTGCCGGAATCTCATTGGGGATCAGGTTGAATGAGCACCGCCAGTTCCGCCAGGAGCTGGAGGCGATCCTGAAAGATCCGAATCTGAGCGAAGAAGCGCGTCCTGCCGCTGCTTTGGGGCATCTGAAGAAACTGGCGAGCGTAGGCCCTGAGGAAAAAGCGGAGATTCTAACGGAGCTTGAAAAGGATCCGGAGTACCGCGTCCTCTCCCCTGAGCAGCAGACGGAAAAAGCTTCCTTAAAAGAGAAACTGCTTCTGCAGAGAAAAGAAGCATTTCTTAAGCGCGTCACTAGCGATGAATGTCTGAAAATGATCCGACAAAAAGGGCCTTCCGAAGCTGGCGAGGTGATCGCTTCTGTCCAGAAAAAGAGTTTGGAAAAAGTGATTGTGTCTTCAATTGCCATTGGGCTTGTCGGAATCAGCCTTGCCTTGACTGCAGCTTCGTTTGTCTTTACCGGTCCGCTTGCGATCATCCTGACGACAGCAATCGGGCTTGCCGTATCGCTCTCCTGGATCCTTGTGGACGCTTATGGCCTGATTCAGGAGTTTAAGAACAGCGAACCGGGACGCTTTGACAAACTATGGATTCTTCTGTCCACTTTAGTTGCAGCAATTGCCGTCGGGCTCGTCTTCTTCCTGTCTGGCGGTATTGCGCCGATCATCGCGGCTTCCGTTGTCGGATTGGTATGGCTTGCCATCAACATCACCTCTTACTACCGCCTTTATCAGTTGGAAAAAAAGAAAGAAGCTGCCCAGCAGTAATCGGCTTCCTCACTTGCTGAGAATGCCCCGGCGAGACTATCGTTAGGGTGTCTTCGTTAGGGTGCACATGCAGCAATGGATTGAGGATTTTCTTTCCTATCTGGGATCGGAGAAGGGGCTCGCGCAAAATACGCTGATCTCCTACCGCCGAGATGTCGGCTTGTTCGTGGAGCTTCTTAAACAAAGAGCGATTTCATCGCTTGATGCAGTCAGGGAAGATGATGTGATCCTGTTTTTGTCTGTCCTCAAAGACCGGAAATATGCGACGAGCTCGATTTGCAGGGCGATGGTGGCAGTAAAAATGCTGTTTCGTTTTCTGAAACGGGAAAAAGCGATCGCCAAAGATGTGACGCTGCACCTGGACTCCCCGAGAATGTGGCAGCTCATCCCCGAGGTGCTGACGATCTCCGAGGTCGACCTCCTGCTGAAAGCTCCCGACGATTCGACTGCGGACGGCGCCCGCGATAGCGCGATCCTCAAAGTCATTTATGCTTCGGGACTGCGCGTCTCCGAGGTGTGCGGACTCAACTTGCATGATGTGGACGATCAAATCGTTCGGGTGCGAGGGAAAGGGGGCAAGGAGAGGGTCGTTCCCATTGCGAAATTGGCGGTGGAGGCGATCGATCACTATCTTGGACGCTACCGCACGCAAACAGACAAGGAGACAGCCCTTTTCGTCAGCTCGAAGGGCAAGCGGATCGACAGGACGATGGTCTGGAAGAAGGTGAAGGCGTATGCCAGGGCGGCTGGGATCGCCAAAGAGATCTCTCCGCATACGCTCCGTCACTCCTTTGCGACCCATTTATTGGAGAATGGGGCTGACCTGAGAGTGATTCAGGAGATGCTCGGCCATTCGAGCATCGCCACGACCGACCGCTATACGCACATCAGCCAGCGCCACCTCACGGAGGCCTTCGAAGCCTTCCATCCACGTCCTTAAGATGGTTTTCTCAGCTCTCAGCTTCCGGCTCGGGCGTTTTCTTTTTTCTTGTCAATTTCGCATGCAGCTCTTCGATATAGGTGTAGATCACAGGTGTGAGGTACAGCGTCATGACCTGGGAGAAGATCAGTCCGCCGACTATCACGATACCCAACGATTGACGGCTTTTGGCTGTGGCGCCGCCGATGGCAAGCGCGATCGGTACAGCTCCCATGAGGGCGGCGATGGTGGTCATCAGGATGGGTCGGCACCTCACCATGCAGGCATTGAAGATCGCATCGTGGATCGTCTTGCCCTGGTGCAGGCGTGAATCGTTGGCAAAGTCGATCATGATGATCCCGTTTTTCATCACAATCCCGAGCAGCATGATCATGCCGACGACGGCGTAAAGGGAAAGCGTCTGTCCGAAGATCAGCAAACTGAGCAGGCCTCCCATGGCTGCGGGAGGCAGGGTCGACATGACGGTGATGGGAGGGAAGAAGCTTTCATAGAGGATGCCGAGAATCACATAGACAATGAACATGGCGATGATCATCAGGTATTTCAGGTTAGCGAAGGACTCCTGGAAGACACTCGCCGACCCTTGCACAGTACCAGTGACTGTGGGCGGGAGGACCTGTTTAGCCAGATTCTGAACATCTTTAAGCGCGGCATCAAGGGGGGCGTTTGGCGCCAGGTTGAAGGAGATAGTGGCTGACGGGAGGCCATTGATGTGGTTGACAGTCAGCGGGCCGATGCTCTCCGTGACTTTACAGATCGCCGAGAAGGGGACCATATCGTTGTTGGTGTTGCGGAGCCAGATCTGTCTTAAGTCGGAGGGGTTGCGGTAGAAATGGGGGAATGTCTCCATAATGGCGTAATACTGGTAGCTCGGCGTGTTGATCGGGCTTAAGTTGCTGGTGGCGTAGGCGAGGTTAAGGACATTCTCAATTTGAGTGGCTGTAATATTGTATTGCGAAGCCCGGTCGCGAAGGATCTCGATCTTGGCCTGCGGCTCTGAAATATCCATATCGGTGACGACAGCGGTGATGGTCTTGAGCTGTTTCATCTTCTCCTCCATTATCGGCCCATATTTATAGAGGTCGTCGGTGCTCAAGCTGGTCAGTGTATATTGATAATCTCCTTTGCTGTTCGTTGTTCCTGCCTGCAAATTGATCAGCGGCATGGGGACCAGAAAGACTTTACAGCCGGGGATCTGATTGACGAGGGGATGCAAATGTTTGAGCAGCGGCTCCAGAGCCATCCTTTGATGGATCGGTTTCAAATGGGCGTACATGACCCCTTCGTTGTCCTGAGGGTACGCGCTGACGCTGACGATGTTCTCTACGTTGGGATCGGAGGTGAGGATCCTGGAGAGCCGATCCGTGTAATCGTTGATCAAAAAGGGCGACGTGCCGTCCACTGTCTGAATGTAGCACTCGATCAGGCCAAGATCGTCGGGAGGAAGGAAGTCTTTAGGGAGCTTGACAAGCAAAAACAGGGAAAGGGCCAAACTTCCAACGCCCATGGTAAGAATCGTCTTTCGGTGGTGCAGCGCCCATTCCAGTGAAGGGGAATAGACTGCCAGGATCTTTTCGTTGAGGCCATGCGAAAGCTTTTCAATGAACGTTTTTTTCTTTTCCTCGCCTTCTTTTTGCTCAGGGATAAATCGGCTGCACATCAGCGGGGTAAGAGACAGGGAGATCATCCCTGAGATAAAGACCGTGACGACGATGGTGACGGCGAACTCATGCAGGATCCGTCCAATGATCCCTCCCATGAACAATAGGGGAATGAAGATGGTGCAAAGACATAGCGTCATCGACAAGATCGTGAAACTGATTTCTTTGGATCCATTCATGGCAGCTGTAAAGGGTTTCTCTCCGTGTTCGACGTGGCGCACGATATTCTCCAGGACCACGATGGCGTCATCGACGAGGTAGCCGATGGCAAGCGTGATCGCGAGCAGGGAAAGGATATCAATGGTGAATTTCATTTGGAGCATCACGATGAAAGCGCCGAGTACCGAGAGGGGGATCGTGATGACTGGAATGAAGGTGTCGCGGATTTTGCCCAGATAAAAGAAGATGACGAGGACGACCAGCAGCAGGGCGATTCCAAGCGTCAGCTGAACGTCATGGACCGAGTCCCAAATAAAATCAGATTGGTCAAAGATGCGGACGAGTTTGACCGAGCCCGGGATCTCCGCCTGCAGGGAGGGGAGCAGGGCATTGATCCGATCGATGATCTGCAGCGTATTGGCGCCTGGCTGTTTGCGAACGGCCAGAACGACGCTGGGCGCATCGAATCCTTCCTCGAAGTAGTTGGCGAAAATTTTATCATTCTGGATGCTGTCGATGGCGTGTCCCACATCGCGAAAACGTGTGATCGAACCATTGTCGTTTTTGATGATGATGGGATCGTAAAGGGCTGCAGGGATCAGCTGTCCGTTGACGTCGATCGTATATTCTCTTTTTTCCCCAAAGAGTGTTCCAACGGGGAGGTAGACGTTTGCCTGCTGGATCGCAGCGCCGACATCGTCGATCCCGATATTTTTAGCGGCCAGTTTTTGAGGGTCGATGCGGAGTCGCACGGCATACGGCGAGCCGTAGGTCTGGACCTGGGAGACGCCTTCGACAATGCTCAATCTCTGCGCTAGAATCGAGAATCCATAGTTGTAGAGATCGCCTTTTGTTGCTGTCGGCGAGGTCACGCAGATAAATAGGATGGGGGAGGCGGTGGGGTTTGTCTTGGTGTACGTCGGCGCGTACGGGAGGTCTTTAGGCAGCTGAGGGGTGGCGGTGTTGATGGCGGCAAGCACGTCAGGCGCGGCAAGGTCGATGTTCCTGTCGAGTTGGAACTGCAAAACGATGCTGGCGCTGCCGGTGTAGCTAGTGGAAGAGATCAGCTGCAGGCCTTCGATCGTCGTGAATTGCTGCTCCAGCGGAACGACGACGTTGTTGGCGACCGTCACCGGATCGGCGCCCGGCCAGTCGACGCTGACGGTGATCGTCGGGTAATCGACGTCGGGCATGTCGCTGACAGGCAGGGCAATATAGGAAAGCACGCCGAAAAAGGCCACTGTCAGCATGACGAGGATGGTCATTACCGGTCTGCGGATAAAGATCTCCGAAAGGTTCATCGGCTCTCCTGATTATGACTCATTTTTTGCATTGGATTCTTCGCTTGTCTGGATCTGGACTTTCATGCCGGGATAAAGGTCGAGCTGTCCTTCTGTCACGATCACTTCGTCTGCAGTGATTCCGGATTCAATGGAGATCAAAGAATCGCCATATCTCTGGCCGACCTTTACATTGCGCGCTTCGATCGTCGAATCAGATTTGACGACAAAGACATAGTGCCCTTTCTGTCCGATCATGATGGCGTCGTTGGGAAGCAGCAGGGCTCCGCTTTTTTCATCGAGGATCAGGCGCACGTCGACGAAATGTCCGGGCCACAGGATTTTGTCTTCATTGGGAAGGGTTCCTTCAAGAAGGATAGCGCCTGTCCCTGTATTGACCTGATTGTCGATCAGCGTCAGATCGCCGGTAAAGGCGTGCTTATGGGCCGGATCTGGGTAGACGATGAGTTTGAGTTTGCCTTCCCGCTGTTTTTGCTGAATCGTGAAGAGGTCGGTCTCAGGGACGTAGAAGTCGACCAGCATCGGCTTGATCTGGTTGAGAAGGACGAGTTCGGTGCTGGCCATGGCGTCGACGTAGTTTCCCGTCTTGACCTGCAGCTTGCCAGTGACGCAGTCCATTGGCGCTTCAATGTAACAATAGCCTAAATTGATTTTGGCAGTCTCTAAATCGGCTTTATTCTGCCCAACGACGGCTTCGTCGACTAGGACGTTGGTGACGTACTGGTCGTAATTGAGCTGAGAGATGAATTCCTGCTGAACGAGAGGGCCATAGCGGTATGTCGTCTCCTTATCATAATGAAGCGTGGCGTAGGTCTGGGCGAGGGTCGCCTCGGCTTTGGCAAGCGCCGCTTCATAAGGGCGTGGATCGATCACGAGGAGAAGGTCCCCTCGCTTGACTTCCTGTCCTTCTTCAAAGTATTGGGCGATGATATTGCCCGAGACCTGCGACATGACGGTGACTTGGGTCTTGGCGACAAGGTGGCCAATATAATCGACATAATAAGGGACATCGCACACCATCGGCTTTGTCACCGAGACAAGGTGGGGAGCGGGAGCCGTCGGCTTGGCTTTTTCGCATCCTGCGAGCCATGCCAATGACAGCATGGTAAGAGTTACTGCGTATTTATCGCGTTTCTTCATTTTCAGCAGCCTCGTGAGTTAGGTTGATTTGCTGGTTCTGCGGATGCGGGTTAAAATCCGCGATATGGACTTCTTCTTCGTTGCCAAATGGCATTAGGTAATTGGGAGAGAGAATGCCGGTTGCGTAGGCGAGGTTGGCAAGCGATGTGAACCATTGCTGGATGGCGTTTGCCTGAGAGGCCCTCGCGTCGGCAAGCGAACTCTGGGCAGAGACCACGTTGAGGATGGTGTTTGTTCCCTGCTTATATTGGGCAAGGGCGACGACGTATTGCTCTTCGGCAGCCGCCAGAAACGCTGTCGCGAACTGGAGTGTTTCGTAAGCGACTTTGACATTATAATGATAGGATGTGATCTGCTGGATCATCGAGAGTTCTGACTGCTTCACCTGGTCTTCGGCGGCCTCTTTATTGGCCTCGGCGATCTTGATGGCGTTGCGGTAGAAGAAACCCTGGAAAAGGGGCATGGAGACGGTAAATGTGCTCGTGAAATTGTACTGGTCGTGCAGACCGCCGTTATAGTAGTTTTTGGCCAGATCGAAATTGTAATTGAACTGAGGAAGGAACTGGCGCTTGGCGGCAAGCAGGCTCTGCTGTTTGGATTTCAGGTTGGCCTCGGCGGCGAGAAGGTCAGGCCGATTTTGCAGAGCGATGGAAATGAGAGTCTCGACTGGCGGAACGATATCGTTTGTGGGCAGCGTAGTGGGCAGATCCTGCGTTTTCAGGGTGATGTTCGCCGGCAGGCCCATGTCATTGAGCATTGTCGTATAGGCTGTTTCGACATTCTGCTGTTGCGAGGCCCAGGTCGTCTGGTTCTGCAAGAGCTGCGTTGTCGATTGCAGGACGTCGGAGATGTCGCGCACACCCGTATCGAATCCGACTTGCGCTGCTTCAAGGGTCAGCCGTGCCGTCTCGACGTTGGCGACGTCGGCGGTCAGAAGCTGTTTTTGATACAGATAGTTATAGAAGTCGTTCATGATCGTCTGGAGCAGCGACAAGATGGCGTCGTTGTGCGTCCAGTCGGCGTTATAAAGGGCCTGGCGAGCCGCTTCAGATGTCGCGCGCAGCGTTCCAAAGTCATAAAGCAAATAGGAGATGGTGAGCTCCGGGCTCCAAAAACTATAATAGTTGTCGACGACAGTTGTCGGACCCAAGGTGCTGGATGCGCTGGGATTATTGACGCCGCTTCCTGAGCCTGCAGGAGTAGTGCCGGTAGAGGTAAAGCTTGGCTGGCGTCCCCGCTGGTAAGTGAAATTACCTGTGAACTCGGGAAAGAATTGGCTCTGCGTTTGGCCGTAATTGGCGGCGGCCGACCTGGCTTGCGCCCAAGTGATCCTCGTCTGCTGGTTGTTGCGCAGGGCGATGTCGATGAGCTCGCCTAAGCTATAGGGATCTTCCTGTCCGGGCAGATCAGGCGGCTCGTCGGAGAGCGCCATCGGTTTGACGTTCTTTGGCGGAATCCAGTTGCTGGACGGGGAGGATGGGGCATAGCTCCAGGGGTCGATGACAGCCCGGTTTGTATAGCACCCTCCGCACGTGAGTAAAATGAGAGTAGAAGCAGGAAGTGCAAATTTTCGAAGCATTAATGCGCCCTGGTATCCGAGAGGGCTGCAAAACTCCATGAGAGCGCCACACTTGCGACGGCTCGAACCTGACGCGCTCTTTTTCTCAGCAATGGACTCTCGCCCATTGCTTCGTCAAAAGACCTCGTCATCTTCATCGTCGGCGCCTTGTGTGGCATCCCTCAGAATTGCTTCAGCACCCTCGGGGTGGTAATTAAAAAATTAATTACTATCTTAGGCGCAGTATAACTACTTCAGTTTTTTGGTCAAAAGTTCATTGACGACGGCAGGCGATGCTTTCCCTTTGCAGAGCTTCATGACCTGTCCGACGAGGAAGTCAAAAGCCCGCCCTTTGCCCGCTTTGAAATCTGCAACAGACTGAGGGTTAGCGGTTAACACTTCGTCGACAAGAGGCTCGATGCTGGAGGTGTCCTGCATCGGCTGGTAGTCGGGATTTTCTTTTACAATCTGCTCAGGATCCTTGCCGGGGGCGGCAAACATGTCGTCGGCGACGCTTTTGGCGATCTTTCCGGTGATCGTTCCCTTCTCGATCATCTGCACCAGTTTCCCGATATGGGAGGCCTGGATGCCGGAATCGATCAGGTTCTTGCCGGTGTCCTTGAAGCGGCCCGTGAACTCGACTGTGATCCAGTTGCAGACGTTTTTGGGGCTGTTGCAGACTTTGAGGGCCTCCTCGAAATAATCGGCGAATCTCTTTTCGTTGATGAGGATGGTGGCAGATCCGATGGGGAGGAGGAGCTCGGAGACATAGCGCTTGAAGCGCTGGTGTGGAAGTTCAGGCAGGGAGGCGCGCACCGCGTCGATGTACTCTTTGGTCAGGACGATCGGGGGAAGATCTGGCTCGGGAAAATAGCGGTAGTCTTCCGCTTCCTCTTTCTGGCGCATGAGAATCGTCTCTTTCTTATCGACGTCGAACCGGTAGGTTCCGGATCCTAAAACGTTGGCAGGGTCCTCATGGGGCCTGGAGGAATAGAGGCGGATCTGGCGTCGGATCTCCGACTCGATCGCCATTTCCATGTAGTTGAACGAGTTGAGGTTCTTGATCTCGATCTTTTTGCGCAGCTTCTTTTCCCCTTTTGGGCGCACGGAGATGTTGACGTCGATCCGCAGTGATCCCTCTTCCATGTTGCAATCAGAGGCGTCGAGGTATTGCATGATCGCTTTAACAGCCATTGCATAGGCTGCGGCATCTTTAGGCGAATGCATGCACGGCTCGGAGACGATCTCGATCAGGGGAACGCCGGCGCGGTTGTAGTCGACGCCAGCGAAGGTGCTGAAGTGTTTGAGCATGCCGGCATCATCTTCAAGATGGGCGTGGTGGATGGCGAAATGTTTGCTTTCCCCTCCGACCTCAGCGACGACGCTGCCGCCAACGACGATCGGCTGATCGAACTGGGTGATCTGGAAGTTCCGGGGACTGTCCGGATAAAAGTAGGACTTGCGGTCGAATTTGGAATACAGAGCGACGTTGCCCTGGACGGCGCATCCGAACTGGACGGCCTTGCGGACTGCCTCCTTATTAAGGACAGGGAGGGATCCGGGCTGGCCTGTGTCGACGACGCCAATGTTGGTATTCGGCTCGTCGCCGAAGCGGTTCGGGGCAGAGCTGAAGATTTTCGATTTTGTATTGAGCTGGACGTGGATCTCGAGGCCGATGACCGGTTCCCAATTTTCATAAGCGATATCAGTCATATTATTTTACCTCGTCATCAAACAGCGGGGGGATTTTTTGGGTAAAGCCGGTCGCCTTTTCAAAGGCGTGGGCGAACTGGAATACTTTTGAGTCCTGCATTTGGGGGGCAAGCAGCTGCAGTCCGAGCGGCAATCCCGCATGGAAACCGCAGGGGATGCTGATTGCCGGCAGGCCTGCGAGGTTGGCCGCAATCGTAAAGATGTCCTGCAGGTACATTTGCAAGGGATCTTTAATCTCTCCGATGGGAAAGGTCGTCATGGGAGAGGTAGGCATGGCGATGATCTCGCATTTTTTGTACGCCTCTTTGAACTGGTCTATCATCAGCGTCCGCACTTTCTGCGCTTTTTTGTAGAACGCGTCCTGGAATCCAGAGGAGAGGACGTAGGTGCCTAGGAGAATCCGTTTCTTGACTTCCCGGCCGAATCCTTCCTGTTTGGAGAAGTCATAAACTTCCTCAAGCGTCGCCGCTCTGTGGGACCGTTTGCCATACCTGACCCCGTCGAAACGGGCCAGGTTGGTAGAGGCTTCGGCTGTGGCGAGGATGTAATAGACTGCAATCGAGTATTTCTGCAGGTCGAGGTTGATGTCGACAATCTGTGCGCCGAGGCTTTTGTAGACCTCGATCGCCTGCATGAACTGTTCTTTAGAGCTGTTCTGCAGCTGCTCGAGGAAATGCCATGGAACTCCGATCGTCGAACCTTTGATCTCTCCATGCATTTTTTTAATGTAATCTTCCGGTTTCAAGTCCATGCTCGTCGAGTCGTTCGGGCAGTGGCGCCCCATCACTTCCATGACAAGCGAAGTGTCTGTGACGTTGTGTGTGAAAGGGCCGATCTGATCCAGAGAGGAGGCGAAGGCTACAAGCCCGTACCGGGAGACTCTGCCGTAGGTCGGTTTGAATCCTACGATTCCACAGAAGGCAGCAGGCTGACGGATCGATCCGCCGGTGTCGCTTCCAAGAGAAATAGGGCAAAATCGGGCTGCGACGGCAGCGGCTGATCCGCCGGAAGATCCACCTGGGGAACACTTGAGGTCCCATGGATTCTTCGTCAGATGGTAAGCTGAATTCTCTGTCGAAGAGCCCATGGCGAATTCATCGAGGTTGGTCTTGCCGACGAGCAGCGCGTCTTCCTGTTCCAGGAGCTTCACGACGGTAGAGTCGAAGGGGGCGCGGTAGTTCTCGAGAAATTTGGACGCGCAGGTGGTCATCTCGCCCTGGATGTGGATGTTGTCCTTAATAGCAATTGGGACACCCGCAAGTTTTCCAAGGGGCTTGCCGGCCTTTCTTTTCTGGTCGAGTTCTTTGGCCCTGTTCATCATCCTTTCGGAGAGCAGACTGAGAAATGCCCCGACTTTGCTGTCGTGGTGGGCAATCCGTTTCAGAGTGGACTCTGCAATCGTCTCGGCAGAGACTTCCCCTTTGCAGAAAAGGTCGCGCAAGGCATGGGCTGATAAGCGGTACATCGTTACCGAAAATTTATTATTGGTTAGTGAATTTGATGACGGGCGGGACGCGGATCATGCCGCCGACATGGGCAGGGGCATTGGCGAGGAACTGTTCTCTGGAGAGCAGTTCTCCGACTTCATCTTCCCGCATCACATTGGTCAGCGTTTCGAGGACACGGTAGCAGGGTTCCACTCCTTCGGTATCCACCTCATCAAGCTGTTTGATGTAGTCGAGGACGCCGGCGATCTGGGAGTGTAAAGCTTTTTTTTCATCTTCCGTACACTCGATGCGGCAAAGTTTTGTCAGTTTGTTCAGTTCATTTTCGTCGAATTCTGCCATGAGAACTACCCAAATAGTAAGAGATATAATAATATATTCTTCTCGTGATCGCCTGTAAAGGGAAAATATGCTTAAGGTTTTGATTTATTCCGACGAGGGGGTGGACGGCGGTTCGCTCAAGCACCTTCACCGCAGTCTTCAGCAGGAGATCGATCCGCTGCGCTGCTCTATTTCCAGAATGGATGCCAAAGAGCTTATCGAAGAGTCCTGGGAAGAAAGCGCCGCGCTGCTGATTATTCCCGGTGGAAGGGATATTTTCTATCACGCCTCGCTGGATGGAACCGGGACAGATAAAATCCGCAGCTATGTCCAGAATGGAGGACGCTATCTGGGGATTTGCGCGGGCGCCTATTTTGCCTGCTCGGAGATCGAATTCGAGAAGGGGGAGTCCCTTGAGGTCTGCGGCCCCCGCTCACTGAAATTCTTTCCCGGGGTTGCCAGGGGGCCAGCCTACGGCCCGAATAAATATTCGTATGAAAATGCAAGGGGAGTCGAAGCTGCGAGGATCTCATCCGCGTTAGGAGAGTGTCCCGTCTATTTCAATGGGGGGTGTCTTTTTGATACAGAGGAGCATTTCCCTTGGGTCAAGACGATCGGCCAGTATCTCGATTTGCCAGGGACCCCGTCGGCGGTCCTGGAAATCGAGATGGGCAAAGGACTCGCCATCTTGAGCGGCGTTCATATCGAATACATCCCTCGACTTTTAAATCGCGAAGACCCCTATCTCTCTGCCCATATTGCGGCTTTATCCGATTCCGATCAGAGAAGAAAGGCAATTTTCCGCTCCTATCTTGATAGGCTGGGCGTTCCCCTTAAACCTCTGGATCAAAAAAAATAATGACAAATGCGATTTGTTTTTTTAAGATGGGCAGTTAGGTATAACCAGCCTCGGAGGGGGTCCTCCCAGGCGTTCTATTTTCATCCAGGAGGATTGAAATGAAGTGCTTGAATGTTATCGCGTTTATTCTCGTCATTATTGGGGCGCTCAATTGGGGGCTCTGGGGTTTTTTCCAATTTGATTTAGTGGCGTGGCTTTTCCACGGCAACACAACTTGGATGAGCAGATTCATCTATGCTATCGTCGGTCTGTCAGGACTCTGGACATTGCGCATGATCCCTCGCTGCAAACACATGTGCTGCGATACAGAGAAATGCAAAACAGGAAAAGGCCGTTAATCGTCTTTTGCCCTGCTATTCTTAATCGAGCGTAAGGGTTCCCTCTTACGCTCCTTTTTTTATGATTATGGCCACATTATACTGGGTACGGCGCGACTTCCGGATTAGGGACAACCTCGCGTTGCTAAAAGCAAGATCGCTGGGCGGTCCTGTGCTTGCCGTCTTTATTTTTTCTCCCGATCTGGAAGGGCCTTGGGATCTTGGCTCCGCCAGCCGCTGGTGGCTGCACCATTCCTTGCTACATTTTGAAAAGGAGCTGAAAGGACATGGCGTTCCTCTATTAATCCTGAAAGGGGAGCCTGAACCCACTTTAAAAAAGCTGATCTCTCAAACGCATTCCTCCCATCTGCTGTACAACCGACTCTACGAACCTAAAGCCCGTGATGTGGAGAAGAAGGTCGACAGGATGGCGGCTTCCTGTTCTTGCGAGGTAGAGAGCTTTCCCGGAGACTTGCTCTATGAGCCAGGGGATGTCATGAACGGTCAGGGAAAGCCCTATACTGTATTCACCCCCTTCTGGAAATGCGCCCTGAAGCTGGACGTCTGCGCTCCTGAGGGAGCCCTCCGCTCCAGTCTAAAGGCTGCGCCCTTTCCAAAGGGAGGGCTGAAGATTGCCGATCTGAAGTTGCTTCCGGAAATCCAATGGGACAGTGCATTTTATTCCTCCTGGGAGCCTGGCGAGAAGGGGGCGTGGAAGCGCCTTCGGAAATTTGAGGAGTCGATCCTCTCCGAATATGAAAAGGGGAGGGATTTTCCCTCCGAAGATTTCACCTCCCGTCTATCTCCCCATCTGCATTTCGGCGAGATCACGCCGCGTCAGGTCTTCGAGGAGCTTTCCAAATCCAAAAAATCGGCTCCTTTCCTGCGCGAGGTGGGCTGGAGGGAATTTGCCCGCCATCTGCTCTATTTTTTTCCTAAGACGCCTCTACATCCTTTGCGTGAAGAGTTTCAGGATTTTCCCTGGAAACGCAGCGCCTCTCTGCTGCGTCTATGGCAAGAGGGGAAGACTGGAGTTCCGATTGTCGACGCAGGGATGCGCCAGCTCTGGCAGACAGGGTGGATGCACAACCGGGTGAGAATGATTGTCGGGTCCTATCTCGTTAAAGATCTAATGATTCCCTGGCAGGAAGGGGCAAAATGGTTCTGGGATACGCTTGTCGATGCGGACTTGGCGAATAACACGCTGGGCTGGCAGTGGGTCGGCGGCTGCGGCGCAGACGCGGCGCCCTACTTCAGGATATTCAACCCGGTGACCCAGGGAGAGCGGTTTGATGCTGAAGGAACCTATGTCCGCACATTTGTCCCTGAACTTAAAAAGGTTCCTGCGAAATGGATCCATAGGCCTCATCTTGCCCCCTTAGAGGTCTTAATGGCCGCAGGAGTGACATTAGGAGAAACCTATCCTCGCCCTGTTGTCGATCACGATGTTGCGCGCAAAGAGGCTCTCGCGGTATACACGAAGTTTATCAAAAGGCATAAGAAATGAGCGACAGACTGTTTAAATTTCAGTCGGACCTGCCCGTTTCCATTCAAGAGGCGTTCGACTGGCACTTGCGCAAAGGCGCGCTGGAGCGGCTTGTGCCTCCATGGATGAAAGTTTCCTTTCTTTTTCCTCCGTCTACACCGGACCAGGAGGGAAAGAGAGTCGGTCTGAAAGTGAAATGGGGGCCTTTCTCAGTCAAGTGGATCCTCGAACACCGCCGCTTTGTTTCCGAACAGGAGTTCAGCGATGTGCAGCTCGAAGGACCCTTCCGGCATTATTTGCATCGCCACAAGTTCCTTCCGAGTGACCTTCTTTCCTGCAAATTGAGCGATGAGATCATCTATTCTTTCCCAATCCCTTTCTTAAGCCGCATCATCGAAAAAGAGTTTCTCCGTTTTTTCTCCTGGCGCCATGCGCTGCTGCGCGAGGATCTGAAGACGATCGACCGCTATCCAAGGCAGCCTTTGAGAATCTTGCTGAGCGGAGCGTCCGGCTTCGTTGGGTCTGCGCTCAGGGCATTCCTGAGTACCGCCGGCCACGAGGTCGTCCGATTAGTGCGCAAGCGTGAGCAGGTCGCCGATGATGCGATTTTCTGGGATCCTGTCCATGGAGAAGTGAACAAAGAGGATTTCGAAGGGTTCGATGCAGTGATCCATCTCGCAGGCGCGTCGATTGCAAGCGGCAGATGGACAAGGAAGAGCAAAGAGCAACTTTTTTTAAGCCGTTGCCGGGATACATGGCTTCTCTCTCAGATCCTGTGCAGGCTATATCGCCCCCCCAGGACGTTCATCTGCGCCTCGGCGATTGGATTTTATGGAGACAGGGGACAAAATGAACTGACGGAAGAGAGCTCCCAAGGCACAGGATTTCTCGCGGACCTGTGCGAAAAGTGGGAAAAAGCTTCCGAGGCGATTGAGAACAGGGGAACGCGCGTTGTCCATTCCCGCTTTGGAGCAGTGCTGGGCGCCAAAGGTGGAATGCTGCGCAAGATGCTGAGGGTCTATAGGTTAGGACTAGGAGGGAGGATGGGATCGGGCAGACAAATGGTCAGCTGGATCGGCATCGACGACCTGTTGGGAGCTCTATATCATTGCCTGATGAACGAAAGCATTAGCGGGCCTGTCAACTGCGTGGCGCCTCAGCCCGTCGCACAGGAGGAATTTGCACGCATCCTCGCCAAAAAAGTCGGCCGGCCGGCATTTTGCCACGCCCCCTCTTTTCTACTAAAAATGGGTTTGGGGGAAATGGCCAAAGAGCTGATCCTCTCCAGCCAGAATGTCAAGCCTGAAAAGCTTCTGAAAACAGGGTATGCGTTCCGCTATCCCGATCTGAAGACAGCGCTGGATTACGTGATGTGAATCCGCTCTTATGCTGCGCCGAGTTCTTTTTCAAGCTTTTCAGTCATCGTATAGCAATGGCGGATTTTTGCCTGGTCCAGCCAGGTTGCGTTGGAATGGACGATCATATCGACGCTATCGAGATAATCTCTGACGGCGCGGGTAAATCGGTCTCCCATCTTCTGGGCGATTTTTTGCATTTCTGAAGCATGCTTGAGGAAGTCAGTTTTAGCTTTCTGCTGGGCCTGGGTGATCTGAGAAGTGTTTCCTTCTTCGATCAGGACGATCAGGCTTCCTACATCTGAGCTGATCTTGTGTTTGAGGTCGTGGAGTGACTGTTTGTTCAAATCCAGTCTTTTTGCCCTTCGTCTCGGATGATAGGTCTTCATTCGTCTCAATCGCGGCGCCATAATTCCTCCATACAACCAAATATATATATTTAGATGACTGTTTTTATCCTTCTTAATTCTATATTTGTTTAAAAAGGTAATTAATTTCAATTGTTTATTTTAAATATACTAAATTAGCTTCGCCAGAAGGAGGGGTCGTTTTCTATTGTTTCTTAAAGACTTATGTGAGATGATCCTGCTACCAACCCTTACAAGGATCATTATGTTTCAAATTCTTACAATTTGTGTTTTAGCGCTTACAGCCTCACTTCATAGCGAGCAGCGCCTTTTGACCGGGAACGTCTCCCCGAGCCCCGCTTCCCAGAGCGACGCTGCTTCCGAAGACGGCAATGTCGATGACAATAGCGATGGCGATGATTGGAGCGGTACTGGCGAAGTAGACGAGGACGTCATTATCATGGATGATGAAGACACTAATGACGATGAAGGTGTGAACAACTAACTTCCCTCAACCTATCCTAATCATAAGTTTCAGTCGATGGATGGGTTCTTTGGGGATCGATATACTCAAGTTGATAGGGATCCTGTCACTTAATTTTTCTTCTCTTTTTCTCAAAGGGCGCCCGATTCAGAAATGAGTCGGGCGCTCTTTTTTTTATTTTCATTTTCGAAGTAATTATATTTTAGCGCGTTTTGTTTATTTTTTATTATTTTGTTGAACAGTTAATTATTTGCTTTTATTATTAGAACATGGGTCGATAAATAATGTTAATAGCGCGATAGGAGGATCTAATGGCGAAAAGTGTAGAAGGGAATCCCTGGCTTAGAATCTGGACGGAGCCGAAAAAAACAATCCGTTCCATTGTCAATACGGATTCCAAATATGGCTTTCTGATCCTGTCGGCAATTTATGGCCTGCCGCTTGCTTTCAATCTCGCTCAGAGTATTGCCCTGGCTTCCGTGATTCCGGTTTGGGCTGTCCTGATCGGCTCGCTTGTGGTTTGCACTTTCTTAGGGATGATCGGGATTTCAATTTCTGCCTGGCTGCTGCAGTTCACTGGCCGCTGGATCGGCGGTAAAGGGAACTTCCAATCGGTCCGCGCCGCTGTCGCATGGTCGAATGTCCCCAATTTCGTCACCGTATTGATGTGGATTGTCCTTTTGGGTGTATTTGGCGCACAGGTGTTCAACAAAGACTTTTCCGAAACGCAATTTATCGGCTATCAGGCCGGGATCCTTTTCCTGGTCATGCTGATTGAATCGATCGTTTCGATTTGGGGATTTATCATTCTGCTGAATGGATTGGCAGAGGTGCATGGTTTTTCAGTATGGAGGGCCCTTCTCAATGTCCTCATTCCGTTTGTCTTGATCGTAGCGATCATCTGGCTGGCGGGTTGGGCGATATGGGGAACAGGCGCTGTAAATAATTAATAAATGGGAGAGATGGATATGAGTAAGAATATGTACGATGCAATCAAAGGGATCGCGATCACGTCAGCAGCAGGGTTATTGATGTCGTTCAGCCCGCTTGTCGCAGGCAGCGAGAAAACAGTTGAGAAAACCGCTAAGCCAATTCAGAAGAACGATGCCCTATGGCAGGAGTTCCACTCTGTTGTCGGAAATTGCACGATGCAATTCCCAAAATATCCAGACCATCTTTCAGAAAAATTGCGATTGCCTGAAGAGGGATTCGATCTGAAATACGACGCCTACATTTCAGCCATCGACCAGAAGACTGTCTTCCTTCTGCTGATTGCGCAATATCCCGACTTCGTCGATGAAAGCTATGCACGGATGAGCCTCGAAGGGTTTTTGAATGGGATCTTGACCCATAATCCCAACAATCAGCTCATTTTCGCCGACCTCTCGCTTGTCGGTGGCCATGAAGCCCTCGATTTCTTCATTCGCACAGGCAGCGTCTACTTCAAAGGGCGCGCTTTGATGGTGAAGAACAGCCTGTACCTGATGGCGATGGAATGCGAAGTGCAGAACTACGATGAAGGGCACTACAATAAGTTCGTAGAATCTTTCCAACTCTCCCAATAGTTGGACCTGGGGCAGCCCGGTTTCTGGGCTGTCCCTTTCAGAAGTTTATATCTTCACACCCGTTGCCCGCAAGACGCGGTGCTTTAATGCCTCAGAGTTCTCGACGAGTTCCTGCATTGGAATGTCGCATGCGTATTGCGTTGTCTTGTAGAGGGCCATGGCTTCCTGCATGTGCTCGGGCCCTTTGATCTTGGTTGCTTTTCCAGTGACATACGCCTGTATCCAGGCTGCGGCATCGGTGAGGCTGCCAGCGATATAGTCGCTTAGGGACTCGACAAAGGGATGGACCCAGTCTTTCACTTCGACGCCCAAGACCGAGGCTCTGGACATCCGGTAATGGGAGTCCATGGGGGCATAGGCGATCACTGGGACTCTATTGACCTTGGCCCACATCATTTCCGACCCGACGCCGATCCCTCGGCGCTGTCTGACATCGACGAGGACGAAGTCGCTGGAGTAGACCATCAGCAAGTCCCTGCCGAAGACGGAGGCCTGGACAGAAAGGTCGTCGCATCGAAGAGCCGGGTTCAAAAACGCAAGCTCATACTCTTTGAGAGCGTCTTTGAGCACGGAGGTCTCTTCGTCTGTCCAGAAGAGCTCTGAGGGTGGTTCATGTCCTTTCTTGATGCTTCCCGCTAAATAAATCGCGAGTTTGTTAGAAAGAGAAGGCGAGTTTTGCCTGGACATAGGGAGCTCCCTCGTATTTGTAGTATTTGCCATGATGGTTGTCATGGTCTTTGATCAGGATCCAGCCGCCGAAGTTCCAGCCGCCGCCAAATGAGGCGAGGAAACCTCCACCCGTCTTAAATTTCATGTCGAGTTCCAACCCCTTGGAGTAGACCTCGAAGATTCCGTTGCGGTACCGATCGATCCCTCCATGGATGCGCATCGGAAAACGGTATGGACGTCCAAAGGTCGCGATCTCAAGCGCCGATGACCAGTATTTGTTGAAGAGGTACTCAATCGAGACGTTGACTGGAAAGATCGCGTTGAACTGCCAGCGTTTCCCTGCTCTCCAGTCGATCCCGACGATGGGAAGAAGGTATCCATTCTCCACGCCAACATAACCTGCCCAGCCTAAATGCATGCCAATGGTCTGGGAAAAAGCATAGCGTCCCCACATCAAGCCGTAATAGACGCCCGATTGACCGAAATCGAAGGTTTGCGCGTCGACCGAGACGCCTGTGGCCAAAATCCAGCGCCAGTCAGTGACGGATGTGGAGACCCATCCGAGCGATGCGCTTGCAAAATGGTAGTCGCTCTCTTTGAAGCGAGGGTTCTGGAGCCAGTTGAAGTCGAGGAAGGAGTAGCCGACTTTCCAACTGAGCGAATTGTCCGGTGTGAGGTAATGGGAGTAGTACAGGAAAGCGTGGGCGTCCTGGTACTCCGCATGGGAGCCTTTGACAGGGTGGGTGTAGAACTTGGCCTTGCCAACGTCGCGAAACTCGCCATCGAAGTGGACAGGGTGCTTTTTATTGACGAAACTGTAATCGGTGATCAATTCATAGGATGTCGTTAATAAAAACAGCGGGGCTAAGTAGATCAGTCTCACAAGGCGCTCCTATCAAACCTAAATATTCCATGCATTATGTAGACTCGAAGATTTTAAAAAAAGGGTATCGATGTTAAATTCCAATCCTATGCCTAAACCGTATCGAAAATTTGGTTTTGGGTCGTTTGCGATCATTAAATCGCGCTGCTGATGAGCAGCCAAACTGTTTTGAGTAGATGAACTATAAAGCGCACATCACAGACGTTTTTAATCGCAGCGCCGCTGATTACGGCGGATTCGGAACCCATTATTTTGACATTTTTGCTAAGCGTCTGCATGAACGCGCTAAAGGATTCCCAGGTGCATGTATTCTCGATGCAGCGACAGGAAGGGGGGCGATTTTAAAGCACGCGCTGAAATGCGTGGGAAAAGAAGGTAAAGCAGTCGGCATCGACATCAGTTCGGCAATGATCGAAGAGACCCGCAAGGAAATCAGAGAGGAGAACGCCGTCCTTTATTGCATGGATGCAGAAGCCCTGGATTTTGAGGATGGCACTTTCGATATCGTTTACTGTGGGTTTGCCCTTTTCTTTTTCGAAGATAGGAAGCAGGCGATGTCGGAGTTCAAGCGCGTGTTAAAGCCTGGGGGAAAGCTCGCCATTTCCACTTGGGGAGAGATAGACGTGCCGCGGCGTCTTTTGAAAAATAAGATCATTTCGCTGGGCGTCGATCCCAGGGTCTATCCCCATCCGATGCCGGACGAAGAAGAATTGAGAGAGCTTTTCCACATTTCCGGTTTTTCTTCCCTGGAGATTGTTCCCGATTGGCTCGATCATACCTATGCCAACTTCGATCACTGGTGGGAGTGCCTCTCATTGCGGGCTTCGCGCAGTACATTGGAAAAACTGACCGAAGAGCAGCGCCAAACGCTGAAGCAAGAGCTATCTGTCGAACTTGAAGAGCAGAGCCGACCTGACGGCTTCCATGAAGAGTTCCACGTGTACTATGTGACTGGGAATAAATAAGCATTTTGGCATGCGGCTCTAGGCAGACGGCCTATCCAGCTTGCGCCGAGAGGCCCCCTTCTTTTCATCATCCTCTATTAGCCATTGTACTTAAGAACTTCTGTAAACTGTTTCTGTTTGATCTTCTCCTTGTCAAAGGGAACGTGGCTGTGGCCTGCTTGTCTAATATAGAAGAGCCATTCGTCTTCATTTAAAAGGGGACCGGATTGTGGATTAATATGAATATAAATTAGCTTTTGAGTCGGTTGTTTTGATTCGGAATTGTACATAATCGCATCACCTCCATACTGATAGAGGACGACGAGATTTCCTTCTTTGATCAAATTCATCACTTGTTTAAGGGAGTGAGTTTCAGATTCTTTGTTTATAATCCCTAAAGTTTCGTGAATGCAAGCAAATGAGTCGTCTTTCAGGGATTCCCAATTTTCTCGAGTGAAATTTGCACTAGATTCAAATAAGGCTACAATCGCTTTAAGGTTTTTAGCTTCTATCGCTAAATCAACCGCTGTTTTCATAGAATGATCTTTTGCATTCAATCTAACTTTTTTCTGAGCGATTTTATTAACAATGGTCCCTTCCATATCAAACATAGCGGCATAATGAAGTGGACTTTTTCCATCTATGTCAGTAAAAGTTAATATACTTGGGGTGCTAAGGAAAAGTTCGCTTACCTCTGGATGTCCATTCTTTATAGACAAATGAAACGGGGTGCAACCGAGCTCATCTTTTTGATAGGGAGAAATGTCATAAAACAAGCATTCCCGGGCACGTTCCAAGTCACCTGAAATGGCGGCTTTACGGAGATCATCGTCATGAAGGTTTTCCTTTCTCAAAATTGGGCGCCAATCTAAATTCGGCACAGTAAGAACCTTCATAGATTGCAATTCATTGAAAAGTTCTTTATCTCCATATAAGGTGCGATAATTTGTAGGCGAGAGGATCTTAAGATTGTCGGTTGCTTGCGGGGATCTTTTAAATGTTGTGACGCATTCAGAACCAATCTGATGGTTTTGAACATCAGTTTCAGTTCTATCATAGCTCATTGGCAAAGCGCAGGCTGGAATTTGATTTAATCGTTTCAATACAAATTGATTTAATGAACGGCATTCGTCGTGTTTTAGCATTAAAAATGGGGACTTGGAATCCAGCATTAGGCGGGTTAAGTGTTCATTGTGATCGGCCTCACCTAATTTTTCATTTTCATACAGGAAGATAAATCCATCGCCAAGAAAGACTCCCGACCCAGGGCGGAGTAATTGAACAGTTTGGACGAATGTTCCAACAGGGTCAGCTAAATGCCTAAAACACCACCTAGAGACAACTAAATCCACTTCATCTTCCAAATGATGTCCATTTTTAGACAATTCTTTCAAAAGATCTTCAGACTTGAAAGCCCCATAATTATAGATTTCGCATCGATCCGTTTTGATATAGAGATTGTCTGGATTTGACTCTGCTCTAAGGTTAAGGATTTTTACTGTGATGTCTTTTGGCAGATCGGGATCTTTTTCAATGAAATCAGCCATTGCTTTTCCCCATTGAAATTCTCCTGCGCCAATCTCAATTACATTAAAATTTTTGCGATTGGGATAAGCTTTTAAAATCATCTCTTTTAACAGTTTTTGCTCGTCGACTAAGCACATCCCATAAAATTTGTATCCGTTAAATGCGTCCCAAGAACTCCTTGTAAATCCTACTCGACTTTGGAACGCGCTGTTCACAATGGATTGAAGTGCAGGAGGCCTTTTTGTTGGATCTAAGGATTTCACGTCGATACCTGATTGCTTGGTCAGTGAATTGCATAGGGGAGCGGCCATGTTTAATTTCCTTGTTAATTTTTAAATGTGATTAAATTGTATATCTCTTGTTTATTTTTTTGTTAAATTAATTTATCAAAGTTTAAATTATACGAAGTAAATTTAGGTTTAATAGTGATATATTCAATTTGATTTTTTTCGGAAAAATTGCTGGTGGCTTGGTGAAATGGGTCGCAAGTGATTAATTATAAGTGATTTAGTTTGTTAATAATCTTTTATCTATAAATGCATGTGATGATTAAATTTCAGTTTGGATTATTTTGTTTTATTGAAAATAGCGATTGATTATAATTTCTTTCAATAACAATGGTAGGGTGAGTATGTCATTAAAAGTAAATGGATCCGGTTCCTCTTCCCAAATGACTCCTTTGAAAGTTAACGAGATCGAAACTCGCTTGGCTGATTCCACAGTGGTTGCGATTCAGTCGATAGTTTCTGAAAATATAACAAGAAAGAAACAAAGCGCTCTGGCAAAGGGTATTTTTTACCCTCATGAGTACTCTATCCAGTTGAAGCAGTCTACCGACCCAGGAGCTCCTGCACGCTTAAAATGGTTTAAGGATCGGGATAGTTTTTATGAAGGATATCTCTCACATAAACACTTTGATAGGATGCCTGTTTCCCAGTGTCCAATAACCGATTCTGCTTCGAAGAATCTAAGACATGTTTTTCTTCTGAAAAAGGGAGTCAGTCCAAGTGAAGCAATTAAGACTGCAAAAGAGGGAATCAGCTTAATCGGTTGCGGGGAGGCATGCCAAATTGCGCAGTATGCAGCGCTTCTATCTATTTTAGGTCCCGAGAAATTCGATCTGCTATTCGCTGAAAATTCACAAACCCCTTTGGTCATCGACTCAAGTGTTTTAGTTAATCCTCTCAATCTCTTGAAGCGTCATATTGCGAAAGCAAATCCTGATTCCTCTGAAATTAAGAAAGGCACGCAAGTCTATATTTACAATGCCAATACTTATCTGTCCAAACATCCTTTCGGAATCGCTCAGGGATTTAATGCCCTCTGCGTCGACAGCTCAACTGAGGGTAAGAAGTTTACTTCATTAGGACTGCCTTCCGAAGGACTGACACAGGAAGGGGTTAGTGTTGTTTTACTCGATGAATACAATCTAGAAGATACTGATATTTTAGATCAGTGGACCACGCAGACGGCGGAAAAAGTTCGCGCAACTTGTAAGCAGCAATTTGTCAAAGCAGAACAGTTGAAGGATGCAAAACTTACTGTTGATGAATTTAAACAGCAAGAGGGTGGCAAATTGGTCCTTCTCTATGAATGGGATGCGCAGAGAGTTACAGATTTGGTGAATTGCTCGCCTAAAGAAGCCAGAGCTCTTTTTACTGAATATGACAACCAGAGACGACAGAAGAAGGTATAACCTCTTTTATATCTATATAACTTTAGATTTTAGGTTCTTAGTTGCGCCCGAGTGTTGATCAAACATCATCTCATGTCCCTAATATTGGCTCAGATGGGATCATTGTTTTTCATTCGCATTCACTTCTAGATGCGAAATGGGAGTTTTAGCAACTATCTTACGCTAAAATCGAGCTTTTCCCCCCCAATCATGCGGAGCAGTTCCTGTTCGCGCTGTTTCTTGTTTAAATGTTTGATCTCGGTTAGCGTGCGTCCGTCTGTCTCGATTTTCTCTACATTGAAGTGCTCGTTTGCTTTGGAGGCGACCTGAGGGAAATGGGTGATGCAGATCACCTGCCGGCATTTGCCGAGCTCCTGCAACTTTTCCCCGATGATGGTCGCTGTCTTGCCGCCGACGTTGGCGTCGATCTCATCGAAGATGAGAGTCGGCGTATTGTTCTTTTCCGCCAGTGCGATCTTGATGGCAAAAAGCAGGCGGGAGAGCTCTCCTCCGCTGGAGTGCTCTTTGACAAGGCCGGGATGCTCGCCAGTATTGGCCTTCAGCCAGAATTGGACCGTGTCATCGCCGCCATGGTGGCGCGCACTCTCTACGATTTCAATGATCACTTCCGCTCCGCTCATATTCAGGTGCTGGAGCTGGGTTGTGAGTGTCTGCTGGAGCTTGAGCGCGGCCTCTTTGCGTTTTGATGTGAGCAGCTTTGCTTTTTCATTTGTCTCGCCTCTTGCAATTTCTAACGAGAGTTCGGCTGCTTTTAGTTCCTCGGAGATGTTCTCAAGCCGTTTCAATTCGCTCTGAATTTTAAGGCGGTAGGTTTCGATTTCCTCGAACGACTGGCCATATTTTCGCTTGAGGCGCGAGATGGCGCCGAGACGGTTTTCCAGATGCTGAAAAGCATGGGGATCGGAATCGATGTTCTGGGAGTAGGATTGCAGCGAGCGGAGGGCTTCCGATAGGGCGATGTGGGACTCATGCAGCAGCGTGGAGGCGTCGCTCAAAGTTTTGTCATAGGTGAGAAGGGAATCGATCGCTTTGATGTACCGGGAAACCTGAGGGATGACGGCATGCGAGCTCTCGGAGAGTCCTTTGAGCGCCAGGTCGATCTTTTCGGCAAGCTCGCGGGAGTGGGCAAGCTTTTGATATTTCTCGAAGGCCTCTTCCTCTTCTCCTTTTTTAAGGGCGACGGATTCTATTTCTTCCAGCTGGAAGCGCCAGGTGTCTT
Source organism: Verrucomicrobiota bacterium (assembly GCA_018240065.1). Classification (GTDB taxonomy): domain Bacteria; phylum Chlamydiota; class Chlamydiia; order Chlamydiales; family Rhabdochlamydiaceae; genus CAJCIW01. The sequence goes on along the minus strand of JAFEGH010000007.1, from coordinate 53,507 downwards.
CGTCCCTCTCGCGGTGAGAAGAAAGCTGCTGCAGCTCTTCAAGTTTTTTGAGGCGCTCTTTCTCTTTTTCGTAGGAAGATTGGAAATCTTTAAGAATGTCTTCCAAGCTGCCGAACAGGTCGACGATCGATCGCTGTGAATCATTTGTGCGAAGCGTCTGATGGGCGTGCTGGCCGATCAGGTCGATCAATGAAGCGCCGATCTTATTCAAGAAGGGAAGCGTGGCCATGCGGCAATTGACGAAGGCGCGGTTTTTTCCTTCTTTGGAGATCTCTCTGCGGATGACAAGTTCCTCGTCTTTTCCTGTGGAAAGGCCTGCCTCTTCGAGCATCTCTTGAATGTAGGGCAAGGCGTCGATGTCGAAGGACACCTCGACGTGGGCCTTGTCGCATCCTTTGCGGATCAGCCCGCTGTCCGCGCGCTCTCCTAAAGCCAGACCGATTGCCTCGATTAGCGCGGTCTTTCCTGCACCCGTTTCGCCGGTGACGGCATTGAAAGAGGTGCCAAAGTCGATTTCGCAGGAGTCGACTAAAACCAGATTATTCAGAGTGAGTCGTTTGATCACCTGGAGCTCCCTAACTAAAGTTCTTAATGTTTCGGCTGTGTCAATGCCTCGGGGTTCAACGGTCGAAAAGGGGGCAGTATAAAGTTAATAGGGTCCCCTTTTCGACCGTTGAGCTGCGAGAGCTTCCAAATCAAGCCTCATGTTACGAACTTTCTTTGCCGAGACCTAGCACCTCATCTTTGGTTTTGAAGTGGAGTTTTGCTGTCAGCTCCAGAATTTGGGGGCCGAACTTGCCGACCAGCAGTTTTCCGGTTCGGACGACCTGGGGGGAAGCCCCTTTGGGGATGTCGATCTCATACTGTTTGCTGAGCTGTTCGAGTCCTTCCAAAAATGCGGCCCTTGCAAGAATGGAAGCTGCGGCGACGACAGGGTCTGCTTCAGCGCGGTGGCGCTGGGTCAGAGACACGGTGATTTTTTTTTGCTTGAGGGCGTTGAGGACCACATGCTCGCTGGCGAACTGGTCGATGATGACGTCCGTACAGCCGGTCTTAGCGACAAGTTCGGCGATCGCAGTGGCGTGGCCCCAGCCCAGGAGCTTGTTGAGATTCTGAAAGTTAGCGTAGAGCTCGTTATATTTCTTGGGAGAGATGAAGACGATGGCGTGGGGACAGACCTTTTTGATTTTGGCGCTCAAAGTGCGGACGATAGTGTCCGTGATCTTTTTACTGTCTTTGACGCCCAGAGAAAGAAGTTCTTTGATCTTCGCTTCGTCGGCCTGGACGCCAGCGATGCACAATGGACCGAAAAAGTCTCCTTTGCCCGATTCGTCGATCCCGATATGAGAGGTCATGTTCACCTGGGTCTCCGGATAGCTGAAGGCAACAGACTGAAGGATCTCCGGCTCGAGATAGAAGGTGATGAAGTCTCCCATGTCCTTGCCTTGGACGGTCAGCTTTCCGGAAGAATACAGAGTGCAGGACACTCCTTTTTTCTGGGCGGAAAAAATCGTGTAGGCGGGCGTGGTGAGCTGGAATCCCTGCTCGATCAAATCGCTGCGGAGTTTGTCGGCGAGCTCGATGCTGATCGTTGCGACAAAACAAGAACTTTTTTCAGATGCCATTGAAGTCTTTTGTAATCAATAGATGGGTGTGTTGATTTGCATTTTTACATTGATTTCGAAAAAAGACAAGATTAGAGTTAAATTTTGCAGGATTGGGACTGGTTCTCAAGGGTTCCTTAATCTCCCCTAGTGTTCTGACAGCTTTGTCATGGATGTTTGACAGAGCCCAAACACCCATGACAAAGCTGACAGAGCACTTGTACACGATAATGGGGTTTAAGCTATAATAGCTCTGCATCCAGCATTTTTCCGGAGGACTATGAGCGAAGAATTGAAACGCGTTGGAGAGATTTTTAAGACGAAGCGCAAAGATCTCAACCTCTCTTTAAAAGAAGTGGAGAACTCGACCTCGATCCGATCCGCCTATCTCGAAGCGATTGAAGACGGTCAAATCAATGATTACATCTCGGGCGTCTATGCCCTGGGGTTCATGAAGCAGTATGCCCAGTTTTTAGGATTGGACCTTGACGGCATGATCCGAGACAACCCTGCGACTTTTCGCATGCCGGCGGAGAAGCATGAGTTTAACTATGGGATCGGCACTTTGGAGGTCCGAGGAAGTATGGGCGGCGGAGTGAAGTGGCTGCCTAACCTGATCTGGGCGGGCGCAGCTGCGCTTGTTCTGGTTGCCGCGTGGTATCTGGCAAAGTTTCTGGGCATCCTCTAATTCCAAACTTATTTTAACAGGTCTATGTCGACTCCACAGTTCACCAATCGGCTAATCAACGAGAAATCCCCCTATCTCCTGCAGCACGCGCACAATCCAGTCGATTGGTATCCGTGGGGGCAGGAGGCATTCGAACTGGCAAAAAAGCTCGACAAGCCGATTTTTCTTTCCATCGGGTACGCGACCTGTCATTGGTGCCATGTGATGGAAAAGGAGTCGTTCGAAAACCCTGAGATCGCCAAATTGATGAACGACGCCTTCATCAACATCAAGGTCGACAGGGAAGAACTGCCCCAGGTTGACAGTATCTATATGGAGTTCGCCCAGGCGCTGATGTCTTCTGCGGGAGGTTGGCCTCTCAACCTGATCCTGACGCCAGAACTCAAACCGTTCTTCGCTGTGACCTATCTTCCTCCGGCCAATCGCCGAGGGCTAATCGGAATGGGTCAGTTTGTTCAGCACATCAGGCAGCTGTGGATGGGAGACGAGCGCAAGCAGCTTGTCGAGCAGGCCGACAAGATTGTTGAAATCTTCGAGCGGTCTTCCAAGTCGGCAGGGGATGCGATGCCTTCCCAGCAGAATCTCGCGATGGCAGTGGAGATGATGTATGAACTCATCGACCCTGTCTATGGGGGACTGAAAGGGGAGCCGAAATTCCCGATGGGCTACCAGTCGGTTTTTATGCTCGAGTTCGCTCGGGCTAAAGGGGACAGCAGGGCTCTATACTGCGTCGAGCTGACACTTGATATGATGCTCCGCGGGGGGATCTACGATCAGCTCGGGGGCGGGTTTTCCCGCTATGCCGTCGACGACCGTTGGTTCATCCCCCACTTTGAAAAGATGCTGTATGACAATGCGATCTTGGCTCGCACCTATCTAGACGCCTGGAAATACACCCAGAAAGAGACTTACCGCACAGCTTGCGACGAGACGCTCGCTTATGCCGTGAGCGAGATGACCCATCCCATGGGAGGATTTTACTCTGCCGAGGATGCCGACTCGGAGGGGCATGAAGGGATGTATTACACCTGGACCCAGTATGAGGTCAAGGAAGTTCTGTCCAACGAGGAGTCTGAGATCTTCTGCCAGTATTATGGGATTACAAGCGAAGGGAATTTCGAAGGCAGGAGCGTGCTCCACATCAGCCATCCTATCGAGGAATTTGCGGAGCTGCGCAATATTGATGTGAAAGATGCGAAAGAGATCCTGGCAAAAGCCAGGCCCAAGTTGATCAAGAGACGGCAGTTCCGCCCTCATCCTTTTAAGGATGACAAGATTATCGTCTCCTGGAACGGCCTGATGATCGACGCATTGATCAAAGCAGCGTCCGCACTTAAAAAGCCTGTCTTCAAAGAGGCGGCGCTCAAAGCCTGCGATTTTATTAAGAGCAACCTTTGGAAAGATGGGAGGCTCATGCGCAGATGGCGGGAAGGAGAGTCTCGGTTCGAAGGGGGGCTTGACGACTATGCTTTTTTGATCAAAGCGCTCATCAGCCTTTTTGAAGAAGGATGCGGCAGCGACTGGCTGAAATGGGCTATCGAGCTTGCCGGCGTACTCGAAAAAGAGTTCAAGGCGGAAGAGGGGGCATTCTATTACAATTTAGAAGATCCGACCCTGCTTTTGCGCAAATGCGAATATTACGACGGGGCGGAACCTTCCGGCAATGCGATCCACTGCGAGAATTTACTGCGGCTCTATCAGCTCACGCAGGATGGAAAATACATGGCCCAGGCCGAGGACATTTTGAAAGCCTCGAAGCATTACATTGAGACCTACCCGCCGGGCGCGTGCTACCATCTCATCTGTCTGCAGCGCTATTTGGACCTCAAGGCTCCTCTCATCGTGATCGCACTGGATGAAGACTTAAGCCTGAAGAAAGAGATCCAGGAGATTTTGAGCTCCCGCTTCATTCCTCATGCTGCAGTGGTATGGAAGGAGAGCAAGGACGCTTTGCTTCCCACCTTAATTCCCTCCCTGGTTGATAAAAATCCGATCGATGGACAGACTGCAATATATATTTGCCGGCAGGACCATTGCGAGGCCCCGCTTCTCGAAAAAGGGGAGATCCTAAAGGCATTGGAAACTCTTTAATTCGACGTTTACGAGGAAAAATACATGGTGCAGCGTCAAATCGGCGATTATCTTCTGGTGCAGGAGCTCGGAAAGGGATCGATGGGAGAGACCTTCCTGGCGGAACATCGGTTCTTAAAGCGCTTAGTTATCCTCAAAGTGCTGCCTCCCGAACTTTCCACCGATGCGGAATTCATCAAACGGTTCGAAAAAGAAGTGCTGGCGCTCTCTAAGCTCGAGCATCCCCACATTGCCAAAATCCACAACGCCACGCATGCCGATGGCGTCTATATCCTCACCTCGGAGCCCATCCTCGATTCGGCCAACCATTCGACCAACCTTGGCCAGTACTTCATCAAGAAACATTACCGTCTTCCTGAGGAAGATGTGCTGAGAATCGCACGTCAGATCGCCTCCGCTTTGGACTTTGCCCATGATGCGGTCCTTGGAAGCGAACCTGTGGCTCACGGTTCGATCAAATTGAACAATATCGTCGTTAAAGAATCGAAAGAGGGACTCCAGGCATACCTTACCGATTTCGGACTTTCCCGGATCATCGGGCCGCTTGCTGTGCTGGGGCGCACCTATCATCAAGCGATCACAGCCCTTGCCGCCAACATCGGGTTTGCGTTTTCCAAGGGAGCACAGGAAAAATACACTCCTGGTCCCTGGGATTTTCCGAAAGCGACCGAACTACAGCGCTCGTTCTGCCAGAATTTTCTGTTCCTGGCGCCCGAGCAGAAGGTGCCCGGGAATCCCAAGGCCAGCCCGATCAAATCAGACGTCTATGCTTTTGGCGTGCTGCTTTATTACTTGCTGACAGGAGAATTTCCTGAAGGGTATTTCGAACTGCCCTCTAAGAAGGCCCCTGAATTGAAATGGAACTGGGATCTTCTCATCTGCAGAGCCCTTCAGACAGACCCCTTGAAACGTCCGGAGAACCTCAGCGCGAAAATTGAAGAACTCCTCGCTTCCACGACCCACGCGTCTCCCCGCATCCAGCTTCAAAAACTCAAGACGATCGCGGAAGAGAGCGTCGAGCATGCCCCAAAATTCTCCGGGAGCTCAGGGGGGGCTGCAACCTCTACGCAAGCCAAGCCGCTCCTGAGGCCCAAAGAGATCACGCGCCCTTCTTTTGAAGCGGATCCAGGCGCGATCTTCCAGACAGAGAAGACCGTGGCCCCCTACTTGCCCACGCCTCAGGAAAATAAGGAGATCGAGCCGATGCTTGCCGATATGGCGGTCATCCCGGCAGGGACTTATTTGCGCGGTAGCAATCATGGCGGTCGGGACGAGATGCCGCGCCACGCAGTTCAGTTAAATGCTTTTGCAATCGACGTTCACCCTGTGACCAATGAGCAATTTGTGCTTTTCCTGGAAGCGATGGGGGGAGAAAAAGACGCGAATAACAGCGACATCATCCGTTTGCGCGAGTCCCGCATCAAACGCAGCGGCGGCAAGCTCAATATCGAGTCCGGCTATTCCAGGCACCCTGTCGTCGGGGTCACGTGGTATGGCGCTGTAGCCTACGCAAAGTGGGTCGGAAAGCGTCTGCCAACAGAAGCGGAGTGGGAAGTCGCCTCCTATGGCGGACGCGAGGATTTCATCTATCCAAACGGCAACCAGATCGAAAAAATCGAGGCGAACTTTTTTAGTTCCGACACGACCCCTGTGATGAGCTACCCGCCCAACGGTTTTGGTCTTTTCGACATGGCAGGCAACGTCTATGAATGGTGCCAGGACTGGTACGATTTCCATTTTTACGATATTTCCGTGCAGGAACCAAACAATCCCAAAGGGCCGATGCAGGGAGTCTACCGCGTCTTGCGCGGCGGCTGCTGGAAAAGCTCGAAGGAGGACCTGCGCTGCGCCCACCGCCACCGCAACAATCCCGGGCTAATGAATGGGACCTATGGATTCCGCTGTGCAGCCGATGTCGCCTCTGAAGAATAAAGGATTCTATTCTTTCTGTTTCATTTGCTTCGGCAACATCTGCAGATCGCCTGCGCTTGCCGCCGTTTTTGAGACGCTGGCAAAAAAGCGGGGCGTCGCGGATCTTTTCTTTATTGACAGCATGGCGCTGACGACCTACTACCTGGGAAGACCTGTCGACCTGCGTATGCGCAAAGCAGGGGAGAAAAGAGAGATCTCTATGGAACATATCGCCAAGCTCTTCAAGCCCAGCGATTTTCAGCGCTTTGATCTCATCTTCGCGGTCACAGATGAGGCATCCGATCTACTCAAAGATCTAGCCTCAACTGATGAGGATAAAAATAAGGTCCTGCTTGCCACAGCCTACTCCTCAAAATTCAAGGGGAAGGACATTCCCGATCCCTATTATGACAAAGAGACGGCTTTTGATCTTGTCGTGGACATGGCGATCGACGCCTGCGAGGGCATCCTCGATCACTTTTCAGTGAAGCCCTCTTGATAAATTGTCTTCTAAATTCCCAAAATTAAAGAACTCGGAGTATAGTCGATTTCGAACAAGTCATTGTTCATTCTTTGGAGGTCGATTATGGCAACATTTACACAACAAATATCTACAGCCGCAACTGGATTCTGGCCGCTTCACGGGACGGTTTCGATTGGGGCAAATCCCTTCGATCAGTCTCAAAAGCTCTTGGACTCTGCGCTCGAAAGAGCGAATGCTGTCCTTGAGAAAAAGGGATTGAAGGTCGTTTTCCTAAAGCAAATCCCCATCGACCCGCATGTTCAGGGCATTAATCCCCAGCGCGATATTTTGCTCGGCATTCGCGGTAAGGAAGGACAGGGGCCGCTGGACATCATTGATCTGAAAGCGCTCGATGAAGTTTCCCTTAAGCCAGCTGAGCTCCTTGGGGAAGAGATCATCGCCAAGGTCGAGCAGCATTTTGCCGCCAGAAAAACACAGGGCATCCTCTTTACCTCTTCAGGGTGCAAGCTGGACGGGAGAAGATTGTCCGGCTATGAAATCTCAATCGATGAACAAAGTTACCTGCGCATCGACGGGAAAAGGATCTTCGTTCCGTCCGATGAAGGAGCCGTTCCTTTAAAATCGATGAAACTGCGTTCCTATACAATCCTGCGTTTTGCTTTGGATAAGGAACAGAAGCTTCGCATTTTCGATGACCACGACCTTGTCCGGTTGAACAATAAAGGGATGTTTGTCGATCCGACCGCCATCATTAATCTTTCAATCGAAAAAATCGCCCCTGTCTATCAGCCGGAAGCAGAAAGCTATCAGGGCAGTTATTTTCAATTGGAAAGAGACAGCCTGAGCGAGGAGGTGAAGAGCGAGCTTTTGAAAATTCTACAGGAATTTCCGCCGCCCTAATCCATTCCAGTTGATTATAAATTTCATTAACGGACATATCTAAAGTTTACAATAAGGTATGTCCGTATGAATGGAAATCATCGTCAAACGACGACGGTCGTGCAACTGAAGAGGGGTACTCTTAAGCGTGTTTTAGGAGTTTTCGACCTCTTTGCCATCGGCTACGGCGACTTAGGCTCGTCCATTTTTTATGCCCTTGGAGTGACGGCCCTCTTCGCCCTTGGCGCCACGCCGATCGCGCTTGCACTGGCCGGCGTTGTCTTCATCTGCACTGCCCTGACCTATGCGGAAATGACCTCGGCGGTCCATGAATCGGGCGGGTCCGCCAGTTTCGCCAGACACGCCTTCAACGATTTGATCTCATTCATCGCTGGCTGGGGGCTGCTTCTCGATTACATCGTCACGATCGCCATTTCCGCGTTTGCGGTCGGGCCTTACCTCGGGTATTTTTTCGCCGATTTGCACAACACTCCTGTTCAGCTGGTGTTCACTGTCGCGCTGATTGCGATTTTATTTGCGATGAATGTGATCGGAGTCAGACAATCGACCCGAATCAGTTTGATCCTCACGACTTTTACCGTACTCGTCCAGGCTGTGATCATCGCCATCGGTTTGAGCACTCTGCTTGATCTCAATATCATTGTCGACCATGTCAGGATCAATGTCCCTAATGTCGATTGGTCTCCGTCATGGCCCGATTTTTTCAAAGGAGTTGCGATGGCGATGGTCGCTTATACTGGGATCGAGTCCATCGCCCAGCTCGCAGCGGAGGCTCAGAAGCCGGTCAAGACCGTGCCGCGAGCGGTCGTCCTGACGATGTTTGTCCTTTTAGTGGTCTATTTGGGAATTTCGGTCGCCGCTCTCTCCGCGGTGACCCCGCACGATCTGGGAACTAAATTCCTTTTGAATCCTATTGCTGCCATCGTCGACGCGCTTCCTTTTGGAGGCTGGATCCTGTCGCCGACAGTTGCGATCCTTGCAGCGATTGTTCTTGGCGTCGCGGCCAACGCGGGACTGATGGGGGCTTCGCGCCTTTCGTTCAACATGGGGGAGTACTATCAGCTCCCTCGCTTTTTTTATACGATTCATCCGAGGTTCCGGACCCCGATCGTCTCGCTGGCATTCTTTGCGATCGTCGCTTCATTCGTCGTTCTCGCAAGCCGAGGAAGTATGGACTTCCTGGCGGACCTTTACAATTTTGGGGCGATGCTCGCCTTTTTCTCGGCCCATATGTCCCTGATCGCCATGCGGATCAAAAAGCCCAACATGAAGCGTCCCTTCCGCGCGCCTCTCAACATCCCATTTGGAAAATATTCGATCCCTCTGACAGCCATCATCGGCGCGATCGCTACAATGAGCGTCTGGTTTCTGGTCGTGATCACCAAACCGGAAGGAAGGTATTTGGGACTGGCGTGGATGACATTTGGACTCTACATGTACTACCGGATCCGCAAGGGGCGCAAACTTAAGCCGATGGGACATGTCGCGATCGAAGAGATCGATGTGCCGGACTATCAGCCGATGGCAGTGAAGAGAATCCTGGTGCCTACGCGGGGAGGGATGCAGACCGAGACGGTCCAGATGGCCTGCGAGATCGCCAAAATGCACAAGGCGAGGATCACAGCATTGCAAGTGATCGAAATACCCTCGTCAATTCCGCTCGATATGAACATCCCGCACAGGATGGTACTGGCCGAGGCTGTCCTCAAAAGAGCAGAGGCGATCGCCCGCGAGATCGGCGTCGAGATCGAGCTGGAGATTGTCCGGTCGCGTTCTGTATCGGATACCATTCTCGAGATGGCGACCCGGGGTAAATACGATCTGATTGTACTTGGCGCGCTGAAATCAATCCGGGATCCCAAGACGAAAGGGATGGGACCTGTTGCAGAAAAAATCATACGCAAAGCGCCCTGCCGCGTATGGGTCTGTGCGAGCGATGTCGAAGATACTCACTTTCGAAAAACGCTTCTGACTTAAATTTCGATTGCGACAACACGGGGATTTCCTGCTATTTGGCGCCTAGCAAAGTAGTGATAAGCAAGTGAGCTAGCCATTTCTCATATTCGTCGGATGTCCAACTTTGTTCCACCACAAGCATGCGATAGATATCGCGACCGGTGAAGGCCCATAGAATATCTCTGGCTTTAGTTTCGCTGAGGCCTTTAGCAATGGATCTTTCCATTGCCATTGCTTTGATGGTCACTTCCTGGCGGCTGTAGCGGCGCATCTCTCTTTCTTTTTCGAGCTCCTTAAACTCAGGAGCTAAGACCGCAGCTCCCCGAAAAACATCCATTTGCGATCTCTCGGCGTCATACATTCGACGTGCGATTTTAGCAGAATAACGAAGGCGTCCTTCCGGCGATTTTTCCTGAATGCTCTTTTCCACAAGGTCATCAAACTGATCTTTAGGGAGAGCTTCATCCATTAGGGCGCGGAGCACGCCGCGCTTAGATTGAAACAGTGAGTAAATAGTGGGTATGGAAACATCAGCTGTCTGAGCTATTTTTTCGATCGTTACATACTCAAACCCATCTGATTCAAACAGTTTTTTCGCAGCATCAAGGACACGCTCTCTTGTTTGCGCGGCTTGTGCATTTCTTGCGATTGACTTGTAAGGTCTTTTTTTGATCTTTGACATATTGGATATAGTATACTATATTCAATGTTGATTGTCAAAAAAAATCCAGAAGGAGGAGATGATGACAGACACAAAGGCCATAGCAGTAGCGTATTATACAGCCCTTGGAGAGAAAAACATCGAAGCGGTGAAAGAATATCTGCACCCTGATATTCAATTTAGCGATCCACAGGAAAAAGTCCTGGGACGAGAAGCAGTTCTTAAGGCGGCGAAAGGATTCACGGCTATTTTCAATTCTCTCACAATCCGGGCCAAATTTGGTTCCGAGGATCAGGCGATGATCGTCTATGACGTGGAGATACCTGCATTTTCTAAAAAATTGCTTGCCGCTTCTTTGCTGAGTTTCCAGGACGGACTCATCTCAAAAATAGAGCTTTTCTATGACACGCGCTGTTTTAAGGAGAATATAGAGGAGGCTTTCTCTACATAATGCTTGGAGGAACTCTCATAAGCTCCATTGCCATAAGAGAGCGGCTTGATCATTGTGTTTGCAAATAGCAGATGGGAAAATTTTACGCGTCCGACAGCAGATGGCATGCGGCATGATGGCCGGGCGCCATCTCTTTGAACTCGGGATGTTTTTCATGGCATTTTGGCATCGCATGAGGACAGCGGCTGGCAAAGGGGCAGCCTTTGGGCGGCGTGAGGGCGCTGGGGATTTCGCCTGTCAGAATGAGGCGTTGCCGCTTTCTCTCCAGATGCGGATCTGCAATAGGGATGGCGGATAGCAACGCCTGCGTATAGGGGTGCTGGGGATTGCGGTAGAGTTCTTCGGCAGGAGCGATCTCAACGATGCTTCCCAGATACATCACAGCGACGCGGTCAGAGATGTACTTTACCATCGCCAGATCGTGGGCGATGAATAGATATGTCAGCCCCAGCTCTTTTTGCAGGTTTTTTAAAAGGTTGACGATCTGCGCCTGCACGGAGACGTCCAGAGCGGAGATCGGTTCGTCGCAGACAAGGAAGTGGGGTTTCAGCGCGATTGCACGGGCGATCCCGATGCGCTGTCGTTGTCCTCCTGAAAATTCGTGGGGAAAGCGGCCCAGGGCGGATTTGCTCAAGCCCACCAGGTCGACAAGCTTCGCAAGGTAGCCGTCGATGGCAGACTCGTCCATTGTGCGGTGGATGCGCAGCGGTTCTGCGATGATGTCGCCAGCGGTCATGCGGGGATTTAAGGAAGAATAGGGATCCTGAAAGATGATCTGCGCGTTGCGGCGAAAAGTGAACAGTTCTTTTCGGTTAAGCGACAACAGGTTTCTTTTCTCATACAACACTTCGCCGCAAGTCGCCTCATCCAAGCGAAGCAGACAGCGGCCTGTCGTCGATTTGCCGCAACCCGATTCGCCGACAAGACCCAATGTCTCCCCTTTAGCGATCGTAAAGGAGATGTCGCGGATCGCCGTCAGACTCTTTCCCTGAACGATGAATTCTTTGCGCAGGTTTTTGACTTCGATCAGCGGTTCATTCATGGTCTAAACCTGAGTCATAGGTAATTTTTATGAAGGAATGTGGTGAATTTTGAAAATCTCGACGAATCGGCAACCGGCGGAGCCCATTGACAAGAGGCAACCTTCGACATTCGCCCGAATGACGGGGCAAGACTCTATAAAAAAAATCCATAAATTTAGGTCTTTATCCTTGGGTCGTGTTTAAAACAGGCGCTGACATGGTTCGGAGATACCTCGAATAGCGGAGGTTGCTGAGCGGCGCAGATGTTCATCGCGAAGGGGCATCTTGCGCAGAAACCACATCCTTTCAGGGGATTGCTCAGGTTGGGAGGAGTTCCCTCGATCGGAACGAGGGGATGGTCTTTAGGCTGGTTCAAACGAGGGATTGCCGAGAGCAGCCTCTGGGTGTAAGGGTGCTGGGGAGAGGTGAAGATCTCCTCGACGGAGGCGCATTCGACGATCTGGCCGGCGTACATAACGATGACCCTGTCGCACATTTTGGCGACGACGCTCATGTCATGTGTGATGAGCAGGATGCTCGTCCGGGTGTTCTTTTGAATCTCTTTGAGCAGATCGAGGATTTGCGCCTGGATCGTGACGTCGAGGGCTGTCGTCGGTTCGTCGGCAAGAAGGATTTTAGGTTCGCAGGCTAGCGCAACGGCGATCATCGCCCTTTGGCGCATCCCTCCGCTGAGGGTGTGAGGATACGCTTCGAATCGCTCTTCCGGATGGGGGATGCCTACTTTCGTCAGAGTATCAAGGGCGATTTTTCTGGCTTGCTTCGTCGGCGTGCCAGGGAAGTGGCGCAAATACCCTTCCATGATCTGCCTACCCACTTTAATCGTGGGGTTGAGCGAGGTCATCGGATCCTGGAAGATCATCCCGATCTCTTTGCCTCGGACTGACTGCATTTTCTTTTCCGAAAACGCAAGCAGGTTATGGCCATGGTACAGGATTTCTCCTGAAAGCTCGGATGTATGGCGCGGATTGAGCTGCATGAGCGCTTTGGCAGTCGCGCTCTTCCCGCATCCCGATTCGCCGACGATGCCAAGAGTTTCCCCTTCATTCAGGGAAAAGTCGATGCCGCGCACAGCATGTAGAGATCCACCCAGTGTGGAGAACTTCACATGAAGCTTGCGCACATCGAGCAATTTCTTCATTTCTTGAGCCTCGGGTCGAAAGCGTCGCGCAGTCCATCGCCCAGCAGGTTGAAGCTAAGCATGGTCAGACTGATGAAAGCGGCGGGGAAAAAGAGGCGCCATGGGTAATAGCGCAACGCGGGCAGTCCGTCGTTGGCCATCGTGCCCCAGCTAGCGATCGGAGCCTGGACGCCGAGTCCCAGGAAGCTTAAAAAAGCTTCCGCGAAGATCGCAGAAGGGATGGTCAGGGTCAAGGTGACGATGATCGGGCCCATTGCATTGGGGATCAAGTGCTGCAGCAGCACTCTGCGGCGCGAGGCGCCGAGCGCAAAGGCAGCCCTGACGTAATCCTGCTGTTTGATCTGCAGGATCTGGCTCCGCACGATCCGCGCCATGTTGATCCATCCGGTGATCGTCAAAGCGATAATGATCGTCATGATCCCGGAACCGATGATCACCATGAGTAAAATGACGACAAGTAGGTATGGGATGGCGTAAAGCACGTCCGCAAAGCGCATCATCCACTCTTCCGTTTTGCCTCCGAGAAGGCCCGCGACCGCTCCGAAGAGGACGCCGATCACAAGGTCGACGAGCGAGGCGGTGATCCCGACGAAAAGAGAAATGCGCGCTCCCCACCAGCAGCGGGTGAAGAGGTCGCGGCCAAGTTCGTCGGTTCCGAACCAGAAAGTGGAGCTGGGAGGTTCGTTTTTGAGCGCAAGCTGTGTTTCATAATAGGTGTAGTGAGAGATGAGAGGTCCGATGATCGCCATTGCAAGCAGAAGCCCGAGGGTGATCAGACCAAACATCGCGAGCTTATTCTGTTTCAATCTGCGCCAGGCGTCTTGCCAATAGGTCGCGGCGGGAGCATAGGCCGTCTTTTCGTGCGCGGCGTCCTTTTCAGCCTGGCTCAAAGGTAAGAACAATTCGCTATCTTGCATCAATTTCTTTTTTGAGTTGGATTCTTGGGTCGATCAAACAGTATAGAAGATCGACGATAAACACGCATAGCATCAGGATCGCGCTGTAAAAAATGGTCGTTCCCATGATCACGGTATAGTCGCGGTTGGTGATGCTCGTCACGAACCATTGCCCAAGTCCCGGGATCCCAAAGATTTTTTCAATGGCGAAGCTCCCGGTCATTACAGCGGCGGTCAGGGGACCGAGATAGGTCACGACGGGAAGAAGGGCGTTGCGCGTCACGTGCCGGAGAACGATCTGAAAAGAGTTGAGACCTTTGGATTTAGCTGTTTGGATATAGTCCTGCTGCATCACTTCGACCATGTTGGCCCGTGTCAAACGCGCGATGAAGGCCATCGGCAAAGCTGCCAAAGAGATCGCCGGCATGATCGTTTGGGCAAAAGAACCCCATCTCGCCACCGGCAAAAGGTCAAGCTTCATCGCTAAAATATACTGCATGAAGCTGGCCATGATAAAGCTGGGAACGGAGATGCCGATGACGGCGATGACCATTGTCATATGGTCCTGCCAGCGGAGATGATTGAGAGAGGCGATCGAGCCTAACGTGATCCCCCCGAAGACAGCGATAACCAGAGCTTCCATCCCTAAACAAAAGGAGACGGGAAATCCGTCGGAGATGATGTCGTTGACGGTCCTTCCCTCGTACTTAAAGGAGGGGCCAAGCTCGAAATGCAGCACCCCGTCCAAGTACTTGCCGAATTGAACATAGAGCGGCTGGTCGAGGCCGTAGTGTTTGTGCAGGGCTTTGAGGATCTCTTCGGGGATTGCTCTGTCCTGAACGAACGGGTCCCCTGGGATTGCGTGCATCAGGAAGAAGGTCAGCGTCGTGACGAGGAATAGGGAGATGAGGAGGATGGCCCCTTTCTTAGCGAGATACTTTATCATCCAGCTCCACGTAAGCCCATTTGAGGTCGAGGTCGTTCAGATCTGAGAGATGAATTCCTTTGACATAGGGCTTCTTCAGATAGACGCCGGTGTAAAAATAGATCGGGGCGATCGGCATGTCGTCCATCAATACTTTCTCTGCCGCTTTAAGAAGGGAAATCCGTTTTTCTTCATCGGCTGTCACGTCGGCCTGTTCGAGCAGCTCGGAGAATTTAGGGTTGTTCCACTGAGAATGGTTGTTGCTGCTGGAGAGATAGCGGTAAAAGTCAAGGAAAGTGATGGGGTCGTTGATATTGGCAAGGCCTCCCATGCGCGCCACCTGGAATTTGTGGTGGCGGAGTTCGTCGAGGAACACTTTCCATTCTTTGTTTTCCAGTTTGACCCGCACGCCGAATGCCTGGTTCCATTGTTCCTGGATCGCCTGGGCTATCTTATGGTGTCCCACGAGGGTATTGTAGCTCAGAGTGAGTTCAGGCAGCTCGGATGCTGTGATGCCAAGCTCATCCAGCCCGAGGGCGAAAAGGCGTTTCGCTTCGATAAGATCATTGTCTTTAAAATAAGGCGAGCTGTCCCTCCACATCGTCGGCGGGATCAGGCTCATGGCCGGGGTTTGCCCCATCTGAGTGACGTTGGAAACGATCGCCTGTCTGTTGATCGCCAGCGAGAATGCCTTGCGGATATTGACGTTGGTGAAGGGGAAGGCCTTGGTGTTGAAGATATAATAATAGGTTCCGGCGATATTATAGCTATTCAGCTCGCCATTTTGAGCAAGAGTGGGTAGGGCCTCTGTCGGCAGGTTGGAGAGGGGATAGCCCGCCCAGTCAAGTTCCCCGTTTTCGAACATTGTCAGCTCCGTCGTCTCGTCCTCGACCAGAGTGAATAGCACCTTTTCGAGCTTGACGTTGTCCCTGTCCCAATACTCGGGGTTTTTCTCCATAGAGATAGAATTATGGTGGCGCCACTCCTTGATCTGAAAGGCGCCATTGCCCACGTAGTGTTCGTCGGTCCAGTTCGGGTAGGCGCTCGTGATGTGTTCGGGAGTCGCGAAAAAGGTATGTGTGGCCAGAGCGGACAGGAAGTAGGGGATAGGGTACTCCAGATCCACCTGGAGGGTCTTGTCGTCCAACGCTTTGATGCCGACCTCGTCCAGAGAGCACTTCTGCGACTTGGCCGCTTTTCCGTTTTTGATGATATATAGGTCGGATGCGAACTCACAGGGAAAAGCGGGGTCGAGCATCGTCTTCCATGTCGTTTCGAAATCGCGCGCAGTCACTGGCTTTCCGTCCGACCATTTGGCGTCGCGGAGTGTGAAAGTATATCTTTTCTTGTCATGAGAAATATCGATTTTTTCCGCTGCTGCCGGTATCGGCTTTCCGCTGGGATCGGTGCGGGTGAGTCCTTCAAAACAGAGATTCAAAATGGAAATGGAGACGGTGTCGGTGGCTTTCCGGGGGTCGATCGTAGGGGGCTCGGAGTGGAGGTTGAGGCGGAGTTCCTGCGAAGTGGGGCGGTAGGATTTATCCTTTTTCCCACATCCTATCAGGATGAGGGAGAGAGCAATTCCGGACGCGATCCACCTATTCATGCATACCCCTTCGGTCATTTGAGTTAAGCCAAGTTTACACGCTCATCCCCAGCATCTGAAATCTTAGAACATCTGCTGCCGAGCGCTAAGTAAATTGGCCTAAAGGAAGAGAATATAGAGATATTCTTTTTTAAGTAAAGCTCCGGAAATCAAAAGGCGCGCTATTTGAGCGCGCCTTTTGATATAAGAGGGAGAATGTCTTAGGCTTTGAAATGAATGGAGCCTACAGATACCTCATCGCCCGCTTTCACATCGTGGTTTGATCCCATTTCCCAAAGCTTCAATCCTTTGTCATCCTGAAGAACGATCTTAAAGCTTAAATTTACCCCATTTGAAGGCAGGTCGATCGACCAGATGTCCCCATTGGAGCAATCCATCTTAATCCCTTTTTCCCAGCTCATGTTGTCTGCACCAGTGCCATACACATACAGACTCTTTCCCCAGCCGGCGTTGCATTTAACTGTTACAGGGGTCTTTTCAAAGGCGGGGGCGATGGGGGCGGCCGGTGTGGGCGCAGCATTGTTGTTGGAAGTTACTGTAGAGGTCGTCGAAGAATTGCTTTCACTAGATACAGAAGCATTATAGAGTTCAGACAGTCTTCTCGCATCTTTTGTAAGAGTATCCATCAATTGGGAGGGGATGCCGCACAGGGTTGTTTTTCTGCAATATTCTACAACTTTGGTCGCGGTGGCTTTTTGTTTGCACTTTTCATCCCAAGCAGCGAAGCGCTTCTTACTGGACTCTCTGGATGTTTCCGACATCGATGTGTCTTCGCTATCCTTTTTAAGAATGAAATATTGATGGGAGGGGTTGTAGATCGATTTTAACATCGACATCTAAGTGATAGTATCCTCATCGGGCTGCTCTCCCTCACGCAAGTGCATGGGGGCGACATCTACATCAATCGTGTTTTCCCCTTCTTTAACATCGTAGTGGTATGTAATCCTATAGGCGACACCTTTCTCGCTATAGCCCTTAGGCATGATCCTTTCAGAATCAAACATCCAGTAGTCATCGTCAGTTGCATACTGGACAGGGCCGTTTCCCTCAGTGTAATTCAATATATTTTCTAGGAAGGAGATGCGCTTCTGACAGGTTTCAAGCCATCGATTGCTAGACTCGACTCTTGATCTATATATTTCTAAAGCGCCGAGAAGATAGTTATTTCTATTGCCTTCAGCAATTAGGTTTTGATGCATTTGGATTGCTTTTGACTGTTCCTCTCTCGCTGCTTGCAAATCCTTTTGCAGATCGGCTGACCTGCTAGGTTTTTCTTGAGTCATGTAAACATCGAGGTTCAAGAGGTCTGATTCAAGCAGGCTAATTGAAGCGCGGATTTTTGCTTGGACTTCAGGAGTTAATGTCTGGATTTTTGGGTCAGTCTCTGACAAGGCTTTAAGAGTAGACATTGAAGAACGCAGAGAGGGAAGATGGATTTGGTACTGGACTTCCTTTTTAAATACATTTCCCTTTTCCGTATGGTATGAGCCGAAGGGGCTTGGCATGAGTTGAGTGAGAGCGGCATTGAATGAAGATGACATCTTATTTCTCCTGTTAAACTGTTAGTTTAAATGATAAAACGTATGTATTTATTCATAAATCGTATTGGTTTAAATTGAATGCGTCAGCTTAAAATAAAATTTGTCATTTAATTCGCAATTAGTGATTAATTATAATTTTAATAAAATCAGATTGAGAAGAAGGGAATCCCTGGCTATGAAGTGGGAGCGCCGCATTGCTTGCTATTTATTCAGAGGATCTTTAGACTTTTTCCTTTATGAAAAGACTACAAAATTCAGGCAACAAAATCCATTTTGTCAGCTTAGGGTGCGCTCGCAACCTCGTCGATACAGAGGTCATGCTCGGCATCCTGCTGAAATCCGGCTATGAAGTGACCGACCAGGTCGACAAGGCCGATTACCTCGTCGTCAATACGTGCGGTTTTTTAGCATCCGCCAGGCAAGAGTCTTGCGATACGATCGATTCTCTATTCGAAGGCAAGAAAAAGAGCGCCAAGGTGATCGTCGCCGGATGCATGGTCCAGAAGCACAAGGACGAGCTCAAGACTCAGTTTCCCGATATCCACTATTTCCTCGGATCGGGCGATATGGAAAAAATCCTTGAAGCGGTCGAGTCTTCCAACCAGGGCGAGGCGGTCACTTCTGCCAGAAGCTATTTGGAATGGGGTGAAATCCCGCGCCAGCTATCAACTCCCAAGAACTACGCCTATCTCAAGATCGCCGAAGGCTGTGCCAAGCAGTGCGCATTCTGCATTATTCCTAAAATCAAAGGCCCTTTGCGCAGCAAGCCTCAGGAGCAGGTCTTAAAAGAATTCGATGCGCTGCTCTCACAGGGCGTTCATGAGATCATTCTGATCGCGCAGGATCTGGGCGACTACGGCAAAGAGCGCAAAGAGATTTCCGGACTTGAGAACCTTGTCCGCGAAATGCTTAAGAGAAAAGGCAATTTCTGGATCCGATTCCTTTATCTCTATCCTGATGAGATCACAGACGAACTTCTCTCTTTAATGGCCTCTGATTCCAGAATTTGCGCCTATCTTGACATGCCGATCCAGCATATCAACGACAAGATGCTGAAGGCTATGCGCCGCAAGACAAATCGCGAGCAGATCATCCATACGATCGAGACACTTAGAAAAAAGCTGCCGGGGGCCGTCATCCGCACTTCCCTCATGGTCGGATTTCCAGGAGAGACAGAGGAGCAGTTCGAAGAGCTCGTTCGCTTCGTCAAGGAGCATCCTCTTGACAACATCGGCATCTTCAAATACTCCCGCGAAGAAGAATCGCCTTCAGCTAAAATGGACGGCCACCTTTCCGAAGAAATCAAGCAGGCCCGTTACGAGAAACTGGCCACGGCCCAGATGAAAGTCGTCCGCAAGCGCAACCGCGCTTACATCGGCCAGAAATTAAAAGTGATCGTCGAAGGATACCATCCCGACTCTCCCTACCTGATGCGCGGAAGATTTTACGGGCAGTGCCCTGAGATCGACGGACAGGTCATCATCACTGATGGCAGGCTGGTCGATGCATTTGGCAAGTTCTATGAGGTAGAGATCACCGACGTCGCCGATTACGACCTGATCGGCCATGTGCTAGGTCCCGTCGAAACGAAGAAAGCTCCTGCCCCTAAAAGCACTAAACTTTCCCTCGTATGATTCAAGAGCGCAAAGTCGTTCTTAAGCCCGGCAGGGACAAAGCCCTGCGCAACCGCCATCCCTGGATATTCTCCGGAGCCGTCGCCGCATTTCCTGCCTTTGAAAATGGGGAAGTGTTGCCTGTCTACAGCTCCACTGGGGAATTTCTTGCCAAGGCCTATTTCCATACAGAAAATTCGATCAGCGGACGCGTTCTGACTTTTCGCGATGAACCGATAGAGCATGTAATTGAAAAAGGGATTGCGGAAGCGATTTCCCTACGCGAAAAAATGTTCGATCGCCTGCTGACGAATTGCTACAGACTGATCAACGCCGAAGGGGACAGCCTTCCAGGTCTTATTGTGGACATTTATGACGACCTGGCAGTGATACAGGTCAATACATGCGGCATGGAGCGCCTCAAGCCCCTGATCGTAGGTAAGTTGGCAAAGAAATTAAAGCTCCGCGGCATTTATGAAAAATCTCAATCGAATGCGCGACGCCAGGAAGGGCTTCCTGACTCAGTCGGCAGCCTCTTTGGGGAATGCCCCAACGAAATGCTCGTGAAAGAAAATGGTCTTTCATTCCTTGTCGGTGTAGAAGATGGACAGAAGACCGGTTTTTTTCTCGACCAAAGAGAAATGCGCCAGCTTATCGGCAAACTTTCCAAAGGCAAGCGGGTTCTCAACTGCTTTTCCTATACAGGCGGGTTTTCCATTTCCGCGCTGAAAGGAGGAGCTCAGGCTGTGACCAGCATCGACTCCAGCGAAGAGGCTTGCAGGTATGCGATGGAGAACACTCTCCTCAATCACCTTCCCCTTGATCAGCATGAAGTTGTTCGCTCCGATGTCTTTGATTTTCTGGCGACCAACAAGAAGCCGTTCGACATTGTTATTCTCGACCCTCCGGCATTTGCTAAAAAGAGACAGGACGTCAACGAGGCCTGCAGAGGATATAAAGAGATCAACAGGCGCGCTTTTGAAATGATGCCCCCTGACTCCTATGTTCTGACTTCTTCCTGTTCCCACTTCATTGACGAAGATTTATTCCAACAGGTGGTCTTTCAGGCTGCCATCGAAGCGGGGCGAAGAGCGGCGATTTGCTCCCGCCATATTCAGGCAACCGACCACCCAGTTTCTCTCTTCCATCCGGAAGGGGGGTACCTTAAGAGCCTCCTTCTTCACATCAGCTAATACAAAGCATTCTGTGTGCGATCGTGCAGATTTTTTTCTCAAATAATTGCTGTTTCGGTTATGGTTTTTCGGAAAAAATTGAGCATTTATTAATCCTCTCTTGATTCACAGAAGAATGAACCCAAAACTGTAGGTTATTATGTCATCTCAAGTAGGATCCTCTTCAGATGCAATTGCAAGACCTAGCGCTGCGCGCAGCTACGATATCCCAAGAGAACTTGGCCCTGTCGAAACACAGATCGCCATTTTGGAACAAACCGTGGGCTCCAGGTTTGCCTCTCCGCAACAGCTTCAACAGCTTTACTTCAGCACGGTCAGGATCTGCGCGGCCTACGGCAGGGAAGAAGAGACGATGAAATACCTGAATCAATCCGAAGAGAAAAACATCTTCGGCGACAAGCAGGAGCAGCGCGCCCAACTCTTCTCTTCCGTTGTCGTCATACTGGTTCAAAAAGGGTTTCATGATAAAGGACACCAACTGTATAAAGAGGCTTTGGAAAAGAACCTTTGCGCGGCCCATCCTACGCATTTTGAAGCTGCAAAGGAGGCTCTTTCCGCAGTAGGTTATTCTCTATAAAAGGAGAATGGATGAAGTTCAAACTGATCACACCGGACGCTCCCGAATATCTTGCAGAAAGGCTTCTGCGTTGGGAAGTGCTCGCTAAACCCCACGGGATGCCTCCTGGTTCGGAGGCTTTTCCGGAAGAGATGCAGAGCCTGCATTTAATTGCGCTGGAGGGTAAAAGACTCGTCGGGTGTATCTGCTTTCATCCTGAAACAATCAGCCAGGGGCGAATCTTTGAGATGGCAGTCAGCGAGGAGTATCAGGGAAGGGGATTCGGTCGGAAACTTCTCCATGCTCTAGAAGAGATGCTCGTCGAGCGCGGCATCCAGGACGTCTATCTTTTTGCCAGACCGGAGAATGAGGAATTTTATTCTTTGATGGGCTACCGCCTGGAAGAGGAAGTGATTTCCCAGATGGGACTTAAACAGCGGAAGATGAAAAAGAACCTGCATGTCGAAAGCGGGAAGATGACCGATGCCCCTTGAATCCAGAACTCAGGAACGCTGCACCGCCTATCTGCTGTTTGTCGTCGCTGTTGCCGCATTCGGCGGGTTTTTGTACGGCTTTCATACCGGGATCATCTCGGGCGCTCTCATCTTTCTTACACCTGCATATCAATTAAGCATTGTCGATCAGGGCATGGTCGTCAGCATCATCCTGCTCGGGGGGCTTTTCGGTGCGCTCGTTTCAGGGACGCTCGCCGACCTGTTCGGTCGCAAGCGGACGATTGCCCTCACCTCGACGCTGTTCATCGCAGGAGCGGCGATCATTGCCCTATCGAACTCCTATGAGACGCTCCTATTGGGAAGATTCATCAGCGGACTGGGGGTAGGCATCATTTCCCTATCGGGGCCTCTCTATCTTGCGGAGATCTCTCCGCCGCATTACCGTGGTTCCTTCGTCTCTTTGTTTCAGCTTGCCATCACCCTTGGCATCCTTGCCAGTTTCGCCGTGAACTACATCTTTGCCGGCAGTTCCGACTGGCGTTGGATGTTTGCCATGGGAATATTTCCAGCAGTCCTTCAGATGATCGCCCTTTTCTTTTTGCCTGAAACGCCTGCCTGGCTATTTAAAAAAGGGTTGGAAAAGTTCGCTTTATCGACTCTGGGCAGGCTGCGGAAAGACAAGCACTGGCTCAAGCAGGTAGACGCGATGAAACTAGCTGCAAAGCCGCACAAGAGCGGGGCCTGGAAAACCCTCATTTCCCTTAAGCTGCGTTTCATCCTGATTGTTGGCCTTATATTGAGCGCATTCCAGCAGATTACCGGCATTAACACTGTCATCTTCTACGCTCCCAAGATCTTTGAGGAAGCCGGTTTTGCATCGGCTACAGGAGCCATCGTCGCTTCGCTTGGGATCGGCGTCATCAACGTGTTGGCAACGCTCTTCTCGGTCTGGCTGCTCGATAAAGTCGGCAGGCGTGTTCTGCTCCTTGTCGGTATCGCCGGGATGGTGGTAAGTCTTGGATTTCTTGCCTTCGCCTTCTTCACCGAGTCGCAATTCATCGATAAGATAGCGGTTGGAAGCCTCATGGCCTACGTTTCTTTTTTCGCCATCGGACTTGGACCTGTCACCTGGGTCATCCTCTCTGAAATTTATCCTCTTAAAGTGCGCGGAGCTGCGATGACAGTTGCGATCTTCACCAACTGGGCGTGCAACTACCTTGTTGCGCTGACATTCCTCGACTTCATCAAGGTATTAGGGCCTCACGGTACTTTTTTCCTCTATTCTCTCATCAGCATTGTTGCGTTCTGGTTCATCTATCGCTTTATCCCTGAAACAAAAGGAAAAAGCCTGGAAGAGATCGAAACTCTCATTTCCCGATAATTCAATCGCTCTTGCAGATTTTAAAAGGGTCGCCTAAACTCAAGCATATTTTTAGGAGGCCTCCCATGTCTTATTCCAACATCGAAAAACAACTCGGCGCGAAAGCCAAAGACCTGCTCACCCACGTTTGCAAAACAGTCCCCAGGGAGAGACTCCATATTCCAGGCCCTGATTGGGTGGACAGGATTTTTGCTCACTCCGACAGGAATGTGCGGGTACTCCGCAGTCTTCAGACGATGTATAATCACGGGCGGCTGGCAGGGACAGGCTATCTTTCGATCCTGCCCGTCGATCAGGGCGTGGAGCACACCGCGGGGGCCTCTTTTGCAGCCAACCCTGAGTACTTCGATCCCGAGAACATTGTCAAGCTCGCGATGGAAGGCGGGTGCAACGCCGTTGCATCGACATTAGGAGTCCTCGGTATTGTCGCAAGAAAATACGCGCACAAGATCCCGTTCCTTCTCAAATTCAACCACAATGAACTCCTTACCTATCCCAACAAGCATGACCAGACCCTGTTCGCCACAGTCAGGCAGGCTTACGATATGGGGTGCGTGGCCGTCGGCGCGACGATCTATTTCGGTTCTCCCGAGTGCCGCCGCCAGATCATGGATGTGAGCCATGCCTTTGCTCATGCCCATGAGCTGGGAATGGCGACTGTCCTCTGGTGCTACCTGCGCAATCCCGCCTTTAAGACTGCCTCTGCCGATTACCACGAAGCTTCCGACCTGACAGGGCAGGGCAACCACCTTGGAGCGACAATCGGCGCGGATATCGTCAAACAGAAGCTCCCTGAGAACAATGGCGGTTTCAAAGCGCTCAACTTTGGCAAGCAGACGGAAAAGATGTATTCCCAGCTCTGCAGCGACCATCCGATTGACCTATGTCGCTACCAGGTGATCAACGACTACATGGGTCGGGTCGGACTTATCAACTCAGGCGGACCATCGGGAGAGAACGACCTCGGGCAGGCAGTGATGACAGCTGTCATCAACAAGCGCGCCGGCGGTATGGGCCTCATTTCCGGACGCAAAGCCTTTCAGAAGCCGATGAAAGACGGAATCGAGCTGCTTAACTCAATTCAGGATGTCTATCTCTGCAAAGAAGTCACGATTGCATGAGCAAGCTGGCACTTCTGTCGGCCGTTTTCTTCTTTTCCGCCTTCAGCTCATTGCAGGCGGAAAAGATCGTTCAGTGCATCACCAATTTTCCGATCGATCCGCAGGTCTATACCCAGGCATTAAAAGAGCGTGGGTACGATGGCAGGGTCGTTATCGTCGACATCAAGGATTATGACGAAGATCTGCTGATCAGAAAGGGCTGCTTTCATAAGCTCTTGCGCAAATTCAATCTTGATTTTCCCGCCTGTGCGCATGTCCCTGACAATGTCGAAAAGATCGTTTTTTTCAATATCAGCCGAAAGATCGTCAAAAATTACGATCTGTCCCGATTGCCTAAAGAAAAACTCGTCCTTTTCATGTGGGAGCCCAGGACAGTTTTAAGACACATGTATAAGCCAAAGGTACACTCCTTTTTTTCTAAAATCTATACGTGGGACGATGCGCTTGTCGACGATAAGACCTATTTCAAGTTCTATTATCCGGTTCTTGCTCCTATGGTGGAGGGGATCCCTTCTTTTGAAGAGAAGAAGCTTTGCACTCTCGTGGCCTCCAATTTGCATAGCAAAGTGGAGAACGAGCTCTACTCGCAGAGAAAAGAGGTGGTCCGCTATTTCGAGGATGCGAAAGAGGCGGGATTTGAGTTCTATGGCAGGAAGTGGGATCCGGCCCTGTATGAAAGCTACAAGGGAGAGATCCCCGGCGGCACGCCCGGCAAACTGGAGACGATCAAGAACTACCGGTTTTCAATCTGCTATGAGAATACGCATGGGACGCCTGGCTACATCAGTGAGAAGATCTTCGACTGCTTCGCCGCGGGGACGATTCCAGTTTATTGGGGTGCCAGCAACATTCAAAATTTCATCCCGAAAGACTGTTTTATCGACTATCGGGATTTTGAGAACATGAAGGCTTTGCATCTATTCATGAGATCGATGAGCAAATCGGAATATGAAGGATATCTGACCCGCAGCAAGACGTTTTTGCAAAGCGCTGAGGCCAAAAAATTCACATACGACAATCTGGTGGAAGATTTTTATGAGGCTGTTGTGAAGTGATAAAGAGAGGGTATTCATCACACCCTCTCAAATTTTCAATTAGTTGGAAAAGGAAGCTCTGCTGAAGTCGACTGCGCCAACGTAGTCGAAGGCGTAGCCTGTCAGGCCTTTGCGATGGGCAAAAAGAAGTTCATCGCTGCAGATGGGGATGAAAGGGGTCTGTTCCATCAGGATGTGCTCCGCTTCGCTAAGAAGCTGCATCCGTTTTTGAGGATTGCTTTCCTGCTTTGCCAGCAGCACTTTCTCAGAAAATTGCTGAGTGGTCCACTTGGAAAAGTTATTGGTGTTGACCGTGACCATTTTTTCTAAGAGTTCCATCGGGTCTTTGTAGAAAGCCGCCTCATAGCATCCGCTGATCTCAAACTGTCCTTTTTCGAGGTTTGTGCGCAAAACGTTCCATTCCTGGGCTTCGAGCTTCACAGGGATGCCGAAGGCCTGGCTCCATGCCTGCTGGAGATATTCCGCGACCTGCTTGCGGTTGGCCTGCTGGGAATAGGTGATCACGATCGCTGGGAATGTCTCTTTGGTCAGACCCATCTCTTTCAATCCGTCAGCAAAAGATAGCTGCGCTTCAGCGAGGTCCATCTTGAGGTGGGAAGATGCGTCTAAGGGAAGAAGGGCTTTTGGAAGAGGTTTTTCAAGCGGATGGCCGCCGATGAGAATGTGTTCGGTGATCGCTTTGCGGTCGAGCGCCAGGCTGAGCGCTTTTCTGATGGCGGGAGAGGAAAGGGACGTCATCTGTGTATTGAGGAACACCCAGAATGCGCGGTCGACAGGATGGGATTTGAGAGAGCCGTCTTTCTTTAGTTGGCCAATCAGCTCTGTGGAAAGAGGAGCGAAAGGAACGCCGATCCAGTCGAGCTGTTTCTTCTCGAACATGGAATAGGCGGTCATCACGTCCTGGATCATATAGATCTCGATCTGCTCCAGCTCAATGTGCTCTTTGTCCCAATACATGGAATTGGGCTTGAGGCGCAGCACGTCGTTGTGTTTCCACTCGTCTACGATGAAGGGGCCGTTGAAGACCATCTGCTCTTTTAACGAGGGATCAATCATCGGAGCGCAGATGGGTTGGGCTGCCAGTTCTAAAAAGTAGGGAGATGGGTAGGCAAGTTCGACGATAAGAGTGTGGGCGTCGGTTGCTTTCACGCCGACAGTATCCAGAGATACTGTCCCCTGTTTCGCTTCTTTTGCATTCTTGATCATGTAGAGCAAATCAGCGCGGGAGCAGCTGGAAGTAGGTGAAAGAGCCTCTTTCCAGGCTTTCTCGTATTGGAAAGCGGTGACGGGGCTTCCGTCCGACCATCTATTGTCGCGAAGTTTGAACGTGTAGCGCAGCTGGTCGGGAGAGACATCGACAGATTTAGCGCCGGCCAGCTGGACAATTCCGTCTGAGTCAATGCGGGTTAAGCATTCATACAGCGTTTTAGCCACGCCAATTCCGCGGAGATAGATCATCAATGAATGGGGATGAAGAGAGGGAAGATCGCCTTCCTGAAAGTCAATTTTAAGAGAGCTCACTGTTTTATCCTGCCCTTTTTGACAACTTGTTGATAGCACGAGGACGAAAAGGATAAACGCCCTCTTTATTTCTTTCCACATTGTTCTGATCCTCCATTTAATGTAAATAGGACGATGTAAAATGATATTTCATTTTCTGTGTTGTCGCTAAAAAAATAATTCTTTGAATTTTGCTTTCACATTGATCCTGATATCGAATTAATCCCCCTGTGCAGAGACGACTGGCTGAAATCGATGCAGCCTTCAGCGTCGATCAGATAGTTTTCCAGTTCGGAGTGATGCGCCCAGAGGTGGGTGTAGGAAAATAGGGGAATGAAAGGAGCTTCTTCGCTAAGGATCTTCTTTGCATGGGAAAGCATCGCTTTAGTTTGAGACTTTTCTTTGGAAGCCTCGATGAACTGGCGGTAGATGGAGTGGTTCCATTGAGAAAAATTCCACGAGTTGGCTCCTTCGAGCCTTTCGTAGGACTCAACGGAGTCCTCGTCGAGTGCTTCCTGGATCGTCGCGGTGATTTCGAAAAGCCCTTTCTCCAGCTTGTTGCGGAAGATGTTCCATTCGCTCTTTTCCGGGTGGATTTTGATTCCAAGGGTGTCCTGCCAGGCGAACTGTAGATATTCGGCAAGCTTTTCGCGGCGGGT
Organism: Verrucomicrobiota bacterium; assembly: GCA_018240065.1. Taxonomy (GTDB): domain Bacteria; phylum Chlamydiota; class Chlamydiia; order Chlamydiales; family Rhabdochlamydiaceae; genus CAJCIW01. The sequence goes on along the minus strand of JAFEGH010000007.1, from coordinate 26,079 downwards.
CTGATTGGAATAGCTGAAGGTGAGCGTCGGAAAATCCTCTCTGCTCAGTCCAAGCTCCTTCAAACCCTGTTCGAACAGGCGGCCTGCCTCTTCTCTTATCGGAAGCAAAGGAGGGATCGGATCGCAATGATGGAAAATATTTTTGCATATCGCAACGCGGTCGATGCACATGCTTAGAGCGCGCCTGATAGAAGGGGAGGATAAAACTGGATGCTTCGTGTTAAAGACGAGCAAAAATTGGCGGGAGGTTTCCCTCATGTGCAATTTTCCCTCGTTAATGAGCTCTTCTGTGATCTGAGGAGAGAGGGAACTGACAGGGTCTCCGATCCAGTCGGTCTTTCCCCCTCGGAACAGCGAGTAGATCGTTTCGACATCGTCGATCCAGCGGATGTCGATCTGTTCGAAAAAGGGACGCCTGGTGTCCCAGAAGTAGGGATTCCGCTCGAGCAAAATCCCATCTTTCGACTGTTCGCGGACAAGAAATGGGCCGTTGAACCATTTTGGCTCGCGCATCGGCCCGAAAAGAGGAAAAAAGAAAGGTTTTGCGAGTTTGTAGAGAAAATGGGGGTCGGGCCATTCCAGTTCGATCTGCAGCGTGTCGGCGTTGAGCGCGCGGATACCAAGCTCTTTAGGATCGATCTTCTTCTCTTTGAATAAGCGGGCGTTCTTCAGGACGAACAGGAGCTCGGGATGGCTGACGTGGTCGCTGAGCGCGCATTGCAGGCTCATCACATAATCCGCTGCGCTGACCTTTTCTCCGTTGGACCAGTGGCTTGTCCGCAGTTTAAAAGTGTAGAGCAGGCCGTTTGCGCTTGCGTTCACATGCAGAGCCCCTGCAGGTTCGGGACTGCCGTTGCTATTCAGCCGCATCAGACCTTCGAAGAGCAATTTGCTGAGCATCCGGCAGCGCATGTCTCCATACGAATGGTAAGGGTTGAGGGAAGGGGGAGCTCCCTCCTGGAAAATCAGCCGCAGGGTTTTGGTCTTTTCTTTTGAGAAAATGTTTTCTTTCAGAAAGGCGTCGATTCGCATTCCCCTTGGACAGAACAGGCAATAATAATGGAATCCGCCGAGGGTCAGCAGCGCCTGAGCTGCGACTTTGTTCGCATCGGGGCCAATTCTGCTTAATTTAAGCAGGTCGGAGACAGCAGCGGTTCGGATGATTTTGACGTTTTCCAGATGGTCGCTTAGAGCCGATGCCTTTTTTTCATGCATCAGGCCTGAGAAAGCGGTGAAGAGGTCTTCCGCATCAGCAAGGGAGAGCGAAAGGCGCCTTTCCACAGGATGGATGGCGTAAAAGACTTTCTCGGCAAATATATCAAAGTGGCGGATCCTGTCGCCCAGGTGCATGCGGATCGTTTCGAAATGCTGCTGCTGTTTCTCAAACAGCCCCCCATTATAGTCGCGGACGGGCCCGATGATCGCTTCGAGATATTTGAGGACATAGCGCCGAGCGTAGAGAAGGTTGATCGATTCCCGGACGTCGAAGGCGCTCGAGGGGACTTTTAAGGAAAAGGCGCCGCTTTCCAGACGAAAGGGGGAGTTCCTGAAATGGGTAAAATGGCAGAACGAATAGAGAGAGTCGGGGAGGCGCTTGAGACAGTTTTCTAAAGGCTCCAGCGGTTTGGGGCGGACAAGATGGATCAGGAATTCCAAAGAGGCAGGCGTCTGCTCTCGAAACTGGACCAGGACATGGGGGAGGTCTTTTTCGCTGTGGATCTCCCTTTGCAACAGTTGGATTTGCCGGAACGATTCCTCTTCATTGTAGGGCCAGAACAGCGCGGGGGTCAATGGAGGGATAGTGATCAATTGCTCCCTCAGGGAGCTCTCGAACTCCTTGAGTTCGATCGTGGACAGCTCCTCTCCCCTCAGCTTATAGACTTCCATATAGCAGAACAGGTAGGGCATTTCGGGATGGTGCCAAAGATAGAAGGATCGTGGGATCTCATGGAGACCGGGGACAAGGATGTGGATCGTCTTGAGTAGCTGCTCCCGGTGGAAGCGGTAGGAGTCGTGGAAGGCCAGCGCGACGCAGATGCGGGAGGATTTGCGGAATATTTTTAAAAAGAGATTTTTATTCGGGGAGCTGTCTGCTTTAAGGGCCGCCTCCATCTTTTTCTGGAGGAAGAACTGGGCCAAAAGCAACGTTCTAAGGTGGGAGATGGAGCGGGTGGAGACGAAATCTTTTGAGGAATTGACGATGAAACGGTCCAGCCCCTTAGAGAGGCGGCTGTCGAGAAGATGGGGGAATCTGGCGAGGCCTTCTTCGATCTGCCTTGAAAAATGCTCTCGCAGTGTCGTTTCGTCAGTCACTGAATCTGGTGCAGCAGTGCTCCCATGTTCTAAAAGCAAACTTATCCCGATTTCAAATGGTTACAAATTTCGCTCTTCTTTTTTACACGCTCCTCATATTAATTAAAAGGGTGCAAAATAGTTGAATGTTCAAAGAAAATAATTGCATTTGCGTTCTCTGCCCAAAACAACTTCAAAAACCAAGTTTTGCAGTTGTTTTGGGTAGGAAAGGTTCAATTAACGGATGACTTTCAAGATTTGTTTAAGTGGCTTTTCGTTGGGTTTGAACTCCCGCTTTTTTTCATGGGAAGTGTGAGAGGTTTTGCTGCCTTTGCCGATTTCCCAGGGGAAAGGGTGCTTGGCCGGCGGGACTTTGGCGTCCGAGTCCGGCAAGGTGGCCATTTTGCCTAAAAACTCTCCAACGAGGGCGCCTGCCGGGCCGCCGCCGAGCGCGCCAGCGACATTCTTATTCTGCCAGGCGAGCAAAAGGGCGACTTTGGTTGTAGCCTTGCCGGTGTTGATCTGGACGTTGTCAGCCGGACCCTTCATCGGGATCGTCAGGACATAGTTTTCCGGAAGATTCTTAATGCCAAAAGCTTTGGCCAGCGTCTGCGCGGTCAGGCCCAACGTCATATCGACGTAGTTTTTTAGCAGATCGAAATTCCCCCAAAGACAGACATCGAAGGTGTCCGCGAGCAGAATTTCAGTGCGGTCGATGTCGACCAATCCTTTTTTGATGCTTAGGTCGATCGGCGCAAACCACAAGGAAAGTTCGCCGCTCTTGTCGAACTGTTTAGTTTTGAGCAGGCCGAGCGTGATATTGACATTGCCCTCATTGCGGCAGTTGATTTTTCCCAGCTCGATCGTGGCGTCAGGGATGGCGATTTTCCCCATGCTGAAGGGATAGAGCGGGAAGTAGAATCCGTCCGCCGGGATTTCGAGGGTGACCGGTGCCTGAGAGTAGAGATAGGAAAGGTTTAAGGGGTTGACCTCTTTGAGGAGGATCCGGCTCATCTCAGGAGTGATCTTCATCTGCGCGCTGATCGAGTCGTTCAGCAATAAGGCCCCACTGACCAGATGCCCTGTCAGTTCGGCCCTTGCCCTCGGGGTATTCATGTTGAATGCGACAGGTCCGTTGAAATTTTTTAGATCCATGCTGAATGTGGCATTGATCATGTCCCCAAAGATGGTCGTGAACGGCATATCTGTGCGTCCCTTGGCCCTGGCAACGATGTCGAGCGCACGAGCGGGGAGCTGCTGAATTTTAACTTGGAGACCGCAAGTGAGCTTCGAAAGATCGAAATTTCCCTTGTCGTCGAACGTCTGTTCCAATTTACCAGCCAGAGAGAGAGACCCGTTCTTTGTCGCCGGATTAGGGCTTGCAGAATTGGTTTGGGTGACCACGCTGCTGTCAAATGACCCCGTCAGAGGACTGCCTTCCCCGCTTTTATTCAAGCTAAAGGAGAGATTGGAAAGCTGGATTGATTCTTTCGACGACTTGTCCAGGAAATTTAAAAGCGGGTTGCGGCCGGTGGCGCTAAGCTGGAGTTTGCCCATGTCAAGCACGATGTCGGGGATCCGGTCGGCCACTGTGCGGATCTCTTTTTTAGCGATAGTCGGCAGCGAAAGCTTGGAGAGGGAGAAAGTAAAGGTGCTGGGCTCTTTGATCTCGAATGGGACCATGGCGTTCGTAGGTCCTGTGATCAGCTTGTCCAAAATCCTGTAGGATTCGGGGGTGAGCGTCCAGGTGATCTGATTGGCTGCCCCTTGGAGCTGAATGGCCGTTTTGTCCATGACAAAAGAGGAGTCGACATTCAGATTGGGGCTGGTCCATTTGATAGCGATATTCTGTTTGTCCAGCGAGCTCTGCAGTTTTAGTTTGCTGCTGAAGGAAGGGCCTATGACGGCGCTTAAAATCGTTTTGCCGGAAAAGGCGTCGAGCAGTGCGGTGGAGATGTTTTGGAGGTCGAATGAAACCAGGATCGAGGCAGCGTTGAAATTCACTCCCTTTTCACCCATGAAATTGGAAAGATCGATCTGCCCTTGCATAGAGCCGGCATCTCCGGAGGGATTTTGCACTAGCGAGGAAAGCTCGAGCGCTGCCGTTTTGGCTTTTCTGTCCCATTGGAAGGGGAGGGAAGTGTTTTGGAGGGCGATCTGTTTTCCCTGCACGCCGAGCGTCAGTTCGCCGCTTGTGAGCTGTCCTTTGAGGCTCATCTTGCTTAAGTCGATGTTGGACAAAGGAATGGCGACCGGGTCTAAAGAGAGCTGGACGACGGCGGGTTTGACAAGCTGGGTCCCTGCAGGAGCTAATGCCTGGAACATCGCATTGTCGAGATTATATTGCACTAAAAGAGGTTTGGTCAGAGTAAACTCAGATGTCGAGGGGTTGAATGCCCCGATAAGGGAGGCCTTCAGCGGCTCTCCTTCTATTTTTAGAGCGATCTGGTCGAGCGTACTCACGGAAAGGGACGCCTGGAGTTTTAAGATATTCAATGGGATGGCTCCAGTGAGGGCAATCTGACCTGTGCTGACAGAAGCGTTAATGCGGGAATTTTTGATGTTGTCGGTGGGGATCAGCAGGTTATTGAGGGTTCCCTGGATGGGATCCGCTTTTGCAAGTTGATTAGAGAGCTGCGGATTCAGAGTGAGAGTAAAGGAAGCAGGGGAGATGAGGGTGAAGGGGTTGATCAGGGAAATGTCGAGGCTCGGGATGCTCAAAAATTGCGACTGCCAGGAAAGGTGCAATTTGGGATTTGCTTCTTTGAACGAAAGAGAAGCTATCAGATCTGCAGTCGGACCCAAAAGAGTTGAAAGTCCGGAGGATCCTCCTGCGGCAAGGCCGATCAGATCGACGGGCAGTTTGGAAGCGTTTATCCCCAGAGAACCCTGAAGATTTCCGGTGAAGGGATTGTCGATTTTGCCGTCGATGGCGATCGAGCCGGTTTGCGCTGGTGTCTGTATTGATGTCGTCAAGTTCACAACGACTTGCTGTTCAAGCAGGGCGCTGTTCGCATTGGCTTTAAAACCGCTGACAGTCAAGGGTTTTCCGTTTAAAGAAAATAACATTTGGGGGGGAGCTGCGATAGTGGCCTGAAACGCAGATTTAAGAAGATCGCTTGCCTGTGTGGGCATCGGGCAGGAGAATTCGGGCAGCGTCGCCTGCAAAAGGGCAGGCTGCGTCAGGATTAAGGAGGCAAAGGAAGGAGAGATTTTCCCAATTCTTGCAAACAGCGCAGGCGTCAGGTTGAAATTGAGGGTCGCCGGATTTTTAAGAGAGATCATTCCGCCTGAGGTTTGGGTGGCGATCTGGGCAGTCATCTGGGGAGATTGGGCATTCAGACATAAATCGAAATTCCCCGCAGCTGCATTGAAATTGCACTGCATGTCGACCGTCGCACCAATAGCTGCATAGATGAGTCCGTTCAAGTCAGGAGAAAAGATCGAGACAAGCTGATCGACGCCTCGGACAGGAAGCTGGGTAATCGTGGATTGGACAGAGAAATTCGGGAAAGAGCTGCTCAGTTGCGAGGCCGCTGCTTTCATGGCGATCTGCCCCTGGACGGTCTGCTGGTTCGTCGAGCAACTTAAAGCCAGTGCAAGCTCGTCTTTTTGCGTCATATCCAGCGAAAGGGCGAGCTGATCGAATCTGACCGGATCGAGCCCCGGCGGATTAAAGCTGACTTTTCCTTCTTCGACAAGGATGCGGCCGGTCACAGGCACCCGGATAGCGGGCATGGCTAATTGGACTTGAGGGACCGCCGCAAACGCTGCTGCCCGCAGAGGGGATTTGTTTAAATGGACAGAAGATTGGAATGGACCCGCCATTTGTAAATTGGGGGAAATGATCTTGAGCTGGCCTAAATCATTCTTCAGCGCCAGTTTCCAAAGAGATGCGTCCGTTGTAATTTCTTTGCAGTTTAGAGTTAGCTGCTGCTGGGGCTTTTGCATGCGGATCCCTTGAGCGGACTGGGAACCAAACCAGCTCAGCGAGAGCTCGTCGATCTCAAGAGCAATGCCTGCCCTGTTGCTGACCATAGTGACCAGCATTTTTTTCCCGACAGATGTGGAAAAGAACATCGGTACGCAAAGCGCAGAAATGATAATCAGAATCGCAAACGCCCCTAAGCAAGCGGCGATGATCTTCATGACGGATCTATTTGGAGTCGACAGACCATTTGACATAGCGTTGGATCCCGGCTAGTGTTTTAGCATCGCAAATTTCACCTGATTGAATCATTTCCTCTGCTTCTTTCAAAGGGAGAAACAAAAGGTCGATTTTTTCATCGTCATCAGCCTCTAATGGATCGGGCTTTAGATCAAGCGCTAAATAGAGGTGCAGGTATTCCGTACAGAACCCGGGGGCGCTGTAAAATCCGCCCATCGGGACGATCCTTTCAGACCGAAATCCCGTCTCCTCCCTTAATTCCCGCATGGCGCAGGTTTCCGGCGGTTCGCCGGCCTCCAATGTGCCCGCTGGAAGCTCGATGAGACGCTTGCCCACAGCTCTGCGCCACTGTTTGACGAAAATGATCTCCCCCTTATCTGTGATAGGAACCAGGACGACAGCCCCCGGATGGACGACAATGTCCCATGATTTGGAGATGCCGCTGGAGTTTTTAAGCGTATCGCAGTAGAGCGCGATCGTCCTGCCGCGGTACACCTCTTTTCGGGTCGCCTGCGAAGATTTCTCAAAATGCTCTTGCTCCAGTGACTTCTCTCTCATCGCTTTCCGGGGTAGGGCCCATCCCAGGAGGCCTTAAGGCCTAAAGGTGGGGGACATATCGCGATTATTTCAATAAACAGCTTGCCTGTCAATGGTGTAGATATAGGCCCTGGCTCGCGCGCAGGGGAGGGGGCTTTCTTCTTTGAAGGGGGGCTAATCGATCAAAGCGCGATTTGTAGGGAGGAATGGGGAATTTGACTGTAAATCGTTCGTAATGGGTTGGTTGCTTGAAATATTCTTCGATTGAAATGTAACTTGCTCATTATGCAGGGCTGCCTATGTCCAACCCCCTCAAATTTTCTAGATATCGATTGAATAGATCGTGATCGCTTCCTTTCTGCCGGGAAGGATCATGGGTCCAAGGCTGACGGATGTGAACTTGTCTTTAATCGGGCTATAGGTCATTTCACTGACCAGGATCTTCTTTTTGAGTAATTTTGTCGCTTGTTCGAGACGCGAGGCGACGTTGACGGTGTCGCCGATCGCGGTATATTCGATCCTCTTTTCCGATCCGATATTCCCGACGACAGCAAGTCCTGTATGGATTCCAATGCCGATTTCGATCACAGGTTTTTTTGCTTCCGCCCATTTCATATTCAACTTCTTGAGCTCATTTTGCATCCCGATGGCGGTGAGCACGGCATGTTCTTCCTGCTCAGCGTCATCGAGCGGGGCCCCGAATTCGACCATGAGTCCGTCTCCCAGGAACTTATCGAAGGTCCCCTGATAGCGGAAGATCACATCGAGCATGGCCCCGAAATATTCGTTGAGAAGGGAAACGACCTGTTCCGGCGGAAGTTGTTCGGAAAGTTGAGTGAACTGGCGGATATCGGAGAAAAGGACCGTGATTTTTCGTCGTTCGCCCTCCAGTTTGGCCACGTTTTCCGCTTTCAGGATCCGCTCCATGACGTGTTGGGAGACGTACCTTGCGAAGTTGAGTTTGAGCCGCTCCCTTTCCTGAAGGCCTTGAGTCATGTTGTTGATTTCATTGCCGAGTTCTTCGAACTCGTCGCGTGTCTGCAGTGCGGACTTGCATTTCAGGTTGCCCTGGCCGATCTCTCTCACGCAGGCGAGCAGGCTCCGCAGGGCAAGTGTGACGCGCCGTGACAGCAAATACCCTCCAACGAAGGCAAACAGAAGAGAGACTAAGAATCCGACGCAAAAGAATTGCACGAGGCGCTGGATGTCGAAGAGATAGCGCTCCATCGAGATATCGGCCCCGACTGTCGCGACGTAGTTTCCCTGACTGTCATAGACTGGAGCAAATCCTGTGACCCAAACTCCCCAAGGATCGGCGATGAACTTCCCCGGAGAATAGTAGTCGCCCAAATGATGGACAATGTCGCTGATGAAAGCGTTTTCATCGACATCTCCCACATGGCTGATCTCCCGCGGGTCCTCTTCGGCGTCCACGACAAAGATGAGCTGCTCGGGATTGTTAGGATTGGGTTTCAGCGTATAGAGGAACTTGATGTAGACATCGTGTCGCCGGTTGGCGTCTCGTGCCTTGATCAACTCCTTTTTCATTTCCTGGTATTGGGGAGTCTGTTCGTCCGGGCGTGAATTGATCGACTTTAAAAGCTCGGGATTGATGAGGGCGGCGGTCGTTGCGGCCACTGTGATCGCCTTGGCCTGTTCGTCCGTGAAAGCGTGATGGCGGAACTCATAAAAGAGCACGCCGAATCCGGACAGGGAGCTGACAAGAGCTGTTCCAGCAAGCGCAAGATAGAGCTTGGTACGATACTTCATAACCCCTGCATCCCTTGAATAGAGGGCGCAATCCCCCTTATTTCGGACAATAAGGGGTCAGGGAGTTTTTGTCATCCACCCATGGAATTAATTAAGACTAAAACCCGGACTGGCTCATCAATCGGATAATTTCGTCACGTGGAAATGTCTTTAAGGCAGCCTTTAGCTCATCAGGACTCCAGGAAGCCAGTCTCCAGTCGCCAAAATTTGCCCCGGTATAGTCACGATCGGGTTCGCTTGCTAAAGCAGGCGTGCCGGGCCTTGGAAGATTTGGTTCATGCCCAGGTTCTGTCATGCTTCTATCCGAACTTTCCCATGCATCATGCTCTTTTTTCCACGCAAGTTGGGAGATCGCCTTATAGGCTTTGGGGTGCTGAACCCTTAATTCCTCGAAAAGGGCGCGTCTGATCGCATTAGGATCGCCATTTGGAGTGAGATCCTCCGATGCAGCAAGCCGTTGCATAAATCCATCCAATACGCGTTCCTTCCTCTGGGTCTCTTTAATGATGATCATTTCTTCAATAGCATCTTGAGCCCCAACGGCAGTTTTGTTCACGGGATCATAGTGTGGATTAGCTGAATCGCGGGTATCGAGATGGATAAATTTCCAGTCATTAAAATTCAATTCAGCTTCTTCGGGGAATGTAGCTGTGATTCTATTGCCGGAGATCACTGCGACTTTATATTCTGAATTGACTTTTGGCAGCAGGTATAGAAAAGCCTGATCCAGGTAGTTCTTCATTTTTCCATCAGCATGCTGTTCTGTGATATAAGTTGTGTAGTATTCTCTGAGTGTTCTGATTTCATCAGGAATTAACGGAGGACTATCCGCATGTTTTTGAAGTATTCTTCTGATCTCATCAAATGGGCCTTGGTCCAGAATCGGTCTTAATAGTGCGCCGCTTCCATTGTCCAGTTTCAATAATTCCCGATTATTTTGCTTGAAAGCCGGAATTTCCCCGACAGAATGCACAAGGCTTCCCACAAATGCAAGATCAGCATCGTGTGTGGGTTGACGTAATTGTGCTGCTACAGCACCTCTAAGTGCCTCCCCTTGGATTACAAGCTGTTCATTGGTAGGATCTACAGACGGTGTTTTCAGAATTTGATAAGCCACCGATAACTCTACGCAGCTTCCATTCCCACTTACTGGTCTTAAAGGAACAGAAGGGACAAATGGAGGCGGTGTTCTTCGAACTGTTGTGGTTCTTGAGCTTATTGTCTCATCCGAGTTGAGATCTTTTAGTATTGGCGCGGTAGCCCTTGACGCTCTGGAATAGGACTGATATCTTCCGTCATTGCCGAGGTAGATAAACGCGCATCTCTTTAAAGCAATCGTATCATCCCCTTCAGGATAATGTTTGCTGGTTCCATCCTCTTTTATCACGACAATCTGGAAGTTAGGAGGTCGGTCACCTGTCGAATAGACTTCCTGGAAAGCCCTCAGGAAAGAATCTCCTAAAACTTTACCGCCATTATCCACATATTTTGCATAGAGCTTGATTAGTTTTTGCTTTTCTGTGCTGCTAAGGTTATCGAATGATTTTGCGGGTCCTAAAAGGGTTGCAAGATCTGGCGTTGAAATCTGGTCCGGAAGCCCAATAGCTCCACGAGAGGTTTCTAGTTTAGCAGTGTCGTCTGTAGAGGCTTTTCTCAGGGAGGCGAGGATCTCATTAAATTTGACAGGATCGGTGTCATAGCCTTTGCCCGGGGCGACGACATGGAGGGCGTAGTCATGGCGAAGGGCTGTTGCGTTTTGCTGAACAGATATTCCATTTAAAAGAGCCCTGCCAGAATTCGGCATCTTGGAAAGCTGGTCTGCTAAAGCATAGTCGAGACCTGGTTGATCGACTACAGGACCACTGCCATCGAGTGAAGGACCCTGAACAATTGCTTTAGGGCGGTCTTTGCAGATGTCGACTTTAGGGTCCTGAATGACCACTTCGCCAGGTTCGTGTGATGTGACGCGGGAAGATGAAAGCGGCCTGATGCTGGCATACTCTTGACCAATTTGATCGAGATTTTGTCTAACTTTTAGTTGTGCATCACGTGGAATTCTATCTCCCTCAAATCGAGTGCGGGCAGTATGTCCCGTTCTATCTTCTTTAAATTCAACCTCTGCCTCAAGAAGCTGTACAGGTCTTGCAGTGGGTACTATTGTTGTAGGATCTTCAGGGATCCCGGTTAAGACGACCGATGCTTTGTCTACTGCTCTTTTGCCGGTCAGGTTGAGGGCGATTTCCGTCGCTTGTTTGGCGATCGCTTCCCAGTCGTGTTCCGAGGTGACATCCTGTTCTGCTCCTGCGCGCGTTCTGAAGATAGTAAATTTATAATCGACCCCGTTGACGGTCACTATGGCCTGATTGCGATCGACTCTGCGGACTTCTACATGAACTGTCCCTAAGGGGGGGCTTACAGGAGCTGAATGACTCATAGTTTATTACCTTTTTTAAGGGTGGAGGGTAATTGATGATTAATGATTATATTCTTAATTATAGCGTAATTAACTTTTTAATTTAAAGTAACTTGCTGTCAAGTTAATAATTTAATTTGCAGGGTCGACTTAAGATATTGGCAATGAGGGAAAAGAAGTAGGCAAGGAGGACCCTTGCCTTGAATTTTTAGGGTTATTCGACGGTGACCGACTTGGCCAGGTTGCGGGGCTGGTCGATATCGGTGCCTCGTTCCAGGGCGATATAGTAGGCGAGGAGCTGGCTGGCGACGGAATAAGGGATGCTGGCCAGTTCGTCGCAGATGGGGGGGAGGAAGAGGACGTCGGTTGCGACTCTTTCGATCTCCGGGGTGCCCTCAGGCGCAAAGGCCAGGATAGGTCCTCCTCGGGCTTTGATCTCCATGAGGTTGCTGATCATCTTTTCGACGGTGTGCTTGTTGCCGCACATGCCGATGACTGCCAGGTCCTGATCGACAAGGGCGATCGGGCCATGCTTCATCTCGCCTGCAGGATACCCTTGAGCGTTGATGTAGCTGATCTCCTTGAGTTTGAGGGCCGCCTCCAGGCTGGTTGTGAACATGTAGTGTCGGCCGAGGAAGAAGACGTTGTTGAACCGGGCGTATTTTTTAGCGAGGATTTTGATCGCTTCGTGGTTGTGGAGGACCTGTTCGACTTTTTGAGGGAGGGTGTGAATTTCGGAGAGGAATGCCTGGCCTTCTTCTTTGCTCATATGCCGCAGGCGCGCCATGAGAAGGGTGAAAAGGGAGAGGACGGTAAGCTGGCTGGTAAAGGCTTTTGTCGAGCAGACGCTGACTTCCGGCCCTGCGCGCAAGAATAGAGTGCAATCGGCTTCGCGGGTGAGAGTGGAATTTCGGACGTTGCAAATGCCCAGAACTTTTGCGCCTTTGCTCTTGACTTCGCGGACAGCGGCGATCGTATCGAGGGTCTCGCCGGACTGGCTGATGGCGATGACAAGGGTGTCTTGCGAAATGATCGGGTTTTTGTAGCGGAACTCGGAGGCGATCTCTGCTTGGGTCGGAATGCGGGCCTTGTCTTCGAGTAGGGAGGCGGCGATCTCTCCGGCGTGCCAGGAGGTCCCGCAGGCGAGGATCACAATGCGGCGGACGGCAAGCAGATCAGAAGGGGAAAAGGTAAGGTTCTCGAATTCCGCCGTGCCAAACTCGGGGATCAGGCGATTGTGGAATGCTTGCTGGATCGCCTGAGGCTGCTCGAAGATCTCTTTAAGCATGAAATGAGGGTAGCCATTTTTAGAGATGGTCCCGCCGTTGCTTTCCAGGCGCTCGGTATTTTTAATCACAGGAGTAGAGCTTTGGTCGAAGACTTCGATCTTCTCGGGGCTGATCAGAGCGATCTCGTCGTTGCGAAGGAACATCACGTCCAGGTTGGGTTCGTCGAACGCGTTGGCGTCGGAGGAAACAAAGGCTTCCGATCGGATCGCATTGAAGCCGATGGCAATCGGATTTTCGCGCGCGGCGGCGATGATCTGATTGGGGTGGTTTTTGTGGATGAGGGCGATTCCCCAGAAACCCCTGAGCATCGAGAGCGCTTTTTGTACTGCGGGAAGAAGCTCCCCTTCGTAGAAATGGGAAATGAGCTGCGCGATCACTTCGGTGTCGGTGTCGGAATAGAATGTCTTTCCCTTCGACTGGAGCATTTCGCGGAGGGCGAAGTGGTTTTCGATGATCCCGTTGTGGACGACGGCGATAGACTCGGTCTCGTCGAAGTGGGGATGGGCGTTCTCTTTAGTGGGCTTGCCGTGGGTCGCCCAGCGTGTATGTGCGATGGCCAGGTCCAGACGCATAGGCTGCTGAAGCATGGCGTTTTCAAGCGAGTGGATTTTCCCCACTTCTTTGCAGGCGAGGATCTTCCCTTCCAGAATACCGGCAAGGCCAGCGGAATCGTAGCCTCGGTACTCGAGGTGTTTGAGTCCGTTCAGGCAGATGTTGGCTGGATTGCGAGGGCCGACGTAACCGAAGATGCCACACATGGAGGGAGGTCCTGTTAGGGTTTGAAAAGTAAACTATAGCAAATTGAGATCATAAATGGGTAGGGGTTCCTGAACCTGCCCTAATAAATAGTTTCTGCCGATTTATGGGGACTTTTGAGTTGATTTTGACTCCAACATTCTTACCGAAAATCGACGAAAAATTTTATTCGGATAGGTTCCTAGTTTCCGCTGTCGTAAGACAGAATGTTGTCCGCTTCGGCGGTAGTCAGGATTTTTGCGTCAGAGCCTAAGCGGAATTCGATCTGCCTGTTGTTGTTCTGGCATAGCGTTAAATTAAAACTGCGGCCGTTGCCTTCAAGCTGGACGATGGCATGTAGAGAGTCGACATAGTCTAGATAGGCCTTGATCAGGTAGAGGTTCTCCCTGGAGGAGGTATTAAATGTGGCACTGGCGTGTCTGATATTACCCTCCCTGCTGTCGAGGCAGAAAAGGGGGACGTCTCCATCTACGTCATCGCTTCCGTCGCTCGCGCTCCATTGGGCGTAGTCGTAAATCACAAGATGGGTGAGTGTTTCAGGCCGCGTCTGGCAGAGGTCGCTAAAGTGGAACTCGACCTGTGGCAGAAAACTAAAATACGGCATTTCTAAAGGATATGTCATTGTGGATGTTAAATTAATTCCCATAATCTCTCGATAAATTAATCCGCGAAATTATATGACAGTTGGTGAATTATATGAAATAAATGTTATATTTAAAATAAAGTGTGTTATTCGGAGCCGGGCATGTCGACACAGAAGGCAAAGCGGGTCGCCGAGTCGGCGATCCACGATCAAACCTATAAAGTTTTTCCTAACGACCTGAATTCCAATGATACGATTTTCGGCGGGCTGGTGATGTCGATTCTTGACAGGGTGGCCCTGGTCGTGGCCGAGCGGCATTCGGAAAGGATCTGTGTGACGGCCTCTGTCGACTCGATGCACTTCCTGGCTCCTGCGAGGAGGGGGGATATCCTCATCTTCCGGGCTGCCATCAACCGCAGCTGGAGAAGCTCGATGGAGATCGGGGTGAAGGTTCTCGCGGAACATTACAAGACGGGAGAGAGCACCCATATTCTTTCAGCGTACTTTACTTTTGTGGCGGTCGACGACTATCTTCAGCCGGTCGAAGTGCCCCAGGTCGTCCCGGAGACCCCTGTAGAAATCCGCAGGTACGACGAGGCGGAAATGCGGCGCCAGCGCAGGAAGCAGGAAAAGGAAGAGCGCATGAAGCGCCGTGAAGAACTGGGTTTTTAAGCTTTTCTGGCGACAAGCGTCATGAAGAGGGGGAACTCTTGCCGGCTGCGGTTTTCCATCGCGGCTGTTTTGCCAATACTTTTTTTATCCGAACACCACTCTTCGATGTGGTCGAGGAGGAAGCCCGCCTGCTTGAGCTGCGCAGTGAAATAGGAGAGGGGATGGTGGAATGACCAGGTCTCTTCCGAGGCCTCGCTCCTGCTGGGCTGAGTCTGGATGGGGATCTTCAGTTCTGACATGTATCTGTCGACACGGCGGTATTGAAGTTTTTTTTGCTCGTCGACGCCCCATCCCGACTGGCGGGGAATGCGGAAGCAGGGGTGGTTAAGGACAATGATGAAAGGGGCGCCCTTGCGCATGTGGGCGTGGGCGGTGCGGAAAAGCGGTAGGGGGTTAGGAAGGTTTTGGACTGCCAGAATGCATGCTACATGAGAGAAGTCTTTATAGGGGAGGTCCAGGGGATGGGAGAGGTCGTGGACGAAAAATTGGTGCGGGGCTTTCGGGTCGTATTTTTTGGCTGAATGGATCAGGGAGGCGGAACCGTCGATCCCTAAATATTTCATCGCTTTGGGCAGGTGCCTTGCGAGGATGCCCTGGCCGCAGGCAAGGTCGAGAAGGTGAGGTTGCGGCTGTTTCTCTGCCTGTAAAAGCTTCAGGACGCCAGGAATGATCACCTGCTGATGGTAGTAGTGCCCTTTGGCGCCGACGATCTTATCGTACCAGCTTGAGGATGTCTCCCAGCTCGTGTCTTGGTTATGCATCTTTACCCTTGTCAAAGAAATATTGAAGGTTCAATACTAACCGATTTTTCTATTCTTAGCGAGTATGAGATGACACGCAACGACCTCTCCCGCTCCGTCAAAGATTTTGCTGTCAGTGTCCACACCACTTTGCATATGGAGCAGACGATCGAGGATGCTCTGACATCGCTGCGTCGGCGCAAGATCGACGAAAAAATTATTTACTTTTACGTGATCGACGATGAAGGCAGGCTGCAGGGGATTGTCCCGACCCGGCAGCTTCTCCTCAAAGAGCGCCATTGCACCATTAAGGAAATTATGCTGCATTCCGTTGTGCGATTAAAGGAAGACCAGACTTTGGAAGAGGCGATGGAGTTGCTTTCGACCCATCATCTTCTGGCTCTTCCCGTGGTCGACAAGGAGCAGCGTTTCCTTGGAGTGATCGATGTGCAGATGTACTTGGAAGAGTCGTTCGATATCGCGGATGCCAGACATAGCAACGATGTTTTCCAGATCCTGGGTCTTACTTTGGAAATGGGAAAGCGCAAAAGCCCCTGGAAGAGCTACCGCATCCGCATGCCCTGGATTCTTTGCAACATGGCAGGAGGCATCGCCTGTGCGGCCATTTCCTTTTTGTACCAGGCGGTTTTAGCCAAAGTCCTGTTGCTGGCAATGTTTATTCCGCTGATCCTCACTCTGAGCGAATCGATTGCGATGCAGTCGATGACCCAGAGCCTGCACCTTGTGCGCCAGCCCAATATTTCCTCCCGCCGAGTCCTTCATCGCATCCTGCTTGAAGGAAAGATGGTGGTGCTCCTGGCGCTCACGTGCGGCATAGCGATCGGTCTGATCTCGCTATTATGGGGAGGCGGGTTTATGCCTTCGCTCACGATCGCTTCGTCTCTGTTTGTTTCGATCACCCTTTCTGCATCGGCAGGGGCTTCGGTGCCTCTTCTTCTTTATTCCCGCTCGCTGGACCCCAAAGTCGCGTCGGGTCCGGTGGTTCTGATGTTCTCCGATGTGATCACAACAACAATTTATCTTTCGCTTGCGACATGGCTCTTACTCTGAAGGCTCCTTTAAGTCATGCGATCAGCAAAGAGTACGGAAGTCTGATCTCGTCTCTGCGGCAGATCCCGGCTGAAAAGCGCACCATCAGAACGATCGAGGGCACGGGCGGAAAAGTGAGCGTCGCCGATTTGATCGCGTATCAGATCGGATGGGGCAGTTTGCTGATCGGGTGGTACGAGGCGGGGATCAATGGAAGAGTTCCCGAAATGCCCGGCGAGGGGTTTGCCACCTGGGACTATTTGGGCTTGGCAAAGCATTTCTATTTGAAATACGCTTTTGACCATTTTCTGCAGCAGGAAGCGGCTTTTCAGGACATTGTGGAGCGCATTCTGGAGATCGTGGAGAGGGAGCATCTAACTGGCAATCTGGATAAAGCCGGCGTCTGGGCATGGTGTACTCTGCCATCAGGAAAACTGTGGCCTCTTTCCAAATGGATCCGCGTCAACACGGCATCCCCCTACAAAAAGGCATCCCTGCTAATCAAAAAATCTCAATCCCTCTCATGGTGAAGCTGCTTTTTCCATGAGGGTTTCTGGAACAGGAGGATGATCGATGGCGCAAAACAGGCCAGGATCACGCCGAGGACCAGGAACAGGACGTAGAAGACGACGCTGCCTGTTTCGATTTGCGAGGGCGGAAAAAAACCGATGATCATGGCAAATACGGAACTGACAGTTCCAATTCCAGAGACCAGCCAGATGCCCAATTTTCCACCCGGAATTTTGTAAGGGCGTTCAACATTGGGCTTTTTATAGCGCAGTTTGATTGCCGCGGCAAAAAGCAGGATGTACATCACCAGGTAGAGCTGGGACACGATCGCGGAGAGGATCCAGAAAGCGGCGCTGACTGTCGGCATGAAGACGAAGATTAGGGAAAGCACAGAGACAAAGCCGGCCTGGACGAGCAGCAGGCGTTTGGGCATCCCCTGTTTGTTGACGCTGCGGAAATAGGGCGGAAGGTCGCCATCTCTGGCTGCGGCGAGAAGACCTTTTGTCGGCCCGATGACCCATGTGCTTAGAGAACCGAAGGCGCCGGCTGCGATCAGAAAGGCGAAATAGGGTGTCAGCCATTTGAGATTATAGGCGTCGACAAAATAAGAAAAGGCCTGCATAGAACCTGCGACAAGACTGATCTGTTTTTGTGGGATCACGCTGGCAATTGCCAGGACGCCGAGGATCGACATGCCGATGATGAGAGCGGCGGAAAGGAGGATCGCCTTGGGATAATCTTTCTGTGGATCTTTGACGTCTTTGGCGTGGATTGCGGACATCTCCATTCCACACAGAGACAGGAGCACTCCTGTAAAAAACACCATCTGTTCAGCTGATCCCATGTTAGGAATAAGACTGTCCCAGGTGAAGTCAATTTCAAGCGGTCTTCCGGTGAGGTACCAGATCAGTCCGAGGATGATGATCAGCCCCCCGGGAATGAATGTGCCGAAAACGACGCCAAAGGTGCTGATCCATCCTGAGATTTTCATTCCGAGCAGGTTGGCGAGCGTCGCCCCCCAGAAGCAGATCAGGATCAGGGAAAGTGTAAACGTGGTGTTGCTGGCAAGCGCCGGATCGATGATGTATGCAACGGTGGCTGCGATGAAAGAGAGGATGGTCGGGTACCAGATCGCATTTTCTATCCACAGCAGCCAAATAGCAAGAAATCCTGTTCTATGACCGAATGCTTCCTTGACCCAGGCGAAGACCCCGCCGTTCTTCGGCCATCCCGTCGCAAGTTCCGCTGAAACAAGGGAGATTGGAATGAAGAAGATGATTGCTGCCAGAATGAATAAGAAGATAGATGAAAACCCATACTCCGCGGTGACGGGCCAATTTTTGACGCTGCCGATCGCTGCGACGTTGATCATCGCAAGTGTGAAGACGGTGATCGTGCGCCGGATTTTCGGCATGGAATCTTTCATCGTTCAATCTCCTGTCAAAAAAAAGTAATCTGAAAATCCATATGTATGCGAAATCGCCGAATTGAGCAATCTTAAAAAAAGGATGTTCAATGATAAGAGATGGTATGATAAAAAACGCTTTATGCCCAAACAAATTCAAAACTTGGGTTTTGCTCAGCTGGCTACCTTCAGTATTGAAGTTGTTTGAGTATAACCACCAGAGATTTACAGCATAGCAGCCTATGATCAATGCAAAGTCGATAGCAGCCCTTAAGGATGCCAAGTGGACTTCCCACTTCAACCGGCCGCTGTATGATCAGTATGCCTTTTCCCGAATTCCAGGCACGATCGCAAAACTTTTGACGGGCAGAGGAGAGAAGGCCCTTTCTGACGATACAGTCGGAGGGAGCTTTGAAAAATACGATTGCGCGATCCTGTTCCTGATCGATGGGTTTGGCTGGGAGTTTTTTGAAGGCTATTCTTCCAAATATCCATTCTTAAGCCGTTTTGAAAATGAAGGGTCGGCTTCGAAAATCTCTTCTGAATTCCCGTCGACTACAGCGGCGCATATCACAACCATCAATACGGGCAAAGAAGTTGGGGAAACGGGCATCTACGAATGGTTCTATTACGAACCGATCGTCGACAGGATGATCGCCCCTTTGCTCTTTTCCTATGCGGGAGACCATGAGAGCGGAACCCTGCTAAAGGATGGGTTTAAGCCCTCTGAAATCTTCCCTTTCGAGACGATTTATCAGCAGCTTGCCAAAAAGGGGGTGAAGAGCATCGTTTTACAACAAGAAGGGATCGCGCATTCCCCTTACTCGAAGACGCTGCTTGACGGTGCGGAAATTGTTCCCTTTGGCCGCTTTCCCGAAGCTCTTGATAAACTGGTTGATCTTTGCAAGACGCCTTTCAAAGAACCCACATATATTTTTGTCTACTTCGGGGATATTGACTCGATGGGGCACAGACACGGGATCACTTCGCCGCAATTTGCCGATTCTGTCGATTTTTGCTGGAATACGATTGAAAGCAGATTCTGGCAGAAGATGGGCAAGTGCCCGAATAAAACAGCGGTGATGTTCACCGCCGATCATGGAATGGCGCCTGTCGATCCGAAAACAACGATCCTGTTGAATAAAGTTTGCCCGGGGCTACCCGGCATGGTCAAGAAAAACCGCAACGCTCTTCCGCTTGTTCCGGCAGGCTCCTGCCGCGACTTCTTCCTGCATATCGAAGAGGAGAGCCTGGCGGATGCGCAGAACATGTTAAAGAATCAGCTGAAGGGAGTGGCTGAAGTCGTGCTTGTGGAAGAGCTGCTTGAGGAGGGATTCTTTGGAAGCCGCGCCCCTTCAAAACGTTTGAAAGATCGGATCGGCAACCTTGTTGTCCTTCCCTTTCTGAATGAAAGCGTTTTCTGGTGGTTCGAGAAACACCGCCTTGAGCAGCATTTTTATGCTGCCCACGGCGGACTCACTCCTGATGAGATCGAGTCGATTTTTCTATTTACGACTTTAGGAAGGCTCTAAGTTCCGCCAAAGAGGAGAAGGGGGGAGGGGTAGCTCGAGTGCAGATATGCTGCATCTCGATGTAATGGGGGGATTCCATCTGCGGTTTCAGTTCTCTTCTGATGTCAGGATTCTCATGGATCCTATTGATCGCCACTGTTTTTTCCTGCAAAGACTTCTCTAGTTCGTCAAGTCGTTTAGGTTCCGTGGCAGCAAGAGCCTTTAAGATCCATTCTTCGAAATCATGATCGGGAAGATATCTTACCCAAATTTCGTTCAGAAAGCCCAAGGAGACCTCGTCCGGCTTCTCCTTGTCTGCATTAGGTAGCTCTGTCATAATAGTCCCTATTTCTGGATCGCTCTTGGAATTCCACAGCAGCGTCCAGAAATGGCCTGCGAAGGCGTTGTAGAGAGGATTTGAAAATCCTCTGAGGAAGCGCGTTTCCAAGGGGCTCTCCTCTACAGAGACGGGCAGTTGCTGGACCCGCAGCTGCTGGAGTCTGAGTTTTTCCGATAGCAGTTGTTGAATGAGATGCGAGACGGAAAGCAAGTCTGCCGAACGGGCCTTAAGTTTCTCGACGACCGGTTTTAAGCCCGTTTGAATTTCAGGATAACGCTCGCGTGCGCCCTGTCTTGTCAGGTGTTTGGAGAGATCGAGAATACGCTGGTTTTCATCCTTGTCCTGATATCGTTTTAGCTGGCGAAAATGATCGAGCTTATTCAACATACTTTCGATCTGTGGAATCAGGACTGGGGCCTGTTCCAGAGATGTGCAGCGATGAGCGTTCCTGCGCAACTCCCTGCCTTCTCTCATGAGACGGTGCAGCTCCTGGGATCCTTCTTGGCTGACTCTTTCTTGGATGTTAGGCAGTTCGCGGGCAGTTTGAATGAGCTGCGATTTGATAGCACTGTTGAATAAAGCGATAGGGTAAAGCTCCCCCAGCATTCTCCAGATTCTCTTCTTGTGGGGAAGAATTTCCGGGGCATCGCTCAAATAGACTTTGAATGTTTCCTTGATGCGCTGGATGGGGACCTGCTGTAATTGAAAGATCACATCCTCATCGAAAGAGAGAAGATCGATGGCCTCTTTCTCCGTGAGGGATTCAGCAGGAAGAGGGGAGTTGATCGTTCCTAGAATTTTGTAAAATAGAGGCTCTAAATCTACAGCGCTTCTTTTTTTTCTTGAAGGTTCGCTTGCTTCTTCGATTGTGCGTTTTGCAAGAACTGATGGTTGGGTAGGAATGTTAGAGGGGGGAATAGTGCGCACTGACATGTGTTTTTCAAGGGGTTAAGCGGTATAAGTTCAAAGATTTAAAAATCGATATCAAAGGAGATAGTTCTTAAGTTCCGCAAGGGATGAAAATTCAGGTTCTGTCGCATGAAGGCAAAGATCGAACATCTCTTTCTTAAAGCCTTCCAACATTTGCTTCTGCGCATCTTTATCAAGATCGCGGCTTTCCCTTACTTCTGCACTGTCTTTAGAGAGCTTCTGAAGCTTGCTCTCGAGAACGTCCAGATGGTGTGAATCACAGGATTCAAGGGCGCGAAGCATCCAGTCTTCGATAGAGTGCTGGGGAAGAAATTTTACCCAAATCGCGTTCAATAGACTGTAGTCGACCTTATGCGGATCGGCCTTACTCCACCCAGGAATCTGCTTAAGCATCGAAGTCACTTTTTTCTCATGGGAGGAATTCCATGCGATGTTCCAAAAATGCCATGCAAAGGCTTCATAAAATGCAGACCCAAATGCATTGAGAAAACGGGTTTGTACCGTTGGGACGGTCCGCGCGTGCGCTGTGTGAGAAAAGAGTTCTTTCTGTAGCTGAAGTTTTGCTTGGGTGAGGACTTTGGCGATGTGAAAAACCTGCTGCAGTTCAGCTGTAAGCATGCTAATCCTGTTAACAAGGCCGGGATAGTCGCTGATGACAGCCTGATAATGGTGTCCTAGGTCCTTTTGTCTTAGAACAAGTGCCAGATCTAAGATCCTTTTATTGTCAACTGGGTCGAGATAGCGCTGCAGTCCTATAAATGGGACCAACTTTTGCAAACAGGTATCAATCTGCTGTAGCTTCTTTGCAATCTGATCAGGAGTGGTGTCAGAATCAGTTCGGACTAACGCGGCGTTGCCTTCCACTACAACGGACAGCATTTGCTCTCTGATTGTTGGATGAAGCCTGGCTTTTAGCCCATTGAGATCTTGTGCTGCTTGTGCCAGTGATTCCTTCGTTGAGCTGTTCAGAAGAGAAATCTGATAGAGCTCATTAAGGACACCAAATATCTTCTTGCCAGATTGATTGTCTGCCTTGGCCTCAGCGAGAAACAGTTTGAACTGCTCTTGGATCTTTCCAATAAGTACCTGGTTGAATGGAGAAAGGACGCCAGTGTCCATTTGCGGTAGCATATTGGCAATCTCAGTTGTCGAAAGTTCCCCTTCTTCAAAGCACACTGCGTTTTGGATTGTCGCAAAGAGAGGATAGAGATCGAAGGCCTCTATAGCGTGTTTTTTTGGCTCGGGCTCAGCAAACTCTGGGTCAGCGCTGCGTTTTAGAGTGGGAGATGTGGTTGGACTTGCCATAGGTATCTCTTGGAAAAAAATGATTAATTTTAAGACAGAAAAGATTACCACGATTCAGAAATAAAAAAAACGCCAAACCGGAATTGGCCGGTAAGGCGTTTTTTCAGCACGAATGGTTAGATAAGATTAAGAAGATTTGCTCTTTTTCTTCTCTTGTTTAGCCATTCGTTTTTCTTTTAATGATTTGGTTGGTTTTTTGCGTTCTTCTTTCTTCTGGTCTCTAGGTTTACTCATACTCAGACTCCTTCGCAAATAAAGTTACTGGTAGTTGCCAACTTTCCATTTGCAACTCAGCTCAATAGGTATAGCACCAGTCTATTTTTGAACGAAAGAAAAATGATCAGCGCCGCATGGGAAACCATGCGGCGCATCTTCGAAAAGACTAGTAGCGATGGCCTCTGCCGACAGGAACATGTCCTGTGGGTCCTGAGGGAGGTGGGACTTGGGTGGGGCCATGTCCGTGAGGATTGCCCCCAGTAGGACCATGGCCTCTTCCTACCCCTACATGCCCGCCGCGCCCGTGGCCTCCGCCGACTTGGACATGACCGCCGCGTCCGTGGCCGCCGCCGACTGGAACGTGCCCGCCGTTATCCATGTAACGGATCCCATCCGGGATGTAAGAGGAGAAGTCATACCAGGGACGGGGCGAGGGATCAGGGATGTGCCCATGTCCAACGGGGACGTGGGGAGCCTGGTGTCCTCTTCCTACAGGGACATGAGGGCCATTCGCAGCAGCATGGGAGCCCCATCCTGTCGGGATAAAGGAGAAGGCCCTCTGGTACCATGGGATATAAACGGGGACAGGGTCTGTCGGAGATCTAGAGTGGTTATGCGAACCTCCGCAGCAAGAGCTGAACAGCATGAGCAGCCCGGCGCCGCAAGCAACGCTGACTACGAGCCCTACGATCGGGCCGCCGGCAATAAAGCTCGCAATGGATGCGATCAGGCCGGCGACAACGGCCGCGGCTTTGAGGGCTGTCGAGAGGCAGCTGCTCTCGCCTTCATTGGCCATCAGGCGGGTGTCGACTGCACTGTTTTGTTCGACTGGGCGTGGCATTTGTTGTGAAACAGCACTGAGGGACATTTTAAACCTCTATGAAAAGTGTTTGCCGGGGCAATGAATCCCCGGCGTTTCTTAGTATTGCTTAACGCGGATGTGGTCATCCATGTTGACATTGATCAGGATGTGATCGTACGGTGAAAACCAAGAGTCATACAGGCCGAAAATAACGTGGTCGTTGACTGCCCAGTCTTTCAGGACATAGCTGTCTTGTGGGTTGATGCACCAGATCATCTGATTTTCAAGGAAAACATGGCCGCCGAAATAGTCGATGTCGACGATCCAGTGTGAGTAGGGGCCGAATGCGACAGGTCCGACGTATAGGTTTGCCTTCACGTAGGAATTGGTGCTCTTGTTAGTAATGAAATAATCGTATCCGCTAAGCCAGCTATAGTTGGGGGTTATGACGAGGGAGTCTTCTCTTCTCCAGTTGCGCAGGATATACGCATCAGAAGGGGAGACTTCCCAATGTGAGCCGTCTTCCAACTCAAGCGAACGGTTATTGTCAGCGATGCTGGTCAGCCAATGGCAGTTGATCGGGAAAGCATATGCGGCAAGAGTGAGCTGCGGGCGAGCCATGTGGCGGGGAGCGAGCATGAACTGGCTTCCGGACGTGGTCATTTTATTACGTGCTCTTCGCAGAGCATGCTGCGCATCTGCCTTGCCGTCCGATTCTTCATCGTCGCGCTGCTGAGCTCTTAAGTTCTGCATCCGTTCGCGCTTGGCTGGATCCATTTCGCGGCTGCGAACGGAAACATGCCCATCAATAGACGCTTCTGTTTTTTCTTCGGTTGTTTCTTCCGCGATCAGATGACCGTTGAATAAAAGGAGAGTGGCAAGTGAAGGAAGAATGAGTTTTTTTGAAAGCATGTCGTTGCCCTTGAGTTCGCGGGTTAGTGTAAAATGGCTGAAAATGAGAACGCCCGAGCGCTCATTATAACGGGGAAACTAGAGAAGAATCACGGTATTTTCCCGTCGCAGCCATCAGTTATATACGAAACAGAGGAGTCATTCATTAGACTCTCCGTCTCCGCTTTGGTAGTTTTCGTCGATCATGTGTCGAAGGACGGCAAACCATCAAAAAGGAGTGTAGAAAATTAGCAAAAGGATTAATTAACGAAAAACAAAAACGATCTTATTGAAAACTTTAAGAATTGACGCTCGGGAAATTCAGGGGAGGCGTGCTCCCCCAAAGTCATTAGCACTTAATATAGTCGGTTACGTGTAAACCGGAGGGAGCAGGCTGAACAGTCTGTTCGAAAATTTGCAGGGCTGGGTGGGAAGGAGATAATTCTAGAGAATGGACTGCTTTTGCGTTGAATTTATCATTCTCCGCCAGATGCTTGCGATATTCGTCATTGGTTTTTCTCAGTTTTGCAGTGATAGCAGAAGCGTTCAGATCTCCTGGAGAATTCTGTTGAGAATCCGTTGATGGAGTGGTGGAAATGAGGGCGAATCCTGAGATAGCGCCTTTAGCATAAATAGAATGCGACATTGTTCAGTGTCCTTGATTTCAGTTGTGTTAGGAGTTGCTAGGGTTCAGGAATTCCCCAGTGCATGCAGAATTCCTGACCGTGATTTATTCCCGATAGGAAAGGCGTACATTTTAATACTTTGCGTCATTTTTTTTAAGAGTATTCTGAAACCTATGTGAACTTTTGATGGAAATGAGTGGAGTTGTTGATGTTTGATCGACATTGGGTGAGGTGAGTAAAAATGGAGTGAGATGCACTGGCGTGAAAGTCCTGTATTGATAGAGTTTGCGTAGGCTGTTCAGTTTTTTTACTGAGGATGAAAAAACTTTTCCTCTCTATGACAACGTGATTTTTTTCGCTATTAAATCTTGTTTCATTTCGCTTATTACGTGTCTGTTTTGTTGTTAATTAATTTCAGTTTTGTAAATTTGACAAGCTAAATAGATACTTAATAATATAGATATATCGGGTGAAGAGGAATTCTCATCTGACATGACTTTAAGACCTATATATATGTTTCAAGGAGTATGTCTATGCAAGCCCAGCAACGTACAGATTTTCAAGCTCCGAGAACGGCTGAAGCCGTAAAAAGCAATGAAGCGCCCACTTTTATTGCTAACCCTGCAAACCGCCTTTTTTCTCATGATGATCGCGCTGAGTTCTATACTGGAAATGAGCGAGTCACTCTGCAAATGAGGCCGATACAGAGAGTTCGGGAACTACAGGAAGCCAATGACAACCTGCAGCGTCAAGTGACTCGAAACGAGAAGGAACTCGCTCATGCAGAGGATCCTCTGGCGATTTTGGCAGAGATCGAGCACTGCAACATCATGATCGCTCGCAACACTGGTGAAATCCTCAATATCTACACTCAGAATGAACAGCGCATCAAACGCATCGCTGAACTGGAAGCTCAAAACATCAACCTGCATCAGGAAATGAGCGATACGCAAGGAAAATTCATTACCTGCCATGATATGACGCAGCGTACGAAGTTTGCCGCTGAATTCTTCATTACTAAAGCTCAGTATGAGAAGAACGTGGCGGAAATTCGCGAATTAAGCCACCAATAGTCCCGGATCTGAGATGACGCCACTCGAAAGGGTGGCGTTTTTATTGAAGCGGATGTTGCAATTATCGGACGTTGCGGCTTGCTTCTTTGTCAAATCGGGGATTTGCCCAAGATAGGACTCCCCGTTGGGCCGGTTCGCACGCAAGGGGGTGCTTCACTTCTCGTCTACCGCAAGCCAATCAATTGGCTTGCTTCTTTGTC
>JAFEGH010000006.1 GCA_018240065.1 Verrucomicrobiota bacterium | reverse complement strand
GCCCAAGATAGGACTCCCCGTTGGGCCGGTTCGCACGCAAGGGGGTGCTTCACTTCTCGTCTACCGCAAGCCAATCAATTGGCTTGCTTCTTTGTCAAATCGGGGATTTGCCCAAGATAGGACTCGAACCTACATACCTTACGGCACCAGAACCTAAATCTGGCGTGTCTACCAATTCCACCACCTGGGCAAAAGGAGAGGAGTTATTGCGAAAGGACTAAAATTTAGAGGGTTTCCCCCCTTTTGTCAACAGATCTCGGAGACTCGATTACAGATTTCTGTGCACTTCGCGGGCTCTTCGAGTGTCGAGTTCTACATCGGCTTTGACGAGCATCTGGCGGAGGACCCTGGGGATCTCCTCTTCGACGTTTTTGACCTCAATATTCAAATGCACGGGCTGATTGTCATTGTTGAGCATCTCTTCCAGTTTGGGGAGAAATTCATTTTCGTTTCTAAAGCCTTGGGCCAGCCCGTGCTTTTTTGCGAAGTCCATGTTGATTTTTTCCCATGGCAACTGTCTTTCAAAGCCGATGGTCCGGAGGAACATTTCTGCCACGGTGACCATGAAATGGTGGAAGCCTTGAGCGAACCAGCTTGGGCGGACGTTGTCGACGAGGACGCGAGTTCCTCTGGCAAAGGTCTCAAATACAGTCCCTCCGCCTGCCTTTCCGACGAGTACTCCTCCGTAAGATGCCATTGACATGAGTTCTTCCATCTTTTCCTCATTATAGGAAAGTTCGATGGTCATTGGCAGTTTAGTCTTGGGCGCGACGTTCTGTTCCAGGTGGCGCTTGAAGTCGTTGTTATTTCCTCCGCAGATGACGACGACGTGAATTGGAATGTCATCGGGGTTTGTCTTGGCGTATTTTTTCGCCAGGATCTCTGCATAGGGTGAGAATGCGCCGTTTTTTCCGCTGGAGATGACGACGACTTTCTTGTTGGCCTCGATCCCCCATTTTTCTTTGAACCTGCGAATGTCTTCAGGGGTGCGTCGATGGGTAAATGCATGGCGGACAGGAGGGCCGGAGACGAAACGCTGATCGGGGGTCGTGGTCGTCTGGATGGGATCGAGCGCCTCAGGAGCGTCAAAGGGGACGGCCATCTTGAAATGCTTGAAATCGGTGGGCTTTTCGCGGGTTTCAATGGTGGTGTCGACGTCTGTGGAGATGTGCATGCAGGGGATCCCCAGGATTTTGCATGCCTCTATGATTGACTCGTTATGGGCGCTATATGTCGTGATGACGGAATCCGGGTTGACTTTCAGCAGGTGTTCCATCACTTGCTTGAGTTCTGAATCTGAGTAACCGTATGGGGAGAACAATTTTGATTTGGCCCAGCGCAGGAAGTTGATGAAGCCGAATGCTTTTTCCTTGAGAAGTCCTTCGAAAAGGGTCGCGGTCGACCAGTTTTTGCCAAGCCAGCGAGTGACAAACAAATTGCGGATGAAATCTTCGGAGATCAGAACTTCAGGAAGGTCGAGGGTAACTGGGTGATAGCCTAGAGAGGACAGATTGTTGGCGATGCCGCGGGAGACCTCCATGTGTCCGCCGCCCCATTTACAGCCGATGATCGCGACAGTCTTATTCTGGTTTTGTTGATAGGTAGCAGGGTCGATGCCTCGCGCGCGAATCTGCTCAGGGGTGACGGGCTGGGCTGGCTTCAGTTCAATGAGGGGGTGGGAATTGAAAGGCCATGTCGTAAGTTCGTTCTGGCTTGGCGGAGTTTGAACCTGGCAAGCGCATAAACGGTGCGCGTGCAGCTGTTGTGCTCGATTGAAGGCGTTGTTAATCATTTGCCATTCAGTGCGCATTTTGCCGGTCAGAGCGGCAAACCGGGTTGGTGAACATGCAGGCATGTTCTTGCTGTCACCAAGAAGGTAGATGCAGCCGTTGTAGGCTTTTTTGCATTTTTCGCTTAATGCGAGAAGGTCGTGATCGCCAGTTCTTTCAAGGCTCTGCCGCAAAGTGGTGACTCGGGCGAGACATCCTTTGTAGTAAGATTCCGTCTTGAGCCGGAGATATGCCTGGGTAAAGTAGTCTTTTCCTTGAAATGGAGCGAGGTTGGTCTGAAGTTCTTTCCAACAAATCTTTTCCAGCTCGGGTGCGTCTTCAAGTTTTTCCAGCAGTGAGATAAATTGGGTGCGGAATTGCTGTGGATCGGGATTGTCGATCGCACTGACAGCCGCGAATATCTGGGCCTGAGCCTCCGGGGGGCAGTTTTGACGTGAGGCGACTTCCGTAAGCCAGTTCTTCATGAATTGCTTGCGCGATTGCTCCTGCAGACTGGCCTCTTCCTTTGTCACAATGTGCGTTGGCGATTTGATCAATTTATCGGAATAGGCTGCGGGAGACTCATAGCGAAAGGCGGGGTCGGTAACAGCGCGATCGTGGACCTCTGCTGTCTTCGCATAAAGCATGATGATGTAGAGGTGTCTATAAACGCTTGTGAAATCCTCTGCGTTGAGCTTCTCGTGGAGGAATTTGAAGCATGCCTCACCGATCTTGCCGCTTTGCTTGAGATCATAAAGGACTGAACGGGTCGTGTGGGTGATGAACGGAATGTCGTGCAAATTGTTTTTTAGCAGAAGGGCGGTGTGGGAAGGAATGTAGGATTCCATCTGCATTTCGTTAAGATAGGCGACCTCAGGGGAAGTGGCGCGTTTGCTCGAGCTGATCGATTCGTATCGTGAAAGGTCGGAGTCGGTGCCAAATTCATTATTAAAATTGATGAGCACCGGATGCTCGACAACTTGGACACGTCTAGTCTGATCAACTGGTAAAGACATAATGTTCCTGCTAAAATCCTAAAATTATATTGTGTTGGTATCTTTGTTTTTCCGGTGTCAACGCTAATATTTTATCACTTGTATTGAATTTTTATAAGCTAAATGAATTTTTGCTAATCAGTAAATTTTGCGAAAAAAAACATTTGATAAGTTTAATTTTTAATAGATTTCAATGCGGGATGAAGATATAATTTGTGGCAACTTGTGCGATTAATAACACCGAAATAAATATGTCAGATGCCATAAGAATTAATTACAGTTTTAGGCTTCCTCCCGGCATTTCGCTAAGTGAATCTGCAACATCTGCAATAGATGGTTCCTCTGACCATCAAAGTGTATTTTTACCTCGCGCTCCTGGATCCGCCATCCCTGCTGATCTGCCAAGTAATCTCTATCTGAATGACCGAGGGCTTATCCAGGGCGGGTGGAAAAACTTCATGTTACGCTGCTTTGTTCCTTATTACGCATCCTCGGAGGACAGCAAGGTAAGCGAATTTTTTATGCAGTTCTTTAAGGAATCTTTTGAAAATGATCCGGCATCGGTTGACAAGGAAAAAATTAAATCGATGCTCTCTTTGGCGGAGCAGCATATCGCTCGTGGAAAAGGGTGGTTTTCAGGTCAGAGCCGGGATACCTGCAGGTTAGAGCACTATACTTATATCGCCAGAGACCGTCTCAACCTGTTTGAACCGCGCCAGTCTCGCGAGTCTTTGAATGAAAAATGCCGCGCAGACAATTGCGCCCTGGCTCAAAAATGGGAAAAGCTTGGTTTTTCCAAAGAAGCTTTCTGGAGCTGTCCCGACCTGGTCGATTTTGTCTTCAGATCGCATCTCCATCGTCACATCAACCACCCCTACTATAAGCACTCCATCGAGATGCGTCCTGTTCTCACCCATGTGGGCGGGCAGGCCAAAATGGAGCTTCATCCCCACCTTCTTATGGACGGGCGGATGACGCCATGGTCTGAAGTCCGCAAAAAAATTAAAGTCGATCGGAATGAGAGGCTTTATTCGATGGACAATGGGGTCAAGAAGATGTGGATGTATCTTGACAACGGTCTGACTCAATGGGATAGGAATAATTTTGATGCTCCGCGACGTTTAAAACAGTTAGATCGCCCGCCGCTGCGCTCCAGAGTAGAGATCATTACCACTCATGCCCACAAAGAAGACTGGCACCTCGGAGACCGCCTTTTAAAAGGAACCCGCCACTCCTTTTTTCGCATCGTGCCTGGCGAGGGCTTTGCTGCCCGCAATCCCCGGGCTGGATTGAACGATGGTTCAGTCTACAGTCTAGGATGGGGTGCAAGATGGCAAGACTTCTCATTCTTTGGTCCTCTTTCCACTCTTCAGGGAAGATGGTTCTGCCCGGATAATTTCGAGTTCTTAAAAGAAGACCTCACAATCACACCGGTCGAGGTCACCGATGAGCAAGTCAATAGGTTAATGGAGATAGTCAAAAGAAGGAGCAAAGAGGATCATCCTTTCCATATTATTACTGCAAATTGTTCGGGGGCCACAGCCGATGTCTTGAATGAGGCAGGGATAGTAAATCTGAAGACAAAAGACCATATGACATACATGTGGTACAAGTTTTTCCTTCCTAAATATGTCCGTTTGCGTCTAGACGCAGTTGCCGCCTTTATCTTAAAATTTACCCCGACAGTCGTTTCGCAAAGTCTGGAACATTTAGGCAAGTTCTTATATTCAGTTATCTTTGCGCCGATCTTTTCCGTTCTCGGAGCATGGAGGACAACGATTTCCTATGAAGATGAAGATGGCACCGATGTTGATAGAAGACGGATTAGGGTGAAGACGGAAAACAGGCTAAAGGCGCTTTATTCAAATATTTTCGATCTTTTTCGGCCGAGCAAGATGGAGTTCGATCTCACTAAAAACGTCTTCAAGTGGCAGAAGCAGCAGCCGCAGACTTATCATGAAAAGCGGGATTGATTCTGACGATTCATTTCATCGCTTTAAGCAATAGAATTAGTTGATTTTCATGGTTTTTATTTTAGAATAATTTCTTTTGGTTTTGTTCAGTTGCGCGTAATCTATTTTAATTGTTTTTTAATTTGCGGATAAGATATTTTTGTCGTTCATTTCGATCATTTTATTCTAATTGGTTTTGATTGAACGAAGTAAAAATTAACTACAGCTTTCGGTTGCCCCCGGATATTTCCATTGGCGCCGGGACCGGTTCCTCTTTTCCAAATCCCTCGTCTCAACCTACGGCTTTATTACCTCGCGTTCTTGGATCCGTTAATCCTTTTGAACTTCCTTCCAATCTTTATGTGAGCAGAGAGGGGATTGTCGAGGGTGGCTGGAGAAATGCCCTGACTCGCTTTTTTGTCCCTTATTACGCCGCCTCTCAGGACAGGAAAGTCAGCGAATTCTTCATCCAATTCTTCAAGGATTCGTTTGATCAGGATCCCTCTGTTTTCGATAAGGCAAAAATCACAGCGATGCTCTCTCTAGCTGAGCAGCATATCGCACACGGAAAAGGGTGGTTCTCGAGTCAGACCTCCGACACTTGCAGGTTGGAGCATTACACACTCATCGCAAGGGAGCGCCTAAATGCTTTTGAGCCTCATCGCTCCAAAGAGGTTTTGACAGAGAAATGCCGCGCTGACAATCAAGCCCTGGCCCAAAAATGGGAAAAGCTTGGCTTTTCCAAGGATGCCTTTTGGAGCTGTCCCGATCTGGTCGACCTCGTTTTTAGGTCCCATCTGCACCGCTATATCAATCATCCCTATTACAAGCACTCGATTGCGATGCGCCCAAT
Source organism: Verrucomicrobiota bacterium (assembly GCA_018240065.1). Lineage (GTDB taxonomy): Bacteria > Chlamydiota > Chlamydiia > Chlamydiales > Rhabdochlamydiaceae > CAJCIW01. The sequence continues at coordinate 420,840 of JAFEGH010000006.1, read as the reverse complement.
CCTCACTCGAATTGGAGGGCAGGTTAAAGTGGAATTGCATCCCCACCTTTTTGTTGAAGGCCGCCTGACGCCCTGGTCTGAACTTCGCACGAAGCTTCATGTCGATGCGGAGGAGAGACTTTACTCTATCGAAAATGGCACGAAGAAGTTGTGGATGTACCTGGACCAGGGTTTGACGCAATGGGATAAGAACAATTTCGATAATCCGCGCCGGTTGAAACAGCTAGACCGCGCCCCGCTCAGCTCACGGGTGGAAATTATCACAACCCATGCCCACCCAGAAGACTGGCATTTGGGCGATCGGCTGCTGAAAGGGGTCCATCACTCCTATTTCCGCATTGTCCCAAGACAGGGTTTCGCGACGAGCCACCCAAATGCGGGGTTGAACGACGGTTCTGTCTATAGCCTCGGCTGGATGGCACGATGGAGAGATTTTTCTTTTCTGGGGCCTCTCTCTACGCTGCAGGGAAAGTGGTTCTGTCCCGATAGTTACGAATTTCTGAAAGAAGACCTTTGCATTACTCCTGTCGATATCACAGATGAACAGTTGCTTAAGCTGGTCGACATCGTCAAAAGAAGGAGCAAAGAAGAGTATCCTTACCATATCATTACCTCGAATTGCGTAGGGGTCACCGCCGATCTCCTAAAAGAGGCAGGAATCCTCGATCTTAAGACCAAGAACCATGTCATGGATATGCTCTACAAGTTCATTTTCCCTAAAGCTGCTCGGGTGCCGCTTAATAAAGTAGGCACTTTTTTATATTCTGTAACACCGAACCTTCTCATGATCGCAGTCCAACGTCTTGCGAATTTTCTCTATTCGGTGGTTTTTGTGCCGATTTTCTCCATTCTTGGCGCCTGGAGGACAACGATCTCTTATGAAGACGAAGATGGATACCGCCCTGACAAAAGTAGGATTAGGGTGAAAACGGAGAACAGGGTCAAGGCTCTTTATTCCAATTTGTTCGATATGTTTAGCCCGAACAAGCTGGAGTTCGATCTTTCAAAAGACATCTACAAATGGCAGAAAACGAGAGCGGACTCATACTTTGAAAAACACGATTAAGCATTGATGCTCCGACCACCCTACGACTACAAGTTTTTGAGTTTGAGGCCACTTAATTGCTGTTGCGTTAAAATCATTTTTTAATGTGCTTTAATTTTATCCGTCTATATCTTTCTTGCAGACCTTGATTGTTTATTATTAATAAGAGGGATGTGAACAGGTGAATATTGTTTATTCTTTCCGATTGCCAGAGCATCTGGAAGTAGCGGCAGCCCCAACAGCCACACCCGCTGCGCTATCTTCCGACCTGCTTGTTGAAAGTGGCGAGCTCATCGAGGGCGATTGGAAAAATTCCCTGTTGCGCTTCTTTGTTCCCTACATTGCTTCATCTCAAGACAGGAAAGTAAGCGATTACTTCATCGCTTTTTTTAAGGATTATTTTAAAAAAGAGGGGACTTCAGGTGCGCAACGAAATGTCCTGTCGATGCTCGCGCTTGCCGAGCGCCATATCTCCAAGGGCAGAGGCCTCATTACCGGCCAGAGCAGCGACACCTGCCGATTAGAGCGTTATACCCTGGCTGTAAGAGAGCGCCTCAATCAGTTCGATCCCGATCATTCCAGAGCGCAACTGAGAGAAAAGTGCCGGTCGGACAATGCTCAGATGTTTGCCCACTGGAAAAAACAGGAATTTGCTGAAGAGGCGTTCTGGAAAAGCCCCGACCTCGTCGATTTTATTTCCGACTCTCATTTGCATCGATTCATCCGCTATGCAGATTATCAGCATACAATTGAGATGCGGCCCGTCCTCACCCAGAGGAATGGAACTCCAGTCCTTGTTTCCGAGCCCCATCTGAAAATGAACGGCCGGATGACTCCCTGGTCGAAGATTTCGCAGGAAATTTCTGTCGATGAGGAGGAAAGGCTATATTCCTTAGGGCCTGATGGGAAGAAAATCTACTGGATGTACCAGGAAGACGGACTGGTCATGAGGGATCGGCACGATTTCAGCAGACTCCATCATTTCAAATCGCTTCCGACCCCTCCAGCATCTTGCCAGGTGCAGATAGTGACTTCGCACTATCCAAGAGAAAAGTGGGGCATCCTGGAGTATCTGACAAAAGGCAATATCCATACTCATTTCCGAATCATTCCCCGGGAAGGCTTCTCCGCGTCGCATCCAGGGTCGGAGCTTCAAGACGGAAAAGTCTACAGCATCGGGTATGGAGCCAGATGGCAAGATGTAGCCCAAGGACAGCCTATGAACACGATCCCGGGACTCTTCTACAACCCGGACAGTACAGAATTCTTCAAAGAAGACCTGATGGTTACCACCCTCGACAAGGTAACCGATGAGCAGTTGCTGAAGGTGGTCGAAATCACAAAAAGACGCTCTAAAGAACTGCGTCCGTTCAATATCGCAACACATAATTGCAGCAGCGAAACGACGGAGATTCTCCATGAAGCGGGCGTGGTCGATCTACCCAGTGCACTCCGAGGAGACAGAATCTTTTACGAGGCCCTTGTTCCTAAGTTCATCAGGAGAGGGTTCGACGCTCTAGGACGTCAATTGTCCAAAGTTGTTCCTGCGAAGGTCTCAATAATAGCCAGCTACATCGCATTTGTTCCCTTTGTCCTATTTGTTTCGCCCTTCCTGCTTGCCCTTGGAGCATGGAGGACCAAACAGCTTGAGCCTGAAGACCAGCGCAAGGGTGTACTGAAGCCCATGCTTTCTTCCATCTTCGACATTTTCGATCCGGGACGTTTCACTGTTGATATGACGAAGAATGTAACCAAATGGCAAAAAAAACAGCCCAATACAGTGTATGTTGAACAAAGATAACCAAAGGGCTGTAAAGCGTTCCCGTATTCTAGCTTTACAGCGCATCATATGCGGTAACAGTGCTATCTCTTTCAGATACAACAAATTCAACACTAAATAAATACGAGTCATAGATTATGTCTGCAATTTCACCCATGAGTTTCGATTTTTGGAAGGTATGCCCTCTTTTCGGTTCTCAGGCGATTCCAACCACTGCTGGAGTAACAACGCTCAGCGTTGTTGATTCTTCAAAAGTCTCCAATTGGCTTATCAGAGTGGGAGGCGTGCTTCCACGGCTTGAAAGGATCGCTCAAAACGGCGCATTGTCTCTTTTGGAAAAGGAGATCCAGAATATCACTCCGCTTCTCAGAGAGGGCCAGGAGATGGGGGCTTCCCTCCCGCAATCTACGATGACGGTTGACATGATCGACCGGCTCATCAAACCACGGCTTGACCAATTGCAGCAGAGCTACGCTAGCGCTCAGAAGAAAGTCTCAGAAAACGCGGAGATAAAGAGCGAAGATGAAAAAATCGAGAAAAAATGGGCCCAGTTGGGGCTTCCCGCTTCAATTCTTGAAGACCACATCGACTGCGCCCGATTCCTGATAGAAAGCGCTCTTGCTTTCAAGATCGTTGGTTTTCGTGAAACGTGCCGCAATCCGGATATGCACGATGTCAAGCTGGACAATGACGGCCACCCCATGATCAAGGTTCAAGGAGCGTTCAAGCGCTGGGAATTGATCAAACAACAGCTTGCCTATGATTCCAAGACCGATCAGATCCGCTCGAGAAATTATCTAGGTTCAATTGTTCAAAACTGGACTTACCTGTCGCCAGATGGACTTGTGCCCATCGACAGGCTCAATCACGACCGAATCGTTCCCATTTATCGGTTGAGCGCCGCTGAGCGCCAGCGCGTCATGGATCAAGCCCGCAAATTCTATGAGACGAATAGAGAAGTCGATCAGGGAATTCCAAAAGACTGGGTCGTCCAGTTCCATACCTCCCCCCGCCGCCAATTCGTATCCACGATCCCTCCCTTCCCAGAGAACCCTCTCCTCGACAACTTCGTCAAGAACCTCAATACGCATATCGTCATGCGCTTAATCGCGCCCAATGGCGAGGTCTATTCCTTCGGGATCGAAATGCCCGCTGAGTCCCAGGAATTCCTTTGGGAGGACGGGATGGCGAAGTTCTTAGGCACGGTCACGGCGAAAATCAATAAAGCAGGGGACTATGAGGAGTTCAGACCGCATGTAGGACGCATCGTTACGAGCATCCCACTCACAGCGCAGCGAGCTGACAATATCATCAATCTGATCAACACCACAGGCGACATCCGTTTTAATTTTCTAAGGCAGAACTGCTCGAACTTGATGAACATCGTCTTAAAGCAGGCAGGCTATGATATTGCAACAGAAACCACAGTGAAGGACTTTCTGGTCGACATCCTTCCCGATGTCAAACACATCCCCGTCATTGGACCTGTTATTGATAAAATCAATCAGTTTGCCGAGGGGATTTTTTCCAAAATTGCTTCTGCGACCCCGGAACCTATTAAAAATGCGGTCTCGTTGGCCGGGGATGTCGTCTTTTACATCCCTCGGAAGATAGGAACTTTAGCTATCAACTTGCTGATCAAGTATTTAGGTGGTGCTACGATGCTGCATGAGCTGCCCCCCGGGACCGAGGAAGAAGAGCTTTATAACGCAGGCCGCTTTCTTAACTTCTCCCGCCTGATCAGGAGTTGGACCGATTTGTTTAAGGAGCAGACATTGGAGCTCTACCATTCGAAATACTTTGTCGATTGGCAAAAACAGCAGAGATCCACCTTTGTGGAACCGGGTTCTTTGCTTCCCAAACTGGCGATCGTTCCTCCTGTAGCATAAAGTACTGCAGGGGGAGGTTAATCCCCTCCCTGCAGTTTTCTTTGCCAGTCCTTCGAATTTTTTCTGAAAATCTCTTACTAAGTGCAATTAAATTATATGTTTTATAGTGTATTAATAAATTTAATTTCATCTTAATTGCTATTTTTGCTTATTAAGAAATTAAATGTTTCACTTTTTTGTAATTCTAATTCGAATTGACATTAACTGAATTTGTTGATAAAATTTGATGGAAAAACAATTAAATTGATAGATAGATTGGATTGGCGATTAATCGTTTAATTTTATAGTTGATGTTCCAGTTTTGATACTATCTGGTAAAAAATTAAAAACGAGAAACTAAATATGACAGCTACTTGCCCAATTAAAATAAATTATCAAATGGCTTGTCCGTTTTTTCAGCAGGGATCAGTTGCCTCAATCTCGCCGGGGCCTGCCACAGTAGTTGACGCGCACAAGGTGTCTAATTGGATTAGCAGATTATCTACAGCATTTCCTCGTTTTGAAAGAATTGCTAATCATGGCTCCCTTTCGATTTTAGAGAAAGAAATCCAGAATATCACTCCGCTGCTTGCAGAAGGGCAGGAGATCGCTTCATCCACTGCTATTCTTACTCCTGTCATCGAGATGATCAACCGGCTTGCCAAGCCCCGTCTCGCGCAGCTGCAACAGACCTATACCGCCGCTCAGGCCAAAGTGGCCGCGGATCCAAAGCTCAAGAGTTCTGATGAAAAACTGGAGGCAAAATGGCAAAAGCTAGGGTTTCCCGCCTCTGTTTTGGAATTCCATATCGACTGCGCTCGCTTCTTGGTAGACAGCGGTCTTGCTTTTACCATTGCTGGTTATCGAGAGACCTGCGGGGATGCCAGAGAACATGATCTTAAGCTGGATGGCGACGGCCACCCGATGATTAAAATGAATGGAAATTTTGTCAGATGGGAGACTATCGCTAGAGAACTTGAATACGATCCCAAATCCGATAAGATTAAATCTCGGGGATACGCCGGAAATATAGTTCAGTCTTGGAACTACTTCCATCCTCTGGGCCTGGTCCAGAAAGACCGGTTCAATTATGACGCAGCTTATCCCAGCTACCAGCTCTCCCAGAATGAGTACGACCGCCTGATCGCCCATTCCAGAAAATTCTATGAAACCAATCGCGAAATCGACCCCGGCATTGCTAAAGATTGCGTCGTCCAGTTTTTTACTTCCCCACGTCGTCAGGGAATTCCGGAGCACCCGCTTACCGATAACCTGCATGAAAATGCTCCTGTCCACATTGCGATCCGTTTGATCACCGCCGACAAGCAGGTCTATTCCTTTGGGTTGCAGATGCCGTTCGAAGAACAGGAATTTGTCCTTTCTGATTATTTCTCCACATTTCTGGCTACTGCGCTGACAAACGTCTCTATGCGCGACTATGAGGAATTCCGCAGTCACGAAGGGAGGATCGTTACTTCAGTGCCCCTCTCTTCGGCACGATCGCAGAATATCCTGAACCTGATCAATGAGCTTAACAAGAAGCAGCTCAGATTCCAGTATACGCGCCAAAACTGTTCTTCTTTAATGCAGGAAGTCATTCAGCGCGCAGGATATGATGTCGATATACGCACTACTGCCGGAGCGACCTTGTATGGGATGCTTCCGGATTTGAATCAGTTCCCCATCATCGGCAAAGGGATCGCCAAAATCGAGGCTTGCGCCAGGAATGTCTGGGCAGCCCTTCCTAAATTTTTTAGGAAAGGTCTCACTTTCGGACGGAATGTCATTTTCTATCTCCCCGAGAAGTTCGGCACGATCATGGTTAACCTGCTGATGTTGAAAATGGGCGCAGCGAAGAAGACGGCTCCGCTGCAGGAAGGAACCGAAGACGAAGAATTGTATAATAAGAAGGGCTTGCAGAACTTCTCTAGCGTCATTCGCTCATGGACTGACATATTTAAAGACGAGACATCCGCGGTCAACCATTCTAAATTCTTTATTGATTGGCAAAATCAGCAGAAGTCGACCTTCGTCGTGCCCGCTTCGTCTCCTCCTAAAATGGCTATCGTTCCGCCGGTAGCATAAGAGCCTTGAGCGAGGAAGAATAATGGGATCTGCAATCAAAATAAACTATCGAATGGCAGGTCCCTATATCCCACAGGATGGGGTTGTTCCAACGATTTCACCCAAGTACCCTGCTCTTGTCGACGCTCATCAAGTATCCGGATGGATTAACAGGCTCAATTCGGCTTTGCCCCATTTTGAGAAGGTGGCCAACAATGGCGCGCTTTGGATTCTAGAGAAAGAGATCCAGAATATCACCGCCCTGCTTGTCGAAGGACAGGAGATCGCCTCTTCCACAGCTTTGCTTACCCCTGTCATCGAAATGATCGACCGGCTAGCCAAGCCTCGTCTTCTCCAGCTGCAGCAGGTCTACACCCAGGCTCAAGGCAAAATCACCGCTAATCCAGGTCTCAAGAAGGGGGACGAAAAGCTTGCGGCAAAATGGAAAAAGCTAGGTCTTCCGCCTTCCGTTTTGGAATACCATGTCGACTGCGCCAGGTTTCTGATCGAGAGTAAACTAGCCTTTGCCATTGTCGGCTACAAGCAAACTTCCGGAGACTCAGCTTTGCACGATCTCAAGCTGGACGTTGACGGCCACCCAATGATTAGGATGCAGGGAAGGTATACGAGATGGGAAGCGATTTCCAGAGAGCTGCAATTCGACGCTGGCATCGATAAGATCAAGACCCGAGGACAATCTGGCGGTAGCATTCAAACCTGGAACTATTTTCATCCGCAGGGCTTAGTCCCGCTCGATCGTTTCAATTACGATGCCGTTTATCCCATTCATCAGCTTTCTCAGGATGAATATGATCGTTTGCTTGCGCATTCTAAAAAATTCTTCGACACGAACCCTGAAGTAGATGGAGGGATACCCAAGGATTGCATTGTGCAGGTTTTTACCTCTCCTCGCCGGCAAGGGATCCCTGAGCATCCTTTACTGGAAAATCTGCATAAAAATATTCCCGTCCATGTGGGGATTCGTCTGATTACAGCTGATCGACAGGTCTATTCCTTTGGCTATCAAATGCCCTTTGAAGAACAGGCATTCGTCCTCTCGGATATTTTTTCTCAATATGCAATGACTGCCCGATGCAAGGTCAGCATGCTGGATTATGAGGAACTGCGCAGTCATGAGGGAAGGCTCGTCACATCCGTACCTATCTCCACCCATCGATCCCAAAATATCCTCGGATTCTTAAATGAATTGAACACAAAAGAGCTAAGATTCCAGTTTATCCGTCAAAACTGCACAGTGCTGATGCAAGATGTGCTCCAACGCGCAGGGTATTTCATCCCCACCCGCACAACTGCAGGTGCGGTACTCTGGGGGCTCCTTCCGGATTTGAACCAATTCCCCATCATTGGTGGAGCGGTTGCCAGGATCGAGAAATGCGCCAGTAGAATATGGGATTCGCTTCCCCAATGGTTGGCCAGCTCCTATAAACTAACCAGGGATGTCCTTTTCTACATTCCTGAAAAGTTCGGCACGATTTTGGTCAATATCGGCATTTGGAAGATCGGCGCGGCCAAAAAGACATTTCCGTTGCAAGCGGGGACTGAAGAAGAAGAACTGACCGATAAACCGGGAATTCAGAACTTCTCGAGCGTGATCCGCTCATGGACAGACATATTTAAAGACCAGACTTCAGCTGTCGCCCATCCAAAATTCCTGATCGATTGGCAGCGTGAGCAAAATTCGACGTTTGTAGAACCCAGCAGCGATCTTCCAAAACTGGCAATCGTACCGCCAGTAGCTTAATTTGTAGACTTTGATGCTTGAATGGAAAATAAAAGAGGGTGTCTCAAAGACACCCTCTTTTATTTGTCTTAAGTAGAACCGCTTTCCACGGGGGAAAGGCCTTCGTCGTAGTCGTAGACGGGGTGGATCTCGAATCCTGCTTGTCTGACTGAGAAGATCACCTGGGAGATCGGCTCCCATTTGGCGTTCCTATCGATATGCAGAAGGACCTTGGTCTTCTCTTTTTCTTTAGGCAACAAGCCTAAATCCTGCTGCTTTTTCAGCTCGCCCTGAATCCCTTTTACGCCGTCGATCAAGTATTCGTTGAACTCCGTGATCCACTTATACTGCCCTTCCTCGTTCACACTCAGGTTGATGATGTAGTAATCATTTTGCCCAATGAAAGGGGAGTGTTCCGAGGCAGGCTGCACTTTGACCAGCTTGATCTCGCTGTCGTAGAGGGCCGCCTTCGTCACCGCCAGCGTGGCGAATACAGCCACGACCAGAAAGAGGAAGTCGACCATCGGAGCGAGATTCAGGCTGCCAAAGCCCTTAAGTTCTTCTTCGGGAATGATGCTCATGTCTTACCCTTTATAAATGGAGGTTCTGTCGTCAATCAGTGTTGCGACGCTCTGAGCTTCGTTTTCGACCACGGCAAGAGCTCTCACGAGACGGTATTTGGCGGTCGAGTGCAAAATCAGCGCCAGGATCGCTACGATCAGCCCTGCAACAGTTGTACCGACTGAAATTCCAAGACCGTCGAAGAGCGTGGAAATGCTTTCGATGGAGCGGTTGACGTCATAAAAGGCGTAGAACATGCCGAGTACGGTTCCGAGCAGCCCGAGCATTGGGGCGATGATCGCGATATCGTTGAGAAGTCCGATCTTTTGCCAGAAGGAGATCGTCGAGCGCTTCCCTTCGGCTTTCATCGCTTCGATCATCACAGGAAGACCGTGGCGTCTGGAATGGATCCCGCTGGACACCATCTTGCAAAAGAGAGTGTTGTTCTCTTCGCAGAGGGAAAGTGCTTCGTCGAAATTGTTGCTGTTGAGCTTGTTCTGCACATTCTTGAGCAAGGTATGGGAAACGCGGGCCGAAGAGCGCATGGAAAGAATGGAATAAAGCCAGATGCAGACGGAGATCACTGACATCGCAAACAGAATCGAGTAAATGATTGGAGAACCTGAGAAGGCCTGTTTCAGGTCGACGGCGATCGCTTCATCATTAAGAGGAGCTTTTTCTCCGATCAGCGAAGTCCCTTCTATGGTCAGCGTCGCTGGAGTGTCGTTTGCAAGCTGAACTACAGGAAGAGCTTCTTCATATGCTTCGGTATAGTCGTCAGCCTTTACGCTGACATCAACATCGATGGAAGCAGGTTCGATGAGAGGGAGCTCATCGCTCATGATTTCCATGGGATTTTCTTCAAAACTGCTTTTCACAGCAATTTCATTTGCGGGCAAGTTCGAAGCGACAGGAAGTTCCGTCTCAAACGCTACTACTTTGTCATCTGAGGCATTGGGCTGCTCGATGGCGACATCATCCCTTTTCTCAAGTACTGGGGTCAGGGGCATCAATTCAACGACGGCCGGCTCAGCTTCATGCTTCTTCTGGATAGCGTCTTCTAGGGCGATAAGCTCTTCTTTGAACTCTTCGAATTCTTCATCGAGCAGGGAGAGTTCTTCGTCAAGAGAGGTCAGAGAGGCTTCTTCCGTATCAGCGATGAGTCCTGAAGAGGCAGAGGGGAGTGTGTGTTCCGCTTGAGCGTTTTCCGCGCTAAGTGGGAGAAAATGGACCATCAGTCCCGTGAGGATCAAGCTTTGAAGGTATTTCATTGCGGCCTTAAACTCCATACTTGTAGAAATCGCGGTGGCGATCTCATGTTTCATTAATAGGAGCAAAATCTAAAATTTTGCAAAAGTCTAAATTTAATTTTTAGGTTAGCAAGAGAGGGGAGAATTGTTCAAGACAACATTGGAAAAGAATGGCAAAGACGACTAAAATATCCCGTCATGAAACCTAAAAATTTAAAATGCCCCTTTACCTGGAAAGATCGCCGGCCCGTGATCCACGATCATATTCTTTATGTTCCTGAGTATTACCAAGAGCATGAAAAATACACCTTCCCGGGATGGGAAAGTCCTGATGTCTTTGGGAGAGCGGCGCCCATTGAGGTCGAGTATTGCACCGGAAACGGGGCATGGATCGTCGAGAAAGCGATCGCGTATCCAGACCGCAATTGGGTCGCTGTCGAGATCCAGTTCGAACGAGTCCGCAAGATCTGGTCTAAAATTCATAACTTCAATCTCAAAAATCTCTTTATTGTGTGTGGGGAAGGCCTGACCTTCACACGCTATTACGTGCCGGACCACAGTTTCTCGGCAGCCTATGTCAATTTTCCAGATCCCTGGCCCAAAGACAAGCATGCCAAAAACCGCATCCTGCAGGAGCCTTTCCTGACGGAAATGGCGCGGGCTCTAAAGCCTGGATCGATTGCAACGATCGCGACCGACCACGTCGAATACTCCCGTCAGATCATTGAAGGGATGAACGCCAATCCTTTGTGGGAGTCTTGTTATCCCGATCCTTATTTTGTCCGTGAATTCGAAGGCTACGGATCTTCCTTTTTTGAAGCACTCTGGCGGGAGCGTGGAATCCCGGTCCACTACATGCAGTATGCAACCCAAGGAAAACGATGAGCATTTCTGCTGAATTTACAGCTGACCACAATGGATTTTACCTGGGGCACAGTTCCTTTTATCCATTAGTCCAGGAAGATTCCATTCCTCTTGCAGACTGGTCTAACACAGTCCTTGTGCGCCTTCCTGCGACCTTGAACGATGATCTCGACTGGTCTAAAGAAATCACTCTTGCCCACCAGATCGCGGCAAGCGGCAAGTACATCCTTTGGGAGATCGAACTTGGACTTGCATCTTTTACGTTCATCCCTGAGGATTCCGCTTCCTTTTTTTCATTTTCCCTTGCTATCGAAGAATTTACGAAGAAGGTCTGGCCTGCCTTCAGCGGTCGAACATTCGGGGTTGTTCTTTATCGCGGCCCCTTTAATCCTGCTCAGAGTTTTCCAGTATCTCTTTGGGAAACTGCATTCTCTTGCTGGCAAGAATCCTCCGACTATGCGGTTTACTGTGCCCAGGCCCTTTCCGAATATCTACACCGGCTCGTCTCCTTTTTACCCGATGCAGCACTTCCTTTGGCCCTGATCGATGTCGCAGATATTGCATCGCCAGCCAAAATCGCACAGCTCTTTTCCAAAGAGCGTTTTGAGCATCTGCATCTCGCTCTTAAAGGCGCAAAAGGGCCCTATTCCGGGATTTGCTGGAATGAAGGCCATAAAGGTCAAGGCTGGATCGGAAAACAGAAAATGGAGAGACCTCTCAGCACCACGCAAGCTGCGGCGGGGATCTATTTGCCAAAAGACGAATATCTTGCTGCAACCGTCATCGAGAAGCTCGATGCTCTAATTGTACAGTTGAATGAAAAACAGACCCCTTTCCGTATCGTTCCCGAAGAAAAGTTGACCGAACAATGGGACGGTCTAGACAATCTGATTGTTCCCTCAAGCGCTCTCAGTGCACAGGGCAAGCGCAAGCTGCTGGGTTTCATTGCCGCCGGCGGCAAGGTCCTGACCTGCGGAGAGCCGATCGGACTTCCAGATGAAGAGTCATTCGCAGGCATCTTATAGCCTGTTGTTCACATTTTGTTCTTTCTACATCACGAAAAAACATTTCTTGGATTTTGTCCAAATCCTGTGATACCATTTCTTGAAGTTGACTTGTTGAGATAGGTTCATCCCTGTCACAAAGGGTTTTGTCGTGAGGCGCGAAGGCTTGTTCGTCAACAGTCTCGAACTCCACAAAAACAGCCGATTTTTAACGAGTTTTGCAATTCTCACATGATCTAAACCAGGAAGGAAAGTGTATGCGATTATTCAAAGATAAATGTGGTTTTCTGCTCTCAGCGTCGATGGTGAGTATTCTCGGGGGAGGAGTCCTTTACGCTGACTCGATGGCTCCGAAGAACTCAACTCAGCAGGCGGCCTACGATAGCGATTTATTTAAAAGCGACACGAGCGTCTTTTTCGTGAATGGCGAGTTCCTCTATTGGTTGGTCAATGAAGGAGATGTCAGCTATGCAATAAAAATGGATGATGAGGCATGGTCTGAGACGGTTCCTACCTATGCTATTGGAGATTATCACAATGCCAAATACGATTGGGCCCCAGGTTTTAGACTTAGTTTTGGTCATTTCAACGCGCCTCACTACTGGGATGTGTATGCGCAGTATGCCTATGTGCATGCAAGCGGCTCCAACGAAGTTCACGCGCCAAAGGAGTCAAATGAGTACCTGAATGGGATTTGGGCCTCTCCTGATATGGCCTCTGCTTTAGAAAGCGCTAAAAGTCATATCGATTTGCAATACAACGTGCTGGATTTCCTTTTTACACGTCGCTTCCATCCTAACGAGCATTTGAGGATCAATGTGTTTGGAGGTTTGACCTCTGCCCTGATCTTTCAAAAGTGGAAAATCCAGTATGAAGATGTATTCGAAGAGCATTCTAAAATTGAGAACAGATGGCGTTTTGAGGGTCTTGGCCTGCGATTGGGTCTGGGCATCGATTGGTTCATGGGGTATGACCTCTATTTGACCGGCGTTGCCTCTTCCGGGATTGTTTCCGGCTGGTATAAAAACTCAGCGTTCCAAAAGACTGGGGCCGATGTTGCAGGGACAAATCACCACCGCCCTATTTTGGATACGCATTTTCATGACAACAGGCTGAGCTTTACTTCTCAGTTCGCTGTAGGGCCTTCATGGCAAAAGGGCTATGAGAATTACCGCGTGGGTGTGTTTGCGGGATATGAGTTCACTATTTGGACGAATATTCAAGAGATTTACATCTCAGATCGCCAGCTTGCAAAAAATTCCAAGCAGTTGTTCATCAACAACTCCAATCTCTCTTTGCAAGGATTGACAGTCCGCGTCAACGTGGATTTCTAAGATCGTTTGCTAGTTGAACCTCTTGCGCAATGCAGCGTGAGAGGTTCAAATCTTTTTGATTTCGACCAGTTTTCGGAATAGGGGACGACCCGGTTTGACATCTTCTTGAAAATGTCTCACGAAATGTTTTGTGAGGGAAGTGACGATCGAAGGTTTGAATTTGACGTCCGTTTGAGAAGGGAGTCCTAAGAGGGATACCGCTTCGGAAAGGCGCATCGTCAGAAAGCGATTCTGCTCGTCTTGATACTTCAGCATTGTATTTTCTAGATATTCTTTCAGTTCGCTCAAAGGATTGTAATGCTCATCTGGGCGGACCTTCATTGCGAACTGATGCAGTTCAGCTAGGCGCCCCAAGACATGTTCCGCATCTTTTTCTGCAGAAAATTCCCGGTTTTGGCTCATCTCCAGCAAATGGTCGGCGCATGCCTTGATTTCCTGGTGAAGAAGATTGTAGACAGGGGATCGGTTTTTCATGAGATTGCCTCCGCAGGTAAACATCTGCATATGCAATTTCTATGACAGAGCCAATTTAATTATGCAAGCTATACCCAAACAACTTCAAAACTTGGGGTTCTGGACAACGCGAAAGCTGGCGGGATTGTGACCCAATATTAGCAAAATGGGATCACCTGCGATCATTGAATCGCGCAGCCTTGGCGTAGCCGAAAACAAAGTTTTGAAGTTGTTTGCGTATAAGAGACTGATGAAAGGTTATTATGACGAGAGTCTTTAGGATAACGTGAGTGGGTAGAAAGCTAATCGGAGCAGAGGGATTTGAACCCCCGACCCACTGCTCCCAAAGCAGTTGCGCTAGCCAAACTGCGCTATGCTCCGATTAGAGACCCAAGATCTTACTTAACTTTCCAATTTATAACAACGACTCAAAAAATAATTAACACTTCTCCTCTATGAAGGAGCGGATAAAAGCGGTCACTTCTTCCGGTTTTTCCACAGTGGAAGCGTGGCCGCAGTCTTCGACCAGAGCTACCGTTGTATTTTTGATCCCCGCCGTAAGCGCTTCGTGTTCATGAGGGAATAGGGCGTCCTGGCGGCTATGAAGAACGAGGGTGGGCGCGGTAATCAAGGCATGATGTCGCAGAGAGGAATAGTCTCCCAGCATCGCCTCGAGCTGTCTGACGAGGGCCTCGATAGAGAAGCTCCCGATCATGGCCTGAAGGTGTTGCAAAAGCGGCATGTCCTGAAGGCGGGAGGGGTGGATCAGCAAGGTCAGATGCTGCTGGATGACTTCCATGATCTTGCCCATTTTGAGCGCTTCGCACACCTGTCTTTGCATGAACATGAGTTGCGGGTCGGGGGTTGCCCAGGTGTTCAGCAATAGCAGTTTTGAAATCCGCTCGGGTGCCGCTGCGGCCGCAGCTTGCGCGACCCAGCCTCCCATCGAATGTCCTGCGAGGATGAAACGTTTGGGAGCCGCTTGAAGCAAATAATCGACCATTTCCTGGCGTGTGGAAAATCTGTCCATAACAAGGACGTTGATGTGGAAGTGGTCTTTGAGCGCGTCGAACTGGTGTTTCCAGGCGAGTTCATTGTTTGCAAAGCCGGGGATTAAAATCAGTGTCTCAGTCATGTTTATCCTTGTGTTTTGCTTGGGACTCGTTGATCTGCATGGAAAGTTTTTCGATGGCGATGACCGTCTGTTCGATCAGAAGCGGAATGATTTCGCTCGCGGGAAGATTTGTAATGAGAGGGTAGTTCTGCCCCGCATATAGGGAAAGGAGGTCGGCGCGGTTCATCTTAGAGGCTGCTGTGCGGATATCTTTGGTGAGGTAGTGCTGGTATGGGAAGGGAGCGACGGGAGCCTCTTCCTCTGCCATTTCTTTGATAAACTTATTGCGTATCATGCGCGCCGGCCTGCCGGAATATACGTGTGTTACTTGTGTCAGGGCGCCGCGGGGGTGCAGAAGGGCCTCTTTATAAGGCCTTGCGGCCCCACTCTCCGGACAGGCGATAAAGGCAGTTCCCATTTGTACGGCAGCAGCTCCATAAGCCAGCGCTGCAGCAATCCCATCGCCGTTCATAATGCCCCCAGAGGCAATGACAGGCGCTTTGAGGGATCTGACGAGCAGGGGGACGAGTGTCGAAAGCCCCAACATCGGATCTGCTTGAGGATCGATAAATGCCCCTCGGTGTCCTCCCGCTTCCGCTCCTTGCGCAATCACGGCGTCGACGCCGCTCATTTCCAACAGTTGGGCCTCCTCCAGCGTTGTCGCGGTACCCATGAGGAAAATTTTCTCTTTCTTCAATCGCTGCAGGATCGGAAGGGGAGGAATGCCTAGGGTAAAGGAAAAAACAGGTGGTCTTTCAAGAAGAATGGTCTCGATTTGCTCCAAAAAGGAAGGGATCTCGTTGAAATCAGGGAGAGCGGATGGGATTCCCAGTTCCTGGCGGTAGCGGTCCAGGAAATTCTGCGCAGGCAGGATTTGGATTGGATCTTTTAGTATAGGTTGTGGGGCGAAGAGGTTGACTCCAAACGGCTGCTCCGTCAGATCTCGGATCTCCCGGATCGCCTCTTTGATCTCTTTGGCAGACATGTAGGCGGCGCCAAGCGATCCCAATCCTCCTGCATTGCAGACAGAGGCGATCAGTCTGGGAGTTGCGACACCGGGCATCGGGGCCTGGATGAGAGGAAAGCGCACATTGCACATATTTACGATCGGGTTCTCACGCCACATTTTCTTCCTTTTCTAAAAATACTTGTAGTGATGTTGCCTGTTGTGTCATTTTAGATTTTAGGGCGGACGCCAACATCTCCGCTTGAACTTTCGCTGTACAATTGTGCATCATATGCGCCGAAGGTTTTTTTAAGTAGTCTTGTGATTTAAAGGATGAGGAGCATGACTTCATTTCGCCATTTAAAATCGGTGATTCGTTTAAATGAACTCGCTGAAGACCCCTATGATCTGACTAAAGAAGGGGCCGTGACCCCGAAGCGGATCGATACGATGATCTCTGAAGCGCTGGGATTTCAACTCTTTTACGCCATGGAGAGAGTCTCCGACATCACGCTCACTGCACTCAGTGATTTAGCAGAAGAGACGCAGGCAGTCAAAAAAATGACAGAAATGCAGGCTGGAGAGATCGTCAACTTTATCGAAGGCCATGAGAGCGAGAAGCGCCCCGCCTTGCATACGGCGATGCGCGATTTCTTCGAGCAGCGCAACGCTTCTTCTAAAGCCAAGGAAGCCACGGAGCTGGCTTATAAAGAATGTGAGAAGCTGCGCGCATTCCTGAATGAAATCGAGAAGACGAATCAATATACCGATATGGTCCAGATCGGCATCGGGGGATCGGAACTTGGACCCAAAGCCGTTTATATGGCTTTGGAAGCCTTCCACAAACCTGGCCGTCGTGTCCATTTTCTCTCCAATGTCGACCCGGATGACGGTTCCCACATTTTTCATCAGGTCGATTTGGAAAAAACGCTCGTCGTCGTTGTTTCAAAGTCAGGAAGCACTCTCGAGACACTCACCAATGAGCAGTTTGCCCGCGAGAAATTTAAGAAAGCCGGGTTCAATCCCAAAAACCATTTTCTGGCGGTGACCGGCAAGGGAAGTCCCATGGACGATCCTCAGCAATATGCCGCTTCGTTCTACATGTGGGACTACATCGGCGGCAGATATTCCGCCACATCCATGGTCGGCGGCGTCATCCTGGCATTCGCTCTTGGCATGGACAGATTTTTAGAGTTTTTGCGCGGCGCAAGTGCGATGGACAAAATTGCGCTCAAAGCCGATCCCAAGGCCAACCTGCCCCTTCTTTCCGCTTTGCTCGGCATCTGGAACCGCAACTTTCTAACGCTCCCCACAACCGCGATCATCCCGTACTCTCAGGCTCTTTCCCGTTTTCCTGCCCACCTCCAGCAGCTCGATATGGAGTCGAACGGCAAGCGGATCGACAAGAAAGGCCATCCTGTCGATTTCGACACCGGCCCGATCATCTGGGGAGAACCCGGCACCAACGGACAGCACTCCTTTTATCAATCGATCCACCAAGGCACGACTGTCGTCCCTCTCGAATTCATAGGTTTTAAAGAGAGCCAGTATCGCGACGACATCCTCTTCCAGGGGACTACCTGCCAGGAAAAACTGCTCTCGAATCTCTTTGCTCAATCGATCGCGCTTGCCGTCGGCCAGCAGAATGACAACCCCAACAAATTCTTCCCGGGCAACCGTCCCAACCGAATCCTCTTCGGCGAGCGGCTAGACCCTTACGCCATGGGCGCCATTTTAGCTTATTATGAGCATAAAGTGGCCTTCCAGGGGTTCATGTGGAATATCAACTCTTTTGATCAGGAAGGGGTCCAGCTGGGCAAGAAACTGGCTCTGAAGATCATCGACCAGTTCGCGACCTTAAAGCAGGGCAAGCCGATCGATCCAAAAGGGTTCCCTTTGGGAGCGGCATATCTGAAACATATCGAGAAAGTGAAGTGATTGGATTCCTGCAAGGCAGGCTAGGGATGCCTGCCTTGGAAAAAGCTCAATTTTAGAAGTGTCATTTTCCTTTAATTCTGATCAGTTCGCGATTCATCTTTTTTATTCATCGTGATCGGGATGATTCGAATTTTCTGAATTGGCGGGGTAAGTATCTCATTTGTAACAATAGATAGAGCTCCCCTGTAGGATTTTATTTTCTCTTCTGCCTTCGATTGATTTTCCAGACTTACACATGCCGCTATCCCCGCATTGTTACACGTCTTGGTAAAGGCGCAAAGAGTTTTACCGCTAAAATGGGGATTTTTTTTCATCAATTTAAGAGAAACTGAAAGTAGATCGGACGTCCATGTTTGATTAAACTCATCTTTTTCCTTCATTTCTGTTGACTGAAGGTCTGTGAGGATAACCGCATGGGGAGCCGTTTCCGGAGAAGTGATAGTTTCCATGTACTTTTCCACTCCCTCTTCAGTTTTGATCGTGACTTTTTGTTCGGCATGCAGTTCTTCTTTGACAAATTCTTTCAGTCTAGCCACTGATAATAAGGCTCCTCCACAGGTTCCAGGGATAAATATGTTACTATAGGCAGCATAGCTTTGGTCGACTAAAACAAGTTCGATATTCGTATACCCTTCCTTGATCAGCTTGCATAGAATGACAGCTTCTTGGAAACACCCGCCTGAACCTACGCTGCAAAGCTTGATTTTTTCATTCTTGTTCGGAAATGTTTTTAC
The DNA here is from genome assembly GCA_018240065.1 of Verrucomicrobiota bacterium. Lineage (GTDB taxonomy): Bacteria > Chlamydiota > Chlamydiia > Chlamydiales > Rhabdochlamydiaceae > CAJCIW01. The sequence goes on along the minus strand of JAFEGH010000006.1, from coordinate 402,144 downwards.
GATTTCATCAACAAGCGCTTTCTCAAGATCTGATCGAGCAGTGACTGATCTCCTATCAAAATCTCCGCAGAGACACTCTTGAATTCCTATGTATTTTTTCCGGACGGTGTCATAGGCCTTCTCTGCTGAGCGAAGGAGTTGATTTCCCAAGTCTGAAAATGTGGGGTCCGATGGCGGTGCTTTAAATGTAATCTTAGAATTAGAGCTTGGGGTTACTGTAGCCATTTATAATTCTCCTTTTGTTGTTTTTTTTATGTTATAAATTTTATAAAAAATATTAATTATTTTAAATAAAATTATTAAGAATTCTTAATAAATCACCATTAACAACTTAAATATAACGATTTGAGGATGGTGAACGAAAGTTTTTCAAACTTGATTAAGTATTTAGTTGTTAGGCAGTTGCGGGAAAATGCTGATTGAAGGGCTGGGGTTGAATTGGGAGTCGAAGGGGTTCCTAATGCACGAAAAATGAAAAACTCACTATCTATTGCCGGATATCATCACTTTGGCATAAATTCTTTGGGCGTCGCTCAAATCAATGGAGTTTTATGACAGTTCGCTCAGCTGCATCTTTACAATTTCCTTCATCCGTGGAATCTGCGCCTGAATCCTCCTATCGCTATTCTCAGCTTCCTTCGTTCGCAGAAGTATTTTCCTCGATTCCAAAATGTCAGGGTCCATTTCCTCCCCCTGGAGTGCCAACGGTCCTGGTAACCGCTCAGAGCGGCGCTCGTCAGTTTTCATCTCCGGCGCAGCAGCCAGGCTCGTTTCCTCCAGGCGTTCAGTCTGCTGCTGGAAAAGGTCAGGCCTCATTTCCTCCCTATGTAGCGCCAACGGCCCCGGTAGCCGCTCCGCGCGGCACAGCTCAGTTTTCATATTCGGCGCCTCAGCCGGGGATGGTTCCTGACTCCATGACGAATCGAGGTCCTGTTTTTCAAAATCCCCATGCTGTTGTTTTCGCAAGGCAGACGGGAGCATTGCAGCCTGTGCAGGTTTTTGCCCCTGTTGACGTTCAGTTTACACCTCCTGAAGCCACCGCAAGAGGGATATTGGATGCTGGAAACAGATCCTTAGCTCAAGGAGACTTCGATAGCGCCCTACATCTTTATAGGCAGGGGTTGGCGTTTGCATCCCGTGCGCCGCAGAATCAGACTATTGGCGATGTGATTATCGATTTATGCATTCGGGAGGGTTTGGTTCTGTTGAAGACAGGAAAAAGTCCAATAGATGCATTGGCGGTTTATTTTAAAGGCATGCAAGTTCCACATTGCTCCGCGGCGAGAAAATGCATCCTTTGGGCGAACATCGGGAAGGCTCAAATGCAAATAGCAGATTACTACCCTGCCATTGCCTCCTTTGAGAAGTCTTTAGAGTCACAACAGATTTCTTCGCAGAATCGAGCCAAGTGGAATTTCTATATTGGACATTGCTATGTCCAATCCGGCAACCTTCAGTTGGGAATTCAACATTTCAACTATGGTCTCCAGGTTGAGGGAGCATCTGCTGAAACCAGGGCCCTCTTGCAGAATCATATGGGAACTGCATATCTCAAAATGGGAATGATGGCAGAGGCGAAATCTTATTTATACCAGACGGTATCAAATCCAGCAGGCGTCCCTCCCGATCTCATCGCTGAGGCGTCCGTATTTTTATCAGATATTCTCAGAAATGAATCCCGAACTCTGATCGAAAATGCCTCCCAACTTCCGAATTTATCACGTGAATTAAAAGCGATTTTAGGACAAAAGTTAGAAAAGCTGTAAAATTGCATCAGGAGCTGATAACGCACCCTTTCTTGATCGTCAGGACGCGAAGGGGAGTTCCCTCGCGGAAGTCATTTTGCAGCGCGAAGGGGGAGGTCAGGAAGACCTGTTTAAATTTGGGCAGATGGGCTTTTAGCTGCATCTGCCTTTCTATGTCCAATTGAATTCCAAAATCATCGATCCCAAGCAGCGGCGGGTGGCCCAGGACCTGCTCCATTTGCACCCATTGCGCAAATCGCAATGAGGAGATGCAGGAACGCTTTTGTCCCTCCGAAGAGAAGACCTTCGCCGGCTTATCGGACAGATGGATCAGCAGATCGTCCCTATGGGGGCCTGTGAGCGTGGATCCCAAGAGCATCTCTTTTGGGCGCATTTTTTGCCATACCTGTTGAAAATGAACGGCGGCAGTGTGTTCTTCAGACGGAAGCGCAAGGGAGGAGTGGTACTGGATATCGATCCTGTCCTGGCCTCGTGAAAGTACCTGCATCCAATCCGAGGAGGGGGATCTGAGCTGCGCTGCTGCCAGCCTTCTTTTATGAACGAGGTAGCTTGCGGACTGGGCCATCATCTGCTCCCACGCTTGGATCGAGGCCTCGCTTTTGGTTCGCAGGAGATGATTGCGCTGTTTCATCGCCTTGAAATAGCGCCCCAGATGGTTCACGTAGAGGGGATCTGTTTGGGCGATGTGCATGTCGAGAAAGCGCCTGCGTTCCGCAGGAGTGCCGCTGACAAGAGAGAGGTCGTCAGGGGAGAGGAGAACGGAGGGAAGGATGCCCAGTAGCGACGTGAGCGTAGCATGGACTGTTTCGTTGTACTGGACTTTGCGGGTGCTCTCATCGTAATAGACTTTGACGCTCTGAGTCACGCCGTCTTTGAAGAACTCTGCCTCCAAGTAAAAATACGTCTGGCCGAAGGCGATGAGATCGGAGAGGGCAGTGGCGCGGAAAGAGCGTCCTGTGCTGACGAAATGGATCGCTTCAAGGAGATTGGTCTTGCCTTGGCCGTTTTCTCCCTGGATCAGATTGACGGAAGGGGAGAAAACGACCTCGGATTGGGCGTAGTTGCGGAAATTGCGCAGCAGTAGGCGGTTGAGATGCATTAATCCAGCCGCATCGGCATGATTACAAACTGCGCAGTGGACGAGTCGGTGATCAGGCCGGGATTATAGGAGTCGGTGACGTTGAATTTGACTGTCTCGTCTTTGCTATGGCGCAGGATATCCAGGAAATAGGCGGGATTGAAGGCGATCTCCAGTTTTTCTCCTGCATAATTGACGGGCATGTTGACTTTTCCTTCGCCGATCTCTCCGGAAGTTGCGGAAAGGTGGAGCTCCCCATTGGAGAAGGAGAAGCGGACCGAGCTGCTGCTATCGGATGTGAAGAGAGAGACCTGGCGGAGCAGCGACATCAACTCTTCGCGGTGCAAAGAGATAGCCTGTTCTTTTTGCTGCGGGATCACTCGGGTGACATCGGGGAACTGTCCTGAGAGCAGCTTGCTGATCAGGGTCGTCGACTTCAACTCGAGGGCGATTTTATCAGACATCATGGTGATTTTGGCTTTCTCTTCCTCTTTGACATCGAGCATGCGGATCATCTCTTCGACAGCTTTCAAGGGGATGATGAATGAGCCATTGAAATCTGAGGGCAAATCGACTTCAGAATGGATCTTGGCCAGGCGCTTGCCATCAGTGCCGATGAAGGTCGCCGTCTGGTTTGCATTCTGCAGAAGGATCCCGTTGAGCACCTGGCGACTGTCGTCGCGCGCGGCGGCGAAGGCGGAGCGGGAAAGGAGTTCTTTCATCGAAGCCGATGAAATATTGAACTGGGTTCCTTCTGAAAGATCGGGCAGCGCCGGGAATTCGCTTTTGTGCATCCCATGGACTTTAAAGTGGGAGGAGCCGGCGTTGATCATCGCGATCTCAGGAGAAATACTATGGATCTCGACTTGAGGTGCAGTGAGCTCCCGGACGAGTTGGAAGAAGCGTCTGGCAGGAAGCGTAATCGATCCCTCTTCCTGGACCTTTGCGTCGGCATAGACGCGCATGCTGACGGTGAGATCGGTCGCGCTGATGATCAGCTGGTCGTCGACTGCTTCGACAAGGACGTTGGCCAAAATGGGGATTGCCGGTTTGGAAGGGACGACATTTTGAATCTTGCCGATGAGGGCGACGAGTTCAGCTCGAGAGATGATGACTTTCATGGTTTGAGGTCTCCAAGTTTTATAGCGTGTCTGGTTCTGGATCATAACGAATCGGGCAAAATCCGTCTAATTGAATGAGGGGCGCCTCTAAAACGCCCCTCATTCACGGATACGGCTTACCACCACTTCTTGGACCAGTGGGTCTCTGTTTTATCCACCCATTTGTTGGCGCGGATCTTGTCCCACACGATCTTTTCGACCTGCGCAGGACTGTCGACGTCTACCCAAAGCGAGCAGTCCCAGTCTCCGGTCGTGCTCCACGCTTCCTTGATCTCTTTTGTGTCCGACCACTGTTTCCAGGCATCGGCGGGTGTGCCGGGTTTCCACTTCACCCAAACCCAAACGCCCCAATGCTGAATAGCCTGTTTTTTTTTCGCATGTTCCTTGGCCATATTCCTCTCCTTGTTGGAAAAAGCATAGGCTCTTCTTAAAATATCGATAATTAAATGTCGAGAATAGGCAGCAATCGCCCTATGAATGGTCTTTCATCGCGCGGTCGATGTCGCGCTTGTGTTCGCGCTCTTTCAAGGCGGCGCGCTTGTCATAGGCGCGTTTGCCTTTAGCGACGGCGACTTTGACTTTGACGAACCCGTTCTTGAGGTACATTCCGAGCGGAATTAAGGTGAGTCCCTTTTCCTGGGACAGGGACTTGAGCTTGGCGATCTCCCGTTTGTGCAAAAGAAGCTTGCGGTCGCGCCTTTCTTCATGATTGAAGAGATTGCCGAAGCGGTAGGGAGCGATCGAGGCGTTTTTGAGGATCACGTCGCCGCTGTCGGTGACGAGGACATAAGAATCCTGGAGGCTGCCGCCGTGGCCGCGGAGCGATTTGATCTCAGTTCCTAGAAGGGCGATGCCGGCTTCGTAGGTTTCAAGAATTTCGTAGTCGTGTGTGGCCTTGCGATTGGAGACCAGTTCCGAGTCGGACTTCTTTTTAGACATAGAAAATTATCGACCAAAGAGGGATTGCCCAAATGAGGTGACGCAGAAACATTCTTTGCCGTTGTGCTCGCCAACTGCCGTCACACCCAGTTCAAACAGCCACTCTAGTACAGTCGCTTTTATCAAGGCAAGCTCTTCTTCCGTGTAGGTGGGCAGGACGTATTTCCAGGACTTGCCCTGGCGTTTCAACATGACGATCGAATCTTCACCCAGAGGAGCGATTACTCCTTTGGTGAAATCATCGAAATAGACCCATCCGGAGTTCAAGACTCTGATGATGCTCTTTTCCGCTTCGCGCAAATTGCGGTCGGTGATGATATCGGCGGGGATCTGGCTGGAAAAAAGACGGTTTAAAGGATGGCGGTAAAGGAAAAGGGCTCGGCTTTCCGGGCGCATGTCCAAAAAGTCGTTGGCGCTCTCAAGCGCGTAAAGCCGGTTGTCGACGATGTCGGCGAGTTTGAGCTGGCGCACTTTGGTGATCAGTTTGTGGACGTAATCGGCGAATGCCGGATCGCTTTCGTCCATGTCTTCCATCTTGGCTGCCAGCGCGCTCATTGCGGCCTTGGGCGGGAGCAGCCTCTTGTTTTTGTCTTCGGACAGGCTAAGTGGCTGTTTTTTGGCCTGGCTCAGAATCTGGCTCAAGTCGAGAATGTAGGCGAAGTCCTGGGTTCGGTTCCGTTTGACTTTGTTGGGAGTTGAAATCGAGGGGGCCTCAGTGTTGCGAAGGAAGACGGCGTATTCTCGCCACTCATGCAGGGGAGTGACGATCTCCGTCCATTCGTCATTGATTTTTTCATAGCCGAGGCAGCAGGCGAAATGGAACTCGAGCTGCAGCAGGTAATGTTCAAACTGCTCGCGGGAAATCCCGTATTTCTCAATGAGGTCTTTTCCATAGACTTTGAGATCTCTGGAATTGAAGACGTCATGGACGATCCCTGTCAGGATCGGATCAGGAAAGGTAAGCTCTCCCAGGTAGCGCTGGAAGATCTGAGGGGTGAAGAAGTATTTTTCGATGAGAGAATCGAAGATGTTATTGGACGTGCGCGGGATCGAATACCAGATGGGGAGGACGTGGATCGGCACTTTGCGAAGCAGGCTTTGAAGGAATTCCATGCCCGGTTTGAAATCGGGATCGAATTTCAGGGCTTGCGCTTCAAAATATTTTCGCATCTCCTTATCTACGACGATCGAATCGTCTTCAAATGTAAAGAGGCCGGTCTTGCTGAGCTTTTCAAGGATAGGGAGAATCTCCTCTTCGTCCAGGTCGACGCTTTTGGCCAGTTTCCTGACTGGGATTTTGATGGAGCTGTAAAGGATTTCCTCTAAAACGCTGAGGTCATTGGAGGTGAACTGGGACATCAGCAGACGATTTTCAATATCCTGTTTGAAGTCGTAATCTTCCAGAGTAATTTTGTTCTTCCTGATCGAGTTCAAATCTGCCATGCCCTAAAACCTAAAAAAATGTAAAAACAGTTCTTGATCAACCTGATAGAATAGCCTCCTCTGCGATTTGTGACAAGGAGGGATTTTCAAATTAATAGTTTAATTTTTAAGCTGGATTCTGCTTAAAAATACGCTGTTTGTTTCATAAACAATTATATCTGAAATTGGGATAATATCGAATTATCATCAATATTTTAATCATAATTATATATTTACTTTTTACGCCCGGTGTCGAACTGACGTGTAAAGGTGAGGCTATTCCTAGACAAAAGGCAATGGAATGAGGTAGTATTTTTTTCTCACAACACAAACTTACACGTTGAGATTATGGAAAGACCGAAGTACGACCACCAGCGCATCGAACAGAAATGGCAGAGGATCTGGGAAGACAGGGAACTATTTAAAGCCGTCGTCGATCCAACCCGCCCCAAGTACTACATCCTCGACATGTTCCCTTACCCTTCAGGCGCGGGCCTCCATGTCGGCCACGTTACCGGCTACACTGCCACGGACATCCTTGCCCGCTACAAGCGCCAGAAAGGGTTCAATGTTCTCCACCCAATGGGATGGGACAGCTTCGGGCTTCCAGCTGAACAATACGCGATCCGCACAGGCACTCATCCAGCAATCACGACCGAACAGAATATCAATACCTACAGACGCCAGTTGAAATCGCTCGGCTTCAGCTACGATTGGAGCCGCGAGATCGCGACGTCGGATCCCAAGTACTATAAATGGACCCAGTGGATTTTCACCAAGCTCTATGAAAAGGGGATGGCGTATGAGGCGGAGGTCTTGGTCAACTTCTGTCCCGCCCTGGGAACCGTCCTTGCCAATGAAGAGGTTGAAGATGGTCGCTCCAAAGAAGGGGGATTCCCTGTCGAGCGCCGTCCCTTGCGTCAATGGATCCTGAAGATCACAGCGTATGCGGACAGGCTTCTTGAAGATCTCGACCTGATCGATTGGCCTGATCACCTGAAAAAACTCCAGGTCAACTGGATCGGCCGCAGCGAGGGAGCCAAGATTGACTTTGTCGAAAAGAAGACAGGCAAGCCTATCTCCGTGTTCACAACTTCCCCTAATACTCTTTTCGGCGTGACCTACATGGTGCTCTCGCCTGAACATCCGCTCATCGCCGAGATCACATCTCCTGAGCAAAAAGAGGAAGTCGAAGCGTACAGGAAGAAAGTCGCTTCGAAGAGCGATCTCGAAAGAACGGATCTTGCCAAAGATAAAACGGGCGTATGGACAGGAGCTTATGTACTCAACCCGGTGAATGAACGCCTCGTCCCGGTCTGGATCGCAGACTATGTCCTGATGGGCTATGGCACCGGCGCCGTGATGGGCGTTCCGGCGCACGACGAGCGCGATTTTGCTTTCGCCAGAAAATATGATCTGGCGATCGTTCCTGTGATTTCTCCCAACGTCGACGCGCACCCGGATCAGATTCCTGAAGGATTAAAAGCAGAGGATATCAAGATCGAGGTCTTGAGCGGCGACCGCTGCTGGACGCTTTCCGGCCTAGCCATCAACAGCTCTCATGGGACCTGTTCTGTCGATGGGCTGTCAGTCGAAGATGCAAAAAAGAGCATTGTCGCCTGGCTGGAAAAACATAAGAAAGGGGAACGCACCGTCAATTACAAGCTCCGCGACTGGCTCTTTTCCCGCCAGCGCTATTGGGGAGAGCCCTTCCCGATCCTACATTTCCCAGACGGGACAAAACGCGTCCTGGGCGTCGATGAACTGCCGCTTTGCCCGCCTGAGCTCTCCGATTTTAAACCGTCGGGAACAGGCGAGAGCCCTTTGGCGAAAGTCAAAGACTGGGTCGAAATCGTCGACCTCAAAACTCAGAGAAGCGCTAAGCGAGAGACCAACACGATGCCGCAATGGGCGGGATCCTGCTGGTATTACCTGCGCTTCTGCGATCCCCACAACGACAAAGAAGCCTGGGACAAAGAGGCGGAGCGGTATTGGATGCCCATCGATCTCTACGTCGGCGGCGTCGAGCACGCTGTCCTCCACCTTCTCTATGCCCGTTTCTGGCATAAGGTCCTCTTCGATTGCGGATACGTCAGCACGAGCGAGCCTTTCCAGACCCTGCGCAACCAGGGGCTTGTTGTGGCTAGGTCGTATCAGCATCCCAACGGGGGCTACGTTCCTCCTGAAGAAGTCCGTGAAAAAGAGGGGAAGTTCCTTCAGATCGGAACAAACGAAGAGTTGCAGAGCCAAGTCGAGAAAATGTCCAAGTCCAAACTCAATGGCGTGACGCCCGACGACATGATCGAAGATTTTGGCGCCGATTCCCTGCGCATGTACGAAATGTTCATGGGCCCCTTCGACAAAGAAAAAGTCTGGAATACCGACGCCGTCAGCGGCTGCAGACGATTTCTGAACCGCTATTACGATTTGATCATGTCGGAAAAAGTCTGCGAGGAAGAATCGGAAGAGGCCTTAAAACTCGGACACAGACTTATCCATAATGTGGAAAAAGACATCGAGGCGATGCAGTTCAATACTGCGATCGCCAAAATGATGGAGTTCATCAACGCTTTCGCCCCGCTTCCCAAATATCCGAAAAGCGTGCTGATGATGCTCACGCAGGTCTTGTATCCGTTCGCTCCCCACATCGCCGAAGAGGCATGGGAGCGCCTCGGCGGGAAAGAGAGCCTGACCTATACCCCTTTCCCTGTTTACGAACCTCAGTATCTCATCGATGAGACGATCCTCTATGTTGTCCAGGTCAACGGAAAGGTTAGAGGAAAGTGGATGCTGCCGAAAGATAAACCGGAAGAGGAGCTGCTCGCCTTTATCAAAACCCAGCCGAATATTGCCAAACATTTGACAGGTCCGATCTCCAAGGTCGTCTACGTGCCGAATAAACTCCTTAGTATTGTGTGTGATGTTTAGTCTATTTTACAATTTAAGTCTTCTTGTTTTGGCTCTTATCACCCTGCCCAAATTGCTCTGGCAGTGGTTTGTCATGGGCAAGTATCGGGAATCGTTGCGCTATCGCCTCGGGATCGAACTCCCTGTCTTTACCCCAAAGAAAGGACAGGAAGTGATCTGGATCCACGCGATCTCGATGGGGGAGACGAGGGCGGTCATCCCGCTATTCCGCAAAATCCGCGAAGCCTATCCCGATGCAGCGGTCGTCATTTCGACAACGACAGAGACGGGAAACGCCGAAGCCAAGCGGAGCATGCCCGATGCGCAGGCCCATTTCTTTCTGCCCCTCGATTTTTCCTGGATCATCCGCAGACTCATGGAACGTATCCAGCCGAGCATGCTGATCATGTGCGAGAGTGATTTCTGGTACCATTTACTTAAGATCGCAAAGGATAGGGGAGTCAAGGTAGCACTAGTCAACGGAAAGGTCTCAGAGCGCTCCTCAAGCCGATTTAAGAAGATCCCCTTTTTCACTCGCCGCATCTTCTCACAATTCGATATGCTCTGCATTCAGAGCGAGCGCTACCGTCAGCGGTTCCTTGCGATGGGCGTCCCGGGTGAGAAAATGCATGTGACCGGCAACCTGAAATTTGACGCGCCATCCAAAAAGATGGGAACCATCGAATTGCAGACGCTGCGCGATAAGTTGAAAATTGCCGAGAGAGACCTTGTCCTTGTCATCGGTTCCACCCATTCTCCGGAAGAAGAATGGTTCCTCTCCGCCCTCAGCCTGGTTTGGCAAAGGGTTCCCAATCTGAAAGTTTTGCTCGTTCCACGCCATCCGGAAAGGTTCAATGAAGTCGCGCACCTCATTAAAGAGCGCGCCATCCTCTTCAATCGTTATTCGGAAAATAAAAAGAGCAATGAGAGGCTTGTTCTCATCGACGCCATGGGGCTGCTTAACCAATGTTATCAAGTGGCAGACATCGCCCTCGTCGGCGGCAGCTATGTCTCCCATGTCGGAGGCCACAATATTTTCGAACCGGTGATCTATGGCGTGCCTGTCTTTTTCGGACCCCATATGCACAGCCAGCCCGACCTTAAAGAACTGATCCTGACGTCTGAGGCAGGCCAGGAAGTGAGAATTGAAAAGTTGGCGCAGGCGCTTATCGACATCCTTGAAAATCGATCCCTTCGAGCCAAATATGCCAACTCCTGCAACGAACTTGCTGCATCCGTGCATGGAGCAACCCAGAGAACTTTTGATTACATTTCCCAGCTAAAATCGAAATAAATTGAGAAATTTTGGGAAAAGCGTTGAGCTTTAATCCCCTGTATCATAAACTCCTGCTTTCGTTTTTAAGCCTTATCGCGGGGTGGAGCAGTGGTTAGCTCGTTGGGCTCATAACCCAAAGGCCGGAGGTTCGAATCCTTCCCCCGCTATTTTTCTTTGTGGCGGTATAGCTCAGTTGGTTAGAGCAACGGAATCATAATCCGTGGGTCGTTGGTTCAAATCCGACTGCCGCTATCCCTCTAATATGTAATTCACTCAATTGATTAGAAAGTTGCGGTGTAAAAATAGTTTTTAACTTTTTTGCGTTCTTGCAAACTTCTTGTCATTTTTTTATTTTATGACCTGTCATCTACAAGAATTATTCTTTTGTGTGAAATTAAATCCTGTAATTTGATTTCATCGCTTATTGTGCTATAATAAATCGATTATTTTTTTATAAAATTGAGGAGTTGTATGAGAGATATTCAAATTGGTTTAGACAAGACGCTTGCTACTTTTGAACAAGGCTTGAATATTGCTGGATATATCCCGGTGGTTTCTACTTTTTCAGGAGGATTAAGGATCAATTACGGCAAAGTGGAAGTGATCGGCGGCGTCATCGCTGCTGCGCTGACCGCGATCGTTGCGCTCGCTCAATCCAACGCTGACGATAGAGAAAGGGGGCTGAACAAGGCCGTTGAGATTCTTGCGACCTATTCGTTGCATGGCATCGCCAATATCTTCCGCGGTGCGATCGAGATGATCCCGCTTTTAAGCCTTGCAACCTGCCTTCCTTACGATCTCCTTGGCAACCGTCTTGCTTACCCCAAAGAAGGTCGCGAACTTCACGGGTACAGCCAAGTTACTCTGCAGCGGAACACCTAATTTCATTTCATTCTTTCCGGGGGAGGCATCTCCTCCGGAAAGAGGATTTCTCCAACTTATCCGATCCCATCTTCTGCGAAGTCAATCCCTAAGCTTAGCTATTTCCGATCTCGGCTGTTGGCTTCTAGGAGTTTTAAATATTTATAAAAAGCTGTCTGTCCGTTGTACAGCGAGATGATATACCCCTCTTTTCCCCCTAAAAACCCTTTTTTGAAAAGATAGCTTTTAAGGAAAGCGAAACTCCCGTGGGCGATCGCTTTGCCCATGGAAGACTTTTTTTTACCCTTGTGCTGCTCAGCAAAAAGAGTCGTATAGGTCTGCATCTTGGACAGGAAGTCCCCCATCGAGCGATAGGGTGTATGGATCATGTAGTGGGGGAGGGGAGTCAGCTGAAGGTTTCCCAGGATCACTTTCTCATGGACGGCGTCATCGGTGAAACGCGTGGACTTGCGATTGTAAAGACGGACCACCGGATCGGGATACCAGCCTCCGCACCAGCGTATCCACTTGCCGTTGAAGTAGTTGCGGCGGTCGATCTGGTAGACCTTTTTCGTGTCGAAGGCAAGCTTTAAAATCGCCTCTGCAAGCTCGGAGGTGAGGACCTCGTCGCTATCGATAGAGAGGATCCAGTCGTGAGAGGCCAGGGCGGACGCGGTGTTATGCGTGGGTCCGAAGCCGATAAATTGACCATTGATGATCTTGACGTTGGGGTACTTTCCAGCGATCTGAAGGGTGGAATCGGTCGAGCCGGAGTCGTACACGATCACTTCAGGGAATTTTTGAAGCGAGCGGAGAGTCGCATCCAAGGTGTCTTGCGAATTTTTAGTCAGGACAGTTACGCTGATCATGCCCGCAGAATAACATAAAAAACCTTTAGGTTGAACGGCAAATTTCGCTTTCAGTGGGAAGGCCCGCTATGCTATATTTGTCTTTTTAATGAGGTGTGATCGATGTCGTTTAGAAAAGCTTATACATTTGATGATATTGCTTTGGTGCCGCAATTCAACAACGTGCCTTCCCGCACAGAACCTCTGCTTGAGACTTGGCTGACAAAAAATCGAAAAATGCAGATCCCGATCATCTGTTCCAACATGGACACTGCGATTAGCGAAGATCTCGCCGACATCCTGCTGGCGGAAGGATCGATCCCTATTTTCCATCGCTTCACCAGCATGGAAGTCCAGGAGCATTGGGTCAAAAAATATAAAGACAAGACATTTATCTCTTGCGGCATCCTCAAGATCGATGAAACGCGCAAACTTCTTGATCTGGGCGCAATCGGAACCTGCATCGACGTCGCGCATGGCCACTCCGACAGGATGTTCCATTTCATCCAGGAACTCAAGCGCACCCATCCTGACAAAGAGATCATCGCCGGCAATGTCTGCACAGCAATGGCCTATCACGACCTCGTCAACGCGGGGGCGGACGCCGTCAAAGTCGGCGTCGGGCCTGGAGCTGCCTGCACGACGCGGATGGTGACAGGTTTTGGCGTTCCGCAGCTCACTGCGATCTATGACTGCGCGAAAATCGCTGAAAAGCTTCGCGTGCCGTTGATTGCCGACGGCGGGATCCGCAACAGCCGCGACGTCGTATTGGCACTTGCAGCAGGGGCCAGCACTGTCATGGTCGGCAAGCTCTTCGCGATGACCAAAGAGAGCGCAGCTGTCAAACGGAAATCGGAGACGTCTCCCACTGGGATGGAAGCGAAATTCCGCGGCCAGGCCAGCGAAGACTTCCAGAACGACTTTTACGGCGGCCTGAAAGATAAGACCGTCGCGGAGGGGATCGATTTCTGGGGACCTGTGACAGGAAGCGCCCAAGAGCTGCTCAATCAACTTCTTGGAGGGCTTCGCAGCGGTCTGACTTACGGCGGCGCGCGCAGCATCAAAGAACTGCAACGCAAGGCGGAGTTTGTTGAAGTGACAGCAAGCTATATGCATGAAAGCCGCCCAAGACCTGAATCAGGGCGTGGTTAAGATGGAATCCTCTCAGAAGACAGGAATACTTGGCGACATCGCTCTCCGCCTCGACGACATGGGCCCGAAATGGCCCGTTCTGGAGCGCTCGCAAAAAATTTACGACGCGGTACACGGCTTTATCCGTTTTAACGATCTGGAGAGGATGCTGATTGATTCAGAGCCATTCCAGCGTCTGCACCACATCCATCAACTCGGGATCGCTTACATCGTCTATCCCGGCGCCACCCATACCCGATTCGAGCATTCGCTCGGTGCGATGGAACTGGCCACCCGAATTTTTGAGAGGATCGCTTCCAAAGAATTCTCATTGCCAGATGCCGACTACTGGATGCAGATTGTGCGCCTGGCGGCTTTGTGCCACGATTTAGGCCACCTTCCGTTTTCACACGACGCGGAAAAAGAGCTGCTTGGCAAAAGCGGCCATGAGGAATGGACCTTGAAGGCCATCCGCAGCGACCAGCTCAAAGTTGTCTGGGACGCTTTGCAGCTGCGCTACTCGGGTCGGGACGTCATCAATGATATCGTCAAGATGGCGATCGGCGAGAAAAAACTGGCCGAAATGGGAGTCCGCCTTGCCTTTTCACCGGTCGAAGGAGTCCTTTCCCAAGTGGTCACGGGGGATTTTTTCGGGGCCGACAGGATCGACTACCTCCTCCGCGATGCGCAATGCACCGGAGTGTCCTACGGTTTGTTCGACTACCACCAGTTGATCGAGATGCTCTGCGTTCTTCCCTATGATGGCCATCTCCAGCTCGGGATTGAGGAGAATGGGATCGAATCGTGCGAGGCCCTGCTTCTGGCGCGCCATTTCATGCACCAGAGGGTCTACCAATACTCTTCCGTCAAAGCCTACAAGTTCCACCTGGCCAGGTTCATGAAGAGCTTTTTCCAAGGCTCCAACTATTTAGAGAGCCTGGACGGCTATCTATCTTTAAGCGACAGCGAGATCCTGACGGCTCTGCGCAAAGCTGCTAAAGATCCGCACGCAAGCGGCCATCTCGACGCAGACTCTCTTTTAAGAAGGGAGAAGCGGTTCAAAGCGGTTGCGATCAAAGAGGGGATAGGCGAAGGGGAGTTAAGAGAGGTCCAGGCGAGACTTGGCATTCCTCTCGACGCGCTCTTTTTTGAGCTTTCTTCTCATAAGAGCAATTCTAAAGGACTTTCATTCCCACTCCAGGCTCGTTCCGGGTCCATCCTTCCTGCGCAGGAATGCTCGAAGATCTCGATCCCTGCAGGAGGACTCCAATGGGCCTATGTGGCACCGGAATTTGAAAAAGCATTTCGGGGAGCGATCGAGAAATGGGGATGATCCGCACTCAGCTGAGCCACTTAAAAGGTGAGTTCACTGCTTTCTCCGCACAGGAGAGGCTTTTCATTCTTTTTGCGATGCTCTGTGGATTTTTCATTTCTTCTGAATACGCCATCATACGTCCTGTGAGCAATGCGGTGTTCTTGACGGCCTACGGATCGAGCGCGTTTCCTTACGCATGGCTAGCGACTGTTCCGCTCAATCTTATCGTCGTCGCTCTCTATAACAAATACTTGCCCAAACTGGGCTGTCTCAGGATGTTCGCGGCGATCGCGGGCCTTGTAACGGCGACGAATCTCTTTAGCTCTCTATTTCTTTCCCAGATCTCGTGGCTCCCGTTTGTCTTCTATCTCTGGAAAGAGATCTATATCATGCTGATGTTTCAGCAGCTCTGGTCTGTGATTCACTCCACGATCTCGTTCGGAAAAGCGAAGTACCTGTATGGATTTTTCTTTGGAACAGGAGCGCTGGGCGCTACCCTGGGAAGTATACTCCCGGGCTACTTTGCCGTGAAAATGGGATCGGAATCCCTTCTGCTCGCCACACTGCCCATCTATCTCAGTCTTGGATTCTGCTACTACTTTGCATTAAAGCAGACCAAAGAAGGCTTAGGGATGAAGCTCGATGATGAGAAGAGGCGCACTTCGATGAACGCCTTTTTCCATGGGCTTAAACTCATCGGCTCTTCGCGCTATCTGACCTTCATTCTTCTGATCGTCATGTTGATGCAGCTTTCTTCGACGCTGATCGATTTCCAATTCAACACGATCCTTGAAAAGACCATCCAGCAAAAAGATCTGAGGACCGAATACACCGGCCGGATTTTGGGGATCGTCCATGCGGCGACGATTTCCCTGCAGTTATTCGGCAGTTTCCTGCTGATCCACTACCTGGGGATCAAACGCAGTCATCTTCTCATTCCTTTCCTGCTTTGCCTCAATAGCATCGCCTTCCAGTTTTTCCCCTTCTTCGGCGTGATCTCGTTTGCCTATATCTCGATCAAAAGCTGCGACTTTTCTCTCTTCGGCATTATCAAAGAGGTGTTATATATTCCTCTGAAGCCGGATGAAAAGTTCCGCGCCAAAGCGGTAATCGACGTTTTCGCCTACCGCTCTTCCAAGGCGATCGCCTCCGCCTTGATCCTTGGGATGCAAGCGGTTTTAGGCGCCGCCTTCCTGCCGATCCTCAACTGGGGCAGCATCGCGCTCTTCATTCTTTGGATCGGGATTGTCTTCGTCCTGCTGAAAGAACCTGTTGCCGCATCTGAAAAGCAACCCTCTTGATCCGCAGCCTCCAGCGAGAACGGTCGCTGCTTACCCTTAAAAAATCCGAAAGCGTCATTTGACAAATCGCGAGTTAAAGGCTACTGTGAAGAATACCAATGGAAATAGAAGGTTGCGCATGGAGTTTATCGAGCTTTCAATGAAGCCGGCGGAGATCCTGGATAATCCGCTTTTCAATAAAGGGACAGCTTTTACCAAAGAGGAGAGGGATTCGCTTCACCTTCATGGACTTCTGCCTTTTCACGTCTCTACTCTGGAAGAACAGGTCCAGCGCCGTTATGAGAATTTCAAGGAGAGGAGGGACGATCTTTCCAAATACATCTTTCTTTCCAGCCTGCAAAACCGCAACGAGATCCTGTTTTATCGCCTGGTCTATGAGCATATCGCAGAAATGCTTCCTCTAATCTATACTCCGACTGTTGGGGACGTCTCTTTGCACTACAGTATTCTGTATCGTCAGCACCGAGGCATTTATATTTCCTATCCGTTGCAGGATAAGATCGGCGAGATTGTCGCGACTCTTCCAAATGAAGAGGTCGATGTGATCGTGGTGACGGATGGAGAGAGAATTTTAGGCCTCGGAGATGTTGGCGTCGGCGGGATGGCTATCCCGCAGGGGAAATTGGCCCTCTATACACTGTTTGGCGGAATCCATCCTGGCAGAGTCCTTCCCGTGATGCTGGATGTGGGTACCAATAATCAGAAGCTGCTTGATGATCCGCTCTATCTTGGTTGGAGAAACCCGCGCATTACAGGCTCTGAGTACGACAGCTTTGTCGATGCATTCGTCAGGCAAATCAAAAAACGATTCCCAAAGGTGCTCTTGCAATGGGAGGACTTTGCCAAGCCTCATGCCCGACCTTTGCTGGAAAAATACAAGGACCAGATCTGTTCTTTCAATGACGATATCCAGGGGACGGCGGCCGTCGCTCTGGCAGCGATCATCGGCGCCGTCAAACAGGCCAAGGGAAAGCTTAAAGATCAGAAGATCGTGATGTTTGGAGGAGGTTCCGCGGGACTGGGGATTGCCAGCCTGATCATGGATGCCATGAGATTAGAGGGATGCAGCGAAAGCGAGGCGCAAAAGAATTTCTACATCATCGATATTGATGGATTGATCCATACAAAGCTGAGCCGGATGGATGCAGAGCAAAAGAGGTTCGCCAGAGACTTCAATGAACTGAAGAACTGGCAGGCTGCAAGCGGCGATAAGTATACCCTTCTTGATGTGGTCAAAAATGTCAAACCGACCATCCTGATCGGAGTCTCCGCCCAGCCCAATGTCTTCTCAGAAGAAGTCGTCAAAACGATGGCAAGCCATGTCGAGCGGCCGATCATCTTCCCGCTTTCCAATCCGACCTCGCGCTGCGAAGCGAAGCCAGAGGACCTTATCCGCTGGACTAACGGAAAGGCGATCATCGCAACAGGCAGTCCGTTTGCCCCTGTCGAATTCAATGGAAAGAAGATCCGGATCGCACAGTGCAACAACGTTTATATCTTTCCCGGAGTCGGCCTTGGGGTTGTTGCCTGCCAGTCGCCTAAAGTTACTGAAAAGATGTTCATTAGAGCCGCAGACGTCCTCAGCGATAATGCGCCTCTCTTAAAAGATCCTACAGCCAGTATTTTTCCTGACGTGGAAAATCTACGCGATGTCAGTCGCAAAATCGCGATTGCAGTTGCGAAAGTCGCGGCAGAGGAAGGACTTGTGCCTCACTCTTCACAGAGCGAAATCGAGCGCAAGGTCGACGAGAAGATGTGGTTTCCCGAATACCCCAACTTCCGACGTAAAAATCGATAAGCGCTACTTTTTCAATAGCGCTTCGAGCGCCTTATCATAGTCGGGCTCCTGAGCAATCTCAGGAACCAGCTGCGTATAGACGATCTGGTCATTTTCATCGAGGACGACGACAGCCCTCGCGCAGATCCCAGCGAGAGGCCCGCTTTCAATCAGAACCCCGTAGGATTTGGCGAAGTCTTTGTTACGCATCATCGAGAGGGGAATCACATTCGCCACGTTTTCAGCGGAACACATCCTTTTTTGCGCAAAGGGCAGGTCAGCGGAAACGACCAGCGCCACGAGTTGAGGGTCGGCCTTGATCTTCTCATTGAACTTCTTTGTCGATAGAGAACAAACGGAGGTGTCCAGGCTCGGGACGATTGAGATCAGTTTACGTTTGCCTTTATAGTCTTTAAGAGAGCGTTCGTTGAGATCGCCGTCGACGAGGAGAAAGTCGGGGGCTTTGCTCCCTTTCGAAGGAAGAGTTCCGCTGATGCGGATGGGATTGCCTTTCAGCGTCACTTCTGTCATTTTTACCTCCAAAAGATGGGAACATACCAGATTTCCTGATTAAGGAAAAAAGATTGATTAAAATTTAAAGGTTACATTAAAATTTCGTCAACTTTTTGTCAGGAATTTGACTGGTCTGTAATCCTGCGGACATGGTATCAAAGGTCCCCTGAAGATTTAGGAGAGCGAATGAAAGAAAAATCTTCCCATTCCAGTCCTTGTGAGAACGCAGCTGTGCGTGTTCAGTATTGGTTTGGTAAAGATAAAGCGAATCTTCTTTATTTAGACAAAGCCGTTTCAGAGGCTAAAGATTTCAGTAAAAAGCATAAATGCGATCCTGTGAAGACACCGAGAATACCTTCTCATGTCGAACATCTTCCCCTCCAAGGATACGTCCTTTCCAAGAAAAGAAGACAGGCTAAACCGCGCCAAGTTACTAAAGGCAATCCTTCTAAACCTTTAAAAATCACAGTCGACGGAAGCCACTGCAACGTCAATCAGAAAAATTTGAATTTTATCGAGCCAGAATATACCCTTTCCTCAGCCAGAGTAGCTTACTGCCGTCTCAAAGAGCACTTTCTTGTTTCGAAAAGACTTAAGAACCTCTCCAAGCAGCATCACACAGGTCCCAAGAGACATCAAGTCGTCCCCATCAAGTCCTCAAGCCAGCAGGACCTCTCCCAAAACCCCTACCTTCAGGAATGGGGAAAGATCAAAGAAGAGCGCCATTTTCATATTGGTCGCATTATTAAATATTTAACAGATTGATTTCTCTTTAACTTTATAATTTATTTTAATTACGAAATGATTCATATTCAATTGAATTATTGTATAAATTGTTTTTTTAAGGAAGAATCATGTCAGCAATCAATGGTGTTGGTCTATCCTCCTCTTTCCCAGGGTCCAGTCTTATTAGTACCGATAGTCTAGATGATGACAATGATGCTGTATTGTCTTCAGATAGGGAGTGTCAATCGTCTGGAGCAACAAAGAGGTTTAGGATTGATACAGCCTCAATTTCCGCCGCGAGCCGAAGCGGCTTCATTCCAATACATCAAATTGAGCAGAACGCACTCCAAACTAAATCAGTAAAGAGGAGATGGGAATCTACATCTCCTGAAAACGATGCTGCTGACTCCACAGCTGATGGCACGCCTTCAAGAGCTTCTAAGCGGATCCGCTCCTTAGCTCATCCTCCAATTTCTCCTGAGAAAGCCCCTACGCGCCTGAATTTAATAGGGAGAGTTCAAGTAAACAGCGGGCTTGGCAGACTAGTCGTCCAAAAACTGCACTCAGATAGAGCTTCTATGCGATACCTGGACTTATTCAGTGAAGATGTGCTCAAGAAAGAAGCAACGCTAAACGACGAAAAGAAAATGGCCTATAGCAAACGGTCTGGAGAATACTATCAACAAAGCCGCAATGCTGATCAAGCGCGGCTGCTAGCGAATGCTCTAATATTACAACAGGGATCTTGCGACCCCATTGAAACGATGCGAAGGAACAGAAGCAAGTCGGGGGAATTGTAATATGGCCAATCCTATCCACCCTTCTTTTTATGGCATCAATCGCTCAAATCCTTATCCAAACGCTGCATGGGATTCGGTACCCTACGGTCCGACTGAGGGTTTTATAATGGAGCCTCATTCTGATGATGAAGTCATTGCTCACTCATCTATTCATAGAACCCCAGGGGATGAAGATTTAAGAACGTCCCATTATGAGGCAGCTCTGGCTGCAAGCAGTATTGCGTATTCCACTTTTTTCCATGACGCAGATGATGACAGGAACTCTTTTTTTTCTGTCAGTCCGGCGCTTTTCCTGATGTCTATAACCTTAAATGAGGCGACATCCCCGAGTTCTCTTCAATCCGTCGCATTGGAAGAACGGCCGCCGCAATTGGATATCGGCGAAGTAGGGCGTGAGCAAAGCTTGCGCATACTGGTACTTAAAAGGCTTTTCGCAGAGGAAGTTTCTGAAGTCTATGCGGATCTGGCTGAGAGAGAATATGACAATATGCTGTTGGGGTCTATTCAACAACTTCGAGATGCCAGTTGTGATCGAGCAGAAGAATATTCAGCTCTGAGCCAGGATGCAGTTGTATTAGCCGCGGACGCAATTGTACGAATTGAATCCCTGGGCCAATTCGATCCGATAGACCTCAGCAGATGAGCAAATCGACTCTTTATCCTCGATTCTGAGCAATTCCGAGGTAGCCTGTGCTAAGAGAGGTGCTGAAGCGGAACTGAAGATCTTTGTCGACCTTCCTGGTAAAGAGGCTCTTCCAAAATGCCTTCGACGAAAAGCGGGGACTCAGCCCCCTCATTTCTCTTAAGGCCATTCCCGACTCTTCACACCAATTCTTAAGTTCCGAGGGCTTAATAAAATAGGAATAGACATGCATATTGGAAGGGGTATTCGGAACGCACCATTCCACCCCTTTGATCACAACGAGCCAGCTGAGCAAATTGCGGTTGAAGGTGTGGAAGAAAAAGAGGCCGTTGGGTCGGAGCAGACGGGCCGCTTCCCTAACGATCTGTCCCGGCATCTCCACATGCTCTAAAAAGTCCATCGCGCAGATCACATCGAAACTTTGCTCCGGAAAGGGAAGGGCAAACGCATCCAGCTGCATGTAGCGCACTGTTTTAGACGTATCCCGCTTCTCTGCGACACTGAGGCTTTTGGCCGATAGGTCGATCCCCGTTACCCGATGTCCCTCAGAAGCCAGGGCATTTGTCAAAAATCCCGCCCCGCAGCCGATATCCAGGATGTCGCGAGAGGGGCCTAAAATGGAGCGGATCCTTTCCTGAATCCAGGGGTTGCGGGTCGCATTCTCTGCCCGAAGCAGCGCGATCGGGTGGACGTCGTCCTCATACCAGGAATCTCCTAAGCCTTCATAGAACGCATTGTTTACTCGGGTGCTTTGTCCTTCCATAAGAAATTCCAGTATACCGTTTGATAAGTTAGAAAAAGGGCGATGCAGATAGTCTGCATGATGAGAATGAAACGCACATTGTCGGCATAGGGGACAAGCCCGCTCAGCCAGGAAGGGGCGATCCCTTTGTCGACGATCGGCCATAAGAGTCCTGCAGCGGTGAGGACAATCGGATGGTTGAGGAACAGCAGAGCGTGGAGCCACTGCTCGGATGCAGGGCAGCAATCTTTGTGGACGAACTCATCTTTAGTCACAAAGACGCAGGAAAAAATGGCAAGACCGATGTAGACCTTAAGGAAAAAAGAGGAGTAAGGGACAAACAATACGAACGCAAAGCAGGCCAGCACCGTTAAGGTGTCGAGGGGATGGCCGATCCTTTCCCACTTCGGCAAACCCCGTCTGACATGAAAATAGAACTCGTCGAAAGTGATGACCAGGGTTTGAACGATAAAGGGGACGAGGATCAGAAATTCCACAGTTTTAAGCTCCCTTCTCAAACAGGCCGCCAGAGATGCTTAGGCCAGGCCCGAACGCAAGACTTAAGATTCTCGCCTTTTTGGGCACTTTGGGGTCATCCAGCATCTGTTCCCAAATATGGGGCAATGTCGCTGACGACATGTTGCCAAAACGTTTCAAAACCTGCACCGAATGCTCGATCTGGTGGGACTCTAAATTAAGGAGGTCTTTGATTTGCTGCAAGATCTTAGGACCCCCGGGGTGAAGGGCAAAAAACGACTCTTTGATAATCCTTTCGCTGTCAAGATCTGCCATTTCGCACAGCCGTTTCAAATACCCTTCGATTGCTCTCGAGATCATGACAGGCACTTCCTTGGATAAGGTCATGCTCAACCCCTTATCTTCGCAGCGCCAAGTCATACAATGGGAAGAGTTGGGGATAGTCTCCTCATGAAGAGCCAGAATTTTCAAGTGGGGACCTGCCGATTTTCCTGAGCTCAGAGTGTATTTGATAAAGCCATCCGCAAACAGGCTTTGCACGACCAGCTGTTCAGTGCTGTGCCGTAAAGGGTGCAAATGCAGGCTGCATAATTCGGTATGAACGATATCGATGTGATTCGATGTGGCAGGGGAGGGCAGAGAGGAAAAACCGCTACCGATTCGGATAGCAGGAATGGAGCCGTAGCACCCCATATGATAGGCGTGCGTCACCGTCGTTTTCTTGCCCGCATTGCGCAGCGAGACGATCTTTTGGGCAGGGCTTGGAGCGACGTATCCTGTACAAGTGACATGGATCAGGTGTTTAGGAAGATCCTTTTCATCAGGATAGAAACGTTCAAAAATCCGCGTGACTTCCCTGTCGTAAAAATGGCTTCGTTCGGTAAATCCATGCCCATGAGGAGCGTCTGCCACTGGGTAGATCTCCATTTTTGTCCAATCTTCTTGGAACAGGTCGCTGATATGGATGCCGCGAGTCTGGATCCTCTCCTTGCCGACACCCAGCTGGAAGAGTTTGTCCCTTAACTGTCCGCGAAAGGCCACAATGTCCTGATTCTCAAAACGGTTAGCTGCGCGCGCATGCGCTTCAGCGATCCAGTCCAGAATTTTCTCTTGCTCGATCTCATGATGAGGTCGGATGTGGAGGAAATCACTTAAAGCGCATGGCATGAGTTATTACTCGATTTCGTTAGATGATTAAGGAAAGTCCGGTCACGGCGAGCACGACTGCAAAGATCCTGCGGACCAGATTCGGATCAATCTGATGGGTAAGCTTGGCGCCGTAAGGAGCCAGAAAAAACGCAGCAATGCCCACGATGAAAAATGCCGGCAGATTGATCAGACCGAACGTTTCCGGGGAATGCACGACCCCCCTTCCGAGAAATAGGTAGGAGACGGTTCCGCAGATTGTTGTGACAAGCGTTGTCGCTGCTGAGGTACCGATCGCATTTTTATCTCTCATTTTGAAGAATGAGAGCATCGGAACTGTCATGCTGCCTCCGCCTATCCCCAAGAGGTTGGACAGAGCGCCGATGCTACCGCTCAAGCCATTTAAAACAAGAGGATTGGGAAGCTTGTGCGAACCGACATGGATCGCTTTTTGACGATAGAAATTAAGCGCCAGCAGCAAAAGGAAAATCCCAAAGAAGATCTCGAGAACAACTCCCGAAAGCCAGGCTGCGAAAAACGCCCCTACAATCGACCCTACGACCAGCCCGGGAACAAGTTTCATGAAGACGTCCCATACGATTCCCTGCTTTTTATTATGGGCCCAGGTCGCCGCCCCCGTGTTAAAGATCATTGCCGCAAGCGAGGTAGCTACCGCCATATGCATCACATAGGGCTGTGGAAAATCCAGATAAGTGAACAGGACAAGCAGACAGGGTACAGTGACGACCCCGCCGCCAATTCCGAGCATTCCTCCCAGGATCCCGGCAATAGCTCCAATGATGACATACGCGATATAGATGATGGCAATGCTCATGCTTTTTTTCCCGATGCATAAATAACACATACTATTCAACTCGGTAAAAAAAACACTATGAAAATGATCGTCTCTGTGGCATTGCTGAAAAAAAGGGCTCATTTCAAAAGTGCGGGTAGAGTTTTTTCCGTTGGGAGAAATCATCTGCTATTTAGTAGGGAGACCCCAAGCGAGGATCAAATTTTGTTTGCTTTTCCTGACCCTGTTATGGAAAATGCCTGCAATTTGGTCGCGGGATAATAATGGAATCTAAAAAAATCACATTTAAAAAAGCCGTGAAAACGGACAAGAAGCTTATCAAATCATGGTTCGACAAGCCCCATGTCAAAGAGTACTGGGACAATAGCAAAGAGATGTGGGACAACGTCGAATCCTATCTCGAAGGGGATAAGATCCTTTTCGATTATTGGATCTGCCTCTACGATAAAGAACCATACGGTCTCATCATGACATCCGATGCTGCGGAACCCGACCCCAGGACGAAGAAGCAGCTCGATTATTTTATTCCTTGGATCGAACCGGAAGGGACTACGCTGACCATCGACTTCATGATCGGCGAGAAGGCCTTTTTAGGAAAGGGATTATCAGACCTTACTTTGAAGAAGTTCGCAGAAGTCCAGGAACCCAGCGTGACAGCCTTCCTCGTCGACCCTGAAGTTAAAAATGAAAAAGCTCTTCATGTCTATGAAAAAGCCGGTTTCGTCAGAGTTTCCACGTTTATTAGAGGCCAGGGCTTCTTTAAGGGCAAGCCCCACTACCTACTCAAAATGAAGATTCAGAAATGAGAGGGGGAGCGAGGCGATCGACCCTTAAAGCGCCTCTTCCCCCGAAAAATCATTTGTTCTAACCTACAACGCTAGCCTTTGTATCGTCCAGGCGCTGCATGTTGTCGGTGGCGTGAATCTCGCCCCACTGCGGATCTTTATCCTTGTCGGGGTAATTTCTGAGTTCTTTGGCCGCTATATAGACCATTTCATAGATGAGGTTCTTATCTTTGTCCCCAAGCTGATTAAATAAAGTTGGCAGTAGGTTTAGGCTGAAGATTAGCACACAGAACCAGTAACTACCCTATAATATGGTCTTCGCTTGCAAAATCATTATCAGACCTTTCAATACGTTAATAAATAACCATTGAAGAAAAACGCAGTAAACGACATTTTTTAATGTTTGTTGGATAAAGTTAGGTAACATCGATGGCCTTAGCTGCTGATTCTTCTGCTCATGTGAAACCAGCAACAGAAATTGTAAGCAAAGTAGATCTTCGTCGCTCGTTTAATCCCAGCGTGCGGAATGGATACGAGATGTGGATATCAGGGGATTTGCTCTGTTGGCTGCCCCGCGAAAAAAGCATCTCATTTCTCAATAAAGGGCTGGATGTTTTCAAGACGAGTGATTTCACCGAGGCAAATCGTGTTTTCCCTGACTTCGATTGGGATTTCGGCTATCGGCTTGGAATCGGCCATCTCTTCGCCGAACAAAAATGGGATGTTTCGGTCAATTGGACTCATTATAAAGCCTTTTCTGATCAGAAAAAAGGGAGTTTGGAAAAGACATTCGTCGGAATGTTCCCAATCTGGTCGATCGCTGACGATATCATCGAAGGGGATTATGTTTCGTATGGGAAAATGCACTGGACGCTCGATTTGGACCTGCTCGACCTCAAATTCTCCCGCGATCTTCCCTTCGGCAGGTTCAATTTAAAGCCCTTTGTGGCATTGACCACTGGATGGGTCAATCAGGACTTCGATATCACCTACACGGGAGGTATCTTTTTAAGCGGCTTTGACATCATCGAAATGAAGAATAACTACTGGGGAATGGGGCCGTCCATCGGTTTTGATCCACGATTTTACCTTGGGGCTGGCTGGAGCCTTTATGGGAATGCAGCCATGACCATGCTGATCGGGAGCTTCGATGTACACCAGAAAGAGAACTATCTGTTTTCAGAAAGAGTGGATCTGCATCGTCACAGAAACCGCCTTGGATGGGTATCTGATTTAGGGGTCGGCATCCTGTGGAAGACTCTCTTTATGCAACAGCGCTATGCCCTAAGTTTCAAGCTTGGTTGGGAATATCTGGTCCTGTTTCATCAAAACCTGCTCAAACAAGGTGAGTTCCACCTTGTGTCCCATGACCGCGATTTACAAATTCAAGGCGGGACATTCTCCGCCAGATTCGATTTTTAGAGGATCTTCGCATGAAGACGTTATCGTGTTTAACTATTGCCGCCTGTTTGGTCTTCAATTCATCATTGCAGGCGATGCCGGCGCAAGTGATCATTGTCCGTCATGGAGAAAAGGACCCAGGTACATTCGAGCTGACCCAGAAAGGGTTTGAAAGGGCAGGCGCGCTCGCCCATTACTTCACACAAACACCAGACCTTTTGCTGTTTGGCCCACCGGCGGTCATATTTGCTTCGCGGCCTGTCCATCTCTCGGACAATTTTACTGGACGCTGCATCGACACCATGGCCCCGATAGCCGCTTTATTGAATCTGCCTGTACATTCGCCTTATGCGCCTCCGCAGGACCAGGAATTAGCAGATTTTGTTTTGAGCAACAAACAGTATGATGGCAAAAACGTGCTCATTTGCTGGCATCATACTTCCATCCTTAACTTAATCAAGGCGTTTGGTTACATTCCGCCATCTGCAATCGACCCTGTTTATCCAGACCGCTACGACCTCACCTTTATCATGACCTTTCCAGCTCCCAATCCTCCTATCCAGGCTGCAGTGCAGTGCCAAAGTTTGCTCTATTGCGACGGGCCTATCTGCATACCGGGATTCTCATGTCCACCCTAATCGGAAAGAGCTCGATCGACTGGAATTATCAGACGTGTTGTGATATACGCAATCATATATACGCGCTTCGTCTCTACCGAGGGTGTACGCAATCCAAAAGCTTAAAGAGCATTCGCAAGTGTCTAAATATTAAGGAATCAGATAAAAAAAATCCCCGCAGGGACACCTACGGGGAATTAAGGAACAGAGCCTTAACCTTCAGATATGATTATGCATCTGTGGTCGTGATCGGGTAAGGAAAAGGCTGAATTCTAACTTCATCTTCGTCCGCAGAGGCCAGAAGAGTAGGTTTTCTAATCTCAGTTGAATTCTCATCTTTACCTCCGCCGCAATCGCCACATGCGAAAAGGGCGCAAGCTGAGCATGTGGTGCAAAAAAGAGCTAACATCAATTTGCGGGACATGGATGACCTCCTAATGGTTTGGTGGTACGGTTGGGGATTTTATTGGGGTTGTTAGTTTTATGTAAAGATGGTTCATAGAGGGAAGGGCCGTGGGCCCAATCGATTTTGCACGACCCTGCCCTTTGTAGACCTTCTCCGATAGTCTGATAATTGATCTTATGTTGCTGGATGTTGACTGTCGGACAGGAGGACTCATTACCGTTGCGTCCCCATCCAGAGAGCAATGCAAAAAGAAAGAGCTCCCCCTTGTCAGATTGCTTAAGAGTGACGAGTCTGCCCCTAACGTTTAGGAACCGGTTCAACACTCCGTGCATTTCTCTGTCATGAAGACAATAAACGATTCATTTACATTATCTTAAGAGATTCAACCAGAGCGGCCTAGATTCGTAACGGTGGGATCTATGCCGGAGTCCTCGTCTGCAGACTCCAAGATCGAGAAAGACCTTATCCTTTACAATAGCGTAAAATCGCTGCAGAAGAAAATGAAAGGAACGGCAGAACGCTTTATTGCCTCTGCCGCCCCTTGAAATGAGACAGACCGCCAAATCTTTAGCGGCCGTAAGAGCTATCACTGCATTTCTGTTGCTTTTTGGGCAAAGAATCTCGCAGCCGCGTTGATGGCGTTGATCTGGCCTTGCATTTCTTCCACTCTCTCAGGTCCGTTCAATTGGTAGAAAGGAATGGAGACAACTTGCAAATGAAGCGCATTGCTGTAATAGTGTCCGCCTGTTTCAGGATTTGTAATTTTCTTAAATGGTTGATTAGGGTCATAGCCTTCAGGAATGACATTGGCCTGCATGACCGGTTCCAGCTGTTCAGCGGCATTTCTTAAGCGACCGGCTATTCCGACCAATTTATTCGAATCCATTCCGTTACTTAATTCTCTGCCGGCATTATTTAGTTCTCCTATTGCTGAGGACACATTTCCGGCGAGGCTGGAAGGAGCGTAATTAAAGAATGCATTAAAAACGTCATTATTTAACTTTGACAATGCATTTGGAATATTGTTTGGGTAATTGTATTCCATGCTTGAAACTGTATTTGCTGCATATGCTTGTATGTTCTTCATTAATACCTCTTATATTTATTGTTGTTTCTATGTTAAATTATTTTAAACGTAATGTTAATTTAGGTCAATTAATTTATTTATTAAATATCAGCATTTTTATTAAACAATTCTGCGCTATTTATCAAAAATACTAATATTCAATGTCTTATGACAATAATCGAGAAGGACCTTAAACCAGCCGATCGTATCGAGTGGGTAAAAGAATCATCTTTATTAAGTTTCTAGCAACTGTTCTGGCAGTTTCTCAGTCACTGGGTAAAAGAAGTCCCCATTTGGATCCTCGATCATCCCAAGGCGTTCTTTATAGTAGGTATAGGAACCGTCCATCGGTTTAAGGCGGAGTTCCTCTTTGCCTAATTGCTGAGCTGTCTCATATCCAGAACGAATGAGGGTTGTCCCTCCTCCTTTGCTAACAAGGGTCAAGTGGATATCTTGATTGGAAGCATGCATTCTAAGGTTCCAGGGAGCGGTCAGCACGAGGTTTAGAAATACTCCGCTATCGCTCACGGTAAAGATACTCATCGCCTGGATGTTTCTATCCTGATCTCTAACAACCCTGAAAATTTTCTTACTGCTCTCATCAGTTTTAGTGATTATGGAATCTAAGCCTTGATCAAATAGTTTTACGATCTCTTCGTATTGGACGACTTTTTGCCTGTCTTCATTAAATAACTTTTTCGCTAGTTCATCAGATGGGTTTTGAGAAGCAGCAGCCCGCATTGTACCTAGCCTATCATAGGCAATCTCTTTCCAGGTTTTGAGTGTTTTTTGGGCTGTCTTGAATTCAGAGATGTGATCGTGATCACTCACAGTTAAACTATTGCCTTTAGGCAGTACCATGCTCGAAGAAGACCCAATCTTATCACTAGGAATCACACTGGCAGGATTATATGATGAAAAACCATCACTTTTCTTATCTAACTCTACTTTTGAAGCCATTTTTATCTCTTGTTAATTTAATTTAAATAAAATTATACAAAATAATATTATTAAAAAACAATAAAAATACATAACAGGCGCTAAACACCTATGCTACTTATGTCCAGTATCTTATATTGATATTCGGTAAGTAAGGGACCTTATAATATGGACATTTTCGATTCCAACCTGGTCGGCTTGTAAAACAAGGGCCGGCTCAAAGGTTAGTGGAATGGAAAGTTCCTTGAAGGCGGATCTGATAAGAGGGACAATTTCCCCCTCTTTTAAAGGCGCCACTTCTGGTTTCATGCGCCCATTGAGCGATGAGAATTTGCTATTTTGATCGAGAGGAGTAGGGATAAAGAGCTTCTCAAGCACTAGTACCTGGCGGTTTCCTTTGTCTCTAAATAGCAGAATTTTAATGGTTGAATAACGTTTATTCTGGTTGTAAGCAAAATAGACGGTATTCTCATCGGGAGGGTAAAAACGAAGATACAAACTTTGACTGCCATCTTCTACATAAGACTCTGATACAGATAACTTCAGGGGCTGGCGGAGCTTTTGAGAGGGATAGTAAGGGTTTCTTGTCTGGACAAATGCTTGAACATTCACGGAGAGCGGATCTGACTTCCACTGAGATAATATTTTTTTTAGATTTGTCGATGTCAATTCCACTTCAGCTGTCTCGTCATCGCTATCCAGCTCTTCTCCTTTCAATGGGGAGTGAGAACGAGGGATCTGTAAGGAACCAATGGAAGGGCTGGGAAAGGCCATCGAAAACGTTTTCCTATTTTTTATAGGAGCCAGGATACCAGAATATCCGGAAAAAATCCATCTCCTCTATCTCTTAAGGGAGGTCTTGAGCTTTTGGACATCAAGGCTCTTAAGCCGTTCGATCAAGGGTGGATGGAGAAACTCAGATTCCGGGCTCTGGAACCGTTTTAGTTCTTGGATTGCTTCATCGAGGCTGATCTCTTCAACGATGTACCGATAGGCAGCGCTCATAAAGCCCGTCCTGTCTGCGCCATGGGTGCAGTAGATCACGGCGGGAAGATTCTCCGGTTCAAGAGCCGTTTGAATGAATTTTAGGATGACATCGTCAGTAAAGCTATCCGGATTTCCTGCGTCGAGTGGAATTGAAAACACTTTAAAGCCCATTTCTTGTGCAGTCTCATTCAATGGATTTTCAGATCGGAAGGATATGATCGCCTGAATATCGAGGCGTTCGAGCAATTCCAACCCCTCTTCGTAGGGCTGGCCGCAGCGATATAGTGCTGGACCGATCACAGAAAAATTAGGCAGATACCTGGCTTCTTTAGAGAGCGCATCTTTTATCCTGTAGATCTCCCCCATCTTCTCAAAATCCATTGTTGCAAAATCTTGATGGACAGGTTTAAAAAAATGGGCTTTTTCCCGATTGAAGTAAGGTTTGGCTCCGGCCTCGGCTAAAAACAGAGAGAAAAGCAATTTGCGAAAATCCCATTCATCCATTTTCGGAGATTTATTCTCCTGCCTAAAGGCTGTGAAGGAGTCCGTCAAAGCCTCTTTAAGTTGAGTAAAACTGATCCCCCCTTCTTGTTGAAAATACTGTGCGTACAATCCCCTGTTCAACAGCAAATGTCTGATAATAATAATCTCTTCCTCGCTGACGTCCCATACTTTGGGAGAAGCGGACAATATTTCGAAGGCAGCCTTTTCTGCCAGCCTGGGATCGGTCGGATGAGAGCTCAAAAAGAGGGCCGCGATACGGAGGAGTTTCTTGACCTGAGCCGGCCATAGGGTTGAGACCTTGAACGCAGTATTGATCCCAAAACTATCTTTTGATGAGCCCACAGTGGCAAGAGCTGAATTGATAGAAACCCCGAGAGGCAGATTCAGAGAGGGAAATTCCTTTTTATACGTTTCATCGTCCATCTCCCAAAGGGGCGCAAGGGATAAAGATGGATCCGTCTGCTTATGATCAGTAGCGGCTTCTGTTAGAGGAGAAACCGGGATTTCCCTGAGGTCTTGATGAATTAAGATTGCCATGTACTCATTCTTTGTGAAATTAAAAGAATTATACCAAAATTATAACTAATATTCACTTGTTAACGCCTGTTCAGAGGTTTTTTGTAAGAGTCTAAATTTGTTATATTTATGATGAATGTAGAGGCAAGTGCTAGAAATTTAGGCGCTTAAAAGTTCTAAGCGCCTTGAGGGGACTCTATTATTGTGCTGGGGCAGGAACGACTGGGGCCTCAGCGCCGTCGACTTCTGTCTCCGCGGGCTTTTCAGCCCCTACGACTGTTGTCAGCATTTCTGTCGGCTTTAGGGTGTCGAGGTCGATTAGCGTCACCTTAAAGGTTTCCTGGAATTGCTTATCGGAAACGAAGAGTACCCTGTTAAAGGTCGAATAGGGGGCCACAATCTCGTCCTTCATCGACTTGGCAATAATGTCTTTTTTAAGCTTTTGGTGATGGGCCATGACCCGGATCCCATCGATTGTGCTGGGGATCATGAATGGCCAGAAGAAGAAACTGGCAATCTTATACCCGATCGAACGGGGAATCGCAGACTTGGTCACCTTAAAGGCGATCTTGCTGGCCTCTATACGGGGAAGGTCGACCGAGCTGGGGCACATCGAATATTCGTTGGATGTATTATTCTGAACGGTAAGCTGCAGAGGTTTAACGCCCCGGCTGAGCAGGTCGTGTCCAAAACTGCGCTTACTTTCCTCAGGTGTCATCACTTTGGCAACGACCAGGATGCGGCTGTCGTTGAGTGAAAAACTTGGAAGCAGCTCAGTAGTGACAGCCTTCAACGGATGGTGGGTATAGCGGTCAAACCCTGTTGTGAGCAGGAAGATCCCTGCCAAAACAGTAAGAGTGGCCGGCAAGTGCTTGGAAAATATCTTCTTCATCGCAAACTCCATTGTTAAATAATGGAGCAAGCATACAGATAATTAGCTTTAGTTTAAACTTTTGAAATTATTTAAATGTTAAATGAAAGAATTAAATCGAAAGCAAATAAAATCTACTCAACGGCCTTTCTGTTTTTAATTAAAACTTCCATGAACTGCTCCAGATTGGCCTGCGCTTCCCGCATCGTTGGAAACTCCTGCCGGCCAATCACTTTCTGGCAGCGTTCATCCTCAAAGACGACCGCTTCCCAATGTTCGATGGGCAGCGCTTCGCTGAAATTTACAACCTTCATGACGACGAGATGCTCAAAATCTTTTAAATAATAATAATTTTCAAAATGGGTATCTTGAACCCACGAATACCCTTGTAAATCTTTTCCTTCATGCATTTTGATCACCGTCTATATTTCATTTAAATGTCAGTTTCGTTATAATTTTGCAAATTTTTTTAACGATATATATGACTGCAACTACATTTCAAGCTGATAGTTTCTTAAATCCGACTTCCCTCCATCGCTTCCTATCAGGAGACAGCGAAGCCCTCGACATTGTCCGCACCCCGCAGGCCTCCTCACTGGGACGTACATGGAACGATGACTCATGGCTCGATACGGATGAATTATATTATCTGGCCACTAACTTCTTTCTGACTATCGGGAGCTATATCCTGCATGCCGTTTGTATGTATGATCTGTCAAAAAGAGTTTGGGTCGAGTCGCGGCACGCGATGGCCAATGCGACAGCGATTAAGACAGCAAAAGTTTTCCGTGAGAACCTATTATCGGAATCGATCAATACACACAGGATCGACACAGCGGATTACTTCCTGCAGCCGCCGGCCAGAACGACGCTAGCCACCCACCCGACGGCCGGGTCCTTGCGCTTTTTCCATCAGGACGGCATCTGCCGCGGGATGTGCCATTGGTTTATCCACCTCTATTTCAAGACCCGGGGAAGAATCACCGATTCAGACCATCATATGGCCGCGATCGGAAAACAGTTCGAGCAGGGAGCCTCCCGCCAGGCGGCCTTTCTGCATTCCCTGGATTTCCCTCCCATGCTGGATCTTTTGGGGTTGAACGTTCAGACTGATTTGGCCAAGATCTCGACGACAGGCAAGACGGAAGAAAGGATTATCAAGGAAATCCAGGTCCGTCCTCCCGGCGTCTATGGACTCTACACAACTACCCATCAACTCGTCTATATCAAGCTCGATCTGGACAGACAGTATCTCTTTGATCCGAACAAGGGCGTTGTGAAAGTGACCTCTCCCGATCTATTCAAAAAAGCGATGGAAAGGTATTTTGAAACGCACGATCATACGAAGGAAATCCTACTCGACCGCTACTCCCCTCGTTAATCGTCATTCATGAAAAAAACGCTTCTTTCTCAAATCATCCCCAAGGCGGGATTGCATTCCCGCATCCATCCGCTGCGCTCATTTCCCGTGCCAAGCGGAAAATGCTTCGTTAAAAGAGAGGATGAACTAGGTTTTGGCATCAGCGGCACGAAAGTCAGAAAATACCTCTCCTTCCTTCCCTCGCTACTAAAGCATGAGCCCGACGAGGCTGTCATTGTCGGCAGCGCCTATTCCAATCACGTCCTCTCCCTTTCCCAGCTGCTTAGAGAAAACGGCGTCGAGCCCATCCTGATGCTGCTCGGCGACCCCCATTGCAAAATGCAAGGCAACCTCCTCTATTCTTCCCTTGTTGCCGAACCCCACAACATCCATTGGATCTCCCGCAAAAAGTGGAATGAGATCGATCAGATCGCGCTTGAATTTGCACAAGAGAGGGCCAAGGCAAATATAAAGACGTTAGTTGTTCCCAAAGGCGCCAACTGCGCCGAAGCGCTCCCTGGCGCAATGTCCCTGGGCCTCGACATTCTCAGGAATGAAGATGAGAGTGGCCTCAGGTTCGATCATCTTCTGATCGATTCGGGGACAGGGTTGACCTCCTGCGCCCTGGCACTGGCATTCGAGTACCTTGAAAGGCCGACCTTTCTCCACATTCTCCTGACGGCAGGAAGCGAGGAAGAGTTTCGCCATACTCTTGCGGAAAGAAAAAAGGATTTTGAAAAGCTGATAGGAGAGACACTCCCCTCCCCTGCCCGCTTCAGGCTCTATATTCCGACTACAGCTCCTGCTTTCGGAAGCGTCAATGCGACCGTTTTCAGGACGATCAGAGAAATTGCACGCAGAGAGGGATTCTTGACAGACCCTGTCTTTACCGCCAAGCTCTTCTATGAAGGAAAAAATATGATCGCAGAGCAGCAGTTGAAAGGGAATATCCTCTTCATCCACTCCGGCGGAGGCTTGGGATTGACCGGCTTTCAGGAAGAGATGGCAAAAATCATCCGAACGGATCATCTTGAAAGCAGAAACTTTTAAAAAAGTTTCTAAAGCAACCGTCCTCTAACAAAAAAACCCGTCATTTACTGCCGGGTATTTCAAAGAGGGTTTGGCCCTCGCCAACCACACTAATCCTATGCCTTAAGAGCTGGGGCCACTGCGTAAGAAGGACGCACCCAAACAACTTTAATACTTAATGTTCGACTGCGACATAAGCGGCGAGATTCAATAATAGCATAAAAACAAAAAATCAGCTAGACTTGGCAAGTTAATTATTTGGAGATCAGAAGATGTCGACACATAAGAAGAAACAGAGTCCTTGGAAGGTTTTTATCGCAATTATTATAGGGATGATCGTCGGGTCCTATACCCAGCAAGGCTCTACTCTCTTCGGCATCGATCTTTTTGATTTTACCTATCCTGTGTACAGTCTCTGTGGAAAGATCTTTATTAATGCCCTGACGCTTGTCGTCGTTCCCCTTGTCTCTTCCTCAATCATCACGGGCATTGCGCGCATCGGCAATGAAAGCGCTTTCGGACGCCTGGGAGGCAAGACCTTCGGGTTTTATCTGGGCACCAGCCTGCTTGCGATCCTCACTGGACTGATTTTTGTGAACCTTTTGAATCCAGGCTCGATGATCAATCCCGAGTCGATTTCAGCATCCGTCGACCTCCAGGCCGTTCAAAAGCACCTCGCTACACAAGAGGCAACGCGATTTACCGATATCCTGCTTCAAATCGTCCCCTCGAACATTATCGACACCTTCGGTAGAGGCCAGATGCTGGGCCTGATTTTCTTCAGCCTGATCTTTGGATATTGCATTTCTAAAATCGAGTCCCACACATCCACGATCCTGTTGGGATTCTGGCAAGGTATCTTCCAGGCGATGATCCAGTTCACCCATATCATTATGAAGTTCCTGCCGCTCGGGGTCTTCTTCCTGGTTGCAAAAGTCTTTGCGGAAGCGGGATTCAGATCGCTCCACTCTCTGGGACTGTTCACGCTTGCCGTCCTGATGGGGCTTGCCGTCTTTATGTTCGTCGTCCTTCCCCTTCTGCTCAAAATCATTGCAAAAGTGCGCCCAGGCCGCCATTTCAAAGCGATGGGGCCTGCCTTGATCACTGCCTTCTCGACGAGCTCCTCTTCAGCTACCCTGCCAATTACCATTGATTGCGTCGAAAAAAGGGCCGGCGTCTCCAACCGGATCTGCAGCCTTGTCATCCCGCTTGGAACATCGATCAACATGTCAGGCTCTGCTCTCTATGAGTGCGTCGCCGCTTTGTTCGTTGCGCAGGCCTATGGGATAGAGCTCACTTTGACGACCCAGTTTATCGTTGTGCTGCTGGCGCTGATCACCTCGATCGGGGTAGCAGGCGTCCCCTCTGCGTCCCTTGTGGCAATCATCGCCATTCTCAAGGCAATTGGCCTGCCCATCGAGGGGATCGGCCTCTTCATCGCAGTAGATAGAGTACTCGATATGTGCCGCACCACGGTCAACGTATTCAGCGACAGCTGCTGTGCGATCCTGGTAGCTAAATCAGAAGGTGAAAAAGGGGTTTTGGCAAAAGAAATCGTGAACGAGTAAAGACAAAAAGAACCTCTTCAACTCAGCTGAAGAGGTCCCTTTAACTTATACCCAAGCTTTGAATTTGTTTGGGTATGAATTCGCGACTTAAATCTGATCAGTCGTGTTGAACAATGGGACCCATGCTTGTGGATTTCTTGCTTTGTTGCGCCATTACTGAATGTCTGTTAGCTCTTGTCGAGTCCGCGAAATTCAAATTATCGACCCTTATCCGTGAAAGGGCTCCTCTTTCTGAGGAAACCTCCTCAAATTTGGAAATTACCGTTTTTAGTTTTCCATTGGATCTTAACTGATGAACGGACTCCGGAACGGACTTCAATTGCGTTCCTAGAATATTAAGAATGCGGAGCTTGATCAGAAGATCAAAGTTCTCAGGCAACTCTTTAAGAGGCGCAAAGCTGACATCCAGGATTTCCAGGGACGAAAGGCTTGTGAATTGAGGACACAGAGATTGGATCGAAGTATTGGACAGGTTCAGCATCTTAAGATTGCTAAGACACGCGATCTCAGGAGGAAGAACCGTCATGTTCCTATCCGTGATCGTCAAGGATTCGATAGCCGACAATTGCTGCGCATTTTTCGGATCTCGCATCCATAGGCTGATTTCCTCGGCAGTGGCAGGAATGGAATCTGTTCCAAAATCCAGCTCTCTGCTGATCGTTTCGAATAAAATTCCTAGAGAATCGGCATAATTATTTTCCAGCGCCTTAATTTCTGGGAGCGCCAATACGGCCTTCTCTTTAGTTAAAGGCAACCCGAATGCTGACAAAACGCAGCGATTGAATGCCTTAAAAGCATTGATCCCATATTGTGTTCCAACTGCTTGGGCCATTGTCGACGGTGACAGGAGGATTTTGCCGGAATCAATTTTTTGGCCAATTGCTTTCTGAAGACCGAGGGTCTTTGAATTGAGTAACTGCTCAACGACCGCGTTCCATCTTTGGCAAACTTGCTTGACCTGAAAATCCTTTGAAGTAAATAAATATTCAAACACATAAGACAATGCGTAATCATGAAGCGTTTCATTAATAAGATTCAAAGGAACAGAACTTGTTGTTGTACTAGTTAATGCTGATGCCATGAACTAACTCCTTATTTTTTATATTATAGGCGCAATTATAGCAAATAAACTATTTAATATAAACAAGCAATCGACTAGATTTCATTAAAAAATGAATAAATTCTTAACAATCAATCTAAATCCAACGGAAATTTGCATCAATGAAGCCTCAAGACTTTATTCTTTAAATGTTTACATAAAATCTTGAGCCGTGATATAGACATAAGTTTCTAAGGATCACCATCTAAAAGCACCCATTCAATCGAGCTCTGATAGAATTAAAATAAAATCATCGCAATTGCGAAATTAGACCCTGTTTCTTATACTGTAGTTGCTTTTTTTTGAAATCAACAGGAGTTAATAATGAGCGTTCGTCAGACGACATCCGAAGGCTCTCTCTATTCCCATAGAACAGAGGCGCCGACTTCTCCCCCTCGAGACCAACTGCGGGTCTCTACAGCCTCTGCTTTTAGGAGGGTCTCTCCCACAATTGAATCTACTTCTGTTCTACGTCGAGATAAGGACGGTTTT
Organism: Verrucomicrobiota bacterium; assembly: GCA_018240065.1. Lineage (GTDB taxonomy): Bacteria > Chlamydiota > Chlamydiia > Chlamydiales > Rhabdochlamydiaceae > CAJCIW01. Next base: position 364,901 of record JAFEGH010000006.1, on the reverse strand, counting down.
GCCATTCCTGCTCCCTTGACTGCCGAACAGCTTGCTGAGAGGGCATTAAGAAAAGGACAGACACGGGCTTCCGCTGATAAACAAGTCGTCCTTTCTGAACGCACGGGCAAACCCCTTTCCCAGGAAACGATAGATTATGGTCGAAAAATGAAAGAATTAATGGATGCTGCCGTTCAGAAAAGGGAAGAACACCAAGCTGTTCAAAAATTCAATGAGCAGTGGAAATCCTTTCCGTCTGGCGACAAACAATGAACCTGGGAATATTCTCAAAAGGAAAATAAAAATGAAAAAGACGATTTTAGCAGTATTAATACTGGCATCCAGCAGCGTCTTTGCCGCCTTGCCCCCTCTTGCGCAAAGCAACCGTGAAATTCAGGCGATTCTGCAATCGCCCGAGACCTACCGTTTACTGGGAGGAGCTGACCCAATCGATCAGATTATCCGTTCTGAGAACGGTTACCTGCTAATCACAAGGAAAACCGAGCTTCTTGTCGATATTAGCTACCTGCACACAGGAAAGATCGGTCCAGCAGAGTTTGAACTGCATTTTCACTCGCCGGTAGCAGCCGAGTGACCTTCCATTTTCAGCAGATGGAGCGCTTGCTCATCGGATAAGATTCCTTTGAAATGCTCCATCTGCAGTTCTGCAATTTTCGGATTGAACGCATTCACCTTTTCATCCGCCTTTCCATAACGAATCCCGACAAAATTGATTCCTAAAGGCTCGACAGCGCTGGCGATGTTTTTGACATGGCTCATTTTGTCGTCGATGACGACGATCCTCTTGGGCATTTTTTTTAGCTTTTTCAGATAAGCAAGAAGCGATGGCCCTTTATCAATCCCCTGGGCCACAAAGATAATCCCCTGCTTGAAGGCGGTCCCCTTAAGATCTTCAAAGACAACTTCTTCTTGCATATGAGCCGTTTTGCTGAAATCGACGTTTAAGGGCTTCAGTTGTTCGAGGGTGCGATTGGCCAGCTGGGGCGGGCGTTTGGTGAGCCCAATCATCGTGACATGTTTTTTCTGCATTTTATAGAGAAGGTCGGGAATCGCTGGATCGACGAGCTTCATTTCCGTGCGGTTCTGCACTTCCAGCCAGCATGGGATGACGTGGTTGAGAGCGTCGTCCAGGCTCAACCCTTGTTTAGTCAGGTGGTCGAGTTTATAGGTGACCCATTGATCGGAACCTAAATGCTGGGCAGTTTCAATAATTGTATTGTCCAGATCGAAGACATAGAGAGTGTCTTCTTCGAGATAGGTGAATGCATGGGCGAAATCATTCGTTTCGGTAACGAGAGCATCGCCCGTTGAAAAAAAGAATAAAGCGACAATGGAACATAAACAGATTAAAGACCTTTGTCTCATAAAATCCCTTTGAGATATTAAGCTAACGCGCTCATTACTTTTTCTTCGATGATCTGGTAGGCTTTATCGAAGTCGATCCCGGAAGGGAACCAAATGCGCTGTTGCTCTAATGCCTGGCCGATAAACATTTCATAGCCAAAAACGATCCGGCATTTTTTTCGTGATGCTTTTACCAAAAACGGAGTATTTTTAGGAACGTAAACAATGTCCATTGCGATTTTTTCGGGTAAAATCCACTTTTCTTCAATGAGGTCGCTTTCTGGGATGCAATTGACAATAAAATCGTAGCCCATTGCGCAAACTTTAGGCAGAAGCTCCCAGCCGCCTCCTTGTCCGCCAAAGGCTTTGGCGATTTCTGTCGCTTTTTCGGCCGTTCTGTTAATGATGGAGACGTACGCTCCGCGCTGTATCGCTTCAAAGATCATCGCTCTCGCAGCGCCGCCGGCGCCAATAAAAACGACATGCTTTCCGTAGACGATCTCTCTGCGCTCCAAGGCATTCAAAGCGCCTATCCCATCGGTGTTATATCCGATCATCTTGCGATCTTTAACCTGGATCGTGTTGCAAACGCCGATCACTTGGGCCTGGATGGAGCTCTGCGCCAAAAGAGGCATGACGTCCTCTTTGTAGGGCATCGTCACGGAAAATCCTTTGAAAGGAAGTCCGCGGGTAAGTTCAAAAAAAGCTGTGAGGTCTTCTTTTTTGACATCAGTCTTGATATAGACAGCATTGAGGCTGAGCTGTTCAAAAACCGCATTATGGATCAGGTGGCCAAGACTTTTATCTACAGGAGTGCCGACGAGTGAAAAAATGGAAGTTTGACGATCCAGTTTGCTAAAACGGTAAATATCCTGAAGATCTTTAGCAGTCAGCTGTCCAGGAGCTGTCGAGGCTGTAGAAGCGATGGTCGCATAAGTCAAGTGGTTTCCGACGACAGGGGCTAAAATGCGCGAGGGCTTCCCCTCTTCGCCCATACATATCCCGATGATCTTTTCCGATTTGGAGCGGGATTCGACGAAGGCCAGCATTTTGAGTGAATCATTGCTCGTTTTGGCCATAACGGCCAGTTTAAAAATGTGGGCATAAGGGGTTTTCACCTTGTCGTAGACGGCTGTGAGATCTTCCGGCATTCCTGAAAAATCGTGATAGGAGCTTAGGAATAAAATCCTAGGATAAGTTTCGAAGAGCCTTTTGCGAAAATCAAGAGGGACATCATACTCAAGATCCAGATAAGCGGGACCTAATGGGCACAGCGATTCCAAAAGATCAAGCCGCTGTTGCTCCGTTCCTTTATATTCTCCTCCCTGGTCGCTTCTGCGGACTGTGAACATCACAGGGTGAGAGCAGGTGCGCAAAAAAGCTTGCAGTTCCGCAATATCTATGTGTGCAAAGGAGTCCAGCCGCAATTCGATCCCGTCGACATAGGGCCTCGCAAGCATGGCCAATTGCTCTGCTGCCTTAACATCCGGACCTGGAATGACCCCAAAGAGAAGCGTGCCCATGACTGTAGCCCTTGAATTTCACTGATTTAAGAGATTCTTTGACATGCCTTGATCATTTTGTTATAATCTAGTTAACAATAAGAAGGCAATTGGCGTTTTTTTATGAAAACCCTGAACGGAACTACATCCGCTCTTGATGCGATCAGAGGAGTGAACAGCTCTTCCGGTATCTGCCGTTCTTATTTTTCTTCCTTTTACTTCTATTTTGGCGCCTAAGCGCCAATATACATTTTCCATCTTACATCCGTTAATTCCCTTTCAAACTGCTAAAAGAGCGGTAAAAAACCCTCTTTCGCTGTTTGAATACTAAAAGCTCTTGAATTTGGGCTTCATACCGCATCCCTCGCAAGAGGATGTTTTGCGACAATTTATATATGTATATCGTTGAATGTAAGGTATTTATGTTAATCAAGATTAAAAAGGAGTCGGGGCGAGAAATGCTAGCGCTGCTGGCCGCCAAACTGGCCTCGAAAGGGCTGCACCACTGCGTCTCGTCGACAGGTTCTGAAATCGTAGTCGGACTGGAAAAGTCGCTATCTCAGGATGTCATGGACGAATTGAACGGCCTTGGCTGCGTCTCCGAGATGATCCCGATCAGCACCCCTTGGAAGCTGGCATCGAAGGGGTTCAAGAAGGAAAAGACTACGATTACCATCCGAGGGGTGACGATCGGTGGACAGGAAGTGATCATGATGGCCGGTCCCTGCGCCATTGAAAGCGAAGAGCAGCTTCGCAATATCGCCAAGCAACTGGCAGGAGCCAGAGTTAAAGTCTTCCGTGCATCTGCGTACAAGCCGCGCACTTCCCCCTACAGCTTTCAGGGGATGGGCGTCGACGGCCTGCGACTGCATAAAATGCTCCAGGAAGAACACAATATGCTAATCGAGACAGAAGTGATGGATGTGAGGGACATCGAGATCGTCGCTGAGCATGTCGATATCCTGAGGATTGGAGCAAGAAACATGCAAAACTTCAATCTACTCAAAGAAGTGGGAAAATGCGGTAAGCCTGTCATCCTCAAACGCGGAATTTCGGCCACGGTCGAAGAATGGTTGATGAGCGCGGAATACATCATGGCCCACGGCAACCATCAAGTCATCTTGTGCGAACGAGGCATCCGGACATTTGAAAATTCGACGCGCAGCACGCTTGATTTGAGCAGCGTCGCTGTCGCCAGGCAGCTTACTCACCTGCCTATCATCGTCGACCCAAGCCATGCAGCAGGACGGAAGGATATTATCCCTGCTCTTTCCAAGGCGGCTGTCGCGATCGGCGCCGATGGACTTCTGATCGAAGTGCACCATATGCCCTCCGACGCAAAATGCGACGGCAAGCAGGCTCTCCTCCCGCAGGAATTGGCCGCGCTGTCCATTGAGCTGGACGCTATCGCAAGAGCGATGGGGAGATCCCTATGAATCTCGACGAACTGCGCAAAATCATCGACCAGCTTAACACGGAGATCATCGAACTCTTTTCAAAACGGCTTTCCGTCACGAAAGAGATCGCGAAGGTCAAGAAGGAGAACCAGCTCCCCGTGCACGATCCTCTGAGGGAAGAAAAGCAGCTGCAGATGCTGCGCGAAGCGGCAAAAAAACATGGCTTGAGTCCCGCTGTGATCGAAGAGATCTTCAACCTCTTTGTGGATTATTCAAAGATGAACATGAAACTGGAGATGGGCAATGAGCAAAAAAGTCGCTTACCAGGGAACTAAGGCGTCTTTTAGCGAAATGGCGATCGAACGCTTCTTTGGGGCTTCAGTCGTCAGCGTCGGAAAAGTTGCCTTCGACGATGTTTTCGCAAGCCTCGATAGCAAAGAGGTCGATTTGGCCGCCCTCCCTGTGGAGAACAGCTTGATTGGTCCGATTGTCGAGAACTTCGATTTGCTTGCATGCCATGACGTCAGCGTGATCGGTGAATTATGCTTGCCGATCGAACATTGTCTCGTAGGAAAAAAAGGCCAGCGGATGGAAGAGATTAAAAAGGTCTATTCCCATCCAAAGGCGCTGGCCCAGTGCACCCGGTTCTTCCAGGAACACCCCTGGATGGAACCCGTTGTCCATTTCGATACGGCGGGAGCGGCAAGAGAGGTCTCATTGCAGAACAAAAACGATACCGCCGCCATCGGCAGCCGCAAAACGGCAGATGTGTATGGTCTTGAACTCCTCAAAGCCAATCTTGAGGATGACAGGAGCAATACCACCCGTTTTTTGTTCCTGGGCAAAGGGACTAAGAGCAATTTACTAATGAGAGAAGGGAAATGTTCCCTTCTCTTTACCTTGCAGCATACGCCGGGCGCGTTGCTTGCTGCCTTGAGCGTTTTGGCGGAACAGGGGCTGAATTTAACGCAGATCGCCTCTCGACCGATCAAAAATAAGCCGTTCGAATACTTATTCTTCGTCGACATCCTCTTTTCGAGAAGCGTCGACATGGAGCAGGTCTTGAACGCGCTCAAAAAAAAGACACAGACTTTAAAACTATTGGGGCTGTATGAACCTGCCAAATAAAATCGGCATCATCGGAATGGGCCTGATCGGCGGCTCGATCACTAAAGCTCTGAAGAAAAGAGCGCCGAGCGTTAAGATCGCATCGCTGAAGAGGGACTGTCTGGATTTGCAGGGCGCTGTCGTTGAGAAAGCCGTAGATAGCGTATTCTCGACATGGGAAGAACTGATCGCATGGTCGGAGGTGATTATCCTCGCCTCTCCCCTCTCTAGCCTTTCAAAGCTGGCAAATGAGATCGCTGTGCACTGCCCGAAAGAGAAAAAACTGCTCGTAATCGACGTCAGCAGTGTCAAAAAGGCGGTCTTCCCCGCCTTTGAGGCGCTCACAACAGACAACCTTGACTTCCTGAGCACGCATCCGATGGCAGGAAAGGAAAAGTGGGGTTTTGCCAATAGCGAAGCCTCCCTTTTTCAAGATTGCTGCTGGATCCTTTCTCCGCATGGAAAGAACCAAAGCTTAAATATCGAGAGAGCGACGCTCCTCATTAAAAAAATGGGGGCAAGGCCCATCAGTATCGACCCGGACAAACACGACAGCCAAGTGGCTCTGATCTCCCATTTGCCGGCGCTGCTCTCGCGGCTTCTATTGGAATTTGTCGAGACCTATGACCCGGAAGCCCTCCAATTGGCTGGCCCCGGTTTCCATTCGATGACGCGGCTTGCCCGCGACAACCCGCGGCTGCAAAGCGAGATTGCTATGCTCAACCGCGAAGAATTAACAAAACAGCTCGCACTATGGATGGAATTCATTTCCAAGGAGAAAAGATGTCGGACCCAATGACCTCGGCCACAGTGGCCATCAATTCGATGGCGGCCTTTAAGAAAGAACAGGGTGAAACAGTCTACAACTTCGCAGCTGGCGATCCAATCGTGCCCTCGCACCCTAAAGTGATAGAAGCTGTCAGCGCGGCGCTGGCCTCGGAAATGGTCCTTTACGCTCCTGTTGCTGGGCTTTCTGAACTGCGAGAAGCCGCGGCTGAATGGATGAACGAAGAATACGGGTGCAGTTACACAAAAGAGAATACCCTTGTCGCAGCTGGCGGAAAATTTGCGTTGTACGCCGCCATGCAGATTCTTCTGAAAGAAGGAGACGAGGTCCTGATTCCCGCCCCCTATTGGGTCTCCTACCCGCAAATCGCAAGGCTGTTCAAAGCAGAGGCTGTCATCCTTCCTACAGAGGCTGAAAACGAATGGAAATTGACACCTGCCACGTTAAAAAAACATATTACCGCGCGCTCCAAAATTCTGATCTTGAACAATCCTGGCAACCCGACAGGGAACCTCTACAGCAAAGAGGATCTCGAGGCGATTCTTAAAGCCGCACAAGAGGCAGGCGTTTTTGTAATCTCTGATGAAGTTTATAGCGGGATCGTTTACGATGATAAGAGGTTTTTCTCCTGCGGCGCGCTCTCTGACCAGGTTCTTGTCGTCCAGAGCTGCTCCAAAAACTTTGCGATGACAGGGTGGCGCATCGGCTTTGCCTTCGGTCCCACTAGCCTCATCCGTTCGATGGCAGCTTTGCAGAGCCAGTCGACGACTGGGGCATCGATCGTCAGCCAGTGGGCAGCAGCAGCAGCATTGAAAAACCACTCCGAAATCACAAACAGCGTGCGGAGCACAATGCAACAACGAAGAGACCTTTTTGTCGACACGTTAAATCATTTGTTTGAGTGCAATCTTGAGAAGCCAGCAGCCGGCCTGTACGCTTTTATCCCTTTGTCAATCTTTAATAAATCGATGAGCTCCTCTGAACTGTGCACCGAGCTCATGACAAAAGGCAATATCGCCTGTGTCCCGGGCATCTCTTTTGGACAGGAAGGGTATTTGCGGATGGCCTTTTCAGAAAAAGAGGAAGTGCTGCGCGAAGGGCTTTTAGCATTACGAGAGGCCGTGATCAAATGAGAAGAATCGCTATCGGTTTGCAGCCGCAACTGAAACGAGTGGAAGCCGTTCTGTCGAACGGGCTATTATTTTCCGAATCGATCGCCGGCGAGTTTAGGCGCCTCGGCCACAGGTTCGCCCTCTTTTGCGACGATCGGGTCGACTCTCTGATCGGAAAAAAGTGGTGTTCCCATTTGGAAAAAGCGGGATTACAGATTGATCTTTTCAGCTTTCCCAGCGGCGAACAGGAAAAAAATCGGGAAAGAAAGGCGGCTCTTGAAGATCTGCTCTTTTCCCAGAAGTTCGGAAAGGACACCTGCATGATCGCGCTCGGCGGTGGCGTAACCACCGATCTCATCGGCTACCTCGCTTCGACCTTTTGCAGAGGAGTTCCTCTCGTCCTCGCTCCAACGACATTGCTGGGGATGGTCGATGCTGCGATCGGAGGCAAGACGGGAGTCAACACAAGGTTTGGCAAAAACCTGCTGGGAACCTTTTATCCCGCGGACAAGATCCTCATCGACTCCTCGATGCTCTCCTCCCTCTCTCCCTCCGAGTGGACAAGCGGGTCTGCTGAAGTGATCAAATATGCGCTGATCCGCTCTCCCCAGCTTTTTCAATTGCTCAGGAACTGGAATTCCAAAGATATGGCCTATCTGGACAGGATCATCCATGAGTGCGTCCTTATCAAGGCGCAGGTCGTTGAGATCGACTTTGAAGAAAAAACAGGATTGCGCCGGATTTTGAATTTTGGTCATACGATCGCACATGCCCTTGAATTGCTCGAAAACTATGAACTCTCTCACGGCGAAGCCGTTGCCATCGGCATGCTCGTCGAAAGTTACATCAGCGTCAAAATGGGACATCTTCCGGCTGCAGAGTTTGCACAGATCGACGCGATGATCCGCTCCTTTGCGTTTGCGCTAGTCCTAAGCAAAGAGGTCACTCTTGAAAAGATGCGCGACGCCCTTCTCTCTGATAAAAAAGCTGCCAAAGGCGCCGTCCGTTTCGTTCAGCTGGAAAAAATCGGAGCCTGCATGTCTTTCAATGGTGAATACTGCGCATCAGTCCCTCAAGAGATCCTGGAAGAGGCCATCTCCTGGATGCTCGCCAAATTTTCCGGAGGCTCTAAATGATTCAATTCCGCATCAGGCCAAGCGCAGTCAAAGGGACTGTCGCTATTCCTCCTTCCAAATCGCACACGCTTCGCGCGATCCTGTTCGCCGCAATGGCAAGTGGCAATTCCGAGGTGCGCAACTTTTTACATTCTCCCGACGCTACAGCCATGATCGACGCGATGCGGGCCTTTGGCGCCAAGATCGAGGTCACCGCTGATTATCTGAGAGTTAGAGGACTGAACAACAAACTTAACCCCGCCGAAAATGTGGTCGATTCGGGAAACTCGGGTCAAGTGCTCCGCTTCGTCGGAGCGCTGGCCGCCCTTAGTCCGTCTTATACCGTGATCACCGGCGACCACTCGATTCGGCACAACAGGCCTGTCAAACCTCTGTTAGATGCTCTGACACAGCTCGGCGCTCTTGCCGCCTCGTCGCGACTCGATGGCTACGCGCCGATCATCATCAAAGGCCCCATGCAGTCAGGCAAAGCCCAGCTTCCCGGAGAAGACTCGCAGCCTGTCTCAGGGATGCTGATCGCCACCTCATTCCTCCATGGAAAAACGACCATCGAAGTCAGCAACCCAGGAGAAAAGCCCTGGATCGACCTCACACTGCATTGGCTGAAGAAATTCGGCATTGAGATCGCGCATCAGGATTATGCCCGCTACACAGTGCCCGGAAACGCCCGCATCGAAGGTTTCAACATGTCGATCCCCGGCGATTTCAGCTCGGCGGCGTTCCCGATCGCATCCGCGCTTGTCACCAATTCAGAGCTGCTGCTCACCAACATCGACATGAGCGATTGCCAGGGAGATAAAAAGCTGATCGAAGTGCTGATCCGCATGGGCGCCAAAATCGAGATCGACAGCACGAAAAAAACTCTCCTCGTCCGCAAAGGCAGCACACTGCAAGGACAGCAGATCGACGTCAATGACTTCATCGATGCCACACCCATCCTCTCAGTCATCGCCTGCTTTGCGGAAGGGAAAACGGAGATCATCAATGCCGGCATCGCTCGCAAAAAAGAATCGGACCGTCTCCATGCGATGGCGACCGAACTTAAAAAAATGGGGGCCAGCATTGAAGAAAAGCCAGATGGTCTCATCATCTCCCGCTCCTTACTCAAAGGCGCTCACATGGACGCATGGCGCGACCATAGGATCGCGATGTCGCTCTCGATCGCAGCCCTTGGCGCAGCAGGCGACAGCCTGATCGACGGCGCAGAATGCATCTCCAAGACATATCCTGGATTTGCCCATGACTTCCGCGCCCTCGGCGCTGCCATTGAGGTTGTCTCATGAACCTGATCCTCTTCGGCTTTAAAAGCTGCGGCAAGACGACCCTCGGGAAAATCATTGCGGGTCGCTTGAACCGTCCGTTTCTTGACACCGACAGGTTAGTCGAGCTCCTTAACTTCAAGCTCACAGGCGAAGAGATGAGCTACCGCGAAATTTTTACAACGTTGGGCGAAGAGGGGTTTCGCAAACTGGAATCGGATGTCCTGCAACAACTTAAAGGCCTTCATGATGCAGTCATTGCCCTGGGCGGCGGCCTCATCCTGGACCCTAAGAATGCTGCTTTCCTTGCAAAATTGGGCCAGCTCGTTTATCTCAAGTTAAATAAGGATACCCTCAAAAAAAGGATCCTGGGACATGAGCTTCCCGCCTATCTCGATCCCTCCGATCCCGAGGGGTCTTTCGAGCTGATATACAAAGAGAGGCAAGCAAAATATGAAGCGATTCCCGCCCTATCGGTTGATTTGGAGACTAAGACACAAGATCAAGTCGTACTGGAAATCAGTGCACTGATCCAACGATTGGAGCTCTCTCATGGCCAGTAATTCCTCAGGCAACCTGTTCCGCATTACAACATGGGGAGAGTCTCACGGCAAAGCGATTGGCGTTGTCATCGACGGCTGTCCAGCTGGACTTTCGATCTCCGATGATGAGATCAATGCTGACCTGGCTCTGCGCCAGGGCGGAAGAACCCCTTACGTGACACCACGCGGAGAAAAAGATGAGGCCCAGATCTATTCCGGAGTCTTCGAAGGCAAGACGACCGGAGCGCCGATCTCGATCATCATCTTCAATAAAGACGCCGATTCGAGCAAGTACGAGCCCATCAAGGACCTTCTGCGCCCCGGCCACGCCAATTTCACTTATTTAGAGAAGTACGGGATCTTCGACTACCGCGGCGGCGGACGCTCTTCAGCAAGAGAAACCGCATGTAGAGTAGCAGCCGGCGCGATTGCAAAAAAACTGCTGGCCCATTTCGGTATCGAGGTGGTCTCCTACATCAAAGAAATCGGCGGGATCGCCATCTCCGAGCCTGCCTACGACACCCCTTCCACTATCCGTAAGGCCACCCGAGAAAGTCTAATTTTCTGCCCCGACGCAATAGCCGCAAAAAAAATGATCGAGGCGCTTGAAAAGGTCAAAGAAGAGGGAGATTCTCTTGGGGGAATCATCGAGACTGTTGCCTTTGATCTTCCCATTGGACTAGGCGATCCGGTTTATGAAAAACTCGAGTCGAGCCTTTCCAAAGCAATGCTCTCGCTGCCTGCCACAAAAGGGTTCGAGATCGGCTCCGGCTTTGCAGCTGCCCGCATGAAAGGATCTGAACACAACGATGCTTTTATCCTCGACGACGATGGCAACGTCTCCACCGCCACCAACTTTGCAGGCGGAACGCTGGGCGGGATCAGCACAGGACTCCCCCTGATCTCACGCGTTGCCTTCAAGCCGACCTCAAGCATCAAAAAGGCGCAAAAGACTGTGAATGTAAAGAAAGAAGAGAAAGAGTTCCAGCTCCCCGAAGGCTCCCGCCACGACCCTTGTGTAACCATCCGCGCAGTGCCGATCGTCGAGGCGATGACAGCGCTCGTCCTCGCAGACGCCCTGCTGATTAACCGCTGCGCGCGCCTCTAGTAGGTCTCCAACGCGAAAGCTCGCCTAGTCTGTTTGGGTATAGCCTCAGATTTCCAGTTTTTTAATTTTTGAAAGGTTCTGAGCTATTGATTTTGTGTATTTTTCGATCAGGGATTGCTTTAACCCAGAATAGTCCACTTTTTCAGTTTGCCCATGAAACTCTATCTCCATAACCCTTCCGACATACCTCGACACCAACGAAGAGACTTCAAGTTGCATCTCTGCGGGGGGTAAATGCACTCTCTCTTTAAAAGAAAGGCGTGAATTTTCCGATTTGCAGCCAAAATCCATTCCAAAATACCTCACCTGATATTTAGAACTGGTAGGCATCGTCTTACTTTGCGCTTGAATTGCAATATTAAAAGCATCTCCTGCAGCTGGAATTCCATAGGTCACAATTTTTGAAATATCCCCTAAAAGAGGCTCAAAAACCTCATCCCAACATTTCTCATTTAAGCGATCGTCTGGATTTTGAAAAAGGAATTGATTATTCCCCTTGAGCCATGTGCCCATTTTATCAGACTTTCCTTCAATAATATAAATATTCTTGCTTTTTAAAAATTCAAACGAATCAGAAACATACGCATAGACAAAGGAAGAAGAATTTTGATTAGGGAAAACCTTTACAAGTCGATGACAGCAGCTCAGCATATCATGCTTGCTTAAGAACTGGCTAACCCTTACCTCTTGAGATACTGTGCTCTCCCAGTATTCCTGAGCTATCTCATGCGAATCCGTATCATAGTTTGGGAGAAGAAGAGCAGATTTCTCAGATACCTCCCACGCTTTTTTTTGCCCTCCGTCGCCTAAAATCTTCTGCAAAGTGATACATTGTTTCTCCCCCCCATCCTCGATCCAGAGAGAAAATTTGATTTCCTTTTGTGCTGCACTAATTTTCTCCTTAACGCGCCTGACATTGTATTCATCTCCAGCCTCAGCCCAGATTGTGCTCTCTGCCGTCTCCTTCTGTGTTTCAAATTCAATAATTGTCTTCTTTAAGGAAAAATGGGGATTTTCAATAACAGGATCATCATATCTACTGTTTGATGAAAGTATAGAACAGCTCATTATCACACCTTTATTTAACTATTAATATACAATATTTTATCAAACTCTCGTTAAGCCAAGTTAAATAATAAGAATAATTTCAAAAATGAATTCAAATTACTTGTAATTAGATATTTAACAGCAGAACAAAACAGTGAAAAAATATATACAAGACTATGACAGTGAACGGATTATGACAATAAAAGCGAGAGAGCTAAATTACAAATAAACTCACTAATCAATTCAACTCATTTTATCGTGAATGGGGAATATCGAGCGGAGGACTGTCGAATTGGCCATTTCAAACAAGGAGGGTTAGACCCTTATCCAACAAGCGAACAGCTGACTGCGGACCTCTTCTATCGCCTTCAGCTTTATCTCTCTGTCGATCCCCTGGACAGGAGTGGTGAAAACCTTTTTGCCGAAATCCCCCGCAAATTGCCTATCGGTTGGATCCACTAAACTTGGGTTTGTAGCTCTGATTTGCTCGTGCAAGCGATAGACAGTGCCAAAAATAGCGTGGACGACATGTTCAATCTCTTTGGGACGGTCTGCGCCGCAAAGCTGAATTTTATCGAGCAATCCTAAGAAATGTTCTGCAATCCCCTCCTGATCGGCTTTGACTCCTTCGGAAAGCCCATCCAAAGAAATCTCGACCAACGCGCGTTGCACAGCGCGGACCCGCTCTGCATCTGTCGCAGAAAACCCGCGCTCTCCCCTAAAGGCTTTGACGCCGTAGTCCTGTTCATTTGTCACCAGAGAAGGGGATTCAATTTTGTGAATTTGCAAAAGATAATAAAATGGGCGCTCCGCAATTCCTTTTTCTTTAAGTTCCTCTGCGGCCAGTAGCCAACGGAATGCGTTGGGTACCTTTTTGTCCTCCAATTGCATAAGGGCGCTTTGCAGCGTTTGCATGGCATCCTGAAGTGGTCTTAAGACTGGGTTTGTTTGCTCCCCTTTTAAAGCAGGGGGGGCTGAAAGGTGCAAAGGCCTCCCCATTGCCTTCTCGAGTTGCAGCTCCAACCCTCTCGCTTTTTTCAAGATCTCGCCAGGATCATTTGTAGAAGTCATGAACAGAGCCTTTTTGACAGCCTCTTTTTTTTGATCGCCCGTCCCCGGCCAATCCGAGAGAGCCTCCACACTAAGCAGTCGAGTTGGCAGGCTTTTCTGCTTCATGACCGAAGCTAAATGCATCAAAAAGAGAGGCTTATCGGTAATTCGGGAGAATGCATCCTGGATCATGTCGTCATCTCCTGCATCCAGAGCATTGTAGAATTCTAACATCGTAGCTTCCCGGTACACAGCCTTGACTAAGCGGCACAACAGTTCTTCCCTATGGGCAATAAACTCATTGATTTCATCGATTTCTTCAGGAGGGATCTCGGTGAGAAGGATTTGTTTGAGCTCTTTAATTTTCTGATACAGTTCAAGCATTGTTTCGAAATTCTGAACGAGATTACTACTGGGAACACGTTTTAATGAGTCCCACTGTGCCTCCAGGTTTCTAAATTGAAGGCGTAAATGGGCTAAGATCAAGGCCAATTCACGACTGGCCTCTGTTCCTTGATCCTGTGCTGCGATTTCACGAAAATGAATTTCTTCCAAGAGCGAAGTCATCCGCTTTTCCAGAGAGACAAAAGCCCCTTGATAACCTTCATTGAGATTTCCATTTGCAATGACCTGAGTAATCCTGGGCAATAGGTCATGAAAGGCGTTCCCGTTGTTCAAAGGATCGTGAGCCAGGGCATGCAGCGACTCTTGATAGAGATTCCAGTAGGATAACATTTGAGATTCTTCCTTACTAAGCTGTTTAAGCAGCTGATCGGAGCTGTATAGGCTCTTTTTGATAGCATGAGGAATTTTCATGTCGGGAAAATCCTGCCCGGAAAAGAGCTGCTGGACTTTCATATGGAGTTGTTTGAGTTGAACGCCTGGCCCTCGGTGCAATTGATCATGAGATAACAACTGCTCATTCGGGGGCTGTTTTGAAATCGTTTCTCGGCATCTTTGGAGAACTTGCTCCAGGGATGAAGCTTCCTGAATCAAAAGATCTAAACCGACTTTTCCAGACATAAGATGGCTCCTTTAAAAACCAGGTCAGTAATTTATCCATGGAGGACACAACAATCAACTAATTATTTAACTTTTTTTAGCATTCCCCCCTCATCTGGATGATAATTACTTCCCTTGCTAGAATTTTTGTCCAAATGATGAGGTTCTCTATGATTTCCATTTTGACAATGCCAGTGATGTTCTCCCTAATCGCATCCCCTTCCTGCAACAAGTCGCCGGCCGCTAAAAATCCGGTCTATGGAGACCGTCCCATCTGCCTCGGGCCACCGATAAAAGATCCCAAATATTATACAATCCCCACATCGCATGGAGAGGTCGCCGTTTGGGACACCCTCGGGAGCGGCAAACCGGTTCTCTTTCTTCACGGAAACTCCTGCTGCAAAGAAGTGTTCTCTCCTCAGCTCAATAGCAATCTGGCAAAGCAATACCGTTTCATCGCAATCGACCTTCCCGGCCACGGTCAAAGTGAAAGAGCGTTAGATCCAGAAAAGACCTACTCCTTTGACGGGTACGCAGATGTCGTGATGGAAGTGATTCAGAAAATGAAGTTGCAAAACCCGGCTGTCGTCGGCTGGTCGCTCGGGGGCCACATTGCATTGAGCGCCCTTGATAAAGGCCAACCCTTCGCAGGCGTCCTGATCACAGGGACCCCTCCGATCGAGCTGACGCCAGCTGGCTTTCAGAAAGGTTTCCACCCTATTCCAGGCATCATGGAGCTTTGGAGCAAGCCGCATTTAACTAAAGAAGAAGCGATCCGGTTCATCAGAGGGACAAACACAGCTTTCGATCTCGAGAAAGACCCTTTCATCCTGGATGCTGTTTTGAAAACCGACGGACAATGCCGCGTGTTTCTCTCACAATCGATTTGGAAAAATAGCATCGTCAATCAAAAGACGATCGTTGAGACCAATGCCACTCCCCTCTGCATTATTCAGGGAAGGAACGACAAAATCAATCTCTCTTACCTTACCCAGGAGATCAACTACAAAAACCTCTTTAATGAGCAAGTATACATTATCGAGGAAGCCGGCCATGCCGCATTCTGGGAGAAGCCGGAGGCTTTCAATGCGATTCTCGACGAATTCCTCACAAGCACTCTAAAAGATTAGCATGGTCATTGTAAAAATACCCGGCCCTGTGAGAGCCGGGTACTTCTTGAGAGCGGGCAATCAACGAGTCCTTAAGTCACCATTTCATGATCAGGGTCAAAGATCGGGAAATAGTCCGGGTTGTTCATAATGGCGTTCAATACCGCGGGCTCATATTTTAGTCCATACGGTGCTGTGCCCTCTTCGTTCATCAAAGCCTTGAACAAAGCTTGGTAGACGTGTCGGGGAGCGTTTTTCTCACAGAGTTCGGATAGGAGCATTTTGAAGTTGTTCGGTTTTTTCGCCTCATTTTCCGTTCCGCTATTCATCAAAATCTGATTGAAGCGCTCATACACTTTCGAGAGGAAATCATAACGAGCCATTTTTTCATTGAAAACGGCGTCGAGGGTTTTAGCAAACAGGATGAAAGGCTTGGGAACTGTTTTTGCAATTCTTGCTCCGCGGATTAAATCAGCATGGGCATCATCCCCATTCGAGCCTCTGCAAGAAGTTAATTTTCTGCAAAACCACTTGGAGGCGGCCATCTGGCTTTTAAATACCAGCGTTTTATCGGCCATGACTTCCAATGCTGCAGCGTAAGCCTCTTGTTCAACTTGAGGATCTTCTTCAGCCCCGTCTTTCCATGGAATCAGGATTTCAACTTCTTTTTCCCCGTTATCCATTGCGACTTCAGCCAGGGGTTGATGGGGATTTAATTTGACGTCGATTTGTTGCAAAAGAGAAGAGAGGTCTCTGTTAATAAGGCTCAAAAGAGCCTGATATTGAGGGCGAATGACTTCCTCTTCATTGCCTACAGGAATTTCCTCCGTTTCTTCCCCGACGTTGGGATTTTGGTTGTAGGTCCTGTAGATATAGAATAGCGTTTTCAGGGAAGACTGCAGCAGGACTTGAATGTCGGCAAGCTCCTGGCGCAGCGTTTGCAGGGAAGCAGAATCATCCATTCCATCGATTTCGGAATTGATTTCAATGATTCTCGTCGAAAAAGCGGTAATCGCTGTTTCCAGCGTTTGCGCAGTACAGGTATTGTGGCAATTCCACATGCGATTGGGAGACGCAAAATTGACTACGCTTCCAAATATGTGTTTGGTCTCTGCGAGGAATTTCGAAGGCATGGTGAAGAGAGAGTTCCTGGCAATAAGGTAGCAAGACACCTGAACTGTGCTTGGATCGGTTTCGTGCGTTGTTCTCAATTTCACGTAAGGGGAGGCTTTATAGTATTCCTTGCTCTCTTTCACAGACTGCAAGCTTTGAGCAAGCGGATTGAATACTCGGTTATGGACTTCTAGCGCGGCGCCCTGTAAAAATTTTACCGACATCTGTTTTTCCTCCCTTATAAGAGCGGATATATTAAATCCGCTGATTCAAGATCTCTAAATAGAGGATATTCTTTTGCCTTTCGTAGAAATTTTGCAAGGAAATTCAGGAAGTCATTTGTGCTTTAGAACGTTTATTTCTCAATTTCTCAAGATAGAGAAAGATGATAGGCGTGATATAAAGCGTCAGGAACTGGGAAAAAATCAATCCGCCAGCGATGACAAGGCCAAGTCCCCTGCGTGTTTCCGACCCGGCGCCGATGCCGATTGCAATCGGAAGCGCCCCCATGACTGCAGCTACTGTTGTCATCATGATTGGACGGAATCTAATCATGCAAGCCTCCTGGATGGCCGCATAGGGCGGCAGATTCTGATTGCGCTGGAGGTCGAGGGCGCAGTCAATCATCATGATCCCGTTCTTTTTAACGATACCGATCAGAAGCAGAAATCCGACCATGCTATAGAGAGAGAGGGCCTCGCGGAAGACAAGAAGCGTCAGGATCCCGCCAAGGCATGCAAAGGGCATGGAAGAGAGGATCGTCACCGGATGAATGAAGCTTTCATAGAGGATGGCGAGGACAGCATACATCGCGACGACAGCCAGCAGCAGAAGAAGAACGGTATCGCTGCTCGTCTTATCGACCATTTCAGCGACGCCTTCCAGTTTTCCTGAAACGGAAGAAGGAAGCGTTTCTGCAGAAGTCTTTTTCAATAGCTCGAGCATCTCTGAGAGAGGCGCGTCTTTGGCGATATCAAATGAAAGAGTGATCGAAGAGAGCAGATCGAGGTGCTCGATGCTTTGCAGTCCGACCCCTTCTTTCCAGGCTGCTACAGATTTAAGCGGGACGGAGGTGCCGGACGGAGTTTTCAAGTAGAGTTTGGCAAGAGCCGCTGTACTCTTCTGGAACCTAGGATCCAACTCGAGGAAGACATGATACTCCTCTCCCCCTTTTTGGATCTTGCCGATATGTCCGCCCGAGTAGGCGTTCTGAAGAAGGGTCTGGATCATCTGACGAGTCACGCCGAGCTTTTCGATTTGTTCTTCATAGACGTTGACTTCGAGTTTAGGGTCGTCAGCCTTGATGCTAATATCAGGGTTGATGAAAGCGGGATTGGCAAGCAATTTGTGCTTCAGAGCTGTCGCAGCTGTCTTCACTTCCTCAATATCCGTTCCTTTTAAGACGAACTGGTAGTTGTTGCGGGAAAAGCCCCCTCCCTGATTGGAAACGAGCTGCATGCCGCGCATAAAGGCCTGGGTTCCAGGAACGCCGTTAAATTTAGTTTGAAGCTCTCCAACAACCAGATTTTGGGCGGGGCGCTTATCGGCTTCATGCAGGCTGATCAGATAGATGAAGTAGTCTTTGAAGTTGAGCGTGACAAAGGTCTCGACAGCCGGGTTGGTCTGGACGATGGAGTTGAGTTTTCGCTGGTATTCTTCAGAGTCTTTTTTGGACATTCCGCTGGGCATCTGGACAAAGCTCCAGATGAATCCCCTGTCCTCTTCCGGGAAGAGGTTGATCGGAAGGAAGCGGAACAGCAGGACAGCGAGGGTCGCACAGGCGAAGGCTCCTCCCAGCGTCGTTTTGCGATGGCGCATGCACCAGTCTAAAGATCTACGATAAAAACCCAGCATTGAGCTGTTGAGGACAGTCTTGGTCTGTTTGTGGTCGGAGGCAAACTTGCTGCAGAGCATCGGCGTCAGCGTAAGGGACACAAAACCGGAGACGAGGATCGAGACGGCCAGGGTCACGCTGAACTCGCGAAATAACATGCCGGTGACGTCCTTCATGAAAAGAAGCGGGATAAAGACAGCCACAAGGGAGAGGGTCATAGAGAGGATCGTAAAGCCAATCTCTTTGGAACCTGTCAGGGCGGCCTGCATGGGCGAGAGACCTTTTTCCTGGTGGCGGACGATATTCTCCAGTACAACGATCGCGTCGTCTATCACAAATCCCATCGCAAGGGTCAGCGCAAGCAAGGAGAGGATATCGATGTTGAATCCTAGGAAGTACATAACAATGAACGTTCCGATGACGGAAAGCGGCAGCGCAGTAGCGGCGATCATCGTTTCGCGGAATCTGCGCAGGGAAAAGAAGATTACCCCGACGACAAGAGCAAAAGAGATGATGAGGGACCATTCGACGTCTTCGATCGCTTCTTTGATCCAGCTGGCCTTGTCGAACCAGACCTCTATATGCATGGAGGGAGGGAGCTCTGCCTGAATTTCCGGAATGACACGTTTGAGCTCTTCTGAAATTTTAACGGCATTGGCGCCGCTTTGTTTTTTGATGCCCAGGATGACAGCGAGCTTGTCCTCGTCTTTATTGATCAGGTGGAATACCTCGTCGGACTCGAGGCCGTCGAACACATCGGCGATCTCTTTCAGCCGAACGTTGTCTTTGAGCAGCAGATTGCGGAATTCGGCGGCCGATTTGAGCTGGCCGGGAACGTCGAGGGTGAATTTGCGTCCTGCCGTCTCCAGGACGCCGAGCGGCAGGTTCCCGGTGGAGCCTGCAACCGCGCTGCGCACTTCGTCGAAGGTAAGTCCGCGCGCTGCCATCAGCTCAGGGTTGACCTGAATGCGCAAAGCATAGGGAGAGCCGTGGACCTCGACCTTGCCGACCCCTTCTATCCGCGCAACGCGCTGCTCGATGCGGGTATGAGCGTAATCGTAAAGATCGGAAAGGGTTGATGAGCCGGAGGTCAGGACGAGATAGATAATGCTTTCCTGATGGGCATTGGCCTTGCTGTAAGTTGGACTTTGATCGAGATCGCGGGGAAGAGCGTGTTCGGCCCTTTTAAGGGCTGCTTGCACATCCTGGGCGGCCTCATCGAGGTTTCGATTCAGCTCGAAGAGGATCGTAATCCATGAAAAGCCACGGTTGCTCTGGGACGTGACGTGCTTGACTCCGTTGATGTTGATCAGCTCTTTTTCCAAAGGGGTCGTGACAGTCCTGGCCATGACTTCAGGGCTGGCGCCGGCATAGGAAGTCTGCACCATGATAACAGGGTAGTCGACGTTTGGAAGATCGGTAACAGGAAGTTTTTTGAACGCAATCAGTCCCATCAGCAGGATCACTGCCATGATGATGTAGGTCATTACAGGTCTTTTGATAAAGGGCTGCGAGACGTTCATTAACGAATTTCCTCAATTTTGGATCCGGGGAATAGGCGCAGTTGCCCTTCCGTGACGACTTTGCTTGCGCCTTCCAATCCCGATTCGACGACGATCTGCCCTTTTTCTTCAGGTCCCAGCTTGACGGAACGGACTTCGACGGTATTGTCTTCTTTGACGGCGAAGATGTAAGGTCCCTCCTGGTTGGTCCGGATCGCGCGCATCGGGATCAGCATGGCATTTTCTTTTTTACCGAAGTACAGATGGACGCGCACTGATTGTCCCGGCCAAAGCGGCTTGTGCTCTTTAGCAAGTCTTCCGGTAGCGGCAAGCATTCCCGATTGAGGATCAATGGAGTGGTCCATGAATGTGACCTTGCCCAGTCCCAGGCATTCTTCATTTCCAGCGGCGTAGACTTTAATCACAGCGGAGGGAGAGGCAATTTGCAGCAGCTCTTTTTCCGTGATGGAAAAATCGACGAAAAGCGGGTCTGTCTGGGTCAGGGACACAAGCGGGGTCCCTGACGCCATATTGCCGGTATCCAGAGCGCTCTTTCCTGCAAGGCCTGCGATCGGCGCTTTAATCTTGCAATGCTGTAGATCGAGTTTGGCATTAAGCAAGCGCGCTTCATCGGCCTTGACCATCGCTTCATGCAGGGCGACTTTTGTTTCCAGCTCATCCCATTCGACTTTAGCGATCAGGTCCTGCTTGGTCAGACTCTTGTAGCGCTCGAGTTTTTTTCTGGCGTTGTTCAGATGGGCCAGATCCTGATCGCGCTGCGCTTCAAGTTCAAGGACGCGGATAGCGTACGGAGCGTCGTCGAGAGTATAGAGGAGATCCCCTTCTTCAACCCACTGCCCTTCGCTGAAATGCACTTCCTTGATCATGCCAAAGACTTGGGGCATAACTACTGCAGTCGTCGATGGCTTAATGACTCCCATCGCTTCAATAAATAGAGGAACGTCGCGGACTTCGACATCTGCTGTCTGCACCGGAACCGGCGGTGGAACAAACTCCTGCTGCAATGTTTTGTCGGAACAGCCCGCGAGCGTGACTGCGATCCCTAAAATCAAACTTCGTTTCATTGATATGTACTCCCTGTCGCAAAAGCGAGCTGTGATAAGGAGACGAGCCACTCTGTCCTCGCCATCGCTCTTCTGTTGCGCGCGTCTGCAAGATGTCGCTGCGTGAGCAGCAAGTCGAAAATGTTGATCAGTCCAGCTTTGTAACTCTCCAATGAAGACTCATAAGATTTAAATGAGTCCGCGAAGAACTCTTCGCTATAGTGCATGGCTTCCGAGGCTGCCTTAACCCTCTCACTAAAGCTAAGTACTTCGAGAGAAATCGCATTCTGGAGTTCTTTAAGTTCGGCCGCGGAAATTTCCGCATCCGCGAGCGCATGCCTTTTTTGGTAAGTATACTCAAAGCCCTTGAAGAGTGGAACATCGAGGGCAAGTCCAGCGCTATAGTTATAGCCATTTCCTTGATGCTTGCCGTACTCCAGCCATCCACCCTGTCCGATCCCTCTCAATTTTGGAAGAGGAGCGCGCCTTGCGCGATCGACTCTGGCGTTCATGCTGGCAAGCTCTGCCTGTTTGGCCATGAGGTCGGCGCGCTGGGCTTGCGCTGCAGCAAGCAACGCCTCAATCCCTTCTTCAAAAAGGGGATTCTGGATCCCTTCAGGTTTTGTCAGCACGTCCAGATCCGAATCGACAGGCAAGCCTAGCGTCGCAAGCAGTTTACCGTATGCGATCGCAGCGGCTGCTTTTTGCTGGGCGAGGTTCATCATGATTTCCGAGACGGCGGCCTTTGCTGTAATGAAATCGTTCTCAGAACGCAACCCGGCGTCGCGCAGCTCCTGCGCGGACGCAAGGATCATTTTGGCGTCCTCAAGAGAGGACTCCCTCGTATCGAGCAACTCGCGTGCGTTCAGCAGTTCATAGTAGCTTGAAGCGACCTCGGAGATGACTTTCTGGAGAGTAAAATCGGCCCCCCATCTGGCAGCCTTCAAATTCTCTTTTGCGGCCCTGACAGCAGCCCTATTCTCTCCGAAATCACACAAAAGATAGTTTAAATTGAGCTCGCCGCCGTAACTTGTGAAGGTCGTATCCGGCCCATTGGGAAATTTGACTTCCCGCGCATGAGTGACAGAGCCTTGGGCGTCGAGATGGGGGTATTCCTTGCTCTTCGCCATTCCAACGACGGCCTGGGCCCGCTTGACATTGGACCAGACTTTTTCCGTCTCCGGGTTGTTTTTCAGACCGATATCGATCAATTCAGCAAGGCTGAGCTCTTCGCTATTGAGAAGGCCGCAGGATAACACCGGAACTAAGAGGAATGAAAGAAGATGTTTCATGAGTAAAGATTCTAGCAAAAGAACCTTTATTTCCGAGAGGAATTTTAGAGAAATGCATAAAAGCCACCCAAGGAAATGCCCAGGGGTGGCCGTTAAGGAGGATTTAGCGCAGAACTATCCGGTTACACAGGAAGGTTCGTGGGAATCTTCCGTCCCAAAACCTGATCAGCCAGCTGGCTGACGAATGAAAGAAAGCCTTCCGCAAGGCCTGAACCTTCCGGTTCTACCGAAGATCTTACTGCCATAGCCGCGATCTGCTTATTTTGAAGGGCAGGGGCAGGTTTAGGCAAAGGTTCGATTTTAGCAATCAGCAAGGCTGTAGCTTTTCTGGCATTTTGCTCCATTTCGCTTTGTCCATTGCCTTCAGCACATTTCGTGTCGATGGCAATCAAAATCTGCCCCATTTGGCTCCGCGCCAAATTGGCATCTCGTTTGAAGTTAGGAGTCTCATCAAGGGCATTGATTTCACCCAAAAGATCTTTGGCAAAGGCGTACAGCTCTTCGCGCTCCGGGTTGCTGATCGGAGTTGGGCGGCTTGTGATTGTTTTGACAGCCTCTTCGAACTGATCTACTCTTGAGAGAGTCTTTGAAAGAGTCTGTAATGAGTCAACGTATGAAGCCAGCGGCTTTCCCACTGGATTAAATTGTGTGGCCATATAAAATCCTAATTTATTATTCTTATTATGTTTACAAGGACGCATGAGCGCCTAACTAATTATAACAAACCAAAGAAATCACTGAAACTAAACAAAACATCTCAATCTAATTCTATTTTCAAATTAACGCATAACCAGTGAAAACTCATTTGAGAAGAACTATTCTTACTAAAATTTAATACTGATTTTCGATGTAAATATTTAGGTTAATAGATGGTAGTTAATAAGGATCTCAATTTTTGCACGACAAGCGAATTCCAATTTTAATATCGGCATTGTTCAGTCAATTCCAGCAATTCCTTTTTTTACTTTGCGCGCTCTTATACACAAACAACTTGAAGAATCGGGGTTTTTGACATGAAGTCCCGACTGATTCACTACTGGAGCGTGCGATTATAGACAAAAGGCAAGGCGTAAACGGGGTGAAAAATTCCGGGAGAAGCCGCCCCGTCTAGAACTGATTTCTCAATTTGTTAGCAACTATTTAACAGCAAGGAAGCTTTTGAATATCGAACGTCCGATAAAGATCTGCAGAAGCTAAAAAAATACATTTACTCGCCCCCGAAACAACTGCCCCCGAGATTAAATAAGCTATATTTAATAGTTCTGGCCTGTTATCGTTGTCCAACTGCATTAAAGTGAGCATTAAATATCCATGGATTTCAAAGAACTAAATTTGCACCCAAGTATCCTCAAAGCTATCGAAGAAGCCGGCTTTACGTCCCCGACCCCGATCCAAGAGCAGGCTATCCCCGAAATTATGAAAGGTTCCGATCTGCGCGCCTCCGCCCAAACGGGAACAGGCAAGACGGCAGCCTTTATTCTCCCCTCTCTTAATCGATTGGCGACGCCTTCCACTCTTCCTGGGAAGGGACCGCGCATCCTCATTCTGGTTCCGACTCGCGAACTGGCTATGCAAGTGGCTGTCGAAGCGACCAAATACAGCAAGCACCTCTCCCGTTGCAAAACGGTGTGCATCTACGGCGGCGCTCCTTACCCTCCTCAAAACAGAGACCTCGCCCGTCCTTATGAGATATTAGTCGCCACCCCAGGCCGACTGATCGACCATATGGAACAGGGAAGAATTGATTTCTCCAGAGTCGAAATGTTCATCCTCGACGAAGCGGACAGAATGCTCGATATGGGCTTTATCCATCCCGTCGAACAAATCGCAGGAAAGCTGCCTAAATCGCGTCAGACTCTGATGTTCTCTGCCACGCTGGCAGGAAGCGTCATGAAACTGTCCAACCGCCTTTTGACCAGCCCTGTCGAGATCTGCATCACCCCTGAAAAGACTAACCACGAGAATATCGAGCAGCGCTTGCACCGCGTCGACAACCTGGAACATAAATACCGTTTGCTGGACCATCTGCTCAGCGATCCTGACATGACCCAGACGATCATCTTTACCGCCACCAAGCGCCAGGCTGACCATCTGGTCGAAAAGCTGGCCAGACTCGGACGCAGCGCAAGAGCTCTCCACGGCGGGATGAACCAGCGTCAAAGAACTCGTACGATTAAAGAAATGCGATCGGAAGAGTTCGATATCCTCGTTGCGACAGATGTGGCTGCGCGCGGAATCGATATTCAGACGATCACCCACGTGATCAACTTTGACCTGCCGCGTAGCACAGAAGACTACGTCCACCGCATTGGCAGAACAGGCAGAGCGGGGGCGAGCGGGATTGCTCTCTCATTCGCCTCTTCCAAAGACATGTCGATCGTCAGACAGATCGAGAAGTTTACAGGACAAAGATTGAACACCCATCAGATTCCAGGCATGGAGCCCAAATTCGATCACGCTCCTTCATCGGACAAACCAAAGTCTGGATTTGGAAAGAAAAAGTTCAACAACAAGGGTAAACCCAACCAGTATAAAGCGAAACCTCGCCGCTGGTATCCTTAATTTCAATCGAAGTCCTTGGGCGATCTGCGCAAGGACTTTTTTTCCGATACCTGCTTTTTGTTAGCCAGCATCTTTTCCTTAGCTTTGCGGGAGCGTCTGCGCTTTTGGCGGCGAATCTTCTCGATCGCTTGCTGCCGCTCCGATTTCTTATTCTCGAGTTTCTCTTCCAGGCGCTCACAGAGGTCTCTGCGTGCGTAAAAGCGGTTCATTTCGCGTGAGCGGTCGCGCTGGCACTTGATCTCTATCCCTGAGGGGATGTGCTTGAGATAGACGCAGGAAGAGGTCTTATTGATCTTTTGGCCCCCTTTTCCTGATCCGAGGATGAACTTCTCAATCAGGTCAGCGTCTTTGATCCCCAGCCGCTCCATGCGCTCCTGAAGCTCGTCATGTTTTTCTTTGCTGATCATAACTATCTCTTAAAAATGCGGTTATTCCCTTAAATTTAAGGGCACATTAGCATTAAAGATTGAGGTTGTAAATAAGTTAAAAGACCGACCTTAAGGAAAAAGTGCTTAAGGACGGTCTTGGAAAAGAACACAAAAAGCAGCCTTAGGTACTTCTGCCGAGCTTTTTGAGAGTCTTGAAATGGGAGGCGATTGCCGCCATGAATGTGGGGTTTTCGTTATAGGGAAGACCAAATTCATGCGCTGTCGAGCGGACGATCGGGGCGATCTTGCGCAAGTGCGTATGGCAGACATGGGGGAAAATATGGTGCTCGACCTGGAAATTCAGGCCGCCGAAGAGGAAATTGGCAAGACGGCTGTCCATCGCGAAGTTGGCAGTCGTAGCGAGCTGATGCTTAAGGAAGCTGTTATCGATCTTACCTTCTTCGTTGGGCAGAGGAAAAGCGACGTTTTCGACAATATGAGCCAATTGGAAGATCACTGTCAGCACGAGGCCGGCCGTGGCCAGGAAGGTGAAATAACCTAGAACGATGAACCACCAGGCAAAAGGCAGGATCATGATCGGAACAGCCACGAACAGGAAGATGTGGATGAACTTAAAAGCGATCAGGAGGAAGATTTCCATGTCGGAAGGGTTCCCCGGCGCTTTGTTCCTTAATTTAATGATATTCCAGATCCGTTTGGTATCGGAGTAATAGACCCATCGGATCAGGTTCATGGCATAGAGAAAGGGTGCATAAATATGCTGGAAACGGTGGAACCATTTGCGCGGAGCATTAGGGCACAGTCTTAAGACATAAGGAACGCCCAGATCGGCATCGTGGTGGTCGATATTGGTGAAGGTATGGTGATCGATCGTATGCTCTTTTTTCCAATAAAAGGAACTCGCGCCAAAGAGGTCCATCAGGAGGCTCAAGATCCGGTTGCCGGGGTTTGTCTTTGCATAGGCGCCATGCTGGGCGTCGTGAGAGATGTTCATGGTGCCGATCGAGATCATAAACCCGAAGGCGACAAAGGAGAGGAAAAAACCGACAGGCCCGCCGAATCCGGATAAAAGCAAAGCGTAGTTCAGTGCCACGAGTGTTAAATAGAAAATTGATTTCGAGACCATCGCGACATTGGCGCGGGATGAAATTTGACCATCTTTAAAAAAATTATTAACTCTTTCTCTTAAAACAGTAGTAAAATCACGGCCTTCTTCTTTCAAAAAGGATATCTTTTTTACTTCATTGGTCATTTTTTACTCTCATTTCTATAGATAAAACAATCAGGGCACAGCCTTGCTAAAGCATACCGTAAATAAATCCTTAAGTCAACCTTTACCGACATGTGCCGACAAATATAAATTTCTCAAAAATGCGCACTTCGCTACCCTACATTAATTAAAAAAAAGGAAAATTCATGGCAAGCCAATTTTTCGATGCTCATCGCGTTCGTTATAAGCTTGCGGCGAGCAATGCAGGAGAGGCGTTGAACTGGATATTTATTCCAGGCGGTCCTGGCGCCGACTCCTGTTACTTTGAGAGTTTGATTGATCTTTTAAAACTGCCCGGCGACACCTGGCTGATCGACTTTCCCGGGAGCGGATCTAATATTGAAAAAGTTCCCGCCGATTTTAACTTTGACGCATGGTTCGATCTTTTTTTGCCGATGGTCAGCCAATTTAAGAACGCCATCCTAGTCGGCCAGTCCTTTGGCGGTATGTTCCCTCTTCTCTTTCCTGCATTAGAAGAACGATTAAAGGGCTTTGTAATTCTGAATTCGTCCCCCACGTTATGGCTGCATGAGGCTATGGAGTACTCCAGACAATTCGACTTGCCCGATCTGAGCCGGGAAATGCAGGAATTTACATTGAATCCAAGCCAGGAGACGTTCGAAAAGGCCCTGGACGCCTGCATGCCCTATTATTTCCCTAAGGAAACCCTTGAAATGGGACGCTCCCTTCTGAAGCAGGTCCCCTTTCAATATCTCCCCGCCGTCTGGTGGCAGCGGAAAGCGGTCGAACTCAACTTTGACGCCAAATGGGTTCCGGAAAAAGTCCCAACGCTGATCATCAACTCTACCCACGACTGCATATGTCCCTATACGCTTTTTCATCAAGATGCTCGCTTTCAGAGGCCCAATATCCAAATGTCCCTGATCAAAGATGCAGGCCATATGCCTTGGTTGGAGAAACCCGAAGAAGTCCGCTCGGAGTTCCAAAAATTCCAGGATCGGCTTTTAGCCAGTAGCGCCTAATCAATCTGGAAAAATCTTTCTAAAAAGAATTGCTTCTCATCATCCGTTAAGAACGCATGATGAATCGCGTTTCTTGCGATCTGGTGCAGCTCTTCTGAGGTGAGAGCTTCCGCTTCGCTTAAAGCGGCAAGTTCCCCTGTCAGCGTATTTTGGAAGATGAGAGGATCGTCGGTGCAAATAACGATCGGGTGGCCCATGGAATGGTAGCGGAGTCCCGGATGGTCCCTATATTGATCGACCATGCGAACGAGAACGCTGCTTGTCGGACAGACCTCGATGGGGATCCGGTTTTCTATAATCCAGTCCACAGCCTCTTCAGTCAAGTGGACGCCGTGTCCGATCCGATGCGGGCTCAATTCTTCCAGAATCTGCCTCTGACCTACCTCCTTGGCCGATTCCCCCATGTGGACCGTCAAAAACAGTCCTGCCTCTTTAGCGCGTTTGAGCTCAGGGATGATCATCTCTACCTGCCCGATCGTGGAATCGCCTGAGAGGTCGATACCGACTATCCCCTCGTCCCTGTATTTCAAAGCCAGGTCGACAGTATTTCTTGCTTGAGACAGACTGGAGGCCCGCTGAAGGCTTAAAAGGAGCCTGACATGAAAACTTTCGGAGGCTGCACCTTGGACGCCCTTTAAGACCGCTCGCAGATACCCCTCGGGCCCGCCGCCTAGATCTTTTAGGCCTGTGCGGATTTCCGCATAGACCACACCGTCCTTTTGCAGCGCTTCGCACAGAGCCCGTGTCCCCTTTTCCACTTTTTCATCAGTGTTTACAATTTGGCCGATCACTCCGAACACCTGAAATCCCTCGTTGTAATGCACTCTTCCCGCTATCAGGTCGAGGTTGCGAAGAAGGGCTTCTCTCTGTGCGTCGGAAGCGATCCCGCACAGATAGTCCAGAGGAAAAGAGCCCCCTAAGTGCAGATGCAATTCCGCTTTAGGGATTTCATGAAATGTTGGCATTGCATTCCCTGATAAATGAATGAAAAGAGCTGATGTCAAAGCAAATAGAGATTTGCGCATAATCACCGATGTTTATCGGCAATCATGCGCAATCTTGTGGAGCTGAGTCAATCAATTTTAGAGCTTGCGTTTGACGATGGGGGCCATTTGTTTCAAGTCCTGCATCATTTCGGCAAACTGCTCAAAACTAAGCGTTTGATCGGCATCTGAGAACGCTTTATCTGGAACCGGGTGGATTTCGATCATTAGCCCGTCTGCCCCTGCGGCGATACCGGCCTTGGCCATAGGAGCCACCATCTTGCGAATCCCTGTGCCGTGGCTGGGATCGACGATGATCGGCAAATGGGAAAGTTCCTGTAAAATGGGAACGGCGGCCAGGTCGAGGGTATTGCGGCTGTATGTTTCATAGGTACGAATCCCGCGCTCGCACAGGATCACGTTGGGATTCCCTGCATTGAGAATATACTCCGCAGACATCAGAAGATCCTGATAAGTCGCCGATAAGCCGCGCTTGAGCAGGATTGGATTTTTGACTGTACCGAGTTTTTTCAGCAGGCTGAAATTCTGCATGTTGCGGGCTCCGATCTGAAGAATGTCGGAATAGGCAGCGACAAGCTCGATCTGATCGCCGTCCATCACTTCCGACACTGTCAGAAGCCCATACGTCTCCCCTGCTCTCTGTAAAAACTGCAGCCCCTCTTCTCCTAAGCCCTGGAAGGCATAGGGAGATGTGCGCGGCTTGAACGCGCCGCCGCGGAGAATATTCCCGCCATTCTCTTTGACGCATTTGGCGCAGGCCATGATCTGCTCTTCCGACTCAATGCTGCAAGGACCCGCCATGACAGCGAGCTGATCCCCGCCGATCGTCTGCCCTTTGCATTCGATGACAGTCCGCCCGTTCTTGACTTGCCTGGCGGCGAGCTTATAGGGCTGAGAAAGCGGAAGGATCTCTTCAACAAGAGGCAATGTCTTAAATTGGTTCACCTCGACGTTTTTATCAACGCCGGCGACAAGCGCCAGGCACAGCCTTCCGTCTCTTTCGACGAGATTGGCCTTGATCCCCATCCAGTCGAGACGCTTTTGCAAGCCGGATATCTCTTCCTGTTTTGCTTTTCTATCAAGGACGACGATCATGGGGACCTCCTGGGGTCGATCTGGATTGCTAATTCTGTTAATTCTTCAGGGGTTGCCTGGCGGCTCATCGCATCGACAAAGTAGGAGCCGACCACAAACGCATCCGCTAAGCGGAGAGCCTCGTTTGCCGTCTCTTTTTTGCTGATGCCGAATCCGACAGCAACGGGAAGCTGCGTCGCATCTTTGATGCGTTCGACATCGTGCTCTGAATCCGCTGGAAGAGAGCCGCGCATCCCTGTGGTGCCTTTCTGGCATGCGTAATAGATAAAGCCGCTTGCTCTGGCTACAATCTTCTGGAGTCGCTCTTTTGGGGTTGAAGTAGACACGACAAGAATCGGATCCAGGTCTGAATTTGGCATCAGGTCAAAGGGCAAGTCGACGATCAGCATGCCGTCCGCACCTGCCTCCTTAGCCTGCTTGAGAAAGGATTCCCCCGAAGCCAGAATGGGATTGTAGTAACTGAAGATCACAACTGGCACATCGCTCATCTTTCTAAAGGCGCGCAAAAACGAGATCAGGTCTTGAGGTTTAGTGCCTCTTTCCAGCGATCTTTCCATCGCTTTTTGAATCACCGGCCCATCGGCGACAGGATCGGAAAACGGCACTCCGATCTCCAGAATGTCGACTCCCCCTTTAACAAGGGCGAGCGCCGCCTGAAGCGAATAGTTCAAGCCGCCGTCCCCAAGAGTTAAGTAGGCGATGAAAGCGGGACCTTTTGCAAAAGCTTTGGCAATCATATCACTCCTTTAGCGATGAGCTGCGGAAGATCTTTTTCTCCTCTTCCCGAGAGGTTGATCAGGATGACTTTATCTTTAGAGATTGCGCCGGCTATCTTCATCACATAGGCCAAAGCATGGCTGGATTCAAGCGCCGGGATGATCCCCTCTTTTTCCGAAAGTAATTTGAAAGCGGCAAGCGCCTCATCGTCAGTGACGCTTGCGTACTCAGCTCTTCCCGAAGCATAGAGGGCTGAGTGCTGCGGTCCAACTGCGGGGTAATCGAGTCCAGCTGAAATTGAATGGGTCTCGGCGACCTGTCCGCATTCGTCCTGCAGCAGATATGTATAGCAACCATGAAGAACTCCAGGCTTTCCACCTTTGAATCGTGCGGCATGTTCTCCAAGCTTTTCCCCTTTTCCCCCAGCTTCGACTCCAATGAGTTCTACGGCAGGATTGTCAATAAACGCGGAGAAGATGCCGATCGCATTCGATCCGCCGCCGACGCACGCGACGATCAGATCGGGGTCTCTTCCGATTTTTTCATGGATCTGCTCATGCGCTTCATTGCCGATCACCGATTGGAAAGCGGCGACCATTTCCGGATAAGGATGGGGTCCGAGCGCAGAACCTAAGC
Organism: Verrucomicrobiota bacterium; assembly: GCA_018240065.1. Lineage (GTDB taxonomy): Bacteria > Chlamydiota > Chlamydiia > Chlamydiales > Rhabdochlamydiaceae > CAJCIW01. Next base: position 333,938 of record JAFEGH010000006.1, on the reverse strand, counting down.
AATAATGAGAGTCTTCGTAATTGAACGACCAGTCGCGCAGCGCCTCGTTAACGGCGTCTTTTAATGTCATCGTTCCCTTTTCGACAGCGATCACTTCGGCGCCGAGCAGCCGCATTCTGCTCACGTTGGGGGCTTGTCTTTCGACGTCGACCTTTCCCATATAGACGACGCACTCAAGTCCAAGAAAGGCGCACGCAGTAGCTGTAGCAACGCCATGCTGGCCAGCGCCGGTCTCGGCGATGATCCTCTTCTTGCCCATCCTTTTGGCGAGGAGGCACTGTCCCAAGGCGTTGTTGAGCTTATGGGCTCCGGTATGCACGAGGTCTTCCCTTTTAAGGAATATCCGCGGGCCGTCTACGGCTTCAGAAAAGCGCTTTACTTCTGTGAGGGGCGTTTCCCTTCCGGCATAGTCCTTTAAGAGCTGTAAGAACTCATCGATAAAAACAGGATCGGAGCCATATTTTTCCCACCCTTTTTGTAAAGCTTCGATCGGCGCCATTAGGAGCTCCGGCAGATAGACCCCGCCAAACTGAGTGTGTGCACTTGAATTATTCACAGCTATTGACCCTTTCGATAAATTGTTTTATTAGTGTGGGGCATTTCTCCCCTTTTTTTTCGACCCCGCTGGACACATCCACTCCGTAGGGGCGGTAAAGTTCGATCATCTCTTTGATGTTCTCGGGGTTAAGTCCACCCGCCAGAATGAATTTTTTTTCCTCCGGAAGCGCGAACCTCGATCGGTCGAGCAACTCCCCGCTTCCCGGCTTTGAACCTTCCATCAGCAGATAATCATGCCCTTCCCTCAAACAGGCATTTGGCTCGTTAATATAAATTCGCCTCAAATGCTCCGGGAGCTCAATCGAGTTCTGATAATATTGCACCAGGTTGATTCCAGCCTCCTTGCATGCCGCCACGATCTCGTAGGGCGTCTCAGAGACAAAGACGGCGACAGGCTCGGCATTCCCTTTGCGCGCCCCTTCTGCTATCATTTTTGCCCGTGCAACGGTCACTGACCGGCGATAGCCCGGCGTCATCACCATTCCGATGAAGTGAGCGCCACTTTGAGCAGCCAAAAAGGCTGTTTCCGGATCTCGGACTCCGCAGATTTTAATGAGCATGGCAGAACTCCTTGATGAGATCTTTGGGACTTGAGTGTTTGACTAGGGCTTCTCCGACCAAAATCGCATCGTAACCGACACGGCGCATCTGTGCGGCGTGCGCAGAATTTTCGATGCCTGATTCCGCAACCTTGATCACAGAAGGGGAAAAATGAGGTGCCAGACTCTCGGCGACGCTTAAAGAAACCTGAAAAGTCATCAGGTTGCGATTGTTCACTCCGATGATCTTAGCTCCGGCGATATGGGCCAAATGCAATTCATTGATATCGTGGACCTCGACAAGCGTCTCAAGGCCATAGTTTCTTGCAATGCGGACAAATTCGGGAAGGCGGTCTTTGAGGACAGCGGCGATCAAGAGGACGGCATGCGCGCCAACTCTTGCAGTTTCATACAGTTGTTTGAGGTCGATAATGAAATCCTTGCGCAGAACAGGGGTTCCTGGGCAGGCTTCTACGACAGATTTCAAATCCTGCAAAGTCCCCCCAAAACCTTCTTCGTCGGTAAGGACTGAAATAGCCGCAGCGCCCCCCTCGACGTAGCTGCGCGCAAGTGCGGCAGGATTGATCTCGCCATTTAAGATCCCTTTCGAAGGAGATTTACGCTTGATCTCGGCGATGACAGCAAGGCGTCCTTGTTTGAGTACTTCTGAAAAGCTCATGGGATCGGGAAGTCGTTTGATTTCCTGCTTTTTCCTGTTTAGGATATCCGTTAAAAAGTCAGGCATAAGTTCTCCATTTATTTAAGATGTCGAGTCCGCTTTTGTCCTTCAGACGATTGTTAGCAACATCGATCCCCTCCTGGACAGATTCAGCAACTCCATAGATGTAGGCTGCGACGCCGACATTGAATGCGATCGTATCGGCGAAGCTGCTGCTCCTGCCTTCGAATGCCTCTATAATTCTTGCCGCATTATACCCGGCGTCCTGCCCCCTCAGGTCATCTATCGAGCAGCGTTTGAGTCCAAAATGCTGTGGATCGAGAACAAAAGCCCTCATTCCCTCTTGCGTGACTTCGATAACCTGCGATGCCCCTGCGCATGAGAGTTCATCCAGACCGCATCCATGGAAAACAAGCGATCGGCGCGTCTTTAAGCGCATTAGCAGGCTTGCTGCGATTTCCAGAAGCTCTTCGCTGAAGACGCCAAGCATCAGATGCTCCGTTCCTGTAGGATTGAGCAAAGGCGCGATGATGTTGAAAAGCGTGCGGATATTCAGTCCTTTTCTGATCTCTTTTAAGTGCTTTAATGCGGGGTGGAAATCGGGAGCGAACAGAAATCCGATTCCGATCTCATCGATAGAACGACTGATCTGATCCGGGGTTGCATGGATGGCGACACCCAGCGCTTCCAGCACATCGGCAGATCCAGAGAGCGAAGAGACGCTCCTGTTGCCGTGCTTGGCGACTTTAACGCCGCAGGCGGCAGCCAGGATAGCAGAAGCCGTCGAAATATTGAGCGTATTGGCGCCATCGCCCCCTGTTCCGACGATGTCGAGGACAGGACAGGATACCGGAACCCTAACCATCAACCGACGCATCGCCAGAATGGCCCCATGCAGCTCTTCGACCGTCTCCCCTTTTGCCCGCATGAGGGCAAGAAAGGCGGCGGTCTGATGAGGATTCGCCTCTGTCAGAGCTTCCTGAATGGCGACGGCACTCTCTTCCTGGGAGAGATCTGTTTGAGTAAGAAGTTTATCGATCGTCTCTTTCATCATCGATTAAACCTGCTTTAAAAAGTTGCGAATCAGAAGCTCTCCATGAGCTGTCAAAATCGATTCGGGATGGAATTGCACCCCATAGCAGGGAAATTCCCTATGCTTGATCGCCATCACGACCTCGGAAGCGTCCTCAGCTTCAATTGAGAGACAGGAAGGGAGCGTTTTTCTGTCGATGACAAGGGAGTGGTATCTCCCCGCACTAAAAGGAAGCGGCACCCCTTTAAAGATGCCTTGGCGGCGATGAAAGACAAGCGACTTCTTTCCATGAAGGATTTCGGGGGCAGAGACGACTTGGCCTCCAAAGGCAATCCCCATAGCCTGGTGTCCAAGACAGACACCAAGAATCGGGATAGATTGACCAAAGGCGCGGATGGCGTCGATGCAGATCCCTGCATCTTCAGGCCGTCCAGGTCCTGGCGATAACACAATTGCCTTAGGATTGAGAGCGGCGATCTCCTCAATGGCAATTTTGTCGTTGCGCACGATTTTCACTACCGGGTTGTTCGCTGCAATCAATTGATACAGGTTATGCGTAAAGCTGTCATAGTTGTCGATGAGGAGAATCATAATAAACCTTCCATTGCCATGTGGATCGCTTTGATCACACCTTTGGCCTTTGCTCTGGTTTCGTCAGCTTCTTTTTGCGGGTCTGAATCGAAGACGATTCCGGCTCCCGCTCTCACTGAAGCTATGCCGTTTTTAATAAATGCTGTGCGGATCGCAATACAGCTGTCGAGATTTCCGTTATTGTCAATCGTGCAAATCGCTCCGCCATAAAGGCCGCGCCGCGAGTGTTCGAGCTCGTCGATGATCTCCATGGCGCGGATCTTCGGCGCTCCACTCAATGTTCCTGCTGGGAAAACCGCTTTCAAGGCATCGAGGGCGTCATAGCCGCTTTCGATTTGCGCTTCGATCTGAGAGACGAGATGGATGACATGGGGAAAGTATCTGGCGACTTTCAATTCATTGACCTTCACACTGCCGACCTTTGCTATGATTCCAAGATCATTGCGGCCCAGATCGACGAGCATCATATGTTCCGCGTCTTCCTTAGGATCCTGCAAGAGTTCAAGGACAGCTTTGTCCTCTTCTCCGGGAATGCGTGGGCGGGTCCCTGCGATCGGCATCGTCTGCAACTTGCCGTTCTCCAATTTGACAAGCCGCTCAGGAGATGCTCCAGCAATGGCAAACTCTTTGCTTTCAACATAGAACATGAACGGCGAGGGATTGGCCATTCTAAGGGCGCGGTAGACATCGAAAGGATGCCCCTCGAAAGGGCAGCTGAAAGTGCGAGAGAGGACAATCTGAAAAGCATCCCCTTTGAAAATGTATTCCTGTGCTTTTTTAACCTTCTGGCAAAACTCGTCGTCACCGATTTCTTCAACAAAAGGAGGTGGAGTTGAAAATTTCTTCGCTGTCTTTAACACCTGTGTTTTCAGCCTTATGCGAATCTCTTCGATTTTCTGACGCGCCGTCGCGTAATCTTTTTCGACGTCTTGAGTGATCTCGAGATTGATCGAAATCAAAATGCTTCCTTTTGAGTGGTCGAAGGCAATATGGACGGAATGGAAGAGGAAATACAGGTCAGGCAGCTTATCTGCGTCGGCATGCCTGTCGGGCAATTCCTCAAAAAGGCGCACGGCGTCATAAGTGGCAAAACCAATTGCTCCTCCTACCAAGGGAGGATAATGAGGGTTGGAGGAAAGACGGATTGCGCTTATCGCCTCTTTCAAGTGTTCAAAAGGCTGGGTTTCACGCTCGATCCTGTTTTCCTTGGACTCTAAAACGGAAAAATTTCCTTTTGAAGTAAATTCGGCAAATGGCTCGATGGCCAAAAGAGAATAACGGCCCATGTCCTGGTCCTTGACAGCGGACTCCAGCAGGACGGATCCTTCCCCGGCGTTCAAAGATAAAAATGCCTGGATAGGCGTGATGTCATCGCAGGGAAATTCCTGAAAGACGACAGCTCGTTTCTGATTGCGTGAGACGGTTTTGAATTCCTCGAGAGACACTTGTCGAAACATGAGTACTTCCCTTCTTTTAAGGGAAGCCGGCTTCTTTTAAGCCATCTTTTTCTTCAAAGCTTCCCTGAGTCGTTTACTAATAATTTTTAAAGCATTCGAACCGCGTGTGATTTTGGAGATGCTGACATCGTTTTTTTCAGCGATCTCTCTCTGAGTCAACTTTTCATCAAGGAGGGCTTTAATAAGAGTATATCTCTTGGATAACACCTCTTTTTCCTCCAGAGTGAAGAAAAGATCAAAGAGCTCTTCCATCTCTTCCGGTTTGTGAAATGTGCTGCAAAGCTCGATGAAAGCCTGCCAGCCATCCTCCGCGGATTGTGTGCTCATAGGGGTCCTTTTGCTTTAATACTTGTAATGTTACAACGGTACATAATTATTTGTCAAACCTCGATTTTAAAAAAACCGGTTTTTATATTGCTAAATCCTTGAAATCGAGTATTTTAGAAAAAACTTCAGGAAGCTGGGCCGAAAACGTCATCCGACGCCTCGTGAGGGGGTGGGTAAAGGTGATTTTCTGGGCATGAAGGCACAACCTCTTAAGAGGGTTGCTATGGGATCCGTACTTCTTGTCCCCGATGATCGGATGGCCCGCCTCGCTGCAATGGACGCGGAGCTGGTTCTTGCGCCCTGTTTGGGGCTTTAATCGTAAAAGGGAGCGGTTCCTCTCTGCTTTGAGCACTTCGTAATGGGTAACAGCCCGCTTGCCCGTAGTCGAGTCATTCGTACTCTTGACAAAGAAGAAATCGTCTTCTTCCATATAGCTCTCCCACGTGCCTTTGCCAAGGGGCATCTCTTTTTCCACGATCGCGAAATAAGTCTTGTCGACCGTCTGCTGCTCGAATTGGGACTTAAGGTCGTCCCGAGCCTTTTCATTATAAACGAACAACATGACTCCGGAGGTTTCTCTGTCAAGACGGTGGACGGGGTAGACCCGGCGATTATGAAATTGCCTCTTCAACATGGCATGCACTGTCGCTCGGGTCTCTTTCTCTGTCGCGACGCTTAATAGGCCTTCCGGCTTCTCCAGCACCACAATCTGATCATCGTCGTGTAAAATCCGCAATGAACCCTTAAGGAAAGTGACTTTAGGGCCGACAAGGACCTCCTGCCCCGGAAGCACTTCGATATTGGCGCGCTCGGCCCGCTGATGATCAACTGTGACTCTGCCGGACTGCAGCCAGGACCTCAGCGTGTTTTTCGAGCTCTCTGGGGCCATTTCATGGAGAATTTCCAGAAGAGTTGCGGATCTTTCGGCGATGTGCTTCATATTGGATTTTCCTGATAAGTGAAGAGAGGATTTTAACAGAAGGAACTGAAATAAAATACTATTTTTATCGCCCTAATTACCAAACACCTATAACTGCAAATTAAAATTTTTGATGAAGTCAGGTGTTCGAATTTTTGCTCATCTGTTATACACATCAGATATACTTTCAATTCGAAACGGAGTGGTTATATGGATAGGGAACGCGGCATTGTAAAATGGTACAATGAGGCCAAGAATTACGGTTTTATTACCCCTGACCATGGTGGAAAAGATCTGTTCTTCCACCGCTCCGACCTGGAAACTGTTGAACAGACGATCGAACAGGGTTCTCGCGTCGAATATGAGATCGGTTCCGGCGCCAAAGGGCCTCAAGCCAAAGCGATCCGCGCCATCCCAATGGACTGATGTTTTATCCTTCGCTAATTTTTAAGCGCTTTCGAGCAAAAATTTAAACGGCAATTGGTTAGCTTCGTTAGCGCGCTCGAATTCCCGCTTTAAGTCCCGCTACAGCATCCCCTCTCTATTTTAAATAATTTTTTTTACTGATATGATGTGAGAAAAGAGGGAGGGTTCCGTGATCAAATCCTTTTCCAGTAAAAGCACCGAAGCGATCTTCAATGGGGTCTATTCCCATGGAGTCCGCAAAGAGTTCTCGCCAAATCTAGTCAAAACTGCCGAACGCAGGCTAGATCTACTCAATTGCGCCGAAAATTTAGAAAGCTTAAAGCTGATTCCCTCGCTTAAAGGAGAAGGCGGGGTCCGCGACGCCCATGGAAAATACAGCATTCCCCTGGATAGGGAATGGCGCCTTGTCTTCGGATGGAATAATGGTCCCGAAAACGTTGAAATAAAAGGATATTAACTATGCTACCGCAAAGACGCAAACCTACACATCCCGGCAAGGTACTGATGGAAGACTTTCTAAAACCCCTGCTGATCACTCCCCGTCAGTTTGCTGAAAGGCTGGGCGGCAATTGGAGCGAGGTGAAAATTGAGGGGATCATCAAAGGGAAAGAGAACCTCTCGGAGGACGCCATCAATCAATTTGCAGAAGCCCTGGGAACCTCTCCCAGCTTCTGGAGGCAACTGCAGAGCCACTACAACCAATGGGAAGAGATCCACCGCCACAATGAAAAAGGATCTCTCAAACCCTGGAAAAAAGCCCAGTGATCCATCTGCGAATTCTTTTTTGAGGAGTCCTTTCCAACAAGCGGCTCCTCAAATTCTTTTTAATCCAAAAAACTCTTGGCGCCCAATTCTCCTATGGGCTATATATGTCTTCTCATTACAACCCTGCACTGGAGGAACAACTGATGAATTCGACTAAGGAAAAAGTGAGTTACTGCATCGGTCTGGAAACAGGCCGCAACTTAAGGCATCAATTCGCCGACATGGACATGGAGCGCCTTCAGGAAGGGTTTCAGGACGCCCTCTCGGAGACCAACCCTAAGTTAAAGCAGGAAGAGATCCAGTCTATCCTTGTCGCTCTCAAGAATCAGATCGAGTCCCAGCAGAGACAGCACTTTTCCCGAGTCGCTGAAGAAAACAAGAAACGCAGCGAAGCTTTTTTGATAGAGAATAAGTCAAAGGAAGGCGTCAAAACTCTGACAAGCGGACTTCAGTACAAAATCCTCTCGTCCGGTCCTGCCTCAGGCGCGCACCCAACCCCGCTTGATTTTGTGAAGATCCACTATCGTGGAAGTTTCATCGACGGGCGCGTGTTCGACAGCTCTTATCAGCGCGGCCAGCCGCATGTCTTCCCTCTCAACCGCGTCATCGCAGGTTGGACAGAAATTCTGCAGCAAATGAGAGTCGGAGACAAGTGGGAGGTCTTCATTCCCCCTTATCTCGCTTACGGGGAAATGGGCTTTGGTCAGGAAATCGGGCCGAATGTCGCCCTCGTATTTGAAATCGAACTTCTCGGCATCAACGAAAATTGATGAGTAATTCCAACCTGGCGCCTAGGCGCCAGGTTCGCTTTTGGGAACGGCTCCCAATTCCTTCGGCTTAGATCTTTTTTCCCAATATTCATCTCCATAGTCATAACAAAGCTGCGTCCCGGCGGGGATCATTTCCTTCGCATGGACGATCACGTGGATCCTTCCATCGCAATAGACAGAAATCGGCTCCAGGTTAGGAGTGAAGCTGTGGTTGATGAACCGGGTATGGTTTCCATAATCCTGCGCATCGATGACATAGTTGGAACTCCTTCTCTCTCCGATGTTGTAGTCGAAGCAATAGAGATTTTGCCATCGCCTCCATAACCTGCGCTTGCGTAGAAGCCCCGCATATTCGCCAATAAATGCTTGAGCAGGAATATCGCGGTTTGTCCATAACCCATAACCTATCGTCTCATCAATCCATGCAATCGTCAGATCCATTGGGATTTTTCCACGAATCCCCTCGGCGTAGTAGTGGCCTAGCCACTTTTGCCGGGGGGTGATCCATTCTTTAACAAGCGCTTTTTCTGTGCGCTTTTCAATGATCGATTGTGTTTTGCCGTCCACGAACTGGATACCTGGAACATAACGCAGTTGGAAGACTCTTTCGAAATCCTGAGGAGAGTGGATGAAGAGAGCATTCCCTTCCTGGGTAATCACTTTGAGCGGCATATCAAAGTGCCTGCAATGGCGCGATCAGGATCAGATAGAGCCATGTTCCCAGCGCTCCGCCCAGAAGTGGTCCAAAGACAGGCACCCAGGAATAGCTCCACTCGGAGCTACCCCGTTTCGAGAATGGGAGGAGCGAATGGACGATACGGGGGCCAAGGTCACGGGCTGGATTGATGGCATACCCTGTCGGCCCGCCGAGGGATAGTCCTATGCTGAACACTAATATGCCGATAGCGTAAGGACCCATCCCGCTTGCGATCTGGTTGTGAGAATTGATGATCCCCAGTACGCCCATGAGCAATACGGCCGTGCCGATCACTTCTGTGACAAAGTTCCACTTGTAGTTGCGGATCGCAGGATGGGTTGCAAAACACAGAAGTTTGGACGTCGAGTCGTAAGTGGCGCGAAAATGGGTATAATAAGTCAGCCAGACGAGGAGTGCCCCAGCCATCGCTCCGATCAATTGAGAACAAACATACAGGGGCATCAGATTCCAAGCTGTTTTGCCTGCGATGCAGAATCCCAGGGTCACGGCAGGATTGTAATGTCCTCCGCTGGCCCAGCCTGTCGCATAAACGGCGATGCCGACGGCAAACCCCCATCCTGCAGAAATCACGATCCACCCTGAGTTGTGCCCTTTGGACTTGCTGAGCAGCACGTTGGCGACAACGCCATTGCCAAGCAGAATGAGCAACATCGTCCCAATCAATTCGCCCCAAAAAATATTCATTTCATTCCTCAAATTCAATCACGTTGCTCATCAATAGATCAAAATTCGGCAAATCGATCAAGATAATTATTGACAGCAACCCCAACAAACACAGAAATTGCAGTTTAGAACCCCTAGTGCCCAGTTTCAATCCTTCTTGCTATTTAGGAACCGTAAAACCCCGTGAGCTTTCACTTCAGAAGAAAAAGTAAGAACTTTGGAAACCGGGCGTTAACATCCCAGATCGGAATTTATGACCGAATTTATCCTCGCTTTAGATCAAGGGACGACGACTTCCCGCGCCATGCTCTTTACACGGGATGCTAAAGTCAAAGCGATCGCCCAAAAACCGTTCCGTCAGATTTTCCCCTCTCCTGGCTGGGTCGAGCACGACCCGACAGAGATTTGGGCTACACAGGCAGCTGTAGCAGCTGAAGTGATGGCAGGCGCCGGGATCAAACTAAGCCAGGTGGCTGCGATCGGGATCACTAATCAAAGGGAAACGACAATCGTCTGGGAGCGCAAGACAGGCAGGCCGATCATGAATGCGATCGTCTGGCAGGATCGCAGGACGACTGAGATCTGCCAAATGATGAAAAGCGAAGGACTTGAACCGTTCATTCAGAAAAAGACAGGGCTGCTTCTCGACCCCTATTTTTCCGCTTCGAAGATCCGTTGGATTCTCGAACATATTCCCGGAGCGGAAGAGAGAGCGAAACGAGGCGAGCTGGCCTTCGGCACTATTGACAGCTGGCTTGTGTGGAAACTCACCGAAGGAGCCCACCATATTACTGATGTCACGAACGCCTCGCGAACGATGCTCTTCAACATCCATACCCAAGAGTGGGATGAAGAACTTCTATCAGCCTGGAAAATTCCTCGAGAAATGCTGCCAAAAGTTTGCAGCTGCAGTGAAATTTATGCAGAGACGACAAAAACTTTTTTGGCTAAACCGATTCCCATCAGCGGCATCGCCGGAGATCAGCAGTCTGCTCTTTTTGGCCAGGCATGCTTTAATAGCGGTATGGTCAAGACGACGTATGGCACCGGTTGCTTCATGCTGATGAACACAGGAGAAAAACCGGTCCTCTCCAAAAACAAACTTCTCACCACTATCGCATACAAGGTCGACGGAAAAACCAATTATGCGCTGGAAGGAAGCGTATTCATCGGCGGGGCTGTCGTCCAATGGCTCCGCGACAGTTTGGGGCTGATCAAATCGTCTGCGGAAGTCGAAAAACTCGCCGCCTCGGTGCCAGACAATAATGGCGTCTATTTCGTTCCTGCCTTTACAGGCCTCGGAGCTCCCTATTGGGATCCGTATGCCCGCGGGCAAATTCTCGGATTGACGCGGGGAACTACAGGCGGCCATCTTGCCCGGGCAGCTTTGGAAGGGATCGCTTTTCAAGTTACCGACGTCCTCTTGGCTATGGAGGGAGATGCCATGATGAAGATTGAACAGCTCAGGGTGGATGGCGGCGCTGTCGGGAACAATCTTCTGATGCAGTTTCAGGCTGACCTCCTCAGCGTCCCCACAGTCCGCCCCCTCATCAGCGAATCAACCGCGATGGGAGCGGCTTTTCTCGCTGGGCTGGCCGTTAAATTCTGGAAGGATGAACAGGAGATCGCCAGCTATTGGCGAGCGGAGAGGGAATTTACCGGAAAAATGCCGCAAGAGAAAGTTGCAAAGCTGCGCGCGAAATGGAAAAAAGCGATTGAGTGTGCGCAATTGTGGGAGGAAAAAGACTCATGATGCGTGAAAAGATGATCCGGGCAATAGAGGAATCCCCTGACAAATGGGATGTAATCATTATCGGAGGCGGAGCGACAGGCCTTGGCGCCGCTGTCGACAGCGCATCGCGGGGATACCGTACCCTATTATTGGAGCAGAGCGATTTTGCCAAAGGAACCTCGAGCCGAAGCACAAAATTAATCCATGGAGGCTTGCGCTATCTGCAACAGGGCAATGTCGCTCTCGTCGTAGAAGCTCTCAAAGAAAGAGGGCGGCTATGCGAAAATGCCCCTCATCTTGTGCACCACCTCCCTTTTCTTGTGCCCAATTATCACTGGTGGGAAGGCCCGTTTTACGGCATCGGCATCAAACTTTACGATATCCTGGCAGGAAAACTCGGGATAGAAAAATCTCGGCGCCTATCGCGCAGGGCAACGCTAAAGGCAATCCCGACGCTAAAAAGCGAAGGCTTAAGAGGCGGAGTGGTCTATTACGACGGACAATTTGATGATTCAAGACTGGCGATCTGCCTGGCACAGACTGCCGCCGATCACGGCGCTATCGTCCTCAACTACATGAAAGTGACAGGACTCATCAAAAAAAACGGAATTTGTTGCGGAGTCCATGCGACAGACCTGGAAAGCAAAGAGCGCTACCAGCTCCATGGCAATGTGGTCATCAACGCCACGGGAGTCTTTTCAGATGCGATTTTGCATAAGGACAACCCCAAGGCTAAAGAGATCATTGCGCCCAGCCAGGGAGTGCACATCGTCCTGGACAAATCTTTCCAGCCGGGAAAGACGGCGATCTTAGTCCCCCATACATCGGACAACCGAGTACTCTTCATGGTCCCCTGGCATGACCGCGTTCTTTTGGGAACCACTGACACTTCAGTGAAGAAGAGCGCCCTCGAGCCGCGGCCTTACAAAGAGGAAATCGATTTCCTGCTGGACAACGCGGGGAAGTACCTTTCCAAAGATCCTTCCCGCAAAGATATATTAAGCGTCTTCGCCGGACTTCGTCCCTTGATCAAAGCCAGCAAAGCAGAAAACACGGCAGCGCTATCCCGCGATCATACGATCTTCGTCTCGAAATCGGGACTAGTCACGATCGCAGGAGGAAAATGGACGACCTATCGGAAGATGGCAGAAGATGTCATCAATAAGGCCGGCGCTGTCGGCGGCCTTCCCGAGAGAAACTGCATCACCGAGACGCTGAAGCTCCACGGCTGGAAGGAGGGACTTGAACCTCAGCATCATTTCAGCACCTATGGGTCGTTTGGAAAAGAGATCAAAACTCTTGCACGAAAGAAAAAAGAATGGTCCCATCGCCTGCATCCTAACCTCCCCTATTCAGCTGCCGAAGTCATCTGGGCCGTTCGAGAAGAGATGGCAAGGAGCATCGAGGATGTTCTGGCGCGCAGGACGCGCTCTCTTCTGCTCGATGCTAAGGCCAGCATGGAGATCGCCCCATACGTTGCCAAGCTCATGGCAAAAGAACTTAAAGCTAATGGAAAGTGGGAAAAAAATCAGATCGAAGAGTACACTGCTTTGGCCACACATTACCTGGTTTAAGCGATGCGCTCTCTTCTGCTGTTTTTTTCCTTGTTCTGCATGACACCTCTAATTGCCAATCCGCATTCCGAGGAACCTCGAGAAATGGCCTATTACACCTATCTGTTGAATGAGGATTCTTCTCCCAATGCGGCTTTAACGAACCTTCTTTCTCTGCTCCAAGTCTCTTATGAAAACAATTTGGAAAGCGTCGTGAAAGCCACTCAGAAAAGCTGGCTTCAGACGGGAAAAGAACGCTGGGAATTTGAAGCAAAGGATGAAGATAAAAGAGAATTCCTGCTCCCCATTTTCAGGCAGATCGGGCTTGTGGATGGAACACATGCGCGAGCTGCCGAGTATGATTATGCGCTTGTGCATGGGGGGTTCTACTCAAGGGTGCAGAAACGGATCTGCCATTTAGTCGAAGAGAATAGACGAGGGGTGCGCTTTAAACAAATCGTCTTGCTGACAGGTCAGAGGTACCTCGACACAAATACGGAAGAAAGTATCCTTCCCTTTAACACGGAAGCGGAAATGATGCTCTTTGTCTGGGAAAACTATGCTATGCCGGATGAGATGCGGCGGCTGCCTGTGACACTGGTCGATGCGCCCCGCCAGGAAAAACCTGATGGAAGCTGGGGGCGGCCAGGAACAAAAGAAACCTTCATCGAATGGATGAAGACAAGCCCGAAAGCTGGACGCTGCCTTTGCATTTCGAGTCAGCCATTCTGCGGCTACCAGGACTCTGTGGCCAGAACTTGCCTCCCTTCGACATTCACCATTGAGACAATCGGAACTGAAGCGGATCCAGAGATGGACATTTCCATCTATCTGGACAATTTAGCCCGCTGGCTTTATCAAGAAAGGATAAGGAGAGAGGGTGGAAATGGAATTTCCCCATAAACGAATTTATCTTATCCGGCATGGAGAGACGGAGTGGACGTTAAGCGGTCAACACACTGGACTGACGGACATCCCTTTGACAGCTCAAGGGGAAACTGATGCCGGCCTACTCGGCAAGAGGCTGCGCGGACATGCTTTCGAAACGATCCTGTACAGTCCCTTGCAAAGGGCTTCAAGAACGTGTGAAATTGCAGGCCTACTTAAACATGCTAAGGCAGAACCCGACCTTGTCGAATGGAATTACGGGAAGTATGAAGGATTGACATCCCAGCAAATCCTTAAAGAATCCCCTCACTGGAATATCTTCAACAATGGAGCGCCTGAAGGCGAAACCCCTGCAGACATCGCCGCTCGCGCGAACCGGGTCCTTACGAAAATCCAATCTCTCCATGGAGACGTAGCCCTTTTCTCCCATGGCCATTTTCTTAGAGCACTGACGGCACGCTGGCTCTTGCTCCCCGTCCAACAAGGGACCCTTTTTGCGTTGGCTCCTTCTTCTCTATCCATACTGGGCTTTGAGAGAGAAAAGCATGTATTAAGCCTCTGGAATGACATTTCGCACCTAAACCATTCATAATCAGAATTTAATGACAACAGTTTCATTTTAAGTCATTAAATATTATACTGTTCTGATTACCTACCTAATTTTACTGTAATTCAAAATGCACACTTAAATTTATGTATAATTTTTACAATTTCAATATGAAATTATCAAAACTCCCTAGCAAATCCCCATAATTTAAATTTTAATTTTACAATAATTTGAAGTAAAACAGAAAATAAACCAAAACAACAACATTAAAAATTGATTTCAATTCGATTGTTAATTATAATTAGAATCAAACATTAAAATATAATTTTTTGGGATAAATATGGCTACAAAATCAACAAATTTCACATTTAATCCGAACTACAAACCTACGCCGGTTCAAACCAAACCATCTCCAGGTTTAATAATGACCCCACCGGGGATGCCGAGCTTTCACGTACAGAAAACTCCGGTAGTTTCGACCTTCGGCGCTCAACCTTCATCAACTCCTGCCCTATTCCGTCAAGAGCCTTCCAACCCCCTGATAGAACAATCCAGAAGCGCTTCTTCTCAAGCAATGCAATCAGCGGTTGCGATCGGAAAAAACATCGATGGCTTAAGAAATTACATTGAAACTTTTAAAAATAATCTCACCGAGCCAACAATCAGCGATCAAGTGTTTATAGATACCTTGAAACTAAAAGTAGGGATGCCTACATATAACCTGATCTGCGAAGAAGTCGCCTCTGCGATCCATGGGGAAAGAAATGGATCCGTTGGAGAAAAAATCCTGCTGCTCAATTTCCGCTCAATCCTGCTTTTAAGAGATTCAGAAGGGCGAACTCCTCTCGATCAGGTTTATGATCACTTATGCAACCAACGCGAGATCTATCGCGCTATCGGCGAACTTTACAACCTCAGGGCAACCCTCCTATCCCTTAAAGAATGCAATGAAAGATCCCATCGGGTCGGACCTCACTACCAGGATTTCCTCACCTCCTCCGAACTGAAAGCCAGAGCGATCGGGGAATTTAAATCTCTTCCTCCAAAAGCGATCGGCATGCTTTGCAACAGAATATGGGAACTCGATTCAAGACCGCCTCACAACCCTCACTATGGTTATGAAACCGTATTGGGAGACGTAGAGAAGCTGCTTGCCCATACAGGTACTTCCCCAATCCAGGATTGCATTCCTCTTTTGGAAACTGAAAGCAGGCTGCCTTGCCAATTGACAACTTCCAGAACGCTGAAAGTAGAGATGCGGGCTAGCGACAAAGCCTCTACCATCCAAGACATTCAAAATCTCTATGCCCTGCAGGATTTAAAGGCATTTCTTGAAGATGGTTCCAAAAACAATGATTTTCTCGTCGCAAAATATCGAAGAATGCCTGTTGATTTGAAAGATCTTCTCAACAATCTTATCTGGCTTGCCAACTATCAACCGCAAGAACTGGGTTTCGGAGAACGCTTTATCACTGATAATATGCGCATTCTGCTCAAGATTCAAAATCAAGACCACGTCGATATCGTCTCCCAATTAATTTCCCACTATGAAGGAAAAATCCAGGCGCAAAGGCTAAATGACGAAATTGACGCTTTCATCCGTTCCGCAGGCGAGGTATCTGAGCGCCCTGGATTGATTCTTGAAAAGTTTAAGGCCTTAAGCCCAAAAGCCCAAGACGATCTGCGCTATCGAGTATGGTATAACCATGGCGGCCATTCCAATCCGCATTTTGGAGGATGGAACTACGGGGGTAAAACAATCGAATCGGATGCGCGTTGCTTATTTAGAGGCGCTCCTCACTCCATCATCTGGAACTATTCGCTGGAACTCCAAAAAAAGGTGAAAGAAGGGGACGCGGTCCTTAAAGATGATTTTAAGCGTTCAAAGACCCTTCCTCCTGCTCCAATCGACGTCTCCACAAAATCTCTTGAACGCGAAGAAGGCTTGGTCGGCAATCTTCCTAAAAACCTCCGCGTCGCCTTCGTCACAGCTGAAATGGGAGGAGTAGCGAGCATCGGAGGACTGGGTTCCGCTCTGGACGGTATGGTGCGAGGTTTCTCTGCGGAAGATTCCCGCGTCATTATGCCTCTCTACCGCAACGGCCCCATCAGGGATGAGTTGATCTCCCAGATGAGAGAGACGGATCATAAGATCGAAGTCGAAGGCAGGAAGATCAAAATCATGAAAGCCAAAGTGAATGGAGTCCGCTGCTACTTTGTCGATGACCCGGAACTCTTCTGGATCCCCAAAAAACACGATGGCACTTCAGGCAACTTCTATGAGGGCGGCTACCATCATAACAAACGCCGTTGGGCAGTCTTCCAAAAAGCTGCAGCTGAACTCAGCTACCAAATGAGCAAAAAAGAAAAACCTGTCGAACTCGTCCACGTCCACGATGCCCAAACAGCCTTGGTCCCAAAGATCATTCAAAAAAGCCACCCAGAAGAATGGGCGCAGGGACGTACGCCTGCAACAGTGTTCACTTACCACAATACAGCTGAACCCAATACATACTATGATGATACAACTCAATATCTGGCAGACATCGGGCTCCCAAAAAGATCGATGAACTCTTTCATCGAAGCACTCGATGATGCCGATGCAGTAACCACTGTTTCCGAGACTTTCGGAAAAGAGACCCAGACGACCAATCCCGACTTTGCAAACGGCATGCACTCGTTTGTGCACACTGCTGCGGGCAAAGGTAAGTTATTCGGCATCGTCAACGGAAACAGCAATGGCTGGAACCCTGCGCGAGACGCGCAGTTGCAATCCTGGAAGTCGGTCCTCCCAGAAACTAAGGATGGCATCATCGATCTCCGATATGGACCTGAATTAAGCGACCAGCAACTGGGTGAAAAAACAAAGCTAATCCAGCGAGAGCTCTGCGCATACCTGAAACAATTGGACCCAAGCAATCCTGCTTATGCCGATCTCGATCCTGAGAAGCCCATCGTCATGTATCTTGGACGCTATGACACCAAGCAGAAAGGGATCAACAAGCTTCCGATGATCATGGAAGAGACGCTCCGAAATGGCGGGCAATTCGTCTGTATCGGGACTGAGCCCGATTCAGACGCCAAGAGGATCCTGGAAGAAATGAGAAGTGTTGGAAAAGCAAAGTTTGGCGGCAAAGGATTCCTGGTCCTTGAAGACAATAAAGTCGGCGGCAGATTCGTTTATCAAGGCGTATTCGGCAGCATGCTCCGCGCCGCATGCACGCTTCCCATCTTCCCCTCCCGCTATGAACCTTGCGGCCTCGTACAGGGCGAGTTCAACCGCTTCGGCAAAACAGTCATTGCGACCCGAACCGGAGGCTTCCCTGATACGCTGAAAACAGAAGGCCACCATGCCAATGGCTATCTGTTCGATCGCAAGGACAAATGGAATGCTGACGAACAGGATCTGTTAAAAGCCACAGCAGAGCAAGACGATGCAATTAGAAAAACACTCGGTGTTGCTCTTGAAGACGCTAAACGCAAACAAATCGACCTCTATCACGGGAATTTGGAAGACTACGCGCCCCATATGCAGCAAACGCGCACCATCATGAGAGATGCCCATAACTCAACTTGGGAAAAGACTCCCGATGGTTCTTTGAGCGCGATCCGCAAATTGGAGCTCGTCTATGCAAAAGCGTTCCAACAACGCAGACATCGCGGACGCATCAACGCCGATCTTAAGACTGTAAAAGTCTAACAGAAAAGCACCTCTAAAATGGCAAGGATCGATTCGATCCTTGCCATTTTTTTCTAAATCATTATCCTTAGACTTTTGCAACTGCTGAATTCCCTTCGTTGCTTGATAAGACCCAGCAGATGCTAAATCCTATTGGAATGGGTGCTCTCACATGTCGATCGCTTGGATATTTCTCTTGCTCGCCGGCTTTTTTGAAATCTGCTTTACCATCGCCTTAAAATTCAGCCAGGGGTTCACAAAAGTCGTTCCCAGCGTCATCACGGTGATTTTCATCGTCCTCAGCTTCTTTTCCGTCTCTCAGGCAATGAAGAGCATTCCCATCGGCACCGCCTATGCCGTATGGGCGGGGATCGGCGCTGCTGGGACTGTCGTTTGCGGGATCCTTTTTTTCGGGGACTCATACCACATCATCAGGCTTGTATCCATCTTCCTGATCATCATTGGAATTATCGGGCTGAAACTTGCCCATGTTGAATAGCAAGGCCCTCTAAACAATCCATTTTTCCGCATTTCGACAGATGATCTTTTTCCTGTTTTTTTTCCTCTTCGTCCTCTATTCGATTCGCTCCCTGCTCCTCTTTTTCAAAGGGAAATCCAGGCTGATTTCCCTCATGGGTTTCTTTTTCTACTTAGTTCTTGCCATCCCTTTAACAATGCCCGCATTCTCCGGACTTGATCAGAACATAGCTGTCAAACTCATCCTGATGGCCATTTGCATCGGGCTGGCCGGATTCAGCTTTTTCCGCCGTTTGGGCTCCGATCCCACCAAAAAAAAGAAGTTCAGCTGGAAATCCGGACTGGAACCCCTCTTTTTTCTAGTGATCGGACTCTCTCTTGCCAGCATCAATGCAATTGAGAACCTTTCGAGCGAAAGGCCGATCCTTAAAATCCGGCTGACAGGCGCTATAGCAAGTCAGGAGATGGAATGGAAAAATCCCGGAGGTCCCCTTCAGCATACGGCAATCAAGTGCCATGAGGTGGTCCTTGAGAATATAGCAGGAGTGGAAACCGCGCATTTCTATCTTCCTGGAGACCTCATCGGGGTTCGAGCGAAGACCTTCCGCTTCCATCCCCTCCTCAACGCCCTCGGCATTTCCACGAAATACCGTCTGGATATGATCTACACGGGCTATAGAAAAGCGGAAAATTACAGCCGGCTCCCGGTCCTCGCCCATCCTCTTTCTCAACCAGCTTCTTCATTGAATTCCCTCTTATTCAAATATTGGGAATCGTTCTTCTGCAAAGAAGCCAATGCATTTTGGGTCCACAGCTGCACGCTTGAATCGAATTATTTTCCCATGACAGATGAATTTGGCAAGCCGATCGAAGCGGAGTATTACCTTTCGCTCTCCTCTTTCGGTCTCTCCGCATTTTGAATTTCGGAGATTCCCAAAATATGGCCGATAGGCTAAAAATAAATTTTTAATCAAATGAAAGAAGTTGGAATCGTCTTAAAAACCGATGACAGATTCTTCATAAGACCACTGGAGGCATTTATGCATATTGTACGCACTTTCGGGCATTTAGTGGGAGGGACGCTGCTTGTAGCAGGCACGAGCATCGGAGTTGGGATGCTGGCATTGCCTGTAGCGACAGCCGGCGGCGGTTTTTTCCCGTCTCTTTTCGTCTATCTGGTTTGCTGGGCTTTCATGCTCTGCACAGGCCTTTTGATCCTGGAAGCATGCATCTGGATGCCTAAAGACGCCAACCTGATTACCCTTTCTTCTCGGCTTCTGGGTAAATGGGGCAAGGGGTTCTGTTGGGTCCTCTACCTGTTCCTCTTTTCCTGCCTGATGATCGCCCACATTGCAGGCGGCGGAGGGGTTGTGGCCGACCTGAGCGGCGGCTCGATGCCAACCTGGATGGGCACAATCCTCTACGTCCTGCTCTTCTCCCCTGTCGTCTACTTCGGAGCCCTGTGGGTTGACCGGTTCAACCTCGCGCTGATGGCTGGAATCATCATCACCTATCTATTCTTCGTCTCTTCTTCAATCTCTTACGTCAACCCAAACTACTTAGCCAGAATGGATTGGGGTAAGGTATGGTGGGCGCTTCCGGTCGTCTTCACCGCATTCGGCTATCAAAGCCTGATCCCGACCCTGTTCAATTACATGAACCGCAACGTATCCAAGGTCAGGCTCGCCTTGATCCTGGGCACAAGCATCCCCCTTTTAATCTATGTGATATGGGAATTCCTGATCCTGGGGATCGTTCCATTTGAAGGGGCAGGAGGCTTGATGGAGTCTCTCCAGAAAGGAGAGAGCGCCGTCAATCCTCTCGGCAACTATATCCACAACCCCACCCTGCTCACCGTAGGGCGCGCGTTCGCCTTCTTTGCCATGACGACATCCTACCTGGGCATCTCGATCGCTTTTGTGGACTTTCTTTTGGACGGGCTTAAACTCTCGAAAAAAGGAAGCCCGAAGGCTCTGATCTGTGCGATCATCTTTGCGATCCCGACCGTGATCACCCTGGTCAACCCTCATCTGTTCATCAGTGCGCTCAGCATCGCAGGCGGCATCGGGGTCGCCCTTCTTTTAGGCGCTATGCCCATCCTGATGGTATGGGCAGGGAGATACTACGAAGGACACTCCCTGATGCACCAGCAGCTTCCTGGCGGCAAAATCACTTTGTCTGTGATGCTCGCCTTCGTCGTCTTTGAGCTGATCATCACATTAATGTGAAAATAGTACCAAATATCATAAATAACCTGCAGTTTGGCTCGAGTAAAAGCTGCCAAAATGCAGGTTATTTATGATATTTGGCATAAGAATAAAAATGGCGCCGGCCAGTGTGTGACCGGCTCCGTTTTTCAGAAGCCCTTGTTCCCTCTTGCGTATTCAATTACACTCTCGTATAACACGCAGATTGGAGGCCTCTCTTTACTCGTTGCGAATCCAGCTCCGATACCGTTGATTCCTGTAGACTGCTTGAAACGGGAATTGGGTTAAAAATTTCCTCTCGAAATGTACTGATCGCCGTCAGGAACTTGCTACAATAAAAAAAATGGGGGTCAAGAATAGAGTCGAAATAGGCACCGTAGATCTCTGCCAGAAGTTTATATTCCTTTACCATCGCAGCGGAAGGCTTGATATCTGGGGGAACCGCCACTTTCACATTACCCTCAAGATCAGTCAAAACAACTCCCTGATATTGCCCCAGATCAAGTTTCCTGCACAGAATAGCCAGGGGTTGAAACGCCACTTTTTTCTCCTGAACCATTTCTATCATCTGCATCAACGCACTTTCCAATGGATCGAGCCTTTTGCTGAGTTCCAAGATCTTGACCGGGTCCATTTCAGCTCCAGGCGGAGTCTCAATTTGAAGCTGTGCAAAATCAAATAATATCTCTCTGAATACTCCAATCTGCGGGCTGCATTGTTCAAACGTTAAAAACAGCCCATTGTTCAAGGGCTCAAGGATAGAGTTAAATAGTTCACGCATCTTAGGAGGCAGTTTAACATTCCGACAAAGCTTCAGACTATTGAAACCTACCGAACAGTGTATCATCCTCTCTTCCAATGACAGTGAATCGATGTTCGCTTTATAAAGGAGAAACAGGTTGCTTGAGTAATTGAAAACCTGCAAATACGCAAAAGCCCCGCTACGGGACTGGAAGTCAGTATCCGATTTAGCTTCATCCAGAAAGCGCATCTTCAAATTGCGGTATACATTTAAGAGATCAGGGCTGATCCCAAGCAAACGGCCAGGATAATGAGAAGGCATATAGGGATCTCTGAGGATCTTTTTCAACCTATTGACCCATGCCTGATACTCAGGGGAGGAAAAATCAGTCGATGAAGACACTAACTTTACTTCTTGAACCGAAGACAGGGAGGGCGGAGGTTCGATCAGATTTTGTTTACATCGATCTTTCTCAAATTCAGCATTAGGCTCCCCTTCCGCTAATTTTCCCTCTCTTTTCAATGAGGAAGACCCAGTCCCAAGGTCAAATTCAATCCCTGAACCCTCTCCCGCCTCCTCAGGATTCAGGTTCGCCCTAGGCTCTGACAAAATAATAGGATGAGTGTCTGAACCGGAATTCTGTAATTCTTTATCAGAGGACGTGTCTGAGGAGGGGGGTAGGGAAGGAAGGGGTTCCGTTGGCTGCCCCACCAGGGTTGTTTGAGAGAGATCCCTATAGACAGGTTTAATCGACATTTGCTTCCCATTTCATTGACATATATAAATTAAAAAAAGAGGATTCCAATTTCATGATCCTTAGGTACGCACTTCAGACTTTCGTCAAACCACCAGGCAGGGAAGTGCCGCTCATTTTTCGCTTCTGCGTTGGAGAGTCCGGAGCAACTTCCAGTCCAGTTACACATGTAATTTTCCCGGAAAGCATTTCTTTAAAACCTAAGATCGCGGTCAGGAACTTGCTACAGTATAAAAAGTGAGGGTCGAGAATGTCGTCCGCATAGGATTGGTATAATCTGGCGAGGAGCATGTATTCTTTCGCCATTGCAGGCGAGGGTTCGGCATCGGAAGAGATCCTGACTTTCGTTTCGCCGCCCAGATCAGTCAAAACAAGTCCTTTATATTGTCCTAATTCTATTTTCCTGCAAAGTATCGCAAAGGGTTGGAAATCCATTTGTTTCTCCTGGACAGCATGGACTGTCCTTCTTAACTCCATTTCCAATTTAACGAGCCTCTTTGTGAGATCACCGACCTTGACAGGGTCCATTGGATTTCCTGGCTCGGTCTCCAGTTGAAGTTGGGCGAAGTCTAAAAGGATCTCCCGGAAAATTCCGATTTGCGGACCATAGATTTGATTCGCCTGATATAACTCATTGCTAAGTGGCTGTAGGATATCGCTAAATAAATGCCTCATTTCCAGAGGCAGTTTCTTCATTCTGCACGGCGGCTCATCGTATAATTCAGCCGTTCCATTCAACATTCGCTCTTCAAGAGACTCCGACTGAATGTTGTTTTGATAACTACTTAGGATGCCAAACGTGAAATTAAAAACCTCCGAGTACCCAAACGCCCCTAAACGGTATAAAAAGTTCCTTTTCTGCACGTCTTCATCAAGAAAACGCTTCTGCAAAGACTGGAATTTTTCCAAGAGGAGAGGGTCGATCGGATCCACGGAATAGGGAAACCCAACGGGTAGAACAGGGCCGCGGATAATCTCCCTTAGTTTTTTTACCGTCATCCTAGGCGCAGGCTTGTAGTCATTGATATCGAGCTCTTTAAGGTTCATCAAGTCGACCTTGGAAGCGAGCAGGGTAATTTCAGAGTGATTGTCGCAAGTTTCGACTCCATCTTCAGACTGGTCTGTCGTTTCTAAAAATTCATCCTCTTCTGAAATTGCGCTCAGGCGACTTTGCCTTTCTGGGAACACGGGAGATACAAATTGAACAGGACTCGATGCACTTTTTAAGGGTTCGTCCGGCTTTGGATTCAGAATAGAAGCTGTGTCCTCGAGGATTCGTATGTCAAGTGCAGATGCTGTTGGCGAAAGAGGATCCTTTTGACCCATGTGCTCAGAATGCTGCTGTTGTGAGGAGGTCTGAGGAGATTGAGAAAGTAAGTGGGGTCTCGCAGATTGCGTGATTTTTTCAAACGAAGGAGTCCCTCGATGCGCTAATAGGGAATCTGCAAAATGCATACGAGATTTTAGGCTTTCATCGACAGTATCAAAATCGGGCACAGGCAGGGATGAAAGGATGGAATTGATCTCTAAATCAAGGGGGTCCGCTTCATTTGTATAACGACTATGAACGGCGTTCATAGATGGACTTAAAACTAAAGGAAGAGCAATTGGGACGGGTTGACAAGGAACATCTAAGTTGGGGGGTGTCGCCATTTGACCTTTGTTGATTAGCGCTTTGTTGATTTGCAGATCATTCATTTAAAGAAAGTGAGCATTAGTTCAGAGAAAAACATGCCCGTGAACTCTTAAATCAAAAATCCACTTTGTATAAATCATTTTTCGCGATTAGTTTCTCATGCTCATTAGTAAAAAGCAATTCAAAAACACCCACACAAAGACTCAATCTATTAAACTTGAACGACTTAAAAATCTGTTTCTATAAAAATGAATATTAATATTAAATTTTTATTGTTAATAAAATACTTAAAGGTCTATTTGTTCTAATTGCACGACATTTATTGGGGACGCATGCTGAATACGAAAATCAGAAAAAGAAGAATAATTAGTATTAAAAACCAATCGGCTGCTCGAAAATTAAAGCATTTGGAACTTTGCCCGTTTAAAGAACACTTGGCGCATATGAATAGGGACTGGCAGGCATTAATCCATAGGCCCCATTTGGCCAAAGACTCCAGGTTTCTGAGAAGAATGGCGATAAACATCAAGCAATTGCACCATGATGCCAAAAAAACACAGTTTCAGGGAAATTTGCCCATGCTGGCAAAGCAGGTCGCTCATTTCCTCTCCACTCCTCTTGGAGCGCCATTCGTCGCAAAAGAGACGCTGGTCCAAGCAGCCTACCTGTTCAGCGAACAAGAGCCAAAAGAATCTGATTTGAGCGCGATGCTTGGAGAGTTCGCATATTATGGCGCTCGCTATCCCATGCAGCTTCTATCCCCATTTAACTGATATTCATCACGAGCTTGCCTTTGACTTTTCCCTCTTCAAGCAAACGATGGGCCTCAGCGACCGTCTCAGCGCTTAAATTTCCGACGATTTTGATCGAAGGGGGGCGCAGAACGCCGTTTTCGATGAGAGTGGAAATATGTCCCAACTGGCGTGCGTAGACGCTCCAGGAGCTTTGGGGGCCGGAAAAGGCTTCGGAGCCGACAAACACAAAGTGCAAGGACATATTTCTGCCAAAGGCCATGCTTGCTCCTCTTTCCCATACCGGAAAATCAAAAATGTCGCTTTCGGGCGTAATGGATGCGAAATGTCCCGAATGACCTGTGACTTTCAGACATAAACGCTTCATTTCGCGGCCAACAAAGTCAAAAGCCGCATCGAATAGTCTGCCACTGTTCATTTGCGCCAGTTTCTCCTGCATCTGATCACAGGTAAGCCCTTTGTAAAGCAGGATATTTTCCTTTCTGAATCCCATGACCTGGTGCAAGTACTGTTTGCTCTCTTCGCTTCCGGCCACAGTGAACATCTCTTTCACCTCAGAGAACCTGGCCATCTCGACAGCCAGGGATCCCACACCGCCGCCAGCGCCGGCGATAAAGATCGAATCTCCTTTTTTAAGAGCTCTCGACGCAATCATCGCGCGATAAGCTGTCATCGCGACAAGGGGGATCGCTGAGGCCTGCTCAAGGGTAATATTGTTAGGTTTTTTGGCGACGAACTCAACCGGAAGACAAAGATACTCTGCATAGCTGCCATTGGAACATTGGCCAAAGGGCATCGCGTAGACCTCGTCCCCAATGTTAAGGCCTTTGGCATCCGGTCCGAGAGCATCGACAATGCCGCTGCAGTCAGAACCTAAAATCACAGGAACCTGCCCTCCGTAATGTCCTTCACGAATTTTATAATCGACTGGATTGAAACCGGAAGATTTGATCCGGATGCGGACTTCCCCCTTCTTCGGTTGGGGGGTTTCGACTTCTTTGAGTTTGAGATGCTTCGCATCGCCAAAAGATTCAAGCACGACAGCTTTCATAGCGCCTTTCCTGTATTGATAAAGATTGATAGTAGATGTGGAAAGAATTTCTGAAAACTACTAACCGCCGGCAGCCCGGGTCAGACGATTCATGAGGGCATCTTCCTTACGGACGTCCTCATCGCAAAAGATGACGATCTGCTGATAGCGATTCTCATCGGCCAGTCGAAGGAGTGAGTACAACTCTTTGGATGTTAGAGAAAACAGATCTATCCCTGAATTGCAATGCGCTATCGGTTTGCGGGAGAGGAGCATTGTTTTACCTTGCACTGGCATCGCAGCGAGATAACTTTCCAAGTCCTGAAGAGTATGCAGAACTTTGACGGGAGTACGGGGGGAATAATGGCGGTACTTCATCCCTGGCGAAGAGACAGGCCCACGAAGATCGGCTGACGCTGTTCCCACAGGGCACTTCAACACCTCTTCGATCGCTTCTTTAGAGATGGAGCCAGGCCGCATCAGGATCGGCATCTCCCCAATTAAACTGATCACGGTGGACTCGATCCCAAACTCCGTTTTGCCGCCATCAAGTACAGCAGCAATCTTTCCTTCAAAGTCCTCTAGGACATGTTTCGCCTGTGTCGCACTCGGCTTTCCGGATAAGTTCGCGGAAGGAGCGACAAGAGGCTCTCCTGCCAATTCGATAAGCTTTAAAGCCAATGGATGAGAAGGCATGCGAACTGCGATTGTATCCAGTCCTGCGGAAACGATCGATGGAACATGGGAACGGCGCCTTAATATCACCGTCAGAGGCCCTGGGAAGAAGCTTCTAGTTAGAAGAGAAAATGCGTCGGGGATTTGTTCTGCGATCTCACTGACCTGTTCAATGGCGCTGACATGTGCGATCAGGGGGTTGTCCGACGGCCTTCCTTTAACGCTAAAAATCGATTGGATTGCTTCTGGATTGAAAATGCAGGCGCCAAGGCCATAGACTGTTTCGGTAGGGAAAGAAACAAGCTTTCCAATTCTCAAAAGTTCAGCTGCTCGTATGATTTCGGATGAGTTTAAAAGTTCTGTGCGGTCCATTTCAATTCCCCAGAACCCAGAAGAAAGCGAAAGTCAGAGCCACTTTGGCCCCAAACGCAACCACGAGACGCCCGAAATGGCGGTCGATAAAAGATCTGATCTGCGTCCCCCAGCGCTGCATCATCTCGGCGATGAGGAAGAAACGGAGGGCGCGGGCAAAAAACATGGCAATGCAAAATCCTGTTACAGAAAGCTTGCAAAAACCGGCTGAAATGGTAACCGCCTTGAAAGGGATGGGCAGAAAGCTGCCCAGGAATACCGCAAGCTGTTCATGCTCGTTATAATGGAGAACGAGTCTTTCGAAAAAATCTTTTGAGATAAGGTATTTAATTACAAAATCGCCGACGCTGTCCCACAGCAGATAGCCGATGCCGTACCCAATGAGTCCGATGACGATAGATGAAAGAGTGGCGACCAGTGCGTAAATGTAGCGCCGCTCGGGATTGTGCATGCAAAAAAGCATCAGAAGAGCGTCCATCGGCAAAAACAGGAACATCTCAAGTAAAAAAATAAATGCCAGCCACAATGGGGCAAAGGGAGAATAGGCTTTTTGACAGGCCCAATTATATACTCTTCGTGCCGGCTGCATGAAATGCCCTTTTGGATTTACATGTATCCATTATACTTTTTAACTCTCTCCAAGTCAAGGTAAAGAAGGGTCTATATTGAATCATAAAAGCCTAACAATTAAATACTTATATTGTTGTGGCATGCAAATCCCCGCCTTGCCTATACTCTTTATAGTTTAAATTGAAAGGCGCCGGATCGATCCTGCGCCTAACTGTATAAGGAGTTTTTGGAATGAAAGTCACGGCAACGATCGTCTTTGTCTATGGGTTATTGATCGTTCTAGGAGGAATCATGGGATTCGTCAAAGGAGGATCGCATGCCTCGTTGATCTCAGGGGGAAGTTTTGGAATCGCCTTGCTGATTTCCGCTTATTTCATCTCCAAAGGAAAGATCGCAGCACAATACCTCGCTCTGGTCCTGACTTTTATGCTCGACGGAATTTTCACTTACCGTTTTGCAAAGACCCTCCACTTTATCCCCGCCGGCTTCCTAAGCCTGGCAAGTCTGGCTGTCTTGATCGTGGTCGCCCTCAAAATCAGAAGAACTCGCAAGCTCCAGTAAATATACCCAAACTACAGAACTTGCTTCAGCGCCGCTGATCGAGTAGAGCGTAGCGGCGCATGTTTCCAACAAATCGTCTCATTGACTATTCTACTGTCCCATCACTGCTCCGGTATATTTCTAAGTATCGGAATAGAAGATACAAAATTTAACAAGAATCAGGTCTATTATGGCTACTGGAACATCTTATGATGTCTGTTCGCGCATTCATTTACCTCTATATTCCGCCCCTTCTACTCTCACTTCAACACTGGACTTCCAAACTTCGCCGGATAAACTTTCAAACGACAAGCTTGTGGAGCAGATCAAACTATTTAAACTCGCTATCGAGAACCATCTAACTGAGGCGATGGATAAACGTTCCTTTATGTATGGGGCTGCCCGGGAAACTCTCCAAAGAGCTCCCCGCTCTGAAATGGAGCATTTCTTAGATACCGCTTTTCCCGAGGCTCCGGCGCTGGGAAATAGCGTCCCCGTTGTAAAACAAGTAATTGACCAAGAGCGCACCAAGTTACCTCTTGTAAAAGAAACGGAGAGCGGCTCTGGCTCGATTAGCCCGATGGAATTTAGCGAAAAAATCTTCGGCTTGCTCTCTCTTCCAAAAGAGCAGACCAGAAGAGCAATGTTAGAATTTCGTTCCTTACTACAAAGAAGCAAAGAGATCGAAACGGAGAAACAAAGCTGCTTCGCCACGCTTGAACGAATCCAATCTGAGCAGGCGATGCGGAGTAAACTCGCCAACTTTCCTGCAAGAAAATTAGAAATCGATCTTCTCCATCAGCAAGAGGAAATGGTTGCGAATGAAATGGAACAGATCAGTTCGCAGATCCAAACTCTGACTACCAGCATTTTGACACTCGCAAATAAGTTATCCAAAGGAAAGGGAGATAAAGTCGTTATCAAGCAAAAAAAAGCGGAAATGGAAAAAAAAAGAACTGGGCTTAATCAAGATCTGCTTTCACTGAAGAAAAAATATGGAGAGTTGGAGAACAGTTTGATCACCCTTAACCTGTCGTTACGCATAGACTCTGCTGCAATCGAGAAAGGACAAAAACTGGATAAAAAGAGAACAGATGAGCTCAAGAGCAAGATTGAAAAGCTCTCAGAGGAAGAAGTAGAAGTGTCAAACGGGATTCGAAAAATCTGTGAAACTCTTTCCGAACATCTCGTTGTAAAAGATATCGATGATAAGCTGGATGCCATGCGTTCAAGGTACGCCGCGCTTACCCAAGAATTTCTCCGTCGTTAATTAGAAGAATTCAAAGCGGGGAGGTTCCACTCCCCTGCTCTGATTCTGAACTCCTTGAACGGAAGCTGAACGATCAAGGGGGCTTTCCTGGGGTCGAGCCAGGATAAGACCCCGAGCAGGGAAGAACTATCGAGGGCGGTGCAACCGTATGATCCTTTTTCATTCCCTCGCCAGCTATGCATAAAAATGCAGGAACCTCCGCCGGGAATGGCAGGATCAGAATTATGCTGGATCACAAGTCCAAAGCGGTATAGTTCGTCGTCCCTGTGCATGATCTCGCTGCTTCTCCAATCCTTCACCTCAATGGAGGAGGCATTGAGCAACTGGTTATAGAATCGTGACTCTGGATCATCGATCGCCTCCCAATATTCATCCACGATGACGGTCGGCATACGGAACTCTTTAGATAGAGGAAACCGGCTGTCGATAAAGATAGGCCCTAAACGGAATATCCCGGCGGGGGCCTTTCTATCTCCTTCCCGCTTTATCCTTTCAAAAGAAAGGTCATCAGGAACACTGTGCACTCCCAATCCCCAGGCAATTCCCCGTTGTCCGACGACGACAGGAATGGCCGGCCCGCAGGAAACAAAGGGCTGCTCGATCGATTCTCTTTCAAAAAGGTGCATTTCACCTCGATGGGACTCCCAATCGGAAGTGATGACGAGGATGAGCTGCAAAGCTGTCTGAATCAATGATCACCTGGATAGTAGGGTTCGACATGGACGATCACATCGCGGACCGCAGGCCATTCTTTTTGAATTTCAGCCCGCACTTTCTGAGTAAGTTCATGCGCAAGTTCGACTGATAAATGGGGAGAAACCTCAATATCAATACTCACGTGAGCGTCAGGCCCATATAGCTGAATGCGCACTTTTTCTGTAGCCAGGACTCCTTCGACGCGCATCGCAGCCGTTTGGACCTTGTCAAAATAGTCGGAAGGTGGGACGCGGTCTAGCAATTGGTTCAAATTGTTCTTCGCCGCGTAGCTTCCAATTCCGACCATGAGCAATGCAATGACGACGGCGCCTAAATGGTCGCAGAGGTTGCTGTACTGAGGAAAATAGGCCGCGAAAAGCAGGGCGATCGTCGCAAAAAGGCTATTGATGCCATCGATCCGATAATGAACAGCATCGGCAAGCAGTGCGGGGCTATGCTGGCGCCTGGCGGTGCGCTTCATGTGCTGATAGGAGATTTCGAGAAGAATGACAGCGCCCAGCGGGATCAGCCAGGTCAAGGGCTGAATCACTCTAGCTTCCGTTTCAGAGGAGATCGCGGCGAGCTGTTGGACCAGCATAACTCCTCCGAGAACAGCCAAAAGCAGGCCCAGCTGCAGCCCGGCGATCGGCTCAAACCGCCCATGTCCGAAAGGATGATTCCGGTCTGGGGGCTTATCGGCAAAGCGGATGCAAAAAATGAGAAACAAGCTGGAGGCGATGTCGAAGAGGCTCGAAAGAGCATCGAGCAGCAAGGCAGAGCTGTTAAGGAAGACAAAACCCAAGATTTCGGCGATGATGATCACGCTACGGAGCATAATCCCCCGTCTTGCCGTGACCATCATTTGCCTACGCCGCTGGATACGGGTCTCACTGACGCTTTCTGGAAGGGGGATCGAAGGAGGGAATTTCGACATGACAGCTATTGCATCGTTTTATTCTTAGGGACCTCATTATACCGTCCTGAGACTTTGCCCCAATGAATATTATCGAAGAACGCGCCGATGTACTTGCCCCTGTCCAGCCCATATTGCGTAATGTAGGCGTGTTCAAACACGTCCATCACAAGGATAGGCTCTCCTCCTGCCAGATGGCCTAGATCGTGCTCATTGATCCATGTATTGAAGAGCCGCCCTGAAAGTGGATCGCGATAAAGAATAACCCAGCCGATGCCTCGGATAAGACCCGTGGAAATGAAGTTTTTTTTCCAGTTGTCATAGGAACCGAAATCTTTGACGATCCTAAGAAAAAGCGGGTCTGACTTATCCAGAGGATCATGCCCTCCCAGGTTTTCAAAATAAAGCTCATGAAGGCGCATCCCGTCCCACTCCCAGCCCAGTCTGCGTTTCAAGGCGCCATAATCATAAGTCTGATCCTTGTCCTGCATCTCCAGCTCCCTTAAGCGATTTAGAAGCAGGTTCGTGTTCTTGACATATCCTTGATAGAGCTGAAAATGCATCTTCAGCAAGGCGTCTGAAAATCCAGGCATGCCGTATAGATATGAGTATTCTTTGGCGATAAAATCTGTAGAAGCGGGTTTGATTTTTTGCATTTGAGGAGAAGAATCCTGTGCAATTGCATAGGAGGATGCAGCAGTTAAAATAGGAATGAGGGAAGAGAGAATCCATTTGTTTTTCATCTTTATTTCTCCAGGATTAATAGCGCTTTCATAGAGTTGCCAAAGGCTATACCCAAACAACTTCAGAACTTAGGTATTCGGATGCGCCAAAGCGGTGCCCAAACCTAAGTTCTGAAGTTGTTTGGGTATAGAGTGAAGACAATAGTTGAACATAGGCGGCATTGTATACCAAAAAATATCTTTTTTTTCATATCTGGGAATTTTTGGAAACATTAAATACAATTAAGCAACAAATGATTCTATATTGAATAATATGCGAACAAAGAGCAAAATAAACACGACAAAATCAGAATTAACAATAAACTATGACAGTAATTAACTCAAGCAGTCGAACAAACAATTTAACACCATTAACTCAAATTTCCACTTCCACTGCAACATCTGAAAGTACAAGTAAAATTTCCACTTTAGCCTCGAAACTATATTTAGGACCTGGCTATACCAACGTCCCCGGAATTACAAATCTATTTTATGCCCCTGGAGAGCTTTATGATGGAATAAAGGCCACCTACAGGGCCTATCAGATCGGAGATCAGGAAGGGATTGTAGAGAACAGCCTCAGAATAGCCCAAGTCCCCTTTAGCGTCAGCAATGCCCTCTTGCAAATCGCCTGGTATGTGCTCTCCGCAGGCGTTTTTTTCAAGATTCTCAAAGACAAGATTCTCACTATAACAGCGCCTATTCCATTCACGGTCGCAGGTTTGGGACTTGGTTTGTGCGCTGTTGAAACCGTGCTGGAATCAATCGGCCTATATCGAACAATAAAGTTCTACAATGAGGAGTATCCATTTGACTTTAAGGGACTTAAAGAGTCAATCGAGGAGAAGGACCCTGCTCAAAGGCAATTAAAGATTTCAAAGTCCTTAAGAGAAATTTCAAAGCGACAGCTCCCGCCTGAAATACAAAATGAGATTCAATCCTTTTTGGAAAAAAATGATTTATCTCAGACCGATATTACCCCATTTTCCGAAACGGTTCTCAAATCCATCGAGGAAAAAGTTTACTTGTCCCAGCTGACCAAACTGCACGAAAACTACTTTCAAATCTCTCCTAAAAAAGAGAAAAAAATAAGAGACTACGTCGAAAAGCAGCTCGAGGGTAAAACTTCCCAGGAAAAGGAAGAGCGGATCCACCTCATCACACAAGCTAACCTCCAAAGATATAAAAACAATCTGATCCGTAGAGTCCATCCCTGGCTGGCAAATAAGATTGAGGAATCTGTTCCTCAGATCATTCAGAATCTTCAGAGTCCTCAAGCAGACAAAAAAGAAGAAGCGATGAGAAAAGCGGAATCGATTTTTAAGGACATTAGAATCCAATCGCAAAAGAAATTGATGATCCACATCATTGGTCTTGTGGCGCTGGCTCTTACAATTGCCGGCCTGATCGTCGGATGCTTTTCCTGTCCTTTCCTGATTCCTTTTGCACTCCTTATGATCGGAAGCGGGCTCTCTTTTGTCCGCTATTACCTGCACTGTGGATTTATGGACTCGGAAGGATGGAACTTTTCCATCGAAAATTGCATTCCAAAGCCGGTCAAAAAGATCTACAGGAAAGTGTTTCCTCTGGAAAATGCTAGACCCAGCTCGAGTACCGTAGCATTACCCTATGTGCTTCCCGGCGCCCAAAAGCCAATTGCAGTGAGAAACTATGAAAAAACTCTCTCCCGCTTGAACTTCCGGATGGCGAAGGCCTGAAGGCTAATGATATAATGGATACTTAAGATCGCTTCTGAGAGAAGCGATGAGGTCTTCCAAGTCTGCGAATTTTTTCTGTTCCAAAGATGGATCGTCGTTGTAAATCTGCCACGCGCCGCCCACGTGTACCAGCGTACAGTCGCAAATCTGACGATTTCCTTTAGAATAGGTCAAAGTGAAACACTTGACCTTGCACCCGTGCTGATGCTCCAGTTGCTCTTCGAGAATATCTGCAAAGGAGTCTTTGCGGAACAGGTAAGTTCCCACGGGCTTCTCTATCAGAAGCGACTCGGCCTGCATCCGATCAGCATGGTGCCAGGTGTCGATAAGAACACTGCGATCGGCATGAGACACTTCAGCTTCGATATTGAGCTTGGCAAGTACTGAGATTTTGGTCTCGAGGTCGCTGGGCCCTTTCAATTTAGTGCTTATCTCATTGAAGGTCTTCATCGTTTCGCGCAGGATCCTATAGGCGACGGGGGCAAGATCCTGGGCATTGAAGCCGGCTTCTTTGGTGTCCGACTCTTCCAGCAAGAACTGGATCTCCCCGCTGACGGGGTCATAGCGGTAGCTGAAAGAGATTGGCTTCCACTCTTTCTTTCCCAAGGCGAGGGATTCTTTCATGATTTCATCAAAGAAGAACTGGCCTGTTTCCCTATGGAGCCAAGCTCTGAAAACCTTCTCTGGAGGCAACGTTTTTGGAACTTGTTTTTCTTTGACGCGGCGTAGAATGTCCAGAAACAGTTCTACATTGTGACGGACCGGCTCGTCCACGATCTTAATGCGCATTGGTCTCCCCTCTCTCTATCTTTATTGTATCATCGACAACAAAAAACTTTAAGAAGAGATTTAATAGAAATTAAATGGTCCTAGGTTTCTAAAGTTCCTACTGTTTCACCCGACGGAAAAGCTCCCGCGGTGCTAAGGAGCGTAAGTTGGCTAATCTTAAATTAATACAATGCAAGAATAATTACTTCTCGTGCCCTTTCATCATGTGCACTGCTTTTTCATAGCTGGCGACCAACGTCTTGATAATTCCTGACCGAACGCCCGTTTCTTCCATCACTTTCAACCCGGCAATGGTGGTTCCCCCAGGCGAAGAGATTTGAAGTTTCAGTTCTGCCGGGTGCTTGCCGGATTCTCTCATCAGGGCCACGGCTCCTTCCATCGTCTTCAGAACAATCTCCCGCGACTCAATAGAGGTAAACCCAAGATGCACCCCTCCGTCGATCATCGCTTCGATCATGACGAGGACAAAGCCGATCCCTGAGCCGCTAAGGGCCGTTACCGCGTCCACTTTGTTCTCTGGCATCCACAGGCAGAGGCCCACCCCCTCCATCAGAGAATCAATCGTGTTCTTCCCGTCAGCTCCCATATTGGGATCGTCGACAAGCCCGATAACCCCTTCCCCGCAGATCATCCCAAGGTTCGGCATGGTACGGAGAACTAAGGCATGAGGAAAATGGCTCTTGAGGACTGCAACAGGGGTTCCTGCGAGAATGCTGATCAGGATTTTCTTATTCTGGAATGCGGGCGCCAATTCCTGGGCTGCGGAGGGTAAATCTTTGGGTTTGACGGCAAGAAGGACCACTTCCGCCTCCATGGCAGCCCGATCAGGCTTTTCCTCATAGCTCCCTCCAATCTCCTTCGCAAGGGACAAGGTCTTCTCTTTATCGCGATCGCACAGAATTACAGTGTTCTTTTTTGCAAAATGTCTCGCAAAAGCGCTACCCATCACCCCACATCCAATGACCGCAATCTTCATATTTCTCCCTATTTATTCCCGGAAGCTAAAAGTGCTTCCCTGGCAGCTAAAAGCCGATCGATATAACACCCGATGTCAGTCCGTGTCACAGGTTCCAGTTTTCTTTGAAATTTTGTCTCGACAGCTTCGCAAAAGCCTTTTTTCCAATCATCCGCTTTCCAACTGAGAATCACTGCCTTAGACCTGGACACTTCGAGCGCCATCATGCATGCATCTGCCCACATAAGTCCCTGATAAAACTTATCGAGTTCTTTTTCAATCTTTAGCTTCAATTCTCCTTCGTCTAACTCCCTGCTATTGAAATCGATTTTCACAGCGTCTTTCAAGGAGAGGGTCATTCTGTCGATGTGTACTTTTAGCTCTTCTGGAGTAAGGGATTCGAGGTGCATTTGGTCATTTATGTGAAAGCGCCGCACCGCATTCTTTCCATTCATCCTCTTCATCGCGAAATTCAGATATTCTTCGAGCAGGCTATCGGGATCGAACAACTCAGATGGAAACTTAAGCGAAAACTCTGAAGTTGCCTTTGTGAGGAAACTGACATAATTTGGCTCTGACTGCCGCCGCTTCTCCTCTAGGAAATCGATCGTCTCATTGAAAAAAGGCTCCAGTCTGTTGGCTACAGCATCGGAGTAGAATCGATCCTTTAAGATCAGAACAGCGGCGACCAGGCTCCCCGCTACAGACAAAGGAGCTTCTAAAGAGGGCGGCTCAGATGCGCTCTTGGCTTCAGGCTTGCTCAACAGTTCATCTACCGGGAAAGAGAGGGAAGATAATTCAGGCATAGGGTTGCCTGACGGAATTGGATCAGACGAGGTAGCAGCTCTATTTATTAAAGGAGTAGTCATGACGTGTTCTTGAGACCCCTTGGCTTTCTTTCATTGTAAAGACACTGCCATCGAATTCTAATACGGCATACCCAGTATTATCAATAGAATACCCAGCACTCTCTGCCGCAGCTTGAGCTTCATTCAATTCAAACAGGAAGACCAGGGCAGATCTGATCACTTCTCCATGACAGACGATAAGAAGATTCTGACCTGACCAGCGATCGGCAAGTCGGGTCAAGAACGGAATTGTCCGACAGCAGACGTCCGCTGGACACTCCCCATCAGGGACAATCCGATACTGGAACCTTTCACGGCGCTCCAAAGCGAGTGCCGCCGCGATGCCTTCAGCATAGAGCTGGTGGTACTCAGTCCTTGTGAGGCCCTCGGCAGCGCCATATGTCGCCTCCCGCAATGCCGGTTCCAGAGCAACTTCTTTTTGCAGATAACGGTTCAAGATCAAAGCCGTCTCATGCGCCCTTCGCATGGGGGAAGAATAGATCATGCTGAAATCGATGTGTTGAAGACGTTCGCCCAGCCTATTAGCCTGAGTCCTGCCCTCTTCATCCAATGGCTCATCGATAGAGCCCTGGATCCTTTGTTCCTTGTTCCATTTTGTGCGCCCATGGCGGACTAAATATAATCTCATCGGTAAAATACTCAGTGCAACTTAAAAATTGAATCTGTAAAACTAAATTCAATTCATCCAAGACAGGAATAATAATGCGGTCTGCGAAAAGATTTCGAGCACCATTTTATATACGGCATCTTACAGCTACCCTCATTTCGACGACATGCGTCTGCATCGTGAGTTATCTATTTGCTGATATTCCTCTGGCTAAGCATTTTGAACACTTGTCTTCTCCGTTGAGCCCCGTTGAGCGGGTTGTCACCGACATAATCGATCCGAAATACCAGTACTTTGTTTGGCCGATCTTATTCTTCGCCTTTCGCTTCATTTGGAATAAGCAAATCTGGGCGAACCGATGCCTTCTCATACTCATGAGCGTCCCCCTCACCAATTTTCTGGTCGAGATCATCAAATGCCTGCTCGGGAGAGCCCGGCCGGAATTGCTTTTCTCGAATGGAGTATTCGGTTTTACTTTTTTCTCTTTGGCCAACGCCTTCAAGTCATTTCCGTCTGGACATGCTTGCACGATCGGGGCGATCTGCGGAGCATTTGCCTGTTTCTATCCGAAAAGACCTCTTCTATGGATGATTCTCGCCTTAGGTTTGGCGCAGTCAAGGGTCGTGTTGACTTTTCATTATTTAAGCGATATCGTCGCAGGTGTCGCAATCGGCGTAATCATGTCCCAGTGGATATATATGATCATGAATAAAGAACACATCCCATTCTCACGGAGATAATTATGGACCACCCATTTAAAGATGAAGTACAGAAAGTCCGTCCGAACAAACACTCTGTCCACCCTCTAATCCTGAACCGGTGGTCTCCTCGCTCCATGACAGGAGAGGAATTGACCGAAAGCGAATTGATTCCCCTATTCGAAGCTGCCAGATGGGCTCCCTCCTCTTACAACAACCAACCCTGGCGCTTTCTCTATGCCAGAAAGAATACAGCCTCATGGCCTCTCTTTTTTAATCTGATGATTGAATTTAACCAGGGCTGGACAAAGAATGCGGGAGCCCTTGTTCTAGTGATCTCGGGAAAAAACTTCGAACATAATAACAAACCATGCAGAACCCACAGCTTCGATGCAGGTGCGGCCTGGATGGCGCTCGCTCTTGAAGGAGCAGGAAGAGGACTCGTCGTTCACGGAATGGAAGGGTTTGACTATGAGAAAGCGAGAAAGGATTTGAACATCCCGGACGACTATCAGGTCGAGGCGCTCGTCGCGATTGGGAAACGAGCTCCGGCCAGCAAACTGCCCGAAGAGCTTCAGAAAAGAGAAATACCCAGCCCGAGAAAAGAAGCTGAGGAAATTGCGATGGAAGGCAGTTTTAAAAAAAAGACAAAAGCTAATGCTGCTTAAAGCACCATCATCTTTGAGCAGAACCACTTAAAAAAAAATCGAGCAAGCCCTGCGCTTGCTCGATAACTATTACGATGGTATTAGGCACCACTAGCGTCGTAGCCTATTTAGTCTTCAGGGGCTACTATGCGCGAGCTTTTGCTCTTTTTGTTCTGCGAGCAGTTTTGCGAGATTTTGTTTTTCTAGCAGTTTTGCGAGCAGTTTTACGAGCAGTTTTACGAGCTGTTTTTCTTTTCTTAGCCATATATCCTCCTTGTTTGGATACGTAGGATCATCAGGTTTGGCCTTTTCCTTGCGGAGGGCCTTCTATCCATTCATATCTCCTACAATTCTCAATATATAATAAAGACTATTTATTTTAAAAAAAATTTTTATAATTGATTGGGTTTTCAAATTATTCAAACAGATTAAAAAACAGCTCAGAATGCATTGTGAGGGCGATTTTGATCTGATTACACACCCCATAAAAAAATTTTTTAATTTTAGATTTCAGAGATCAAAAAAAGACAAAAATTCAATAAAAGAAGGATTAAATTAACTAAAAAAGGTGGGTTCTAACTAATCATTCAACGTGAAATCGAATCAAATCTTACTAGGTGTGTTGAAAATATGGAGAGGGAAATTGAATTAAAACATCTTGCCTATCCTAATTAGCCAGATTCAAGCGATAGTAGCGGAAGGAATGATGCTTTAAATTCCCCTCTCTATTCCGCGGAATATATCCAGACAAAGATAATCTGAATGTTTCCTATGATTTCGGGAAATTGCGATTTTTTTGTGCGGATTTGTAATTTTGAGTCTTAATGAATGAATTCTCGTGTTTCTCTCTTAATTTTTCTGACAATGGATTTTTAAATGTTGGTCTAATTCTCATTTTTCTGGGCTGCGATATCATCTGACACTCTCCTAGTTACCACTGAGCAACTAATTGAATCGAAATTTTATTCAGTGGTAATTTTGAATATATATAAAACGACATTTTCATTGAAAATATTTTTTAACACTCGCTAACGCAATAAGATGCCAATCTTTGAAAATGAATAGCTTAGAACAAATGTTGAGGTGATTTATTTTAGGATTTCGAAATTATTAACCGAAAAGAATCCCACTAAAACTTCACTCAATAAGACAATAAATACAAAAGAAGAGAAGGATATGTCCGCCAGGCTTTGCAATATAAAAGCAGGTCGGCGGACACATCCTGAAAAGCTATTTAATAACAATGTCGACGGATTTGATGACATCGCCCTGTTCGATCTTCTTCACGACGTCCATCCCGCTAATAGTCTGGCCGAACACGGTATATTCGCCATCGAGATAAGGGATCTTCTCGAGAGTGATGTAGAATTGCGAACCGCTAGAACGCTTCTTCGGATTAACATTATCAGAGAGGCGCGCCCATGCCAAAGCACCTTGCTGATGAGCCAATTTAATTTCAGCGGGGACGGTATAGCCAGGCCCGCCGCGTCCTGTCCCTTCAGGGTCTCCGCCCTGGACGACAAAGTTAGGCACGACGCGATGGAAGGTCAATCCATTGTAAAACCCGCCCTGGGCCAGCATAATGAAATTTGTCGCCGACAGGGGAGCTTCTTTTGAATTCAACTCGCAGGTAATATCTCCCTTTGATGTGTGGATGACAGCGAGATAGGTCTTCCCTTCTTCAAATGCCATCGCCTTTGTCGGTTCGCTAAATTGCATAGATGGTTCTCCAGCTGTTAAGTTCGGATTGATCAACAATGTAGAAATCAATGAAAGCCCAATGACGATACGGTTTGCAAGCCTAAGCTTCATAAAGACACCTCCATGTGAAATAGCCCCATCCCAGGCGTTCCTATCACCTCAATTCCAATTTATTAGAGTGGGAAGGATGATGGCTAAGTGGTTATCCTAATCTTTTTTGCTTATAAACTTCAAGGGTTGTTAAGCTCGGCGGCCTTTTCAGTTTCCAGACTCTGGTTGCTTTAGATTCAAATTTTGGATTAGAATTATATTAAGAAGAGTAAGGAGTGAGCTATGATCCAGACTGCCTTGGCCTTGATGCTATTAGCGGCCTCGCCCGTTTCCACCCCGCAGGTGAACACTCCAAGGGTAGACCCCTATGGGCCGGCCAGGTATTGCGCTGTCCAAGAAAGACATGTCCTGGTCCTGTATTACACAAGTTACTGTCCCTATTCCCAAAAAGTACTCCGCTACCTAAACAAGATCCATAAGACGATTCCAATGAAGAATCTTGAAAATGATCCCCAGGCAAAAGCGGAATTAAAAAGGATTGGCGGAAGGATGCAGGTTCCCTGCCTTGTGATCGACGGCCAGGCTCTTTACGAATCAGACGCGATCATCGATTGGCTCTCCCAACACCAGGACGAACTCGATCCAGCTTAATTGGCAGCGATGACAATTGGTAGTTGGCTGCTGTCATAGTTGAAAATACCAAGAGAAAAGAAAGTACCGGCAAACCAGGCTGCGCGAGAGGGAGCTAATCTTTCGAAGAAATATATAAACCGCTCCCGCTCCGACCTGACTGATAGGCCGATACCCTCTTGAAATAGGACTGGGTCAGCGTCGATTAACGCTGTTGTTCCTTCTTGCTAGGATGATGCGGATGCTGAACAGGTTTTTGCTGGGGCTGCTGGATCTTGTCAGGATTAGGGGTAATGATTGTAGCTGGCTGCAGGGGTTTTTTAGGCTGTTTCATAAGTGTTCCTCCATCTTGATTTGGATGCTGTGAAGGGCAATAAAGCTACCGCCTCTCACTGCCTCTTATAATTAATTTACACAATTTACATTAAATAATAAATCAATTTTCAAAGGAAACAACAACATTAATTATAGCATCTGAAATTAACCAACTTGCAGAAATAGCAGAACAAGTCTATCACAAAAAAAGCCTTTTTAATATAGGCGGAATTATTTAATAGTTAAGAATATGGAATCAAATTAGCGAGAGTACCCTCATGCAAGCACCCCACGATAAACCAAGAAGAGTGTTGAGCATCTTCGTTCTGGCTATGATGAACGTTTCGATCATGGCCAGCCTCCGCAACCTTCCCCTCGTCGCTGAATTCGGACTTGCCGCGATTTTCTTCTTTTTCTTAGTGGCCCTGTTCTTCCTTATTCCGTGCGCGTTGATTTCAGCGGAGCTGGCCACAGGCTGGCCGAAATCGGGAGGGATCTACATTTGGGTCCGCGAAGGGCTTGGGGACCGCTGGGGCTTCATGGCCATTTGGATGCAGTGGGTGCATAACGTCGCCTGGTATCCCGTGATCATGTCCTTCATTGCCGTCACAATGGCCTATCTGATTTCCCCCTCTCTTGCGCAAAACAAGTTCTTTGTCCTCTCTGTCATTTTGGTGGGCTTTTGGGGAATGACCTGGCTCAATTATCTGGGGATTAAAACATCTGGCTGGTTTAGCACCATCGGAGTGATCGTCGGGACGATTCTGCCTGGTCTTTTCATCATATTCTTAGGCATTTCCTGGATTGCAGGGGGAAACATCGTCCAAACTCCCATCAGCTGGGACGCCTTGATTCCTTCATTTAGCGATGTTAGCAACCTCGTCTTTCTGGCGGGACTATTTTTGGCCTTTGCCGGTCTTGAGGTCTCGGCCGCTTATGCAAGCGACGTGCAGAACCCTCAAAAGAACTATCCCCGCGCCATCATTCTGGGCGCAGTCATCACCTTCACGGTCTTTATGCTCGGCTCTCTTGCCATCGCCGTGGTTATTCCGAAAAATGAGATCAGCCTGGTCGCAGGACTTATGGAAGCGTTTAAGGCCTTCTTCGAACATTACAACCTGACCTGGATCCTTCCTGTCATGGCCATTTTGCTGATCATTGGAGCGATCGCGGAGGTCAACTCCTGGATCATCGGACCTGTCAGAGGTCTTTATGCGACTTCTCTGCACGGCAATCTCCCTCCTTTCTTTCATAAACTCAATAAGCATGACGTTCCGACCCGCCTGCTCCTTTTCCAGGCCGCTCTGATGTCGATCACATCCCTGGTCTTTCTCTATATGCCTCAAGTGAGTTCCGCCTTCTGGATGCTGACTGCCTTAAGCGCCCAGAGCTATCTGGTCATGTACATCCTGATGTTCATCACCGCTATTAAACTCCGCTATTCCAAACCCAGCGTCCCAAGAGCTTACAGGGTTCCTTTCAAGATGAAAGGGATCTGGGTTTTCAGCAGCATGGGCATTCTGTCATCCTGTTTCGCGATCGCTCTTTGTTTCGTTCCCCCGACGAACATGAAAGTGGGAAACACCACTGTCTACGGCCTGCTGCTTGCGATTGGGCTATTCGTGATGATCGCCATCCCGCTTGCCATCCACAGCAAGCGGAAGCCCCACTGGGCAATTACCAACCAGCGCCCCAAAAAGTAAAAAATAAGTTGATTTTTCTGATGGGGCGTCTCGCAATAATTGGGTATTGCTGGTAGAATCGATTCATCATTCTATAGGTAATCATGAACATTCCACTGGCAGAAAAACTGCGCCCTTCTTCCTTGGAAGAGATCGTGGGGCAAGACCACCTTATCGGAGAGGGTGGATTTCTTTCCAACATCGTCAAAAATGGCCGGCCGTTGTCGATTCTCCTTTGGGGTCCCCCTGGATGCGGCAAGACCACTTTGGCCCGCCTTTACGCCAAAGCATTTCATGGCAGGTTTATAACATTGAGCGCGATCTTCAGCGGATCGAGCGACCTCAAGAAGATCATCAGCGAGATCGAGGATCAACCCCTGCTTTCCCAGCAGGCGATCATCTTCGTCGACGAGATCCATCGATTCAACAAAGCCCAGCAGGACATTTTCCTTCCTTTCATGGAAAAAGGGACGATCGTTCTGATCGGAGCGACCACAGAAAATCCCTCCTTCGCCCTGAACGACGCTCTTCTCTCGCGCCTGCGTGTTCTTCCCGTCAAATCTTTGGAGTTGGATGGGCTGGAAAAAATCATCGCCCGTTTCGAGTCTAAAATCCAACCCCTCAACCTCACTCCGGAGGCCAGAGTCCAGCTTGCTGCCTTTGCGCAAGGGGACGCCCGCCATCTTCTTAACATGATTGAAAATATCATCCACGGCTCTGTCCGTTCGGAGACGATAGACGACATCAGGTTGCAGGCGCTCGTCCAGAGAAGAAGCGCTCTGTATGACAAGCATTCTGAAGGGCACTTTAATTTGATTTCCGCATTGCATAAGGCTGTGCGGGGATCCGATCCCGACGCGGCTCTCTATTGGTTTGCGCGGATGCTCGAAGGGGGAGAAGACCCCCAATTTCTCGCACGCAGGATTGTCCGAATGGCGACTGAGGACATCGGCCTTGCCGATCCTCAGGCCCTCAGCATCGCGCTCGATGCCTGGAGGGCGTTTGACCAGCTGGGGCATCCCGAAGGGGAGCTCGCTTTAGCGCAAGCAGTCGTCTACCTGGCTCTCAGCCCTAAAAGCAATGCAATTTACACTGCCTTTGCTAACGCGAAAGAGACCGCAAAAAAAACATCTCAGCTCTCTCCTCCAAAGACGATCCTCAATGCGCCAACGAAACTGATGAAGGAGATGGGCTATAGTAAAGGATACCAATACGATCACGACACCCCCTTGGCCTTCTCAGGGCAGGATTACTTTCCTGAAGAGTTGGGAAGGTTGGAGTTTTACCATCCCAAAGAATACGGATTCGAAAGGGAGATGAGCAAAAGGATCGAATATTTTCAAAGGCTCAGGGAAAGGCTAAGAACTGAAGGGTAATTTCAGGCAAAAAAAAACCTTCCCCCTTTTCTCATCTGCTTACCGTCGCAAGCAATATGTGGGAGGAAGGTCAAGAACGTTTGTTTTCTCAAGCGATTGGATGATAGGCTGTTAATGAAACACGACCTATCGTCTTAGACCTCTCTGAGAGGTCGTGATACCTTGAGAACTCCCTCGCTTAATCATGCCTGGACGATTCGCCTGACCGTCCGCAGGGTTAGGCACAATTCGCATAAGGGACAAACCTTCTTTCTGCTCACATAAGACCATCTTTCGATGCCCTTATGCAGGCTACTGGCAGTCGTGAGTCTCATCAGAGAAGAGAAGATTTCTCTTCCCCCTCTATTCTTAATATAGCACTTTCCAATTAATTTCAAAATACACCAAAAACACAATCGCAAGTTAATTAGATTGATATTCAGTTAATTAAACAAATAATAATTATTTTCAGCCCAAACTGCAAAACATCAAGTTGTTAATAATCAACAACTCGCAACATCCCTAAATCAGGGACAAGCTGGCCCCATAAAGGGCAGTCAGATAAGCAAATGAACCTCCTGTCACATAAAGCAACTTGCACGAAATTTGTTGAAGATGCATATTTTTTTACTCTTACACTCAACGAGGTGCTTTATGCTGAAAAAAAATAATGCGATCCCGTTTTTTTTCACCTGTCTGCTGCTCCAAGCTCTTTCCCAGTCTGCCTACGCCTCTGCTGAAGAAAAAAAGACAACTCCGCCATCTGCAGAACAAAAAAAAGAACTCCCCACGTGCCTTAACCGGTATCTGGAACTGGTTAAAGACCACCCTGATACCTTTGGCCCATTTGGAAAATGGCAGCACGGAGAAATCGAGATTACCCTCAATCCAGAACAGATCCGCAAAATTGAGAACCAGACTCGTCTTCGCCTTGTTTCCAAAGGCGTTCAGGAGTTCGACGCCGAGAAATGGAGTTCTGTAGGGGTCGTCGCTGAAGACAATTACTGGATATGGGTGCGAGACGCGGTCATTTTTCCATCAGGCGTCTATGGCACCTACGATCGTTTGATGTGGAAAAGCGGGTTGGACGGCGCTCCGGGGGTCGCAATTCTTCCACTTCTATCTACAAAAAAAATCGTCGTGAATATCAACTATCGCCATGCAACACGCAGCTGGGAAATCGAACTTCCTCGCGGTCAAAAAAAAGAAGGCGAGTCGCTGGAAAAGGCTGCAGCCAGAGAATTAAAAGAAGAGACTGGATACCAAATTTCCAAATGCACTCAGTTGGGCACGATGGCCCCTGATACAGGGACGTTGATGACCCTCGTTCCGGTGTTTTGCGGAGAAGTAAGCCATTCCGGCGAGACAAGTAAGGAATACTCTGAAGCAATCGTTCAAAACCCCGCTTTTTCCAAAGAAGAGATCAAGCAGGGATTTGCCAGAGGCTATATCGAAGTTCCCATCAAAGGGGAACTTGTCAAAGTCAACTGCCGCGACCCTTTCCTGACATTTGCACTTT
This sequence comes from Verrucomicrobiota bacterium, assembly GCA_018240065.1. Classification (GTDB taxonomy): domain Bacteria; phylum Chlamydiota; class Chlamydiia; order Chlamydiales; family Rhabdochlamydiaceae; genus CAJCIW01. Next base: position 289,202 of record JAFEGH010000006.1, on the reverse strand, counting down.
TGCAAGCGGAAATGAAAGGCCTCCTTTAAGTTCCATGTCGGATCAGATAGGCGGTATCGCACTTGGCAGCTAGAATGAAGTCGTTCGCTGCAAGGCCACCTATCTTATGGGTCCAAATCATCACTTTTACCTTACCCCAGGAAAGGGTGATCTCTGGGTGATGACCCTCTGCTTCAGCGATCTTGCCGATATCGTTAGTAAATTCAAGCGCCTGCAGAAAGTTTTTAAACCGGTATTCCTTTTCCAAGTGGTGCTCTTCAACGATCGCCCACCCTTCTCCAAGCTGTAGTTCCCATTCCTTTAGGGCATCCCCTTTCATTGGTGCGATCCCAGCAGCGCAAGGGGTACAAGTTTTTTTCGCAAGTTCTTTTGATCCCATCGGCGCCCTCTCTCAATTGTTCTTTCAATCAGCTTATAGCAGATTGCGCATTTAAAAAGACTTCCCCCTCTCCCCAAGGGAATGCGGCAGTGAATTGTTTAAGGGTGCGGAATTTAAGACTATATTCACACAACGGATAACTCACCGTGATGATCTTTGTCGCGGGAGGGAGCTTCTCAAAACAGCAAACAAGAGCCTCGATTTGGTCATCCGGGAGGCAAGTTCCATAGAGGTAGACCGCGCTGGCTTGGGACATATCAGCCGCGAGCATCTCTTCACATCTGAAATCGACTGGCAAGTGAGGGGTGGCGGACTTGGAGATCGCGTCGGCGGTGCCAATGAAAAACGGGACCCAGTCGATGCCTACCACCCTGCAACCGGCAAGATGACTCAAGAAAAATGCTCCCCTGCCCCGCCCGCATCCAAGTTCAATGAGAAGGTCATCTCGATTGAGAGTGCATTCCTCTGCTATCCTTGCGTAGACAGGCAGAGGAGTTTCTCCGTAAACGTCGACTTCTTTCTCCCCTTTTTGAATCAGGTGGGTCTTGCAAATTTTATAGGGGTTTCGAAAGCGGTAAGCTTTCTTAAAGGCCTTGTCATAGGTGGAAAATGTAGGGAAGCGGCGGCGGACTTCCCAGGCTTCTTTTAGAGAAAACCACTTCACTCTAAAAAAGACCCAAAGGGATCCAAAGGATTCACCAATTGAATGCATGACCCGGCTCCACGACGATAAATTCTGCGGGATCGATCTTTTCTTTTATTAGAGCCTGGTAAAGGTCGTAAGGGGGGCGCTCCATCGGCTCATCGGATAGGCGGAATGTCTTCCAATGCATCGCAACGCTGAACCTGGAGCCGACCTCCTGATGGATGCGGACAGCCTCTTCAGGATTGACATGGACAGGCCCCATGAATGCCTTGGGCTCGTACGCTCCTATAGGGATCATACAGAGATCGAAAGAATCAAACTTCTCTCTGATTTTTTTAAAATCGAAGGGATTATAGCCGGTATCGCCGACGAAATAGAATCGTTTTAAAGATCCTGAAGAATGTGTGATCTCAAAGACCCATCCGAGCCAAAGCGAAGAGTTGATGTCGAATCCTTTTCTTCCTGAGAAATGCTGGGCTGGGACTGCTGTCAGCTTGGCACGCACATTGGGTCGAGAAGGTAAGGAGAACTCTCTGTCATCCCACCATCCCAGTTCATAGACTGGGGCGATACCTTGTTGGTCGAACCATTTTTTCACCCCGACGGGGACAAACCAGATGATCTGCGGATTTAAGCGCATCAACTCAAGCACAGTACGCTTGTCGAGATGATCGTAGTGGTCATGGGACAATAAGACGATATCAATTCTTGGCAGCTCGGATAAAGGAATGCCCGGAGGATGGCTCCGTTTGGGTCCTAAAACAGGAAGAGGAGAACAGCGCTTAGAAAAGATTGGATCGGTGAGGATGTTCATCCCCTCAGCGCGGACTAGAAAAGTGCTGTGGTTGATCCAAGTCGCCGAAGGAAGTTGCGGATCGAATTTCCGACTGCAGGCAGGGAAAGAAAAATCAACATGCCCCTTAGCGTCGTCCTTCTCCTCATCGAAATAGCCGACCCTCCATAGAAGGAAGTCTTTAAATCCTCTTTTGGAAGGTTTGATATGGGGATTGATAAAAGACTTCCTGCTCATTCTTTATCACAAGGGTTTTTTCAAGGAATTTTGATCGATGAATTCGCAATGCATAGAGAAAAAATCCCTGAAAAGAGGGTTGAGCATTTCATAAATCGGATCCGACTTTTCGGCCCCGAAAGGGGTCTCTTTTGCCAAACATTGGACAACTTTGGTTAAGCTGATCAAAACCTTTTTAGCGTCAGTTGATTCACCGCAGGACAAAATCAGCGGATTTATTATACGCAGACAGAAAATTTCAGAAATATAAACCCTTGATAATTGAACAGGATCTTCATTAGATTCCAATGGATACTTAGCCAAAAAGCGAACAATATGCTCTCTCCTCTTCATCATCATTTCAGAAAAAACGGGCGGAGTTCTCATCGCATAAATCTCAGGCAAGATAGTTCTTGCAAAGGCGATGAACCTCTCCGCATTGTGGGCAAGCTCTCTGTCGATGATCCCTTCCTGTTCCTGGGGATCAATGGAATCAAAAGAGGGAATCCGGGTTTTGAGTGCTGCTATGACCTTAAGACGGTCCAAACAAATCAAGGAAAGATCGATGCCTCTGATTCTAGTTGAGAGGCTCTCGCTCAGGCGCTTCAAGTCTCTGCCCCAGAGACTGCATCCCAATTCTCGGCAAAGAGAAGAAGAGAGACAGGTTTCCCTGAACAATGTTTCCCTTCGCTGCGTGCGTAATTCGCAACGCGTGATGCGAGAGAGGATGTCGACAATTTGATCAGGCTCTAGTTTCTGTTTGTCAAATTCCTGAATCGCCTTTGCTGCAAATAGATCTGCATCGACTGTGAGATTTTTAACATACTGCAGAATAAACCGCTCATTTCCCTGGCGCGCGAGAACCAGTGCAAGAACTTTGTCGTACCTGTTTTTATGTCGAATGGAAGTCAAACTGTCGCGAAGCTCGATTAATGTCTGTATGATGACATGTCTTCTTGGGCCATAGCGATGTATGCAATCGGAAATCTCTCTTTCCGCTCGCTCTTCGTCGAAATAGATCTTGTTCGGAATGCATGAAACATAAGGCATGGAGGCCTTGATGACATAATCGGGTACCAAGCGGGGCTCATTGAACAGGGGATTCAAATAGACGATCTCGGTATCGGCAGTCGATGATGAGATGCTATGAATAGGATTGCGAACAACCACCACATCTTCTGAGATCTTTCCTGTTTTTTTTACCCCATCGGTTCTCAATGCCTGTAAAGAATCCTTGCGACTCACTTGAGGAGAGGCATGCCCTCTCTCAGGTTGGACAATCGAGGAATTCCTGGGGGAAAGAGACCAGGCTGACACTGTCCGGCCTAGCTGCTTGCTCGAAGAAGATGGAAGAGAATCCTCAGCGGCAAACTCAACACTGGAAGCTATTTGCGACGGCCGCAAGGGCTGAACGTCTTCATTGGACGTTCCCAGAGGTCTGATCAGCCTGTGAAGGTTTCCGTGACTCTCTTTTAGCTCAGAGTGCAATCTGCGCTGTTCCTTACTCAATTTTACAGAGGACTCTTCGGAGGGTGTCCTTCGACGAGGATGATGGCTCGAGGGAAGAGAGATGGAAGCATCGGACGATGCTTTTTGCTTGTGGCTTCGGGAATGCACGGGGACCGTCTGTTCATCAGCCGCAGCAGATCTTGTTCTGGGGGCTTCCGGAGGACTCTCCTGCGGAAGAATAGGCTGGATTGATCTTAGTGAAAGCGCAGGAACTGGGGAAGAGCTTCGATCTGTAGATTCATTGGAATGAATAGGAGGGAAGACGCGGATTGCGCCGGGATAAGGAACTCTAGCCAATGGGTTTAGGCTAAAAGGTTGCGGCTTCCCGATATCGTCATCCGCATCAGAACTTGAGCTCTTTCTATCTGGAGGAGTTTGCTCAGCGGATCCTAGTTCTGAAGGAGTAATAGCGTCATTTGTTTCTTCCACATCGTCTCTTCGGCTCACATCGGAAGATGAAGATAGAAACTCTCCCATGTTTTCTGTAGAGGGAGATTTTACAAAAGGGGAAACTCTGTAGGCCATAATTGCATGATTTATAGTTTATGTTTCTAAAATGAGAGTGATCGGCACCTGATCTGTAAGCTCGGGAGCGCCGAAAAACTGGATCGGGCCGGGATAACGATATTCATCCTGGAGCCTCCATTGCTCGCGCTGGCGCTGAAATCGAGCGAAGGGTTTGCCATTCAATTCGACAAGGGCTTTTTGGATGACAGGTTTCTCTTTGCCTTTGCGCATTTCGACGTGCATGAGAGCAGTCAGCGGCACTCCCCCAATCCCCCATTCCTGCGGAGGTTTCGTCAAATCGGTTACCGAGGCCATGTAGCCTGTCGCCCCTTCGTCGATCAACAGAGCGGCGGTAAAGCCTAACGCATAGCAGTAATTGGAATCGAAGTTCGAGGGAAAGCCAGCCCTTCCTTCGTATCCTAAAAAGTGCTGAAGGGGGAAATACTTAACGGCGCATTTCCCCTCTTTCTGCCGTTTTTCCAACTCTTTGCCCACCATTTCCATTAAAAGACGCTCCGTCTCGATGAGGGAAACCTGCACGTTGCCATGAGGGTCGCGATTCAAAAGAAGCTGCTGCTGGATCCTTTCAGGCAGCGAAGAAAAGCAGCTCTGCGATGATGCAGTGAGCTTGGAAGAGATCCGGCTAATGTCTCCTGATGCGTCACTTAAGAGGATTTGGTTAAGCTCCTTGATCAAGACTGACATCTCAGGGATGAATTCAACAAGTCCTTCTGGAATAAGGATTACCCCAAAATGCTTGCCCAGTTCGGCGCGTTTGCAGATCAGGTCTGCAATCTCTTGCGTCAATTGAGTCAGAGTCTTTTTCAGTGCTGCGACCTCTTCCCCGATCAAGGCGAGATTGGGGCGCGTGGCCAGTGCACATTCCAGGGCAATATGGGATGCTGAGCGCCCCATCAGCTTGATGAAGTGGTAATATTTCTTTGCGGACTGTGCGTCGCGCGCGATATTTCCAATAATCTCACAATAAATCTTACAAGCAGTGTCGAACCCGAACGAAGTTCCGACATAAGCGTTTTTGAGATCGCCGTCGATCGTTTTGGGAACTCCGATGACTTTTGTAGAGCAGCCGTTTTTCAAAAAGTATTCGGCCAGGACAGCGGCATTCGTGTTGGAATCATCCCCTCCGATGATGACCAGTCCGTCGAGCTTCATCTTCTGCACCACTTCAAGCGACGCATTTAGCTGCTCCTGCGTTTCGATCTTGGTTCTTCCTGAGCCGATCATGTCAAACCCGCCCGTATTGCGGTAAGGAGCTAGAATCTCCGCTGTGAGCTCGCGACTTTTTCCAGCGACGATCCCTCCGGGGCCATCGATGAATCCAAAAATCCTGGATTGCTTGTTCAATTGCTTTAAGGCGTCGTGGATCCCGATGATGACATTGTGCCCGCCTGCCGCCTGCCCGCCTGAAAGAACAACCCCTACCATGAGCTGCTTGGAAGTGCGCGATCCTCCTTGTTGGCCCTGAAGGAAAGGCTGGCCTGATGTAAGAGGGAAAAGCTCCTTGATTTTATCCTGAGAATCCGACTTCTCGTTACTAGGCGAGAACTGGACTTCGGAGAGGCTTCTCAAAAGATGGGGGATAGAAGGAAGATATGCTTGTCTTGCTTTTTGCAACTCGTTGCCGCTCTCCCATTCCATGCCACCCACCTATTTTTAAAACTTTACGTTCTCCATTAAATATTAGTAATTTAAAAGAGAAAGAGTTCTTCGCAATATTAGGACAACGGGGATTTTTTTACTCTATTTTACCGGCAAAAAACAGGGCGGCAGGAAGAAGCTGTCCTGATAAAAAAACTTCATAGGATAGGTTCAAAAGAAAAAGGGCAGTGAGTGTTCTCAAAAGTCTTCAAGCATCTTTTGGGAACACTCTTTGGATCAACACTCAGGCAAATTGACCGGGACAAATAGAGCAAGGCCGCCTTCTGCGGTCTCTTTGTACTTGGACTGCATGTCCTCGCCTGTCTGCCGCATGGCGGCGATCACCTGGTCAAGGGTGACGCGGTGCTCGCCATCGTTGTGCATAGCCAGCCTCATCGCATTAATGGCCTTGATAGCACCCATAGTGTTGCGCTCGATGCAAGGGATCTGAACGAGTCCCGCGATCGGATCGCAGGTCAGTCCGAGGTTGTGCTCCATCCCAATCTCAGCGGCATTTTCAATCTGTGCGTTTGAACCGCCCAATGCAGCTGCAAGGCCGCCGGCGGCCATCGAGGTGGCGACCCCGACCTCGCCCTGGCAGCCCATTTCGGCAGCGGACAAGGAAGCGCCTTCTTTGTACAGGATGCCGATTGCGGCAGCGGTCAGGAAAAATGTGATGACGCCCTCTTCGCTAAAGGACGGAATGAATTTCTGGTAATAGTGCAGGACAGCGGGAATGATGCCGGCTGCGCCGTTAGTGGGAGCGGTGACAACTCTTCCACCGGCTGCGTTCTCTTCATTGACGGCCAAAGCGAATAGACTGACCCAGTCGAAGATCTCGGAGGGGTCTTTGATCAGATCGCCATTTTGAGTCAGGGTGCGGTACATCTCGGCGGCTCTGCGCTTCACTTCCAGCCCGCCCGGCAAGATCCCTTCCTGCTGAATGCCCCGCTCGACACAGGCCTGCATCACATGCCAGATCTTAAGAATTCCTTCGCGGATCTGCTCCTCGCTCTTCCAGGTCTTTTCGTTTTCCATCATGAGCTCGGCAATCGTCATCTTATTTTCACGGCAATGGTACTGCAGTTCTTCACAAGTCTGAAAAGGATAGGGAATTATATCTTCCGCCGTACTCGTAAACGATGGTTCGAGCGCCTGTTCCTGCGGAACGACGAAGCCCCCTCCCACCGAATAGTAAATGTCGGACAGCAGCACGGCCCCTTTAGCGTCATAAGCCTTAAAGCGCATCGCATTAGAGTGGAACGTGAAACGTTTGCCTTTATGGAACTGCAGATGTTCTTCGATGACAAATGGAACCTCATGCAAGCCGAGGAGGCGCAGAGTCTTTTCAGACTCGATCCTGGCGACCCGCTCTTGCACGCAGTTAGGATCGATCGATTCGGGAGACTCCCCTTCCATGCCGAGCAGCACGGCGATGTCGGTAGCATGCCCTTTGCCTGTCATCGCCAGAGATCCAAAAAGCTCGATGGTAAGAGAAGCGATTAGAGGCAGATGTCCTTCCGCTTCGAGTTCCTGTACGAAAGACCGGGCGGCGCGCATGGGTCCCACGGTGTGAGAACTGGAAGGCCCAATCCCGATCGAGAACAGCTGGAACACGCTGACAGGAACGAATCGTCTCTTGGTCGCCTCTAATACCGACATATAAAAATCCTTATAAAGATGATTGTCATTGCAATTGTCCCTGTTTTTTAAAGTTTTTCGATTAAGAAAGCAAGAAAAAAGCCTAATTACAGAGCGACCTCGCGAGGCAATTGTCACCCTGGGCTTCCCTGCAATTTCGCCTTCAAACATTTAAGTTTGTTTGAAACGGTCAAAATGACGATCAGAAGCTTTGCTGAGATAGGTTCCTCAGTTGAAAATTAACTTTAGGACGCCTACAATCCTTGTTTTGGTCAAGACGAGGCTTATATCATGCATCAGACAAAATATATTTTTATCAGCGGCGGCGTTGTGTCCTCTCTGGGCAAGGGACTGACTTCCGCTTCGATCGCCATGCTTCTGGAATGCCGCGGTCTAAAAATTGCCATGCTCAAACTCGATCCTTATCTCAACGTCGATCCCGGGACGATGAACCCCTTCCAGCACGGCGAAGTCTATGTCACCGACGACGGCGCAGAGACCGACCTCGACCTCGGCCACTACTATCGCTACACCAATGCCCCGATTTCCCGCCTGTCCAATGCGACCTCCGGCCAGATCTATGACGCTGTCATCAAGCGCGAACGCAGGGGCGATTATTTAGGAAAGACCGTCCAGGTGATCCCCCACGTCACTGACGAAATCAAGCAAAGGATCCTCGCCTGCTCCAAGCAGCATTCCGACCCCGATGTCGTCCTCGTCGAGATCGGCGGGACAGTCGGAGATATCGAATCCCTCCCCTTCTTCGAAGCCATCCGCCAGTTTCGCTACGAGCGGCCGAAAGACTGTCTGAACATCCATCTCACCTACGTTCCCTTTCTAAAGGCTGCCGGAGAGGTCAAAACAAAGCCGACCCAGCACTCTGTGCAGATTTTACGCGAGATCGGCATCATGCCCGACCTCATCCTTTGCCGCTGCGAAGATAGTCTGGATGAAGATATCAAGGACAAGATCAGCCTGTTCTGCAACGTCCCCAAAGAGGGCGTGGTCGATGTAGCCGACGTCTCTACTTCCATCTACGAAGTGCCTATCAATCTCAATAAACAGGGCCTCGATCAAAAAATCTGCCAGATGCTCAATCTCCCTTCCAATAAGGCCGATCTCTCCAAATGGGAAAAGATGCTGCACAATCTCTTCAATCCGAAGGGGAAGGTTGTGGTCGGCATCGTGGGCAAATACCTCCAGCATCAGGATGCCTACAAATCAGTTTTCGAAGCGCTTTACCATGCGGCGCTCGCCAACCAAGTCGAAATCGAGATCCGACGCTTCGAATCAGACAAGGTCCTTGAACAGGGCGATGTCGAAAAAGTGATCGGCGGCTGCGACGGATATCTGGTTCCCGGCGGATTCGGCGAACGGGGCTGGATGGGCAAGATCATGACGGCACGCTACTGCCGTGAAAATAATATTCCGTATTTTGGCCTGTGCCTTGGGATGCAGGTAATGTGCGTCGAGTTCGCCCGCCATGTCCTTGGCCTTGCCGACGCAAATACGACTGAAGTCGACCCAAACACCTCTCACCCAGTGATCTCTCTCTTAAGTGAACAAAAAGGGATCGACAACCTCGGCGGAACGATGCGCCTGGGCGCTTTCAACTGCCAGGTCAAGCCCGGCTCTAAAGCGGAAAAGGCCTACGGTTCGACACGGATTTCAGAAAGGCACCGCCACCGCTGGGAGTTCAACAACCTCTACAAAGACAGCTGTGAAGAAAAAGGGCTTCTCCTTTCGGGAATCCTCGAAGAAGGCCATCTTTGCGAAATCGCAGAGGTCAAAGACCACCCCTGGATGGTGGGCGTCCAATTCCACCCGGAATTTAAATCCAAGCCGACAGAACCGCACCCCCTCTTCAGGGATTTTATCGCTGCAATGATTCAGCAGCAAAAAAAGAGAGGGCTTTAAATTTGGGCCGCATCGTCGGAATTGATTTCGGAAAGGTCAGGCTAGGACTGGCCATTTCCGATGAAAGGCGGATCATCGCACAGCCTTTGGACACGATCCGAGCTGCCAAAGACGCTGTTCAGACAGCCAAATTGATCGCAACCGCGCTCTCCCGTTATAAGGAGATCGACAAGGTTGTTATTGGACTGCCCCTTCTTTTGAATGGAAAAGAGGGTGAGATGGCTCTTCTGGTCAAAGCTTTTGCCAAAGTCCTCGAACAGACCCTCCCCTACCCAATCGTTTTTTGGGACGAGAGGCTGACATCTTCGGGTGTCGAGAGGATGCTCCTGGACTTTGACGTATCGCGAAAAAAAAGAGCGGAACTCAGCGATGCCCTCTCCGCAGTATCCATTTTACAAAATTACCTCGATTCATTGCGTCCATGAGCATTACCGTCGAAAGCCTCTATGAGAAGCTGAAGAACATCACTGTCGACAGCTCCGTCTGCACCTACACTTTCGAAAGGTGCAAGCGCCTTTTTCCCTTCATCGAGTCGATCGCCCGGCTAAAAAAGGAAAGGAACGCGCTCATCCTCGCCCACTCCTACGTGCATCCCGACATCATCTACGGCGCGGCAGACCACTGCGGCGATTCCTATGGTCTTGCCAGGCAAGCTAAAAATGCGGAAGCCGATATCATCGTTTTCCCCGCCGTGCGCTTCATGGCGGAGACCGCCAAAATCCTCAATCCTTCCAAGACAGTGATCGATCCCAACCCCAATGGAGGCTGCAGTCTTGCCGACAGCATCGATGCAGGTACCGTTTGGAAACTGAAAGAGCAATATCCCGATCACACTTTTGTCTGCTACATCAATACGACAGCAGCTGTCAAAGCCGCCTGCGATGTGTGCGTGACCTCCTCTAACGTCTACAAGATCATCGAAAGGATCCCGAGCCGCAAAATCTACTTTCTACCGGATCGACTGATGGGGCAGAACATCCAAAACTATCTAAGGGAAAAAAAGATCGATAAAGAGCTGCTCTTCTACCACGGCACCTGCTATGTCCACGAGCAGTTCGAGCCGGAGCAGGTCGACTATCTAAAAGATCGCCATCCCGCGCTTAAGGTCCTGGCTCACCCCGAGTGCAAACCTGAAGTAGTCGCTAAAGCCGACGCTGTCTTCTCGACGACGGGAATGATCGATTACGTCCAAGCGCACGGGAACGCTGAGACACCACTGCTGCTGCTCACAGAGTGCGGCATCGCCTCACGTCTCCAGGCTGAAAATTCGACGCTGAAACTCGTCGGCTCCTGCTCGCTATGCCGCTATATGCGCTCGAACAGTTTGGAAATGATATACAACGCTCTTAAAGATCCAAGCCCCTCTCAGATCATTGAGATCGACCCGAGCGTCCTGAAAGGTGCGCAAGCCTGCATCGACGCAATGTTTAAGTACGCAGAATAACCCCCTCCGAAAAGAGAGGGTCTATATGAATCAGGCTTTATGCTGCTGGAGCAGTTTGTCGCAGTACTGATGCAAAGCCTTGACAAGTCCATTGGCTGCCTGTCTTTCTTTGATCAGCCCTTTGACATTTGGATTCAGTCCGCCCCGGCTGACGACGCTAGATTCCAGCTGGCCCAGGATTTCCTTGCAGCGCTCAGGCTTCAACCTCCCATCGCCCAGTTTGACCATCATGCTGCTATAAAATGTGAACAGGTCCTCTTTGGAAATCGGATAGTCGCGCTGATTTAAGTCAAAACGGAGCTGATGGATATCGCCACCCCCAAAATTCACGTCAACAGACCCATAGGTGTAAGAGGCGCGTCCTTTCATCCATCCATAATACCCGCTCGACTGTTGGTTGAGATTAACGCGGATGACCTCGTCTGTTCGCATCGGGTCAGGAGGCGGCAAAGGAGTCCCGAAGAAATAATTGTAGACCTTCTTGGTCGTATCGGCGATTGTCGACCCGTTGTGCCAGGCATAAGCGGCGGTGACTCCGAGGGCCAGAGCAGAAAATGTCCCTAAAGAGGAGAACATAACCCCAGCGCCAACGCCAACGACGACATCGGAAGGATCAAGTTTTTTCGCCGCTTCCGCTTTCGCTTTTTTGACATCCTCGGACATCTCATCAAGCAGGCGCATGATGTCGTCGCTGCGTTCTTTGATCTCATTGAGTTCCTGCTGCGTCGCTTGGATCCGTTCTTTGCATTCCTTCGTGTAGACAGCTTTTTCCATGCCGGCCTTGAGGGTGTCCTGTGCGCTTTGCACGGTTCTCGAGATCATCTCGATCGCCTGGTCTTTAAGCCCAACAGCCTTGCTAAGCGCTGCCATCGCCTCACTGAACTTTGCATCTGCATCGTCCAGTTTTTGCTTTCCATCCGCACATTCTGCGCTGGCCTTTTCAGCCGTCTGAACGAGCGCACTCACTTTGTCAATTAGAGGCGTTTGCATATCCTCATCATTTGCCAGGTCTTTGATCAGGGAGAAATAAGAGGCGCACCTTGCATAGACTTCTTTTGACGAAGAAAAGAGCTCTTTGGAGTCTTTGAACAGTCTCAAAGCTTCCCGATACGCTTCTTTAGCTTCCAGCCCTTTTTGATAAGCCCTTTTTTTGGCCCCATCAAGAACGCCCATCCCTTCTACATTGAGATCTCTGATCTGGTCGAGCTTTGCATAAAGCGTATCGACATCTCCGCTGATCAATGAAAGGTTGTCCTCGATGAGCTGATAGGACTTTTGCTGGCCTTCTTCCAAAGACCTAACCATGTCGACATCGGCGTTGATATCATTGAGCAACTTCTGCAAATTGCAGCTGCCGCCGTCGGTGCACTGATTGTATAGTTCTTTGGCACCGAGAACAGTTGCGAATCCTCCTGAGATGAGGTCTCCGGAATAAAGGCTAGCAAGGCCTGAAGCCAGAGCGAAGACGGAACATCCAAAACGGGCCGGGTTGTCTTTGGCATTTCCCACAAGCGTACGGACATACTTGGTCTGGACGTAAATGTCTTCAGCGCGCTGGAGAAGGGTCCCTCCGAGCTGCGAGGTGGTTTTGGAATCGACTTGGGTCACTTGACGGCGGCGCAGTCCGAATTCTTCGATAATGCTTCTAGTCAAAGGATTGTCGCTGGGGTCAACGTATGTATTCCCGCCTTTCAAGCCTGATGCTGGGTGCGTTTTTGTTGCCATACCCACCTCCAAATTTACATTATCTTTAAATTTTCCTCCCCTGACTGATTTCTTGTCAAACTTCATATCGAAAAATTTAGGGCTTGGCAGCAAAAATGGCTCTGGTGTTTGATAGAGGCTTAGAACTAATTCAAGGAACATACTCTATGCCTGCGACGAATGCCCACCCTTTGGAAGAGCCAGGGGTATCCAGCCGCTTTATCGAACCCTGCATTCTGGTCATTTTCGGCGCGACTGGCGATTTGACTGCCCGAAAGCTCATCCCCGCGATCTATAACCTGGCAAGAGAAGGTCAGCTCCCTCCCCAGTTCGCCTGCGTTGGTTTCGCAAGACGGGAAAAGACCAACGAACAGTTCCGCGAAGAGATGAAGCAAGCTGTCAGCAGCTTCTCCCGTGTCAAGCCGATCGACGAGGCCCTTTGGCAAAACTTCCAGGAGAATCTTTACTACCATCGCTCCGAATTCCATGAAGACGAAGGGTATAACAGACTGCAGGACCTCTTAAAAGACCTCGACACCAAGCTGGGCACCAAAGGCAACCGCGTCTTCTACCTTTCGACGCAACCGAGCTTCTTTCCTCTGATCTGCGAAAAAATGCAGAAAAGCGGTCTCATCTACGACGCCAATAAAGTCCAGGACAAATGGTCGCGCATCATCATCGAAAAACCCTTCGGCCATGATCTCGACTCGGCAAAGGCCCTGCAAAAAGAGCTTCTCCGCTTCTTAAAAGAGCAGCAGATCTACAGGATCGACCACTACCTTGGGAAAGAGACGGTCCAGAATATTTTAGTCTTCCGTTTTGCCAACTCGCTTTTTGAGTCAGTCTGGAACAACCGCTACATCGACCACGTGCAAATCACTGTTGCTGAGGATATCGGGATCGGCTCGCGCGGCGCCTTCTGGGAAGAAGCAGGAATGCTCAGGGACATCGTTCAAAACCATATGATGCAGTTGCTCTCGCTTGTCGCGATGGAACCTCCCGTGAGCCTTGCGGCCGATGCGATCCATGATGAAAAGGTAAAAGTCCTCCAGGCGATCCGCCCCTTCCAGCAAGCCGACTTTGAAAGCTCCTGTATCCGCGGCCAATACGCCCCCGGCTATATCAACGGAGAGCCCGTTGTTGGCTACAGACAGGAAAAGAACGTCTCCCCGACGTCCAATGTCGAAACCTACGCCGCCCTGCGCCTCTTCATCGACAACTGGCGATGGTCGGGGGTTCCGTTTTATCTGCGTGGAGGAAAGCGCCTCCCTAAGCGCGCCACCGAGATCGCCATCGTCTTCAAGGACCCTCCGGGCGTCCTTTTCCAGCAGCACAATAAGCGCAATGAGCCCAATACGCTTTCTATCCGCATCCAACCTGACGAAGGGACGGGGCTTAAGATCAACTGTAAAGTCCCCGGCCCATCGAGCCCGATTCAACCGGTCAAGATGGACTTCCGCTACGGCTCCTATTTCGGAATGAGTCCGCCTGAAGCATACGAGAGGCTGATCCAGGATTGCATCCTGGGAGACAACACCCTTTTCGCAAGACAGGACGAGGTGTTCGACTCATGGCGCCTTCTTACTCCTCTGATCAATCATTGGTTCGAAAACAAACAGGCCGATTTCCCCAACTACCAATCGGGAACCTGGGGACCGAAGGCAGCAGATGAAATGATGGCACGAGACAACCGCAAATGGAGACTGATCTAATGACCACCTCATCCCGTCCTGTTTCTCCTGCGGACATCCAGAACGAACTCAACCGCATTTGGGAATCTCTGGAGACGACCAACGTTGCCAGAGCCTGTCTTTTTAACCTGATTTTCTACACCCAGAAGAACCACCGCACCCCCTACATCCAGCGCATTGCGCAGAAAGTCGTCGAGAAATTCCCTTCTCGGGTCATCTTCGTCACCGTCGATAAAGCGGCAAAAGAGGATTCCCTCAAAACAGAAGTCTCGATCATGTCCTCCAGCAAGGGGGAATTCGACGTCGCCTGCGACTACATCCAGATCGACACTTCAGGAACATCCAACGAGCGCGTGCCCTTCGTCGTCCTCCCCCACATCCTCGCTGACCTCCCCGTCTATCTCGTCTGGGCGGAAGACCCAAGCAAAGACGACCCGCTCTGCTACCAGCTTGAGCAGTTCGCCAATCGCCTGATCTTCGATTCGGAAGCTACCGACAATCTGCCCCGTTTTGCCTCCAGCATTCTCCAACATATGGAAAAATCCCATTGCGACATCGCGGACCTCAATTGGGCCAGGATCGAAAGCTGGCGCGAAATGCTATCAATGGCATTCTACTCGGACGACAATTTCAGCCAGATCCAGAAGTCCAAAAAAATCACCGTCACTTACAATGCGCAAGAGACGGCATTCTTCTGCCACACCAAAATCCAGGCAATGTATCTACAGGCTTGGCTGGGCGGACAATTAGGGTGGCAATTCAAATCCGTACGCAAGGAAAAGGATGCTCTGCTGTTCACCTATCAGGCAGGAGCTAACCCCATCGAGATCTCTCTTTCTTCCGCCCAGCACGCAGAACTCCCTCCCGGCCTGATCCTCTCGGTCGATATCGAGACCGCCGACGAACAACAATTCTCTTTCCATCGCCATCACAAACTGTTGCACCAGATCACGTTCCAACATTCGACGCGCGACCAGTGCAATCTGCCTTCCCATTATATTTTCACCAAGGCGGAATCAGGACACTCTCTCGTGAAAGAAATCTGCCACCGCGGCACCTCTGAGCATTTTTTAAAAGTCCTCAACCTTGTCAAGAACATGGATACACTCGGCCTGTGCTAATTGAAAAACTGCAACCTAAGCCCTTTGACGACCGCCGAGACATCATCATCCCTGGCGACTACCAGATGACGCTGATCTACTGCGTCGAGCATTTCGTTTCTCTTGCCAAACAGGCAGTGAAGGACCATGGCTCTTTTTTTGTCGCTCTCTCCGGAGGCTCTACACCCAAGACGATTTTTGAGCACCTGACATCTCCTCCTTATGACCAAATGGTCGAATGGAACAAAGTCCATCTCTTTTGGAGCGATGAGCGCGCTGTCCCTCCCAATAATGCCGAAAGCAATTACCACATGGCGATGCAGGCAGGCCTTGCCAAAATGCCGATCCCTAGGGAACAGATCCACCGGATGCGGGCGGAAGAGAAAATCGAAGAAAATGCGCTGGCGTATGAACAGGAGATCGCGGCAACACTGAAAGGGCGCCGCTTCGATCTAATTATGCTCGGCATGGGCGAAGACGGCCACACCGCATCCCTCTTCCCCCACACCGAGGGACTTAAAGTGCAAAACAGACTCGCCATCGCCAACTTCATCTCGCAGAAAAACGTCTGGAGGATGACGTTCACTTACGACTGCATCAATCAGGCCGCCAATATAGCGATCTATGTATTGGGAGCGTCGAAAAAAGGAACCCTGGCCAACGTTCTCCTCTCCCCCGACCAGTTCGACAATTACCCTATCCAGAAAATTGGGACAACAACCCACCACGCTCTATGGATCGCAGACCAGGCCGCCGCAGAAGAGCTATCCCAAAAAAAGAAGTGAGATCTAAGAAACGTGTTTAAGTATCCGTCGGGCAAGAAGTGTCAGTATGCAATGTAAAAAGTGGGTTTGGCCTGGTTTGACTTGAAATATTCCTTTTCAAACTCTTTTAAGAGCTTAGACAAAGCTTGGGTCAATGCTATTTCAGGCTGATGAATAAGATCATCTTTAACAAAACAGCTTCGACTCCACAGAATGGAATGACAAAATGCGCCATTTTTATTAATCGTAGTCCCTGCTTCTAAAGTAAGAGTGACCTGCTGAATCTGAAGTTCATTTCCTTTCATGTCTTCTACTCTCGAAACCGTAAAAGACAAAGATGGGCCTGTAATCATATCACTCATCACATTACCGCTTTCAAAAGGATTAAGAATTGGAGTTTCCTTCCAAATAACTTGTCCAAATTTTTCTATTTCGTGGATCATCAGCTCCTTTTTCTTTTTATATTCGCCTGGGATATTGGAAGGAGCACTGAAGAACAAGGTAAAAGAGGAAAAACCTTCTAGAACATCGGGAAATCCTAACAATATGCCTGTTTCAAGATCATCACAGCTTTGTTTAGTAATATTTGTATTTGCTTTGAGATCCATCTCTGAACAGCAAACGGATGAGATAGCAATCTGAATCATGCCTAATAACTTGATTATCTTCATAAGAGTCATTCTCGATTTGGATCTGGTAAAACACCTAATATTTTCCAATTCTGATTCCACAGATGGTATTTATTGGCGAGTTGTTGTACGCATCCTTTCCATGTTTTCCTGGCTTGACAGCATGCAGCCGCATTGTCAACTAACCCCTCAATGATATATATGAGTGCAGTTCTAGCATATGGAGTCGGAACGAGCTCAATAATCGCTTTGGTGTACTTCACGGTATTTCGAATAAAAGCAAAACAGTCCTCTACAGAGATCTCTTCAGGGCCAAAAATTGGAACATTGCTACAAAAAACAACATCATTCCTATAGATAGGCTTACTCAATTGCAACTCTCTACTACCAGCCCCTAGGTTGTCATGACAACTAGCGCATCGAATAGAATGAATAAGTGCTTCCAAGGATTCCACAATATTGATCACCATTTCAGGTTCATCGAGACATCCATAAGAAAGAGCTTGGCCAAAGAGAGACCGGAGCAATAGTGGATGATCGACTTTTTTTAAAAGCAAAGCAAAATCATAAGATTTTTGAAAATCAGATAGAGCTTCTTGAAATTTCTTATAGATAATATAACTTTCTCCCCTTGCAGCGTAGATACCGGAAAGTTGTTCGTAATCATGCTCTGGAATGGTTGCAATCAAAGAAGTTTCGAACTCAATTACAGCTTCAATCGCATTAAAATTGCTGTAATCAGTCTCATAGCACTGACTTGCATTTGCAAAAGCGACAAATGGGAGCAAAAGAATGAAGATGACCCAGTTTTTCATACTTTACCCTGGTGACACCCAGTGAAAATATCATTTACCGGTAATTCGGAACAAGTTTATCAAGTTTCAATGAAATGGCCTAGTCTATCCTAGCTTTTTTTAAGTTTGAGAGAAGCAAGCATCGTCACGCTTAAAATCAGCAGGATGACTCCAAGTGAAGCCGGAACTGAGATTTGCACAACATTGGCCAGCAGCATTTTTAAGCCGACAAATACCAGGATGGCTGCGAGTCCGAACTTAAGATAGCGCATTTTTTTGAGCGAGGCTGCCAACACAAAATAGAGCGACCTCAATCCCAGAATGGCAAAGACGTTCGACGTGTAGACGATGAAAGGGTCGGTCGTGATCGCAAAGATCGCCGGGATCGAATCGAGCGCTAGAATGATGTCGGTGCACTCGATCATCAAAAGGGTAAGGAAAAGCGTGGTCACCTTCCAATACCCTCTTCTTTTCACAAAAAACTCCCCATCCCCATCTTCATTGGCGACAGGAAGCACCTTCTTCAACACTCGGAAAAGTGCGCTCTTGGAAAGATCATCATCTTTTGCCTTTTGAAGCATGAATTTAATGCCGGAGGCCAAAAGAAATGCGCCAAAAACGTAGTACATCCAATGAAAATGTTCGATCAGGGACACTCCCAATAGAATCAGAGAGATACGGAAAAGCAGTGTGCCGAGGATCCCCAGGAATAAAATTTTATGCTGATACAGGGGAGGGGTGCGGAAATGCATGAAGATGATCAGGAAAAGAAAGAGGTTGTCCACACTGAGCGACTTCTCAATCAGATAGCCGGTAAAGAACTGGAGAGCGACGTCGGGACCGAAGGAGTAGTAAACAAAAAGATTGAACAGTAGGGCGACCACAATCCAAAAGGCGCTGAAAAGGCAGGCTTCCCTGAACTTGATCACATGCCCTTTACGATGGAACAGCCCCAGGTCCAGCGAAAGCAGGACGGCGATCAACACATGAAACCCAATCCAGAAAGCAGCCTGATATCCCATGAAATCCCCTCTTCCCCCCTTTTACTCTCTAAAATCATTTTTTTACTTCTCTTTTTTCTCTATGGAAACTTCTAAAAGTTCCTAAAAAACCGCCGGGATGAGATAATTTCCCGGCAAAAAGAAATGAAAAATATGATTGTTTTAGGAATCGAGAGCACCTGCGATGAGACGGCCTGTTCCATCGTCCGCAATGGAAGAGAAGTGCTGTCCAATGTGATCAGCTCGCAGACCGACCTCCACAACCAGTTCGGCGGAGTCTTTCCAGAGCTGGCCTGCAGGCGGCATATTGACGCATTGATCCCTGTCATCAAAAAAGCGATGGACGACGCAAGCGTCCTGCCCTCCGAGATCGATTTGATCGCTGCAGCCAAAGGGCCCGGACTGATCGGGGCTCTGCTCATCGGCCTCAACGCGGCCAAATCCCTCTCTTACGCCTGGAACATTCCGTTCATCGGCGTCAATCACGTCGAAGCCCACCTCTACGCGGCGATGATGCCGCTTGAAACTCCCCCTCTTCCAGCCCTGGGCCTCGTCGTTTCAGGGGGGCATACCTTTATCGTGAAGATGGACGCGATCGGAAGCTACCGAATGATCGGAAGCACCCAGGACGATGCGATTGGAGAAGCCTTCGACAAGGTTGCAACGCTCCTGGGGCTTCCTTATCCCGGAGGCCCTGAGATCGAGGCCCTGGCGAAAAAGGGCGACCCAACCCGATTTTCTTTCAAGCCCGGCAGAGTCAAGAACCAACCTTGGGACTTTTCCTTTTCCGGACTTAAGACAAACGTCCTGTATACAATTAAAGGCCAGAGCGCCGCAAAGGACGCTCCTCTCATCATCTCCGAGAAAGAAAAAGCCGACGTCGCCGCCTCTTTTCAGGAGACAGCGTTGAGAGATGTCGTCAGCAAGACTATCGAGTCGGCAAAATTAAACGATTGCAAGGCGATCTATTGCGGCGGCGGCGTAAGCAACAATCAAAGGCTGCGAGACCTCTTTAGCGAGCTCAATTGCCCCCTGCCGGTCTTTTACCCTGCCAGGAAGATGACGATCGACAATGCTGCGATGATCGCAGGCCTGGGATACCATTGTTATATAAGAGAGAACAAAGCGGACGGCCTGGATCTTGAACCGATGACCAGGATCCCGCTGGGATCCTAAAAAACAAAGCCCTCCCTTGACCTAAGGGAGGGCGTTTAATGTCATTACTCAGCCAAAGGACGATGGCCAGGATGGTGCGACTTGGCGCTCCTTTCCTGGTATTTCATTCCCTTGCTGCTATTTTTGCTTCTTGCGCTCTGTCTGTTGACCATTTTATCGCTGCGCTGGGACAGTGCCGATTTCCTTGGAGCTGCGGCTTGATTTCTGACTTTTGGCGACTGCATGTGCTCCTGCTCCTCATACACGCTGCCTGCATCCGGCTGGGCGTCTGCTTCGATCTGGTTTTGAGAGCGGCTCTGGGCTTGGTCGCGATGGGTCACCCGAGGGCGGTTGGAATTCTGGCGGGACTCTTGCACTTTCGATCGCGGAGAGGCATTGCCTTGAGCAGAAGAATTTTTCTTCACCGGGGAGCGTTTGGAAGCGGCAGCGGCCTGTTTTCTCTGAGCAGAGGGGGCGATCGCCTTAGGTGATCTTTGCAGTCTTTTTTGGTGGACCGAAGGGCTGGACGACTCCTTCTTTCGAACAGGTTCCTGCGGGGCGGCTACCATCTCTTCATCCTGAGCATCGTCTTCATAAGCTGTCTCTTTGGAAGTTCTCTGCATCCTTTTTTGCTGGATAGAGCGGCTGGCCGACTCTCTCATTCGCACAGGCTCCTGCGGGATCGCCAACACCTCTTCTTCCTGCGCCTCGTCTTCGTAGGCTACGGCTTCCTCTTCGATAGCCATATTCTGGGCCATCCCATACTGCAAAACGTCGCTGTGCTGGGACTCTGCGACATCCTGGTCTGCAAAATCGTTCTCATAAATTGGGTATGCCGCAAACGTTAAACAAGGTGCTAAAAGTATTGCGAGCCATGATTTTTTCATATTAATCCTCCAAAACATCATTAAAATATATTTACACATCTAAGATCAATCTAATTGCTTTAAGAATAAATTGTAAACTAATTTCTTAAATCAAAAGATACAAGCAATTAATAAATAGACAATTACATGAAATAAATCCGCTCGATTTTTATACACAAACAATTTCAATGCTTAGGTTTGGGTATAGGCTCCAGGATAGGGATATTTAAAATGAAGAGAAAGGAGTCCCCCTTTTTGAACCCTGCTTTCCCCTTGTCTGTTAATAAGATACCCATTAGAATTGCCTGCGTATTGAAAAAATGAGGTTTTATCATGGCAAAAGGCGCACGCGAAAAAATCAAAATGAAAAGTACTGAAAGCTCTGAATGCTACTGGACGACAAAGAACAAACGCACAGTGACAGGAAGAATCGAACTCAAAAAATACGATAAAAAACTCAAAAAACACGTCGTCTTCAAAGAAGCTAAGTAATTTCTCTCTTGCTGACAGAGAGCGATCGATAAATAATTGCTACTCGGGTATATGAGGTTCATGTTTGAGCTATCCGTTGCTTTAAAGTATCTCATTCCTCGCAAGAAGCAGCTTTCCGTCTCCCTGATCGCTCTTCTGTCGGTGGCTGTGATCTCCCTCGTCGTCTGGCTTGTCCTTGTGTTCCTATCGGTCACCGAAGGGATTGAGCGCAACTGGCTGCAAAAGCTCACCACATTGAATGCCCCAGTCAGGATTACCCCGACCGCCCATTATTACGCCTCCTATTATTATCAAATCGACGGGATCGCCGCAGAGACGCAGTACTCGCTCAAAAGCATTGCTGAAAAAGCCGAGCTCCCCTCAAAAGACCCCTATGATCCGTCTGAGGATGGCGAGCTTCCCGCCCACTTTCCACAAGCAGACCTGACCGCCGACGGCTCCCTGAAAGATCCCGTCAAAGGGCTATTTACCCTATTGTCCCAACTCAGGCAGTCGCAGCCAGACATCGCTTTTCAGGACTTCGAACTGAGCGGAGCTCTGATGCGCCTGCAGCTTTTGCGGCCAGGAAATGGCATGCGCGGCGATGAGACGCAAGGGTATTTGACCCAAGTCTCCTACCTCGCCTCCCTCCCCGATAAATGCCCCGGACTCTCCTCTCTGCTCCTTCCTCCGACTGAGAAAGATCTGAACCACCTGCTCTACCTCGCTTCCCATTCGACTGAACTCTCCCGTCAGGACTCTCCGGCCCTCACACTCAAGACCGGAAAGGATACGGCCCAATCCCGCACGCAGGGCATACTTCAGAATGTCATCGTTAAACAACTCAAGCCCCGCTATCCATTCTGGCAACTCCCTCTTCCGCTGTTTCCTTCAGAAAAGCCATTTGATGCCCTCGCCCACTTTCGCAATGGAAGATTAAGCAGGATCGATGTTCCAACTGACAAAGCCCGGGCAATCGGCGCGCAAAACCATGTGAAGATCTGGAAAGAAGGGAGCGATTTGGTTCTACAAGACAAGGAAGGACGGCAAGAAAAGATCGCGCGCTCCACCCCCATTCTCGTCGACGGCCCTTTCCAATTGAACGTCGATAATTCTACTGACGAGAACCAACTTTTCTTTAACGTCCAGGGTGCCCTGCAAGGGGTTGCGCTCAAGGGCGGCGTCTCGCTCGAAGGGCTGGAAATAGCAAAGGCTGACTTCATCTCGAAAAATAATTCGCAGACACCCTGGGTCAACCTTCGCGACAGCCGCTTGCCTGTCAACGAGGAAAAAGAGACTGGCGTCCTGCTGGCCAAGAGCTTTTTGGAAAGCGGCGTCATGATTGGCGACAGGGGGTACCTTTCCTATTCGAGCACTACCGCCAGTTCCGTACAGGAACACCGCCTGCCGATCTTTGTCTCCGGATTTTACGACCCCGGCATTCTTTCGGTTGGCAACAAATGCATCCTCGTCCCTCCGTTTGTCACCCGCGCCATCAACTCTTCCAGCACTTCATTCAATCTGGATAAGACGCAGTCCAACGGGATCCTCGTCTGGTTCAATGATTTGAATCAGGCAGAAGAGCTCAAAAACCAGATCCTCCTTGGCTTAACCGCGCAGGGGCTCGACCAGTACTGGAAAGTGACGACTTTCCGCGAATACGATTTCGCCAAAGACCTGATGGAGCAATTCCAGAGCGACAAATACCTGTTCACACTCGTCGGCATCATCATCCTGACGGTCGCCTGCTGCAATATCATTTCCATGCTTGTTTTGCTCGTCAATGACAAGAAGCGCGAGATCGGCATCCTGCAGGCGATGGGCGCAAGCCGCTTCAGCATCGCCGCCATCTTCGGAATCTGCGGGATGTCGATGGGGATTCTCAGCAGCATCGTCGGAACGGCTGCAGCCCTCTTTACTCTGCAGAACATCGATTCGATCGTTCAGCTCCTCAGTTTCATACAGGGCCATGACGCTTTCAACACCACTTTCTTCGGCAAGTCCCTTCCCGGAGAGCTCAGCCATAACGCCGTCACTTTCATTTTGATAGCGACTCCCTTCCTTTCACTTCTGGCAGGGCTTGTCCCAGCGATCAAAGCCTGCCGCCTGCGCCCCTCTGAAATATTGAGGGCCGAATAATGAGCACACCCATACTCAAAGCCCATCAGATCAGCAAAAGGTTCTCCGCGCCGTCGCCGGTCGTCGTATTGAAAGAAATCGACTTTGAAATCAGTCGCGGTGAATCGATCGCCATCGTCGGAAAATCGGGAGAAGGAAAAAGCACCCTGCTGCACATTCTGGGAACGCTGGAAAAACCCTGCAGCGGAACGCTGGAAATCTGCGGCCAGGACATTCGAACGGCATCGCTGCCCCAACTTCGCAACCGGCACATTGGCTTTATCTTTCAAAGTTATAACCTGCTCGAAGACTACACTGTACTGGACAACGTCCTCATGCCTGCCAAAATTGCTCGCGCGGAGATCCGCCCTGGTTCTCCCGTCCATCAGCGCGCACTCTTACTCCTCGAGACAGTGGGTCTGAAGGAACGCACCCTCTTCCCCGCCAAACTTCTTTCAGGCGGAGAAAAACAGCGCGCCGCAATCGCCCGAGCTCTATGCAATGATCCCGATCTCATCCTTGCCGATGAGCCTTCTGGCAATCTTGACAATTCCCATTCTCAGGAAGTACATGCCCTGCTCCTTCGCCTTGCCAAGGACTTCAACAAGGCGCTCATCGTCGTGACACACGACAAAGAACTCTCTTCGCTCTGCGACAAGACTCTCCTCTTAAAAGATGGAAATTTATCCGCTTGAGCGGATAATATCCTCTTACACCGAACGTGACCCGAAAATCAGTATTTCAGGCCGCGCGAACTCAACTTTAGAGAAGGTTGTCGCAAGCGAGCACAACGGCTAACTTGAATAGATGAGACGAAATTGAAAACAACTCTTGTTTGAGGGGAGCTAAATGAAAATCCTCATGGTCGGAACAGGCTATGTCGGCCTGGTCACAGCCGCTTGTTTATCTGAGATGGGCCATCATGTCCTCTCTCTCGACATCGACGCACAAAAAATAGCCAACCTGAAAAGTGGGATCCTTCCAATTTATGAACCTGGCTTAAAAGAGCTGGTCGAGCGGAACGTAGAAGCAGGAAGGCTCTCGTTTACAACTGACTAT
Source organism: Verrucomicrobiota bacterium (assembly GCA_018240065.1). Taxonomy (GTDB): domain Bacteria; phylum Chlamydiota; class Chlamydiia; order Chlamydiales; family Rhabdochlamydiaceae; genus CAJCIW01. Next base: position 265,139 of record JAFEGH010000006.1, on the reverse strand, counting down.
AGCGAAGGAGTCAGACATTCATCCGTCTGCTTTATCGCAGTCCCCACGCCCTCTTCTCAAGATGGCTCCTGCGACCTTTCCTATGTCCTCTCCGCCGCATCTGAGATCGCCCGCCACATGGACGATCACAAGATCATCGTCAACAAGTCCACCGTACCGGTCGGCACTGCGCACCGAGTCCAGGAACAAATCGCTTCCGTCCTCCGCGAACGCGGCTCTGCTATTGAATTCGACGTCGTCTCCAATCCGGAGTTCCTTAAGGAAGGGTGTGCGATCAACGACTGCATGAAGCCGGACAGAATTATCCTCGGCGTAGATCGCGCTGAGGCGGCTAAAACCATGCGCGAGCTCTATTCTGCCTTTATGATCAACCACGACCGCATTTTCGTGATGGACACCGTGTCAGCAGAGATGACAAAGTATGCCGCCAATGCCATGCTGGCGCTCCGCATCTCCTTTATGAATGAACTTGCCCACCTCTGCGAAAAGACAGGTGCCAACATCAAACAGGTGCGCATCGGCATCGGCTCCGATCAGCGAATCGGCTATCAGTTTCTCTATGCAGGAGCCGGCTACGGAGGTTCCTGTTTTCCAAAAGACATCCGCGCCCTTTCTTCGATTGCCAAAGACCATGATGTCGAGATGTCGATCCTCGACTCGGTCGAAGAGGTCAACCAGCGTCAGAAAAAATTCTTAAGCAGCAAAATTCTTTCCTATTTTTCTCCCCAAGGAGGAGTAAAAGGAAAGACAATCGCGGTCTGGGGTCTTGCCTTCAAGCCCGACACGGACGATATTCGCGAAGCTCCTTCTCTTGAACTCATTCGCGACCTGCTTGAGCATGGAGCCATTATCCGCGCTTACGATCCTGTCGCGATGCCAAATACCCGCAAAATTTTTGGTGACGCGATCCTGTTCTGCAAAGACGAATATGACGCTGCCCTGAATTCTGACGCCATTGCGCTTGTCACGGAATGGAAACAATTCCGATTCGCCGATTTTCATAAAATTATCCCTCACCTCAGACAGAAAGTCCTTTTCGACGGAAGAAACCAATACCAGCTATTGGAAATGCAGACGCTGGGGATGGAGTATTTCGGGATCGGCGTTCCCTCCTCGCGCTCTGATTTGGGCGCCATCGCCGCTTCCCTGCAAAAGAAGACTCCTGCTCCAAGAGAGATTTCCAAGGTGACATAAACCTGAAATTAAAGATTTAATTTCACTCCTGTGACCGATTGTGGTATAAAATGGGTAGTTTTGGCAAGCTTGTTCGCAATAAAGTAAGCTGGGAATCTGAGAATGGATATAGAGACATTTTTAACTGACGCACGCCAGAAAATCGACGATAAGCTGTGCGCGCTCGTCTCCTCATCTTCCGACCTCCCCTACTCTGCCCTCTTCGCCTCGGCACGCTATTCCCTTTCTTCCCCCGGGAAAAGACTCCGTCCCCTGCTTGTACTGGCCACTGCGGCAAGCTATGGTGCCCCCCTGGAAAAAGCACTTGCTCCTGCCTGCGCCATCGAAATGATCCACACCTATTCCCTGATCCATGACGATTTGCCCTGCATGGACGATGACGATCTGCGCCGAGGCCAGCCCACTTTGCACAAGATGGTCCCCGAATGGCACGCCCTGCTCACCGGCGACTACCTGCTCACGTACGCCTTCGAGATCCTCTCCGATGCCCCCTCTTTAAGCTCTGAACAAAAGATCTCCCTCGTTCGGACATTGGCTTCCCGGGCGGGGGCGCACGGCATGATCGGCGGCCAGATGATCGACCTTCTCAGCGTTGGACAAACTGTCGATTGGGAAATTTTGGAACAGATGCATCTAGGAAAGACCGCGGGACTTATCACAGCTGCGCTGGAGTTTGGCGGGATCATTGCTGATGTCCCTCCAGACGATATTATCTCCCTGCGAAAGACAGGGCTTGCGATAGGAACCGCCTTCCAACTGATCGACGATGTCTTGGATTATACCAGCACGGAAGAAGAGCTAGGCAAGCCGATCGGTTCCGACCATAGCAAATCAAAAGCAACAGCTGTTCCCTTGCTTGGGATCCACCATACGAAAGAAAAAGCGGCATTGCTTCTGCAAGCTGCCGAAGAGAATTTGAATACCCTCTCGCGCCCTGTCCCGCTCATCCGAGCGCTTTTCGACCAGATGGTCAACCGGCGCAAATAGGTTTCAATCTAACGGAGGGAAATTTCTAAAGGATCCCTAAGTCCAGGGATGAGTCCTTTTCCATCTTCCTCCTTTTCTGCAATCCTGGGAAGCCAGAAACTGAGCGTTTCATCTGTCGAGAGAGCGCAAAATTCCGGGCTGAGTGGATCTTTCGCGACATCCAATGCCCGTCCTTGAACATGGGGCATGACAGCGACCTTTTCAATCTTTTTCAATGTGGGAACATAGCGCCAGATTTGAACGGGCGTGTCGGTGCCATATCCAAGTCCCAGCACAAAATACTGATTATCCAGAAAGCACACGGAACAAATCTGGGCCCTGACCGCTCTTTCACAAACCATTTCATCTAAGGCCACATTCATGATCTTGAGAACCTTATCAGCAGTCCCCCCTCCGCTGAGCAATAAAGAAGGATTTCCGGGCATCCAATGAAGAGCTTTCACTGCAGCATTATGAGAATAACTGTTGAACTGCTTGGGCGCTTCGGTATTGCGAACATCGTAAATACGCACAACATTGTCATTAGCCCCTGTTGCAAAAAGGGATCCATCCCTGTTCCATTCAATAGCGGAGTTTTTTGCGTTAATAGAAGTTTGGAAGGTCCAGACTCTGCGTCGGATTCGGGTATCGAAATGATGAATCCCACCGCTATCGGTTCCCACAGTGAGTTCAGTTGGAGTGCGCCATCCAATACTTAAGACCGAGGTTCCATCGACGTTGGAACACTGCTGAATGCGAGCCATAGCGATAGCATCCGTCAGAATCAACGTCGAATTTTCATCTCCGGAAGCAAATTCTGCGGTCACCGGGTTCCACTTGATGGAACAGAGATCTACCGGCTGAGCGGGACATTGGCTGATAACCCCGCTGATATTGTTACGGATATAACTGGCATTGCCTAAATTGACGCCGACCAACGATTCGGGTCCCCAGTCGAGATTGCGCCTATAAAAATCATCACAGACATTTGGAGCGTCTAATACTCGTTCCTTGTGTCTGGGAAAGCTCCATTTTACCATCTCAGCTTTAGCAGCAAAGGTGTACCGGTGAGGGGCTGCGTACAAGAGTGTGCGTGGTGTGTAGTAGGGGAAAAGAGCTTCAGCAAGCCATTTTTCATACAGAGTCTCAGGAGGCTTCATGGAATAAGTCGCTCCAAAAGTTCCGCTCCCTGCCATTTCCATAGCGCACCGTGAAGGGATGAAGCGATCCGCCGTATGCAGCTCCCTCTTCCTACTATCCGATTTCCGCCATTCCTTTAAATGATCAGAGTCGGAATGGGAAGGTTCCATGAGAGAGTAGTGAGTTGGATCGAAGCGGCCTCGACTGGAATCGCTATTGGGACGGACGCTCATGGGAACCTCGCAATTAATTTAGTGCATATATCATTGCAATGAAAACAAGTTAAAATCAATGAAGCGTGTCTATGTGAAGCGAGCTCTTCGCTTTTTCACTTTTAGTTTTCGCTTTGGTTATCGGAAGAAAGAAGGTGATTGATTCCGCTGAAGAAAGAGCGCAAAACTCTGAACCGTTGAGATCCTTGGCAAGATTTAAAATCCGACCCGGGTCTTTAAACACGTCTGCGAATTTCTCCAACTTTTTAGAATTGGGCACATAGCGCCAACATTGCACGTTGGCATCTTGCGAGGGGCCTAAACCCAACACGAAATAGCGCTTGTCCATAAATACCGCAGAACAGACCTGTGCTCCGACCTCTTGCTTGGAAAGCAGTTTTTGCTGGCCGACATCCATCAGCTGAATGCGCCTATCAAGTTCCCCTCCTCCGCTGAGCAATAGCGCCGGCTCATCGGGAACCCATTTGAGGGCTTTGATGGCGGCGTCGTGAGTATAACTGAAAGAGGGCTGAGTAAATCGGCGCAGGTCGAAAATGCGCACATACCTGTCATTGCTTCCAGCAGCAAGCATAGAAATATCTTTGCTATTCCATTCTACTGAGGGGATCTTGTTGTTAAGAGAAGTTTGAACCCTCGACCCCATTTTAGGCATTCGGATATCGCAATGGTATATCCCGCCGTTTTCGGCGCCCAATGTCAGCTCATTTGGAGTACGCCAGGCAATGCTTAAGATCGAGGAGCCATTGTCGCTTGAAAAACTCAGCAGTTTTTTCTGGGCAACGGCATCTGTCAACGTGAGTGTCGCCCCTTCATCCCCGACAGCAAAAATAGGGTTTAATGGATTCCATCGAATAGAAGTGAGCATATTCTCATGAGTTCCAGCTTCGGTTGCTTGGCCAGTGACTTTATTCCAAACATAAGCAGCCTTGCCTAAATTCAATCCAATCAATGATTCAGGACCCCAATCCATCTCGTTGTAGTAAAAATCTGGATTTAAGTCAGGAGCATCCAAAACCCTTTCTGGATTTGCAGGAAATTTCCATCTAACCTCAGGCTTAGCAGGGACTTTATAGGTTTTGGGCTTTGAAGTTAACATGACCGTCCTGGAAAACTGAAGGGAAAGAGCGTCAAGGACCTCCATGTCGAAATCGTTCTGAGGCGACCTCAGTTCAGATGCAGCGCCATAAACACCGCTGCCGGCTGTCGTCATAGCCGACCTTGACGGGATAAAGCGATCGTTAAATTGCTGATGAGAAACTTTAGGATGAGGAAGGTACACTTGGGATCTGGTTTTGCCGACATTGCCAGAGATCACCCCCTTATTTTCTTCTTCCTCAATCTTAAGAGCAGAAGAAGGTTTACCTACTGGAGGAATTTGCACGAAATTTCCTCCATTTCCAGTTGTAGAACGGACGCTCATTGCAGCCTCAAAAAAAATTATAGGGAAAATCATAGAGAGGAGAAAAATTAAGATCCACACGAAGGAAAGTGTTGATAAATTTTAAATCAAAACAATAATTAAAAAATTGACACCCTAAAAATCGCCTGAATAGATAGTTATTTGACAAAAAGTGAATTCTGGTTAAAAATTTTAAAAATAAAGTCCTTGATGCTAACATTCAGATTAAATCTAGGGAGCCGGACATGACGTTGAATGAGCTTTCCTCGGAAACAGCACTTCCCGCCTCATTCCAACTGGAAATTGATGAACAGATTATCGTCCATAACGCACTTAAGAGAGGATTTGACATCCTCTTCAGTATGACTGCTCTGGTCCTAGGACTTCCTGTCTTTGCCGTCATCGCGCTTCTGGTCAAGCTGAGCTCTCCGGGACCTGTCTTTTATTGCAGCTTGCGGATCGGGCGCAAAGGCCGACTCTTTAAATTCTGGAAATTCCGTTCGATGCACCGGGACGCCGACCAGAGACTGGAAGTGATGCTCAGCAGCAATCCTGCCCTCAAAAAAGAATGGCAGAAGTACTTCAAGCTGAAAAACGACCCTCGCTTAACGCGGATTGGAAGTTTTTTACGAAAAACCTCCCTCGACGAACTCCCACAGTTTTGGAATGTGCTGATCGGTGATTTGAGCATCGTCGGACCCCGCCCCTACCTTCCCCGTGAAGCCGACGTCATCCGCAAAATCCTAGGCCAGCAAATGGAAAAGATGTTCTCGATGCGACCCGGCCTGACGGGCATATGGCAGACGTCGGGACGAAGCTTTCTCACTTTTGAAGAGAGGGTGAAGCTCGAAGTGGACTATGTTGACAAACGTTCCTTTTTGTTCGATCTGAACCTGATCGCTAAAACAATCCCCACTCTGGTATTCCGCAAAGGCGCTTTCTAACAAATGCGACAAATCCCCTTGCTCTTCCCCTTTTCTCTGGCCCTTTTTGTCGCGCTCTTCGGCACCGCCATCATCCCCCACATCAAATTACTTGCTTTTGCTCCATTCCTCGCCCTCCTCTACAACAGGAAAAGCTTCCAGACTTCCCTCTGGATCGGGTCGCTATGCGGCCTTGGACTGGATTTACTCAGCTCGGAGTTCCGCTTAGGGTTGCACGCACTCAACTACTGTCTGACGACTCTTTTGCTTTATAAGCAAAAACGCCACTTCTTTGAAGATAAGCCGCTCGCCCTCTCTCTCTTTACCCTTCTTATCAGCGTCGTTTCGACAGTGCTGCAGCTGGTATTGATCTCGGTTTTTGACCGCACCCTGCCTCTTTCAGGCAAGCTCCTCATCACAGATCTAGCCATCATGCCAGTTGTCGACGCCCTATACGCATTTCTTTGGTTCAGTTGTCCGATCATGTTCTTTCTGCATGTTAAAAAGATCGGATGGCGCGCATTCTGCACAAAAGTGTTGCGAGGCGTCCGTTTTCGAGGAGCAGAGAATCAGGAAAGCGACACTTAAATCAGCGTCATCAAGGCTCGGTTTTCGCCGCTTCCTGGGAGCATTGAATCCCACCCGATTTCACCTTGTCCAAAACCTGTGTTTTGAATTTGATTGGGGGTATTTCAAGCTTCTTGCATATCACCCTGAATTTCAGTTACAATCCAAATTAAAAATAGGGTTCTATGCCAACAGCCTCCCCCTCGGAACTAACCTTTGTTGCGATCCAGTCAGCCATGCAAGCCGGAGCCTTGCTGCGCTCTGGATTCGGCACCGACTTTAAAATCGACTCCAAAGAAGGTAAGCAAAACCTCGTCACCGAGTATGACAAATCATCGGAAGCCTGCATCATCTCGACGATTCTCAGACATTTTCCCGATCACGCAATCCTCGCTGAGGAGAGCGGAGAGACTCAAAATGGGAAGAGTTCGGTTATCTGGATCATCGATCCATTGGACGGCACAGTCAATTTCGCGCATGGCCTTCCAGTTTTCAGCGTCAGTATTGCGGCTGCGATCGACGGGACCGTCGTCAGCGGAGTCGTTTACCAGCCAATGACCCAGGAGCTGTTCACTGCTGAAAAAGGCAAAGGCGCATATCTGAATGGAAAGCAGATTTTTGTTTCGAAGGTCGACTCATTCGAAAGCTCCCTTATGTCGACAGGATTCCCCTACAACGTCGACAAGGATCCTCTCCACTGCGTTGAGAAGTTTGCGCAAATGCAGCTCAAAGGGGTTCCTATCCGCCGTTTGGGATCAGCTGCCATCGACATGTCTTACGTTGCCGCCGGAAGATGCGACGCGTTCTGGGAGGTCGGGCTGCATCCCTGGGATATGGCCGCAGGAAAACTCCTGGTCGAAGAAGCCGGAGGAAAAGTGAGCCACTGGGATGGATCTCCCCACAAAATTTTTGGTTATGAGACTATGCTCGCGACAAACGGGCTGTTGCACAAATCCATGCTCGAGCATTTGAAATAGAAGGTAACAGGATGAATTTGATCGACGGAAATACAATCGCCAAACAGATCCAGGACAAGATCGGGCTGGCCATCTCCCATCTCTCCCATCGGAAGCCGGGCCTTGCGTTTGTTCTCGTCGGCTCCAATCCTGCTTCGCAGACCTATATCCGCATGAAAAAACGGCGCTGTCAGGAAGTCGGGATCCTTTCTTTCGATTGTGAATTTCCTGAGACGATCACAGAAGGACAACTGCTCAAAGAAATCGAAAAGCTCAATAAAAACCCAGCGATCGACGGCATTCTTATCCAGCTTCCTCTGCCCTGGCACATCAATACGCTGAACATCGTCAGCGCTGTCGATCCAGAAAAAGATGTCGATGGCTTTCATCCCCTCAATGTCGGCAAGATGCTGATCGGCGAGGGCGACGGCTTCCTCCCCTGCACTCCCCATGGGATCCAGATCCTGCTGACCCATGCGCAGGTCCCCGTGTTCGGCAAGCACGTTGTCATCGTAGGCAGAAGCAACATCGTAGGCAAACCTCTGGCGGCGATCCTGATGCAAAAATCCCCACACAGCAATGCGACCGTCACCGTCGCGCATTCACAGACTGAAAATCTGAAAGAGATCTGCAGGTCTGCAGATATTCTTGTGGCCGCCATGGGTGTGCCCCAATTCATTAACAGCGACATGGTCAGAGAAGGCGCCGCTGTGGTCGACGTCGGCATCAACCGGATCAAGCTCTCCGATGGGAGCGAGAAGATCGTGGGGGACGTCGATTTTGATTCTGTCGCCCCGAAATGCTCCCGCATCACTCCTGTCCCCGGCGGGGTAGGGCCCATGACGATTGCCATTTTGCTCTCTAACACACTGCTTAGCTACCAGCGAAGAGTGAAGTAAATTTTTTATCTCCAGCGCCAGTGTCAAAATTCCTCTACGAGAGCAAAGAACTTTTCTTTAAATTTAGGAAGTCATAAAAGAAACCTCGATTTCTTTTTAAGAGTGGAAGGGGTATTCTTGAGCTATGAAACGCACTATTTTTTTTGATCTGGGCAACGTCCTGATCTTCTTCGACCATCAAAAGATGTGCCGCCAGGTCGCTGAGTACAGCTCTCTTGATGAACAACTCGTCCAAAGCGTGATGCATAAATACGGAGACCTTTACGAGCGCGGGCATGTGAATAGCCAGATGATTCATGACGAGCTTTGCCGGATGGCGCAAAAAAAATTGCATTTCGCGACGATGATGCACGCCGTCTCCGATATCTTCGAGCCCAATGAGCCGGTCATTGCGACCGCCCATCATCTCAAAGAGAAAGGACACCGCCTTTTTCTATTGTCCAATACCTGCGAAGCCCATTTCACCTTCGCATCCAACCATTTTCCCTTCTTAAAAATTTTTGACGGATATGTCCTCTCTTATGAGGTCGGAGCCCGCAAGCCTGAGAAAAAAATTTACGAAAAAGCGCTTGAGATTGCAGGATGTCAAAATAAGAAGGAGTGCTTTTACACCGACGATATTCTCCCTTATATCGAATCTGCCCGCTCTATGGAAATCGATGCGGAGCAATACACGAACCCACAAGAATTAACCCAGCATTTACATGCTAGAGGAATGTTATAACGACTGATGTCAAAAAAGAAACCCGCACCAAAGCGCGCTAAAAAAAGCGCAAAGCCCGCATCGGCTCCCAAGAAAGCCAGACCGAAGGCTAAAAAAACGACTACCGCCGCCCCCAAGGCACAGCCTGCGGCAAGACAAAGGATAGCCCCTCCCCCCATCCTCATCCCCCCAAAAACTCTCCCAAAGCGCCCAGAAACGTCCAAACATGCGCCTGCGGTTGAGACCCACAGACAAAAACAATCTCCCGTCAAAGAATCTCCCAAGCAACGACGGCTCCTGGACAATTTATCCAAATCGCTCTGGCAGTTCATGTCCGGCAAACGTTATCACCCGATGACACAGGCTGAACTCTTCGAACGGCTGCATATTCCGCCGCAGCTGATCCCGGCCTGCTCTCAGATCGTCACTAACCTGATCCAAACAGGAGAGATCGAAGTCCATAAAAATCTGCTTTCGCTCGAAAAGGAAAAGGAAGCTGTGGTCAGTGGAGTGCTCCGCATGCACCCCAAGGGTTTTGGATTCGTCATTCCGGACAACGCCGTCGAGAATCCGCAGGATATCTTTATCCCCAAGCACCTGACCGATAACGCCGTCGATGGAGACCATGTCGAAGTCGTCGTGAATACTCAGGCTGTATCGGAAAAAGGGCCTGAAGGGAAAATCGTCAGCGTCACCAAACGGGCCCGCAAGCACCTTGGAGGAACCATCCGGCACGTCACGGCAAACGGCGATATCATGGCCTACGTTCCTCTTCTCGGAGTTTCCAAGCCTGTCATTGTTTTCGCCCCTGAAGATACCCCTTTGAAAATCGGAGACAGGGTTATTCTCGACGTAAAAGAATGGGGAACGGAGAAAGAACCTACAAAATGCGATTTCTCCCATATTCTGGGCAATATCGAGGACCCGTCCTGCGACGTCATAGCCGCAGTGGAAGAATTCGATATCCGTTCCGCGTTCCCCAAGCCAGTCATCGATCAGGCGAAAGAATACGGCAGAAAAGTGACAGCCAAGGATATGAAGAAGCGCCTCGACCTCTCCAAGGAAGAATGCTTCACTATCGACCCCGATACAGCAAAAGACTTCGATGACGCGCTGACGCTGACTAAGGATCGCAAAGGCAATTATCGGCTGGGCGTACACATCGCCGACGTCGCACATTACGTCACTACGGGAAGTCCGCTCGACAAAGAGGCCATCCAGCGCAGCAACTCCACTTACTTTCCGGGGACGTGCGTTCCGATGCTTCCTGAAGAGCTCTCGAACGAACTCTGCAGCCTGCGGCCCGACGAAATCCGGCTCACCGTCTCAGTGCTGATGGACTTCGACAAGAACGGCACACTGATCAAAAATGAGATCGTCCGCTCCTACATCAAGAGTAAAAAACGGTTCACCTATTTTGAAGCAAAAGACGTCCTCGACGGCGCGAAAAAAAGTCCCCATGCTAAAACGTTAAAGCTCATGGTCGAACTCTGCCATTTGCTCAAAAAGAAGCGCTACGAGAGAGGGAGCATCGACTTTGCTCTTCCCGAGCTTGTAGTCGTGATCAATGACAAAGGCGAGCCCGAAGGGCTAAAAAAGATCGAGTATGACATCACCCACCAACTCGTCGAAGAGTTCATGCTGAAGGCCAATGAGGTCGTCGCGATGGAACTCAACAGACGCGGCAAGAGACTGATCTATCGCGTCCACGAAGAGCCTCAGGAGGAAAATTTCGAAGACTTTCTTCAATTTGCCCGCACCCTCGGCTTTACAGTCCCGCTAAAAGCCAAGAGCAAAGATCTGCAAACGCTGTTCGAAGAAGCGAAAAAAACTCCCTATTTTCAGCAGCTCTCGGTAGGATTCATTCGCAGCATGAGACTGGCGCAGTACTCGCCCGACAACGTCGGCCACTTTGGACTTGCGCTCGAACATTACTGCCACTTCACCTCTCCCATCCGCCGGTATAGCGATCTCATCATCCAAAGGCTACTTTTCGACGAAGAACCGGAAGATTTGAACCTCGACCAGATCGCCCAGCACTGCTCCGACCAGGAACGAGTGAGCTTCCGCGCGGAAATGAGTGTGAAGACCCTGAAAAAGCTCCGGCTCCTGCACAAATATTTTAGCGAAGATCCCTACCGCGAGTACAATGCCGTCGTGACCAAAATCAAGCCGTTCGGGCTTTTCTTCGAGCTTCAGGATCTAATGCTGGAAGGGTTCCTGCATATCTCAGAGCTTGAGAACGACTATTTCGTCTACGACGAGAAAAGAAACATCCTCTTCGGACGCAGTTCAGGGAAAACGCACAAGCTCGGCGAGACGATCAAAGTCCGCCTCGCTAGAGTCGATCTGATTCAGCTGGAGAGCAGCTGGCTCCTGAGTGCCGAAGGCGGAGCCAGGACCAGACAGCCCCATTTCCGATCGAGAAGGCGGCGATAGTACTTATTGTTCCCATGCAATCTTCACCCTCTTTTATGGTTTTGCCCGCAGAATTTTACGAGAGGGATGACGTTGTCCTGATCGCGCGGGAGCTTCTTGGGAAAACCCTTTTTTCAAGGATTGGGGGCTCTCTCACTGGCGGCATCATTACAGAGACAGAAGCCTACCGCGGCCCTGACGATCGCGCCTGCCACGCCTATAACAACCGCAGAACGCCCCGGACGGAAGTGATGTTTGAAACCGGAGGGGCCGCTTATGTTTACCTCTGCTATGGGATGCACAATCTACTCAATGTCGTCACCTCCAGGCAGGGCACCCCGCATGCCGTCCTCATCCGCGCAATCCATCCGACGCATGGCCTCGAGACAATGGTCGCAAGAAGGAAGAAAAAAAAGATCGACGCCACGTTGACAAGCGGACCTGGTGCACTATGCCAGGCTCTCGGTGTCTCCCGGGAACACAATCGCCATCCGTTTGACAGAGAACCGCTATGGATCGAAGAGAGCGAAATCAAGGTCGATTCCGCCATGATCAGGGCAACCCCGCGCATCGGGGTAGACTATGCAGGAGCGGATGCAAAACTCCCTTGGCGGTTTATACTTGAATTTCTCCCGGAAAGTAGATAAAACTAAGTAAACCCCAAAAATATATTTTTATGAAAAAGCATTTTATCACCGGCCTCGTCATTCTTCTCCCTCTTGTCGTCACGATCGCGGTTGTGATCTTTCTGGTCAATTTCCTCACAGAGCCATTCATGGGAGTCGTCTCCGCCATCCTGGCCAAATTTAACATCATCAATAAAGGATTTCTTTTCCTGTCCCCTGAAAAACTGATTCGCTACGGTTCAAAAGTGATCATCCTGATCCTGCTTTTCCTTGTGACCGTCGCGCTCGGCATGGTCGCCCGCTGGTTCTTCGTCAATACCCTCTTCCGTCTGGGAGACAAGATCCTCCACCGTATTCCGATCGTCAACACTGTCTACAAAACAACGCAGGACATCATCAAGACCCTCTTCGTTTCTGACAAGAACACATTCAAGCAAGTAGTCATGGTTCCATTTCCCAGGGCTGATGTTTTTGTACTTGGTCTCATCGCCAGAGAATCCCCCACCATCTGCTCGCAGGCAGCGGGACATGATCTCATCTCCGTTTTTGTGCCGACAACGCCAAACCCGACCACCGGATTTCTACTCATGTTCAAACGCTCCGACCTCGTGATCATCGACATGAAACCCGAAGACGCCATTAAATACATTGTCTCCTGCGGCGTGATCATCCCTGAGTCCAAAGGCTCTACAGCAACAGCAGCCCACTCATGAAAAAATACTTCTTCACAGGCTTCATCACTCTCTTGCCGCTGGCGCTAACCTTCATCATCGTCAATTGGCTGTTCAACCTGTTTGCCGCTCCCCTTGCGGGAATCACTGAGGCTATCATCCTGTCATATGAAAAAAACCTGGGTCTCAGCCTCGAGCACCACGACACCCTCGTTTTATTCGTCAGCCGCGTCATCGCATTGATTCTGCTGTTCTTTCTTATCCTTTTCCTCGGCTTTTGCGGTCAAAAATTCCTGATCAACGTCTTTATGAAAATCCCTGAGAGGCTCTTTTCCCATATCCCCATAGTCGGGACCGTCTTCCGATTGAGCAAAGACATCACTAAAGCGGTCTTCTCCGACAATAAAAAAACATTCAAAGAGACGGTGCTCCTTCCCTTTCCCCACGATGAGGCGCTTACCATCGGATTTGTCACTGGCGACACCCCTCCAAGTTTAAAAGATGGCGGCAAGCCCTTTACCGATCTGGTCATCTTCGTGCCCACCGCTCCCCATCCGATGTCGGGATATGTCTTGCTGGCCCCTAAGAAAATCGTGAAACCGGTCGACGTCTCTGTCGAGGACGCCTTTAAATTCCTAATCTCCTGCGGGGTCATCCATCCCGGCGAGGCGCCTCCTGGAGAAGAGATCAAAAAATAGGTTCTTCTTCAAGGAAACCCTTGTTCTTTTAACGCTTGAAGATTATAATCCGCTGCTTAACTGACAAGTTTTGAGGAGTTACTATGGTTCGTATCAGCAAACAAGCAGAAAGACGCTCAGTATCCCATCGACGCCCACGCCCTCCAGCGAAAAAATCGGGACCGAAAAAAGACGCTCTTCCTCAAGGATTTAAGCTTCACGCTAACGCCATTGAAGGAAATCTTGCGCAAACTTCATTTATCCCCAAGATTAAGTAAAAATTTTAGAAGGATCGCTAACCATGTCCAGACATACCAGCTACGGAAAATCGAGCAAAACAGCTAAAAAACGCAATGTCTTGAAGCGTTTCGAGCGCATTGACGTTCTTCGACGCCTTGGAAAGTGGAAAGACGGCGAAAGCACAAAAGTCACAGGCCTCCCAAAAACTCCTGTCACTCCATAATTTGCCTAAAATTTCCCTGACCAATACTCAACGAGATCTTCCTCTCTCCATGCCCAGCATGAGAAAGGTGATCTCGTTTTTGCTTCAAGAACTTAAGATTTCCACCGACGAGATCATCATTCATTTCGTCTCCGATGCTAAACTCTGCTCCCTTCACAAAGAATTTTTTAACGATCCAACTTCTACCGACTGCATCACCTTCCCCCTGGATCCCCCTCAGGATAAAAAAAATTCTTACCATGTCATAGGGGAAGCTTTCGTCTGCCCCAGGACAGCCCTTCTCTATGCTAAAAAACATGGTATCGACCCCTACGAAGAGCTTTGCCGCTATGTCGCCCATTGCCTATTGCATATGATCGGCTATGACGATATCGCGCCAGGAGAAAGAGCGAAAATGAAGAGAAAGGAAAAAATCTGCCTGAAGAAGCTGGCGGAAGAAGGCCTTCTTAAAGTCAAAAATCCTTTGAGACAAAGGACCCCTCCATTAAAATGAGGCTTTTTGCAACCCCTGTCAGAGAGTCCAGCCGCGAGCTCCCGACAGGCGGCTGTCAAACTAGACTTTTGTAAACAGCCTCTTTAAGATGGCAAACTAACGGAACTCATTTGTTTACGATTTCATCTTACATCGCTCTTTTTTTCCTGATCGGTTCAAGTACGCTGACAGCCGTTTCCACATCTCTGCACCGCAAGGGCAGGCTCATGGCCGAGGAGTCCCTCAAACAGGAAAATTCCCCATTTTTTTTCCGTTATTTTCTGAATTTCTTTTTTGGAAAACAGAAATGGGAAGGACTGCTCTTTTCATTAAGTTTTACAAAACATTTGCTTAGGATTGCCTACGTCCTCACCGCTTTCTTTTTCCTGATCGAGTTTGAATTTTTCCGCAAGGCGATCACCATTTCCTCTCCAGGCAACACCTACGACGGGATTATCATCCTTTGGATCGCGCTTGTCATCATCGCCTCTTCCCTCATCTTCGACTTTTTTTTCAGCCTCTTTGGTCAGCTCAAGTCTGATGCTGCCTTCCGTTTTTTATCCCCCTTATGCTCCTGCTTTTTGCTTCTGTGCATTCCGCTGACCTTTCCCTTTTTCAGGATCATGAAGCATTTCCTCCCGAAGAGCGCAAAAGACAAAAAAATGTCCCCCACGTTTAAAATCCGCGATAAAGTGCATGAGCTCCTCCAGGAGACAGAACTCGGCGCCTATCTTGATACAACCGAGCAGAAGTTTATCCTCTCTGTGGTCTCTTTCAAGGAAAGGATCGCACGCGAGGTCATGGTGCCCAGAATCAATGTATTCAGCATGGCTGACGACACTCCCATCCATGAAGCCGCCCAGCAGTTCCTGGCTGAAGGCTACAGTCGGATTCCAGTCTACAAAGAAAGCGTCGACAATATCATTGGCGTCCTCCTCCATAAGGACGTTCTGAAATTTTATATTGAAAAGTCCGACTCCCCTCATCAGCTCGACACCCCTATCGGCAAGCTTGTGAAGCCGGTCCTATACACTCCGGAGACTAAGAAAATTTCTCATTTGCTGCAGGAGTTCCGCAGCAAGCACATCCACCTGGCCATCATCGTCGATGAATGGGGAGGAACGGAAGGGATCGTGACGATCGAAGACATCCTTGAAGAGCTCGTCGGTGAAATCGCTGATGAATATGACACGGGTCAACAGTCCCTTTTTACCGTGCTTCCCAGCGGAGGATGGATCGTCGACGCCAAGATGTCGATCATCGACATCCAGGAGGAACTGGGAGTCAACATTCCTCAAAGCCCGGAGTACGACACCATTGGCGGCTACGTCTTTAACCGCGCCGGATCTATCCCCTCGAAAGGCTGGAGAATCCACCATGATGAGTTCGACCTCGAAGTGTTAAGTTCGAGCGAAAGGGCTGTCGAGAAGATTAAAATCACTCCTCATCTATAAATAGAGGCCGACCTTTGCTCGTCGCCCTCAGGATTCTCGTGCGGACCCAAATTCCAAGTTACTGGCCGATTGTGGTATATGTTGAAAAAGAAACCGAATTAAGGCAAACTAGCCCTTTTTCATTATTCCCACACTGGGAATCGGCTGCCACTATTCATTGTTTATTTGGGGGAATCCATGCGTCGTTCCATTTGTTACTGCGAACCTAACCTCGCGCTCGCCGGAGAAATCGCAACCTGGAAATTTTCATATACAACAGCGACTTCCCTGCCGAAAGGAACACGTCTGAAGTTCGACCTGCTATCCCGAGGCCGTGAAATCGATTGGGAAATTCCCAGCGCCACTTCCAAAGACAAAAAAAACATGATCTGGGCTGAAATCCCAGATGGTAAAGTGCTGGCTGCTAAAGAGATCGAGAAACCAGACGGCCTTACCCCCGCCTTCGAGTTTACCCTCCCCAGTGAGATCAAGGCCGGCGACACGATTTCGATCTTCATGGGCTCTGGCGACAAGAACAAAGAAGAGAGCAAAAAGAAAGGCAACCGCGGACAGACATCGATCCAACGCAGACGCCCTTTTTACCTCTTTATCGATCCCAAAGGGAAAGGAGACTATCGCGACCCTGAAATCTTCACGATTGATGTCCGCGGAAACGTCCTGAAGAATATCCGCATCGTCGCGCCCTCTCTTGTCGCCAAGAATAAACGATTCGACGTGATTATCCGGTTTGAAGACATTTTCGGTAACCTGACCAACAACGCTCCTGAAGGCACCCTGGTCGAAGTCTCCTATGAGCACCTCCGCGAAAATCTTAATTGGAAACTCTTCGTTCCCGAGACCGGCTTCATCAACGTCCCCAATCTCTACTTCAACGAACCCGGCATCTACAAGATCCAGCTGAAAAACTTAAAGACAGGCGATCTCTACTACTCTGCTCCTATCAAATGCTTCCCCGAGGCAGACAAGAGTATCTATTGGGGCCTTCTTCATGGAGAATCTGAGAAAATCGACTCTGCGGAGAATATCGAAGCTTGTCTGCGCCATTTCCGAGATGAGAGGAACTGCCAGTTCTTTGCTACGTCCCCATTTGAGAGCATCGAAGAAACTCCTAACGAGCTCTGGAAGACGATCTCCGCGCAAGTGGCTGAGTTTAATGAAGACTATCGCTTTACCTCATTCCTTGGAATGCAATGGTTCAATGAAGCCCCCGACGAAGGACTCCGCCAGCTGCTCTACTCGAAAGACAACAAGCCTATCCTGCGCAAAAAAGACATGAAGACCAACACTCTTAAAAAAATCTATAAGAGCCATACTCCCAAAGATCTCATTTCCATCCCTTCATTCAGCATGGGCAAAGGCTTGGAGACCACATTCATCGACTTCGATCCGGAGTTTGAGCGCGTCGTCGAAATTTACAATGCCTGGGGCTGTTCCGAATGCACAGCCAAAGAAGGAAACCTTCGTCCTATCGCAGCGGATGGAAAAAATGGGATCTCCGAAACAGAGAAAGGGTCGATCCGCAAGGCCCTCAACAGTAACCTTCGATTTGGATTCGTTGCAGGTGGACTGGACGACCGCGGAGTCTTTAATGAATTCTTTGAAAGCGACCAGATCCAGTATTCGCCAGGCTTAACAGCGATTATCGCCATCGAGCAGACCCGCGAAGCCCTCTTCCAGGCTCTCATCAACCGCTCCTGCTACGCAACAACTGGCGAGAGGATGGTCCTCGGCTTCTTTATCGCTGGCGCCGGCATGGGAAGCGAATTAAACACGAAAGCCAAGCCCGGCCTCAGCTTCAACCGCCACATATCTGGTTTTGTCGCAGGAACAGCTGAAATTAAAGAGATCACTTTTATCCGTAACGGCAAACCCTTCCACACAATCCATCCCAAACAGGCGCATTACGAGTTCGCTGTCGATGACACCGAGCCTCTTTCCAAGATCCTCATGCCGGCCCCTGGCGGTGAGAAGCCTCCCTTCGTCTACTATTACATGCGCGTCCTCCAGGAAGACGGTCATATCGCCTGGGCATCCCCCATCTGGATCGATCAGACCGATTCAGCGCCCGCGCCCACCAATGGCAAAAAAGCCAAAAAAGCCCCAGCAGGCAAGGCTTAGCCTCTAGCTTATTGGATACTCCCCTATAGCTTGGGGAGTATCCTTTTCAGGCTTCTTCTCACAGTGCACCCAAACGACTTCGAAACTCGGATTTTAGGCAACACGCAAACGACCGCGCCGAAATCCAAGATTAGAGGTCTATCGGAATTAACTGCCTATTTATCAATCAAATCTAAATTAATCAAAAATTAAACATTAATATAAAATAAAAAAAATAATTAACACATCAACCAACTCGCACTCATCTTTATAAATCAATAACTGATCTTATATATAATTTAATGCAAGATGCAATAGAAGGTAAACGTTATGTCCACCCCAAACCCGGTTTCAGCAATTCCAAGGAACAGATCGAGTTCCTTGACTGAGATCGTCCCTGCAGACCCTGCCGCTCCATGCCCGATTCAAATGATGCCATTCGAACTTGCCGTCACAGCTCTTTCATTCCTGCCTGACATCAAACACGTTCCGTCGATCGAGCGCACATGCAAATATTTAAAATCTGCATCGGATGAAAATTCTCTTTGGAAGATCCGGCTTAAACAAATGTTTAATTCGGTCATCCCTATGCCCCTCTCTCCTTTGTCTGTCAGAGAGCAAGTCGAAATCTATTTCAAAAAATATACAGATCAATTTAGAACTCTTAGCCAAAGCGAGACGAAATTACTCAAAAAAATTCAGATCCTGCGCGGACCGGATGGTTTCAGCGGTGCGATTGACAGAGCCTGGAAACTATTTGAGCAAGCGGTGGATGAAAAACGGAAAAGACTCGAATTTCCTGACGCCCCGTGGAGAAATTTTACCCAGGAAGCAGAGAGTCTTTACGCTCTGGAGACCCAGAAGCCTTGCAAGCACCTGCCCAATCCGATCGAATATGACGAACTCCGCAGCAACCCGGACGAGTACTTTCTAAGACAGTATGAAAGATTGAAAACAGAACTGACAATGACAGTAGGAAATAGATATAACGGCACCCCGGGCTCCCTGATTTCTTCCAGCGCTCTGGGGATCGTCCAAGCAGCTCTCCGGGCGCTACCGGCAAGATACAATAATCAGGCGGCGTTTAACGAGATCGTCGACAGGCAGTCTCAACCAAACCCCTTTGCACCCATCTAAAAACTTCCCCGGGATTTTTGGACAAAAAAAACTGCATGGACCTTGCGGTCCATGCAGTAGCTTTTTAAACAAAAGCCTCTCAACTATGGATTAGATAGTTGTAGAAGTAGCTGTTGAAGCTGTAGTTGATGTCGCAGCAGCAAGGTTTGCGATAACGTTGCGAATAGCTTGTTGAGCCAATGCGCCACGGATATCAGTTGCAACGATGTGCTCGCCGAAACCAACACTGCGGTTTACGCCGGTAGCATCGATAGAGCTTCTGCCGTTAGCAACCCAGATTTCAGATCTGAAAGCTGTTTGCTGAGCAGCATCTAATGCGCCGTAGAACTGAGTCGCGATACCATCTGTTGAGTTGGCAGCAGCGAGAACAGCTTGGAAGGCTTCCATTTTAGCAGCAGGAGCCTGGATGCGGTTGAAGCAATCCAGAGCATAGGCAACAACATCAGCAGCAGGAACTGCAGCAGTTGTTGTCGCGCCTGTTCCAGGAGCTGCAACGAATACGTTCTTGATCATGTTGACGTAGTCAGCATCAACTGGCGTTGTTGTAGCAGCAGCTGTAGTTGTTACTGCTGTTGTTGTAACTGGCTGCGCTGTCGCGAAGAAGCTGCCGATGAGCGGAAGTTTCGCGAGGCAGTTGCGGATCGCGTCAACTACGCTGGACACCCATGAGCTGATTGTCGCGCTGAATCCTGAAGATTGCGCTGGAGCAGCTGATGTAAGTGTGCTTGCTGTAGAAAGACCAGTAGCTGTAGCTGTAGCTGTAGCTGTTGTTGTAGCTGTTGTTGTTGTAACAGGAGCAGCTGTTGTAGTTGTAACTGATGTTGCCATATGTACTAAACCTCCTCTAAAGGTTAATGAAAACTATCAACGCCAAATTTCTGACGTTTTTTGAAAAACATCATAGATCATAAATGTTAAGGGGATATTAAGAAAAGAAAAAATCACTCGTCAAAGCAAGAGCCTTAGTTTCAGTGTCTTAAGTCAGCCGATCACCATCATAAATTAAAATATTTTTAGGATCCTAAATCCGTAATCGACAAAATAATGTTTAGGAATGGTTAAGGAATGAGGAACTCTGCGGAGACTTTTCTTACAATGGACGAGAAATTGCGCTGCAAAGCATACTCGTGATCATCTCATCAAAATCAGAATGGTTGCACATCATGCGTTTGATCCTTGGCTCCCAATCGCCGCGCCGCAAGGAAATTCTAGGTTTTTTTGCCATCCCTTTTGTCCAAATCCCTTCCGCCTTTGATGAGGAGAGCGTCGCTTTTCATGGGGATCCTGAAAAGTACGCTCTCGAGCTTTCTCAAAAAAAAGCCCAGGAAATCGCGCGCAGGTTCCCCGATGACGCCATCCTGACTGCTGACACTGTAGTCTTTTTTGAGGGAAAAATTTACAACAAGCCCAAAGATGAAGAAGAAGCCATTATGATGAAGCGGACTCTCTCCGGAAAATGGCACAAGGTCTTCACTGCTGTCACAGTTCAGAAAAACAACGTCGTCTACTCGAAATGCGAAGAGACAAAAATTCTTTTCAATCCCTTGACTGATGAACAGATCCGTCTTTATCATTGCAGCTGCTCTTACCTCGATAAAGCGGGAGGCTACGCAATCCAGGGAACCGGCAGCATTCTGGTGTCCCGGATCGATGGATGCTATTACAATGTAATGGGACTTCCGGTCAATACGGTCAAGGAACTGCTCGGAGAAGTCGGCATCGACCTTTGGTCCCATCTGAAGCCCTTTTAATTGAGACAATCTACTATGCATAGTCAAGCGCCCCTTGCAAAACTTCTCACACTATTCTGTTTTTGCACCCTCTGCGCTCCTACCGCATTCTCGGACGGACTGGTTTCTGCGGCGATTGAGCAGCCGGCACCCGACAAATCGCTCATCGCAGCCGAAGAAGAACTTGCTTCGATCAAAGATAAAACGGGGATCAACAAACTTCACATCCTGTATTTGCTCCAGTCGAAGGAGTTTAACCGCGCCATCGACCTGTACCAAGAATATAAAATCGCACTTGGAAGACACGACTTTGAGATCCTGCAGCAAATGGGGCTGATTATTTTAGAACAAGGCGCCCGCAGCTCCGACCCCGAGACGCAGCTGACGAGCATCTTCGGCTCGAGCATCGCCGGGATCGCTGCTTCCATCGACATCCTGGAAGCCGGCATCGCCAGCCCGCATCCACAAACGCAAATGGCATCGATTCAATTTCTAGGACATTTGCAGGACGACAGATGCGAGGAGCTGCTGACAAAGGCGATGTCCTCCGATTACTTTTTCACACGCATGGAAGCTGCCTACCAGCTTGCTGTGAGAAAATCGCGCACTGCCGTCGGACAGATCGAATCTCTCATGTACAAGGTTCCCCCTCAGATGCGCTTCTTCTTCGCCCAGTTTTTCGCGCTGATAGGAACCTCGGACGCCATTGCATTGCTGCGCCATATGATGGATGATCAATTCCACATGACACGGATCGAGGCGATCTTAAGCGCTGCCAGATTCGGCAGGGATGATTTGCTGCCAATGATCCGTTCCCGCGCCACCCACTTGAATATCGCCGAGCAGGAGGCATGCGCGACTGCGATCGGATACCTTAAAGACTCTAAATCTGTCCCCCTGCTGAAAAACCTCTCCCAGTCCCCCTCCGCCAACGTCAAGCTTGCTGCGAAGCTCTCTCTATACAACCTTGGGGTCGACTCGGAAAAAGAGGATATCATTGCTCTTGCTAAAGAGGGCAATTTGTTCGCTATCTCCATGCTGGGGAACATCCCGGGGTCTGAAACTGCTCTGCTTCCTCTTATCAAAGATCCCGATCTTCAGGTGCGCTTCAACGCCGTTTTTGCATTGCTCAAACGGGGGGATCCACGCGTCCTGGAATCCCTTCTTGAGTTTTTAATCCGCGACTCACGCGATTTAGGCTTCCAGCCTCAGTTCTCTGTCGGAAATTCTCTAATGGCCTGGAAAGTGATCCCTTCAGCACAGCAGCATCAGCAGGACGGCCCCAATGACCTCCTCACCCTTTCGCTGAGCGTAAGAGAACACATGCTCAGGGAATGTCTGGAACTGTCTCCCAATGACTTCCTAAAGCTGGCGGGCATTCTTTTCGACAATAAGCAAGGGGACCTCATTCCGCTTTTAATCGGACTGATGGAAAACTTGCAGACGCCCGAAGCAGTCGAGCTCCTCACTGCCAAGGCCCAAACAGCCGGGGCCCCCTTGACCCGCGCCTATTGCAACCTTGCGCTTTTGCGCCTCAAGAAAGGCGACCAGTACAAAACAGCCGTGCTGAATTGGATCTCAATGAAGAAAAATACGGAGATGATCCGCTTCCGGCCCATGCTCCCGTGGAATGTGCGCATCTCTGAAAAAGCCAATGCCTTCGAACTGACTCCCGAAGAACATTCCAGGCTTTTAATCGAGTGCTACCAAACGATCGCCATGGAACATGACGACAAGAGCATCGACATCATTTTGGAAGGGCTGAAGAGCGGACACAGCAAAAACCGCTCCGTGCTCGCCGGCCTTTTGATCCAGGCAATCCAATAATCTTGATTTCCGATTGGAAAATAGTGGACTGTCTTCTATTCTGGTGCATTAGTTTGGAACCGGGTCAAATCAGTCCATGCATCCTTTGATTTATTCGTTAGTTTGCGCAACTGCATTCACACTTCTTCATACGGGGCTGAACTGCGTTGAAGAAGATCCTTTTGACGAGGTCTATGCAGATTCCCTGATCGCGATCCGGGATGAACCGCTTGCTCCCATTGAAATGGATGACAGGGATCTTGCATTCGAAGAGGTTCCTTTCAGCATCGACAGCGTGGCAATTGAGGCCATCGAAAAATCAATCCAATCCCAAATTGAAGAAGCAGCAATTCCTGACGGCTTGATTGCCGGAGAATCAATCGATGACGGCTATCTCTATTGGGATCAGGAGGAGATCGAAGAGATTCCCTGGGAGGGAGACTCTTCCTTCACCGACGATGTCGATCTCGACGTCCCCCAAATGCCACCGCCTGGTTTTTCCGAGCCTGCACAACAACAGCCCCCTGCCCCCTCTTCAGCGCTGCCCCAGGAACTCGTCATCGATCTCAAAAACCCTGTCTTCTCTCATGGCGTGATCACCACGGAAGAAGGAGGCGTCATTACCGGCCAGGGAATCCGCATCCAGGCCCGGAAAATCGAATACACTAACAAGATCGAAAATGGGATCCGCATCCAGAAGATCATAGCCGAAGAAGATCTGATGATGGAATACGCGGGCAGAGCTTTTGTCGGCTCCCGGCTCGAATATGACTTTGTCCAAAGAACAGGAACCCTTTCAAATGGAAAAACATTTGTCGACATCTGGTTCCTCGGCGGCGACAAGATCGAATTGAAAGAAGATGGAACCTTTTATATCAGCAACGCGTTTATCACCACATGCGAAGACCAGGAGAATACCTGGGAGATCAATGCAAAGAACGTCAAAATTACCGAGGATAAATTTCTCGCCGCGCGAAATATCCGCTTCCGCTTCTTCAAAGTACCCCTGTTCTGGCTTCCCTCGTTCAAAAGCAACCTCAAGGCCTTCTCCGATCCGCCGATCCGCTATAAAATCATCTGGGACAAAGGGCTTGGGCCTCGCGTAACGATGCGCTATCGAATCTTCTCATGGAGAGATTTAAATCTGTTCTTTCGTTTGGACTATCGACTGAAACGAGGTTTTGGCGGCGCCTTTGAATCGGAATATTTTTCTCCCGACAAAGCGACGACATTCGTCACAAGGAGCTACGGCGCCCACGATAAGACATTCCCTGACGAAAAAGGCCCTCATCGCTACCGTCTCCAGGGACTCTACCACACACAAAGCAAAGACGAGAAAACACAGGTCCATCTCACCTGGGATAAATTGAGCGACACCCGGATGGTTGGGGACTTCCGCAGCGATGATTTTGAAATCAACACGCAAAAACGCACGCGCTTGCTGGTCCAGCACCAATTGGACAATACCTTCTTCAATTTAAGCGTGCAGCCGCGCATCAACCGTTTCGACAGCATTGATCAGGAGCTTCCCCTCTTCTCCATCGGCATCCGCCCCTTTCAAATAGGCAACTCGGGGATCATCTCCAACAATTACGTCAACGCCGGCTATCTCGACTATGTCTACGCCAACGACCTCAGGAACGAGTTCCACCACCTTGGGCTTCAGTCGTCAACCCACTCCGTGCGCATGGAGACCAGGAACGAACTTTACCGCCCCTTTTCGCTAAGCCACTTCACACTGACTCCGAACATCGGCATCATTGGGATTTTTTACAGTAACAATCCGGCGCATCATCCCATCGGACAAGGAATGCTGAGTTATGGGTTCACCGGACAGACCCGCCTTTTTAGAAACTATAAAAAATTCCGCCATCTCTCTGAACCCTATATGGAGTTTCAGGGACTCACTTCCCCTACAGCCCCTATTAGCCATCACTTTTACTTCGACATCAACGACGGGTTCGACAAGCTCAACCAATTCCGGCTGGGATGGAAAAACTCCTTCTTCACTTACCGACAGTCCAGCTTCCTGCCCTCGATCTCAACGGATATCTACACCTATGCTTTCTTTGGCAAGCGCGCCTTTGCCCAGACCTTCCCCAAGACCTATCTGGCCGTCGGATGGAACCGCCCTTCCTACACTGTCCGCGGGGGCGTCGCGTGGAACAACGAAGAGCAGTTGTGGGACTATGCGAATGTCGCGACAGACCTGACGATCAACGAGGATATCGCATTTGGAATCGAATTCCGCCATCGCAGCCGTTTTGATTGGCGCAAGGCCAATCACGACAACTTCATCGTCGATGTCGCACGCCCCATTCCGGAGCTTCTTGAATCCCCTATGTCTGACGGCAGGGACACCCTGCTGACCCGCTTTTTCGTCCGCCTGGCCCCCAAATGGACCTGCCAGATCCAATCCAGGCACGGTTGGGGAAGGCGGGACGAACCGCGCTATAACGCGGGAAAGATCGACCTCTTCACCATGTTGACATGTAGTTGGCGTTTAAGACTATCCTATGAAAGAATGCCCAACGACAACCGCTTCTCATCTTCCGTATCATTAGTTAAGTAAATTATTAATTTATCTGCAAAATAATTTGAAAAATGCCGAAAGAAACTTAATAAAAGTCCAAAGAGGTATAATAGCCAGCAAAAATTAAGTAGGTTTTAGTATGAGCACAGGAACCGGCATTAAAATAAGTACTTCATTCCTAACCCAACTCGAGTCGCAAATCCTGACATTGTCGTCGAAGGAAGAGGCTACTGAACTCGAAAAAGAGAGTAAAGATATCTGCCACACTCTGGTTTCAGCCTCCACTCAATGTTCTAACCGGGAAGATCTAGAAAATGTGCAGTACTTGTGCTTTTTGTTTCTCGGTACAATTAACAGTTCGACCCCTCTGTCCGGCTCAAAGGAACTCGCAGATCGTGTGGTTCCTATCACCAACTTCCAATATCTTAATTGTCCTGTAGAAATCCATTTAGACCATCTCAAGCTTCTTCCAGTCCCTCAGCTGGTTCGAATGCGGGAAGTGAACAGATACTTCAGAGATCTCGTCGATAGCAGCTTCCAGCTTCAGACGCGGATTGCTCATCATTATCTTACAGTGATGCAGCACAAAAGCAACATCCCCATTGACGACATCAGATACTCTCTGAAAAACGACTCTCTTGCCCTTGAGATCAAAGGAGATCTTGGCGTCCATCACCTATCCCGCGAGCTAGCACGCGTCGTACCCTGGATTAGCAACCTGATCGTCAAAGGATGCAAACCCGATCAATTAAAAGTACTTTTGACACAGTTAAAAGACAGCCAAAGACTGACGACCCTATATTTGCGCGATTGCCAGGTCGATGCCGACTGTGTGCGTCTCTTGCAGGATTTGCAAAAAAATGGAAAACAGGAATACAGAGTACCCGTTATCTATCTATGCAATGTCGAGAATCGCGACACAGACTCCCCAATGACACTGCCTCTAAATTCTCACGAAAAGATCAAAATCATTGCAAGCGCCGATGCCTCAGTATACTCTCTGGAAAGGTTTCAAGGGGATGAAGCGGATCTTAATGTTTTGAGCGAATTTGAGCGGCAAGTCTCAAATTATCAAGTAAAGACAAATAACGTTTTGGAGATATTCGATTCGATGAGCTATGTCCTAAAGACCGAGATCATCTCTGCAATATGGCACGGGATTCTGATGGACCCTACCTCTGAATCTACTGTTCCGACCTCTCGAATTTCACATAGAGTGAGGTCATATATTGCAGAATATCCCCATCATCCATCTCTTATCTCTGCAGCACGATCATTCCGTGATGAGTTTCAAGAAAAGATCCGCTCGGCAAGCGCCTCCGAAAGCTCTCATACTTCCTGACAACCAAGCACATTGACTTAAAGCGGAGCCTCAAGATTTAAGGATTATATTTTTTCTTCATTTCTTTGAGGAGGGGGTCGATCTTCTTGCGCGCATTCACGTCGATGCGATCGACAAAAAGAACTCCGTTGATGTGATCGTTCTCATGCATTCTGACCCTGGCATTGTACCCTTCCAACTCTTCGACAAAAATCTTTCCGTCCAGATCCATCGCTTCGACAGTGATCTTGTCCGGCCTAAGAACATGCAAACGCAGACCTGGAAGGGAAAGGCACCCCTCTGTATCAGAGAGCATCTCGGTTCCAGGAGAGGACAGTTTGGGATTGATATACACTTTGGGTTCAGAGACTGTCCAATGCCCTTCTTCTGTGAAGATGTAGTTGCGCAGAACAAACATACGGATCGAGCGGCCCACCTGAGGAGCTGCCAACCCGATTCCATCATTCTTGTCCATCGTCTCGATCATGTCGCTGGCCAGCTTACGAATCTCATCGGTGATCTCGGAAATGGGTTCGCATCGCTTTCTTAAAACAGGATGGCCGTAGTAATAGATCTTAAGCAACATCGCGACTACTCTTGCATCTGCTCAATGGTCGCAGGCATCAAACGCGACTTGGCTCGTCCCATCGCGCCCGTCCACAATGAGAGCAGCACGCAAGATACCATGAAGATGATGGCGAGATAGGCAGTAAATTTCTTTAAAACATCGGCAGTCGATGTTCCAAAGACTGAATCGCCGGGATCTCCGCCGAACGATGCCCCAAGCCCTAAGCTTTTGCTCTCCTGGATCAGGATGACCAGACAAAGGATGGCGCAGAGCCCGATAAAAAGAAATAAGGCGAGATAAAAAATAAATGTCATTGCATGTCCCTTAATAATTCACAATTTGCGCAAATGTTTTCACATCCAGCGATGCTCCTCCGACAAGGACGCCGTCAATGTCGGTCTGCTGCATCAGCATGGAGATATTGTCAGGCTTCACTGAGCCGCCATAGAGCAGACACATCTTTTCTGCACAGTTTAGGCCGAATCGCGATTCAAGCCAGCCTCGGATAAACCGGTGGACAGCCTGGGCAATCTCCGGAG
This sequence comes from Verrucomicrobiota bacterium, assembly GCA_018240065.1. Taxonomy (GTDB): domain Bacteria; phylum Chlamydiota; class Chlamydiia; order Chlamydiales; family Rhabdochlamydiaceae; genus CAJCIW01. The sequence goes on along the minus strand of JAFEGH010000006.1, from coordinate 237,647 downwards.
TCGCGGTTTTGCCCGTTCCGATCGCCCAGACAGGCTCATAGGCAATGACGATTTCGCTGGCTTGTGCAGATGTGATTCCCTGCAGGCACTCTTCAAGCTGCAGATTCAATACTTTCTCATGCTCGCCGCTGTCGCGCTCGTGGGGCAGTTCGCCCACACACAGGACAGGAGTCAACCCTTCCTGAAGTGCCCGCATGAGTTTGCGATGGATGAAGGAATCGGTCTCAGCAAAATATTGCCGCCTTTCCGAGTGTCCCAGGATTACAAATGAAGCTCCGCTGCCTTTGAGCATGCGCCCCGAAATCTCTCCGGTGAAAGCCCCTTCGGGCTCATCGTGCATATTCTGCCCGCCAATCGAGATCCGGGTGCCCTTGGCAGAGTCCGAAGCCCCTTCGATTGCGGTGAACGGCACAGCAAGAAAGACGCGCCGCTCAGTGGCAGCGATCTCTTCGCTCAAAGCAGAAACAAAGGCGCGCGCGTCAGCGGACGTCTTGTACATCTTCCAGTTGCCGGCGATGAGGGGAATCCGATTCATAGGGCTTAACAATTAAGTTCTAAAAGATGTATTATCATAGCTGAGCCCCACGATGAAAGGCAAGAGCTAAAATAAAACAAAAGTTCAGGTTTGAAATGGAAGAAATTCTTTCAGTTTCCGAGCTAACGTCGGCGATCAAAAATCAGCTTGAACCCCGCTTTCCCGCCGTTCATGTCAAAGGGGAAATCAGCAACCTCAAAGAGCAGGCGTCGGGTCATTTCTATTTCACCCTGAAGGACCTCGAAGCCCAGGTCTCCGCCGTCCTGTTCCGCGGCAACGCCCGCGATTTGAGCCGCCCCATCAAAAATGGGGACCAGGTGGTCCTCCATGGACAGATCATCGTCTACGCGCCCCGAGGCTATTACCAGATCGTCGTCCGCAAGCTCGATTATCTTGGCGTAGGTGAATTACTGGTGCAGCTCCACGCGCTCAAAGCAAAGCTAGAGAAACAGGGGTGGTTCGAGTCCTCCCGAAAAAAGAAGCTGCCAAAATACCCTCGCACGATCGGCGTCGTGACCTCGCCCACAGGTTCGGTCATTCAGGATATTCTACACGTTCTGGGCCGTCGATTTGCGGGGTTCCACCTCATTTTAAACCCGGTGAAGGTCCAGGGCGAGGGCGCAGCCGAAGAAATTGCAAAGGCGATCGGAGACTTCAACCGCCATCGCCTTGCCGACGTCCTCATTGTGGGAAGAGGCGGCGGAAGCCTGGAAGACCTGTGGGCATTCAACGAAGAAAAAGTCGCCGCAGCGATCCACCAGTCCAAAATCCCCGTCATCTCCGCAGTGGGGCATGAGACCGATATCACAATTGCCGATTTCGTGGCCGATGTTAGAGCTCCGACCCCATCGGCCGCAGCGGAGATCGCCACTCAGGAAACCGCCCAACAGATCCAGCATTTGACCCAATCGAAAAACCGCCTGAGGGGGATCGTCCTTACCTTGCTGCAGCACCATCGGAAGCAAATTGAAAATTTTAGACGCCACCCCACTCTATCCACCCCCCTCTCACTGATCGAGCCGCATCTGCAGAGGATCGACGATCTGCGCTCCGATTTAAACCTCTGCCTTAAACGGAACCTGCAGGAAAAGCAGCTTCAGCTCTTAGGTTTGAAAAAACAGGCGCTGGCCCTAAAGCCCAGCAACCAGATCCACGCCCTTTCGCAAAAGCTCGCAGTTCTCTCCCGCTCGCTCCACTCCTCTATCGCACAGCGCCTGAGCGCCTGGAAATCCCAGTTCGACAAAGAAAGTTTTCGCCATAACATCGATCAGCGCCTGCTCGAACAGATCAGACAGAAGCAGCAGCGGTTGACCCAGCTCGCCTCTCATCTTAAGGGAATCGATCCCAAGAATCTTTTAACAAAAGGGTACTGCATCCTCTTTCAGGAAAAAAAAGATTCGGTTATTCTCTCTACTCGAGAGCTTAAGGAAGAGGACAAGGTCCGCCTTCAATTTCACGATGGAAAAGCCCTCTTAACAGTCAACGGGATTGAAAAATGACCACAGAATCCACCCTTTCCTTCGAAGCTGCCTATGCGCGCCTCGAAGAGATCCTAGAAAAGATGAACTCGGGAAAAGTCTCCCTTGAGGACTCCCTTAAACTCTATGAGGAAGCCGACCGTCTGATCAACTGGTGCAGCAGACGGCTGACAGAAGCGGAAAAGAAAATCGAGGTCCTGGTGAAAAGCCGCGATGGCCAGATCCAGCTCGATGAACAGGGCAGCCCCCTGACACAGCCTTTTTCCCCTGCAGGATCCGCCCCTTTGAACCGGACAGCAAACTAATTTGAAAAAAAACCAAACGGCGTCCCTATGATCATTGCCCTTTTCCCCAACACCAGCAAGAAACAGTCCAAAAATCTCGCTATCGGCATACAGGAATTCCTTTCCAATCATGGGATCACCGTCGTCGCGGAGGACGAAGAGGCCAAACTCATCAACGCCAAGCCGATCTCCAGCGTCGACCCCAAAGAGATCCGCTTTTTGATCTCCATGGGCGGCGACGGAACAATGCTGAGGCTGGCCCATAAATATCATCTTCTCGATGCGGCAATGCTCGGGATCAACCTCGGGCATCTTGGCTTCATGGCCGATGTTCCGATCGCGGACATCTATCCGAGCCTGCAGGACCTCATCAACGGCTCATATAAGATCCACGAGCGGGTCATGATCCAGGGAGAAACGCTGCATGGAGATAGCTGCTTTGCCGTCAACGACATCGTCGTCCACCGGGCTAGAAACCCCAGTCTTGTCGAAATCGCCATCCATATCGACGGGGTCTACCTCAACACATTCGAAGCTGACGGGATCATCATTGCCACGCCAAACGGCTCTACAGCCTACTCTCTTGCCGCAGGCGGGCCTATCATCAGCCCTGACCTGGAAGCGCTCGTCTTGACTCCGATCTCACCCCACACGATCTCCAATCGTCCCATCGTGCTGACAGCCAACCAGGAAATCCAGATCCAATATTTGAGCGATTACGACCCTGTCGAAATCAGGGCAGATGGGCTGGAGCACCATCATTTGCAGACTGGCGACGTGTTCCGCATCACTCGCCATCCCAAAAATTTCAAACTGGTCAGCCTACTTCGCAGGGACTATTTCTCTACCCTGCGCACAAAACTCGGCTGGTCCGGCAAACTAAGATAAAGAATATGCGGATTCTAGAACTCTTTTTAGAATAATTTTGAACCAGGCCGTGTAACGTTCGGGGTGGATCGCAACATCCCTCTCTAAATCTTCCAACCCGATCCATTTCCAGTCGCTGGCCTCATCGGGGTTCAACTGAGGCTCATCGTTGAACTTCCCGAAGAAAACATGGTCGAATTCATATTCCGTGAGGTTCTTGTCCAAATAGGCTTTGTAAGTGAAATCAAAGACCTTTTCAAGCTTGCAGCGGATCCCCATCTCCTCACCTAGCCGTCTTTCGGCCGCATCGAGGTTGGACTCGCCGGGCCTCGGGTGGGAGCAGCAGGTATTCGTCCATAGGCCGCCTGAATGATATTTGGAAAGGGCCCTCTGCTGTAGGAGCATCTGTCCTTTGTCGTTAAACAGGAAGACAGAGATCGCCCTGTGCAATTTTCCTTCAATATGGGCCTGCAATTTCCCACTCTGGCCAATCTCATTGTCGAACTCGTCGACCAGAACGACCCTCTCTTCCTCTGCCATAACACCTCGATTCTATGGAAAATTATAGCCCCTGGCTCCATAACGTCAATCGCAAAATATCTCTTCAATTCTTCAAAACCAGCTCCTAAAATTAAAGTAATAACTTTCATTCTGTCGATCGCAGATTGCGAATCTGAGTTTCTTGCAAAATTCGATCCCAAACTCTAGAATGCTCTTAACTCAAGCGACAAAAACCACCCTATGTTCAAGAAACTGTTTTTCCCCATTAAGCGCGACGAATGGCTCATTTTCGGATTCATGTTTTTTATCGTGTCTCTGATCAACGTCAATTTCAGCATCTTGCGCAGTATGCGCAATGCCCTCGTCGTGGCTGATACCGGCGGAAGCGCAGCCTTTATCCCTTACTTTGAGCTGTTCGGCACGTTCCCCGCTTCGATCCTTCTGACATGGGCTCTTTCCCGCTTGATGCGCTTCTTCTCCTTCCGATTCATCTTTTCGATGACGATGCTCTTCTTCCTCTCCTTTTTTGTCGTCTTCGCCTTCTGGATTTATCCCCACCGAGAACAGATCCATGCTCTTCTCGAAAGCAAACTGGGACTCCTCTTCGGTCTGGACCGGTTCATGGTCGTCTTTACACATTGGCCCGATATGGTGTTCTACATCATGTCCGAACTTTGGAAAGTCGCGCTCCTCTCGGTCATTTTCTGGGGATTCCTCAATCAAAAACTCTCCCTTGAACAGGCTAAGCGCTTCTACCCTCCCCTGCTACTCGGCAGCAGCATTGGAACGATCCTTGCGGGCCCCATCACCGTTTTCTGCACTTCCCTCTTCAGCTGGAATTACTTCGCCCTCTCCTCCCAGCGCTGGCAGCACTCCCTCTACCTTCTAACGATCTTTATGATCCTCTGCGGCCTGGTGACCCTGTTTACATTCGGCTCCCTGTTTAAAAAATACCAGGGGAGCAAGCTTTCCTTGCCCCCTTCCGAGCCCGAACCTGCTGAACAAACGACGCAGACGGCTGAGTCCGCCCCCAAGAAAGAACCTTTTTCGCAGCGCCTCCTCTCCCTTTCCTCCAGCCTGCGCTATTTGATAAAGTCCCAATATCTCAGCTCCCTTCTTCTCATCGTGATCGCTGAATATGTCTGCTACGCTTTAGGCGAGCTCATCTTCCTCGAGACCCTTAAAAGCAAATACCCCTCCCCTTCCGACTATTGCCAATATATGGGCACCCTTTCGTTCTGGATGGGGATCATGACCGCTTTCAGCGCCCTCTTTTTAACCCCCTATCTCCTTCAGACCTATCGGTGGAGCCGCACAGCCCTCATCACCCCCATTCTCATGGTGGTCGTCACCTTTGCGTTCTTCTTTGTGATCTATTGCGGAAGGATCGGGATATTTCCGGGTTCTTCTCCTCTGACGATCGCCGTCATCTTAGGAAGCGTCCATTTCTGCATCGGCAGAGCAGCCAAGTACACCCTGTTCGACGCAATCAAGGAACTGGCCTTCATCCCGCTCAATCGGGAAGCCCAGATGAAAGGCAAGTTGATTATCGACGGGATTGGATCCCGCATGGGAAGAGGCACTTCATCGCTGCTCAGCATCGTCCTCTTCCTGCTGATGGGAGGCCCAGGCGAAAGCGCAATCTTTGCAGGGATCCTCGCCATCACCTTCGCGGTCATTTCGATTCCCGCAGCCCGGTTTATCGGCCACGAGCTGGAGAAGTCAAGCCCCCAAGCCCCCCCAAAGGATCAGAAAAAGCTGCCAGCCGAGGGCTCTATCTAGAAAACCCGTTGACGGTTTAGAAACTAGCATTTGATTTGGATCGCATCCTTGCTCAAGGCCATAAATTGAGATTTTGTCTCATTCTTTAATCCATTGCTGGTCAGATCGAGAGAAAACCTCTCCTTGGATTGGATAGAAGGAAGGAGTTCGACCACACCCGGATCTGAAAACAGATCCACAATGAATTTAACTTCCTTCAATTCAGCACAGTCGCCGATCACCTGTTTCATTGCCTGAACGACCCCCAAATCATCCCCTTGGTTTTCATAATGAAGCACCTGCAAGCTGGGATTGCCTCGAAGGGATAAAAGGATCTTTTGGGAAATGGTCCTCCGAGCCTCAGCATCAACAAATGACAAATACCTAAAAGCGACTTTTTGAATCCTGGGACAGTTCTTGACAAAGTCAACCAGCCTGTCTGCTTCACAATCAGAAAAAGCAATATGGCTCAGCTCTAAGGTGCAAAGCTTCTGTTTGTCCAATCCCTGCAAAAGTTGCTCCCATCCATTGGAACAAAAGACGCATTGAGACAGTTTTAAAGAGGCTATATCAAGAAACAAGCGCGATATCGCTGCTGAGGTTCTTTCAGATAGTATTGAGTGGGCGATTTCCAGAGATGCGACCCCTTTTAGATCGGCATCGATCTGACGCACCACACTGCCGACATCGACATGACGGCCAGAAAGGAAGATTGATTCAGGTCTATTGCTTGAAATGAATTTGGCGACAAGTTCGGAGTCGAGTTTAAGTTCCAATTTGGAATTCCGACCGCCAATTTGCCAAAGGATCTTTTCAAATAATAGGGAAGCCACCTCAGGGGGAAGAGTCCGATTGGCCCAATCAATTCGGCCATTCTTCTTCTGAAGAACTAGCGCGATCTCGCTTGCGGCATTTTTTAAACCGATATCAAAAAGAGATTCAATCGGTTTTACATTCAAGCTCATAAAAAAGACCAAAAATATTGATAAACAAAATGATAACATTATTAATAGTTGTATAAAACTACTAAACAATAATAAACGCTAAGCCATTAACAATAAAACATGTAGATAATCCACAAATCACTCCCGCTTAACACGTTATAAATGATCTTTATCTAATTCCACCTAAACCGCTTAAGACAGGATATTATAATATTGAATATTTAAAAAATAATAGTTACAATTATTAATATAAGGTAAAGATTTCGTTCAGTTAATTTAAAGACATAATTAGAGGCGACGTTATGAGCAGTTTCCCGATAAGCCCCAACTCCAGAATTCTGGTCGATCACAAAATCGATCTGACATGGAATTTGCTCTATCTCGACAAATCTTCCAACGAGTTAAAAAGCGTCTTCCGCTTTAATATTATCAGCCTCTTTAACATTCTTCGAAATCCCGGAAACTTTACGTTAGATAAGAAAGAGATTATCCAACACATCCATACTTCAATCGGCAAGACAGCCCCCAATGCATTGCCCAGCGATACAAACAAAACTAAGACACTTATTGAAAATCTTCAGGGAATACGGTCAAAGTTCTATAAAGCGGACACCTATTGGCTTGGCTATAGAGAGAATTCACATGGAAATAAAGATGCGACCGGTTTCGTTCCCCGAAGAGAAGAGCTGGCGTTTCGCGATTTCAACGATATTCTAGACCCAGCGTTTATTGCTGAATCGGCGACATTTATGCAATTGGGCGAGGTAATCCAAAATATCAGGTTAAACTCTCTAGAAATTGATCAACAAATTAAGCATGAAGTCCAAGAGATCATCGCAAGAGCGTTAGGAGATCAAGCCCCTTCGCCAAATTCCACTCGGAACGGCAGTTCTCAGAAAGTGATTCCAGAACCCATCAGAACTAAAATTGAAGGGATGGTGAAAAAACTCTTAGCCTCGATAACCTACTCACAAGATCCTGAAATTGGAGCAGCACAGGAAAAAGCGGCATTTGCAGCGATTCGCCAATCCATGATTGGGGAATCCATCGTTCCGCTCATAAAATCAGCTATGTTAGCCTTATATCATGAACAAACTGTTAATAGGGATAATAAGGAATTTGGAGAGCAGCTTAAAGCTGAAAGCAAACCAGATATCCATCTGACCTTAAGCGGAAATTTTACCCGTTCCCTCAAAAAGGCATCTCAAGACTACATGTTTAGTCTGACTGCAATTTTCAAACACATTCACAGAAGACTTGAAACTCCAATCAATGAAGCTGGAGCAAAAGAGCTCGCGCGTATAAAGGGCGAGCGCAAAGAAGCTCAGAAAATGAAGGAAAAAGAAGAACTCAGAGAACAGATTCGTATTTCTGCAGAACAACGGAGGGTCGATAGCGCCAGAGAAAAAATCGAGACGCTAAAAGAAACACTTGAGCCTACTAAAAGACTGCTACAGAAATATTTAGGCTTAATCAAAACTGAGAATGAAAATGCGGATGCTCTACTAGCTGCTCAAAACCAGCTGCAAGAAAAAATGCAAGCTAGCCAAGAAAGATTAGCAAAAATTGCTGTAATGAAGCCTAAAATTGAAGAGCTTTCCAGGAAATCCGATGAGATTCAAAAAAGAAAAGCGGAAATCATTTTGAAAAATTCAAAAATTCAGAATTCAATACTCGAAATGAAAGAGGAACTCAAAGATTATGAAAGACTTCTCCGCTTAGAAAAAGAACGCGATTCGCAGCCAAAAAAGAGCCCAAATCTTGAAAGCATAATAGAAGAACTTGGGCTAAAGGTATTTGAATTTCATCCTGAAGCTTATTTCAAAGAAGAGCTCCCACAACAGATCTTTAATTTAGTATCAGAATCCACTGCAAAAACATCTGAAATTAACACAATCGAACTAGAACTTGAAAATATTAATTCGGAATTGAATCTTGCAAAAGAAGAGCTGGAAACAGCCACAAGAGAAGCCGATTCACTTCCTTCTGCAATTCAAAGCGCTCAAAAAGCTATAGAATCTGCTAAATCTGAGCATGAAAAAGCCAAAGCTCAATCACATATTTACGCCAATAAATTCTTGCAAAATTTTCAGCAACTTATGAAAGAGAGGGAAGTAGCCTTAACTGAGATTCAACAGATCGGCAATCCTGAACGAGCATCAAGTCTAATGCTGGAGATCCAGTCTATTGATTTGTCCTTGAAAAGCATGGGGGAGCAACTCAAAGCGCTTTCCTAAAAGAAGATGGAATCAGGAAAGGGAAACTTTGAAACTCTTACGAATTACAATTCCTATCGGAGACTCAGAAAGAAGTTCTCAAGAACGTTGCGCAGCTTGACATTCCTCTGCAGGGCCAGGCGAGACTTCCCGATCTGATCGAGCACTTTCTCCAAAGGCTGGAGAGGCTGCGCGAGCGCAAGCTTGAGGCGGTCCATGCTGTCGAGATGGTAGAGGTATTCAGGGGCGATCCCCTCTTTCAAAAGCTGCAGGTCCCGGTACCAAGCGGCGATCTCTTCGAAAACGGCGTCCGCTTGAGTTAAAATCGAGCCAGCGCCGCCTTCCTCATCTTCTCCTTCCGGCGCTTCTACAGCGCAATTCTCCTCCAATTCTGTCGCGATCTTCTGGAATTGGGGATAGTCATGGGGCAGTTCGAGGGTGAGTAGCTCGAGGAGTTGGGCCCGCCAGGGAAGCTGTGCGCTGTGAGTAAGCAGCTGCGCTTTGGAGAGGGAGCCGTGCGACAGGAAAGCGATCCGGCGGGCCTCTTCAGGATTTTTATCCCATTTTTCTTTGATCAGAGTCTCGATCTGCGCCAGCGGGATGGGAAAGAAAGGGATCTTGCGGCTGCGGGAGACGATCGTGGGCAGCATAGCGTCGAGAGCGCTTGTCAGCAGGATGAAGTAACTGTCCAGAGAAGGTTCCTCGAAGGTCTTGAGAAGAGCGTTGCTGCTGGCGGGAAGCATGTGGTCGGCATCGTGGATGATGAAGACTTTGACCGGGGCCTCATAGGGCGGGAGAGCCATCTCGTCGATGAGCCTGCGCATGTTCTCGATCGGATGGATCGAGGATTTGCCCTCCGGGCGACAAATGTGAAGGTCGGGGTGGCTCTGGGACTGCAATTTGGGGCCATGTTTAGATCCCATGAGGAGCTGGGCAAGGCCAAGCGCGAAGAGGCTTTTTCCCACGCCGTCGGGTCCGTAGAAAAGCAGCGTATTAGGCACGCTCTTTTGCTCCGCCATCCGCGTCAGGGCAGCTTTTGCCAGGTCATTTCCGACTAGTTTTGAGAAGGGCATCGATTTTCTCTTTCGCTTGGGTGTAGACCTCTTCAGGGGTCTTGGAGGCGTCTATGATGATAAACCGTTTGGGCTCTTTTTTCGCGATCTGTTTGAAGGCTTTACGAATATTCTGATGGAACTTGAGGGTCTCCGATTCGATCCTGTCTTTGGATAGACCAGCTTTGCGGGCGCGCTCAAAGCCGATCCTGGGGTCCAGATCGAGATAAAGCGTCAGGTCGGGCTGCAGCCCGTCGCAAGCAAAATTGCAAAGGTTGCCGACAAGTCCGGCAGTAAATCCACGGGCTCCGCCCTGATAGGCTATCGTGGAATCGTTGAAGCGGTCGCAAAGGACGATCTGTCCTTTTTTCAACGCAGGCCGGATCAACTCTTCGACATGCTGGGCTCTATCGGCAAGAAAGAGAAGCAGTTCGCATCGCTTGGCCAGGTCGGCGTCGTGTTTATGCAGAAGCAGGTTGCGGATCTCTTTTCCGACTTCTGTGCCGCCGGGCGCGCGCGTCTTGAATACGCTGCGTTTCCCTTTTTGCAAGGCGCTATAAATTTTATCGATGAGGGTCGTCTTTCCGGCTCCATCCCCTCCTTCGAAGGTGATGAAGAGACCTTTTTTTGCCATTTGTGCACTTAAATAGAAGCCCGCCTCTTATACAAAGCGGGCTAAATTGAGAAGTTACTCCAAATCAGAATCGTCAGCAGGCGCTGAATCTTCAATCGGCTCATCAGCAGGCTCGAACTCTTCCTCTGGTGTGGGTTCTTCCGCAGAGGCAGGAGTTGTGTCCACGGGCAATGGAGTTCCTTCAGAAGGCTCCATGTGCTCGATCTTCTGGACTCCGACAAGGTAATCGCCTTCATGCAGGTTCACGAGGCGAACGCCTTGCGTCGAGCGTCCCATGACGCGGACATCGTTCATGCTGATGCGCAGCGTCTGACCGGTATTGGACATCATCACGATGCCGTCTTTATCGGTCACTGAGACCGCTCCGACCACAAGGCCGTTGCGCTCAGAGGTGATGATCGAGCGGACGCCAACGCCGCCGCGATTGGTCTTGCGGAATTCTTCGACAAGCGAACGCTTGCCGTAGCCTTTTTCGCAGACGACGAGCAGGCTTTCAGTGCCATTGACGACCTCGCAGGAAACGACAGCGTCGCTTTCATTGCGCAATGTGGCGCCGCGGACGCCTCTGGCGACCCTTCCTATCGGTCGCGCCTGGTCCTGATCGAAGCGGACAGCCATTCCGTTCTTGGTGAACAGCATCACTTCCTGACCCTCTTTTGTGAGGCGGGCGGCGATGACTTCATCCCCTTCATCGATATTGATCGCGTAGACCCCTTTTTTGCGCGGTGAGCTGAAGGCGGCAAGATCCGTCTTCTTGACGACGCCGCGTCGGGTCGCAAGCAGGATGTAGGATGCGGTCTCTTCGAAATTCTTCACGCGGAGCACTGTCGCGATCTTCTCGTTCGGACGGATGTCTTCGAGAAGATTGACGAGCGCTTTGCCCTTGGATCTGCGGCCGGCTTCCGGGATTTCCCAAGCTTTGAGCCAGTAGCAGCGTCCAAGCGTTGTGAAGATGAGGAGGTAATCATGTGTGGAGCAGACGTAGATGTCCTTGAGGACATCGGTCTCTTTCTTCGTCTCCAGACCGATCACGCCCTGCCCGCCTCGGCGCTGTTCGCGGAAGGTGTCGACGGGCATTCTCTTGATGTAGTCATCTTCGGAGATGGTGATCAGCACGGGAAGATCGGGGATCAGGTCTTCGATGTTGAACTCCCCTTCCGCCGAGATGATTTTGGTTTTGCGGTCGGAGGCGTGGTGTCTCTTGAGTTCCCCGAGTTCATCCTTGATGATGCCGCGGACGAGCGTTTCTGAAGCCAGGACGGCGCGGTAGTGGGCGATCTTGGCGAGGAGTTCGTTATATTCCGCTTCGATCTTCTCCCGTTCCAGTCCTGTCAGCTGGTAGAGGCGCAGATCGAGGACTGCGGTGGCCTGGCGCTCGGAAAGAGCGTAGGTAGCCATTAGCTCCGCTTTCGCCGCTTCGCGGTTCTCAGAGGCGCGGATCAATTTGACGACGGCATCAAGGTGATCGAGCGCTTTTAGATAGCCTTCCAGAATGTGGGCTCGCGCTTCCGCTTTGGCAAGTTCGAAGCGCGTCCTGCGTCTGACGACATCAATCCGGTGATCGATCCAGGCGCCGATGAACTGCTTGATGTTCATCGTTCGCGGCAGTCCCTTGTCGAGGGCGAGCATGTTGCAGCCGAAAGTCACCTGAAGATCGGTGTATTTGAAGAGCTGGTTGATCGTGACGTCGGGAATCTCTCCCCGTTTGAGCTCGATGACGATCCGCATTCCGTCTTTGTCCGATTCGTCGCGGATGTCGGAAATGCCCGGGATGGTCTTCTCGTTGACGAGGTCGGCGATCTTTTTGACCAGTTCCCCTTTGCTGACGTTATAGGGGATCTCATCGACGACAAGGCGCTGCCGGTCGCCGCTGTCCTGATCTTCGACGTGGATCACGCCGCGCAGAGTCAATTTGCCCCTGCCAGTATGGTAGGCTTCCTTGATGCCGCGGTAGCCGCAGATGATTCCCCCTGTCGGGAAGTCGGGTGCGGGCATTACTTCCATGATCTGGTCGATCGAGGTCTGCGGATTGTCCAGCATGAGCAAGGTCGCAGCGATCAGCTCTCCTAAATTGTGGGGAGGAATGTTGGTGGCCATACCGACGGCGATCCCGGAGGATCCGTTGGCGAGCAGGTTAGGGAATTTCGCGGGAAAGACGGTAGGCTCCGTTTTCGTCTCATCATAGTTGGGGATGAGGTCGACGGTGTCCTTGTCCAGGTCTTCCATGAGCGCCATCGAGGAGTGAGTGAGGCGCGCTTCGGTATAACGCATCGCAGCTGGGGGGTCGCCGTCGACCGAACCGAAGTTACCCTGTCCATCGACGAGGCGGTAGCGCATCGCCCAAGGTTGGGCCATACGGACAAGCGTGGGATAGATCACCGTTTCGCCGTGCGGGTGGTAGTCGCCTGAAGTGTCGCCCGAGATCTTGGCGCATTTACGGTGTTTGCCGCCGGGGCTCAAATTAAGCTGGCGCATCGCATAAAGGATGCGTCGCTGGGAAGGTTTCAGACCATCGCGCACGTCGGGTAGAGCACGCGAAATGATCACCGACATCGAATAGCGGAGGTAGCTTTCCTTGACCTCTTCTTCGACGTTGCGCGGGAGAATGATTTCATCTTTGGTATAGGACATGTCTGCTTATTTCTCCTTAGATATCCAGGTTCTTGACCGACAAGGCGAATTTCTCGATAAAGGCGCGGCGTGGCGGGACGTCCTCGCCCATCAACATGGTGAACATGTGGTCTGCCGCGATCGCATCGGGCAGGGTGACGCGGAGCAGCGTGCGGCGCGTGGGATCCATGGTCGTCTCCCACAGCTGATCGGCGTTCATCTCGCCAAGACCCTTGTAGCGCTGGATCTCGATCCCTTTGCGTCCGTTTGCCCGTAGTAGATCGATCCCTTCTTTAAGGGTATGGACGGGCTGCTCGCGCAATTCCTCGTCGACAATATCGAACAGTTTGCCGTCGGCGACAATATACTGGTCGAGGGTAAAGTTGTAGGCGGCCAGACGATTTTTCAGGTCGTCGAGCGTGCTCTGTTCGTAAAGTTCCATGAAAGGCAGGCTCTTTAAGCGGAAGGTCTTCATGTCTTCTGTCTGTTCTTCCGGAGGGATCGCGGCCAGGGTCTCAGCGTGTCTTTGGCGCTGGATCTCTTCATCTTGCTTCTTGATCTCTGCGAACTCTTCTTCAGAGAAGATGAAGCGGGTCTCGTCGCCGAGCTTCACCTGAAATCGCGGCAGCCTTCCGGTTTCGTCTTTGGCGCCGAGGAATTCCCTGAAAGGGATCCCTTTGCGTTCGACGGAAACGAGAAGGTTTTCCACATCGCGCACGGCCTGGAGCATCTCTTCGATCTGTTCTTTTTTGAGAACATCGGTATGGCCGACAAGGCGGACGTTGACATCGCTCATGCCCAGTTTTAAGAGGTATTCATCCATCTCTTTTTCGCTGTGGATATAGCGGCTGACCTTCTTCCTTGTCACCCGATAAAGGGGAGGACGTGCGATGTAGACGAAGTTGTTTTCGATCAAGGCCGGCATATGGCGATAGAAAAATGTGAGCAAAAGCGTCCTGATATGCGAGCCGTCGACGTCGGCATCCGTCATGATGATGATTTTATGATAGCGGAGCTTCTCTAAGTTAAAGTTGTCCAGGCCGATCCCGCAGCCAAACGCCGCGATCATCGAACCGACTTCCGTATTCTGGAGGATTTTCTCAAGGCGCGCTTTCTCAACATTGAGGATTTTACCGCGGATGGGCAAAACAGCCTGGAATCTGCGGTCGCGCCCTGTTTTGGCGGAGCCGCCCGCAGAATCTCCCTCAACGATATAGATTTCGCAAAGGGATGGGTCTTTCTCCTGACAGTCAGTGAGCTTGCCGGGCAACCGAGCGCTGTCGAGCGCCGTCTTGCGGAGCGTCAATTCGCGCGCTTTGCGGGCCGCTTCGCGTGCCTGCGCAGCAAGAATCGCCTTCTCAACGATCATGCGGGAAATGACGGGATTTTCTTCCATAAAGGTCGTCAGCTCTTCCCCAACGATCTGCTGCACAATCGAAGCGACCTCGCTGTTGCCCAGACGCTGTTTGGTCTGCCCTTCGAACTGCGGATTGGGGACTTTAGCGGAGATGACAGCAGTCAGGCCTTCGCGCATATCGTCGCCTGCGACTGCAATCTTGTCGCTCTTCATCAGATTGTGGTTTTTGATGTACTGGTTGAGAACGCGCGTCAGCGCGGTGCTGAAGCCGGTGACGTGTGTTCCTCCCTGCCTGGTAGTGATGTTGTTGACGAAGGAGTGTAGGTTCTCGGTATAGGTATCGTTCCACTGCATCGCCACTTCGAACTCGAGGATGCCGTCGGAGATCTCTTTGGAACCGTGGATGTAGATCGGTTTTGGGAAAAGGGGGGTTTTGTTCTCGTTGAGGTACTCGACGAAAGAACGGACGCCGCCTTCGTAACAGAATGTCACTTCCGTTGGGACCGTCTCTCTTTCATCGCGGAAATTGATCTTGAGATTTTTGTTCAGGAAGGCAAGTTCACGCAGGCGTTTAAGGAGAATGTCGTAATCGTAAGTAGTGACTGTAAAGATCGAGTCGTCGGCGAGGAAAGTGACTTTCGTGCCGTGCTTTTCTGTTTCGCCTATCACTTTCAATGGATGGGTCGGTTTGCCCTTCGAGAATTCCATCTCATGGATTTTACCATTGGAACATACCTGGACGTGCAGTCTCTTGGAGAGGGCGTTGACGCAAGAGACGCCGACGCCGTGAAGACCGCCTGAGACCTTATAAGTGTTTTTGTCGAATTTACCGCCGGCGTGGAGGATCGTCATCACGACTTCAAGAGCGGAGACGTCGCGCCCTTGTTTTTGCGATTCCTTATCATGCCGCCCCACCGGGATCCCGCGGCCGTCGTCTTCAACGGATACGGAATGGTCTTTAAGCAAGGTGACTGTGATCTCTTTGCAATGCCCCGCCAACGCTTCGTCGACGCTATTATCTACGACCTCGTAGACGAGTTGATGAAGGCCGTTGACTTGGGTATCGCCTATGTACATACCGGGACGTTCGCGCACCGCCTGAAGGCCTTCGAGAACGGTGATCGAACTGGCGTCATATTCTTTATCTTTGGTCATCGTCGTCATACCTTAAACTCTAATTCTAAATATTTTCGAACCAGCTTCGCAACTAAGCATCGGCTCAGCCGATGCGAAAATGAATGTTTTTTATCTCTACAGAGGGAAACTTTTCCCTCAAACTTTTCAAAAGGCGCCCCCGTTCGTGCTGCGACAGCAGACTGTACAGAGTGGAGTTGCTCACCTTAACAGAGAGCACGCCCTTATCAAATGAGACCGCTTTCGTCATCGAGGAGAGTTTTTCTCCGATGATCTGGGGCCAGGCGGCAAGGACCAAATCGGGACGATCGCGGTGCATGGCACCAATACTGCCCAGCGCCTTCGGGAGTAAATCCCTGAGCTGCTTGTTAGTCAGTTCCGATCCGTCTCCTTTCCCCATCAAGCCATCTCCTTGGGTCGACTGCCTTCCTGCCCCGCTTTCCAGCATGGAGCCTCAGGAGCCGGAATTTTAATCCTCAGGATGGCATATTCAAGCCATTCCTGAGAATTAAAATTCCGGCCGCAAAGCCCTCTATCCCGACATTGGGAGTAGAAAACTAACAAACTCGAAGAAGCCTCCAATGCCAGACTATATAAATCACAATTCAAAATAGCAAGGTCAAAAACCGAGCATTTAGAAAAGGACTGCGCTCAGTCCGATGGCGATCAAAAAGTAGATCGACATCGACAAAAAGTCATTGAAGGCGGTCACAATCGGACCCGCGGCAACGGCAGGGTCAACGCCGATGCGCACGAAGAATAATGGAGAGAACGCGCCAAGCGCGGTTCCTGCGAGGCAGGCGCCGGTCAGTCCTACTCCCACGATCAGCCCGACGGCCGCTGCGCTCACATCAACACGGGAAACCCCCGCAAAATCCAGAGCGTACACTAAAAATCCGCAAATCACGCCAAACACCGACCCGGTCGTCATGCCGATGAGCAACTCTTTGAGGACAGCCTCTCCTCTATTGCCCAGAGAAACAAGTCCCAGAGCCATACTGCGCACGAGGACAGTACTGCACTGGATGCCAATATTGCCGGACATGCCGGTGATCAGCGGTACGAAGAACATCACAAAGGTCAGCACTCCCCCGGCATAATTCTGAAAGGAGGACATGACGCCGACATTAATGAGTCCGGCGCAGAGCGTCACGACAAGCCACGGAGCCCGCGAGAAAAAACGTTTGATCAGCGGCTCATGCTCGCTGACTTTTTCAGCTGTACCCGCCATGTTGGCAATGGTCTCGTCGTTGATGTCTTCCAGCGCATCCAGCACGTCCTCATAAGTGATGACGCCGAGAAGCTTGTCATTTGGATCGACGACGGTAAGAGCTGAAATCTTATAGCGCTCCACAATGTCCACGACTTCTTCGCGCGAGGTGTCGGGGCCCACCTTATGCAGGATCGATTTCATCACCTGCTTGAGCGGCAGATGGGGAGGGTTCACGATCAGATTGCGGGCAGGAACATATCCCTGCAGCTCGCCGTTTTGATTCAACACGAAGATCTGCCGAGTGAGATCGATGCCGGGATTATCTCGGATATGCGCCGAGGCCTGCCCGATCGTCACATCTTTGGAGAAGGCAAAGAACTCGTTGGTCATGAGTCGCCCGGCCGTATTGCGCCGATGCTTTTTGATTTCACGGATCTTCAGCGCTTTGCTGGCCTCCAGCATTTCAACCACGCGCCTAAACCTGCGCTCCGATATATCTTCCAGCACGTCGACCGCTTCGTCCGGCGGCATGTGCTCCAGCAGCTTCTTCATATCCTCGTCGCTGATATGGCGCAGGATCGCGACCCGGGTACAGCTGTCGGTGTTCACCATGAATTCGATTTTCGCCTCAATCCCCGATAGATTCTCATAGATCATCGGTCGCGCATGGGAGGGCAATCGGGAGGCGGCGTAAGCGAGGTCGACGGGAGAGTGCTCAGAGGCGATCTTAACGATATCATGGAGGACGACGGTCGAGGTCTGCTTATGGAACGCCTGCTCCAATTTTTCCTGTAACAGATCATGCAAATGGGAAGTTTTAGATTCCAGCAAACTGCCAGCGGCTGCCGGCTCTTCTACGGCTATTTTGAGCTCTTCATCCGGAGCAATTTGCATGGAAACCTCGCTCTATTTCTAGAGGTTTAAAAACTTACATATTTCACTAAAATTCCATTCAGAAAGTTGGAGTCAGTATAACGCCTTAACTCGTTATTTTTCAAGTAAAAGTGGCTGGCGTTTAATTATGATTTCGCTTAGTATTTCCGCTACAAGAACCTATTTCAACATTCGGAAACCAAGACTGGTCAAGAATTTTTTCACACCTTTTAAAATCGCTTCGAAGAAAATCCTTGAATAAGCAAGCCATGAAGCGGCTTTAAAAGATGTGAGATAAAGACTCAAAAAACGAAGAGCTTCGACTGTTGGGATAGGTTCAAAATTCAAATTCGAGATATCCACTTATGGTTAAGCCAGACGTATTCGTCCCAGAAAAGATCCGCAATATCGCTATCATCGCACACATTGACCATGGCAAGACCACCATGCTCGACAGCCTGCTCAAGCAGTCCAACATCTTCAGGGACAATGAAAAGGTTCCTGAACGGGCCATGGACAGCTACGACCAGGAAAAAGAGCGCGGGATCACAATCTTCGCCAAACACACTAGCATTTTCTTTGATGATTTTAAAATTAACATTATCGACACACCGGGCCACGCCGACTTCTCGGGCGAGGTCGAGCGCGTCCTTGGACTCGTCAACTCCGTCCTTCTCCTCGTCGACGCCCAGGAAGGGCCGATGCCTCAGACCCGCTTCGTCCTTTCACAGGCCCTCAAGATCGGCCTTCGCCCGATCGTCGTCCTTAATAAGATCGACCGTCCGCACGCGGACCCGGACCGTGCCCTGAACCTCACTTTCGACCTCTTCGTCGAACTTGGCGCCAACGACGAACAGCTCGACTTCCCGATCTGTTACGCATCAGGCCTCGGCGGATTTGCCGCAATGGACCTCAAAGACCCAAGGGTCGACATGCGCCCTCTGTTTGAACTGATCATCAAGGCCGTCCCCCATCCTCCAGGAAACATCGAGCTCCCCTTCCTAATGCAAGCGGCAACGCTCAGCTACGACGACTTCGTTGGAAGGCAGGCATGCGGCCGCATCCTCGAAGGAAAAATTAAAAAGGGCGATTCGATCACCCGCGTCGACAAAAATGGCCACCCCACTCAGCACAAAGTCCAGAAAATCGAAGGTTATCTCGGACTGAAAAAAGTTGAAATGGATGAAGCCGGCGTTGGCGATATCGTCAGCATCTCGGGCATCCCCGAAATCATGATCGGCGATACGCTCTGCGACCCAGCCCACATCGTCCACCTCCCTCCGATTTCCATTGCTGAACCAACCCTCTCTGTCGAAATGATGGTCAACAACGGCCCGTTTGTCGGAAAAGACGGCAAGCACGTGACCATGAACAAGATCCGCGATCGCCTGATCCAGGAGAGAAGAGCGAATATCTCACTGAAGATCGAGGAAAACTTCCGCGATGACGCTGCCAGAGTCTGCGGCAGAGGCGAACTCCATTTGGCCGTCCTTATCGAGGCGATGCGCCGCGAAGGCTATGAGTTCACGATCTCCAAGCCCCAAGTCATTATGAAACAGGTCGATGGCGTTCAGCAGGAACCATTCGAGATTACCCACATCGAAGTTCCACAGGAATACTCCGGTACTGTGATCGAAGAGCTTTCCCGCCGCAAAGGGGAAATGAGAGCCCTGAATACTAACGAGCACAATATCACGACAATTGAGTTCTACATCCCGACACGCGGGCTGATGGGCTATCGCAACAACTTCCTCACGGTCACACGCGGCCTTGGCATTCTGACCTCCGTGTTCGACAGCTACGGTCCTCATAAAGGAGAGATCCCAGGCCGGCCGAACGGCGTCCTGATTTCCAACGGACCTGGCAAAGTCACTGGCTACGCCTGCTTCAGCATTCAGGACCGAGGATCTCTTTTTGTCGGCCCTGGCGATGAGGTGTATGAAGGGATGATCGTCGGCGAGAACTCGCGAGATAACGATCTCGTCGTCAACGTGATCAAAGGAAAGCAGCTCACGAACGTCCGCGCGTCAGGCAGCGATGAGAACATCATCCTGACCCCTCCGCGCGAATTCACGTTAGAGCAGGCGATCGACTTTATCCAGGACGACGAGCTCGTCGAAGTCACGCCCAACTTCATCCGTTTGCGCAAACGCCTTCTCAACGAGAACGACCGCAAACGCAAAGGCGGCTAAGTCCAATCATTAACTCATTTCCCTCTTTCCAGGGGGAAATGAGTTTTTCTAATTTCCTGTCCTACTCCTTAGCATTTGTCATCATCTTTTAAATTTTTAATCTAACACTTCCCGGTTATTTCGTTCTGAAATCACATTGAGTCTTAACCACTCCTCAAATATACTTTTCCAAAATTATTTAGAGGAAAACGATGTCTATTAAATCAGTTATCCCAAGCGCTCTTTCCTTTTTGAAAAAATCGTCTGAAAACATCGAAATAGAATTCAAAAGCCTTCCCCATTCTCAATTCATTTCACGCCCCGATGCCGACCTGTATCCTGAATTTTCAGTTGGAAATGACCCCATTAATTATGTGAAAAACCGCTGGGGCAATATCTTGCCAAACAATGGAACCCGAGTGAAATTAGTGGGAAGAAAAGAAGACTACATCAATGCCAACCATTGCCTGGCAGGACGGGTGATCATATCCCAGGGACCTTTGCATGAAGACTCTTCATTGGAAGCCACTCATTTTCCTCATGACGATTTCTACCATATGCTCTGGACCAACGATTGCAGCGCAATTGCAATGCTCACCGATTATGTAGAAAAAAATCAGACCAAATGCAGTTACTACATGCCAAATTTGGGTTTAACCAAAATTACCCGGGAATACAAGGTTGTGACAACCCCTGACGACTCCCTCGATTACGCTCACTTAAAAGAGCTTGGGATTATCGTCACAAAAATCATCATCGAAAAAAACAATCATTCTAAAACCGTCACTCATTTCCACTACCCGTCTTGGGAAGATCATAAAGGAACTAATGCCAAAGTCGTCGCTCTGCTGGCAAGAACGCTGTTAAAGGAAAGAAAGCCTCTCATCCATTGCAGTGCAGGAATAGGCAGATCGGGCACTACAGCTTCTGTGATGTCCGCATACGATCGCATAATAAAAGGGCATGTCCCACCAACTTTGGTCTACGATACAGTCGCTTCTTTGCGAGCGGAAAGGCGCGGCTCCGTTCAAACTCTACAGCAATATCAAACAATCTATGATGCTCTAAGCGAACTTGTCGAGTACGACACAGAAATCACATTCAAATGCAAAGTGCCCTACCCATATACCCTCAGTATTCGCGGCGAAGGCGCAGGACTCAGCTGGAAAAAGGGGGAACCTCTCATGCAGATCGATGAGGAGACGTACGTTTTCCGCTGCAAAGACTATACCGGAAAGGTCGAATACAAGGTCCTTCTCAACGATTCCGAATGGGAAACCTGCATGAACCACACCGCAGAAACTGGAAAGACTCAGGAAAGCTTCCCCTCCCTTTCGCTTCCCAAAGTGCCCGTCGTCGCCGATTTTGATGCAGGTGAGGACAGGGTCTTCATCCGCGGCACAGGCCCAGGAATGAGCTGGGACAAAGGGATCGAATTGAAGCGCGTGAATGATAAGTATGTATTCGAGTCGCTAAAAGATGACGCCCCCTTTGAATTCAAGATCCTTCTTAATGATAAAGAATGGGAATTGGGCGAGAATCATCGCTTCGAACCGGGAAAGCCCCTTGCCTTCTCTCCCAAATTCGATTGCCCTTCACCACCGACCGATTTTCAAGTCCCTAAAAAAAAGCAGATTTTTCACCAATAGCCGATCCGATTAAGGAGAGGGACGGCGCTTAAAATTCAATTTGCAAGTTGGAAGCTGACCTGCTAAGCTTCCAAAAATTCAAAAACAACCATTTTTCTGCAATTGAAGTAGCGTCAGAATGAAAGAAGAAATCCAAGGCCCGTCACGCACCGAGATCTGGAAAATGTTCGACCAGATTTCCCCCACATATGACTGCGTCAACCGTGTCATGTCGTTCGGACTCGACCAACTCTGGCGCAAGCGGCTTTGCTCATTCCTCCCCAAAAAAAGCGACATGCGCATTCTCGATTGCGCCACAGGGACAGGCGACCAGATCATCGCTCTTCTTGAAAAGAAGCCAGACATTTCCTCCGTCGTCGGCATCGACCTGGCTGAGGCGATGCTCGAGATCGGCAAAGAAAAGATCGCCAGGAAGCCCTATGCCCATAAAGTTGAATTCCATACTGCAAGCGCTCTCGACATCCCTTATCCTGACAACCATTTTGATTGTGTGACGATCTCCTTTGGAATCCGCAATGTCACTGACATTATGGCAGCCTTCAAGGAATTCCGCCGCGTCCTGAAGCCGGGGGGCAGAGTGCTGATCCTGGAAGGGACTATCCCAAGAAAGAAATGGCTAAGGTCTCTGCATCTTTTTTACTTGCGCCACTTCCTGCCTAAGATCGGCGGCCTGATCTCGCAGAACTTCAAGGCCTACCGCTACCTTAACGAGACAATCGAATCCTTTCCTCAAGGGGAAAAGTTCAACGGAAAAATGCGCGCCGCAGGATTTATCGATGTTCGATCCAATCTGATTTTAGGGGGCATCACAACGGTCTACCAAGGCGACAAGGATGCTCACGTCTACCACTCGAACCACTAGATGATCTATGCCCGAGTTTTTTTCGCAGAGAATTGCAGAAAATGAAACTCTGCCGGAAGAAAAAAAAAGACAGGGGCCAGCAACTATTCCTGACAGTTTGCCCACTATCATCAACGGCAGTTCCTATCACCTATGCCGCCTTCAGATCGATCTGGCTGAAATCGACTTGATCGCCTGGCTTGAATCTCAAATGACTTATCCTAAAGTTTTCTGGAAGGAAAGAGACAGCCACGTTGCGCGGGCGGCAGTTGGCAACCTCCTGACATTCCCCGACGTTCCGCTATTCTCCGATTCCAACCCATTCGACCTGCGTCTATACGGAGGGATCCGATTTGGCTCCAATACAAATCAGGAACAGACCTGGCAGGGTTTTCCATCCACCGGTTTCTGGCTGCCGCATATCGAGATCACTCAGGAAAACGGCAGGGCCCATGTCATCGTCTACTCGCTGAGAGAAACAACGCCTCCTGAGATATTGGACACGATCGGTTTTGCCAACAGACGGGAACCGGGAGAGCCCCTTTCCCTGATGGAAAGAAAAGAGACCCCTGATTTCTACCTGTGGAAACAGAGCGTGGAAGACGCCTTGATAGCGATCTCCTCTGGCGCGATCGACAAACTCGTCCTGGCACGGAAGACCACTCTGCAATTTTCCAAAGCTCTTTCCCCTTGGCCGCTCCTGAGACATTTAAATGAAAGAGCTCGTCGTGCGACTTTATTCTCCTTCCAGCTAACCCCCCATCTCTGTTTTTTAGGCGCCACCCCTGAGAAACTCTTCCAAAGAGAAAAAAATCTCTTGAGCACAGATGCGGTCGCTTCAACGCGTCCGCGCGGAAAAACACCTGAAGAGGACGATCAGCTGGAAGAAGAGCTTCTGAGCAGTCCAAAAGAACAGAGAGAGTTTAAGATCGTGAAAGACTTTTTAGAACTTGCGCTCTCTCCTCTTTCAGAAAAAATGGATTGGGACGGCCAGGACCGAGTGTTAAAAGCATCCCATGTGCAACATCTTCATAATCGATTAAATGCCACATTGAAGACAGGCGTTTCCGATTCCGATCTTATCCGCGCGCTCCATCCGACGCCAGCATTGGGAGGTTATCCCCAAAAGGAGGCATTGAAACTCCTCGAAGAGATCGAACGTTTCGACCGCGGCTGGTATGGAGCCCCCGTCGGCATGGTCGGCCAGAATGGAGCTAGTCTCTATGTCGCCATCCGCTCCGCGCTGATCCGCGAAAGAGAGCTTCATCTCTTTGCCGGCACAGGTCTTGTTACAGGAAGCGAAGCGGAAAAGGAATGGGAGGAACTGGAGCAGAAAATTCGACCTTTCATGGAACTGTTCGTTTAAGCAAAATGTGCCAAAGCAATGAGAGGACATATGGATACTGGCGTGCAAAATGAAGGATGGGCAAGCAAGCTTATCGATGCATTGATCAGACAAGGGGTCGACTATTTCTGCTGCGCTCCCGGATCCCGCTCCACCCCCCTTGCGCTTGCGATCGCAAACCACCCAAAAGCCAAGCGCACAGTTCACTTCGATGAGCGCGGCGTAGCTTTCCATGCGGTAGGCTATGGAAAGGCCACGCATCGGCCCGCTGCCGTTGTGGCAACGTCTGGCACTGCGGTCGGCAACCTCCTGCCAGCTGTGATGGAAGCATACAATGACAGAGTTCCCCTTGTCCTTCTGACCGCCGACCGACCTCCTGAGCTACGTGATTGCGGGGCCAACCAAACATGCGATCAGGTCAAACTGTTTCAGAACCATGTCCGCTGGCAGGTCGACCTTCCCTGTCCCGACGAGCGCATCCTCGATAAATATCTGGCCGCAACGATAAGCCACGCCGTTGCCATGACAGGCGCATGCCCATCCGGACCGGTCCATATCAATTGCATGTTCCGCGAACCCCTTTTTTCCCATCAGATCGAAAGAGAGTTTCTCGACAGGACAGTTTCTTTTGCACACCCTCAGCTCCATCCAACGGATGAGACAATCGAGTTCTGGGCCTCTATTCTCTGTGCTAAAAGAGAGGGCGTGATCCTTGCAGGTTCCAGCACGATCGATCATTCTGATGCAATCTTCGCACTGGCCGATAAATTGAAATGGCCTGTCTTCGCGGACATCCTCGCCTCGCCTCGCACTTTTGAAAAACATCCCTCTTTAATCACCCACTTCGATCCGATCCTAAAGCTCAAAACTGCAATCAACGCTAATGCGGTCATCCAATTTGGGGACAGGTTCGTCTCCAAAACCCTCTCCCAATGGCTGGACCGGCAAACGCCCGAGTTTTTCCTGCATGTGTCGGAGCATACGATGCGTCAGGATCCCACCCACCTAATCACGCACCGCGTCCATGCCTCTCCTCAGATCTTCACTCGAGAGCTGCTCTTTGCGCTCCCTGAGCAAGAGGACGCCTCGTGGCTCCTTCAGTGGGCGGAGTGGGACCAAAAATGCAAGCAAACGCTCGCAGATTTCTTTTCCAGCCATACCACCCTTACCGAACCCGGCCTGATCTGGGAGATCGCCTCATTTCTTTCGGAGGACTGGGCGATGTTCCTCTCCAATAGCATGCCGATTCGCGACGCCAATCAGTTCTTCCTCCCTGCCTTGCGCTGCGGGCCGATCTTCGGCAACAGAGGGGTTTCAGGAATTGACGGCAACATTGCGACCGCCGCAGGAATCGCGCAAGGCTCGGGCAGGCCGACGCTTGCCGTTCTGGGCGACCTCTCTTTGCTTCACGACCTTACATCGCTGAACTACCTTGCGAAGGTCGACCATCCAATCATTCTCTGTATCGTCAATAATGGCGGCGGCGGCATTTTTTCATTCCTGCCGGTCTCTAAAAGAAAAGAGGCGTTCGAGGAGTTCATTGCGGCGTCACATGAACTCTCGTTCGCACCAGCCGCGGAACTCTTCGGCATCCCCTATTTTCATCCTGAGAGCCCGGCGGAACTTGGAGACCTGCTCTTCCAGCAGAAAAAACAGCCGCATTCATGCCTGATTGAAATCACGACGAATCGTTCTGAAAATGTCCGCGTCCACGAACACATCATTGCAAGCCTGGGAACATGCCTGATTTCAGAAAACTCACCAGCGGAAATCCCCGCCTCCCTCCATTGATCTTCCTTCACGGCTTTTTCGGCAGTAAAGAGGACTGGGAGCAGATGATCCCGTTTTTTGAGAACAGCTATTATTGCATCGCCCTCGATTTACCGGGGCACGGCTCTACCCCTTATTGCGATGACATTCTCTTGGCATTGAAGGCTGAGATTCCGAAATTGACGTCTTCAAAGCCCGTACTGATCGGCTATTCGATGGGAGGGAGGATCGCAATGCAATTGCGGGAATTTGCAAAAGCTCTCGTCAATATCTCAGGACATCCCGGGCTACACTCGCACAAAGAGAGAGAGGAGCGGCTGCAAAGCGATACGATATGGAGTGAAAAACTGTTAACCCTGCCTCTCGAGGCATTTTTTTCTCAGTGGTATTCTCAACCCGTCTTCCATCCTCTCGCGACGAACCTTCCCTCGATGCAATCTCTGGTAAAGCGGCGCATGAAGCAAAATTCTGCCGACCTTGCGCGCGTCATGCTTCAAATGAGCCTTGCCCGGCAAACCCCCATCGTGGATTTTCCTTGCCCAACACTGTTCCTGCATGGAGAAAACGATTTAAAATATCGGGATATATTTAGTAGACTTAGCTCCACTGTGACAGTGCGCGAAGTCGACAGCTGCGGGCATGCCGCCCTCGTTGAAAATGCTGCGGGTTGTTCCAAATTAATCGCCAACTGGTTAGGAGAAATCGATGCAAACGCTTGAAGAAAAAACAGCAGTTTCCTGGCAGGAGTGTAAATCTTATTCTGACATCAAATACCATAAGTGGAATGGGATTGCCAAGATCACCATCAACCGTCCCGAAGTGCGCAACGCTTTCCGCCCTCTCACGGTAAATGAAATGATGGATGCATTGAATGATGCGCGCAACGACCAGAGCATCGGCGCCGTCATCCTAACCGGCGAAGGAAAAGCCGCTTTTTGTTCGGGGGGAGACCAACGGATCCGCGGCGATGCCGGCTATGCCGACTCCGACGGAGTCCATCGCCTCAACGTCCTTGATTTCCAAAAACAGATCCGCGGCTGTCCCAAGCCTGTGATTGCCATGGTCGCCGGCTACGCCATCGGCGGTGGACACGTTCTGCATGTGGTGTGCGATTTGACAATTGCTTCCGACAACGCGATCTTCGGTCAGGTCGGACCCAAAGTCGGTTCTTTCGACGGAGGGTTCGGCTCCAGCTATTTGAGCCGCATCGTTGGGCAGAAAAAAGCCCGTGAAATCTGGTACCTCTGCCGCAAGTACAATGCGCAGGAAGCTCTCGACATGGGGCTTGTCAATTGCGTCGTGCCTTACGAAAAACTTGAAGAGACCACCATTCAGTGGTGCCTTGAAATCCTTCAGCACTCCCCGCTTGCCATCCGCTGCCTTAAATCCGCATTCAATGCAGATTGCGACGGGCAGACAGGGATCCAGGAGCTGGCCGGCAATGCCACCCTTCTCTATTACATGTCAGAAGAAGCTCAGGAAGGACACAGCGCCTACTTGCAAAAAAGAAAGCCTGACTTTACCCGCTTCCCCAAACGACCATAGGAACACAACCGATGAACAGAGCACAGGTTTGGACCCATGCAGCGCGACCCAAAACGCTTGTCGCCGGCATTAGCCCCGCCTTGATCGGCGCGACGCTTGCCATCAGCCATGGGGTGTTTGATGGAACTATCTTCCTCTTTACGCTGCTGACCGGGATGTGCATCCAGATCGGCACGAACCTGACAAACGACTACTTCGATTTCATCAAAGGCGCCGACACATCTGAGCGCAAAGGATTCATGCGCGTCACACAAGCTGGCCTTGTAGAACCCGCTGCAATGAAGCGGGCGATCGTCGCCACATTTGCCATGGCAGCTCTTTGCGGTTGTTACCTCATCTGGCACGGAGGGGCGATGATTGGCGTGATGCTCGCCATTTATATCCTTCTCAGCGTCCTATATACAGCAGGACCCTTTCCGCTGGCCTATTTGGGACTGGGCGACGTTCTGGTCCTCTTTCTATACGGTCCTGCCGCGGTGCTCATCACTTTTTACCTCCAGACGGGATCTGTCTCTCGGGAAGCCTTCATCGCAGGTATTTCCCCGGGGGCGCTGTCGATGGCTATCCTGGCGGTCAACAACGTGCGCGATATCGATGAAGACCGCAAGGCCGGGAAAAAAACGCTCCCTGTGCGCTTTGGCAGAACATTTGGAAAATGCCAGTTCCTCTTTGCGATCCTGCTCTCTCTTTTCCCCATCCTGTTCTTTTATAAGGACCATCCTTTTTCAATTCTTGCGTTTCTCATCCTCATCCCAGCACTGCCGCTGATGCGCTTTATGGTCAGCAATCAGGACAGCCGCCTCTTAAATCAACTCTTCGGTAAAACCGGTCAACTTTTATGGCTGTACACTCTTCTCTTCTGCATCGGCTGGATGCTCTAAATACGATCGCATGGCGGATTTATTCGTTTGACCTCCCCCTTATCACGGGTGCTGTGCGCAAAGGACTGCTCCTTTGCATTAAAGACTTTGAAGGCAACGAAAAATGGGGAGAGATCGCTCCCTATCCAGGCAGGAGCATTGAGACCCTCGAGCAAGCACTGCAGCAGGCGATCGACTTTCTTAACGGAAATCGAGAGCAGGAGCTCTTCCCTTCTGTGCAGTTCGGCCTTGAAAACGCACTCGGCCTGCCATTCTCTGCCACCGCAGCGCCGCTCTACGCTTTCTTAAGCGGCAGTTACGATAAGGTCCTGCGACAAGCGGAAACGGCAGGCTCCCAAAGCTACACGACAGTGAAGGTCAAACTCTCTCCTTTCTCAGTCGAGCAGGCCAAAGCCTTATTGAAAACGCTGCAAAAAAGATTTCGTCTCCGCGTCGACTGCAATAGCGCCTACACAATGGATGAGGCGCTTGATCTCTTCTCCGCTTTTGATGCCGAGTGCTTCGATTACATCGAAGACCCCACCTTCCAAAGAGACCGGCTCAGTGAATTCCACTACCCTCTTGCGCTCGATGAAACAGTTTCCCACTATCTCACGCTGCCACTTGAGTCCTATCCCAAACTCTATGGGTTTATCCTGAAGCCCACAATCCTCGGCGGAATAAAAGGATGCGCGCCGTACGTCGAGTTTGCAAAGAGGAACAAATTGAACGTCGTTTTCAGCCCCGCATTTGAAAGCGGACTGGGCCTTCTGCAAATCCTCTTTCTTGCAAAGCACTTCGACCTCCTTAGAAATCCCCTCGGACTAGACACCTATCGCTATCTCAAATGCGACCTTTTGGCGCCTCCGGTCAACTTCAACACCCCAAAACTGACTGTCACTCAGCCGCCCCGGATCCACCTCCAACTACTCACCGAGATCGCCCATGGAACAAGTCCTCTGCCCCATCTCTGAGAATGCCCTTAGCACGCCCCATCGGACAGCGCTGATTTCAGATGAGCGGCGCTGGAGCTATCTTGAACTCGACCAGGCACTCCACTCCCTCTGCCTTTTCCTGAGCGAGGCCGGCATCAAAGAACATCAGCGCATCGCCTTCATCGCGAAATGCGATCCCGCGACGATCCTGCTCTTCCTCGCTCTATTCCGCCTGCGCGCGATTGCCTGCCCATTGAGTTTCCGCACTCCTCAGCAACAGATTGCCAAACAGCTCTCTGAGCTTAAAGCATCCCATGTCTTGGAGCCCGCGACGCTTCCTCATTCGAGTGGCCAATGCGCACAAGCCCCAACAATGATCTCATTGAACTCCCCTGCCACCTTTCTCTTTACTTCAGGATCGAGCGGGACGCCCAAAATCGCCTGCCACAGCTTCGCCAATCATTATTATAACGCCCTCGGCGCGCTTCTTCCTTTGCGGCTGGACAGCACATCGCGCTATCTGCTGTCGCTTCCTCTTTTTCATGTCAGCGGCATCGGCATCCTCTTCCGCTGCTTCCAAAAGGGAGCTGCCGTCGTCGTGTCCGATCATCCTGTCCAGGATGCGATTTCCCGCTACAGCATTTCCCACCTCTCCGTCGTTCCCACCCAGCTGCAGCGTTTGCTATCTGAACCTCTCTCCTCTCTCAAATGCATCCTGCTGGGAGGAGCACCGCTTTCCCCCACATTGCTGCAGCAATCCCGGCATCTCCCCGTCTTCACCACCTACGGAATGACAGAGATGAGTTCGATCATCACCTTGTCCGATGGAAAATCTGAGCCCCATTCAGGCAAGGCGCCGGCATTTCGAGAAATGAAAATTGAAAAAGATGGCGAGATCTGGGTGAAAGGTAAAACTTTATTCCTTGGCTATTGGGATGCTTCGAGCGAGACCATCCTCAAGGCGGATGTCCAGGGTTGGTTTCCGACCAAAGATCTGGGACGGGTGGACAGGCAGGGAAATCTCGAACTGATAGGGCGCAAAGACCGCCTCTTTATCTCCGGCGGCGAAAACATCCAGCCGGAAGAGATCGAGCGGGCGCTGTGCGCCATTCCAGGAATAATCCAGGCCGCAGTAATACCGGTTTCCGATCCCGAGTTCGGACATCGCCCCGTCGCTTTCATTAACGATGCAAGCGGCAGACATACCCTGCTTAGCATCCGGGAAGAACTAAAGCCGCTGCTCCCTTCCTTCAAGCATCCGGTCCGCATTCTCCCTCTCCCTTCTGATGCGGGGTTAAAACCTAACCTCGGAGTTCTGAAACAACAGTTAGTTCTGTCTCAAGAATCGCCCTCAGGAAATCAGGAATAGGGACAGACCTCCTGGACTCGCGGTCGACAACGACATGCACTATCTCCGCTCTGCCGACCTCGATTTTCCGCTCAGGGTCGCGGAAAGCGTACTGCAGGGTCATCGACGACGAGCCGATCTTGCCCACTTTCAGCGTCACCTCGAGCTCATCTCCCACCATGAGGGGGGCGATGTAGTCTGCTTCCGCATGGACGACGGGCAGCAAAAATGGAGATGCCATCAGCTCCCTCCAGGAAAATCCACGGTCTTTCAGGAACTCCTCAAAAGTCTCCAATGCGAACTTGAACTGCTCGGAAAAATACAGAACTCCTGTCGCGTCCGTGTCCTTAAGGCGAAGTTGCGTACGATAAATAAACATCGCTTGCCCCTGTAAAAATTTTTCCATGATTTTGACTAAAAAGTTCATTTCCGGCCAAGAAAAGAAAACATTTACTATAGAGGCCGCCTCTTTACCGTCCCACGCACAACATTTTTTTTAACGGGAAGTTGATCAAATTCGAAAACAGACAACTCTTTTTTGAATCCGGAATTCCCCCATTTGGTCCTTGAGCTATCCATTTGACGGAAAGTTTCTTATAAATTTTATGTTAAAGAAATAATTTATTAAGATCCTTATTGTTAATGATCAAAGGATTTGATAAAGTTGGAAAAGCGCCCCGGAAACAGCTTCAAAAAAGGATGCTGGATTGTCCAAAAAAAAGGGGTCTCCTATAATCCGCCTCTTTTACAATCGGGTAATGTTCAAATCCGGGTAACCCCCCAGGTTGACCTAGAACCGCGGCTAAACACCCCGGTCGGCCACCTTGCGTTAACCGCTTAAGAACCATGCCCAAAAACGAGCAGTCCATGGATCAAAACACCTTGAACCACCTCCCGATCGATGACGCTTCCTCCGTCCAGTTAGAAGCATGTCCTGCTTCAGCTGAAAAGGGGATCCGTTTGACGCATTGCGATATCGCGGACTCCTTGCTCGCTCAAGGAGAAGCAGCTCTTTTGAAAGGCGATCTTTCAAAAGGCCTGGAATGTTTTGACTCAGCCTTAAAACTCGACTCGGCCAACCCTAAAATCTACTATGCGCAAGGGCTGTCCCTGTTCGAGTACGGCAATGATGAAGGACATGAGAAGGCTCTTCCGCTGGCAAGTAAAAAATTCAAGGCCGCCACGACCCTCGATCCCCATTATTTCGAAGCCTGGCAAGCCTGGGGAAGCCTATTGTGCACTCTCGGCCTCAACACCGAAGAGCATCACTACTTTAAGGAAGCCCAGGAAAAGTTGAACAAGGCTGTGACTCTCTCCGAGAACCAGGGGCGCGACGCGCTTTCGGAACTCTATTGGGATCTCGGCATCGTCTTTGCCCATCTTGCTCAGCACTCCGGAGAAGCGCTCGACTGGCATCAGGCCATCGAAGCCTTTCAGCTCGCCCACTCCTTTGAGGAAAAGCTCCCATCAGATTTCTGGAACGACTTTGGACACGCCTGCCTGAAATTCGGGTCTCAGATCAACGACATGCGCTTCTACGTCAAAGCGATCAACTGCCTTAAAACCGCCGTCTCCTTAGACGCCAACGCATTTGAAAGCTGGTGCCTGCTTGCCGACGCGCTGCAGAAGCTGTACTTCCACACTCATGACGAAGACCATTTCTCCCAGGCTAATGACTGCCTGGCCTCCGCTGCCCAAATCCAACCCCAGGATAGCGAAGTCTGGTTGAACTGGGCTAAATTTCTCTGCGATTCCGCTAAGCGCACCGCTGACGTCAAACGCCTACGCCTCTGCATTGAAAAATGCCATCGCGCCTTCTCTCTGGACTCAAGCGACCCGATGATCCTGGCAATCTGGGGAGAAGCCCTCTCCCTGCTCGGCAATTACACGGAACGGCTCGACCTGATCTATGATGCCCAGAACAAGATTTCCCAGGCTGTCGAACTGGAAAGCGAAGATCCCGAAATCTGGTACAGCTACGGCATTTGCATGCAGGCGTTCGGCCACTATTTCGACGACAGCGACTATTACTATCAGGCGATCGAGAAGTTCCAGACCGGCCTTTCCATCGACCGCACCTGCTACCGCCACTGGCATGCGATCGGCTGGACCTATTCCCTGCTAGGCGATCTGGAAAATAACCCGGAAAACCTGGAGCTCTCTCTGCGCTTTTTCCAGAAGGCAGTCGACCTTCATTCTTCCACATACTATCTGTTCGACTACGCGGCAGCTCTTTCGAAGCTGGGTGAAATGACCCATGAACAGAGCTGGCTGGAAGAGTCGTCCACCCAGTTCGAGCGCCTGCTCGGCCTGCAGAAGAATGCGGTCTACCTGCACCCTGACTGGCTTTTCCAGTACGCCTGCACGCTAGATTCGCTTGGCGACTTCCACGAAGAAGAATTTTACTACTTGCGCGCCATCGAGATCCTTTCGCACGTGCTAATGATCGATCCTGACTTCCACCTCGTCCATCACCGCCTGGGACTTGCCCTCTCGCACCTCGGCGAGCTGACGTCGGAGTCGGATCACTTTTATCGCGCCATCCACCACTACAGACTGGCAATGAAAAACGATGAAGAAAACGACGCCGTTCTGCTCGACTGGGCGACGACGCTGATCAACATTGCCACCCATTCCCACGATTCTTCTGAATCGGATCAGTTTTTCCGCGATGCCGAGCACAAGTTCCAGATCGCCATGCGCCTGGGGAACCTGCAGACCTATTACCACCTGGCCTGCCTTTATTCTCTCCAAGGCCAGTGCGAAAAGGGAATGCGCTGTCTGGAAAAGGCACGCGATTACGATGCACTCCCGACCACCGATGAAATGCTCCAGGACGAATGGCTGGACAACATCCGCTCGACCGCGGATTTCCAAGGGTTTCTGGCGCAGCTTGACCACCGCCGCAACTTCCAGGAAGAGTGCTGAGCCTTTTGGCATTAATTTCACCAATCTGATACACTCCGTCCTCATTCAAATTAGAGGTTGTCCTACGGCAACCTCCCTCAAAGCTTAAAAGGTAATTTCACATGGACAGACGCTCCCTTATTTTCGTCATCGGGCTCACCATTGCGCTCTTCTTCGTCAACCAATGGTTTTCGAAGGACAATACTGTTCAGCAACAACAAAAGCATGTGCCGAAAAAAATCGACTCGCTGCAGGATGAGTTCCAGCCTCCGATGGACACACTTGCGATGCCCGCCCTTCGCCAATCAGCCAATGAAGAGTTATTTGTCCTGAAGAACGACTATCAGATGGTCGTCTTCTCCAATGTCGGAGGCGCCATTGCTGAAATCAACCTCCCCTTTCAAACCAAAGAGAACACTAAAAGTTTTGTCCGTCCAATCCATATCGACCGCCTGTTTGAAAAAGAATATAGCTTTGACGACCACTTTCCTTCCTTCCCTTACTATATCAACGACGGAACCGGCGTTAAAAAGGTGGAAGACACCGCTCTCGGAGGCTATTATCCTCTTCTAAGAAGAACCCTTTTCAAATCCAAAGATCTTCAGGATTATAAATCTCCATCCAGACTCTATGCCCTCAGAGTTTATAATGAGGCGACCGGGGTAGACAGCAAGATTTATACCCTCAAGCGACTCGAAAAAAACCTGATCGAATTCGAATTGATCGAAGCGGACCGCAAAATCAATAAGGTTTTCTCCTTCCCCGCGCACCCCGATGATGCTCCTTATATCTTAGAGGTCACAATTAGAGTCGACGGAGACGGCAGAGGCATGTGGCTGACGAGCGGAGTTCCAGAAGTTGAGCTCATCTCCGACAATCCCGCTCCAGCGCTCTCTTACAGAATAACCAAGAGCAACAATAAAGGGGCTGTCGAATCCATTTCCCTTCCCAAAGATTGTACTGTTTCTACCAGCATCTATCCTGACTGGGTTTGCTCTTCCAATGGATTCTTCGGACTAATCCTCGATCCGATCACGGACATCCCACCAGGATACCGCGTCTGCAAGATCTCCGGCACGGAAGACCCGACGCGTCTTTCCATTATTGATCCCGTATATACTCCCTATCCTTCGGAAAAATATCCAGGATATGAATTCCAGCTCCCCATGCGCGCCCAGACCTTGAACCTGCGCTATTACGCCGGCCCGCTGGAAGGCGACATCCTTAAAAAAGTCGATCAGGCATATTTCGACCCCGCTTCAGGCTATAACCCGGATTATATTGCTGCCCTCAGCTACCAGGGATGGTTCACGTTTATTTCCGAACCGTTCGCCAAATTCCTCTTCATCCTGATGAACCTGTTCTATCAGGTGACATCTTCATGGGGAATTTCGATTATCCTTCTGACTGTCGCCCTCCGCATCATGCTTTATCCTCTGAACGCATGGTCGATCAAATCGACAATCAGGATGCAGGAGATTGCTCCGAAAGTTTCTGCTATTCAAGAAAAATTCAAGAAGGACCCTAAGAGAGCGCAGCAAGAGATCATGAACCTCTACCGCGAAAAAGGGGTCAACCCCCTCTCCGGCTGCTTCCCGCTTCTGATTCAGCTTCCGTTCCTGATCGGAATGTTCGATTTGCTTAAATCGACTTTCGAACTGCGCGGAGCATCCTTTATTCCAGGATGGATCGACAACTTGACAGCGCCCGATGTGCTGTTCAGCTGGGACTTCCCGCTTTTCTTCTTCGGCACCGACTTCCATCTTCTGCCATTCCTCCTTGGCGGCGTCATGTGGGCCCAGCAGCGCTTCAGCGCTACCGCTCCAAAAGACAAGAGCCTGATGACAGACCAGCAAAAACAGCAGAGAATGATGGGCAATATTATGACCATCGTCTTCACTGTGATGTTCTATCATTTTCCATCCGGGCTTAACATTTATTGGCTCTCATCGATGGCACTTGGCATCTTGCAACAATGGATGATGACCCGTAAGATGATGAAAAAAGCATAATTCAAACCGATCTTCCGAGTTTGAACTGAACTTTTGAAAACGCAAAAATCGCGCCTCCGCTCCCGGAGGCGCCATTTTTTTAAATGGATCGCCATGCAAGCTTGGGTTGATTTCATTAAAAAACAGGAAGAGCTGCTCGGCAAGGACGCTGTAGAAAAATGGCTTCTATGCCTGAAAGTGGTCCACTTTGATTCGGGCAACCTCTATCTCGAAGCCAAAGACTCTTTCCAGGTCCTATGGTTTGAGGAACACATCCGCCCCATTCTAAAATCCCAGCTCCTCAACAACAACTTCCGTCCTGTCAAAGTCCACCTCACTGTCGGAGACAGCACGGCCCCTCAGCCCTCTTCTAAGTTCTCCAAAAAAGAAAAAGGGTCTGTCCATCCCCCCGTCCATTTTTTCCAGGACAAACTCGACTCTTCGATGACACTAGAAAATTTTATCGCAGGAGAGGCCAATCAAGTCGTCTTTCGTCTTTTTTGCGAGCTCGCTGGATACAATCCTGAGACGGAAAAACAGGAAGAACCCAAAACACCCCTAGGGACCTTTAATCCGATCTACCTCTGGGGAGCGTCAGGTTCGGGCAAGACCCATCTGCTGATGGCCCTCGCACAGGCCTTTAAAAAACGGGGATTGAACGCCCTTTACGCCAGAGCCGAGACATTCACAGAACATGTTGTCGCCGCCATCCGCGGATCTGAAATGCAGTCCTTCAGAAAAGCGTACCGGAATGCCGACATCCTTCTCATTGACGACGTGCACGTCTTTGCCCGGAAGGATGCAACACAGGAAGAGTTCTTTCATACCTTCAACACACTGCATACAACAGGGCGGCAGATCATCCTTTCTTCCAAATGCGCGCCTGCGCTTCTGGAAGAAATCGAGCCCAGGCTCGTCTCCCGTTTCGAATGGGGGATCAATGTCCACTTTGAGAAACTGGACTCAGCCGATTTAAGGCGCGTTCTGGGAAAACGCTGCGAAGCGTTTAATTTTCCTCTTTCGGAAGAGGTCGCCGGTTTTTTGATCGAGTCGTTTCCCAGCAGCAAGTCGCTCAATAAGGCTTTCGAAGCGCTTGTCCTCCGCTGCCATCTCGAGTCAGACGCGCGCCATAAGAGGAATTCACGGCTCATTGATATCGAATCAGCCCAAAGGATGCTCTCTGACCTCTGTTCTCTGGAGAAAAAAGCAGCCTTGAGTCCGGAAAAAATCATCTCCGTTGTTTCTTCAATCTACGGCATCCGTACGGAAGATTTATTGGGGAAATCGCAAGCCCAAGAATGCTCGCTGCCACGTCAGATCGCCATGTATCTTTGCAGGCAGGATCTTAAAATGCCCTTCCAGGGAATCGGCCAAATTTTCGGAAGGGACCATTCGACAGTGATGACGAGCATTAAGCAAATCGAGAAAAAAATCCAGACCCCAGACAGGGAGCTTCTAGCCACCCTCTCTGAGATCAAGTCGAAAATCCAATTGGATCACTAGCAGGTTAATCGTACAGCTGATGATAAGCTACACTGAAGAGTTTAAACGCCTCCTCAGCTGCAGGTTTATCGTCTCCGGTATACTTATCAGGATGGAATTTAAGAGAAAGCTTAACATACGCTTTCTTAATGGCGGCTTTATCTGCACCTTCAGGCAATCCCAATAGACTATAGTTGCTGGGATTGCTGTCTTTCACGCCAAGTAAACCTAAAGCTCGATTTCTTAGTTCAATAGCAGGATCAGGCTCTTGTTGAGTCGGCTTGGATGGGCCTTGGGTTGAACGAGCTTGGGGTTCCGGTGGAGCCGATTGAGATCTTGGTCTGGAGCGAGGCGTTGATTGAGATCTTGATTCAGGTGCTGGAGCCGATTGAGATCTAGACTCCGGTGTTGGAGATGACTGGGATCTTGGTCTGGAGCGAGGCGCTGATTGAGATCTTGATTCAGGCGCTGGAGCCGATTGAGATCTAGACTCCGGTGTTGGAGATGACTGGGATCTTGGTCTGGAGCGAGGCGTTGATTGAGATCTTGATTCAGGCGCTGGAGCCGATTGAGATCTAGACTCCGGTGTTGGAGATGATTGGGATCTTGGTCTGGAGCGAGGCGTTGCTTGAGATCTTGACTCAGGAACTGAAGCTGATTGGGCGTTTTGACTTCTGCACTCTCTTCCAACAAAGTTATAGGCAGGGATCTGATAAAAACTGGAAAATTCATTTAGAAAATTGCTAACCTGAAATTGAAAAATTGCATCACATACAAACTGTGTAAATAAAACGGTTTTAAGATCTCTTTGAATTAATGAAGATTGGGAAAATGGAGAAGAAGAAGGCTTGAATAGACTCGCAAGCGCTCTTAGCGGAGAAAGTATCGCCATCGCAACAGAATCAAGATTCGATGTAGGGATATTCACGATGCGAGCTTTTAACGGTTGAACTGTGAAGACAGGTCTGCCTGTTAAAGGACTTTGATTAACACTCACATTAAAATCCACCATTTATCCTCTCCGAACAAAAAGTTAATTAAATTATATTTATTTCCTATAATTATAATTATAATACAACTTAATCAAGAAACCATTAAGAATAAATTTAAAAACAAGTCGTGTACAGCGAAACAAAACGCGCCTGAATAAGGCTCTAAGTCATTAATAAACAATAGCATAGAATAGTTTTGATGGATTCTACTTAGGACCAAGGAGATAGATAGATTAGCTCGTGCATACAAGATCCCCTCTACAGACTAGCTTGCGCAAAACAATCGTTGGCTGCAGGCCGCTTAAATGGGACAGATTTGGGCGTAGCTTGCGGTAGTGACCACCTACGGCTTAATAAAAAGGGTCTGGAAAAAGAAACTGTGTGATTGTACCCGCCAATGAAAAAACCCTCAGCCAATTGTTCATTGATCCGAGAGTATATTGGGAGAATATCTAGATGCTCATTTAAAGTAATGCGTTAAGAAATGGGTAAGAAAAAACAGAGAGGATGCTTTTTATCCTCTCAAAGGCAAGGTTCAAGATCAAGTTTAAGTCGAGGGTCTATTTATCTTTTCAGGCATGGAAAATGCCCTCGACGTGAAAAGTCATCGGCTTGGAATGAGTCAGTCCAAATGTATTATAGTCCTTCTCTACATCACCCGTAGGCGATGTCTCATCTTTAGACTGTCCATCCTTTAGCAACGCGAACTTGTTACTTAGAAACTGAGAGAATTTCTCTCGAGATTCTGGAGCTACAAGCGGCAACAAGAGATGAAATTGATGATAAGCCGGTGTTGAGCCGAAGTTTGAAAATTCCGTATCAATAATGTAAATCCCATCTGCGATGATGAAGTTACCAGGATGAATGTCATTAAAGCAGGAGACTTCAAGAAAACGAACTAGGTCGACCATTTCTTCATAGGTTGCACCTTCTGCACGTTCCGGAACATCTTTTGCATAGATCTTAAAATTTCGTGAATCTATTCCAAGGTTAGCTTTATTTTTAACAATCGAAAGAGTGAGAGAATCTCCTTTTTCACTCAGGACAGCTACTTTCAGAGGGGCTTTGACATTGACCCCAAGCTTTTTTGACAGCGCTTCTATGTAATTCCTTCCCAAAAGACGGCCGATATCGTATCCCTTATCGTGCCATTTGAAAGCACTGAACTCAGGAGCTCTAAATTGTTCTGAAGTCAATAGTTGGCCCTTCTTGCGCAAGTCAACTAAAAAACCTTGGATCACTTCCCTTCTGCGTACAGCATCCATAGTGCAGCAAAGCAAAGACGGTCCATGAAGAATTTCGTCGTCAGCTTTGTTTAACAGCCCTCTTAATCGAAGTACAAAGTCGTAGCAATTATAGGTGTTCGCCACTCCAAAAATTTCGTCCTGAAATTGCTTGTCGAGAGCTAAGAACTCCTTATCGGAAAAAGAGAGATCGTTAGTGGCGGCCTTTCGGATCCACTCATCCTTCTCTGTAAGTATAACTCCACGAGTAGCTGCTGCCTGCAGCAACAAATCAGCAACCCCTTTATTCCCTTCCATAAGAGCTGTCGAAACAAAGGATCTTTTCTTACCCAACGTCTGTATCTGCTCAATGGCGCTAGGCTCAAGATCAAGCAAGAATTGGATCAACTTCGGTTCTTTTGCCATGCTGGCGCACCGGCTAAAGAGTGTTTCCTGCGTATTGCTATCTATCTTTTGCAGGTCGATCTCAACACCGTTTTCTTGCGCTGCTTTAAGCACTTCTAGCGCAGCCTTTTGGTCAATTGTAAAGATGGGAAAAGTTCCATTCATCTTGTCATTGGGAGTGAAAAGGAAGTTCAGAAATTCCTTCAAATCAATGTGCATAGCGACTTTCTTAAAACAATTGCCATTGATTTGAAGCATTTTGAGGAAAACTTCAAAAACAGAGATATCACTGGGAACATAACAGGACAGAGTCTGTTTGGAATCTGGACAGACAACAGTTTCTTCCTTTAAAGCAACTAAACGCGCAGACTCCTCTGACTCTTGGACGACGGATAGAAAGAGAGCAGAATATGCTGCAGCTTTATCACTATTATCTTCCAAAAGCCTACAATATTCATTAAAATCGATTAACTGTTCAGTATTCGAATTTAGATAAATTTCAAATCCTAGCTTAGCAGGATTGAAATAGATATCTGTGACGCCTTGCTGCGTACGAATGCCTTTAAAGGACTGTTGAACTTCATCCGTAACATGAAATGCACCTCTGTCGATCCGTCCATCCGGAAACCAGCGGACGCCTACTCTTTTTTCAAAATACCCAGGTTCCATAGGAGTATGTATCGATTCCTCAATGACCCCATTTGCATATTCAATCCGGACCCTGCCGGAATCATCCAACGGGACTTCGCTTTTGATTTTGGGGCCGATAAGAAATCTATCGCCATAATCATAGACAGTGAATAGTTCTCTGAACGAAAAGGGAAAATCTGACATAGGTTTAATGCATAAAAAATAGGAATGTGTCTTCTCCACAACATCAGAAAGCTTTTGGACCAGCTTCTCATGCTCCTCAGGTGTTTGGATGTTGACTGTTTCTTTGCCAAATGGACCATCGAATTCCGCTTTATAGGAAGGAAAAGACTGAGAAAACGCTGAGGCATCTACTATTCCATCTGATGATGGGGTCACTTTAATCATTTGATCTCCAAAAATTCAATTAATTGAATATATTATAACAATTAATTAACATTCATTTAAACTAAATTTATATTTAAAAAATAAATAAGAAAAACAAAAAAAGCAATAATAATTAATGTATAAAATAAAGAATTACCAGAACTTTAAAAACTCAAAACGAGAAAACAAAAGAATCTGAACGACTAAATATTAGTAACTTAGAAGAGGGTGTATTAAGTTTTCCACCATTTCGGAGACGAGGCCTGGTACGGAAACTAAAAAACCCTCAGCCAATTGTTCATTGGACTGAGGGTTCATAGGGGTAAAATCTAAAAGAATTAGATCTTGATGAAACGTTCGCCGGGTTTGCCGCCGCCAGGAGTTGGCATGCCGCCAGGTGCTCCCGCTTCTTTCGGGACATCGCGACCTTCGCAGATGTCTTTCGCACGGGATCTCCAACGTTCGACAGCCTCGACGAAAAGAGGAGCGAAGCGTCTTAAGGAAGAAGGATCGGCGCCGACGCCCATTTCGAGAACGGCGTGCATGAGGATCAATTCTTCCGGAACGGCGACGCCAATGCCGCCGCCCGCCATTTGACCGCCAAGCATGGCTCCTTCGAGGAGAGCTTCATACAGGCGAAGACGGATTGTGGAATCTTTTGGAAGGCCGTCCAAGATTGGAGAATACAAATAAAGACGATCGGAATTAGGCTCATAGGTCAAGTGCAGTGAAAACGTGTTATCAATACCCAGAATACAGGTGTGATTTTCGTCAAATGCCAATTCGAGATTGAGCTCTTTACCGAATTCTTTGAGATTTTGCTTGGCATTTTCCAATGACATGGATTAGTCCTCCTTCTTAAACTCTACAGTTTGGATTTAGTATATCTTCCTTCACATTTTTCAACGAGCAAATTAGAGATCGGTTTTCGCTAGAGCAATTCGCGATTTACTCTCAGTAAAAATGCGCATAATTGGGGAAGTTTCCAATTTGCTCTCAAAAATAGCAACAAAAATGTTTTTCCATTTTTCTGCGGCGCAAGTCGCCTGACTTTTGTCTCCAATGGGAAAGACAGAAAGGTCTGCATATTTTAAATTAATTTTAACAAATCTTGGACCTGACATCAACTGTAATCATAATTTTAATTTACCCCTTCCCCTTGCAGGCAATAGTCACTTTCAGGTAAGGTCAAGACGAGAAGAAATTATTTTAACAACCTAAATTGTTTACACTTAACTACTTATGCCGCATTCACACGCTCAGGCAATCAAGTGGGAAAGAGGGTCTCCTGTCCCGCTGGGCGCAAGCCCTAAGGATAATGGGGTCAACTTCGCCCTCTACTCGCAACACGCTACCGGAGTGACCCTATGCCTGTTTGCTCCCCATTCCAAACACCCCTATGCCGAAATCCCATTGGATCCCGAGGCTAACAAAACAGGCTTGGTCTGGCATATCCTTCTGACAAACCTCCCCGGCCATCACCTTGAATATGGATACAAAATCACGGGACCCAATGAGGACCCGCGCAATCTCTTCAATCCAGAGAAAATTCTCTCCGATCCCTACGCCCTCAGCTTAAGCACGAGCCATCAATGGGGATACAAAAACCTCAACGAGGAAGAGTCGCTCCCCAGGGGAAGAGTGATCATCGATTGTCCCTTCGACTGGGAAGGCGCCCTGCCTCCTAAAATTCCGATGGAAGACCTCGTCATCTATGAAATGCACGTCCGCTCGTTTACTCAGCACCCTTCCAGCAAAAGCCGCCACCCTGGAACTTTTTTGGGCATCGTAGACAAGATCCCCTATTTGAAAAGTTTGGGAGTCAATGCCATCGAGTTAATGCCGATCTTTGAATTTGACGAATGTGAAAACGACCGTTGCAACCCCAGGACAAAACAGAAGCTGCAGAACTATTGGGGTTACTCGACGATCAATTTCTTCGCGCCGATGAACCGCTACTCCTCTTCCCATGAATGGGCGTCGACGCTGGACGATTTCCGAACGCTGGTCAGGGAGATGCATAAAAACGGGATCGAAGTCTACCTTGACGTCGTCTACAACCACACAGCGGAAGGCAATCAGAACGGCCCTTACTTCTCCTTCCGAGGCATTGACAACTGCATCTATTATATGATCAACCCCGAAGGGCATTATCTCGATTACACCGGGACGGGCAACACGGTCAATTCCAACCATCCAGTCGTCGCCCAGTTCATCCTGGACTCGCTGCGCTATTGGGTCAACGAGATGCATGTCGACGGCTTCCGTTTCGATTTGGCCTCCTGCCTGACACGCAACGAACATGGAGTCCCCCTACCTAATCCGCCTGTGATCCAGGCCATGACGACCGACCCTGTTCTGGCAAACATCAAATTGATCGCCGAGGCGTGGGATGCAGGAGGGCTGTACCAGGTGGGAACTTTCCCTGGCGAAGGGCGCTGGTTCGAGTGGAATGGAAAATACCGGGACGTCGTTCGGAGGTTCCTCAAAGGAACCAATGACCAGTCGGGAGAATTCGCCAAAGTGTTGTCGGGCTCTCAGGACCTCTATGGACTGGACAGGACCCCGTGCCATAGCATCAACTTCATCACCGCGCATGACGGATTCACTCTTCGCGACCTGGTAAGCTACAATGACAAACACAATGAGGAGAACGGAGAAGAAAGCCGGGACGGCTGCAACTCAAATGATAGCTGGAATTGCGGGCATGAAGGACCGACGGCCGACCGCAAGATCCTCCTTCTAAGAGAAAGGCAGATACGCAATTTCCAGGTCGCCTTGATGGTCGCCCTGGGCACGCCCATGGTATTGATGGGAGATGAGTATGGACATACAAGAAACGGCAACAATAACGCCTACTGCCAGGACAACGAGTTGAACTGGTTCCTGTGGGACGAGCTTGCCAAAAACCAGGATTTCGCCCGATTTCACAGGCTGATGATCCAGTTCCGAAAAAAAAACCCGCTAGTCCGACGAAACGCGTTCTTACGTGAGACCGATGTCAAATGGCATGGTCTGGAGCCCTTGAAAGCAAACTGGAGCGGAGAGAACCGCTTCATCGCCTACACTTTGGAAGATGAAGTGAAATCGGAACCGCTTTATATCGCTTTTAATGCCCAATTCCAACCCTCCCATATCCACCTGCCCGATCCGCCAAAGGGCAAGAAATGGTACCGGATCGTCGATACATCCCTTCCCTCCCCGAGCGACTATTGTGAAAAGCCGACAGCCAATCCCCCATTGAAATTCACATACGACCTCCCTGAATATTCAGCGCTGATCCTAAAAGCGCTGTAAATACCCGGAGTGATCTTTGAAATAAGGGTATACCCAAACAACTTCATAACTTTGTTTTCGGCTGCCCAAAACCCCAAGTCTTGAAGTTGTTTGGGTATATGAACAAGTCCCTTTGATGAAACTCTATGATTTGCTATGGTTGGCTTAGAGATTGCCTAAAAATCAGGCTTTTTGAGAAGCGGTTAAGGGATCAAAGGATCTAATTTGTAGACAATCTCTTTAATAACTTTCCGATCCGGAGGACAGTCAATGTCACGATTTATACTTAGCGTTTCCCTCCTGGCTCTTATCGCCGGAGGATGCGACGATAACAACAACAATACCACCTCACAGGCATATGAACAGGCTCCTATGAGAGCAAAGCCTGTCGTTGCGATCGTCCCAGTTATGGACAACACCAAGAACGACCTTAACTGGAACC
This sequence comes from Verrucomicrobiota bacterium, assembly GCA_018240065.1. Lineage (GTDB taxonomy): Bacteria > Chlamydiota > Chlamydiia > Chlamydiales > Rhabdochlamydiaceae > CAJCIW01. The sequence continues at coordinate 193,989 of JAFEGH010000006.1, read as the reverse complement.
TTTCCGACGAACTTTCGTCCTCTTTATATGAGCGCATTTCCCAGAGAAATCATCTCCTTCTCGTCGATGCCTCTAAGGTGCGCTCTCAAGTAAAGAAATTGGGTGAAAAGCATAACCCTTTCGGCCCCGACATTTCCTGGGTAAAAAAATCGTTCCAGGGGGATCAGTACGTTGTGTTTCTTGAACTTGTCGAACATGAAGAAGTGATCAATCAAAATAAAAAGAGGCCTTCCGACCCCAAAAACTGCAACGCCGAACTCAATATGAGCATGCGCGTGCGCGTCTTCGATCTGCGAGACACGGAACCCAAGATTATCCTACAAGAACTGATTCACGACACTCACTTCATCCCAAGGCAATTCACACAGGCAAACTTTTACCAGGTGCCCTGGGGCGATCCGAGCTTCAGCATCTCGCCGATCGGACTGGCTCATGCCAACTTCACTAAGGAAGTGGCCAGCCGGATTGAAGAGTATGTTATGACCATGTCGAAAAAATAATCCTAAGCCCTGAAAAATAACAACTCCCCTTGTTTTTTTCAGGGCTGTAAAAAAGGAAGGATGGATGCAGGAATACGTCGAATATCTTCAAGTCATCCTTCTCTTTGGGCTGCTCGGCTCAATCCTTGTTTGGGTTGCCAAGTCCAATGGGTACTTCCACCTGCCCCATCCCAGAGAAAAACGGTTCAACCCGGTCCCTTTTAAAACAGTTTTGGCTGTTTTTGTGATTTATCTGGGAATGACCATGGTCGTCGCACCCATTCTTGCACGGATCATCCAATCTGCGTTCGCTCCCGATTCCATCGTTTCAGCCCTTGGCTGGCTCCAGCTGCTGCTGCTGGCGAGCATCTTCATCCTCTTCTATCTCTATTGCAATGCCCAGGATCCCGGGATGTTCAAGAAGATCTGGAAAGATCGAAGCATTCCCCATACTAAGCCGATCGGGACCGATATCCTGATGGGCTTTATCTCCTGGATCATCGCCTTTCCCCTTGTGATCGCCATGGGGCAACTGGCTGACATGATCCTCTACTTTTTCTTCGGCTTTGAAAATTATGAACAAGTCGCCGTCCGCTACTTAAAAACGACGCTTGGCTCGCCCTCGATGCTGGCAGTCGCCCTTTTTACTATCCTGATCGCAGCCCCTGTCATCGAAGAGTTTCTGTTCCGCGGCTGCCTGCAGACATTCTTCAAGCGGCATATGCACCCGAGGAACGCGATCGTTTTATCTGCACTCTGCTTTGCCCTTTTCCATTTTGCACCAAGCCAGGGGATCGGCAACATTTCTCTGGTCGCCTCGCTTTTTGTCTTCGCTCTCTTTCTAGGGTTCATCTACGAAAGGCAAGCTTCGCTGTTCGCTTCAATCGGACTGCACATGACATTCAACGCTGTCAGCACATTTAGAATCCTGTTTTTCCCTGAATAAAGGAGGCATTCCATGCTTTTGAGTAAACTCATCCCCGCTGCCGCCCTCATTTTAACCGCATCGACACCTCTTCATTCAAACCTCTCCGAAGATGTTTGCGAACTGACTAAAGACCACACACAGTTCGCTTTTTCTCTATATCCCACGATCGATGCCGCCGGCTCGAACGTCGTTTTTTCTCCCTATAGCATTTCGAGCTGCCTTTCGATGGTTTTTCTCGGAGCAAGGGGCGATACCGAGTCGCAGATGCAGAAGGCGCTGCACTTGGAAGTTGACAGGAAGAATATCGCCAAAACGAGCTTCTCGCTCTCTCAATCTCTGCTTCCCACAAAGAGCGATGATAAAAGCTACACGCTCAATATCGCCAATGCCGTCTGGGTAGACCAGGGGACGTTTCTTCTCGCCGATTTCCGCTACGCAATCGAAGAGCAGTTCAAATCCAAACTCGGCAAGATCAACTTTGCCATGTCCGCCAATGCAGTTTCCACAATCAACGACTGGATCTCGCAGCAAACGCAGGGCAAGATCGCCGATCTTCTCTCCCCTAACGACGTCAGCGATCAGACGCGCCTAGTGTTGACCAACGCCGTCTATTTTCAGGGGAAATGGACCTCTCCGTTCGACCCTAAATCGACCCAGGACTGGCCCTTCCACTCTACTCCCGACACGAGCACGCCCGTCAAAATGCTCCATCAGACAATGACCGTCCCTTATTATGAAAATGAGCTCATCCAGTCTGTCGCCCTCCCCTTCTCTGGATTGGCAAGCGGCGGCGGCTCATTGGCCTTCGTCGTTCTGATTCCCAAATCCGCCGACAATTTTACGGCGATGTTCAATGAGCTCCCCAATCAGTTCGATGAATGGCTCTCTTTCCTTTCCCCCACTGAGGTCGACTTGAAGCTCCCCAAATTCACAATGAACTGTCGCTACAGCTTAAACGATGCTCTTCAGCAGCTGGGAATGGAAGATGCATTTGATTCCAATGCGAACCTCATGGGCATTGATGGACTCCGCGATCTCTTTTTGAATAAGGTTCTTCATCAAGCCTATTTTGCTCTCGATGAGAACGGGGTCACTGCGGCAGCTTCTACTGCAGCTTCGATGAATATCAAATCGTCTCTGCAGAAAGCGCCCCCTGTTAAGATGATTGCTGACCACCCCTTTCTCTTTTTCATCGTCGATTTAAAGTCGCAGGAAATGTTATTCATGGGGAAAGTCGTCCAACCCGGCGTACAACAATGAATGTCATGCCGTTCAGACTCGAAAGTTTTGGGATCTCCGATATTGGCCTGGTGCGGTCCAACAATGAAGACGTCTGGGCTGCCGTAGGTGAAAAGCAGTTCTTTATTTTGGCTGATGGAATGGGAGGACATAAGGCGGGCGAAGTGGCCTCCTCCTATGCTTTGCAGAGCATGTGCGAATCGATCCGATCGCTGAAAAGCGACTCCAGCGTCGAAGAAGTCTGCCAGTTCCTGAGAGAGGCGATCGCCAAGGCAAATGCCAAAGTTTTCGACGAGGCGCACCGCCATCCCGATTATGCCGGAATGGGAACGACCCTCTCCTGTTTTGTGATCACCGAAGAACATCTGGTCTATGCCCATATTGGAGACAGCAGGCTCTATCGCTTCCGCGGCAAGCTCAAACAGCTCACTGAAGACCATTCTCTGCGCAATACAGTCTGGTCCAGGGACGAAGACTCTCCGCCGGCCCTTCTGATGCGCAACGTCATTACCCGCGCTATTGGCACCCAGCCTACGATCCTGCCGGACATCGGCGTGATCCCGCTTCGCCCAAAAGATATTTATATGCTATGCAGCGACGGCCTTTCCGATTACGTCGAAGAGGAGAAGATCGCCCGCCTGCTCGGCGCTCCCCTATCCTTGGAAGAAATGGGGAAAAAACTCGTTGATGCTGCCCTGGAAAAAGGGGGAAATGATAATATTACCCTTCTTTTGGTCAAAGTTAAGTAACAATGATAGATAGAATTTATTTAGACAATAACGCGACCACAGGCGTCGATCCTCGCGTGTTGGAAGCAATGCTTCCCGAACTCTCTTCCACGCCGAACAACCCCTCCTCTATCCATTTTTTCGGACAAGAAGCGAAAAACCGCCTCCAGAGGTCCCGCGATACGATTGCCTCTTTTCTGGGAGTGAAGCCTCATGAGATCATCTTTACCTCGAGCGGAACCGAAGCGATGAACCTGCTTTTGCGCGGATCCTTCACGGACAGCATCAAAGGGCATGCCATCACATCCGATGTCGAGCATTCCTGCCTCAACAACACCCTTCTGGACCTGCAAAAGAGAGGACTCGACGTCTCGTTTCTGCCGGCGGGCCTCTTCGGCGCTATCACCCCTGAGCAAGTCGAGAACGCCATCCGCCCCGACACCCGTTTCATTACCTTAAGCGCCGTCAATAGCGAAACAGGAGTGAAGCACGATCTAAATACCATCGGACAGATCGCCCTGAGAGCAAACGTTCCGCTGCTTGTCGACGGGGTCGCTTGGCTCGGCAAGGAACTATTCCACATCCATCCAGGCATTTCCGGGATCGCTTTTTCAGGGCACAAGATCCATGGCCCCAAGGGGATTGGATTTGCCTTTGTTCGCTCCTCGCTCAAATTGAGCCCGCTTCTCACTGGCGGCGGTCAGGAATATGAAATCCGCTCCGGCACCGAAAATCTTCCCGGTATCGTAGGCGTTGCCAAAGCCGTCGAGCTTTTGAAAACAGAACTTCCCGCTGCGACAGAGCGAATGGCTCTTTTGCGAGACCGCCTGGAAGCGGGTCTTCTTGTGAAAGCCGATCCGGTAGTCGTCAACGGGATGGGTCCTAGAATCTGCAATACATGCAACCTCTCTTTCCCAAAAGACGCAGGAGAAGACCTCCTCATCGCCCTCGATATGGCTGGCATCGCCGTCAGCCACGGCTCCGCCTGCTCTTCAGGCGCGATGGAACCCTCCCGCATCCTCCTTAATATGGGCGTCCCTCCCGAAATAGCCAAATCGGCGATCCGTTTCTCGCTTAGCCGCAATACGACGATCGAGGAGATCGATCGGGCCATTGAGGTCGTCTCCTCGATCGCAAACAGACTAAGAAAGTAATCCTCAAATATAGTTTCCAATCAATCCATTGCAATTGAATTTATTCCTCTAATAATGCTATATTTCACAAAATTTAATTTTGGAGTTTGCAATGGCTGTAGCATTTGAACAATTGAAGCATTATGTTGGGAAAGCAGTGAGCTCTTTCGTTGAAAGCACTACGCAAACCACAACTTTTTACCTCCCTAAAGGCCCTCTCGATTCTTCTTTAAAAGCGGAAGGAGTTGTCAGGAGTCATTTTGAGCGCCTGTCCACAACAGATAAGAATCAAGTCCATGGTAAAGTGTGGGAACTGGCCAAAATGGAGGATCCCCGAATCCAGGGGTTGCGTTGGGGAGAAGAGCATGCCTTTGACAATATCGAGCGTCTGGCCAAAGCCATGCAGCGCTTAGGGTTCCTGGGTCAGGATAACATCCATCCCATCCCCTGTCTTTCCTTTGAAGTGGGCGAGGGAGGACTGGGCGCACAATACTTCTCTTTGGGTGAAAAACTGGGCAAAGACCCTTCGAAAGGACAAATCGGATTCGTCAACGGAATGGGCATTCCTACCCTGGAACACGCTGGCAAAGACGCGGCCGACCTCTCCAAGCACTTTGTCGACGGCTGCAACATCCACACGGTCTATAACTCTACCCACCAAAGGACAGCGTCCGGAGATACAAATGGCTATGTCGCCGATGTGATCAGGATGAAAGCGATCGACGGGGGCAGCTACACAAAAACATCCTATCTGATCGCACAGCAATGGATCGATTTTCTGGATGCCAATCCGGGACGCAATTACCTGCAGTTCTCCATTTCTGAAGGCGCGGTCCACACCAATGCGGCCCTGCGCCTCATCGACACCGCTCGGCCTGACTTGATGCCGCGCATCCGCGTCCTCGCCTTATGTCCAGGGCATTTTATTTTACCTGATACATTTACCGTAAAGCCGCAAATCCGCAATTTTGTAAAATTGGAAGACAATGTCATCCTTCCTTGGGCTGCCAACGCGGATAAAATCGGGACCTCAGAACACATCGTCATTGTTCCCCACACCGGAGGGCATCCCCATAATGGCCTGACGGAAGATTATCAGCAGGCGGCAAGAACCTTCATCCAGGAATTCATGCGCAGCGGGAACATCCTTTAGAAAACGGTGCGGACCAGGATCATTTTCGCGCCGAGGAGGGAGGCTTCTTCCACTGTGAGCTCGAACTGGTCGATGCGCACCGACTCCCCCTTTGAAGGGGGATGTCCGAGGGCCTGGCTCATCAGGTCCTCCAAAGTCTCTGCATCCTGATAGCTCAAATGGACATTGAACTGCTTGTTGAACTCGTCGAGCCGCATGTCGCTGGGAAAAGTGCGGTCGACGACAATATGGTAGGCCCGGGGAACCATCTCTTCATAAGACATCCACTCGTCGGTCCATCCGAAAATCTCATCGATTATCTCATCCAAAGTGAGAATCCCGGTCGCAAGTCCTTTGTCATTGAGAACGATAGCAAGGCTTTGGTTATTACGGCGAAACTGCTTTAAAATCTGCAGGATCGAACTCTGCTCGGTGATGAACCAGGGCTGACGGGAATAATCCTTGATCCGTTTGTTCTCTGATAAGCGCAAAAGGTCGCGAGGATAAGCGATCGAGACGATGTTCTGCGGATTGCGGTGGTAGATCGGAACGAAGGGGGTGTGCTTGTTATTGACGATTTCACGCATTTCACCGACTGAGCAAAAGGAAGGCACGAGCGGCACATGGGTCAGGGGCTGCATCAGGTCTTTGGCCGTTTTACTCTTCAAAGAGAAGATATTGGCGACGACGGTGTTGAATTCCTTCTTGGCAGGCGTCGTTTCGATCGTCTCCTCCCTCTCCTCGATCACGTTCTGCAATTCTTCCCGGGAAAGATAGGCGCCTGCCGCCACAGGGTGGCCGATGAGACGGTTGATCCCCCGACACATCAGATCTAGGATCCAGATCACAGGGCGCAGCACAATAGAGAAAAAGAAGAGCAGCGGGATCCCCAGCATCGCGACATGCTCGGCGTACCTGCGCCCGGCGAACATGGGGGCGATCTCTGCGAAAATGATCACGAGAGCGATTTGAGAAAGGGGGGCCAGATCAGGACTGAATCCTAAAGAGTCGTAAAATCGACGCGCACACTCAGATCCGATGACAAGAGAGGTGTTGACGCCAATGAGGGTCGTACCGAAAAGCAGAGCGGGGTGATGCAAGAGGTAGCTGAGCCATAGGGCGCGCTTGTTCTGCTTGCTCACATAATACTGGAGACGGACCTTGTTAAATGAAACGCATGCCATCTCCACCATGGCAAAAAAACCCTGAACTGCCAGGCACGCGAGGATCATCAGAAGGAAGAACTTCCAAGATTCGTTCATATTCCCTCCTTCCTGCGTTGGGAAAGAGGTTTGAGCGAGCGGATATAGATGCGTCGGACGCGCTTGGCGTCAGCTGCCAGGACATGGAAAAGGAACCCATGCGCAGTGTATTTCACCCCGGTCTTCGGGATGTCGCCCATTTGCTCTGTCAGCCATCCGCCGACTGTGACCATGTTATTTTCACTGGGAAGCGACTCTCCGAAGATCTCTTCCAGCTCGGCTAGCTCCATTTTCCCGCTTGCGATGATCACATCCTCTCCGGACCTTGTATATCTGCTCTTCTCGTCCCGCGCATCGGCGATTTCTCCGACCACCTTTTCGACCAGGTCTTCGAGAGCGATCAGGCCCGAGATCGATCCATACTCATCGACGACAAGCGCCAGGGATTCTTGCTTGTCGTACATCTGCCGGAGGAGCGCTTCTGCGGACATTCCTTCCGGCGCGAACATCGGTTTTTGCAGAAGCGGGATCAGATCAGAAGCGCTTTGCAGCCTCTCCCGGTTCAAAAAATAGACCTGGCTTGTGACCATCCCGACGACATTGTCCAGACTTTCACGGCATACTGGGAGACGGGAGCATTCCTGATCGACGAAGAGATGGACCAGCTTCGAAAGCGGCTCTTCCATATCGTAAAAGAGAACCTCTTCGCGAGGGCGCATCAATTCCTTGACCTGAGCTTCCTGCAGGATCAGATAGCCCCGCACAAGCTCCGCCTCGTCTTCGTTCAAGATGCCATACTTGCGCGACGTCTTGAGAGCATGCTGAAGCTCGTCAAATGAGATGTCCTCTTCCGACTTGAGGAAAAAAAAGACCAGACGGGAAACCACGCTCGTGATCGAGGTAAGCACCTTGCGTATCGGGAGAAAAAAACGCTGCGCAGATTGCAAAAAAGGGGCGACGCGGTAGGAAATGGCAGCATTGTTGGCCATCCCGATCGACTTGGGGACGACTTCCCCAAAGATCAGTGTCAGGGCCAAAGGGACCCCGACGTTAAGGGCCCAGCCGGAAAAGTCCCCGAAGATGCTTGAGGTGATGTTCTGGATCATGATATTGATGACGATATTGAGCATGATGATCGTCACGAGCAGATCTCTGGGCGAAGCGAGCAGTTTGGCAACGATCTGTTTGCGCTTGTCTTCCGAATTCTTAAAGGCTTTGACCTTCATTGAAGAAAGGGAAAAGAGAGCCACTTCTGAAGAAGAGAAGAATCCGGAACAAAAGAGAAAAACGAGAAGAAGAAGGATCTGGAGTGTGACCACGCCCTCACCTCGTCAGAAAGTGACAATGATTTTCACTCATTGTCGCTGTAGAAGTAAACTTTTAACTGCCCTTCAGGAACAAGCCCTAATCCCTTCATCAGAGTGAGCTGGATCCAGGCGGGATCGCTTTGGCTGTTGATCTGCAAAAGCAGATCTTCTTTTTCCTGCAGCAGAGAGGCTTTCTCCCCCTCGAGGGCCCCCAGATGCTTGTCCAAAGAAGCAATGACTTCGTTTTTCTTCCCAATGGAATTGAAATAAACGACGCTGCAAGCGGCAATGAAAAGGAGCACCCACCAGCTCTGGTAGATCGCGCCTCTCTGCTCTCTCCCTGCGCGCAGTCTTGAGCGCAAAGAGTGTTCATCTCTTACTTTTGCGTATGCCATATAGTGTGGGGTAGCCAGCAATTGCCCTTACTTTGATACTTAAGGGTTTTTCCCTTTTTTGTAAACGGTCGGCGATACAAATTCAGCGCTTATCTCAATTGGCTGGGCAATAGTAACCCACACAAGCATTCAAAACGCAAGAAATTGGGCAGAACTTAAGTCAGTTCAGAAAATCTAAATCCCCTAAGCCAGCAGAGTTTAAGCTACAGGAAGTGTGATTCTCATCTGTTTCATGTATTTGCCATTGCGGTCGGCATAGGAAGTCTCGCACACCTCAGCGCCCTTATAAAAGAGCACCTGCGCCAGCCCCTCATTGGCATAGATCTTGGCAGGCAGCGGGGTGGTGTTGGAGATCTCCAGCGTGACATGCCCTTCCCATTCCGGCTCAAACGGCGTCACGTTGCAAATGATGCCGCAGCGGGCATACGTCGACTTGCCGATGCAGACGGTGAGCACATCCCGCGGGATGCGGAAGTACTCGACGCTGCGAGCAAGGGCGAATGAATTGGGAGGGATGATGCACTCGTCCGCTTCGATGTGGACGAACGCGTTTTCGTTGAAGTTCTTAGGGTCGACAAGGGAATTATAAAGGTTGGTGAACACTTTAAACTCGCCAGCGACGCGCAGGTCGTATCCATAGCTGGACAGACCGTAGCTGATCACTTTCTTGCCTTCGACATAACGCACTTGCGTATCTACAAACGGCTCGATCATTCCATGATTTTGAGCCATTTCGCGAATCCATCGGTCAGATTGCAAACTCATAGCGGCACCTTTCAGTCTCTGTATCTTTATGATATCCAGAAGCGCGCACCTTCAGGTAGAGGAGCGCCAACGCGGGTCGGCTCCCCTGCCGCCGGCAGGTGCGTGCTACTAACGATTGAATAATGAATAGGTATAGCGTTTGAAATCGTTTTCTTGCTAGAGTTTTTAATAACAGCGCAAAAATCGTGAGTAAGCGGCCTCTGAAAAACAGGTTCGGGCACTGGGTTGCTCGTTTTTAGAGGCGAAGCGAAGCTGCTGCGGATCTGAATTTTTCATGAAGCTGCAGTAGAACCCTCTCGACAAACTCGCGCTTTGAAAAAATTATGACAGAGCCATTCATTCAATCCTCCTGGACCCGGCCCGACGAGCCTTTCGAGGTTCCTCTCCGCCCGCAATCCCTGCTCGACTTCGTCGGTCAGGATAACATCCGCGAGCGGCTTGACGTCTTTATGCAGGCTGCGAAACAGCGTGGAGAAGCTCTCGGCCACTGCCTCCTAAACGGCCCCCCCGGCCTTGGCAAAACAACGCTCGCCAATATCATCGCCAAAACAATGGGGACAAATCTGGTCGTCACCTCTGGCCCCGTCATCGAAAAACCCGGCGACCTAGCCGGCATTCTGACGAACCTCAATGAAGGCGATGTTCTGTTCATCGACGAGATCCACCGGATGAACCGCGCAGTCGAAGAATACCTCTACCCAGCGATGGAGGATTTCACCCTCGACCTGCTGATCGATTCAGGACCCTCTGCCCGCAGCGTCCAGGTCAAATTGAAGCACTTTACCTTAGTCGGGGCGACCACGCGCGCCGGCCTGCTCAGCAGCCCCATGCGATCACGCTTCGGATTGAACTTAAGGCTCGATTACTATCCTCCGGAATATCTGGAAAAGATCCTCCAGCGATCGGGGCAGATCCTGGGCGTATCCCTCCTAAAAGAAGGGGCTCTGGCCATCGCCGAGCGCTCCCGCGGCACCCCAAGGATCGCCAACAACCTTTTACGCTGGGTCCGCGACTTCGCGCAGATCAAGGGACATCCAAAAATCGATACAAAGACAGCCCACCTGGCTCTCGACATGCTCGAGATCGACCACCGCGGCCTGGATGAAATGGACAAGAAGATCCTTAAGCTCATCATCGACCACTACGAGGGCGGACCTGTGGGAATTAACACCCTCGCCGTCGCCCTTTCGGAAGAAGCCCACACGCTGGAAGAGGTCTATGAACCTTATCTGATCATGCAGGGCTTCATCAAACGCACCCCCCGGGGCAGGGAAGTCACAAATTTATCTTATGAACATTTAGGGCGCCCTAAAAACGCCAAATTTAAGGACGGAGAACTATTATGAAAAGAATGAAAGCATTGATCGCAGCATCGCTTGTGGCCTGCACAATAGCCCCTGTTTTTGTACGCGCCGGAGGGGTCGAAATCCCAACAGACATCTCACAGAAGACAAAGCCTGCGACGATCAAAGTTCTGATCGGCAAACAGCATGACAAAGTCCTTCTCGAAGCGAAAGGACGTTTCAAAGTTTTCAATCCATTGACAGGCCTCCCTCTGACCGATGGAATTTCGACAAAAAGAAATTGGATTTCTTCCTCCGACAACGGCCTTGTTTGGGGAGAAGTGATCCCGGGCATGCACCAGATCCGCGTCGTCCCTTCCGATGCGCAAAGCACCCTGCTGGTCGATGGGATCGAATACCGCGGCTGCGTTGAAATTTATGACATCAAAGGGAAGCTTCACGTAGTCAACGAAGTCGACATCGAACGCTATCTCAAGTCGATCATGACAGCGCAATTCACGACAGAGATGGACGAGGAAGTAATGGATGCGATCGCCATTACAGCACGCACAAACGCTTACTATCTCGTCAATCGCAAGCCTTCCGCCTACTGGCATGTCGAAGCCTCTGAAGTGGGCTACCAGGGATATGCCGTCACATTGCAGAATCTACATGTCGACCGCGCAATCGACAATACACGACACATGGTGATGACTTATCAGGGAGAACCGTTCCCGACAGCATGGACAAAAGACAGCGCCGGGAAAACAGCCGACTTTGCGACAGTGTACCGCAAAGACGTCAAAACACCTGCAGGCGTCGAGGCAGGATTTGCCGCCCATGAACGGGAAAAACACGCCTGGACTTTCTCGATCTCTAAGCAAGACCTGGCAAAAGCGCTCGGCGCCGTCAAAGTCTCTGAGTTCGACCTCTACCAGGATGCCAAGTCTCAAAAAGTCTATGGGGCCCGCCTCAAAGAAGGAAACGAAACCCGTCAGTTTGATTTCACCAAGCTGCAAACTGCCCTCGGCAACGCCCGCTTAAAGAGCAACGATTTCACTGTTCAGCTCGCCGGCGACAAAATCGTCTTTAAAGGATTTGGAGAAGGAACTGGAGTCGGACTTTGCCTGTTCAGCGCAAGCGCAATGGCGGACAAAGGAGAAAAAGCGCCCAAAATCCTCGCCTCTTTCTTCCCTGAGACCAAACTCGAGAATATCCGCTCATTTGACGAGAAACACAAAATGCTCGTCTCAGATACCAGCACCGGACTGGAACAACGATAATATCCAAAATGAGGAGGTCTTTTAAAGACCTCCTCCTAAATCTCTTTTTCAATGATGACTATTGCCGGCGCCGTCTATCCCGAGCAAATGCCTGAAGAGTCGGCAACGAAGCTGATGCTCGCCCCCTCCCCTTTTTTCCCCCATCGGGTCTGGCGCGACGGTCCATTCGAGCTCGGGCATGCCCGAGAAGAAAAAAAAGACTCTCCTCTTCAGCCCATCTCCAACCTCCTCATTCTCTTCGACGGCAATCTCTATAATCGCGAGGAAATCCGCGAGGAAATTCAAAAGAATAAAGAGATAGGCCCTTCCCTTACAAATGAAGAATTGATCGCGTCGCTTTACCTGATCCATCGAGAAAACTGCTTTGGCTATCTCAACGGGAATTTCGCGCTGGCCATCTACGACCTCCAGAAACAGGAGCTTGTTCTCGCTCGCGACCGTCTAGGAGAAAAAGGGCTTTTCTGGTGTTTGAAAAACAATCTCTTCCTGTTCGCCGGCTCGTTAAAAAGCATCCTGGAATCCCGTCTCATCCCCCAAAGCCCCGATCTTGAGGCGCTCTCCTTCTATGTCTCCTTCGGCTTTATTCCTCAGGAGAAGAGTCCGATTCAAAGCGTCTTCAAATTACAGCCAGGGCATTATCTCAAAGTCTCCAAAGATAAAAATCACCTCATCCGCCCCTATTGGGCGTTCAGTTCTTGTCTGGCAAGCAAGAAAAATGAACTGACTGACGTCGACTGGAAACTTGCCGCCGCCGATGCATGGAAAAGAAGGGTCAGCCCATCAGCTCCTCCGTTTTGCCATACAAGCTCTGAAGAAGAATGGGACTTTGTCGCTAAGGAAGCCGGCGTTCAGATCTATGACGCCCCCTCTGCCAAAATCCTCTCTTCTAATACTGTCTTCGCCGATCTCTCCTCTATGATCTGGGAGCTGGACGAACCCGTCGCCGACCTTGCGCTCCCTGCACTTTGGCAGACATGCAAAGAAATGAAAGCAGAGAAGAAGACGGAACTCTTTTTCTCGACAGGCTCTCTTTATCAGCTGCAGCAGGAGATCCACCCTCCCCGCCTGTTTTTCTGGAAGCCTCTCTCCTCGTTCGAACGTTTTCTCAAACAGAAGCTGCTCATTCCTATTTTCTATCAACTCCACCCCAAGACTGCCTACGAGATGCTGCGTTCGATCCACACCCATCCCTGGCACATCGCTTTTTTAAATCAGACTGCCCTGTTCGACAGAAGAGAATTTTCCGATCTGCACTCCCATTTGCTAAGTCCTGTCAACAACGAGATCTTCCTCCACCGCTTCCCTGCATTGGAAAGGCTTGGGCCTTCGATCAGTTCCCTTTTGTATCTGTACCATAAGATCAAGCTGCCCCCCTCAATCCTTCTTCCTCAAGAGCGGTTCTGCTCTCATTTCGGAATCATCAGAAAGGCGCCTTATCTCGATGTTCAGATGATCGAATTGCTCGCATCCGTTCCGGATGCATCTGATCGATTCAGTTACGCTAAACTATTCAAACCGGGATGCTCAAGGGTCTCTCCCCTTCCTTCTTGGGCGACTGAGGTCGCCATCCGTCAGTTGACAGAGAAATTTTCCAAAAGCGTCCTCGTCGAAGCCGGGCTCTTCTCTTCTCGCTGGCTTTCGGAGCAAATGAAAAACTTCAACCGCCATCCCCACCTCTTTTTTCAAGAGCTTTGGGGTCTGATGGTTCTGGAAATCTGGTTCCGTCAATTTATTGAAAGGAGTCTGTCGGATTCTGCGGGAGGGAGTGTTTAAATATTTTAATGCCTATCCAGATCCTTTGAGATTGCAGCCAATCGCAAAAATTGATAGCATATTCCTTTGCCGGGGACCTAATAGAACGGCACGATCCGAACCAGGTCAGGACAGGAATGTAGCAGCCTTAAGGATGCAGTGTTGTGCTGTGAGTCATCTCCGGCTTTTTTTTGCCCGAAAATTTCTTTAAAAACTCCAGACTAGCCCTATAAAAAGACCATGGATGATCGCATTTCCATTGGTATGGTCTTTCTTCCCTGCGTCTTTTTTGACCCTATGGCTGATCTGTTCAGGCGCAAGCGCCAGTCCGCTAAAGAACATCGCCTGATACCCGCCATGCAGGTTGACATGCTCGAAGCATTGGAAACCGATTTGAGCGGCGACATCGGTATAAACTCCGAGAGCCCGCTTCTGCCTTTCTGAATCCCTCAAGGTCACGGTATTGTCAAGATCTCCCATGAACTGTTTCTGTTCCGTATGGTTGGCGAACAGGCCTGCTTTTGCAAAGATTTCCCAGGAGAGCCATCGAGTCGGATTGATTTGAAAGTCCAGTCCCAGCTGCATGCCGAGCATTCTGTTCTTAGTGTGGATATTGTAAGAGCTTTTGTCGGGAGGATTGACCATCGTCAATTTGAACTCTTCATCCCAATGGAAATAGCGCAGCCCTGCAATTCCTGAAAGGCTGAAATAATCAATGCGCCGCGGATTGAAATGGCGCCAGTAATTCATTTCCAGGTCCCAGAAATGGCTGTCGTATTCCGCATGAGCCTCGTCAGCATTGGTGAAATCCTGGGAATAATCAGAATTGCTGAGTGGAAAGCTCAAGCTTTGGTTGCCATGCCTTTTTTTCTCGCCATGCCACGGCTGAAGGTAGAGAAAATTTCCCTCAAAGCTGTTTTTTGGGTCGGACATGAAAGTCAGACCTACGCGAAAGCCCGGTTCGAAATCGAAATCGTGGACAAGGTCCTCATTGTTGATAACAGTGAAATTCGGACACCGGCCAGGACATTGGAACTTGTTGTCATCCTCGACAAGCTTGTGATTGTGGATGTCGGAGCGGCGCATCAAGACGAAATCGCCAAGTAGGCTCCAATGATCGTTCAAATTGGAACGACTTTCCGCCTCCAGGGGACCGACTCCGCAGAATGAAGCGATGCTAAGCAAAATCAACGCATTGGGTGTGCCCTTTCGCATATGTGTCGAGTCCTCCAGAAGGCGCTAAGAACGGTCAATCAGCATGTAAAAAAACAGCTTAGAAAACCCGCCAAAAATAGTATATAGAAACTTTAAAAAGCCCCCTCCCTTAGACCTGATCAATGCCCTATGGTCATTCATTCCGGCCTAAATCCTCCTTTCCCCTACTGACTCTGTGCGATTTAAAGTTTAAAATAGACATATAATATATATTTTATTTTTGAATTAAACCAATCTAAATATACGGATAATATAGAAATAAAAGTTTAATTAATTGAAAGAACCAAACATTAAAACTATTAATAACACAGAAACCAAGAAAACAAAAATTTAATAAATAATTGCAAAAACAAACAATGATATTAAAATAACAACGACATAAATACATTCAACTATACAGTTGATCAATTATGCAATTAAAAGTAAAATAAGACGCAAATTAATAATAAACTGAGATGAAATATAATGTCGCATAAAACTCAATTTTTTACTGACGATTCATCCACTCCTTCGAATCCTACCCCTTCGACAGCACAACAACGAGGACTCTTTGGCAAAGCATGGGACGGAGTTAAATGGACTGTGGGCGGAACAGCCTGGCTTGCCTCAAGGCCCTTCGCGTGGGGATTTTCCCCTGTCGGCGAGGGATTGGGAAGCGGTCTTGTCAGCGGCGCAAAAAAAGAATTTGAGACGCTGGTACAACCCGATGGCCCTATGGGTGTTCAACTCAAACAGACTTTAGAACAGGCCTTATTAAAACAGGCTCCCGAGCAACTCTTACAACTGAGGGCTCAATTTCAAAAACTACTTACAGCACCGGACACTCTCACGGCCGATGATGTCATTAACATCCACGCTAATTTAAAACTGCTGGCTGCTGATGACTGGAAACTGTTAAAGCAGATCTCGCCAAAAATTACTCGGGAAGCGATCGAATTTTGCACTGTGATACTCAATTTCTTCAAACTTCCTGCAGAAAATCGGGATTTCATGTTCCAGCCGAACCTTCTGCAAGACTTCATTCGAGAATGTAAAATCACGAAGATCAGGGAACAGCTCATCCATTTCTACGAGAATTTCAATAAGATTCTCAATGACAATCAAGGGGCATTGATCCACTCGCTGGCCTATTTGCAACAAGCTTTGCTTTCCGAGGAGAGCGGAATCCTCAATCAGGCCGTCGATCTTCTGAAAAGAAAATGCACTGATGAAGATACAGGCTTGATGAAACAGGTCGTCTCTCAGCTGACCGCGCTGCTGTCTAAAAAAGGGGGGCCGATCGACATTTTTTCTTCCAGGCTGTCGGAGGGAGATGAGAGCGTCATCGCTAAAGCCGTCTCTTTGTTAACCGCAAAACTGCTCGATAAAGGCGGCGTCGTAGATAAACTCGGGGAACGCTTCAATCATGAAGAAACCGGGATCATTGCGGAAGCTTTGAAAATCGCGCGAAAGAGCTTTGATGAGATATTAAAAGATGGCCTTCTTTTGCTAAAAAACGAACTGACTTCGCCTGATGGACTGATTGCTGAACTAAGAAAAAAGTTATCCGGAAAAGATGGAGTCCTCGATGAAGCGGTTGCTTTACTGAAAAAAAGCATGTTCGATGATGTGGAAGGAATGGTTCCAAAGCTGCGAGCTGAACTTACCGACAAAGATAGAGGGATCCTGACCGAGTCCCTCAAGCTCCTCGCAAAGGCGATCAATGATGAAAATGACGGCATCCTCGTTCAAGGGATCGGTTTGCTGAAAGCGAAACTCAATGGAGAAGACGGAGTCCTTGCCGATTCTGTCCGATTGCTCCAACACAAACTCAATGGACCTGAAGGCGTCGTAGAAAAGTTGCAGCACCGCCTCCTCAATGAGCATGACGGAATGCTCACGCAAGCGCTCGACAGAGTCCAGGTTAAGCTCAACGATGAACAAACAGGGATACTCGCCCAATCTGTCGCCCTCCTCGAAAAACGGTTGCTTGCCGACGAAGGTATTGTAGACGCGCTCGGCAAAAAATTGTCGGAGCCGGAAAGAGGTATCCTCGCGCAGGCTGTCGAAAGCTTGAAAACATCAATGCAAAAGAAAGACGGCCCTCTTGACATCCTTGATCAGAGAGTCCAAAAAACGCTTGCTGAAGCGCTCGAACTATTATCAAAAAAATGCACCGATGAAAATGACGGCATGATCGTTAAAGCCATGACCATCCTGATGGCGAAATTGACAGGTAAAGGCGGAGCTGTCGACCAACTTGAGCAGCGACTCCTCGAAGAAGGGACAGGAACATTGCCAAAAATGCTGGCAATTCTTGAAGAAAGACTGCTGGCGGATGAAGGCATTGTCGATGAGCTTAGCAAGAAATTGTCTCATCCTGAAAAAGGAGTTCTCGTTCAAGCTGTCGAAACTCTGAAAGCCTCTCTACAGAAAAAAGACGGCCCCCTCGACCTCCTCGATCAGAGAGTTCAGAAAACGCTCGCTGACGCCCTCGAACTATTATCCAAAAAATGCCTCGATGAACATGACGGCATGATCGCAAACGCCATGACAATTCTGATGGCCAAACTGACCGGCACAGGTGGAGCTGTCGATCAACTCGAGCAGCGCCTTCTCCAGGAAGACACCGGTACACTGTCCAAAATGATGGCAGTCCTGGAAAAACGACTGATGGCAGAAAACGGTCTTCTGGATGCAATGTCCAAAAGACTTTCCGATCCAGAGACAGGAATGATCGCTAAGGCTTTAGTGACACTGAATGCCGCGCTCGAAAAAAAAGACGGCCCTCTTGGCATCCTCAATCAGAAAGTCCAAGAAACGCTGGCTGAGGCACTCGAACTCCTATCCAAAAAATGCCTCGATGAAAAGGACGGCTTGATCGCAAGCGCCATGACTATTCTTTTAGCCAAGCTGACGGGCAAGGGCGGAGCTGTCGACCAACTTGAGCAGCGCCTCCTGGAAGATGGGACAGGAACCCTTCCAAAAATGTTGGCAATTCTTCAACAAAGGCTACTGGCAGATGATGGCATTGTCGATGAGCTCGGGAAGAAATTGTCTCACCCTGAAAAAGGAATCCTTGCTCAAGCTGTCGAAACCCTGAAAGCATCTCTGCAGAAGAAAGACGGTCCTCTCGACATCCTCGATCAGAGGGTTCAGAAAACACTTGCTGATGCCTTGGAAGTCCTATCCAAAAAATGCCTCGACGAAAAGGACGGCTTAATCGCAAGCGCCATGACAATTCTGATGGCCAGGCTGACCGGCACGGGCGGAGCTGTGGATCAACTCGAGCAGCGCCTTCTTCAGGAAGATACCGGTACACTGCCCAAAATGATGGCTGTCCTGGAAAAACGACTGATGGCTGAAAACGGTCTTCTCGATGCGATGTCCAAAAGGCTTTCTGATCCAGAGACGGGAATGATCGCTAAGGCTTTGGAAACGTTGAATGCCTCGCTCAAGAAGAAAGACGGCCCCCTCGACACTTTAGATCAAAAAGTGCAGGCAACCCTCGCTCAGGCGCTCGATATTCTCCAAAAGAAATGCCTTGATGAAAGAGACGGGCTGCTGGCACAGGGCCTTGTCATGCTGCAAAAGAAACTCAACGAAGAGAATGGCGTACTCGACACCCTTTCTAAACGATTGAATGATCCGGACAACGGAATCATCGCCCACGCTATCAACCAGCTCAATCAAAGACTTCTGGGAGAAAATGGAACTTTCGACCTGTTGCAAAAGAAACTTCTCGATGAGACGACAGGCCTTGTCCCCAAAGCGGTCGCTCTGCTTCAAGCCAAGGTACAGGAAGTCCAGGAGCAAATGCTCAAAGAGGGCGGCTCTGTCGACCAGGTAGTTGGAAAACTCCAGAAACGACTCGTCGATAAAGACGGCGTTCTCGATCAGGCAATGCAGGTCCTGGACGAACATCTCAACCACGCGGATAGAGGACTGCTGATCAAGGCCAAGAAATTCCTCACCGAGACGCTCACGGATGAAAAGGAAGGGGTCATCGCCAAGGCTATCGACCTGCTGAATGCCAAACTGCGCGCAAAAGACGGACCAATCGATTATCTCGAGTTCCGATTGACGGACAAAGATGCCGGAGTTTTGAGCAAAGCTGTCAGCGTTCTCCAGGAGAGGTTAATGGGGCATGGCGGCGTTGTCGACCAGCTTGACGAAAGGCTGACAGGACAGGCGCATCCTCTGCTTGCAAAATCGCGCGAAGCATTCATGGAACTGCGTTCCGCCATCATCACGAACAACAAAGCAGCTATTAAGAAACAAAGCCAGACGCTCGAAAGTCTTTTAGATCAATTGATGACTCAGCAAGCGCTAGTATTCACAAAGAAGTCATTGGACGCCAATGATCTGCAGATACTTCAGCAAATCAGGGGACGTCTTCCTACGTATTATGCAACCGCGCCAAGATCGCAAACCGATATGCTGGTAGACGTAGAAGCCGCATTAGGAGCGGTCAACCGCTATTATGGAAGCTACGCAGGGATCGCCGCGCGGACAGGAGATATCCTACGCGACACTGTCACCGGAGCGCTCGGCCCCATCCTGGACCGCGTCGAACAATTACCGAAGACGATGGTCGACAACCTGCTCGGAAGAACGCCGTCGGACTCATCCGACCCTACCTCATCCACCGGAACTGAAGGGACTGTCTCCCAGTTCCTGGCGCACGGAGGCTCCCTCCTAAAGACAATGCTCGATAAAGGCAAACAGGCGATCTCCCAGCAAGCGCTAAGCTCCTTTGCGAATGTGCTTGCCCTGGGCCTTAACCAGGTCATCGGCAAAATGGAAGATACGCCGACATTCGAAAGGGTTCGCTCAACACTGACCGGGATCGTACAGTCGCTTGAGCAAACCCAGCAAACAGGTTCCTGGTCGCAGCTGCAGACTCAACTCAAAGAAGCAGCCACAGCCCTCAGCGGCGTTAAGATGTATGTCAATGGATTCCGGGTCCCTAATATTGGGCCTTCCACCGGAACCGTCAGAAGCGCGGAAGTGCTCTATTCAGACAACATGTCCGAGCTGCAGGAGGCGATCGAGGTCGCCCCTGTCGAACCCCAAAGCCAGGACTGGAAGACCCTCGCTCACGCCGAAAAGGACAAGCTCGTCAATAATACAGCTAACTACTTAACAATAAAGCACATATATGAAGACGTCTGCGGATTGAAACCTGTCGACGAGAAATTCTATATGCAGCTGCTGGCAAAAGCGAAAAAGAATGGCAGATTCTCAGACACGGAACTGAAAAAACTGTTCTTCGAAGAGCTGGGCAAAGGAAAAGTGAATTTAGTGACGAGGCTCTACGCCAGAGCCCAATACTACTTCTATGGGGGCATCGTCAAACGATTCACCGCGAAGGCAAGTACGATTTATTTCAACGAAATCTTCGCATACATCGAAAAGCATAAAGGAGCGAACTTTGAATCGCTACGAAATCAGGTCACGACAAATTTTACCCGCTACCTAACAATTTTAGGCGGGGCGTATAAGAACGTCGCAAAGACAGAGTCTCCCACCGGCACGCTGGAAGAAATGCTTAAGACCGAACTGGAAAAAAAACAGTCGAACCTGGGATTCGAGACCAAAGAACTCTACATGGAATTTGCCCAAAACGTGATCCAGAAAACGTTAAATTCAGGCGCGCTTTCTTGGTTCGCAAAAAAAATCATCGGAAATCCTGAGCAAATCGTTCGCTCGATCATCGATAAAGCGACAAGTTCGATTCAGGATACGCGCGGCTATACCCATGCTTTGAACAGCGTTATCCTCGAACAGCTCGACGAAGTCTGGTCTCTGCTTCAATCTGAAATGGCCGGACAATCGACAGGGCGCGATCCCATCATGCTGGCAGAAATCTCCGAAGGGAAGAAAGCCCAATTGGCAGGCCTGGTGAAAAACCTCTTTGAGATCCTACGCAAGTCCAAGTGCAACACCGTCGATGAACTGCGGGACCTGGTCAAAGGAAAACTTCTGAGCGCAACAGTCAACAAAGCGGTCGATGACCTGTTTATCGAAGAGGTCTTGGAAAAAGTCACCAACATCCTCGCTGTGACCATCCAGTCGCTCGTCAAGGAAGACCAGTTGCAGAAACTTACCTTTAAGTTCGCCAGCCTCGTCAACCGTACCTTTGAAGTCGGCGAAGAAGTCACTGTGGAGCAGATGCAGGACGTCGAGCGCAAGCTTGCCAAGCGCTCCGAACAGATCCTCCGCCTGACAATCAACACCGCTGTCGAAGAAAAATTCGACTTCTCCGGAAAAAAACAGCAAAAAGAAACGAACCGCTTCGTACAGGAGCTGCATGAGCGCTCACGCAACTATTTCAGCACTGCTGAAAGCGATTTACAGACGCTGAGCACCATGGACATTTCAACTCCCGAGGCAAGGAACAAAGTCCACAAGATTATTGAAGAAGCGAGCGCATATCAGTCGGAATGCTATGAGTCCAACTTCCAGGCCAAGAGCGCGAAGATGAATTCAGATAATATCGATGAGATCAGCGAACGCTATTTAGGCATCGCCGAACAGTCCAAGCCTTTTGTCCTAGCAGTCAAGCAATTGGCTATGCATGCCAGAACGCTTGAAAACCTTGGTGTCGCGGTCCCCCACCTGAATGCAGTGAAAGACATCTTCCCGGCTATCGCATTAAGGGTATTTAGACAAGGGGCTGCCGCAAGGGAAGATCTCGATTACGCCGAGAACCAGCTCAGCATTGTCGAGACGCATCTGGCGGAACTTAAAAAAATGCGCAGCCTCTCAATAGAGGTCGAACAGATCAGCGCAAGGGTCCAGGAAATTGCAACGATCATGGTCACCCTGCGCAAGGCGATGTTAACTCGCGAACTTGGCCTAAAAGCCTCCCAGCCCAATTCGATCATCGATCAGATTGCAGCTGAGAAGAAACAGAACTTAGGCGTCATTGTTTCAAATCAGGGATTGAACAATAAAATTAGTTTGCTCAAGCAAGAGCTCATGCAATCAGTGAACACCACGTACCTGCCCCAGCTGCTTGGAAAACTTAAAAACATCGAAGAAGCGACGCTTACACAGCAAGTCGACACGGCGCATCAGGAATTCTCAGCTCTTCTCAGACAAGCTGTGGAACAGGCAAATACTACTGTCGATGTGGAAAGGCAGAAATTCTGGCTCTCTTATAACGCAATCAAAGCTTCCATTGAGGGAACCCGCCTGCTCGATCCATCGCAGGCTCAAGACGCGAATAGGGGGCTGCAGGAGTCGATCAGACAAGCCCAGCAGCATTTACAACAGCTGTCTCAATGGGAAGAGCAAAATATCAAACAGGTTCCGTACATCAACTTCTCCCCTGTCGACATGAAAGGGCTGCAGGATTGGGCATCGGGACTTGTTTACGGAAGGGTTAGAGAGCGATTGGACGGGTTCATGGGCTTCCTTAAACGCGAAGAAACCTACCGCTACGGCCTGCTGAACCACCTCTTCCTGATTCCTCATACGCAGATGACGCGCTCAGCAAAGACCTAATCCCTGTTAGCGTTCACTTTCCCGGAAAGCCTCTTCGATGCGTGCAAGCGAGCGTCGAAGAGCGCTTTCGGCATCGACGCCGCCATTTTCAGCGCGCAAAATGAGAGAGAGCAGCTGATCACCGATTTCCTCGTCTGAAGCTGAGGCTCCGATATCTTTAGGCGCCAGAGTCGAATCCGCCCTCTGCATCCTCTTGAGGATCTTCTGCGCTCTAACGACGGATGGAAGCGTGGGAGGAATTCCATCGAGAGCGCTCGCAGGTCTGGATCCCCCCTTTTCAGCGGCTTTGATCTGCTCCCAGTTCTTCACCACTTCGTCAGCGTTTTGGACCTTGACCTCTCCGAAGACATGAGGATGGCGGCGGATCAGCTTTTCTCGGATAGCGGTGATAATCTCGAGGATAGAAAACCGTCCGGTCTTCTCTGCGAGTTTTCCATAAAAGACGATAGTGTAAAGCAAATCGCCGAGCTCTTCGACGATTTTGCGATCATCATCAGCATCGACAGCTTCAATTACTTCATGCGCCTCTTCCAGAACGTAGGGCTGCAAGGAAAGAAACGTTTGCTTCTGGTCCCAGGGGCATCCATTTGGTCCTAGCAGCTTTTCAGCAACATGGAGGAGCGAATCGAATTGTTCCATCTATATACCTATATTTAAAATGATTTTAGTGAATTGACGGCAATACAGAAAAGAGGAAAACTTTTGCAAATTTAAATTGAACAGGTCACGGATTCGAATGGCAACGCAACCGGTCACAGTCAGCACATTCTTCAACACTTCGAATCCCTCAATAAATCCAACTCCTTCAACCCCCCAGACAGGCGGCTTACTGAGAGGACTCCAGAGCTTCGTCTATTCTCCTGCAAGGCATGCGACGGAAGAAGCGGCGCAGGGACTTGCAAATCGCCTTTCAGAACTCTTTAGCAGCAATCAACCCGAAATCACCAATCGCGTCCGCGACATTTTTACAAGCGCGCTTGTTCGCCGCACACCGGAGACTTACCATCAGCTGCGCCACCACATTCAGGCTTTCCTGCGCAATCCCTCCAAGACAGACCTCGACTTCATCAAGCGTCAACTTAACGCGCTCGATCCTGCCGCGATTCGGATTCTAGCGCCTGCAATTCGGCAGGAAGGGATTGATGCGCTCACCACTTTGCGACAGCTCCTCGATCGTGAAATCACAGAAACGCCCCCCATCGGCTCTGGCCACCTGGCCACGCTGACAGTCAACCCTGCAGCGACAACAGCCCTTGAGATCGCAGAGGCAATCCTTGGTTCCATCATCGAAAATCATGAGGGAGCCCTGATCCAGACTTTGAATACTCTTACGCAAAGCATGAGCGCGGCAGATGGGCCTGTGAGCGCCCTGCGCGAGCAGCTCAACCATCCGCAACATGGCCTTCTCGCTGGAAGCCTCAGTTTGCTTCGGAGCCAGTTGACTTCAAGAACGCAGCCCCAATTGCGCGAATGCAAAACCGCTCTCGAAAACTACCGCGTCACCTTGGCGCGCAATGCAGTTTCCCAGGAATTGCTACCCCTTATTCATACCCTCCACGCAAAATATGAGCAGCTGAATTCAAACCGCCATCTCGTTCCGCAAATTTCATCCTTCCAATGGACGCAGATTGAGCAATTTGGCCTGCAAGTGCAAGCGCTCATCTCCAATCCCAGCGCTCTTCCGCCTCATGCGCAGCTGCAAGCGGAATCGGACGTGCCTTACCAGGCTATTGCCGCAGCGTTCAACGCGCAGCGGGGAATGATCGAGGAGGCGGCCGACATCCTCGTCGAAGGGATCGGGAGAGGTGTCGAACATTTAGTCCCTCTTCCCGGCAGGATGCTGCAAGGGATCCTTTCTCCATCAGGCACGACCCCGATTACACAGCCCGGTATAACGGCGCCCTCGATTACGACTCCCCCTCTCCCACCCACTCTGAACATCGGCAACCTGGCAACCCAGGGAAGAGGCTTTCTCGACTCAATTTTATCTTCCGCAGGAGGGGCCCTCTCGCAACAGGCAGCGCAATCGCTTGCGACGATGCTCCGCTATTGCTTCGAAAAAATCCGCGACCACGTTGTGGAAAGCGGCACGCAGGCTCATTTACTCACAACGATTAACCCGATGATCGAACGCCTGAAAGGAGCCATTGAGCGCAGTTCCTGGGCAGAATTAACAGGAGTTATGCAGGATGGGTTTCGGTTTATGCAGGAGCAGCAAGTCTACTTGCAGGGCTTGCGCCTGCCTTTGAGCCAGGTCAGGAACCATGCCTCGGCGATACCCGCGTTTTTAAACAATATCAATGCGCATCAAAACGCTCTCCAGCCTCCCTCCCACAAAGCGCCCCAGACAGTCACCCTGCAAATGATCCAACAACAGGCGGATCTTCTCAAAATGCGCACTGCCTCTTACGGGCCGGCCAGGCTCATCCTGGAAAAATTCTGCGGGCTGAACCCAACTTCTGCATTTTACGCTGAGATCTACCGCCCCTCTTCCGATCCCCTGGTCACCGATCTTAAAGCCGTTTTCCGCGACAGGCTCTTCGAAAAAATCGATCAGGCCGATCTGAACTTCGCGACAAAATGGTTTGCCAAGAGGATGTATGACGCCGTGAATCCCCTCTCCTCGTTCTATCTGAATTCCATTATCGACGGGATTCTCAAACAGGCCAGCGAATGGATCCAAGGCAACCCCTCATCCCAGGAGAGCAAAGAAGAGTTCCTGGTCAAGATTCTGCGCAACTGGATGGCTGTCACAAGCGGCGCCTACAACCAGGTCGCCAATACTCCTCCGACGCACAGCAAAGACTTCCACGTAATGATGGAAGAGGCGTTAAAAATCCCCGAGCGCAATGGAGGGCTTTCGCAGCAAGAGCTCTACGCTGCAGTTAGCAAGACGGCGCTCGACACTTTTGGCCCGCGCATTAAATGGAGTGAGACTATCGACAATTACTTCAGCACTGAAATTTCTCCTCACTCGCCCCTTTATTTTCTCAACCCGGTCGCCAAAGTCCTCAACATCTTCTGCAGCTTTTGTCTGAAAGCCGCGGTCTTCATCCCTCAATGGGTTGGCAATACGGTGCTTCAGGGAGGAGCAAAACTCGCCCTCACACACACCCCATTTCTCAAGGATTACTCGGAACAGACGATCGAGTCTTTGCGCCGGAACACTCCCTCATCCTACGCCGTACAGTGCATGATCTTCCGCCAGCAGCAGAAAGTCCTGGAGTTGCTGCAGCGCGGCTTAAGCGACGAAGCTGCAACCGGATCAGGAATTCTCAATCGCAATAGCAATATTAACAAGCTGGAGATCAAAGGCCTCGTCGAATACTCCCTCGAAGTCCTGGGCAAAGCGCAGTACCGGACGCAGGACAGGCTCCACAATTACCTGAACAATCGCGCCTCGCTAAGAGACAGGGCGGGGCGTGAACTCGAGGAGACTTTTTTGCCTGAGGTCATGGAGACGGCCGTCACAACAATTACAATCGCAATGAAAGCCATGACGGATGAGCCCGAAATGCAGCAGATGCTCTACGACGGCTTCCAGATCGCAAATGACGCCTTCGACGCCAATGAGCCAGTCTCTGATGAGGAATTTGCAGCGATTGAAAAAGGGATCCGCGAATTAACCGATCAGATCCTCGAAACGGCAATCTTTCACGCAATTGCTGAAAAATTCGATTTCACTAACGAAAAACAAAAACGGGGAATCACACAGTTCGTCAGAAGCATGAAAGATCAAACGGGCACTTTCTCAACACGCCTACAAGAGCTGGCAACACCTGTCGCAAGGAGTTATTCGATGTCAGCTCAACAGCTATTCGAAAATGTCACCTCGATGGTCCAGGAGTCGGCGGCGTATAACAAGATGCGGGTTGATGCTCTGGGGATGGCCGACGGAAACCGAAATTTCCATACCGAGACAAAATACCACTTCAACGAAGTATCCAGACAGCTCTTGGAACATTCCACTCCCTTGACCACCCGTTTGAATACTATGAAGGCCCAAGTCGACGAAATGCTCTTCTTTGACAAGCTTCTCCAGCCGCTGATGATGAGCCGACAAACGACCTTATCCTTGAATGAGAAACTCCTCAGCGAGCGGCTAATCACCGGCGATCTCCCCTTCCTGAAAACCCAGATTTCCATGCTAGGACATCATGTGACAACCCTTAGGCGAAACCAATGCCCTCTTCAGTTAAGCGATGCCCTTTCTCGCTTGTCACAAGACTTAACAATCGCCGTTGACAGGCTTGAAACTTTGAATAGGACCGGCACAGGCCTGTTCAATGCTCAATCGCTGTTCCTGCGCATCAGGCAAGCAAAACTCGAGACAATCGGATCCCCCCTCACAGACCAGCTTCGAAATTTAGAGAAACAGCTCTGCGACATTTTGGACGCCCTCCCCTCTTCCCAGGAACGCACGCAGCTGAAAGAACACGTGCTCGCGCTCATGCTCTCCAGAACCTCTCAGGATGCCCTCACCGCCGCTGGCCGTTTTACCTCTACCTTTCTTCAAGTCAATGCGAGAAATCATGCTGACACAGAAAGTCAGTACGCCAATTTAAGACGGCTTGGAAATTCCTTTGCAGAACGGGTCGACCTCTCGATTCAGGATTTTGCTCATATCTTTGCCCAGAATCAAAATTCTGTCCAAAGACACGCGGGCGAGATCGTCACAGAAGCCGAGGCCCTCGATCGTTGGGCAGATAGCCAGAACGATCTGGCGATCTGGAATCTGTTCATCTTCGACATGCAATGGGTGACGGAAATTGTCAAGAACCTCGCCTTCGACCGCGCTAGAAGCAAAGTTGATCAGCTCTTCGATGCCCTCTACCAACGACATAACTATGTTGGCTTTGTGAACCAGGTTGCGCTGGTCCCCTTTCTGGAGTCCTTCGGAAAGCATCATTTGAAAAATCTGAAATAAAATAAAATGAACTATTTTGGGAGCGCGCCATGGAAAAACAGTTCACAGCCACAGTCTACATTCTCGCAGAAAGTAAAGTCCTTCTGCTTTTTCACCCCAAACTGCAGAAATGGCTCCCTCCCGGCGGCCACCTGGAAGCCAATGAGACCCCCCCCGAATGCGCAAGGCGCGAGGCCCATGAAGAAACAGGCCTGCATGTCGAATTGATCAAGGACGAGCACGTCTGGGTCTCCCGCTGGAACGCTGAAAGCTTCGAGCGCCCCTGGCTCTGTCTGCTCGAGAACATCCCAACTCACAACTCTCAGCCAGCCCACCAGCATGTCGACTTCGTCTATCTGGGACGCCCTATCGGCGGTTCGATCGGCGAAGAGCACCTCAGGCAGCACGACATCCGCTGGTTTACCTCGGAAGAGGTCCAGGCACTGGATCCCGACCGCGAGATCTTCGTTGAGACTCAGCAAACATTAAGTAAGATTTTCGAGGAAATTGTTTCTGTTAGGAGCTAGTCTGCAGGAATCGCAGGAATTGGTTGCGGTGCTCCGCATTAGTTCTGTTTTCCGGATGGAACCATAAGGTAGTTCCTGAATGATGGAAGTGGGAAGAATTAACCGTGACAAAGGAAGCTTTTGGATTGGACGCGAGCGCCGATCTCAAATACTCTTCATGATAGGGTTTCATCGTAGAATCGAATGATCCCCTCGCAAGAAAGATACCCCCTTCTACTTTTTTGATCTTCTCTTTGACGTCGAAATCGGCGCCTCCCAAGTAGAATATCGCTTTGGCTATAGCGCCTCCATTGTCGTAGGCCACGTCTTTCATGGAAGAGAAATACCTGTCGAGGATGAGCTTGATTTTGTGATGAGCCGCTAAATCAGTCGCCGGAGCGGCTCCCAAAGAATAGCCGAGTACGGAAATTTGATCGTCGGACCTTCCCAGGACGCCTTTAAGATACTGATAGGCAGCTTCCGCATCGAGGTTAAAACCTTCTTCCGAAGGACTCCCTCCGCTTCTTCCAAAGCCCCGATAATTGAACACCATGACATGCTGGCCCAGTTTTAGCAATGCGTCGACCATAGGGAGTGTATACGCTTCATAAGAGGCATGACTGCCCGAACAGATCAAAATGGTCTGAGCGCCTCTGGCTGGACGGGGGTTGTTAAAGACCATCCCTTCGAGCTTCACTTTGTCCTCTGAGTGGAAGGAGACTTCTTGTCCCCCTAGGCTTCTTAGCAGCAGGCGGCTTGCATCATCCACTTGATCCGTTCCTCCAACACCAAACCGATGGGCGATGATGGAACAGAAATAGGCGCATAAATAATACATTGCAGTGACGGGAAAAAAGATGCATTTGAGAGCGGTTAGGGCATAGTCGGCTAAAGTCCAGGCTTGGCTTTGCCTGGGACTCGCTTGAAAGGCCCTCTCAGCGGTTGCAGTTTCTTTGCAGGCGAAAGGATCCATCGTCGATTGCAGACTTGGCCCTCTGGCAATATTAAAATTAATTTTAAGATTGGGGTCGAAGAGAACTTTTTGACCCGAGATGCCCGCCCCATTAAATTTTGAATGCGTCGCATCGCCCGGAAGCTTAAATGTATAATTAATTTTAACACTCATATTAACAACGCAACGTGATTTACCTTATTCATCAATTATACAAAAAATAAATAAGTAATTCAATTACAGATTAATTATTAAATAGATAAAAAACGATATAAATAAAATTTTATTAAAAAACTGTCTAATATGTTTCAGATTTTTCCTGCTTCCGCTATATGAAGAAGTATGGATCATCACGGACTCTTCGTAGCCTCTACCGGACAACACGTCGGCAAGACAACCGCATGTCTTGGCCTGTTCTCAGGTTTGCAAAAGCGAATTGCGAAAGTAGGCTATATGAAACCTGTCGGACAGGAACATGTCGAGACAGCAAAAGGAGCTAGGGTCGACAAGGACGTCCTCCTCTTTAAAGAACACTTTTCTCTTAAAGATAAAGATGAGCTGATGAGTCCTGTGCTCGTGCCCTCGGGATTCACTCGTGACTTTCTAGATGGAAAGATTAGGGAAGACGATTTAAGGATCAAAATCGAAAATAGTTTCGAAAAGCTGGCCGGGAGAAACGAATTTCTTCTTGTCGAAGGCACCGGACACTCCGGCGTCGGATCGATCATCAATCTCAACAACGCCCAGGTCGCCTCCCTTCTCAAGCTTCCCGTCCTATTGCTTTCATCCGGCGGGCTGGGGTCTGCGTTCGACGAACTGAGCTTAAACAAGAATCTCTGCGACAAATATGGGGTCAAGGTCATCGGAGTGCTTTTGAATAGAGTGCTTCCCGAAAAACAGGAGATGGTCTCCCATTACATGAAAAAGGCGCTTAAAACCTGGAAAATTCCTCTCATCGGCTGTATCCCTTTCGATCCCTTTTTAAGCTATCCGACAATGAAGGATTTCGAAGGGTTGTTCGAGACGGAACTGATGACAGGAAAAAAACACCGGCTGCGCCATTTCGAACATACTCGATTGGTCGCCACTTCTGTCGAGACCTACCGCGAACTGATCGTCCAGAGTCAGCTCATCATCACCCCCTCCAACCGCGAAGACATTATTTTGGCAACGCTTACAAAATATTGGGACTTCAAGATTGGCCACCCCCATGAAGATCTGGAATCGGGAATGATTCTGACGGGAGATTACCCTCCTCGCCATTACATCGTCGAAGAACTCAAGAAAGCCGATATTCCGATGCTATACGTTCCTTTCCACAGCCACACCGCCATGCAAAAGATCAACTCCTTCACATCCAAAATTCGACAGGACGACGTCGAGAAAGTCAAAGAGGCGATCGCAGTCGTCGAAGGACATATCGACTTCGATCTACTTCAAAGCTTGCTGTAAGAGAGCGTTCGACCACTGCCGATAAGAAAAAAACAGATCGCCGGCCTGAAGCTTGCGGATACACGCTCCTGTAGAGCAGGTGCGCAAAATCGGGCAGCGTGAAGAGAAAGTTTTGTTGTAGGGACAGGAACCCTGCACAGTGTGATGCCGTTCTTCAAGGGGTTTGTAAGAAGAGGCGAGAGAAGGTCCGAACACGCTAAAAGAGGGGGTCTGTGTTGTTCCACACAAGTGCAGCGCGGCGGAATCGACTGCAATCACTCCGCTTGCTTCCCACATCAGCGCCTGCCATAGGGGCAGACTTAAGTTCCCGACAATGGCTCCTCTTCCTTTGCAACTTGCAAGCAGCTGCTCAGCGGTCAGCCTTTCTTCTTCATCTCCGTAGATCAATAGAAAAGAGGGATTGTCCTCTTCAGCGATCTTCTCTAACAGAGAGGCCAGGGTCGCCGTTTCGAGCCGCTTGTTCTGCCACTTGGAACCAAAGCAGACCATCAGCTTAGGATGATGGGCAAGTTCTTTTTGCCCATAAATCTGATGCAGCCTTTGCCTCTCTTCTTCTGAGATCTTCAGCCGGACTCCTTTCGCCTCGAAGACCTCAGTCTCTTCAAAATAGCCTTGGACCATCCCTAAGTATTTCAGCCGGATATTAAGATCTGAAGGAAGGGTAAACCGTTTGCTTGTGACGAGGAGGTTGCATTTTTCGCGCACGCTTCCCCACCCGAACCCCACTTTGACGTCCGCCTTCGCACTGGCTGTGACGACAGAGGATTTGGCATTGCCCTGCAAATCGAAGAGCAGGTCATAGCGTGTCGACTTGAGCGTTTGAGAAAAGGCGCTGAATTCTTCCCTAGTCTGGGCTGAAAAAGGAGCTTTGCGCCAGATCTTGCTGCGGATCTCGATCACATTGTCGACTTGCGGGTGCGCTTTTAAAAGAGGGGCTATCCCCTGTTCTACGACCCAATCGATCCGAGCTGCAGGGAACTTTTGTCGAAGGTATTCGAGGACTGGAAATGTCTGGATGACATCCCCTATCGCAGAGGTCTTGACGATCAGTATGGAAGAAGGGCTTGTTCTGCTCATATGAGAAAACTATAGCCAAAACTATATAAAGGTGCTAAGTTTCAAATAAATAGTTTACATTTAGAGGGGGTCCAGCTATGGCCAAGTCGTTTTTAACACTAAGACAACCCAAGGAAATGTACTTCCTGGCACTGACGGAAATGTGCCAGAGGTTCGCTTTCTGGGGTGTCGCCAATCTTTTAGTGCTTTATCTCGTCCAAAACCAACAATTCACCGATTCGTCGGCAGATCACCTCTTCGGTATATTCACCGGGTTTGCTTTCGTTCTTCCCGTCCTGGGCGGCTACATTGCTGACAGGATGAACTACCGCCTGCCAGTAATCTGGGGAATGCTGTTAACAGCGATCGGCTGCTTCCTCATCGCCACTGGCAGTATCTCGATGGTCTATGTCGCCCTGGTCTTTATTGCGATGGGCGGCGGGGTCTTCACGCCCAGCATCTATGCTCTTTTGGGTAGCGTTTACCATCAACAGCCTCAACTGCGCGACTCGGGCTTTTCGATCTACTACTCAGCGGTCAACATCGGGGTCTTCCTGGCGATGTTCATCCTGGGGGTCATCGGGCATGCCGTCAGCTGGAAGGCAGCTTTCCTGCTCGCCGGCCTCGTCCAATTGCTAGGAATTCTTCCTTTCCAAAAAGCTATAAAGACCTTCGACATTAAAAAAGTGGCTCCGATCAGCTTCATCACTAAGCATAAAAAATACCCTCCCCTGCATAGACATGAGAAAAACAGGATCTGGGTGATCTGCATCCTTTCTTTTTTCTCCATTCTCTTCTGGATGGCCTACAACCAGGGCGGGTCTTCGATGAACCTGTTTGCTCTGAACTACACCGACCGCCAAGTGATGGGCATGCAGATGCCGCCTTCCTGGCTGCTTTCGTCGGAAGCCTTATATCTGGTGATTTTCGCTATCCCGCTGGCAAAACTCTACACCTACCTTGGCAAGAAGAAAAAGGACCCAACGCCTCCGATGAAGTCAACGCTCAGCCTCTTTGCGATTGGAATCTGTTTTCTGATCATGGCCATCGGCGCGTCGCAAATTCCTTCGGGAGCAAAGACGGCTGCCATCAGCCCCTTCTATCTTTTCACTGCTTATGCCTTCATGGCGCTAGGTGAAATGCTCATCGCCCCGATCGGACTCTCCCTGATCACCCACCTCTCCCCCCGCCGCTATACAGCCATGCTCGTCGGAGTCTGGTACGCGTGCATCGGGATTGCGTTCTACCTCGGCGGCGCGATCGCCCCGCTCATGTCGAAACTGACCAACATGAATGCCTTTTTCGGCATCTTCGTGATCATCTCGTTCGTAGCGGGCGTCATCTTGCTGGTGCTCGTGAGAAAACTCAACGAGATGCGCCACTTGAATACCCTCTAAGCATCTATGAAAATACAGGAATGGGAAACCATTCCTGTATTCCATTACTTTAATGAAATTTTCAGCTCGTCGAGAGCCTGCTTGAAATCGGCAGGGATAGGTGCTATCGCTTTGATCGCTTTCCCATTGGTCGGGTGCTTGAATGTGATGCTATAGGCATGGAGCAGGTTGCGGCAGGGCTTAAGATGGCAAATGAATTTCTTCCCATACTGACTGTCCCCGAGAATAGGATGGCCCATGGTGCTTAAATGGACGCGGAGCTGATGTGTCCTTCCGGTGTAAGGCTCGCAGCAGACGACGGAAGCGACTTTGCCGCGCTTTAAACACTTCCAGTAAGTGATCGCCCTCTGTCCTTTATTTTCTTCTACAGTGCCATAGACGGTCTGCCCCTGATAGCTGTGTTTCCTGCCTAAGAAGTTGTCGATCGTCCCTTCGTCTTTGGCGACAACACCGTCGACAAGAGCGAGATACAGTTTGCGAACAGTCCTCTCTTTGAAAAGGGACACCATCTTCTCTTTAGCTTCAGGTGTCTTAGCGAGGATGAGAACGCCGGAAGTCTCTTTATCCAGGCGGTGCACAAGTTCTAGAGTCCCCTTAGCATCAGGCAATGAGCTCTTGATCGACTTGGCATCGGAGACGATGCCGGCAGGTTTATTGATGATCAGCAGCTCTTTGTCTTCATAGAGCACAGTCGCGCGGGAAACTTTTAACTCCTTCTTTATCTCGAAAGTGTCTTCCTTTAAGACGACGATGTCATTTTCTTCGAGCGTGTAGGAAGAGAATGTCTCTGTGCGGTTGTTGACAGTGCAAAGCTTCCCGTCGATGGCTCGCTTGATCGCTTTGACCGACGGCGCTTCAGGATAACTTTCCCGC
This sequence comes from Verrucomicrobiota bacterium, assembly GCA_018240065.1. GTDB lineage: Bacteria > Chlamydiota > Chlamydiia > Chlamydiales > Rhabdochlamydiaceae > CAJCIW01. The sequence goes on along the minus strand of JAFEGH010000006.1, from coordinate 160,515 downwards.
AAGAATTGAAGGAGGCGCATCCCTGCCTGTTTCTTGGAAACGCGCCAACGGAGCTTATTTTCACCCTTTTTCATTGCGGTGCTCAAGAAAATCCACGAGGAGCCTGATGCCCACGCCAGTAGCAGGAGTCGTATGATAGGGCTTCAGTTCCGAAAGATAAGCGGTTCCCGCGATATCCAGATGAGCCCAAGGGACCGATTTGATAAAATATTGGATGAATGTCGCACCCGATCCGGCGCTGGCCTTGCGGGGACCTGAGTTCCTGATATCGGCAATGGGAGATTTCAGATACTCCTTATACTCCGGGTACAGCGGCATGCGCCACATTCTCTCGTGAGTCCGCTCTCCTGACTTTTCGAGCGCCTTTGCAAGTGCGTCGTTGTTGGAGAAAAGGCCTGTCGCCTCTTCGCCGAGCGCCACGACGACCCCACCGGTCAGCGTAGCGAAATCGATCATCTGCGTAGGGGCATAGGTATCTTCGATATAGGATACAGCATCGGCGAGAACCAGGCGCCCTTCGGCGTCTGTATTGGTGATCTCGACAGTCTTTCCCGTGCGGCTCCGGTAGACGTCGCCAGGCTTATAGCTCGAAGGACCGATAGAATTCTCCGCTGCGGCAAGCGCGCCGATAAGGTTGACTTTGAGCTTCAGCTCTGCGGCAACGCGGATGATGCCCAGAGCGACCGCGGCGCCGGCCATGTCGGACTTCATCGTTTCCATCCCGGTAGTCTTAATATTGAGTCCGCCTGTATCGTAGGTGATCCCTTTACCGACGATGGCGATCTTTTCTTTGGAGCCAGGGTTCCCCTTATACTCAAGGATAATAAGGGCGGGTTCTCGGACGGCCGCTCTTCCGACTGCCAGGATCAGTCCCATCTTTTCTTTTTCAAGGGCTTTTTTATCCAGGATCCTGGTCTTGACAGAGGAGTATTTCTTTTCGAAATCTCTGGCGATCTGCTTCAAAACATCGATATTGACATCATCAGAATTGCCGTTGACCAGGTCGCGGACGAAGTTGACCGAGTCGACAATCGTCTCCGTCTTTTTAAGAAGCTTCTCTTCATCTTTGCCGATCCCGCAGAAACAGATCTTTTCCAGGCTGGAGTTCTTTTCTTCTTTAGTCGACTCTCCTTTCAGATGATCGAAGGTGTAGCTTGTCATCAAGACCCCTTCGACGACCGCGCGGCACAGCATATCTTTGCCCATCAGGTCGGTCTCTGGGAATAGGAAGTTGGCGGTCTTCAATTTTTTAGCGCGGGCCGCTTTCACAGCGGAAGAGTAAGCGCGTCGGAGAGTATCTGGCAGACAGCTTTTTTTGTTGCCAAGGCCGAGTAGAAGCACTCTTTTTTCATGGCTCCCATCGCGGTAAAGCAGCAGGGACTCCCCCTCTTTACCGGTAAAGTCTCCCGCTTCAATTGGAAATTTAACAAGCGCATCGAACTCTTTGCCGTCATAGGCGATCACCGGCTTTTTCTTGTCATGCCAGATGGGAACAATCACAACATCGGCATTTTTTCGTTCTTTAATGCTGGAAACGGAGCTGATATGCATGGGAGTCCCTTAAAGGTCAGTTTAATACTATCAGCGCAGCCCCCCCCGGGGACTGCGCAAGAAGCGGAGTCTACGTCAAAACGGAATTTCATCTTCAGAAAAAGCAGGATCGGCCTTACCCTGACCATGCGACGGCATTTCGTGGCCGGCGTGGGCCATTTCTGTCTGGGCGCCGTGAGCGTGTGCGGACGCGCCTTCTCCACTGCCGGGAGCCCCGGGGCTGTCAGGACGACCGAAGGGGCTAAACATAATATTGAGGGCGGTAATGTTCATCGAAACTTGAGGGCGGCCTTCGCGATCCGTGAAGATCTCAGGCTTGTTGAGTTCGCCGACGACGATGATCGGGCTTCCTTTCTTGAAATATGGGATAATTTTGTCAAACTGTTCTCCCCATACAGTCACTTTCCACCAAATGGTCTCATCTTTGCCGCCGCGGCGAGCACGGGCCGCTACGCGGAGAGTCGTCACCTTTTGCCCTGAGGAAGTGAATCTCACTTCAGGGTCTGCGCCTAAATGTCCTGCAATCGTAATTTGGTTCATCGTCAAGCCTCATTAAAAAAGGTATCGGTAAAGTTGTGATTATTCTCTGCCTGAGCAAAATTCTCAAGAAGAACCTATTCAGAAATTTCAAAAAACTGAGTTTACAAGGATTTTTATATAGATTTCGAGACTCTTCTAAGGTTGAACATAAAGGAATGGAAAACGGCTCAAAATACATGATTTTCCCGAATTTCATAATAGGATCAACTTTTGCTTGTCGGTTAAATCAGCATCCGTTATACCCAAAAAACCTTAAAAAAAAGCGAGACCACCTTAAATGATGCGCAATGATGTACACTTTGTCGATACTGCGAACGCACCAAAAGCCATCGGTCCTTACTCTCAGGCGATCGCCGCCGGTCCCTATCTATTCCTCTCCGGGCAGATCCCTATCGATCCAAGTGTCGGGAAGGTTACCGATTCGACAATTGAAGGGCAAACAAAGCAAGTCATCGATAACATCGAGGCAATCCTGGCATCTGAAGGACTGTCCTTATTAGACGTCGTCAGGTGCGACGTCTATTTAAAAGACATGCAGGACTTTCCTGAAATGAATGCGATCTACGCCGAGCGTTTCAGCCATGCCGCAAAACCGGCGCGCACAACGATCCAGGCGGCCAAACTTCCATTGGACAGCAGAGTTGAAATCACCTGCGTAGCCTATCGCGGGAAAATGTAACCACAGCATTTGAAGCTTTTCGCTATTGCACTCTACGTTTCCTGTCATTTTGCCGTATTCATTGAAAACTATGGCACATAGAGCTATTTTCGGATTTAAGTCTTTATTATGGAATTCCTTGATAAATGGCGTCATTGTCAGATTGCGCCTCTATTCATAAGGACTACTCTTTTGCATCAGCTAAAATGATCGGCCTCTTCATTAAACCCGACCTTGATTGAGCAGGGCAATATCTCCGTACCGGCACACTCCCTTTTAATAAGGTCGGAATATGCCGTTCGACTACTTTATCCAGGCAGAGCATTCCACAATTCCAAAGACGAATGCTATTCATGTTAAATGAGGCTGTCTCATTGTATGAGTATCACATGCTCATCTAATCGAATACAAACTCCAACCATAAAATGAATTCAGGAAAAAACAAAACAAATTTATACGAATTCGAACATATTCAGAATCTGAATCCGATCTGTAAAATTCACCAACAAATTTCGGAACGGATTCGATTATTCATCTCACATTTTTAATCATCTCAAAACGACTCTTTCACTAAAGATTTCAGAGTTCATTTTACGTTTATTAAGATAAATATTTCAAAATAATTAAGAAATTATTAGACAAAAAAAATCGCTTTGAGTTAGACAGAAAAATACCACCAAAAAAAATTGTAATTATGTCAGGAACAAGAACTCCACATCCTTCATCAGATAACTTCTGGTCTAGTTCTTCGAAGTTCGTGACTTCTTCGCTGCCAATCAGCGCGAAGAAAAGACAAGAAGCTGTCTCTGATCTATTGTCTGCGGTGGATGAATCTCCTGAATTTTACGATCCCTATTCCGATTTGAATCTATTCCTTTCACAAAAGATCAAGCAGGAGATGCAGCATTGCGGCTCTTCCAAGAAATGGTCGGTGAAGATCCAGGAAGAACTTTTAGTCAAAATCGCGCCTGATTTCCAAAAGAGGTTTCCTCAATTCCGACTTGGCGTTTCCGCCCTTAGGAAGACGTGGGAAAAAGTCGCCTACTACTCCCAGCAGATCCAGAATCAGAAAGAAGCGATCACGCAGGATGGAAAGCTCAATATCCACTTCTTTATTAAGGAGAACCTCAAGAATTACACCTCATTCAGAAACCCGGGACATCTGCACCCTTCCCATTACGCGCACCAGCTGGCAACGAAAATGAGCGAGTGCATTGCCACTATCGACGGCGTCCGTCCCCAGCTCGACCACTTAACGAAAATGATCTGGTCGATCCAGCGCCATCTTCTTACAGGCGGCGGACTGGAACAATACAACAGCCCTTATGATGAATACGATCAAATCGATAAACTGATCGTGAAGACAATTCTGGAAATGACCGCAAAATATCCTCAGATCGGCTATAGCGAACTTGAACATAAGGTGAAGGAAGTACTGCATTCCCTGCATGAACTTCCCAGCTTTTCATCGCTCGACCATATGATGGGCAGCGTTTCAGCGCTTATCGCGGAGAAGCTCTACAACACCTCAGCTTTGCATAGCCTCTTTTTCTCAGAGCAGAAGACTGCAATCACGAATTTCATCCGGCGCCACAGCTCCCTGTGCAAAACTGCCGCATTCCTGCCTCAGCTTTCTGAATTCGTAAGAAGGATAATCGCTCTTTACGCGCTCGCCAGCGGCCTGCCCAAAACGCTGCAGGAAGATCAGGTAAAAGAGGCCGTCCTCTCCATCTATCCGCAGTCCGCGTCTTCGCGGCCCGAGCTGCCGCAAGCGCTCTACGCTTTTATCTCGGCGGAACTTGTGCTCATGAAAAGCGAAGAGTATTGCAGGTCCCCTTCCTATGTCGCCGACGCCATTTGGACAGCTTACAAGGAAGCGACGCTGCTGCCTCTTCTTCAAGGCAAAGGGAACGATCTTCTGGAGATTGCCATCTGGAAATCCTTAAGCGAAACGGAAGGTCTTCTGGAGAAACTCCCCTACCGCATCGGGCAGCGCATTGAAGAAGAGGTCGCCAATATCCTGATTGAGAACCCCACGCAGAGTTTTTCCTCTCTCGTCCAGGAGACTGTGAGCTTCTTCAAAAGGACAAAGGAACTGGTGCAGATCAAAGAATGGAGCGAAATAGAGAAAAAGATCCATATCTGGTCGGTCCAGGGAGATATGCTTTGCCGCTGGATCCGCTTGAATTCGGAGAGTACCCTTCTCCGTCTGATTTGTCAGAAATGGAAAGATCATCCTTCGGTGCTGCCGCACCATACATTTGTCAGCGAGATCTGTCAGCAATACCTAAAAAGCTATCCTGAGCTCGCCCCATACTCCGCCCAGCTTTCGCTAAGAGTATGGATCCTGTATAAGTACGCCTGGTACAGCCTGCTGGGCGCAGAAACAGAGTCCTCCTTTGACAGATTCCTCAAATGGCACTCCTGCTCCCTTTTGTTTTCCGGCGCGACGCTGGACCACGAACATCTCGTCCATCAGCTCGAAGAGATCGTCCACAAAACCCTTCCCCTCACGCCATTCGACCGTAAGCAGGCCGACGCTGCCCTCGCTTATTAAAGCCAGCGGCAAGAAGCACGCAAATCCCTTGCTTTGCCGTGCCCCGTCCGAGTGCCTTGTCACCTTTTATCGCACGGCTCAATAACGTTTCCTGAATAGTAAGTAACACCCGAGAATGACAAATGGCACACTCAAGATCTGACCCATCGTGAGTAGCGCTGCCGGGGAAAGATGGGCGCTCTGCTCCATTTTGATAAATTCAATGAAAAAACGGAATCCGAACACCAGAAGAAGAAAGAGTCCCGTGACTTTTCCAACAGGTTTGAACGGAAGATGGCGGTGCCAATACCACATGAGTATTCCAAACACGCAGAGGTACCAAAGAGCCTCGTAAAGCTGAGCCGGATGGCGCGGAACGATCGGCCCTCCGTCGGCAGGATGAAGAAAGATAATCCCCCAAGGCAAATGAGTCGGAGTGCCCAAAATCTCCTGATTAAAAAAATTTCCGATCCGGATGAAGACAGCGGCAATTGCAGTCGGGATGACAGTAAAATCAACAGCCGACCAGAAAGGGATCTTGCGGCGCCAGGTGAAGACCCCCAGGGCAATAAGGATCCCTGCGGCCCCGCCATGGGAGGCAAGCCCTCCCTGCCACACGGCAAAGATAGAAAGAGGGTTGCGTGCAAGCTCCAGCCAGCTTTGATAAAACAGGACATCTCCCAGACGCGCTCCCACAATCGCGCCGATGAGCACATAAAAGGTGAGCTGTTCCGCCTTTTTCGCTGTCTTGGCCTTAATTGTGTGGATGCCGCTTTTAAGCTCCTGCTCAATTTGCAGGCGTTTGAGCGCCTTCAAGGAAGCCTCTTCGCTCCAGCGCCTTGCAGCAAACGAAAAGAGCCGTCGAGAAAGCGAAGTCAGCGGAGTATCGAATTTGATCCTCGGATCGACGAGAACAGCGTTGATCGCAGAGAGGAGCGCTTTCTTGTCCTCCTCGTCAATGTGCTGGCCGACCTTCCACTCGCTGCACCATTGCTGGTTTGATGCGGACAGCTTCGAAAAGATTTTCTTTGCGACAGGGCCGCGGCTGGCATACAAGCCATGGACCAAACCGGGCCAGGATGAAACATCTTCTTTGCAAAACTCCGGTTTTAGGAGAAAATAGCGCCTTAAGAGATAGGTCAGGACGAGAAACCCGACAAAAAACCCAAAGGCAAAGAGGAAACCGTACCAGAGGATAGGCCGTTGGAGGATCGGAATGTCGAAGTTGAACATCCCCGGCTTCGGGTCCCACACTAAATAAGCTAATAGCATCATAAGCACAAAATTTTATTTTATCTCTTCCGACAGGACAAAGAATGGCCGGCTGCAGGGTCCGCTTGAAGAATAGGAGGAAGGGATCCCTTGTCTTTTGAATCGATTCTAGCGAAAAATATTCAGCAATAGAAGCAATTCTTGGAAATGGAGGGCAATTTCTTATGTCTTGCCCCCGCTAGGCCATTCCCCGGGCCTGTTGTCCGATTAGGGTGTAGTTGGGCTGAAGTCCAGATCATGGGAGGATTGATATCAGATTGCTGTTTGTGATATTGAACAACTTAAGCCCCATCCGAAGAATAGACTTGAACCTATCCGAATAAAAATTTTTGCTGATTTTTGAGTTCTCGGAAGGGTTCTTCAGCATCCAGATACAGGAGAACTATGAGAACGTTGATTTCCGCTTTAGCTATATTGTTTGCATCATCGCTTTCCGCCGAGCCGACTGCAAGTTATGGAATTTGCAAAGCAACGACGCCAGAAGCAACCCGTGTAAAAATCATCGAAGCCCAGATCAAAATCAAGGGGCAGTCTTCTCCTGTCTATAAGATCGTTGTGGATGGCGGCGATGAAATTCTGCAGAAATGGAAAGGAGAATGTTTCAATGTGATAGTTGAAAATCAGACTTCGGTACCCACTTCCCTGCACTGGCACGGTCTAATCCTTCCCGTTTTGGAAGACGGTGTTTCTTATGTCACCCAGGCCCCCATTCCGCCCAGAAAGTCCCAGCCCTATAACTTTCAAATCGTCCAGTCCGGCACGTATTTCTCCCACTCTCATTATGGCCTGCAGGAACAAAAATTAATGTCCATCCCGCTGATTTTGCTGTCAGGGGAAGAAAACCAGTACCGAGATATCGTCGTGTATTTTGAGGATTTTACCTTTCAATCCCTCGACGCTGTTTGGCAGGGGCTGAGAAAAAAATACATCGAAATGACCAAAACTAATGGAAGTTCGTGGAAGCCGGCGTTCTCCCCTCAAATGCCAGGCATGCGCCCGGATCTGAGCGATGTGAAATATGACGCCTATCTGTCCAATCGCACAACCCTTGAGAGTCCGCCGATTTATCCTGTGAAGCCTGGAGAAGAAATTCGTTTAAGACTAATCAATGCCTCCACTGCCACCGGGTTTCTGGTGACCTTGGGAGGGCTTAAGGGAAGATTGATCGCTGTCGACGGCAACCCGGTAGAACCCACCAGCTTTGATGCCTACTCGTTTGCGACCGCCCAGCGTATGGATATCGTTGTAACAATCCCTAAGGAAGGGGGGGCCTTCCCCATTTTAGCGCAGGGTGAGGGGACGAACATGGCAACCGGGTTTGTCCTGAAGACCGCGGACGCTGCTGCTCCTGCGCTTCCCATGGAGGTTAAAGAAACGATTGGGGCGATTACCAATGAATTTGAAAAGCAATTAAAAGCCCTCCAACCTCTGCCGCCAAAAAAAGTCGACCGCCTCCTCACAGTAGAATTAGAAGGAAACATGCAATTTTATACCTGGGCGATCAATAACCGCGTATGGCCTGACAATCAACGGCTCATTGTAAAAGAAGGGGAAAGGGTGGAGATGACGTTTATCAACAAGACGGGAATGTCTCATCCGATGCACTTGCACGGACACGTTTTTCAAGTGATTGAAATCGACGGACAAAAGTTTTCCGGCGCAATTCGAGACACAGTCCTTGTCATGCCCAACCAAACGCTCAAAGTCCAGTTTGATGCGAACAATCCCGGCATTTGGGCTCTTCATTGCCACATCTCTTACCATTCCTGGGGTGGAATGATGACGGAGATCGTTTATGAGGGATATAAACCTCCCTATTTCTCTCCGTCTACCCTGAAGGACTACTCCGGAATTTATGGCGGATACTAGGGAACGTACCAAGATTCGATTTAAAATTGCTTTCAGGCAGAATAAGAAGATGGCATCGGCGGCAGGCCTTTTCCCAGAGGGGATACTGGCAGTGGCCAAGAATATCGAAGTTGAACATCCTTGGCTTCGGATCCGGCACTAAATAGGCTAATTGCAACATATGTATAAAATTAAAGTATTTTCCGTTGGGAAGACCAAAGAAGACTGGCTGCAGGATGCGCTTGAAGAATATGAAAGACGGCTCAAGTCTTCCCTTTCTTTTGAATGGATTTTAGCGAAAAACGACGAGCAATTGAAGCAATTCCTGGAAAAGGAGGCCCATTTCATCTGTCTTGATCCCCGCGGCAAGCAATTCACCAGCGAAGAGTTCTCCTGTTTTCTCGTCAAATCGCTTCAGGAGATGCATTCCAGGCTCGCATTCGTGATCGGCGGCTCCGAAGGGATCCCTGAGCATCTAAAGGCCCGGGCCCGCAGCCTGATCTCTTTGTCGCGGATGACATTCACCCACCAGATCACCCGGTTGATTCTGGTGGAGCAAATCTATCGCGCCCTTGAAATCGAAAAGGGCACGGCCTACCACAAATAAATCAAGACTTCTTCATTTCCTTGTTCACCGCAAGGGCGACACGGAAATAGGCAGTCGCGCCGTTCATCAAAGCGGAACCGATGGCGACGTCGATGAGTCCGCGCACTTCAGCTGGAAGACCCAGCCACTTCATGCTCATTCCGAGCAAGATCATGCCGCCGATCAAAATGAGGTAGCCTTTGCTGTAAACCTCGGAAAATTTGATTGGAAGCTCGAGCTTAAGGATCCTCTCCACCACTCTGCGCACCGTCTTGACAAGCACAAAGCGCCCCTTGATAAAGCCGATGATGAGGCCAATAGTGATCAGGGCCAGCGCCGCCTGTTCCCTGCCGCCAGCAACCGGAGCCATTTTCGCGATCAGCGAGGTGGTCTCATGCGCCTCCATTTGCGCCTTGAAGACGATAAAATTTAAACCTAAGGTCAGCAGTCCGACGCCGACGATGAACCAGACCACGCCTGAAATCGCAATCCATGTTGTTTTGCTCAAATGCATGGCAACTCTCCTTAACTTTTAGCTAAAGGATAGCATAAACCCCTTTTTGAGGAACCTTTACTGTAAGCTCCCGGAAAAGGTAAAACAGCCCAAAACTAACAAACTTCATTAAACTATCTTTCAATTTAATTTCGACACTTACATGTTGAAAAAATAGAAACAAGCAGATAACAGATGTTTAAAAGGCTCATTTAATTCTAAAAGGAACAGCGGAAAATGGCTAATTTCCCGAGCAACTTTGATGAAAGACCCAACATCAGGCCTCCTAAACTTGAACATATTCCCAGAAATGAAAAGATGGAGGTCATTCAAAAAATATTGACTCAAAGCGGTTACATTCATCAAGGCAGAGGAACGCTACACTTTAAAAATTCCGCCTCAGATATTCATCATATTATCAGAGAATTCGACCAATTGCTGAGCCAATATAGGGCAATGAGGGGCGATCAACCCTCCAGTCCCAATAGACAAGATTTCGGCCGCCCTCAGCCGGAATTAATGCAGACTCAAACTGAAACAAGAAGAACTGAACCTGCCGCTCCTGAGCAAAGAAGGCCCGAAGCACCGTCTCAAGAAGCAAGGAGAGCTGAACCTGAGCCAAGACAGCTCGGGCCTGAAGCAAGACCTGCGTCAGCGGCCTCTCCACCCCAGGAGCAGGCAATACCAGAAGGTGCGGTACCCAAGGATGGCGAAAAACTGACTGCGCAATTCGCTCAGCCGCAAGGAGGGGGCCCTAATCAACCTAGAGAAGCACATGCCTCATCTCTGATGCCGCCACCCTCTGCGCCAAAAGATTCTTCGGACGCCTCCCCTCCACTTTCCCCTAAGAGGCCAGACATCGGGAGCAAGTCGATTTCTGCCAACATAGGAGATGTCCCTATTCTCTCTACAAAAGGCAGCCAGGATGCAGCATCGCCGCTGACCGGATTTTCGAAAGAACAACTGAGCGATATTTTTCAACAAGTGGCTCTCTCCGTTCTTCTGTTCAAATCCGACGGCGGCCAGGAATCCGGTCCAGCCTCGACTTCCTTCTTACAAAGTATTTCAAATATGCAGCAGTGCGCCGGTCTCAGTCGGGAATTGACAACATTAATGACACAGATCCAGCAAGCTATTTCCCAGGGAAAATCGATTCCTCCTGAACAAAGAGAGAAAATGATCTCGCTGCTTGACACAATGTTCAAACAGTTAGCAGAAATGGAAAAGCAACTGCCGCAAGGCCAGGCCAAGCCTGCAACAGTAACTGGAAATGAGGTCTTAGCAGATCCCCTTCTCAATGCAGCGCTGATCGCAAAGGTCCAATCTGATGATCTCCTGGACAAGATGCAGCGTCAATTAGAGAGCAAGTTCGACAAGTTCGCCAATCAGACACCACTCAAATCTAAACAGGCTGAGGGCGCTGGTCAACCCCCATCCGCGGCTTCTGCATCACAAAAAAAAGAGCAGGCACCCCAGTTAAAATCAGAGTTATTGGCCTCTTCTCAGTCGGGACCATCTATTTCCCCCTCCGCAGAAAAAACATCCGCAGCCAGCATTTCTCCCCTTCCTCTATCGGGTGCGCCAGGACAATTGGGTCTGGAGAAATCTTCACAACAAGCGACACAACTCATCCAATCTTCAGCTGATCTACTTGCCCTTGCGGCAAAGCTGCAAAAAAAAGAACTCACAGCACCCATCAACATTGCCCTTATCTACCCACTTGACAGACAACGCTCTTCAGAAAATGTGGCCGGCGTTAAGTCAGGTTCCAAGCAAAGCAGAGAAGGGCAAAAAGGGGAAGCCCCGATGGGCGGCGGAGAAAAGGTCCAGGAGATGGTCCTCATTCCAGCAGGGCCCGCCCTCGCGCGTATTTCCTCTCAAAAAGACAATATTGACCAGGCGTCAACCATTGAACTGCCCGATTTTTTAATCTCTGTCTACGCTGTCACAAATGCCCAATTTGCAGACTGGCTCAATGAGATGTACTCTGAAAACAATATCCAGCTTACTGAGAAAGGGATCGTTCTCAATAAACAGGGCCGAGTTCTTTGCAAAACTCACTGGGCAGCGCCGACAAGTCAAATTGAGGCCGTTGCCTCTAAAGAACGCCTCACCTTTAAACCGCTGAAATCCACAGAACAGCATCCTGTTGTCCAAGTCAGCTGGCTGGGAGCTGAGGACTACTGCGCAACATACAATTTCAAACTCCCATCGGAAGCAGAGTGGGAAAAAGCGGCCGGGATGCCTTCCGGCGCCGTTTCAGAGCCGCTCAGCTACTATACATACGGCTGTGGAAAAAATGAGATTGATCTGTCCTTGGCCAACTTCAGAGACGAGCTGCAGGAGTATAAAGACAACCGGACAACACCTGTCGGGTTCTATAACGGAGACACAGTCTTCATAAAACAAGGAAGGAGCTACCAGAGCAAAAACGCATCCAGCCCCTTTGGCTGCTATGACATGAGCGGCAACGTCCACGAATGGACAAGCGACGGAATTGGAGAACATAGAGTGGCCAAAGGAGGCTCTTACAACAGCCCTCCAGAGGAACTTGTTATCACAGCCCGCAAACTCCTGGATCTTCATACCTGTTATGCCGATACTGGTTTTCGGGTTGCCTTAGACTTGACATAGCACTGCAAATCGAAAGGTTTTTTTAGTGTTATTTTCAGCGTGAAAGTCCGCCCATGGCCAAAATTCATCCAAGTGGGCCTATAATAACAAAATAGAGCCCGCCCACAGGAATCTCAACCCTGGGTCTTTGACGCATCCCAAATATCAAAGAACTTTCGAAACCTAGTGCTTAATCAGCTCTAAAATACTGCACTGACGTAGATTCGGAAGGCGAATTTGAGATCAAATTTTAGTTTATCGACAAAAATGGAAGGGCTTTCTACAATCCGACAATGAGTTTGTAGTAAAGACTCTTAAAGATTGCACAAATGTAAAATTTTGATGAGCCGCTTTTACGCTGTTAAAAATAGATACTTTGGAGACATTTCATGAATATCTCGCTAGCTTTTATGCGCAGCCTCTTTGTCGTATTGAGCATTTTCTTTATGACCACATTTATGCTCTCCAGTCCGACGGGTTCCGCCCACGTCAACGCCCTGATCGGGATCGTCCTTGGACTCATTTTCGGCTTTTTGCTGATCGGCTTCGACATGGCCTTCAAAAGGTTCAATCTCCGCTCGTTCAATATTGCCATCATCGGGATCTTTATCGGTTATTTGATGGGAGAAGCTCTCGTCCTCATCTTCGACGCCGTCCTCGACATCAGCCGCGTATCCATCATCCTGCAGCCGCAGACCCTTGAAATCATCAAGATTGCCCTCTTCCTTTTCGGCACTTACCTAGGAACGATCATGACACTGAGGGCCTCGGACGAGCTCTACGTCAGCATCCCATTCGTCAAGTTCTCTCCCACAACAGAGAAGAAAAAAGACCTCATCATCGACAGTTCGGTCCTCTCCGACGCGCGGATCATCGACGTCTCCGCCACCGGACTTTTAGACCACCAGCTCGTCATTCCCCGCTTTGTCATCAAAGAGCTATACGCCCTGGCGGAAATCGGCGACGAGTTCACCAAATCCAAAGCCCGCCGATCACTTGAAGTGATCAAGAAGCTCGAAGCGATTCCCGAACTGGAGCTGCGCTTCAACGACACCGACTTCCCTGATGTCAAAGAGACTCAAGGAAAATTGCTCCGCCTGGCCCGTCTTCTCGACGCCAACCTTCTGACTGCCGATATCAGCAGGATCCAGATGGCCTCCATCGAAGGGATCCGCGTGATCAACATCCATACTCTCTCCAATGCCCTCAAGCCTCTCATGCAGGCTGGCGAGTTCATCAAGATCAAGATTCAGCGCTACGGTAAAGAGCCTCGCCAAGGGGTCGGCTATCTGGATGACGGCACCATGGTCGTCGTCAATGGGGGCGGCAACTATATCGGCGACACGATCGATGCCAAAGTCCTCTCTGTCAAGCACACCAGCTCGGGCCGCATGATCTTCTGCAATGCTGTTGACGAAGAGAACCTCTCTGAGGACTATGAAGGAGATGAAGACTTAGATGACGAACGCTGAGACACAGCCGATCATCGGGATCGGCAACGATATCATCGAGATAGAAAGGATCCGCAAAAGCATCGACACGCATGGGCTGCGACTGCTCTCCAAACTCTTTACGACAAAAGAGCAGGACTACTGCCTGAAACATAAAGATCCCGTCCCCCACTTCGCGGGACGCTTCTCCGCCAAGGAGGCAGTCGTCAAGGCCCTCGGAACAGGTTTTGGGGAGCACGCCTCCTGGCTCGACTTCGAGATCCTCAATGACGCCCATGGAAAACCCTCCGTCCTGTTTTCGCCGAAGATGGGGAAAAAACTACAAGGGACGTCCATCCTGGTCTCCATTAGCCATTGCCAGCTTTACGTCACGGCATTCGCGATCTGGGTGAAGATCAACTAGAATAATGAAAAAGGAAGGCAGTAAGAGAGCATGAAGAAATTCACATGCTCGGGAAAGTTATGGGCAAAAACACGATGCGCGTAAGAGGCCGTCAGAATCCCGTAAAAACCAATCTTATAGCCATAGGAGAGCCCTAAATCGATCGACTGATGCTGGAATTTTCCCCAACCCCTGAAATGATCCACATTCACATGCTGCCTGTTTCCGAAGCCAAAATCCCCTTCGCCAAAGAAAGTGAAGCGGTGAGTATCTTTTAGGTTGTACTGCCACACCAGGAGCTCCCGGGTCCAGGGATACCCTCGGTTAGCCTGGCCGATGGCGGCAAACCCATAGGTGCGCATCGTCCAGACTCCATTCTCCGACCACTCCTTGCCCACAGAGCAAGTCAATTCCGTATTGAACTCTGCAGCATAAGGGGTGCTGACGTCCCTCAAAAAATGATCAGGCGCGCCTCTAAAGATCACTCCAAAGGCCAGGCTGACAGGATCTCCGGAGATATCGTCGAGCAGCTGAAAGCGTGCCTGCAGCGCGCCGCTCCGCAAGGCCCAGTTCACATCGTTTGTCTTTCCAAACTCTCCCTCGATCTGCATGTCGAAAAATTCATAGGGGGTAAAGCCTAAATCCAGAAGGATGTCGCGATTGTTGAGAGGTGCGCTAAGCTGTTTTGAAGCGCCTTCGACTTTGTTAAAGCGGGAATAGGCAAAAGAGCCTTCAAAATTGAAAGCGTACTTATCTCCGAACCAGGGCTTTGTCTCCAAAGCAAAGGAAGGGCACGTTAAAACCACAAATGCGCTCAGAAGAGATCTCTTCATGTAGGAAGATGTCCTTTTTCCGATAGCCAGCGCTCGGCGTCCAATGCGGCCATGCATCCCGATCCGGCTGCAGAGACAGCCTGGCGATAGACATGGTCCTGGACATCCCCGGCGGCAAAGACCCCTTCGACATTAGTATAAGATGTCCCGGCAACCACCTTGATATAGCCATTGGGATGGAGCTGGACCTGTCCATTCAAAAAGGCGGTGTTCGGAGTGTGGCCGATCGCGAAAAAGACTCCGCCCGCGCTATGCGCGCTCTCTTTACCTGTATTGACGTCCTTAAGGACAACGCCGGTCACGACAGTGTCCCCTTCAACTTTGGCCAGCACATGGTTCCAGACCACTTCGATCTTGGGATGCTTGAGCGCGCGCTCGCTCATGATCTTCGAAGCACGGAGCTCCCCCCTGCGGTGGACAAGGAAGACTTTTCTTCCATATTTGGTAAGAAAGACTGCCTCTTCGACCGCGGTATCGCCGCCGCCGAACACGTAGAGATCCTTATTACGGAAGATCGGAGCCGCCCCGTCGCACACGGCGCATGCGGTCACTCCCTTCTGCCAGAATTCCCCATCTCCGGCTCCAGGAACATCCAGCCTCTTGGCGGTCGCTCCCGTCGCGATGATCACTGCATCAGCCGTGACACACGTCGGACTTCCTTTCACAATAAAAGGTCTAACGTTAAAATCGACGCCGACGACATCCTCTGTCAAGATCGTCGTGCCGAATTTCTCGGCCTGCTTGCGCATCTTGTCCATTAATGCAGGCCCAGTCACTCCCTCTGGAAAACCTGGGTAGTTTTCCACTTCGGTCGTCGTCATCAGCTGGCCGCCGGCGGGGCCTGCGAAAAATCCTTCATAGACAAGAGGAGCAAGATTGGCTCTGGCTGCGTAAATGGCAGCAGTGTAAGCGGCAGGGCCAGACCCGACAATAACAAGTTTTCTACGTTCCATTTTCAGTATACCACAGGTTTCAAGATGTAATTAATTGTATTGGATTGACCATTTGATGGACAGTGTGGAGTTGAATACTGCAATTCATACATACGCTCAAACAGAGTGCGGATTGTTGCCGATGTTAATGAGAGAAAGGGATTTCGCAAAAACAAAAATTTCGCGCGCTTTTCATAGATCCCGGCTCAAGTAATAGAATGAGCAGCCGCAATCGTATCCCTCTCTTGAAAAATCGACCTTGAATCCCAGCCTCCTGTAAAAATCTAACGCTTGAAAACTCATTGTTTCCACGTTAGCGAAGCGGCATTTGTTTTGACGGCCATAGGCAAACGCGGCCTCCATCAGCATTTTTCCAATCCCCTGCCCTCTTTGATCGGGCGCAACGACGAGGTGGCGGATGTGGAGGCTTCCCCAAAACAGGCGGGCGGTTAGGGCGCCGATAAGAACATTTTCCGACTTGGCGACGACCGCAAACTGGGAGATCGAACCGTCATGGCCCGTCGTCGCCATGGCGTGCTCCTCGAATCCTCTATCAACAAATGCCTTCTCAGTAGTGTCTAAAGCCTCTTTGAAGATCAGCTCGACCCCCTGATTTTTCTGTGTTGAATCGCTTTCCATATCCCTCCAAAATCCATCTGGCCAATTTTTTTCGAAAAGGGCTTAAATTTGCTATGAAATAAAACTCCGTTGGCCATAAAATTATTTCGCTTTTATAACACGTTATATATGTTTTGAAAATCCTGGAGGACGCAAGGCAAAGAGATGCGAAGCATAAAGCTCGAGAAGTTAAAAAAAACGATTAACGAGGGAGTCATTATCCCCGAGGTCAGCCTGCACATCCCTGCAGGAAAGTTTTTCGCCCTTCTTGGGCCAAGCGGCTGCGGCAAGACCACCTTGCTACGCCTCATCGCAGGTCTTGAAAATGCGGAGTCGGGTAAAATATTTTTAGGCGATCAGGACATCACCGATTGGCCGATCCACAAGCGCCCGATCAATATCGTCTTTCAGAACTACGCCCTCTTCCCCCATCTCGACGTCTTCGACAATGTCGCTTACAGCCTCAAGCTCAAGAAGCTTCCCAAAGAAGAAATCGAACAGAGAGTCACAAAAATCCTCGAGGCTTTCCATCTCGAGAACCACATCTATAAGCTGACGAGCCAGCTCTCCGGCGGACAGCAGCAGCGCGTGGCCCTTGCCCGCGCCATCGTCAACGAGCCGGACGTCCTCCTTCTCGATGAGCCCCTGGCGGCCCTGGACTTCAAACTCCGCGAAAGGATGCTGATCGAGCTCATCGAATTGCAGGACAAGCTCAAGACCACCTTCGTCTACGTCACCCACGACCAGTTCGAGGCCCTCACGGTCGCCGACCAGATGGCGATCATGAACCACCGCGGAGAGATCGAACAGATCGGGACTCCGAAAGAGATCTACGAGTTCCCCGGCTCCTCATTCGTCGCCAAATTCGTCGGCACTACGAACATCCTGAGCGGAAAATTGCGCGGCTTCGAAGCGGATCCAGAGATCGAGATCCCCGAACTGGGGCGCTTCAAGCTCAATATTCCTCAGAAAAAGGATTGGATGAGAGAAGGGTGCGACATGATGATCAGCCTCCGCCCGGAAAAGATCTTCATCTCAAAAAAAGAAGTTAAGAACTTCTCCAACACCCTCAAAGGGACCGTTCAATCGATCGTCTACCACGGCCGGTCGACCCAGTACAACATCCTGCTCAAGAACCAGGCCCGCATCCAGGTCTTTGAGCAGAATGAGGAGCACTTCCCGCAGGAAGTGATCGATTATGACAACGAAGTCAATCTTTACTGGCAAAAAGACAACGTGGTGATCCTTGAAAAATGAAAATTAAATTCCTCCGCAATCCCCCAACCACCGAACTGCCCTTCACGATCGGCGCTCCCGCCATGATCTGGCAGGTCCTCTTTTTCTATCTGCCTCTGGCAATCCTCGCGATCACCAGCGTACTCCAGTTTTCCGAACTCGATGTCTTCGAAGGGTTCACTTTTCAAAAAATCGCTTTCTTCCTGCGCCCGCTGTACCTGAAAGTGATCCTCTCCTCCTTCCTGCTCGCGCTCAGCAACGCCATCCTGTGCCTGCTCATCGCCTATCCCCTCGCCTACTTCATCGCTTTTGTCGGAAAAAAGTATAAGAACTTTTTCTTATTCCTTCTGATCGTTCCTTTCTGGACCAACTTCCTGCTCCATATCTACGCCTGGTTCTTCGTGCTGGAGAAGGAGGGATTTTTGAACAACCTGCTGCGCGGCATCGGTGTGATCTCCGAGCCTCTGCAGCTGCTCAACACCCCTTTTGCGATCATGATCATGATGGTCTACTACTATCTCCCCTTCATGGTGATGCCGCTCTACTCCTCCCTCGAGAAAATGGACGTGCGCCTCGTCGAAGCGTCGCTTGACCTGGGAGCCACCTGGGGCCAGACTCTGAGGCGCGTCATGCTCCCTTTGACCAAACGGGGCTTAAAAGCAGGCTTCTTCCTGGTGTATATCCCCTCTTTTGGCGAGTTCGCGATCCCGGAACTCATGGGAGGAGATAAACAGATGTTCGTGGGCACTGTCGTTGCGAATTACATTCTTGGAGATGAAACAGGATCGCTCGGCGCAGCCTTTACTCTCGTCGCATCAGTTGTGCTGCTGCTCAGCGCCGTCATCCTCTATTGGGCTATCGATCGCTTAATCCCGGGGAGGCAAAATGGTTAAAAGCGGAAAATTCGGCTATTTCGGAACCATCGCCATCGTCACAGCGACCTACCTGTTCCTCTATGTTCCCCTCGCTGTGCTCCTGGTCTTTTCCTTCAACACGGAGAGCTTCCCCTCTCCATGGAAAGGATTCACCCTCAAATGGTACCATGAGCTCTTCCAGGCCTCCCATTTATGGGCCTCCTTTCTTAACTCTCTTATCGTCGCCTTCTGCTCGACGGGGATCAGCCTGACGATGGGCGTCTTCCTGATCTTTTACGCCGCGCAAGGGGGAAGGATCGGCAAATTCCTCAATCTGTTCTATGGCAACCTGGTCATTCCGGAAACCGTACTGGCTGTCGGACTGCTCGGCTTCTTTACCCTGGTTTCGATACCCCTCGGCCTGACGACGCTAGTCCTGGCCCACTCGGTATTAGGCCTTGGGTTTGTGATCCCGATCGTCTATGCCCGTTTTTTGGAACTCGACCACCGCATGACAGAGGCTTCTCTTGTCCTTGGAGCCACACCTGTACAGACTTTTTTCAAAGTGACGCTCCCGCTTTTGCGCCCTTCGCTGATCGTCACCGGACTGCTGGTGTTCATCATCTCTTTTGACGACTTCATTCTTTCCTATTTCTGCGCCGGCAGCACATCGCAGACGCTCTCTCTTTACATTCTGTCGATGCTGCGCGCAGGGATCTCGCCGATGGTCAACGCTCTTTCTGCGGTGCTGCTATTGCTTAGCTGTTTGCTCGTGCTCCTCTTTTTCACGATTTCACAAAAATCGCGCACGAGGATCTTCTAACTATGAAAAAATTCTTCATTCGCACCACTGTCATTGTGATTTGGATCGCTCTTATTTTTTGCGGCCTCTACTGGCCTAAGTGGAAAATACTCAAATATGATGACAACACGATCAACGTCTTCGTCTGGGGCGACATCCTGGAAGCCTCCGTAGTCGCTGACTTTGAGAAAGAAACAGGCATCAAGCTCAATTTAAGCTACTACTCATCCAACGAAGAACTGATCGTCAAGCTCAAAGCCACCAAAGGCGAAGGGTACGATTTGATCATCCCATCGGACTACGCCGTCAACATCCTGATCAAAGAAGACCTGATCAAGGCTCTCGACAAATCTCTGTTCGTCCACTGGGATAAAGTAAACAAGAACCTCCTTGGCCACTATTACGACCCGGATAATACCTATTCGATCCCCTTCGAATGGGAGCTGTTTGGCTTCGGCGTCGACAAAGATTATTTTAAGCTTCATCCCACGCCTCCTTCCTGGGGCATGATCTTTGATCCCAACGTAGTTAAATATAAGATCGCAATGAACAACGACCCGATCGAAGCGGTCGAGTTCGCTTCCTTTTATCTCTACGGAATGGTCGACAATTTGACGCCTGTTCAGACACAGGAAATCAAAGAAGTTCTCTTCCAGCAGAAACCCTGGGTCGCCGCTTACGTCAACTTCAGAGGAGATTACTTTCTCGCCACCAAGAACGTCGCTGTCGTCGTCGCTTCCACATCTTACATCTGGCGCTCCAAACGTCAGTTCGATTTTGTCGGTTTCGTTGTTCCCAAAGAAGGCAGCTTCATCACAATCGAAAGCTTCTGCATCCCCAAACCCAGCCAGAAAGAAGAACTCGTCTTCAAGTTCATCAATTATCTGAGCAGCCCCAAATCGGTCGCCACCCACTTCGACACCTTCGCCCTGTTTCCATCCACTCTCTATGCGCCTGAGATCCTGCACATGGACGAAGAAGCGGCCAAGATCATGCTATCGACGGAAGAGGACTTTAAAAATTACCACTTCATCCGCAACGTTCTCCCCGAAGACGAAACGCGCGATATCTGGGTAGAAGTCAAGAATGGCGATCTGTACTGATATGGAGCAAAAACTGCACATGATCGAATGCGAAGAGCCCTGGTTCTCTCTTATTCGAAGCGGGGCCAAACCACTCACAGGAAGAAAGAATTCTCCCAAGTACCAGAATATCCGCCCCGGGGATGCGATCGAGCTTTTCTGCAAAGAGCAGCGCTTCCGGGCAAAATGTGCCGACATCAAAAAGTTCGCCTCCATCGAAGAGTACTTGAATGCCGTCACTGTCGAGAAAGCCCTGCCCGGCGTCGAAACCATGGAGGAGGCTCTGAAGGTGTACTCCAAATGGAGCACACCCGAAGAAGTCGCGCAATACGGCTTCATCGCCATCTACATCGCCCTCTGATTTTCATCCCGCATTTTCCCACTTTAAAATTCTCGACTGTCCGCTATACTGCCACCTCTAATTTCATAGGAAGCAAATGGCAGCTACATTACCCGCAAGCGCGTTGAGAATTCCGATGCAGCCCAGAGCAGCATGCGATGAAGTGAGAATGACCTGTGCCCATCTTTACGGCCAATCTCCTACCCAGGCGAACCCGTCCAAATTCACCTATTCAACACAAAATGACTTCGGGAGAGTGATTGAAAAACTCCTTTTCTGCACCCCAAAAAAGGGCTTCAGCAGCTGTTTCTTCGAAAACGTGAAGGAGATTGGAGTACTGGAAGGGTTCAAAGTTGAGCATTCAGAACCAAAGTATTCGATCTACTCAATCCGCGATGCAAAGCTTTCTACCGCAGACGGCCATGTTTTAACGCCTTCCTGTTCTTCCAGTCTGCAAAATGCCCTCGTAAGAATGGTTTCGCGTATCCATTTACTCAAGAATCATTCAGCCGCTCTGACAAGCCATCCCTCGTTTATAGGATCGACGATCGGCAATGTCGCAAAAGCCAAACTCCATCAGAGAACAGCTGATGGGCTCGAGCAGGGTAGGCAGAGAGAGTCCCGCCTATATTTTGAAGGAGGAAATTGTTTCGAGATCACTGCAATGGATGGAAAACCACGTTATGTCTTTGGAAGAGACCTATCCATTGTGACCCATCAAGTTCTGCGCATAGATCAATGGTTTGCGACGCCTGACCCTAATCGTCCCAACACCAGCTATTTAAATGAGAGCCTTCTGCTCAGCAAATATTCAACTGATGTGAACAAATTGTATTTAGAGGGGAAAATTCCAGACCTCATTGATAAGGAAGCAGCCTTAACTTCCAAACTCTTAACCGATGATGACATAGAGATCGTCCTTCGTGAAATGGCGGCGATGGGACTCTTGAAGGTATTCTCCTTTGATACGCAGGCAGATAAAGTAAAGGGGCGCACGATCGCCACCCGATACCTTGCCCAGCATGAATTTGTGAAAAACAGGATTTTTCCCGCGGAAATTGGATGCAGTGCAGAGCAAGTCGTCTTTGTAGAGCAGCCTGCCTACCATCTTGATCTGATGATAGCTCCAGGGCCAAAAGGATCCCTTTTTGTTCAGGACTTTGACGAGGCGGTTGCAGTGCTAAATATGATCAACGAGAATGCTGTTGCGCTGCAGATTTCGGAGGTCGACATCTCTGAGCTCGAGCACTTCATAGCGACGACAGCAAAGCTCGGCAACGAATTAAAGCCAGTGCTGGGAGAAGTCAAAAGAGAACTGCAAGAAGCAGGATTCCATTTAATCCCCACCCCGGGAGCATTTTATGGATATAATGCCGCACTCAAAACACAAAACATAAACTTTCTGAATTGCCTGACCGGATTTTCCCCAAAAACAAAACACTACTATTACATCGCCTCAGGTGCAAAGACAGGCGGAAAATTGGGAGGGATATTGATGGATGCCTATGTCGAATTTTTAAATCGCCATTGCAAGAATATCGCGGTATATTTCGCAGGGAGGTCTCCTGAGGACGACAACGACTTTACAGAGGCGATGCATGACCTAAACAGTCCCACATCGCAGTTGGGTCCGCATTGCTTGAGTTTTGAGCTCAGGACAGCTCCGCATACTGAAGAATCATAAGAGAATCCCCCCGGAAAGCCGATGCTTCACGCATTAAGCCATTACGAGGGGACAGGAAGAGGGAAGGATTAACCTTTTTTCTTCTGAATGTGATTGACGACATCGCCTACAGTCTTGAGCTTTTCAGCTTCTTCTTCAGCGATTTCGAAACCAAAGCGCTCTTCGAATGTCATGATGAGCTCAGTTAAGTCAAGAGAGTCTGCGTTCAGATCTTCTACGAAAGACTTTTCTAGTGTGACATCATTGGCATCGACACCGAGTTGCTCAACGACGATATCGATGACTTCTTTCTGAATTGACATAGGCGTTCCTTTACGTTTGTTACTAATAAAAATTCATCACATGACCATCCCGCCGTCAACCGTGAGAACCTGACCAGTGACATAGTCAGAGAGGTTGCTGGCGAGGAAAACAGCCGCGTTAGCGATGTCTTGAGGTTCTCCCATTCGTCCCATCGGGATTTTTTTGAGGATTCCCTCTTTCTGCCCATCATTGAGGGCACCGGTCATACGAGTCTGGATAAATCCCGGAGCGATGCAATTGACGCAGATATTGCGCGTTGCAAGCTCCTGAGCTAAAGCTTTTGTGAAGCCGATCATCCCTGATTTTGATGCAGCATAATTGGCTTGTCCGGCATTTCCTGTCAAGCCCACAACAGAGGAGATGTTGATAATCTTGCCGCCTTTGGCTTTGATCATCGGACGCACGAGCGCCTGGCATGTATTGTAAACCGATTTCAGGTTCACATCGATAACCTGGTCCCAATCCTCTTCCGACATGCGCATCAGGAGTCCGTCGCGAGTGATCCCTGCATTGTTGACAAGAATGTCGACTTGTCCCCAAACCGCGATGAGTTGCTGGATCGTGCTTTCAACAGATGTTTTTTCAGAGACGTTGACAATGAAAGAGGCGAAACGCTGTTCAGGGGTCAGGCGGGACTGTTCGAGTTCAGCCAGGACTGCGGCTGCCCTCTCTTCATTCGTTCCAAAAATCGCGACATCGGCTCCCTGTTTGGCAAATGCGATTGCGATCTCTTTGCCGATCCCTGCGGTTCCACCGGTGATCAGAGCTTTCTTAGCTTTCAACAGTTGCATAAGACTCCATCAGTTTATTTAACTCTTGCAGATCGGCAGTTTTCTCGATGCTGTAGGTAGGCTCTGCCACGCCGATCCTTTTATTCATACCGCTGAGTGTTTTGCCCGGGCCCATTTCCACATAGATATCGATCTTGCTCTCCATCATTTTGCGGATCCCTTTTTCCCAACGGACAGGGCTGGCGACCTGATCGATCAACACTTGCCGCATCTGCTGGGCGGAGGCGACGATATCGCCTGGGACGTTCATCACGATTTCGATCGGGCTTTCCTGAAACGGGACAGTTGCGATTTTAGCAGCGAGCTTCTCCTGGGCCGAGCGCATCAGTCCGCTATGGAACGCGCCGGAAACTTCTAAAGGCAAGACCCGCTTTGCCCCTTTTTCTTTGAGGGCTGCTCCCGCTATGACTAAGGCTTCAACCGAACCGGCGATGACGACCTGACCCGGGCAATTGAGGTTTGCGACCCAGACGGGATGCGGAGGGTTGAGTGCCCGGATGACAGTCTCAACAGCCTCTTCGGCCATGCCGAGGACGACCTGCATCGACCCTTTTGTCTCTTCGCACGCCATGTGCATCGCCTCAGCGCGCGTGCGCACCAGGTCGAGGCAGTCGGTAAAAGCGATCTTGCCAGCAGCTGTAAGCGCGGTGTACTCGCCGAGGCTAAGGCCTGCGCAAACAGATGGTTTCAGATCGGGAAATTGCTGCTGGACGACACGCAGTGCAGCAATGCTGGCAATATAGATGGCGATCTGGCTGTTCTTCGTCAGCGTCAGCTCATCGGAAGGTCCTTCGAAGACAAGTTTTGAGAATGGACGGCTTAGAAACTCGTCTGCCTCTTCGAATGTCTGACGGGCGATCGGGAACTGGTCATAAAAATCTTTTCCCATGCCTGGATATTGAGCCCCTTGGCCGGGAAAGAGAAAAGCAAATTTCTTACTCATGGGAATCCTCATCTGTCCAGGTCAACACGGATGCTCCCCAGGTAAGTCCGGCGCCAAACGCGGTGAGAAGAATATTCTCTCCGTCTTTGACACCTTTTTCCCGCAAGAGCTCGTCAAGAGCTATACCGACCGAGGATGCGGATGTGTTGCCATATTTATGGATCGTGAGATAGACGCGCTCTGTCGGAACCGCGAAACGCTTGGCGATCGCTTCGATGATGCGCATGTTCGCCTGGTGCGGGATGAGCCAGCTGATGTCGGATTCGGTGAGTCCGGCGCAGTCAAGACACTGTTTGGAGGCCGATTCCATGCGCCTGACCGCGTGTTTGAATACCTCTTTCCCTTCCATCTTCAGGTAATGAAGTTCGGAGGCGACAGTATCGCACGTTGCGGGATTGCGCGAGCCTCCTGCGGGTAGGATCAAAAGTTCGGCAAGCTCGCCGTCTGCGCCGAGCCGGACGTCCTGGATGACGAGACCTTTGCCGCGGCTGGAGACGATGCACGCCGAAGCTCCGTCGCCGAACAGCACGCAGGTATTGCGATCCTTATAGTTGACGATCGAAGAGAGTTTTTCCGAGGCGACGATCAAGATGTTCTTATACAGGCCGGAATCAATATAGGCCTTGGCCTGGGAAAGGGCGTAAATGTATCCTGTGCATGCAGCCTGGATGTCGATGGCCGCGGCGTTCACAGCTTTGAGGCGTGCTTGCAGCAGGCAGGCAGTACTCGGGAAGACGAAATCGGGTGTCAAAGTGGCGACCAGGATAAGGTCGATCTCTTCTGCAGGGATTTGAGCCGCTTCGAGCGCGCGGAGGGACGCCGCATACCCCATGTCGGAAGTGAACTCGTCAGAGCGGGCGATGCGCCTCTCTTTCATACCAGTGCGCGAAACGATCCATTCATCAGAAGTCTCGACCATTTTTTCGAGGTCCTGATTGGACAGAATCCGTTCCGGAAGATAACAGCCGGTCCCTATAATTCGAGCTTTTGCAAATGTCTTCATGAATACAAAAATTTAAGTGTAAACCAGCAGCAATTTTACCCCAGCCCATATAAAAATGAAAAGCTTTATTTCGAGCCAAATTTACACTAATAATTTTAATTTTAATCTTTACACAAAGACTGATTCAGGAAAAATCTCCTCTCTAGTACCCTTAAATAAAAAAAGGATTCTACCGCCATGGCCAAATACCCCGTCGACCTCATCCATCTGATCGCCTTTCTTAAAAAACTGCCCGGCGTCGGAACAAAGACAGCAGAACGGTTCGCCTTTCAGCTGCTCAACTGGCAAGAGGCGGAACTGCATACGTTTGCGTCCCTCCTTTCCCATTTAAAAGAAAAAATCACCCACTGCACTGAATGCCATTGCCTCACAGACAGCGGCCAGTGCGCATTCTGCCACAGCCCAGCAAGGGACAAGTCCCAGCTTTGCATCATCGCCAATCCCAGGGATGCCTACTCCATCGATGAAACAGGCGCCTATCGCGGACTATACCATGTACTTGGCGGACTCCTGTCTCCTATCGATGGGAAAACCCCTGAACATTTAAACCTCGAACATTTAAAAAAAAGAATCACATCTCTTCAGGCTAAGGAAATCATTATCGCTCTCGACTCTACCCTGGAAGGAGACACCACTTCCCTTTTTCTTAAAGAACAGATCCAGAACTGGGGACTCCCCGTCTCCCGACTGGCCTTCGGCATCCCCATCGGCAGCTCCCTGGACTTTGTCGATGGCGGGACTCTGGCACGAGCCCTCACAGGTCGGCAAACTTTTTAGTTGTCGTCATAAAAAAATCCACCCGCTGGTTTCCTCTCGGTTTGCAAATATTCCTTTGGATTCTTTATAATCGGCCAACTCAAACTGGACTTTACCATTTGAGGGAGTTGATTTCTTGCTAGAGCTCCTCCTTCTGGAAGAATGCAATAGACGGAACGCAACTCATCCAACGGCAAAGTCCAGTCGGAATGTTTGTGAAACTCGAACGCCAAGCGGAAATACTCAACATGAGCAAAAAACTTCTCGTCTATCTATCTCTGATCGCCTTCACCTGCGCCCCCATGCATTCTGTGATGGCAGCTTATCCTTCTTCTGTCGAGGCATTCGAAGACCGTAAAATCGCCAATATCGACATCCAAGCGGAAAACCTTCCTCCAAACTCCTCCTTCGACCCGAAAACAGTCATTTCACGATTAAAGACCAAGGTCGGCGACCCCTTCTCCCAGATGACATTCGACAGCGACCTGAAAGCTCTCTCCGACGAGTACGACAGAGTCGAGCCGAATATCCAGGTGAACAATGGAGAGGTCTACCTGACTATCAAGGTATGGCCCCGTCCCATGATCCGCACCATCAAATGGAGCGGCAACACCCATATCAAGACGAAAACCCTCCAAAAAGAACTGGGCGTCAAGCCCAAAGCCGTCTTCAACCGTCAGGCCTTCAACAAAGCCTTCAATAAAGTGAAGGAATTCTACGTCAAAAAGGGGTACTTCGAATCTCAGCTTCAATACGCCGTCATTCCCGACTCGAAAACAAATGAAGTCGATGTCGTGATCGAAGTGCGCGAAGGACGTTCAGGCAAGATCGACAATATCGTCTTCAAAGGGTTCACTAAAGCTGAGCGCAGCGAAATCTTAGGGATGATCTACACCAAGAAATACAATCTCTTCACCAGCTGGCTGACCGGAACCGGAAGCTACCATGAAGAAGCGCTCGAACAAGACAAGCTGACGATCGTCAATTACCTTCAGAACCGCGGCTACGCCGACGCGAAAGTCGACATCCGCGTCAAAGAAGCGAAGACGGAAGGGAAAATCATCCTCGAGATCAACGCCGAACGTGGACCTGTCTTCCATTTCGGGAAGATCACTTTCAAAGGAAACACCCTCTTCACCGACAAAGAGATCGACACTGTTTTCTCCGCTCGTCCCGGAGGAGTCTACTCTCCGGATAAGTTGCGCCAGTCGATGCAGTCGATCAAAGATCTCTATGGCCGCAAAGGATACATCGACGCCAGCGTCCAGTATGAGACCCAGCTCGAACCCAATGAGCCTGTCTACAACGTCTACTACAACATCGAAGAAGGCCAGCAGTACAAGATCGGCATGGTCCGCGTATTCGGCAACGTCCAGACCGAAGCGCACGTCATCCTGCGCGAGTCGCTCCTTGTCCCGGGCGAGACATTTGATAGCGCGAAACTCAAAGCGACGCAGCACCGCCTCGAGAACATGGGCTACTTCAAGAGCGTCAACGTCTATGCTGTCCGCACACAGGACGACCAGGCCCTCGGCGAAAACTACCGCGACGTCTACATCGAAGTCGAGGAAACGACGACAGGCAATATCAGCCTATTCTTCGGATTTTCCAGTGCGGACGATGTCTTCGGCGGCCTTGACCTCTCCGAGAGTAACTTCAACTACAAAGGGATCCCCCGCGTCTTTAAAGACGGCCTCTCCTCACTCCGAGGGGGCGGCGAATATGCCCATGCAAGAGCCAGCCTTGGCGCCAAGCAGAGAACGTATACAATCTCCTGGTTGACGCCCTATTTCAGGGACACGTTATGGAGGGTCGGTTTCGACGTCTCCGAATCGCATAGCACGCTGATCTCAAAAGATTACGACATCAACACGTTCGGATTCTCCCTGTATGCCTCGTATCCATTGAACTACTATTGGACGTTCGGCACCAAGTACCGCTTCCGCAACTCCCAGATCCACGTTCCGAAACACTCTTCAAAGCAGGAGCGCAAACAGGGCGGCCACGAAGGGGTCATTTCAGGGATCGGTTCGTCTATTTCATTCGACTCAACTGACAGCGCAGTCAAGCCGCACAACGGCTTCCGCTCCTCTCTTGAGGCTGAAATGGTCGGCGTATGGGGAGACTATAACTTCCTGCGCCTGGCCTATGTCAACAGCTACTATACGCAGCTGTGGAAGCACGGGATCATGAAGTACCGCTGGGACATGCGGTTCATTCAACCCCTCTTCAAGACTGACACTCCCGAAGATATTCCATTGAGCGAACGCTTCTTTATCGGCGGCCTCAACTCCGTCCGCGGCTACCGCGATTTCGACTTAGGGCCCCACTTCAAAGGGGGCGATCCAAAAGGAGGAGTTTCTGCAACAGTGCTCTCGATCGAGTACCTGCACGAGATCTTCCCCTTCATGGACGGCTTTGTCTTCGCTGACGCCGGCAGCATCGCGCTGGAAAGCTTTACTTTCTCGACCTTCAGATGCACCGCCGGTTTCGGAGCCCGCCTGGAACTCATCAATCGCGTCCCTGTGATCCTAGGAATGGGATTCCCGATCAACCGCGACGAACATAGCGAAGTGCGCAAGTTCTTCTTCTCAATGGGAGGACAATTCTAGTGTCTACTTACAACAACATTTCCTGCTTGAATGACAGGAAACTGAACAACAAGGAGAAAACAACATGAAACGCCGCTTTATTTCGACCCTTCTCACCGCTACGTGCCTCTCCACAGCTGCCTTCAGCGCTGAGGCTGCACCTAACTTCGGCATCGTTAATTTCGGCACTTGCGTCTCCGACTCCAAACTCGGGAAGCAGGAGCAGGCCTCTTTCGAGTCCCTGAAAAAACAAATGGCGACTCTCCTTGAAGACACAGAAAAACAGCTCAATGACCTGGCAGCGAAATTCAACGATCCAGAATATCTCGATGGACTTTCCCCTGAAGCGGAAGAAGACCTCAAAAATAAATTCCGCACCCTCAACGAAGAAATGAGCCGCTACCAGAATCAGTACTACCAGGTGATGAACCAGGCCAACATGCGCATCATCCAAACGCTCTCCACAAGCATCAATTCCGCTTCGGAGAAAGTTGCCAAGGATAAGAAGCTCAATATGGTCGTCAACAAAGACGCCTGCTTTTACTACACTCCAGGCCTCGATGTGACGAACCTCGTCATCGCCGAGATGGACAAAAATTTCGCAACAGATTCAAAAAAACAAACAGGGGCTGCTGAAACACCTGCTGTTGAACAAAAAACGGAAGCAAAAAAGTAACGTATGGAACCTAAGAAATTCACTCTTGCCGAGCTAGCATTGCTCACAAAGTCTACCCTGATCGGCGCACCTGACTATTGCATCAAAGGAGTCGACGCCCTCGATTCCGCATGCCCGGAAGACGCGTCTTTCTTAGCCAACCCTCGTTACCGCTCTCTTTTAAAAGAGACAAAGGCTGGGGTCATCTGCATCGATCGGCAAACACAGCCCGAGGAAGGAAAAAACTTTCTCGTCTCGGATGACCCTTCCCGCGCTTTCCAGATCATCCTGGAAGCGCTCCTAATCTCCCCAGACAATTTCTCTGGATTTACCGGCATCCATCCAACAGCTGTCATCCACCCGAGCGCCAAAATCGGTAAAGATGTCCAAGTCGGACCCTACGCCGTCATCGATCAAAGCTCTGTCATTGGAGATCGCACCAAGATCGGCGCCTCCGTTTCGATCGGATCCGGCGTCATCATCGGAGAGGATTGCCAATTCCACCCTCACTCGACCGTCCGCGAAAAATGCACCATCGGCAACCGCGTCGTCCTACAGCCAGGAGCTGTCATCGGGTCCTGCGGGTTCGGCTTTACGACCGATGCAAAAGGGCAGCATACCAAACTGGAACAGCTAGGCACTGTCGTCCTCGAGGACGACGTCGAAATCGGGGCCAACACCACCGTCGATCGCGCGCGCTTCAAAATGACACGCATTGCCCAAGGCACTAAAATCGACAACCTCGTCCAGATCGGCCACAATGTCCACCTCGGCCAGCACAACATCGTTGTCTCCCAGACAGGCATTGCAGGTTCGGTCAAGACCGGGAAGAACGTCGTCTTCGGAGGCCAGGCAGGCGTCGTCGGCCACCTCGAAATCGCCGACTTCGTCATGGTCGCCACACGCGGCGGCGTCAGCAAATCGATCACGCAGCCTGGCAAATACGCCGGCGGACCTGTGATGAACCTTTCCGAATATAACAGACAGCAGGTTCACCTCCGCAAAATCACGGACTACGTCAAGCAAATCGACGAGCTTGAAAAACGTCTCAAGGATTTAGAATTAAGACTTAATTCAGAAACTTAAACAGAGGTTTTATGGCACATTCAACAAGACCTGTCCCAATCCTGGAATATTTTGGCAGCCAAGCAAACCAGCTCGCAAACAATGCCGCCTCCCGCTTCTCCTCCGCATTCGATCGGATCCGAGGCGTCCTCACCTCTCTCGGCAACACACTCCGCTCGGCAAGCTATGGTCTGCGCCAGGAAGTACCTTTCGAGCGCTGGTTCTTCGACCATGGATTCCAGAATCCGATCGACAACCCCGTAGATCAGATCAAAGCTAGAGCCTGGGCTCTTGCCGCAACCCTTGAAGGAGGCGTTCGGATCACAGCAGAAGCCGCTTCTTATGTGTTCTCACTTGCGATTGAGCCTCAAGACAGCCACCGCCATCTTGACGTCCTCAAAGCGCAATTGCAGGGCTTCTCCTTAAGCTTGCTCGCCATCCTCTCTCCCAACGACGCCAAAGCAAAAGCCCACAATGGAGGAAACCCTATCATCGGCAGCTCGCTGATCGATTGGAAATGGGGCTCTCTCTATACAGGCAAAGTCGATGCGCCTTTCTGGCAGGTCGAATGCCGCCATTACCCATGGGCCGATAGACCCGCCCAATAAGACCCTTGGTCTTCCTTTAAGGCTGACAGCTCAAATAGACTGTCAGCCTTTCCGCCACTCCAAATCAGCCTCTTCATAGTCATTCGATTACTTCTTATTCAAATGCACTCCAGATGAAGCGTTTCCATGTTATTACGATTGCAGATGGACGCATTTACAATAACCATATAAAAAATTATAAAATTAACATTATATAAACATTTAGTACATATAATTATCAGCATCGAAGCAACAAAAAAAAATGAAATCAATATGGCAGCATTAACAATAAGTACCGTTTCTGCAGCAACCCCTCCGCAAGTAGCGCAGGATGCCCCTCTATTCAGCCTACCCAATGAAATGCTATTGCGGCTCTTCTCCCAATTCTCAACGCAAGAACTTGTCCGCATTAGCGGAACCTGCAAGGAGATCCAGGACATCGCGAAAGATGAGACCTTATGGCAACCGTTATTGAGCCGCCATTTTCCAAGTGCGAAAAAAACTGAAAAGCAAACTCACCTGCAAGCCTATAGAGAACAGCATCTCCTTCATTCAAATCTTACAAACGGAGTCTACGCTTCCAGCGCACTTGCAGTCGATACAGACTCTTACGCCCTGGCCATTGCAGAAGGTAAGCTGATTTCAGGCTTTGAAGACCATTCGATCAGGATCTGGGATTTAGAGACGGGCCTCTGTGAACGCACCCTTCTAGGGCATGAAGGCCTTGTTTCCACCCTGGCCGTTGCAAGAGGCAAGCTGATTTCAGGCTCTGATGACAATACGATCAAGATCTGGGATTTAAAGACGGGCCTATGCGAACTCACCCTTAGTCATACAGACCCTATTTCCTCCCTCGCCATTGCAGAGGACAAGCTGATTTCAGGTTCTTTCGATACGATGATCAGCTTCTGGGATTTAAAGACGGGCGCATTATTGCAGACCCTTGCAGGACATGCAGACATTGTTTCCTCCCTTGCCATAGCAGGAGACAAATTGATTTCAGGCTCTTTCGACACCGCGATCAACATCTGGGATTTAAAGACGGGCGCATTATTACAAACCCTTGCAGGGCATACAAACTGGGTAAACTCTCTCGCCATTTCAGAAGGAAAGCTGATTTCAGGTTCTTCGGACACGACGATCAAGATCTGGAACTTGGAAACGGGTTTCTGCGAACGCACACTTACAGGACACACACTCGGGGTCACCTCCTTGATCATCATCGAAGGTATGCTGGTTTCAGGCTCTGTGGACGGCACTGTCAAGATCTGGGATTTAGAGACGTATGAATGCTTGAACACCCTTAGAGGGCATACAGCCTCTGTTTTATCCCTCGCCTTTGCAGAGGGTAAGTTGATTTCAGGCGCTATGGATAAAACGTTCAGGTTCTGGGATTTTAATATTTCAGATGACGATGTTTTTCAACAGATCGCCGATTTGCTGATCGACCCGAATCCACAGGTCGCTGCAGATGCGATCGGTCGCTTTGACAGGATGCCAGAAAAAGCTAAAAGCGCCATCTATGGCGAGCTCTATCATATCCTTAAACCCCTGACAAATGACTACCAGGGAAGCGCAGAGCACGCTTTTCATGATCAAAATGGCCAAAGCTCAACTCCTGATCAAAAAGCCCTAGCCATCATGAATTATCTTGCAAAGCGAACGGCGACAGCGCAATCTGCGAGTAAGGCAACCGACTATGCTAATAGGAACCTTTCGAGAGGCTAAGCGAATTGATCAAGATGACCTCTTTAGCCAGATAGCAACCCAGCCCTTGAAGGCATGGTTTCCTCTGGCGGTGTAGGACAGTTCTACGATCGATTTAAAAATAGGACTCTTTTTATAATGTCTTCAGTCGCTGCCCTTTCTGGGTAGTTCGAATGCCGCCATTACCAAGGGGCGCACCATCCCGCCCCACTCGAACCTGTTCATGGCTGAGTCCTTTTGGAGACGGGCATGAAGCCATTTTAAAGAGAAAAACTAAAAACAACTCATTTTCAATGTTTTATAACTATTGCAAGGCGTAAAAGACTACCGCTTGAACGCCAAGGAAACCCTTGCCCCCCCTCAACAGCATTCTGCCCACTATTTTTCTGAAAGAATTTGGAGAGACTTTCTACCGGCTTTCAATAGATTAATAATTAGCATTTTACAGCAAAAATCACATTAGATTACAATTGTAATAAATCATTTAATATATTAAAATTATTAACTCAATAACATAAAAAAACGGAATTAGAATGAGTGGATTTACTTTACATTATGATGGTGCTAAATTCGGAAGCCCTGAGTTTTTTAGCAAGTCGGATAAAAGCGAAAGAGATGAATCCCAGCGGATCTCCTTAACGCAAACTGAAAAGTTGGGTTACTGCTTCAGCCAAATTGGCGCACTCGCCATTCGATTCCACAACGGTCAATCCCAGAGATCGGATCTTCTTCAGGGAGTAGCTCGAAAGGAATATCAATTGGATCCTGTAGAGAGCACAGCCAAAGGGGATGATGAGCCTGTTTTTTCCGATTCCGAGTGGTCTTTGTCTCCAGTATGCCAGGCTCAGACAGCTAAACTTGGAAAATGCGCCCTGTCGACTCTTGGCAAAGGAAAGTTGTTGAATGAACGCGGCCAGAGGCTGTTTCACTTCAATAGGAATAATTTGCGTGGAGAGCAGCACCTTTGGGAAAGAATCCATGCAAGCGTCTGGCACACCGGGATCTGCTTTGCAAATCAACTGGTTCTTCAAGGGTTTACTTACATTTGCTGTCCTCCCGGCCTCAAGAAAGAAGAATACGAAAGGATTGACGAAGCTCTTTCGAAAGGAAAATATTATTTCGAAGGCAGCGCCGTTGTTGTGCTTGGGAATCGTCTTCAGACCTGCTCTCCAAGCATACTCTCTCAAAAGTCCATGACAGGATTGGATCCTCAGCATGAACAGACCTTTCAGCCTAATGGCCTTGTCGTCAAAACTCCGGGAGAAGAATCCTACGCTCCCCTCGGATGGATGGTCCATCAGAACAACCACAAGGTCCTGCCCCAACATTTAATGGAAGATTGCTTTAAAATAATCCACCTTGCCAAAGGGGGATTTCATGAATTGACCCCGCCGGAACAGAAGCTGCTTGAAATAGGCCCCCAAAATGGTCTTGGGGCGTTCACTCAAAGCCCGGTCTTCAATGCGATGTACGAGGTCTGCAATCACCTGGAAAAAGAATATGGATTTGATCCGGAAAAGCTGATGGGCAGCTCGATCAAAACATCCTTTCAACGCGTAAATGAATTCTTCTCCAACCCCGAGAATATGGAAGACTTTTTGACAGGGCCGCTGCTTACAGAAATGGTTCAAAGCTTGCGCGTAACCCAACAAAATAGCCCTCGAAGCAGGAAAATCCCCCTTCGGCTCACCTATCCATTTAGGGTGCTTCATAATACTGCTAAAGCGATTGCGTACGCCTATGATCTTAAATACAAAGGGATGCCTCTTTTACGTTTTGAATCATTGACCAAAGATCAGCGGCTCCCTGATGTTTCTATTAATGGAGAGCTCGCCCTTCCGTCTTTGTCGTTTGGAAAGCATGCTTCAGCCATTTTATCAACCGCCCTGCTGGTCGGCGAACAAATGCTGCTGGAACAGATTCTGAGAGATGCCATTAAGACAGGGGGTGCCAGAGCTGTTGTAAATCTGCTCAATAAAATCATGGGAGGCAATCCTGAAGCAAAAATGATTGCTGAAAAGATCATGAAGCTCTCTGCACAAGCAGATCAGGATGAACATGGGCCTGTCTTAGGCCTTCAATTCGAGCAATGCGAAGAAATCATCTCCCTCTTACGAAAAAGTTTAGGATTTGACCTATTGATCAATCTTGCTGATACATTAGATCAGCAAGGAATCATGACCGACGATGCTCTCAATGCCTTTTTTACGAAGAATTCAAAAGAAAAGTTAGATAGCGCTCTTCAGAATCTATTCCGACTTGGAGAATTGATTCAAAGTACTCCCCATCTTAGCGCGCAGTCGGAAGGATCGAAAGGTATCAACGCAGGCCTTGTTCTTTTAATTAACAAGATTTCCGCGGATTCTATCGAAAGCGCCACTGGAACCTACCAAATTCCGAAGATCGCCCGTGAGGAGATTTCCGCTACGGATAAACGTGTCGAAGAGACTGCTATCGTTCCAAGAACGAGTCCGTCGACAGTTTTAAGTTTAGATCGAAAGCAACAGGCGGCCATTGCCATTACTCTATTAATTTTGATGTTTGCTTTGAGTATGAGTCTGATGGGCGGTTCTCATGACAAAACACACTATTCAAATCATTAAACCTAAACTTGGCATGCACAAAAACATCGGGAACCTACACTAATCAAATTTGCGTTCGTGAAGATGCCTCTCCTATCCCGTTTCCGGCAACCGACCTGGATGCAGCTTTCAGGATAAAGACTTCGTGTGACTTTTTAGATTACTCCCAAGTATATACAGAAAATCGCTCATCTGCCATAGGGTAAGGGAAGGGAGACCGTCGGTGTCCCCGGGAGCCGGCGATGATCGAATACTATTTCAAGACAGCCAAAGAGGAAAACTTCCTCTCTCTCCCAGCCCCAAAAGAAGGGTGCTGGATCCATATCGATGAGGCCACAAGCGGCGATCTGGACGAGATCTGCCAGCTGACTGGCCTTGAGATCACCGATGTGCAGGACAGCCTCGACCGTTTTGAGGTCCCCCGCATCGAAAAGATCCACAACCACGTACTGATCTTTACCCGCCACCCTGTCGAACATGACGTGGCAGTCGGACTCTATACAACCACTTTCACCATGATCCTCACGACCCATTACTTCATCACGATCTCTCCGCAAAAAAACCATCTGATCCGCAGCTTCGTGAGCAAAAAAGGGAAATTTTCCACACTGCAGCGCTCAAAGCTGATGATCAACCTGCTGCTGCGCATCACCCAGGAATTCACTTCCCATATCAGGCGCGTCAGACACAACGTCCTCGACCAGGAAAAGGAGATGGCGAATGTGGAGAGCGATGATATCGCCGTCCTGACGAGGAACGAGGAGATACTGAACCAGTACCTTTCCACGCTCGAGCCGACGCGGGGGGTGTTGGAGGGGATCACCTCAGGAAGGTATACGAATCTCTATGAGAAGGACCAGGAGCAGCTGGAAGACTTGTTGAACGCCGTCAAGCAATCGGAGACTTTATGCTCGATTGCGGTCAAGACGATCCGCAGCTTGCGGGATTCGTACAATATCCTTTTCACGAACAATCTCCACAAAACGATCAAACTGCTCACATCTCTGACGATCATCTTCAACATTCCCACGATGATCGCAAGCATCTATGGAATGAACATCGATCTTCCGTTAATGAAGCATGCGCACGCATTCGCCCTGATCCTATCGATGATCACGATCTGCTCGGCAGTGGCACTGATCATCTTTAGGCGCAAGAAGTGGCTTTAGGCTTTCTCTTATAGAAGTAAAAGAGAAGGGTTCTCGAGATACTTTTGCACTGTCTTGAGGAATTTGGCAGCATCGGCGCCATCAAGAACGCGGTGGTCGGCGGACAGGGTGATCCTCATCGTCTTACCTGGCACGACCTGCCCTTCTTTGACGACAGCGCGGTCTTCAAGTCCTCCAATGGCAAGGATCGCCGCCTGAGGCGGGTTAATGATCGCTACGAACTCGGAAATCCCAAACATCCCCAGGTTGGAAACGGTGAAGGATCCACCGGTATACTCTTCGCGCATGAGTTTGCCGTCGCGCGCTTTTGCGGCAAGGACCTTCATCTCCTGTGAGAGCTGTCCGAGATTTTTAAAATCGGCATGGCGGATAATCGGTGTGATCAAGCCGGCAGAAACACTGACTGCTACAGAGATGTCAATCGTCTTGAAACGGATGATCGACTGATTCACTGAGTTGAACCCGGAATTCACATTAGGATGTTCTCTTAAGGCAAGAGCTGTCGCACGAAGGATGAAATCGTTGTAGGAGACTTTAAGGCCTACTGTTGATAACTCTGCACGCAAGGAGACCATTTTATCGGCGAGGATTTCCTGCGTGGTGTAAAAATGGGGGATGAATGTCTTGGATTCCTGGAGACGCTGGCCGATGATCTTGCGGATGTGGGAAAGAGGGATTTCTTCGTAGGTGCCCGGAGCGATTGTCGGGGTTTCTCTGCGGCCAAAGGTGACAGGCCCTGAGGGCTGTCCCAGATCCAGGTCGCGGCTCATGATCCTTCCGTGAGGGCCCGTTCCTTTGACTGTTGTCAGATCGATCCCTTTTTCCTGCGCCAATTTTTTAGCCAGCGGAGAGGCAGGGATGCGTCCTTCGATCTCTCCTTCAGGGCCTGAGAATTCATACTTGGTCAGTGGGGGCTCAGGGACGAAAGCGGGCTGCATCATGGCGCCGGCAGCGGCAGGTTTAGCAGCAGGAGCGGCTTCTTTAGCGGAAGCTTCGGCAGCGGCCGCCTTGGGCTCGGCGGCTTTCGGGAGTTCCCCTTCCGGCTTGTAGCCTTCGATGCTCTCGTCCTGCTTTTCAGTAAAGATCGCAAGGGGCTGGTTCACGATGGCAGATTCCCCTTCCTTGATAAGGATTTTGCGGATAAACCCTGCATCCAGCGCGCTATGCTCGACAGTGGCCTTATCGGTGGCCACTTCAAAGAGGACGTCACCTGCTTTGACATAATCGCCTTCTTTTTTGCGCCATTTCGCAATGGTCCCTTCTTCCATAGTGGGTGAGAGCTTCGGCATCGTCAGGGTAAAAGGCATAGTCAGTCTCTTAGGCTAAAACTTGTTCAATTGCAGCAATGATCCGTTCTTTGGTCGGCATCGTCTGTTTTTCCAATGTTTTGGAATAGGGCATCGGCGTTTCTCTTTGGCAGACGCGGACAAGGGGTGCGTCAAGTTCATCAAAGCAATGCTCGATGATCTGAAAGCCGACTTCTGCGCAGATTCCGGAAAAGATATGCCCCTCTTCGACGAGGACGCAACAGTGGGTCTTTTTGATGGACTGGGCGATCGTGGCGATATCAAGCGGCTTGACAGTCCGGAGGTCGATCAGCTCGACTGTGATCCCCTTCTTCGCAAGCTCTTCGGCCGCCTGGCTGCACAATTGAACCATCCGGCTATGCGAGACAAGCGTCACATGTCTGCCTTCGCGCACAACTTTGGCCTTGCCGATCGGGATCAGATATTCCTCTGTCGGGATCTCCATCTTGTCGTTGTAGGAAAGTTCACACTCGAGGAAAAGAACGGGATTGTTGTTGCGGACAGCCGATTTTAAAAGCCCTTTGGCATCATAGGGGTTGCTCGGGGCTAAAATGATCAGTCCTGGAAAGTTGCCATAGATCGCCTCGACGCAATGGGAGTGCTGGGAGGAGACCTGCGCGGCAGCGCCATTAGGTCCGCGGAACACGATCGGAACGTTGAAACGGCTTCCGGACATATAATGCATTTTGATCGCGTTGGAGACGATCTGGTCGATCGCGACGAACGAGAAGTTGAAGCTCATGAACTCGACGATAGGGCGAAGGCCGGTCATCGCAGCGCCGACGGCAAGCCCGGCAAAGCCTAGCTCTGCGATCGGAGTGTCGATGATGCGCTTAGGACCCCACTTATCGAGCATCCCTTTAGTGACTTTGTAGGCGCCGTTGTATTCCGCGACTTCTTCACCCATGACAAAAACGGTGGGATCGCGCTGCATTTCTTCATCGATCGCTTGTCGTATCGCTTCGCGCATCTCCACTAACTGCATCGCCATTTTCTCTCCTTGTATGGGCATGATTCAAAACCCATTTTATGGGGCAAAAACATCTTCTTCGAGGGTAATCGGATCGGGCCAGGGACTCTCATCGGCAAATTTCACGGCTGCCATGACGATGTCCTTTTGTTCTTTGTCCATCTCATGGTACTGCTCTTCAGTCAGAAGACCTGCGCTCTCGAGGTTCTTGAACATGATGATGAGCGGGTCTCTGGCCATGCAGGTATTCAATTCATCTTTGGATCTGTAGACGGCAGGATCAGAAATGGAGTGTCCTCGGAATCGCTCTGTGACGACTTCGATGAGGACGGGACGGGAGGTTTTCTTCATCTCCTCAAACACATGCTTAAAACCAACGTAGCAGTTGAAGAAGTCCATGCCGTCAAAGGTATAGCTCTTCATGTTGAAGCTCGCAGCCTTATTTTCCGCGATTGGTTCGACGCAGATGGCGCGATTGACGTGCGTACCCATGCCCCATTGATTGTTCTCGATCACATAAATACAGGGAAGATCCCAAAGGGAGGCTAGGTTCAGCGACTCATGGAATGAACCCTGCGCGACAGCGCCGTCGCCCATGAAGCAGACAGAGACGTCGCAATTTTTGCGGCCTTTAAGCTCAGGCACCGATTTGAGGTAATTAATTGTAAAGGCAGCGCCGGTGCCGATAGGAATTTGACCGCCGACGATTCCGAACCCGCCGAGCAGACGTTCGGTGAAAAAGTGCATTGATCCGCCGCGCCCCTTGGCATTCCCCGTTTCCCTACCGAAGAGTTCAGCGAGCAATTCGTTAGGAGTAGCGCCCAATAGGAGAGCCAGAGCATGGCAGCGGTAAGTGGTCGACCACCATTGGTCGACCCCCATCGAACAAACAGCGGCCGTCTGAACGGCCTCCTGCCCCATGTAGGAGTGGAAAAAACCCCCGATCTTGCCCTGAAGATAGGCAGCCTCGGAACGGATCTCGAAATTACGGATCAGCAACATTTTTTTTAACTGCTGGAGAAGCGCTTCCTTTCCGAGATGGGCGATTACCTGAGTGGCATCGCTGGGATAAAAATGATATTTAACGGGAGATTCTTTTTTCATTTTCCAACAGTTTATGAGTTATCCAGATTTTTCATAAAGGTAACCAAGCTTTTGAATTAAATCAATCACATGGGTGCTGAGGGAAGTCTCTGACCCCCGCTAGGGACGATATTGGGGTTATTGGTCACCGGGATCGTCCTTAGATCGTCATCGGAATGGATCTGATAGCAGCCGGTAAAAACGACACCCGCTAGCGCTAAGAGCACGGCCAGGGAGAATCTCAACATGGAAAACTCCAGTTCAATAAATTTGAAAAAAGGATAACTTCAATAGGGAAAAATGAGAAGTAAAAAGTAGATTTTACACT
Source organism: Verrucomicrobiota bacterium (assembly GCA_018240065.1). Classification (GTDB taxonomy): domain Bacteria; phylum Chlamydiota; class Chlamydiia; order Chlamydiales; family Rhabdochlamydiaceae; genus CAJCIW01. The sequence goes on along the minus strand of JAFEGH010000006.1, from coordinate 120,364 downwards.
CTGTTTATCAGTTCTTTCTGACAAGGTAGTCGCTCAGAGAGATGCACCCGGTTTTTTTGAGCCTCTCGAACTCGGCAAGGTACTTAGCCGCAACCTGGGCATTTTCGAGGACCACGACATTCTCCCGATTTCTGTTTGCTCCTTCAAAAGTAAAGTTGAACGACCCGGTCCATACTGTGCTGTCGCCAAGCACGCAAAACTTGTCATGCATCAGAGGTTTCTTCTGCTTCACTTTTTTTCCGTTTCTGGACTCTTTGATTTGCTCAGGGGGGTTCCAAACGAACACGGAAAGTTCCTCCGCACCCATTTTATTCACCGGTGAGCGGGATTTGATAGAATAGGGATCGACGATCACTTCCACCTTGACTCCCCTCTTATGCGCATCGATGAGAGCCTTGGCAATACCGCGATGCATGAGGCAATAGACGGCCGCTCTCACGCTCTTCTTTTCCGCTGAGATCAAAGAGATCAATTTGTCATCAACCTGATCTTCCGGAGAAAATAAAACCTCATAATTGGCGATCGGTTCGTTATCCTGTGAATGGACGGGCGCCGATGCCGCAACGGTGCAAACAGCAGCGATGAGAGCATAAATCATTCTCTTCATGGGATCCTCCGTGAAAACATCCCAAAAGTCATACACCTCCAAAGGAATCCATGCAATTATTTCTTGCGTTTGTCTATAATCGCCTTAATTACAAGCATAGGAAGAGTTATGGCAAAAGCGCTGCGGCCCATTTACTACGATACCGAAACGACCGGAGTTCGCAATGACAAGGACCGGATCATCGAGCTTGCCGCATTCGATCCTGTTGAAAATCGCACCTTCTGCAAGCTCATCAATCCCGGCATGCCAATCCCCCCGGAGGCCACAGCCATCCACCATATCAGCAATGAAATGGTCGCAGATGCTCCAGGCTTTCGCGCTATTGCAGAAGAATTTGTCGCCTTCTGCCCTTCTGAGACTGTCCTGATCGCGCACAACAACGACGCGTTCGATAAACTCTTCCTCGAGCAGGAGTTCAAACGCGCCAGTCTTGAGTTCCCCGCGTATCGTTTTATCGATACCTTAAAATGGTCTCGCAAATACCGCACCGACCTGCCTCGCCATACTCTGCAATCTCTGCGGGAAGTATATGGATTTCCCGCCAATCAGGCCCACCGCGCTCTTGATGACGTGATCGTCCTCCACCAGGTCTTCTCAGCGATGATCGATGATCTTACGATTGAAAAAGTCCTGGAGCTGCTCTCCCGTCCCCAGGTGCTTTCCAAAATGCCCTTTGGCAAGCACCAGGGAAAGGCCCTCTCAGAGGTCCCGAAGGACTATGTCGCATGGCTCGCCTCCAGCGGGGCCTTCGACAAAGCAGAGAACCAGGAGCTCAAAGAGAATTTCGAAAAACTTGGACTGTTAGTATGAGTATGGCAACGATAGATGATTTTCTTAAATTGGACATCCGCGTCGGAATCATCGTAAACGCGGAAGACTTTCCTGAAGCGAGGAAGCCTGCCTACAAGCTGACGATCGACTTCGGTCCAGAGATTGGAACGAAACGATCGAGTGCTCAGATTACAAAGCTTTACAAACCATCCAGCCTGATCGGCAAAAAAGTCCTTGCCGTTGTCAACTTCCCTCCTCGCCAGATCGGCCCCTTCGTCTCAGAGGTCTTGACCCTGGGAGTTCCTGATAGAGAAGGACACATCATTCTCATCGAACCCGAAAATGAAAACGCGATCGTCGGCGGCAGGCTTTATTGAGCTCAAATAAGGCCGACAAGCACGCCCAGGATGCACAGGCTGATTCCTAACCACTTCACCCTTTCCTTATAGATCTTCCAGCCCCAGAGATTACAGAACAGAATCACTGAGACCGTAAACAAAGGAAAGATCATCTCTATCTTGAGAGGACCGCTATCTTTGGTCGAAAGCAGTAGGAGCACGGTGCAGATGCAATTGAGCACTCCCGCAGAGGATCCAAACACCGCTTCACGCAGCTTAAAATTCCTTCTCTCAGCTTTCCAGAAAGCACAAAGCTGGATTAGGGCGGGAATGGCAAAAAATGCCGGCATGAACCAGATATCCTCTTCCGTTTGGCACGGCCAGGGAAGCAGCCAGTGTAAGTCGGCTCGACAGTTCATCAGCAAAACCCTCCACTGAAATATCGAGAGGATGATCCCCTGCGCGCTCATCATGGCGATAGCATAGAGGATCCATTTCATCCACACAGCTTTAGTGGCCTGGATGATGAGCGTGTCCTTTTCCAGCGCTCTTGCAGATATGAAAAGGCCTACCAGAATGAGAAGGAAACCCATAAGAATCCAGGGCGTCATCACAAATCCATATGCTTTTCCGAAAAACAGACTGAGGAGGAGTCCGGGATAAATACAGCTGGCGTTCTGGAAAGTGAAAGTAAGGCCGGGAGGCCCGAGCTGCAGCGCGCGGGCAGTAAATGTCAGCATGAGATAACTAAGAATTCCAGCAACCGCTCCTACTCCAGCCATGACTGGACTGAAAGGCGCGTGAAAAATCTGGGGAGAGAACAGAATGGAAAAGAACAGGGAGAAAAGGAAATAAAGACTCAAGAAAGCCTTCGAAGAACCCCCATGTTCCATATTTCTTCGGAAAAAGAAGTTAGCGATAGCGGCCAGAAGCGCCGAAGAGAGAAGATAACCGATGACCATCATTTCACCTCCTTTTCCCAATGTTAAAAGAAAAGGAATAAGAGAGGAGAGAAAAATCGCGGCGCCCCCTCATGGAAACGCCGCCGATCTTAATAGAAAAAACTTTAGACAGTGATTTTCTTAGCAGAAACTATCTTCACAGCCTCAAACAATACCGAGATATCGTCGTAGGCATGGTCTCTTCCCCAAAACTTCCCCCCTTTCCAGGGATCTTTGGAAAGCAGAAAGACCTGTTCGTCAATTTTATATCTTTCCTCATTGGGGATTGCATCCAGACATCCTTTGACATATTCTCTTTTCACAGAAGCCTCGATGGCGTCCTGACTGCATACCACAGCCAACATCTCCTTCACTTTTTCTAAAGGCGATTTCTCAACAAAAATTGGCCCTTTGATAGTGAAGCCAGGCTGATAGGAATTCTGATTGAGAGGAGCGCTATAGAAGAAATTCTGAAAGGACTTTTGGGAAGTCAATGCCCAAATTGCTTTACATAGAGGCACAGGCTTCTCTTCTGCGTTCTGCAATGCCCATTTTTCTACCTCCTTTTCGCCTTTCTTCTCACCTGCAAACATGCAGAATTTATTCAAAACTTTGAATTGTTGTTTTGCACTCCATCTTTCTTCGCGCATGGCCAATTTGATAGAGTCCCAAATTGCCATTCCCAATGCCTTCTTCAAAAGCGCAGGGTTATCAAAACGGTGTTTTTTTCCCCATTCATGTCCTCCCTTAGGCTCAGGAGATACGATGAAGACAAAGAAGTCCAGACGTTGCTGGATCTCTGGTTTGAGTACCTGGATCATCGAATCGATTTCCAGTTTTCTGGCATTCCACTCTGAGGCAGAGCTTGGCATAGGCTGTTCCAAAAGGGCGAAGAGTTCAATTAGTGTCTCTTTTTCAAATAACGGCAGCTCAAGCAGACAGTTTTTTGTGCCATTGATCTGCATGTTAAGCATTCCGAGTCTCGACTCTACATCTGGGGATAGAGTAACCTGATGCTTGTCAATGCTTGCCATTATCCCTTTCATACCCGAAGATATTTCTTTCCATTCCTTTTTCATTTCTTCCAACGGAGCTATGTCCTGCGCCAACCTTTTGCGCGTCGACTTAAACATCAGGGCCGTAGCCTTATCATGCAACACGCTGTATTGCCCCCTGTTAATAAATTCGTGATGCAAAACTTGGGTTTCTTTGCGGAGCTGCTGGACTTTTTGCATTGGGTCCTCTGAATCTCCATGCAATACCAAAACACCCTTTTCATTCACTTTTTTGCTCTGGGTGTGCACAAGTTCTGCGCTGATAGCCAGCCGTTCCAGATTACTATATACTGTCTCGAGTCCCTTCTGCATTGCATCGATGTCCTGAGGCAGCTTTAGCTGCTTCATAGCAGAAAGAGCCTGCTCGATCTTTCCTGCGTCCTGATAAAATTGTGTAAACCCGCTATTCACATTCAAGGTGGGTGAACCCATAAAAATCCTCCTAAAAAAATGGAAATTGCGAAGAGTTTACCATGTTTTCGAAAACTAAGATCAACAAAATAAATAAATTGAATTATTGCGAACGCAATGCACAGAAAATAAAAGATTGAATAACAAGGATATAAAGATAAGGATTTAACCGTGAACCATGGGGTGAAGGCATGGGATTTTGTGGTTGGAGGGGGCTTCGCTCCCCCACAGGGACATCGTTGAAATGCCCGGTCATTAATGGAGGGGTTTCCGCAAGAGGGCGGATCAAAGAGTTGTTTGGGTATATTTTAGACGACGGGAGCGGGCTCTTCTGTAGCCGGCTTCCCTGCCTTCTCAGCTTCATGGACATAGGTGTCATGATGATAGAGCGCTTCCCACATGCGGCGGAACGGCTCGCATGTCTTGAGCAGTTCATCGCGATTGCCCTCGGCGATCTTGACGCCGTGTTCGAGATAGATGATCTTGTCCGCGTGCTCGATTGTCGACAGACGGTGAGCAATCAAGATCTGCGTCACTTCGCCATGGAGATTGGTGATCGCTTTTTTGATATGCAACTCGCTGATGGAATCGAGTGCGGATGTCGCCTCGTCCAAGATGAGGACGGGGGCTTCCTTGACAAGAGCTCTGGCGATGGCAAGGCGCTGCTGCTGTCCACCGGACAGGTTCTGCCCAGCTTCAGCCAGCATCGAATCATATTTCTGCGGCAGGCGGCTGATGAACTCTTCCGCATGGGCGCGTTTTGCCGCGTTTTCGATTCTCTCGCGAGTGAAGTTCTTACCAAAGGAGATGTTGGCTGCGATCGTGTCAAAGAATAGGAATGGTTTTTGAGAGACGAAGGCGATCATTTCACGGATCGACTTCTGCGTGTACGCATTGAGCGGCCTGCCGTCGATAAGGATCTCCCCTTTCTGAACATCGAAGAGGCGCGGAATGAGTTGAACAATCGTCGATTTCCCAGCGCCTGTCGGACCTACGATCGCGACCGTCTCCCCTTTGTTCACAGTGAAGCTGACGTCTTTGAGGATCCATTCATCCTTATAGCGGAACCAGACATTCCTGAATTCGATTTTATCTTTAAAGCCGGACAGCTCGAGAGCGCCCTTGCGATCTTCGATGTCAGGTTTCAGGTGGAGAACCTCGAACATGCGCTCGGCAGCCACGACGCCGCGCTGGATGTTGGCGTTCTCGTCAGCGAATTTTTTAACAGGTTCGTAAACCAGCTGCAAAAGTCCGCAGAAAACGATCAACTGGGAAAGGCTCATGCATAGCGTATAGAGGCCGAAAAGGACGACGGACGCCAGGCAGACAGTAGTGATCGCATGGAGGATCGGACGTGTCAGCAGGCCGTATTTCGCCGTCTTGCCTTCCAGGACCGCCATCCGGTCGTTCTGCTCTTTGTATTTTCTTAAGGAGAAGGCTTCCATAGAGAAGATTTTGACAGTCTGGATTCCGGCGAGGAAGTCGATCAGGACGTTTGCAAAGCGCTCCTGGTTCGACTGGAGCTGGCGTGAGACGCGCTTCACGCGGCGGGCAAGAAAGACGATGGGCAGGACGATGAGAGGAACGCCGATGAAGACGACGAGGGACAGCTGCCAGGACAGATAGAAGCACATAGAAAGGCAGGTAATGATCGTAAATGGCGTCTGCAGATAGTTTGTAAGCCAGGAGTTGATGGAGACCGCGATCTGGCCAGCATCGCCGACGACTCGGGAGGAAAGGCTGCCGATGTTGTGTTTTTGGTAAAAGCTCATCGGAAGCGATTGGATGTGCTCGAAATACTGCTGGCGCAGGTCGCGGCTGACCCGGATCGACAGCAGCTGCGTCGTATAGCGGCTGGCAAAGAGCCAGATCGCCTTGAAGATCGCGACGCAGAGGAGGACGATGACGAGCGCCTTGATGTTATTGGTAAACTTGAATTGCTCGCGGAATTCGCGCAGGAGCCAGTTGAGAGGGTTGGTCTCTCTTGAAGCCATGTAGGCTGCAGCCTGCTGCTTGGTGATCACGCCCGTTCCATTTGTATCGATCTGGAGCCATTTAGCTTCGACGGTCTGCAGGGAAACCGAGTCGCGGGGAACATCTACCGCCTGTTCAGTGGAGAAGAGGGTGAAGAAATCAGCGCCGTTATTGGAAAGGACGCCGAGCGCGAACATCTCCATCTGGCTTGCCACGGTCAGGCAGAGTAAAGTGACGAAGGTCACAATGAGCAGCGAGAGGTGTTGGCGGCTACGTAATGCGGCCTTGAGAAGTAATTTCATTCAGGTGTCCTTCAAAGGCAATTTTTCGGGAAATTTGAGATTAGGGCGTAACGCTCTAGCAAAATTCTCCGGAATAGAGGCCATTAAAAATAGTTTATTCTACCGGCAGGTTCTCTTCTATGGAAAATTTACCAATTCGGCGGAATTTTTGGTAGCGTTGTTCGATCAGGAACTCAGGGTCTACAGTTTTTAAAATATTCCATTGATCGAGGACGTATTTTTTGACATTGGCGTAGACCTGGGCGGGATCGTGATGGGCGCCTCCCATCGGCTCGTCGATCATCGCGTCGACAATATCGAACTTCATCAAGTCTTCCACGTGCATCTTGAGCGTCTGGGCGGCAAGTTCTTTTTTGTTGTTGTCGCGCCATAGAATTGATGCGCAGCCTTCCGGAGAAATGACCGAATAGTAGGAGTGCTCCAGCATGGCGACGACGTCGCCGATGCCGATTCCAAGAGCTCCGCCAGAACATCCTTCCCCGATGAGGACACAGATGATCGGGGTCGGCAGACGGGCCATCTCAAATAGATTTTGAGCGATCGCCCAGCCCTGGCCGCGCTCTTCAGAAGAAAGTCCTGGATGCGCCCCTGGAGTGTCGATCAGGGAAAGGACTGGCAGCTTGAAAGTGGCGGCAAGGCGCATGCAGCGCATCGCTTTGCGGTATCCCTCAGGGTGCATCATGCCGAAATTGCGCTCGAGGCGGCTCTGCGTGTCGTTCCCTTTTTCCTGAGCGATGACCATAAACTTCTGGCCCCCGATCTTGGCAAGCCCGCACACGACTGCGCGGTCGTCGCGGAAAAGGCGGTCGCCGTACAGTTCTGTAAATTCTTCACAGATATTGCGAATGTAATCGACCGATTTAGGTCGCTGGGGGTGGCGGCAGATCGAGACCCTGTCCCAAGGAGACAGCTCTGAATAAACCTTGCTCCTTAGCTGCTGAAGCTTAGTCTCAAGTTTGGCGATTTCCTCCTCCGACCAAAGAGCATTGTCTTTATTCTGCTCCTTCAGTTGGGCAATCGTCTTTTCGTATTCGAAAATCTGCTTCTCATGAGCGAGCGTACTCATATTGTTCTTATCCTTGCTTAAGGCTAGCGGGAGGGAGCGGCGACTTCCAACCCTGGCAGTTTAGCTTCGTGAAAATCTTTAACTATTTCAATGAACGTAGGTTTTGTCAGAACGATCGAAAAAAGTTCTTCTATATCTTCAGAGTTCAGACGGATGCATCCGTCGCTGTCATAAGCGCCGACCGCGCTTTTATTCTCCACCAACTGACCGCCGGCGTCAGGCACCCAGGGAGCTCCCTGAAGGCCGTATCCTTTGGCAAGCGCCGTCGTCCTCTCCACTTCCTGATCAAACGGGATCCAGCGAGTGCCGAACACACGGATCATTTCAACTTTCTGATCCTGGTAGAATCCCTGCATCCCCGATTTATAAATAGCGACTCGGCTGCCAAGCGTATAGCGGCCGAGCGGGGTAAGCGTTCCGGAAGGTTTGGAGGTATCGATCCGCCCAAGCCCAACTGGGTAGGTCTTAAGCAGAACGCGTTCATTCGTGTCCAGATCGACATAATAGAATCCCATTTTGCAACGAGAGACATCGACGAGGAGGTAAAAATTGATCTTCTTGTCTTTGCGGAAGACGTTGAACTTGCTCCCTTCAGAGACTTTTTGGGAAAAGTAATCGGCCCTGCCGTTTAGGCTGCGTGCAATAAAGTGGCGGGAGGTATTGTAGTAGGTGGCGTAGTCGGCAATCCAGGCGGGGCGCCCTTTGAGCCAGGCCACAGAGCTGGAATAATTGAGCGTCTCGACAATCGGAAGCTTGGAAGAGCCTGTCGTAAACAGCTGGAAGATCCTGTCAATATTGGGGAAGTCGTCTTTTGAGGAGAGGACCGGGCGGGCCATAGGAGTTTGGGCCGGCGCCGCGTTGGACGCAAGGACCGCTTTCGCCTCCTTCCCCTTCTTCTCTCTGGTATTTTTTTTTGCGCTAACGGCTTCTTTTTCGACGACGGGAGGTCGATTAGGGGTGGGGATAGAGACGACAGGCGTTTCGGCGGCACTCTCCGCAGCTTTAGCGGACACCGCAGATGACGTCGATTCGTTGCCACCTTTTTTCACGACGGCTGCAATACCGATCACAGAAAATAAGGTCACTGTACCAATCAAAATCCACTTAGGCGCTGACAAGTCGGTGCTCCTGTAATTAAACCTGAGTTGATCAAATTATAAGTACCGCCCACCTTTTTAGGAAGGGGGTTCGTTCAAGGCAGCCTTCCATAAGAAAAAGCATCCTAAAACACAAATCATTCTAATTAGCAAATTTCAAAAAATAAAGAACAATTATCTACATAACCGAGATAAAATCAAGAATTAAAAACAAAGGTTGAGAATATAAAAAAATAAGAGGAGGCCGGGAATGCCCCCTCTTTAAATAGAAAGATTTACAGAGTCAAAAAAACAGGTACTATTTGCTCTGTCCGCCGGTATTTTTGCGCTCTTTTTCAATGAGCTTGCGCATTTTTTTACCCGGTGTGAATTTGACAGCAAGGCGCGCAGGAATGATGATGGGCACGGCTGCATTTTTAGGGTTGCGCCCTATCTTCTGCTTTCTCTCCACGACCTCAAAAACGCCAAAATCACGAAATTCAAGCCGGTCGCCCTTAGATAGATACTCGGTCATCGCATCTAAAAAAGATTGAATGACATTGCGAACGTCGTTAGGATGGACACCACGATTCTGGGAAATCACTTGTATCAACTTCTTTTTAGTGATTGTCGCCATATTTTTTGACTCCTTGTTAAACTCTTCCTGGGTCCGCATCCTTTTTTTAGGGCAACATCTAAGGGCCTGTGGGCAGCAAAGGCGGGATTTATTCCGCTAAATTGCAGCCCTGGAGCTTAAGATAATATTGACCTTCTACCCCTCGCAAGGCAGGAGAGGGACCATTGTCCTTTTACTTGCACATTGTTGTATCACGTTGATTTTCAGGCAAGTTGTTTTTACAAAAAAATTAACACTCCCCCTTTTTTGGGGAGGAATACAGGAGGGATTGGGGAATCAAAAAGAGGTTACTTTTTGATTTTGACAAGCATTTTTTTCTTTTTGCCTGACCCGAAAAGAAGGAATTCTCCCCCGATTAAAGATTTTTCCGATAATCGGTAGTTGGCGTCGTCGATGCGCTGATTGTTCAGGTACGCTCCGCCGTTCTGGATCAGTCGGACGGCTTCCCCTTTGCTCGGAAGAAGGCCGATTTTGACCGTAACGTCGACAAATTTTTGTTCGAGGATGTCCCCAAGCTCCAATTCGGTGCTGGGCATATCTCTAGCAATTTCCCGCAAAGACTCCGGATCGAGGATAGCATCAGAGCCAGGAGCAGCCCCTTCGGTAACCTTGAGCGCTTTGGCGAGTCCTTCTTCCCCGTGGATCAGTCGCGTCATCTCTTCCGCTAGCCGCTTTTGCGCAGTGTTTGGAATATAATCTTTTTCCTGCATTTTCTCTTCGATCTGGCGGATCTCGTCCAGGTCCATGAAAGTGAGGACCCGCATCATCTTGGCCACGTCTGCATCCGGCATACGGAAGAAGTACTGGTAGAAATCGTAAGGAGAGCACCTGTCGGCGGCAAGCCAGACTGCGCCGGATTCAGACTTACCGAATTTTTTTCCGTCGCTGCGGGTCAGGAGAGGGAATGTCAGGCCATAGGCAGGGCCTCCGCCCAGACGGCGGATCAGATCGACCCCTTCAGTGATGTTGCCCCACTGGTCGCTGCCGCCGATCTGCAGAACAACGCCGTGGTTTGCGGAAAGATGGTAGAAATCATAGGACTGAAGCAATTGATAGCTGAATTCGGTAAAGCTGATCCCCTCTTCCGAGTTAAGGCGGCTCTTCACGCTTTCTTTGGCAAGCATAGTCCCCAGTCGGAAATGTTTGCCGACATCTCTCAGGAAATCGATCAGTCGGAAATCTGAGAACCACTCGTCGTTATTGAAGACGATGGGGCGGGCCTTGGGGTGAAAGAAATCGAGGATCGCCTCAAAATGGCGGCGGATCCGCGTCGAATTGTAGACGATCGTCGAGTTGTCTAGTAAGGGTCGTTCGACGCTTTTGCCCGAGGGGTCTCCAATCCGGCCTGTCGCTCCGCCGAGGATGACGACGGGAGTATGCCCGAATTTCTGGAACCAGCGGAGAACGACGATGCCTACCAGGTTCCCAATGTGGAGGCTGTCAGCTGTCGGATCGAAGCCGCAATAAAGCTTGATGGGCTGCTCGACGCGCTTAATCAGTTCCTCACTTGTAATAGCATCCAGCAGTCCGCGCTCTTTTAAACATTCGATGACATTGGGCATAGAAAATCCTTTAGGCAATAATCATGCCTGTAATTCTAGGGAGTGCACTCAAAAGTTGCAATTAGGGAATTCTGATGGTTTATCCCCCTCGCCTTTAAGGGGAGGGGGATATCAAGGTAGAATTACTCTTTAGTGATGAGCTTTCTGAGCTTGGACATCTTCAATTGTCCTTCGTCTTCGCTCGTCACATGAAATTCTTTTTTGATCTGATCGGCCAACTGACTGACACGCATGCTAAGTCCTGCAGCATTCTGATTTTCATCGAATAGAGAAATGCTTTTGGTCTTCAGCGCGATGCGATGAGAAGCGTGCCGCGCGATCCAGCGCTGGATCTCAATGGCCTTTTTTTCCAAAGCCTGAGGGGTAACCTTCTTATCGAAAGCGTCAAGCTGACGCTTGAGTTTTTCTCTTGCCTTGCGGGTTTTCGGACTTTCATCCGCGATATGTTTCTTTCTCTCTTTGTCAGATAAGGCCATTCATAGCTCCTATGGGAGTTATCAAATCCCAGAAGCGAATCCTATCGCTGTAAAGAATATACTTCAATCGAAATGAGCCGGACATGTCTTGTGTGGGTGGAGTGGTGAGATTTGCGTGGAAGATACATGAAATTTAGAACTCCTGAAAGACCAATTGTAATCTTTCGAAAAATGAATTACCCAAGGTCGCCTCTAGAAAGGATTAAACAGATCGATGAACTCGCAGGGTATGCGGAACTGTTTTTGCAGCTCCGTCATCAATGCCAGCACGCCAACTCTTTCTGTCGAGTAATGACCGAGCGCAAAAAAGTTGACCATGCGTTCATGAGCAATGTCCCAAACCGGCTCATCAAAACTACCCGTGATGAAACAATCAACTCCTGCTTCAGCAGCCTCTTCAATGCTCCGATGCGCTCCGCCAGATATGATAGCAGCGCTGCTGACCTCCCTCTTGCCACCGAGGGCGACATGTGCTGGATGTCCATAATAGGCTTCAAGTTTCTTGCGGAAGGATTCAACGTTTGTCGGCGCCATCTTTCCTTTGACGCCAATGAAAGTCTTCCCAAGAGGAGAAAAGGGCTCAAGGTCATCAAGTCCCAGATCGAATGCGGCCTTCCAGTTGTTTCCGACGCGCTGATGGGCGTCGAGAGGAAGGTGGTAAGCGAGCAAAGAGATCTTGTGGTTCAGCAATCGTTCTATTTTGTCCCTTTTGGTCCCGACGATGACATAAGGATCTTTATTCCAGAAAATCCCATGGTGGACGATCAGGGCGTCCGCTCCCCTCTTGACCGCCTCGTCGATCGCGGCAAGACTTGCAGAAACCGCGAAGCAGATCTTCTTCACTTGCCTGTTGCCTTCGACCTGAATTCCATTGGGACAATAATCAGCAAGGTCCGCTGGAGAAAGAAGGTTCTGGAGATATAGAAAAAGATCTTGTAATGTAATCATCGTTTTTCAAAGATCCAAATTAGAATGAAGACAATACTACATCCTTTCGATTCTTATGTCTACTGAAGCAATCAAAAAAGCTGTCGGCTACAAAGCGGCGGAGTTTGTCGAGCAAGGCATGCTTGTCGGAATAGGGACAGGCACGACGGCCTTCTATTTTATCCAGCGCCTCATTCAAAAATGCAGCGAGGGCCTTAAAATCCAGGCCGTCGCCAGTTCGGAACAGAGCTACCGTTTGGCCAAAGAGGGAAAAATCCCCATGCTCGACCTCGAACAAGTGACTTTTCTTGATCTTACTGTCGATGGAGCGGACGAGATCGATGCGCAGAAAAGGATGATCAAAGGCGGCGGCGGCGCATTCGTCAGAGAAAAGATCGTTGCGACGATGAGCCGCGAGATGGTCGTAATCGTCGATGAAAAGAAACTGGTCTCCTCCCTTGGCAAATGCAAATTGCCCGTCGAAGTGATCCCTTTCGCAAAAACCGCTACCCTGCACCACATCGCCAAAGCAGGCTACCGCGGCGAATTTCGCAAAAAATCGGACGGTAGTTTATATGTGACTGATAACGGCAACCTGATCCTGGACATCCATTTTGACAAACTGAGAGAAAACCCAGAAAAAGACCATGAGACGCTGATCCATATACCTGGCGTCGTCGACACGGGCTTTTTCTTTCATCTCGCAGGAAGAATCGTCATCGGTTTTGACGATGGACAAGTGGTCGTAAAACCTTAGGAGCTGACAGATGGCAACCGAACTGGTCCCGATCACTTTCAATAAAATCATGCAATCCCGCTCCTATACCGTCATCATTCTGGGGACCGAGCAAAAACGATTCGCTATCTACACAGATCCATCGGTCGGCCGCAATATCCAGACCTATCTTACTGAAGAGCACAAGCCGCGTCCTTATACACACGATTTGATTAACGCGATTTTTAAAGGACTCGACATCAAACCGCTTCAGATTGTCATTACAGACATCGAGGACACGATCTATTTTGCCAGGCTCTACCTGGAGCAGCAGATCGGAGAGCAGAAGACGATTCTGGAGATCGACGCGCGGCCCAGCGACTGCATCACTCTCGCCCTGCTCAACAACATCCCCGTCTTCTGTCGCAAAGAGATCCTGGAAAAGGCCGTCGCCGTTGAGGAGTGACCGGCTGGAGCCTCTTAATATTTAATGTTAAATTTGTTGCGGGCAAGGTTAAGGATCGACTTGACGGCAAGCTCGGCATCCTCCCCTTCTGCATGAACGAGAATCTTTGATCCGCGGGATGCGGCGAGCATTAAAATGCCAAGAAGCGATTTGGCATTGACAGTGTAGTCTTGATAGGTCAGCATCACCTGCGACTTGAATGTCGTCGCGCATTTGACCAGCTCCGTCGAAGGGCGCGTGTGCAGCCCCTTCTCATTGACCACGATGAATGAATCTTTATATTTCTTGCTCATTGTCCCACGAACCTATCCAGAAATTCGAAAAATCTGATTTTTGAAGGATTTTTTCACAGATTTTAGAGCCGCTTCGCAGGGCGTACTTAATAAAGTAGGCAAAGAAGCGGCTCTAAAATATGTGGGAAAAAACTCAAAAAACATGCATTTCGAATTTCCGGATAGGTTCATAGCAATAGACTTCCTAAAAAAATATCTTCAAAAGGAAATACTGCTCTCCGCAATTTTGAGCAACACATTTTTTTACAAAACCTTTAAAAACTACGCGTTATCGCAACAGCTCTCCAAGCTCTGTCACAAGCTCGTTAAAATGACGCATCGCCGCTTCGACAGGTTCCGGCGTGCGCATATCGACGCCGGCCAGCTTAAGCACATCAATCGGATATTTGCTTGAGCCCGAGGAAAGGAACGCAAGATATGCATCGCGAGCCTTTTCGCCCCCGTTCAAGACTTTATCGACCAATGCGTGAGCGGCGCTGATCCCTGTCGCATATTGATAAACGTAGAAATTGTAATAGAAATGAGGAATGCGTGCCCATTCGATATCAGCTTCGTCGTCGACATAGACGTCGGGTCCAAAATACTCTTCGTTCAGTTTGCGGTATTCCGTTTTGACAAGCGCCGGGGTCATCGGGATACCCTGCTCTGCCCAACTGTGCAATTTCAGCTCGAATTCAGCAAACATCGTCTGACGCAGCAGGGTTGCGCGCATGTCATCGAGCTTCTGATTGATCAGGAATGCCTTCTGCTCTTTGCTCTTGGCCTGGGAAAGAAGATGGCGGAGCAATAACTCTTCGTGGAACGTCGATGCGACCTCTGCGACAAAGATCGAATACTGAGAGTAATGATATGGCTGGTTGCGGCGGCTGAGCAGCGAATGCATGCTGTGGCCAGCCTCATGCGTCAGGGTCATCACGTCATTGAAGGTTCCATGATAGTTCATCAAAATATAAGGCATGCTGTCATAGCATCCGCTGGAATAGGCGCCGGAGCGCTTCCGGGCATTCTCATACCGGTCGACCCAGCGGTCCTGGGTAAGCCCCTGATTGAGGGCGCGCTGGTAATCCTCTCCCAATACAGAGACAGACTCGATGATCACTTTTGTGGCGTCTTCATAGGACATGCCCATTTCGACCTGCCTGACAAGAGGCACATGCAGATCGAACAGGTGCAATTTGTCCAGTCCCATCGCTTCTTTGCGCAGATGCATATAGCGATGGAGCGCAGGAAGGTGCTTGCGGACTGCCTGGATCAGCGCTGTGTAGACTGCGACATCGATCTGATTGGGAAAGAGGGCTGCCTCAACACAGGAATTGTATTTGCGCGCGCGCATCTCCAGAAGATGACGATGGATCTGCCCGTTTAAAAGCTCGCAAAGCGTATTTTCGTAACCGAAAAAAGTGCGGTGCAAATTTTTGAATGCCCCTTCGCGCAGGGTACGGTCCTTGTCGCGCAGATAGAGCAGATATTTTCCATGCGTCAGCTCTTTGGTATTTCCCTGGCCGTCGACAACCGGAGGGAATTTAAGATCGGCGTTATTGAATGCGCTGAAAGCCTGGGATGCTGTCTCTAGCGCTTTTCCAGCCATCGCGAGCAGCTCTTCTTCAGGAGCTGGCAGAGTGTGTTTTTTCAAGCGCACTATTTTTTCAAGATAGAACGCGTATTCATTAAGAACAGGAGATTTAAGAATTGCATCGAGTTGCTCTTCTGGAAGCTGGAGCATCTCAGGTTCGATCCAGGCCGTCTCCTGGCGGAATGCATAAAGGAGGGTCACGATGCGTGAATGGGCTTTTTTCGCAGTTTCTTCAGCGACATCCTCGTCATGGCGCAGGTGGGCGTAAGTATAGAGGTTGGAAAGGCGGCGGTCGATTTCGCAGCACAGCTCGATCAATTCCTTGAGTTTCTCCGGACTCTGTTTCCAAGTCTGACGGAAAGGAGCAAGTTCGGGCCAGTGAGGATCGCTCTCCTCCCGTCCCCACTTGTCCAGATCCTGTTTCCAAGCGTCCCAGGAAGGATATAATGCTTCCACATTCCAGTGGTACTGTTTGGCGATTGCGTTGCGTTCTTGTGTCTTCTCTAAGGGCATCGAAGTCTGCGCTATCGTCATGGGTGTCTCCTGATTTGTCCTCCCTGAATTGTTGCTATCACGCCTCTTCAGCTCGAGTGATGGCGGCAAAACTTTTCCTTTAAACACGCATACTTTAAATCAAGCAAGTGCGCTGTCTAAAAAAGCTTCTGGCCAAAATCACCCACTCAATCTGCTTGATAGCAACAATTCAGGGCCAACTTATTAAAAAACTGGATTATGCATTTTTGCCCCTCACAAGTCAAAGGATCGTAAATTCAGCGTAAATCATTAAATAAAAATATCTTTTACAGTCATTTAGCAATCGAATGCACAATTTGCTAATTTCGTTGTCAAAAAAATTCCACTTCCTTACAATCAAAGACAGAATTTGTATTCAAAAGGATTGGGATTAGGAGTACACTCTCCCCAACCTTCAACTAAAAAGAGACGTGAGGACGATGGGGCAAAAAACTGCCGGCATGGTCCTTATATGGTCAACAAACATGGAGATGAAAAAGATGGCACAGCAAACCACTAAGAAATTGACACTCAAGCCTCTTGGCAATCGAGTCCTCGTCCAGCGCGCCCTCCAGGAAGAGACCTTGAAAGGCGGCATCATCCTTCCGGACACGGCGAAGAAAAAACAGGAAACAGCGAAAGTGATCGCGATCGGCTCCGGCTCTACTACTGCCGACGGCAAGCAGATCCCCATCCCCGTTCAAGTGGGCGATACCATCCTCATGGACAAATATTCCGGCCAGGAAGTGACAATCGAAGACGAAGAATTCGTCATCCTCCGCGCCGACGACATCATTGCAATCATAACCTAAAGCCTAAGGAGTAAATCGATATGGCAGCAAAGAATATCAAGTTTAAAGAAGACGCCCGCCAAAAGATCCTGAAAGGGGTGAAAACTTTGGCTTCCTGCGTTAAAGTGACACTGGGCCCTAAAGGGCGCAATGTCGTCATCGACAAATCCTACGGCGCACCGCAGATCACTAAAGACGGCGTCACCGTCGCCAAAGAGATCGAGCTGGAAGACAAGCACGAGAACATGGGCGCCCAGATGGTCAAGGAAGTCGCCAGCAAGACCGCAGACAAAGCGGGCGATGGCACGACGACAGCGACCGTTTTGGCAGAAGCGATCTATAGCGAAGGGCTTCGAAACGTCGCCGCAGGCGCAAATCCAATGGAGATTAAGCGCGGAATCGAAAAGGCGGTCAAAGAGATCACAGGCGAACTGAAAAAACTCAGCAAGCCGATCCAGGACCGCAAAGAGATCGCCCAGGTCGCCACCATCTCCGCCAACGGCGATACAGAGATCGGCGAGATCATTGCGAAAGCGATGGAAAAAGTCGGTAAAGACGGAACAATCACTGTCGAAGAAGCCAAAGGCTTTGAAACAGTCCTCGACGTCGTCGAAGGGATGAACTTCGACCGCGGCTACGTCTCGGCTTACTTCATGACGAATACCGAGACGCAGGAATGCGTCCTAGAAGATGTCCTTATTCTCATCTACGAGAAGAAAATCTCTTCCGTTAAGGACTTCCTCCCGATCCTCCAGGCAGCTGCCGAGACCGGAAGGCCTCTTCTTATCATCGCTGAAGACGTCGAAGGCGAAGCGCTCGCAACGCTTGTGGTCAACCGCCTGCGCGCCGGTCTGAAAGTCTGCGCCGTCAAAGCGCCGGGCTTCGGAGACCGACGCAAAGCCATCCTCCAGGACATTGCAACCCTGACTGGCGGCCAACTGATCAGTGAAGAGCTCGGCATCAAACTTGAGAACGTCACGATCGAGATGCTCGGCAAAGTCAAGAAAGCGGTCATCGGGAAAGAAGACACGACGCTTGTCGAAGGCGCCGGAAACAAGAAAGAGATCGCGGACAGGATCGCCCTCATCCGCCGTCAAATCGAAGAGTCGACTTCCGACTACGATCGCGAGAAACTCCAGGAACGCCTGGCAAAAATGGCGGGCGGAGTTGGAATCATCCGCGTAGGAGCTGCGACTGAGATCGAGATGAAAGAGAAAAAAGACCGCGTAGACGATGCCGTCCACGCGACAAAAGCTGCTGTCGAGGAAGGGATTCTTCCAGGCGGAGGCGTCGCTTTCATCCGCTGCCTGCCAGCGCTTGAGAAACTGGCCGCTTCCCTCAAAGGAGACGAAAAAGTCGGCGTCGAGATCATCATGAAAGCGATCATCTGGCCGATCCGCCAGATTTCTGAAAACGCCGGTAAAGAAGGCTCGATCATCGTTCAAAAAGTCTCCTCCCTGAGTACTTATGAAGGATGGGACGCTCTTAACGACAAGTTCGGCAACATGCTCGAAATGGGGATCGTGGACCCAACGAAAGTCTCCCGCCTCTCGATCGAGCTGTCTGCATCGATTGCAGCCCTTCTGCTCACCACAGAAGCCATCATCACCGAAGAAGTGGAAGAAAAGTCCGCAGGTCCTGCAATGTCAGGGGCTGAGTACTAAAACTCCCTTACGGGAATGGAACAATTCCGAAGGGCGCTCATTTTGGGCGCCTTTTTTTCTTTTCTTGATTCAAAGTAATTTTTTGAATATTTTCAGAATTAATTGAGAGGGAATTGCAAAACCTGCTTTAGAGGTCAAAAGAGCTAATTTGGCCCCAACTATAGTTTTGCAACTCATTCTAGAAATATAAGGTGCGCATGAAGACTTTCCTATCTACTCTTGCAGGGCTTGTCGTCGTCGTGATTTTGGCGGCCGTCGTCATCGGGTTCATCTTCTGGTCACGAATCCCTGACATCGCTGCCAGCAATCTCTCCAAGAAATTGAAGGTCGCCGTCGAGATCGACAGTTTTGGAATCGGCTGGGGGAAGATCGATGTGAAGAAAATTCAAATCGGAAATCCGCCTCATTCGATCCTCTCAAAGGCATTTGCCTGCAATGAGATCGATGTCCTTGCCCCTTTTACCAATTACCTCAGCAACCATATCGTCATCGATGAGATCGATCTTCAGGACGTCTACCTCGGACTTGAGTTCGACTCCCCTTCCGGGACAAACGGCAATTGGACGACAATCATGGGCAACTTGAAAAAGACCACAGGGGGAAGTTCTGCTCCCTCCGGAAACGGCAAAAGCAAAAAGAAAAATAAAGAGATGCAGCAACCTGCTCCCACAGGATCTGCCCGCTCTGTCCTGATTCATCGCATCGTCCTGACCAACATTGACGTCGATGTCGTCTACAAAACAGATGGCAAAGTAAAAAAGCTCCCGCGCATTCCTCGGATGGAACTGAACGAGATCAGCAGCGAAGGAGGACTCCCGATGGACCAAGTCCTCAATTCGGTCCTAGGCGAAATGCTCAAGCAGGTCTTCATCAAGGAAAACCTCAAGAACATGATGCAGGAGTTTATGAACACTCCAAGTCCAGTGCAACAGTACCTCGCTCCTTTCAAGGGCTTTTTTAATGCAGTCCCTCAGGAGGTCGACGAGAGCGCCATCGGCGCATAAAACTTCCAAGTCTCCACAAAAGAGGCCTATGTTCCTTGCCGAACACAGGCCTTTCCTATTTAACTGTTTCTAGGGAACGTATCAAATTCACACCCAAACAACTTCAAAACCTGTCTACCTACCCATGATCTATTCTATTTGGGCGTTTTTACCACATCGGGGCCATGGATCAGCTTTTTCAGATAAGGAACCAGGATAAAGCTTAAGATCGCAAGAGCAAGCGATAGAGAGCCGTAAATAAAGAATGCTTTGTCGTAAATTGCAAGAGCATTGACGGCCGTCGTTTTTGCTGGAACCGATGCCAACGTCGCCAGCCCTCCGCCAATTGCAAACGCCGCCGCCTGTGTCAGGAACCAGACCCCCATCATCATCCCGACGAGGTGCTTGGGGCTCAATGTCGTGATCATCGCCAGACCAATCGGCGACAGAAGCAGTTCTCCGATCGTCTGCAGCAAGTAGCTTCCGACCAGCCAATAGGAAGAGGTCTCTCCGTCCTGTCCGAAGTAAACCCCGCCGAATCCCAGGAAAAAGAAACCCAGCGCCATGAACAGCACCCCGAAAGAAAATTTCGACGGGGTCGACGGGTTGCTCTTCTTCCTATTCAGGGAGATCCATAAACGGCTCAAGATAGGGCTGAAAAGGACAATGAAGAACGGATTGAAAAACTGGGTGAATTCCGCATCGATCGTAAAGCCCAGGAACTCTTTGTTCATATTGCGGTCCGCATACAACATCAGCGATGTGAACGTCTGGTTGTAGATGGCCCAAAATCCCACCGAAATCAAAATCAGGATCAGACAGGCGATCAGTTTATTCCGCTGGGCGGGTTTTTCTTTAAGAAGGTAGTAAACCACGACGCCCAAGATCGCAAGAGAAGCGATCGCCAGTATCAGATCCGTCTCGCCCGGAAAATGAAACAGGAACATCAGTGCGGCGATGCAGCCGATCACGGCGACATAGAACAGAGTATAGAACGTCACAGACGCGGAGCGGTGATGGAGAGGGCTCATCGCCGGAAGCGCACCGCTGGAGCGCAGCCGCGACTTACCGAAGATAAACGTGGCAAGTCCGATCGCCATACCGAATGCGGCTACCAAAAACCCACTATGCCATCCATATTTGCTCACGAGATACCCTGTGAACAGCGGAGGCAGCAGCGAACCGATGTTGATCCCCATATAGAAGAGTGTAAATCCCCCGTCGCGCCGCGCATCTCCGGGACGGTAAAGGTCCCCCAGAATGCTGGAAACATTGGGTTTGAAAAGGCCGTTGGCCACGATGATCACGCTCAACCCCAGGAAGAAAAATTTGGTCCCGGGAATCGCTGTGAGCAAATACCCTAATGTGAGAAGCACTCCGCCAATGATGATCGAACGCTGGAATCCCAAATATCTGTCCGCCACATACCCTCCAATCACAGGAGTCAGATAGAGCATCGAACTGAAGGCCCCGTAAAGAAGGTAGGCGCTATCGTCGGTCATTAACAGGGCTTTTGTCATATACAGGATGATGATCGTCTGCAGCGTATAGAAGCCAAAACGCTCCCACAGCTCGGTAAAGAAAAGAAGATAGAGACCGCGCGGCTGTTTGTCCTGGCTCATGACGACTCCCGAAATATAATTTGCAATGGCAGAAAACTCACTTCCATGGCTCTATATTCCTTTCGACTCATTTCTTGCAAAAAATATTTTCAAATGAAAAATTAGGAACATGAGGATGTCCCTCCAAGCGACCCGACAAAGAATTCAACTCATTTGGGGTATTGATGACAATTTCATGCTTCGCAGCCCTTTCTCCCAAATCAGAACTCCAGCCCTACGAATATAAGGAGCCTGCCCTGCAGCCTCATGAGCTGTTGATCGAGATCACCCATTGCGGCTTATGCCACTCTGATATTCACCTGATCGACAATGATTGGAATAAATCGGTCTACCCCTTGGTCCCAGGACATGAGATCGTCGGCCATATCGTCAAGACAGGCAGCTCCGTATCCCATCTCAAGGTGGGAGAGCGGGTCGGAGTCAGCTGGCAGCACGGGAGCTGTCTGAATTGCGATTATTGTCTGGAAGGAAACGAAAACATCTGCCTGCAAAAGACAATGACCTGCGTGGGCCGTTTCGGTGGATTCGCCACAAAAATGGTCGCTGACAGCAGATTTGCGTTCCCGATCCCTAAAGAAATCGATTCCTCTCTGGCAGCTCCCCTTCTTTGCGCAGGCGCGGCCGTCTTCACCCCGATGATCCACTCGCACATTCAGGGAAGGCACGCCATCGGCGTCATCGGGATCGGCGGGCTGGGACACTTAGGACTACAGTACGCCAAAGCGCTCGGCTGCACCGTGGTCGCCATTACCCGCCGTAAAAACAAACAAAAAGAGGCCGAAGGGTTTGGCGCGGACGAGGTCATCTGTATCGAGAATCCTGGAGATGTCGAGAAAACGACGGGAAAACTGGACTTGATCCTGTCGACAGCCCCATCAGCCCAAGACTGGGTAAAAGTTCTGTCCTTATTAAAACAGAATGGGACTCTTTGCTTTATCGGAAAGCCCGTTGAGGCGGTAAAGGTTCCCGCCGGACTCCTGACTTCTTCTCAAAAGAAGATCACCGGTTCCACGGTGGCTCCACGATGGATAATGAGGGAAATGTTCCGATTTTCTCAAAGACACGGTATCCTACCCCAAATCGAGCAGATGCCAATGAAAGAGATCAACAGGGCCATTGGGCGTCTGAAGAAGGGAGATGTCCGCTTCCGGTTCGTATTGACCAATTAGGGTTTCTTCCTGCAATCACTGAGCGTGCACGAATCGAACGCGTCCTCGGACGGTCTGTCCTGATAGCAAATAAAAGTGAGGCGATAGGCAGGGTAGGCGCCCGATTCGGGAGCAGGCGGGTTCCCGTCGGTGGGATTTGAGGCGTTGGGCACCTCGACCCTCTCTTCCTTTTCTACAACAAAATAGCGGTAATTGTTCTTCCGAGTTATAACGGCCGCACGCTGCAGTGCCTTTTTTTTGGCCTCCGCTTCACTCATCCCCTCTTCCATGACAATCATCACTGCAAATTCATTGTCCTGAATCTGGTATTCGGTCGCATTGCTATCCTGCGCCAGCGCTGCTGGATTGGTTCTGCAGGCTGTCATAGAACATAGGGAGAGGATTACTAAAGCCGCTTTTTTCATTCCACACCACCAACATTCATTTATTTTTATAATAGCATTATTTAATATAATTAAAACGATTCAATGATAAAAAATCATTATAACATTAAATACAAGAAACTTAAATAGTCAGTTTTATTGACCGACTTCCACCCCGCAACGTCTGATAAAAATCCAACAAACAATGGAAACTTTATATTCTGCTCGGTCCGCCCCTGCTTGCTCTTTGGGCGCATAAAGCTGACAAAGGCAAAAAGCTCCGGTTTCGGAATGGCTTTCAATACCAGGAACTTTTGAAACTAAGCTCAAGAAAGCGTAATTGAAAGACGCAGGAGCAGATGCACCCAAACAACTTCAAAGCTTGTCTTTCGCATAGCCGACTACCCAAATTTTGAAGTATATCGGGCATATCTTTTCCTAGAATTTGATGTTTATAAAAAAGTTTCCCGCCCCCAATATAACTTATCAAAATTGCTAGACCATTCCCAAACCATCAAAAAAGGGCGGCGATTTATGGCGACAAAACTGATGACTACCGATCCTGTAGCAATAGGAACCGAACTTATCCAGAGTTCCTTCTCGGCAGGGATGCTTTATATCGAAGCGATCCAACTAAAGGAAACGTTAAAGCAGCCGGAAGCGAATCTCGAACCTATTATCAATCTTCTCACGAAGATGAAAATGGAGAAAATGAACTGCTCCATCCTGGTCGAACAAACAAAGAAGGTTCAGGAAACCGCCGGTAAGGTGCTTGAAGAGCAAGCTGTTGTCCTGGAAGGAAAATTCGATCACTGTTTCGATACAGTGGGATACCCCATGTTCGACGAGATGATCCAACAGCAATTGGATTCCCTCAAGGTCCTATTCAAAACAACAATGGTCCATCTCGAGGCCTTTCGCGCTTTCCGCAGGCAAATTGACAGGGGCGAGGCAACAGGAGCTCTTGAAAAATTCAAAGAACGTCTTGCAGTCGTTTCTACGCTATCTGAACGGTGCTGTATCGAATTCACTGAGCAGCAGCAGGAAGAGATTGATAAAGTCTGCGCGCTCCATGCGCGGTTGAAGCTCCTGCTGTTGAGCAGATGTCAATCGGACGTGGTCAAATTGCTTCATCGCTTGGATGCCCTCTGCGAAACAGGAATGCCTCCGGAAGTGGAACGACAAAGAAAAATAAAAGCAGAATTGAACACAGCAATCTTCCAGCTTCAGCCCAAGTGGAGAGATTCCATCGACAAGTGGGTTTGTACCTTAGGCCATGCGTCAAAACCAGAAAAAGGATGGGGCAGACTCCACCGCTATGACGATTTAAACCGCTTGAGACTGGCCTGCCATAGCGCGATCATGGAATCCGTTTTGGCTGCTCTTCCTAAAAGTATAAACTTCACAACCCCCGAGGAACAAAGCTTATTTTTTCAAACAATGCATCAAGTTGCGATGGGCCCTAAGGCAGCCAGCCCTAAAGACTGGGCCGAAAATGAACTCCCCTACCTGTTCGACCTGATTCCCGAGGTCATCGAGGAGTTGAAAAAGAAAAAAAAGACGACACTGGTGGATCTGAGCGAAATATTCATCCATGCGAACGTTGGGCATTTGAAACTGTTGGACGAGCTTGAGGATCAAATCCTGGAGATTAAAAGCCAGTTGGAAAGCGTTTGCATGCCGCCCGATAAGGCGGCGATCCAAAAAGCTATCCAGGAATGCCTTCCGGTAACATTGCGCCGCGATCTATTCCTGCTCGTCAGCGAGAATCATTCGATTGACCAACATGAAAATAAGAGACATAGCGAAGAGCATTACGCTGACGATATCCCGGAGCTCATAGCTTCAATCAGACTGCTAAAAGAGGATGAGCAATGGGGGAAAGAGCATTGCGCTGACGATATTCCGAGACTATTACATGCTATAAGGCTGCTCAAAGAAAGGGCATCTCATTACGGAAGTCCGGGAAAACACAATTAGCGGGAATCCTATCTCATCCCCAAACAGCTTCAAAACGTAGGTTTTGAAGCTGTTTGACTGTAAGAGTGCCGATTTAACCTGATTCAGGCTTTTTGGAAAAGGACGTTGAGGACGCTGCGGGGGTACTCTTTTCCATGCATTGGAGAGACGCTTCTGGCATTTTCCATTTTCACAACGATGAAATCCCCGGAAAACTCGGCAATGATCTCGTCCAGGCTATAAAGAAAGGATCCGATATGGGAATAAGGGTCGAGGATGGCCTTGAATTTGATATCGGGGGAGCAAGAAAGCAAGGGGCCGTAGAACCCGTCGTCATCCGCTGCTAGAGAAATCAGATAATAGCCGCCCTTTTTGAGTGCGGAGATCAAATTTTGACGGTATTTCGCCTGGCCATTTTTATCGACGATATGTTTGTAGCAGAAGATATCGATTGCGAAATCAACCTGATCAGGCCTCACGGGCCAGGGATCGACGACGCTCTGGCAATGGGCATGAATCGGAATCTTCACTTCTTTTGCCGTGGCGTTGATCCAGGCGACGTTTTCCGACACAAAGTCCAGCGCGATGACATCGAAGCCGTTTGCCGCCAAAAAGAAGGCATTGCGCCCCTTCCCGCACCCCAGGTCGAGGGCCATTCCACTCTTGATTCCCCTCTCAGCTAATAATGAGATAGTCTGCATGACGACTTTCGTCGCCTCTTTTCTAAAAGAAGAAGGGATCCCCTGTCGCGCGTATTCTTCTGACCAAAGTTCTTTTGTCATGACGCAAATCTTATCAAAATTCCGGATTTTGCTAAGAGTGTTCCTCTTTAAGTCTTTTAAGATAAATCTGAGTAGGATAGTCATCTGGAAATTTTGCTGCAATCGCTGTGAAAAGAGAACGTGCTTGCTTTATATCCCCATGGTCCATCGCCTCATAGGCCTCGGTAAACATCCTGCAAAGGGTGATCTGATCTTCTGTCGGATGGACATCTATTCCCCACATTTTCCCCATCAGCTCATAGACTTTGATCTTCTCTCTCTTCCCCTTTACTTCGACGACGTCCAGGGGTCTCAGCACAAAATCTTCTGAAAGATGTTTCTTTGCATCTTCGCTAAGAAGGATCGAGGTGTGGTACTCCTTGTCTACTCTGAGTAAGCGGTATGTTGTGTTGACGGCATCGCCGATCACAGTGTAATTCATCCGGTCTTCCGTTCCAATATTGCCAACGATCACAAATCCTGTATTGATTCCAAACCGGGTGATGAATTCAGGTTTTCCCTCTTCACGCCTCCTTTGGTTTAGAGTCGCAAGCATGGCATTGCACCGAAGCGCCGCTATGCAAGCGTCGGAAGCTGTGTTCTCAGAATCGACAGGAGCTCCCCAAAAAGCCATGATCCCATCGCTTAAAAATTTATCGATCGTTCCTTTTGAATGAAGGATGATTTTCGTCATATGAGCGAAATACTCGGACAACAATGGATTGAGGACGTCGATGGAATAATTTTCCGCAATCGTAGTGAAGTCAGCAATATCTGAAAAAAAGATCGTCAATTCTTTGATTTCACCGCCCAGAGCGATTTCCTCATTTTTTTCAAAGAGACTGCTTACAATCTCTTTAGGAACATACTTGAAAAAAGAGCGGATAACATGCCTCATCGCTGCAATCGATTTGTCGATAAGATACACTTCCTTGATATTGGTGTTGACGCGCGTATCACTGGAGAGATCCAGTTCCTTGATCTTATTAACTTCTTCTGCGAGGGTGACGATCGGCGTAGAGATCCGCTTGGCAAAGTAGATGATGATCGGAATTGACAAAATCAAAATGCCGATCATCACTAAACTCCCTTGTCTCTGCATCACAAACGCATCCTCGAAAAAATCATCGAAAGGAACCACCGTGGTGATCAGCCAATCTTTGTTTAACGCGGAAGTCAGCGGTGTTATGTAGGCCAGGTATTTTACTCCATCCTGCTCCACAATAAACTCTGAAACAGCCTTGTTCTCCTTTTCATAGTTATCAAAAACCTGGGCCACGAGTTCTGTGGAATGGCTCGGGGAATTGTGATGAGTGTGAGGGACAACCGGAACGATGATTCGGCCATCGCCGCTTAGGATAAAAGCTTTGCCTGTTTTTCCAATCTTTTGCTGCTTGACATAATCAGACAGGAAGACAAAAGACAGGTCAACGCCCACGACGCATAAAAGATCGCCGTTGGGAGCATAGACCGGATTTCCTAAGGAAATACCGGTGTCCGAAGAGATAAAATAGGTATAGAAGTCAGTCCAAAAAAGCCCTTTGTTCTTCACAGCGCCAATGTACCAGGGACGATCCCTCACGTCGTAAGCAATAGCAGGGATGACTTCGCAGTCCACCATCTTTAATTCTTTATTGAGGTAGTAAATGACATCAATATGCGGCTCAATGCTAAAATTGCTATAACGGAGTGAATAAGCCGCATCCGCTGGCAAAGGCTTGGAAGGATCTGTGGCATAGAACCTCTGTGCCGTGAAGGCTTGGTTAAATGCTCCGACAAAACTACCGTTTGGCAGCCCAAAGTAAAAATTGGAAAAATTGGGATCATTTTTCACAACGCTGACCAAATAGGATGTCAATTTTTGATTGTCGAAGGAAATCTCGCCGAACGCAGGCAAAAAACCCGCAGATGCTTTAGCAACTCTCTCCGATGCGTGGATAATCGCGTCAAATCTGACAACAACCAGGTCGATCGTCCTCTCCGCTACCCCTCTTGAAAAATCCAATATCGATTGTTGCCGTTTAGGATAAGTAAACGAGATCACACAGATGAACGAAATGGTAAGCAAGGACAGAAAGACGGTAAGGATATTGGTCTTGAACGTCCGCGTCTTGAGGAAGATCCACTGAAACAGCTTCTTCATACGATCATCTTAAAATGGGTATTTTTATTCATTTCCTTTCACTCCTTTGGATCGGCTTTCCTTGATCCTTTTAAGATAGATCTGCGTCGGATAGTCCTCTGGAAATTTCGACACCAGCTCCGTAAAGATCCTCTCCGCCTGATTATAATCCTTTCTTTGCATCGCCTCGTAGGCCTCCGCAAAAGCCCTGCAAAAGACGATCTGCTCCACATAAGGCTGAATATCTTTATCTTCTCCGATCTTCCCGACGAGCTCGTAGATCTTAATTTTCTTACGCTTCCCTTTGACCCCGACCTCGTCAAGAGGCCTTGCGACGAACTCATCTCCTAGCATTTTAAAGACATCTTCGCTGATGATGATTGAAGTATGGTAGATTTTGTCTACTTCCTGAAGAAGAGATGTCGTGTTGACCGCCTCCCCGATGACAGTATAATTCATCCTGTCCTCAGTTCCGATATTGCCGACGATGACAGTTCCAGTGTTGATTCCAAAACGGGTTGTGAATTCAGGGAGCCCGGCTTTGCGCCGCTCTGCATTCAACTCGCTGAGCATCGCATTGCATCGTAAAGCTGCACTACAGGCTCTTGCTGCATGATCGGGAAATGAAATTGGCGCACCCCAAAATGCCATGATCCCATCCCCTAAAAACTTATCTATCGTCCCATGAGAGCTCAAGATGATCTTCGACATCGCGTCGAAGTAATCGCTAAGCAATGGGATCAAGACATCGATAGAATTAGATTCGGCAATAGACGTAAATCCTGCGATATCAGAGAAGAAAATCGTCACCTCCCTTGATTCTCCCCCCAGCACGATATCTTCTTTCTTCTCAAAAAGGTCTCTGACGATCTCTTTCGGGACATATTTGGCAAAAGATCGGATGACACGGCGCATCGCAGCAATCGAACCGTCGATCATAGAGATTTCCTTGATGTTCGTGGAAACGCGGACCTTGCTATCGAGATCAAGCTTGCTGATCTTATCCACTTCGTCAGCCAGGACCACAATCGGGGATGAGATCCTTTTGGCAAAATAGAAAACAATCCATCCCGACAGGATCATGATCACGACGATGATCGCCATGGCTTCTTCCTGCAGCAAGATCACATCCCCAAGGTAGTCGTCCATTGGAGCTGCCGTCACAATATACCAATCGGAGCCGAAGATCACAGGGAGTTTAGCGACGAAACAAATGAACTTCCCTCCATTGCTGTTCAAGATGTAATCGGGACGTTCAGGAGTGGCGCGATACCTGTTGTAGGCAAGAGAGATCAGTTCCGGCGAAATCTGAAATTTCCCGGGATTAACAGAGGGCAATTTTGGAGCGATAATCTGACCAGAGTCATCCAGGATGAATGCCCTGCCTGTCTTTCCGACCTTTTGATCATACAAAAAATTGGATAGCTGAAGAAACGTCAAATCAGCCCCGAATACAGCTGTGAGATCTCCATTAGCGTTATACATCGGATTGCCAATTGAAATCCCCGTTGCCAAAGACGGTTTAAAAGTGTAAAAACCCGTCCAGAAAAGGTGTTTGGTCCTGGCCGCACCATCATACCAGGGCCTCTTCAACGTATCGAAATGGGGAGTGATGATGTTTTCACGAGCAGTCTCTTTAAAATCACTGGTAAGGTAGACAAAAGTGTTCATCTCGGGCAACTTGCTCGCGTCGATGAACCTTAGAGCAAATTCCGTGCCTCTTGGAAGAAGCTTGGAAGGATCTGTGATGAAAGTTTTTTGTAGTGTTAAGCCTTCTTTGATTGCACCTATGAAATTTCCATTTGGCAAACCGATATAAAAATTCGAAATATTCTGATCGTACTTAACGACATTCAACAGATATGAAACGACTGCGTTGTTCTGGATATTAATCGGTCCCATCTCCGAGAAAAAATCGGCGGAGACCTCCGTTACCATTTCTGATGCAGAGGCCACCGATTGGAACTTGGCCAGAATGATCGAGATGCTCTGGTCGGCCACCTCTTTGCTGTACAGTCTGATCGACTTGTAATCCTTGGAATAGAGGAAGGAAATCACGATAAGAAAGGCAACGAAGAACAGGGAAAGAAACAGGGAAAGGATGTTGACTTTAAGCGTTCGAGTCTTATGGATGAACCTGTACAAAAATCCCAACATGCGGCCCCGTCTCATCTCAAGATGGAGGAATGGCGGATGGCCCTTCTCTCCTTAAACCGAATCAAAACAGAACCTTTCTTACGCTTCAAGAAAAAACTAATCAGTTTTAAGAGAAAAGAAGATCGGAGCTATCTAAAGAATTGAAAAGGCGGAGATGAGTGGATATTGGGGGCATTGAAGCCCCCAGGACTAGGAAGAGAGGCGTAGGTGCTGGCCATCTCCTTCAAGACGTAAAAGCTGGCCGTGCGGCACGTCGTCGATCTCTTCAGGTGAATAGTTCCCAAGGAGGAAATTGAGGAATTTCAAGACTCCGCCATGAGTGACGATGACGACGTTCTTTCCGGGATGCTTGAGACAGATTTCGTGAATTGCTGGAATGGCCCTGCGGGCAACGTCCGCTTTGCTTTCTCCCCCTTCACCCACTGAGAAGAAAATCACTTCTTCAGGAGAAAGGTCATTGTACTTTTGAAAATGTGGATCATTCTCATATTCGTTTTTTTTCAGCCCCTCGAGGTTGCCATGGGCTTCCCCTTTTAGCGCCGGGAGAATGACAATCGGACAATCATGTCCCTTTGCGAGGATCTCCGCGCTCTGAGTTGCTCTCAACAGACTGGAAGAATAGATCGCGTCGATCTTGAGACTGGAATACTGCTTGGCTAAGTAGGACATCTGGGCTTTACCCTTTTCATTGAGAGGGATGTCGATCCATCCCTGGAGACGCTTTTCCACGGTGTACTCCGTGTCGCCGTGATGAACTAAATAGAGATGGCAATAGTGGATCTCATTTTCTTCCTCGGACGAGGAGACATTCAATCCAAGTTCGCTTTTCAATTGACTCAGTTTTTGATACTCTCTTTCCTGCTCCTCTGCGAAAAGCGGATTCAGACACAGAGCTGAACCTGCAGCCCACAGGACAATCTTCTTCCATAACATAATGGCCTCTCGTTTTACAGGTTATGATAGCAAATTGCCAGGATTCACTCATAACACACAAAAATAATCATTTATTGAATAACAACATATTATATTTTAATTAATTTAATTAAAACAATCGATCATAATCGACATCTTAAATCACTCATAAACAAAAATCACCATGTCATCTAAATTAAATTTCGGTCTAACAAAAAAATTCGTTTTCCCTGTTGCAGAGTCTGTCGAAGTGAAAAAAGAAGACCGGATACCCTCTTCCGCTTTCGACGTGCCCTCTTACCGCCCACATTTCATCCACGCGAAGCAGGCCCATTCTTCAGCCTCTCTGTCCAGAAAAGTCGCCAAAAAAGTGAAATTCGAACCGGAAATCGATCAGGCATCTCTCTCTTTACGCAAGTCCAAGTCTGTCCGGTTAACCAGACTGGAGATGTCTCCCTTAGACAAAAAGGAACCAGGGGATCTTTCACTAGTGGAGCAGGCCACGCCCTCTTTTTCAGCGAAGCCAACCTTCATCGAAACGACGCTTCAAGTCCTCACCGACCCCTTGCTGGCACTGAGGTATGAACGCCAGGAGATGCTGGGGCACAAATCTGCCGACGATTATACCAGCATGGTCGTCTCCGTCATAGATCTTCAAGACTCAGATTCCAGGAAAGCGATTAAAGTCACAATCCAGAAGCCATCCTTTGAGCTCTTGAAGACGATAGATAAAATCTGTCAGGGGAAAGATACCGCCCATCTGATTCAGACGCACCTTCTTGGAAGGGTCAAGGTCAAATCGGGAGCATTTCTGAAGACTCAGACCAATGATGGGTTCGTCTATGCCCCTTCCAGCTTGCAGAAACTTGACCGGTGGGCCTACGTCTATGAAATGAAACTGATGGACGGGGATCTGAAGTCCTTGAAATCGTCGGGACTTAGCCTGCAGGAGCTTGCCGCCATCGAGATCCAGCGGGTCGCTACAGAGTCATTTCTGCATAGCAAAGGGATCATCCCCTCCGATCTGAAAGACATCAATGTGCTGTTCAGGACGCTATCCGATGAGGATATATTCAACGACAAAGCGTTGCTTAAAGTCTCATTTTGGAAATACCGGATTGGGGCAACAGACTACTACCTTCCTCGACTCCCTTACCTGATTACGCTCTGCGATTATGACGAATGGCTTCTATCGTCAATTCCTCTTCCCGAGGTCGACTTTGAACAGGTCTTGCTCGAGCGGCTCAAGCATTTCCCTCTGTTGCTAAAACAGATTGAAGAGTTCAAAAAGGAACCCGAGGTCCCCGGCAGGATCGCCATCATGAATTAACGCCGGCGTGGGCTGTGTACACAAATAACGCTTAAGTTTACACTCAAACAGCTTCAAAACATACGTTTTGAAGCTGTTTGGATAGATGCTTTTGTCTCCAAATGAATCCCTCTCATGTCGGAGAAGATGACGATGACATTGCAAAAGTATGAGTTCGGTCACCGAGATCAAAAAATCAGAAAAAGATGGCTGATCACCCTTCCATTCATGCTGGTGATCGAGCTGCTGACTTTATGGTCCCA
Organism: Verrucomicrobiota bacterium; assembly: GCA_018240065.1. Taxonomy (GTDB): domain Bacteria; phylum Chlamydiota; class Chlamydiia; order Chlamydiales; family Rhabdochlamydiaceae; genus CAJCIW01. Next base: position 88,587 of record JAFEGH010000006.1, on the reverse strand, counting down.
TCTGTCTGATGCGCAAGAAGGATGGGGAACAATAGTCCTCTTCGCCGCTTTTTCCCTGGTCATTTATGCGCTGCTTTATTTTTTCGGCTACCGGAAGCACGGCATCCGCTTCCTCTTGTTCTACCTTCTTTACCCGGTTCTTCGAATCAAAGACTTTGCCTCGATTGCGGAGATTTTCAAAGTTTCCGATGTCTACGAGGCAATGGGCCTTCTTTTGATTTTGGGGCCTTATGGGTGGTGGTACTTTGCCAGCTTTAGGTTAATCGAGGTCAATAAACAGGTCCAAGACTGGAAGAAACAGTTGAAGAAACAGAAAGCCGCCGCCCCAGCAGAGAACTAAAACTTGTAATTGGCTCTTTCGTTTTTGTAAAAAATCGAACATTTTAATAGCTCATTTAATTTTAAAAATATATACAAATAATTAAGATGAGAACAATTAAAAAACTAATCCTTTCATTCTTTTTCATTGTAGTACTCGGACAATCTGTTTGGGCGCACACGGGTCCCGCAAACTTTGCGACCGCGACGGATACGGAACATTACAGATGGACTCTGAATTTGATCGCAGGGATCCATCGCTACCATTTCGCCGAATTGGGCGAGATCGCCGTTTACGATCTGGGGCTAACCCCTGAGGAGCGCAGCAGCTTGAATTCCCTGTCGTTCGTTCAGGTCTATGATGTCGAGCAGACCAATCCCGACATGTTCAAAAAATTCACTGTGAATAAACAGGGAAAGATCGCAAGGGGCTGGTATTCATGGAAACCGGTTGTCATTAAGCAAGCGATGGATCTTTTTGCCGACTTCATTTATCTGGATTCTGGAATCTCTCTCACAGGACCGCTCGACCTTTGGTTTGACGAGGTTCGTGAGAGGGGGTATTTTTTCATCGACTGCGGGCATACCATCGGACGGATGACTCCCAAACCTCTGATCGAAAAATTCCATCTTGACTCTCCGGAAAACAAGTGGATATTAAAGTCCAAGGGGATCTCTTCCGGGATCCAGGGGCTGTCCAGAATGCTCTATGCAAGCTATGTCATGCCTTGTTTTGTTCTTTCTTCAAACATAGCCAACTTTCAGGATGACGGTTCATGTCCGAAAGGGTTCGGATGGGCACGCCATGATCAGACGATCTTCAGCATTCAGGCGCGCCTGAATGATTTTCAAGTCAATGAAGTGATCAAGGGAGGGAAGCTCATCTTTAACGTCAATGGCCGGCCAAAGCTATTTTCTCTAGGAGACTTCATCCAAATCACAAGAGGAAATTTCGACCTCGACAAGTCAAAGCAGTACCTCAAATATAAATAGGCTTCCTTTTCCAGATCGTGGCCTGGGCCACGCCCCACTGATATTTACGCAGATGCTCCCGAATGAGAAACGGCATGTCGAAGCTCCGCATTAACGAAAAATCACGATTCAGGATTTCCTGAAGGATATTTAGAGCTCCCTGCTCTGCATTCCCGCCCAGCCACTCAGGTCTTGGCGTGTATTCCTCAAGCCAGGAATAGGGAGAAGTCAATACGAGCTGACCTCCAGCGTTCACGAGGTCTTTCAATAACATCAGGAAGGTGCGCGGCGCCGGGAGGCGGCAAATCAGATTGCAGGCCAGCACCGCATCGAAGCGCTGCCCTCTCTTGGCGAAGTCGACAGCATCGGCACAGACAAACTGAACGCGATCGGGACTGGCACCTTTTGGAAGGTGCGCCGTTCGAATCTCTGTCAGAATCCCTTCCCCTTTGATCATATACTGATAGCTGCCTTCATTCTGGATTTCTCTGGCAACAGAGATGAACCCGGAGGAGTAGTCTACCCCAGTGACTTGCAGGCAAAATCTGCTCAACTCAAAGCTCGTCCTTCCAACAGCGCATCCCAAGTCCAAAGCTGTAGGATTGGAAGGCAGCTCTTCCTGAATTAAACAGTCGCTTGCGCAGCGAACGGGAAAATCCACTCCGCCCGCAGGTCCAAAGGGATAGGGCATCTGGTCGTTTTTGTCTCCGTAATGAAGCAGCAGATATTGGCCCAATGCTGCATCCGTTTCATAGAACGAACAGATGTCCTGATCTCCTCTCTGTATGGGCATTATACTCCTGCAGGTTCCGGGGCTTTGAGCAGATTTAAAAGGTATGCGCAGGGCTGATAGTTCTCGATCAGCACTTCGACTTGGCCATTCCTGTTCATGCGCACCTGCTTCACTTGAATTTCCGGCGTCTTGGCGGAAGAGAACAAAATGTCCTCATGAGTGGCGTTGCGCGGGTTGTGGAACTGATCTTTGGTAACGGACCCGTCGAGATGATCATTTCTGCCGGTCGCGAGATGGAATGTCCCAAAGATCTTCTCATCTTGGATATCGGAGCCGGACCATGGGAGGACCTGCGTCCCGAAACCGATCTCTCCCAGAATCCCTGTTGCAGGATCAGACTCAAGCCGCTTATTGAACTCTGCAATGACAGCAGGATTTCCGCAAATCAGGCGAATCCGCTTAGCCCGCCCCTGCTCAACGTCAAAGACTCCGAGGGTTCCATCTTCCAATTTGATCGGGAATGCCCCCCTTGCTCCAACGGGGACAAAATAGACCTCGCCCGCCGGAAGGTTGACAATGTCTGGCGCAGCAGGACACAGGCCATGGCTTTTCTGCGCTTCTTCTCTTCCCAGTTCGACATGCAGGCTATAATTCTCAGCTCCTACAGAAAAGTCGATCTCGATGCTGTCCGCCTTTGTCATCCCCTGCCGCAATTGTTCGGCTTGCCGGCTTACCTCGTTGTAATCCACGGCAAGCCCGGATGCCAGGATGATCTCATTCAGTCCATGCAAGGTTGCACCTCGGAATCCCCATTTCTTCGCAGCAGCAGTCAGAGGCGCGGTCGCCGAGTATGTGCTGACACACAGGATAATGTCATATTGCATATAAATGTCCCGAATCATGTCCATTCTCTTTCCGCTTGAGGAGATCGCATAGTCCGGCAGCTCCAGGTTGCTTCCCCCCGTTGTCTGATAGGCAAACAGATCGCAGGCCGAGAAGTCCAGCTCCTGCATCACAGCCTTTCTCATCTGAACGTAGAAGACTTCAAAGGCCAGCTTTTGCATTGGATAAGAGTCCTTTTTCATGAAGGCAAAATCAACGGCATCTTCTGGTTTGTCCAAATCTATAAGAAGACAGACTCTTTCCCCGGCTCCAGGTTGAAAGATCGTCTTTAGCAGCCGTTTAAGGTCAAAAGGAGGAAAAGATTGATTGTTCATAGCACCCACCGATTTAAAAAACATTTTTTAAAATTTTCACGAAATCGATGATTTTAGGCAAACAAAAGATGTCGCATGCGTTATAAACATATTGACTGTTTCATGTTTATCAATTAACAAGAAGATTGGCTATTATAATAATTAAAAGACATGAATTTGTTGGTTTTTGAAAGAAAATGGATTTATGCAAGTTTGCTATTACTTTCAGGATGTGTTTCTATGCCTAAAGATCAGCAAACGGAAAATCTTATTTCTCCCCCGTCGGTTGACGCCTCAGCAGAAAAAGGGGTGGACAGCGGCTATTTCGCATTCGGGGACTGGCCCGAGGAGAACTGGTGGGAAATTTTCCATTCAGAAGAGCTGAACAGCCTGATCTCGGAAGCCATCGGGCAGAACCCGACGATCCAGGGGATTCAGCGACGGGTGGAGCTGGCCCGGCAGACAGCCAAGGTCGTCCGCTCCCGGCTCTTCCCTCTCATCTTTTTCGATGCCAACGAAACATGGGAGTACTTGAGTAAAAATGGACTGTATCGGGCGCTCAATCCGGACATCCCTCTCAATGCCAATCTCGTCGACCTGACCCTCTCGTTCCAATACGAATTTGACTTTTGGGGAAAGAACAGACACCTGTTTAACTCCGCTTTGGGAGAAGCCAAGGCGCAAGAGGCTGTGGCTGCCGATGTCGAGCTGATCACGACGACCTCTGTCGCACAGGCCTATTTTGCCTTGAAGACCAACCTCGTCCGCAAAAAGCTCTATGAAGAGCTCTACGAAGTGCGCAAGTCGATCTACGATCTGCAAAACCTGCTCCAGGAGAAAGCGCTATTGTCGATGCTCCAACCGTTGCTTGCGGAGGAGTATCTTCTGGAAGCGGAAAAACTCGTCGTCAGCATCGAAGAAGAAGTGGAGACGGACAAGCACCTGATCAACATTCTGCTCGGCCGGGGGCCGGACTCTGCACTGGACATCGATCACCATCTTCTCCCTACAATTAAAAAACTTCCCCTTCCCGATGACCTCTCACTAGACCTTCTCTCGCGTCGTCCCGACCTCATGGCCCAGATCTGGCGGGTAGAGGCGCTTGCCCACGAAGTCGGGGCTGCAAAGGCCGATTTCTATCCGAACATCAACCTCAGAGCTTTCATGGGCCTTGAAAGCATCTTCTATAAGCTGCTATTCCAAGGCGACAGCAAGACCGCTGGACTCCAGCCGGCGATCCACTTGCCAATTTTCACGGCGGGCGCGATCCGCGCCAACATCCGTGCTAAAAAAGCGATGTTCGACGAGGCTGTCTATGAGTACAACAATAGCCTCCTAAGAAGCGCCAAGGAAGTCGCCGATCTTCTCGTTCTCGTTCAGTCAGTCTTCGATCAGAAAACCGACCAGGAGATGATCGTCGAGGCGGCCGCTGCCCGCTTGAATTTAACCCAGCTTCGACAAAAAAGCGGTCTCGACAATTTGCTCGCCCAATACTTCGCTCGGGAAGAGTGGATTCTGAAAGAGCTCGAAAACATCACTCTTCTCTACAGTCAATATCTGGCGGCGATTAAATTGATCAAGGCCCTCGGAGGCGGATACCAATCAGAATATCGAGTCCCCTTGACAGCTCAGGGAGGAGATGAATGACGGCAGCTCCATCCACTCCTGATATGCGGCCAAAAAAACGGAAAAAGGCAGCCCTGGCGTTTCTTGTCATCTGCATCGCATTAGCTGCGATATTCTTCTTCGTATGGCTCTTTTTTCTGCGCTACATCGAATACACGGACGATGCCTACGTCGAGGGCAACCAGGTTTACATCACTCCGCTGAGACCGGGGTTTGTCACGGCAATCCACTCCGACGACACCTACCTGGTCAAAAAAGGACAGTTGCTCATCGACCTGGACAAGACCGATGCTGAGATTGCCCTCAGCCAGTCAAAGGAAAACCTGGCCCGCGTCGTCAGGGACGTCTGCCAGATGTTCCATCAGGTCTTCGCTTATAGGGCAGAGATCGAAATGAGAAAAGCGGAGTACATCAAGACTGCCCAGGACTACGAACATCGCAAAGATGTCATCTCGCAAGGAGGCGTATCTTTGGAAGACTTCGAACATTCCATCGCTTATCTCAGCGCCAGTTACTATGCCTTGCAGATGACGGAGATCCTTTACGAAAAAGCGTTGAGCTTGGTTCAGGGAACCTCGATCAAGTCGCACCCCTACGTCCTCGAGGCCGCTGATCGCGTGCGCGAAGCCTGGGTGCAATTGTACCGCTGCCAGATCTATTCCCCTGTCGAAGGATTGGTCGCGCAACGAAAGATCCAAGTCGGAATGTGGGTCGATTCAGGGAAAACACTCATGAGCGTCATTCCGCTTGATCAGATCTGGGTGAATGCAAACTACAAAGAGACCCAGCTCAAAAAGATGCGGATCGGACAAAAGGTAAGGATCACCTCAGATCTCTATGGAAGCGATACCGTCTTTCATGGGACAATCGCCGGACTCCCTGGGGCCGCAGGCAACGCCTTTTCCCTCCTCCCTCCGCAAAACCTCTCAGGCAACTGGATCAAAATCGTCCAGCGCGTTCCCGTCAGAGTTTCTCTTGACCCGCAGGAGCTGGAGCGGCACCCCTTGCGCATCGGTCTCTCCATGGAGGCGATCGTTGATGTGCGCGATGTCCAGGGTCCGCTAGTTCCCACGACAAACGAAGGATCGCCGACTTACGAGACTCCCATTTACGAAGAGGAAGAAAGAGGCGATGAGAAGGCGATCGTGCGGATCGTCGAGGAAAACCTTGATCCTTCTCTGTCCGATTTTGCAGACGCTCCTATTATCATTGAGGGCAAGGAGCGGTAGAATGCAGTCCCCCCCTATCATTCTCGAGAAGCCGCCGACAACGTCCCTTTTCATCGCCTTTTTCTGCGTTTTGTTCTCGGTCATCTTCAACTATACGCTTAGCATCATGGCTTCCCCCTATATTGTGGGAGAACTGGGAGGGAGCAATGACATCGCGACCTATACTGTCACCTTCTTTGCCTTGGGCAACGCCCTGGGCGTGCCGTTAGGAAGGACTCTGCTCAATCGGATCGGCACGGCGCGCTTCCTAGTGAGCGCGATGCTCCTATTCACTTTATTTTCCTGGACCTGCGCGATTGCCCCCACCTATCCCTTTTTCAACGCCTCCCGCTTCCTGCAGGGATTTGTCTCCGGCCCCTTCTATGCATTGGGATTCCACCTGTTTTCCTCGCTCCAGCCCACAGAAAAAAAAGGGCTGTTCACTTCGATTTCTCTGTCGATTTTTACTGTGGGTCCAGTCATCGGAGCCTGCTGGGGAGGATGGATCGCCTATGAGTGGGACTGGCGCTGGTGTTTCTATTTCAATATTCCTTTTCTTCTCTTCCTCGCTGCTTTCCTCCACCGCCGTTTGAAAGGATTTGATGCACAGGTCATCCGCCCGACCTCATTCGACGGCGTCGGGTACCTTGTTTATTTCATCGGGATATTCAGCTTAGGTTTTGCCGTGATCACTGGACAGGAGCTGGACTGGTTCCGTTCCTCTTTGATCATCGTCCTCTTTTCAATCGGGATTCCTTCCCTTCTGTTTTTTATCTTCTGGGAATTCAACCACCCAAATCCAATTCTCTATTTGAACCTCCTTAAAAACCCCGTCCTGCTGTTCGCCCTCTTCAACCTTGCGGTGCTATTTTCCGCCTATTTTGGGATGATCATCCTGCTCTCGCTATGGCTCAAGCTTTGGGCGAATTACACTCCCGACTGGATCGCAGCGCTTCTTGGGACGATGGCGATTACAGGTCTATTCCCCATGTTTTTGATCGATAGAAGGATCGCCCGCATCGACAACCGCATTTTTTTGGCGCTCTCGATCATTTTCCTGGCCATCTCGTGCTTTCACACGATGATCTTCAATGTGGAGATCGATTTGGAGAGGATCGTCTTCTCCCGCCTATTGGCAGGCCTTGGACTCGCTCTCTTCCTCGCTCCGATCTTCAGGCTCGCCTTTCATAGTCTACCGGAAGAAAAGAACCTGCACGTCCTCGGTCTTTTCCAAGTGACGCGCGCACTTGCCAGCGGGCTTGGCGCCGCGGTCTACGCCGTCATGTGGCAACGCAGACAAGTCTTCTTCCATGAAAGACTTGGAAGCCGCCTCACCCCGGGTTCCGAACAAACCCAGACCTACTTCGCAGGCGCCGAAAATCTCGGGCTTGAGGGAGAGACAGCCACCGCCCAGCTCGATTACTTTGTGCAACGCGAGGCGACATCGCTTGCTCTGGACGACTGTTTTTATCTGATGGCCTGGATCCTGCTCGGCGTGCTTTTGACCTTCATTTTCACCTTCTTTGCAAAGCCCCGGTCTTTTGTCACTCAAGAGACAAACGCCGCTCCCTGATAAACCATTGCCTCAAATCCGGAATAGCTTCTATTTTGCAATTAAAACACAGGAAAGATCATGAAATCCGCACTCAAGATAGCTCTCTTTCTCACATCTTTTTCATTCACGGCAATTTCCCTTCATTCCGCAGAGCCTCTTTCGGCGCAGCAGAGAATTGAGGCAGCAGTGCAGGAATTCTCCAAAAAACAGCCTGCCGGAGGCGTTGCTATTGCGGTCATCTATGGCGGCGGCGAGGGAGGTTACAGACGGGAAGTGTATACCGCGGGGCATACCAAAGGGCCCGCCAGCCCAGCTCCCGATGAAAAGACGACATTTTACTTAGGCTCCGTGACCAAAGTTCTCACCTCGACAGTTCTGTGCAAATTCATTGAGGAAGGCAAGCTTTCCCTGAAAGACCCGGCGCAAAAATTCGTTCCGAAATGGGTCCACGTTCCCAAATACGACGGCGTGGAAATCACTCTTGAGAACCTGGCCACACATACCGCCGGACTTCCTCGGGACGCCGGCGGTGTGAAACGTCCCTACCACTATGAAGAGAACGACTTTTATAATTGGCTCAACCACCTCAGCCTCCGCTCGAAACCAGGGACGAAGGACGTCTATTCCAATGTGGGTTTTGGTTTTTTAGGGTTGATCCTGGCCAATGTAGCGGGAAAAAGCTATGAAGAGGTCATCATCGAGAACCTCTGCCAGCCCCTAGGGATGCCCAATACCCGCATAAGGTTCACCAAGGAGATGGAGGACAACAGACCTGATTTCTTCGACCCGCGCGGAAAATTCGTCAAGGCGAGCTGCTGTTCGACATTGCCCGCTTTGGGAGGAGGAGGCGCCTTCGCTTCCAATCTCGATGACATGAGCCGGTTTTTAGCATACAACATGGGCCTTCTGGGCACGGGGATCGACAGCCTGCTGCCGATGCTCAGGGAACACCGCTTTACTCTGGGTGGGAACAACTTCCAATGCCTGGGCTGGTACAATAACCCTCTCTATAAAGGCGGCTCTGTCATGATCTTCAGCAAAAATGGCGCCATCGACGGAGCTTCTTCCTTTATCGCCTACGTCAAAGAGAGCTCTACAGGCGTCGTCGTCCTGGCTAACTCTAATTCCGGCGTCGTCGGACTCGGGAAGGAAATTCTGCGAGTTTTGAATCCTGAGACGGGAATTCAAAAAAAACCTACTCCGTGAAATTTTCAGTGCTTAAAAATTTACAGAAGCTTAACATTTCCCCCGAAAATTGGGGAGAAATCGATGAGCCTGGCTACCCGCATTTTTCACTCTCTCGAAGGAAGGTGGACGCTAAGCCGCTTTATCTCAGGCCATGGAAAAATGGAAGGGACCGCCACCTTTAAAAAGAATTCCTCCGACAATACCTGCCTGCATTACAGAGAAGAAGGTGTCTTTATTGGAGACAATGGCAAGGCCAATAATGTCTTCCGGGAATACTATTATCGCCTGAGCAACGACACCATCTCCGTACTTTTCTCCAAGAAACCGGAGAAGCTCTTCCATATTTTGTCCTTTGCCGATACCTCTCCCATTACAGCCACGGCCAGCCACCTCTGCGAGTGCGACAACTATGATGCTATCTATACTTTTGCAACGCCCGATGAGTTCACCCTCTTCTACTCCGTCAAGGGCCCTAAAAAAGATTACTCGATCCAAACCGTTTTCAAACGTTGTTTAAAAGAGTGAGGTAACCATGGCAACAGTAGCCATCATCGGAGCTGGGCCTTCAGGCCTGGTCGCTGCAAAAGAAGCGCTAGCATGCGGGTTGGTCCCTATAGTATTCGAGACAGGTTCAAAAATAGGCGGTCTTTGGAAACCTGGACAAGGGTCGACCTGGGACGGGATGCAGACAAACATCTCCCATCACACAAACTGTTTCTCCGATTTCCAGTGGAAAAAGGGAACCCCCGATTTCCCCACTCGCGACGAGGTCTATCAATACCTGTGCGACTATGCCGAGACGTTCAAGATCAACCACAGCATTCAATTCAACACTGAAGTGAGGAGAATCCAGCGCACTCAAAATTATTGGAGAGTCGAAGTCTTTAGCCAGGGCGAGACACGATCAATGGCCTTTGACTTTGTCCTGGGCTGCAGCGGCATTTTCTCCAAAGCCCACATGCCGCAGATTCCCGGCATGCAGACATTTCCAGGAACTGTGATCCACTCCAAAGACTATAAAAACCCAGATGCGTTCGAAGGAAAGAAAGTCGTCGTCATCGGGAACGCATTTAGCGGCTGCGAGATCGCCGCTTCGCTCGCTGCTAAAGCAGACCATGTCGTCAACGTCCAGCATCGCCCCATGTGGATCCTGCCTCGCTATTTAAAAAAACCGGGAGACTCGGAGGAGAAATTGCCATGCGACCTCATTTTTTACAGTCGAGCAGGCAATGCCCGTTCCCTTGGCGTACCGGTCGAAACGGTGAATGAACGAAAAAATGGCTGGTTCAAAGGCCTCTGCGCCCGTCAGGAACAGCTTTCCGAAGACCTCCAAGTGAAATCCCCGCCCACCGATCCCTCGTTTGTCTCCATCTCCGATGGATATCTAGACATGATCCAATCAGGCAAGATCCGAGTTAAGACAGGTACTGTGTCGCGGATACAGGACAATGAACTCGTGTTTGAAGATGGGAGCAAAGTGCAAGCTGACGCCCTTGTGATGTGCACGGGGTACCGCGCTGACATTCCCTATTTGGACAACGAGATGAAAACCTTGATAGGTTACGCTCCCGATGACCCGCTCCAACCCCTCCTCCTGCACAAGGCCGTATTCCCAAAAGGGATGCCCGGGATGGCCTTCGTCGGACTCTACCGCGGTCCCTTCTTTGGCGTCATGGAACTGCAGGCTCGGCTAGCCTGCATGGCGTTTGCGGAAAAAATCCCTCTGCCGACAGACGATGAAATTGAGCAAGGGATCCTTGCCGAACGACAGATTCGCGAGACAATACCAAGGCCTCAATTCCCTCACGGCAATTACGTCGGGTTTTGCGAAGAGTATGCGAAAATGATCGGCGCCCTGCCTGATTTTGAGAAGCTCAAACTTGAGAACCCACCCTTGTTGAAAAAGCTGTGGGATGGTCCATTTACCGTAGCAAGCTACAGGCTGACTGGATTCGGGAGCTACCCGGATCTGGCCCTAAAAACCATCGACCGGGTCAACGAAGCGATGCAATGAGAATTATTCTTAAAGCGGCATTCACAATGACTGCCGCTTTAATTGCGCTGTAGACTCAGGATCAAATTCAATTTCCCTTTCCTCAAGAAAAGTAAAAAATTTCCTTCAATATAAACGCTTTGAAAAATGCCTTTTCATAGACCCCTCTTTACGGGTATAATTGTCGGGATGCAAGGAACTCAATCAAATATTATGAGCAACGCTAACTCCATCCGCGACGCCGTCGCCAGACGGCGCACATTCGCCATTATCAGCCACCCCGACGCCGGCAAAACCACCCTCACTGAAAAACTCCTTCTTTATTCAGGGATGATCCATACCGCGGGAATGGTCAAAGGTAGAAAAGGACGCAAGGCCGCGGCTTCCGACTGGATGGCGATGGAGCAAGAGAGGGGGATCTCGATCACCTCTTCTGCGATGCAGTTCACATACAAAGATACCATCATCAATGTCCTCGACACGCCGGGCCACGAAGACTTCTCCGAAGACACTTACCGCACACTGACTGCCGCCGACTGCGCCATCATGGTGATCGATTCCTCCAAAGGGGTCGAGAAACAGACGCGCAAACTTTTCGAGGTATGCCGGTTTAGAAAAATCCCTGTCCTGACATTCATGAACAAAATGGACATGCCGGGGCGCGAGCCGCTCGATCTTATGAACGAAGTGGAGAACGTGCTCCAGATCCACTCTTTTGCGATGAACTGGCCGATCGGCACCGGAAAAGAATTCCAGGGCGTCGTCGATCGCATGACAAACGAATGCGTCTTCTTCACCAAGACCTCCGCTGGCGGGGCGCAAAAGGCCGACATCGTCCGCTATCCCCTTAAAAGCCAGGAAGCAAAAGACAAGATCGGCGTATCTAATTACGATCAGCTGCTGCAAGAATTAGAGCTGCTGGAAATGGCCGGCAACCCCTTTTCGGTGGAAGAATTTCTCGCAGGAAAGGTCACTCCTGTCTTCTTCGCCTCCGCCCTCACCAATTTCGGCGTAGAGCCCTTCTTCGACGCCTTTATCCACCTGGCGCCCTGCCCTCACGCGCGAATCGCCACACTTCCTGACGGCAGTGAAGTGGAGATCGATCCGATCGCCACCCCTTTCAGCGGTTACATCTTCAAACTCCAGGCCAACATGGACCGTCGCCACCGCGATAGCATGGCCTTCATCCGGATCTGTTCCGGACGCTTTGAAAGGGACCTGATCGTCAAAAACCACCGCACAGGCCGAGAGATCCGACTTTCCCGCCCCCATGGAATGGTAGCCGGCGAGCGCACAACGCTCGACGATGCCTATCCAGGAGATATCATCGGCGTCATCAACCCCTCTCTGTTTGCCATCGGCGACACGCTTTCGACAACCGGAGGATTCAACTATAAGCCCCTGCCCCAGTTCCAGCCCGAGATCTTTGCACGCCTGTATCCGAAAGACGTCGGCAAGCGCAAGTCGTTTGACAAAGGGGTGCTCCAGCTGAGCGATGAGGGTGCCATCCAGGTCCTCAAACTATATGACCGTGACTCCGACTTGATCTTTGCTGCCGTTGGCCAGTTGCAATTCGAGGTGATGCAATACCGCTTGAAGGACGAATATGCAGTGGAAACGGTCCTAACTCCCCTCAACTATACCTGCAGCGCTTGGGTCATCGGCGACATCAAGACATTTGAAAAATCTTCGAATTCCGCACTTGTTCTCGACAGATTTGATAGACCGATGGTCCTGTTCACCTCCCAATGGGAGAAACAGTATAGCATCAAGCAGAACCCCAATCTGCAGTTCGTCGACGTCCTGGTATAAAAAAGAGGACTTGGCCACAAGGCCAAATCCTCTTATGAGACTCACAAATGCTAAACAGCAGTTTAGAATTTAATTCCCTTGATGACCTGGGGTGTTGCGTCTTTAACGGAGTGGTTCATTGCCTGTTCCCACTTGAAGGTTCCGTCCTTTGACTTGAGGACGACTTTGAACTCTTTCGCGTCTGATGGAATAGTGCATTCCCATTTGTTACCCGGCGTCCATGTCATTGGCTTGCCTTCCTCAGGTTTCCAACTCAAGCCGCCGCCCTGGCCGCAAAGAACTAGAGAGTTGCCTAAACCTGCATCAAACTCAACTGTGACAGCGACGGAAGCAGGCTGCAATGCGGCTTGAGAGAGGACAGCCGCTTGTGCAGCTGGAAGCGGAGCTTGTTGTTGGCGGGTTGTCTGGACTGTCATCGCTGGAGCCGGCCTTTGACCAGCCACTTTAGGCAGCATCTTTGTTCGTACATGCTCGGAAAGGGTAACTACCTTCTCCATTTTCTCAGCAAATGCCTTTGTATCATCCTGAAGTTGGACAACCCCCTGGTTGTAAAGCATCCGTGTTTTCAACCAGAAATTAGTTTGCCTATCAATGCGAGGTTCTAGTTTTTCTAATTGGACGTCACGATAGTCCGAATAAGGCTTCTGATTTGCATCCCTTAATTTAAGACGATACTCACCAGGTTGAATATCAAACTCTACTCTTCGAAAAACAGGCTCGTTCCATTGGCTTTTTAGGACATCTTGTTTTTGCTCTTCATTTCGGGAAATCGTCTCATCCAGCGTCTGCAAATCCTTCAGTTTGCTTAATAATCCTCCTCCGAAATTAGTAAGAAATTGGTTTCCTTGTTCAAAAATCCTTTCTCCAAACTTACTGAGCTGTTCTTGAAATTTTTTCTCTATTTTCTTGGTGATCGGGAGTTGAGAGACGCAAATTTTTACTGTCTCAAGATTTGCCCAGGCTTCATTGTAGGCGCGAAGCGCCTTTACAGTATCTTTTTTGCTATCCCAATGCGCATCATCGCTCAAGATGTATTGCGAAGTGTTGCCCGGCAAGTTAAAAATATTACTTGAATTTCCTGTGTTAATACCCATAAAATCCTCAAATTAAAAATTGTTAATCATCATGAAGATCACACTTTTTCATCTAGGATAATAAGAATACAACTGAATTTAATTTATATCAACAAGATTTTAATTATAGTATTTAATTATGTGATAAATATACTAAAGTTTTGAATTACTAACCTGGAAACAATAATATAAATAAAAAAACACTTGGAAAATGGACTCTCCAAGTGCTTAAATATTAATCCATTCGTGAGGACTTGCCTAGTTAACCGCTTCCTCTGGAACCTTCTCTTCTTTGACAATGTAGCGCTTGAAAGACTCATCATTCCAGCGGCGATAGGTGCAAGCATCGCCTGGGACGCCGCCATACCGTGCATCTTCAGTCAATTCAGAATAAGAATGGATCGTCGCCTCCATCGGCGCATCGAAGAAAAGGGCCATCGTATGACGCTCGATTGAGCCCGAAGCCTTGTGTACTCGGTGTTCCGTGGCCTTAATGGCATCGTTGGACGCCAGTTGTCCAAACTCACCGACCTGGAACAACAGGACGTCCGGATCGTCCACAACGACCTTCTTGAAGACCCCGTCAAGCTTTGTCTTCACAAAGAGTCCAGCTTCGAGGGGTTCAGGAACTGCTTGTCCGCCCTTGAAATAAAAAGCCGGAAGAAGCGCGGTGAACATGCCATGATCGAAATGAGAACCGCACCAGAACGGATTGTCGACCGAGCTATCTCCACTTTTGCGATAATATAACATGCGCCCCAGTCGAGGAACACCATCAAGACAGAGTCCCGTCTTTGATCCTATCAGTCCAATTTTCTTCATCACAGACTCCCCCATCTCCGACATCAGACTTCCAATCTCCTGAAAGGGAGTTCTCAAATCGATTTCGCGAGGCCATTTGTTCTCAGTGCAATCAGGCACAAACCCATAGTAAGAGACCTTCAGATCGTCCACGACCCACCTGCCGTCGGGGCGCTTAAACCGCTCTTTTCCTCTTTCATAACCAAGGAAGAGCTCTCCGAGGTCATGATTGGGGGCATAAGACTCTTTGACATTTTCGGGTAGAGCGGAAAAAGCGCGGGCCGCCTCGATAAACTTAAGGACTTTTTCCTGATATCCGGGAATGCCTCGTATTCCTACAATCCCCTTCTCCAGCAATGCTTTTTCAAGCACGCTAAGGGCCATTGGCTCATCGCTTGCAAAGTCCTGATAGGATATTACGTCTAGAGAGAGCCGCTCGATCTTGTCCGCATCGTCCATAGCCACGGCCTCACAGGCAAATAGGATTCCTAATGTCATAACGGCAATCGCTTTCTTTGCTGGGTTAATGACTCTAATCATCGTGCAACTCCATTTTGGTTTCAGTCTCAAGGTGCAGTTCGTGAAAGCGAGCAGAATAGAAAAAATGAATCGATTTTCTCAAGTGGGAAAGGCTTTAAACATGTTCTGCAGCTTGATTGACCTTAATCATTTGTAGGGAACAAATGCACTGCGGGACTAGCATCAGGATAGCGTCGGATCACGGTTCCCTCTACCCATGCACATAAAAATATCTTCAAAATCCTGAACGCTTTTATTTTAAATCATTAAAACATTAAATAAAAACTATTGAAAACTGACCAATAATTTCATATAATTACAGCATCTAATAACTAATAATTCAATCAATTGAAATGGTTAATCCTCCCGTTGAATTTCATCCCCCAGATAGAGCGCATTCATTGCGTCCTTATCCCGAGCTTCCAGACCAGGGATTTGCCCTTTCCCGTCTCGCAACCGTATACTTGGGGGTCCAGAGGGTTAAAGAAATTATTTCTAAGCAATTCCAAAGTCTTTATGAGATTTTCTCTTACTATCCAGAAAATTATTTAATTAACAGATCGTTCTCCATCCCCTCCCCTATCATCGTCAAATCGGAAACAGAAACATTCGATCAAAAATGCAATTACATCATCCGGGATGGCAAAATCTACTTCAAACCAATCGCTGCCCTCCCGAGCAATCCATGGAAGGAACTCCCTTTTCCAAAAAAGGTGACACGCATCAGCGCCGATGGAGACAATCTCATCGTGGTGGACGAAAGCAAACAGATCTATTATGCAAAAACGGATGTCATCGACTTCCGTATTACAGATTGCGGCTGGAAAGTCGCTCCTTTCGAGCTGGCATGGAAGTCGACATGGTTCAACATGGACGCCGTTTCCCGGATCGTCAACTACTTTAAACCCGCCACCCTATATGCGATGGAAGGGTCCCGGGCTCTCGCCATTTCCCATAAAGGCAAAGACACCCTGTATCACACGGACATGGGAGGAAAAAAGCATCCCGATCCTTTAGTTGGTGTGACGACTCTTTACATGCTCAATCCAAAGGGGGACCGGATATTCTTCGCCGATCCCTGGCTCCCCAATAAGTTCCATAATGAAATCACAGGCCCCGAAAATGGGAGGTTTATCGCAGAGAACATGGATGCCAGCGCCTCCACTCTTTTTCTGATCCAGCGGGCCAAAAATGCGGAAGGCAGAGAAATCAACAAAATGTACACGCGCTACGCTGATTTTGACAGCATCGGCTCAAATCCCCTTCTTCCTGCAACTTATGATCGCAGCAACAAAACTCCGCTCGTGCGCATTCTGCCCGGGGAAGATTGGGTCGAGCAGCCCTCGATTACCCTGGAGGGCCAAGCGCGGCTCACCAAGAAGATCTCCATTTCTCAGACAGGCAGAGGGCAAGCCAATCGGCAGCTGCGCGTCGAAGGAACCGACTCCTATGGACAGACAGGCTACTATGTGAAAACCATCTATGCCCCAACATGGAGATTTGAGCGCACCAACCACGTCATCCCCGAAGCAGATTTCCTTCCACGAACTCTGCGTGGGCCGGGTCTACTGCAAGGCCCTGCAATCGCACACGATTACGAGGGCTGGATCGATAGCGATCAACAGAGACTTACCGCTTCTTTAAGACAATTCTCCACGCGGGGAATCAATGAACGCGGATTGCACGCCGCAATCGAAATCACTCTTCCATCAGGGGAGACAATTTCATGCCCCCTCTACGCTCGAAGAGGGATGATACATTTGCTGGGCCTTGAGTCCCGGGAACCTTATTGGACCCTCGTCGCACCCGAAAATGCCCCTCCCCCCTTCAAGACCCAAGAAGTCACGGTGATCAAAGAAGATCATCGGTTCGTGGTCATCGGAAAGGGGTTTAAGGCGTTTTTCCCAAAGGACAGACAGATTATCGTCCAACGTAAGCGCCCCTCCTACCCGATCAGGTTGCTGATTAAAACAGCTCTTATCATTCTAGAAGCGATTAAATTCATTTTAAAAATGTGCAGACGGGTGATCGATAATGTCCTAAACGATCGAAAAACAACAAAGGCCCAGGAGCGCATCCATAATTCCATGCGGCTTCAGGATAGTGATGATACTAAAAAGGTCATGCAGCGGCTTGTTGCCAAAAATCCCTCTTTAGCCCCGCAAGTGTTGATAGATTTTCTCAGCAGGCCTTTCGTATCGCCCCACTTCAGGAAATTGATGCATGGGGCCAACACTGCCGTTCTCGGGAGGACGGATGAACTCTACCAAAAGCTCAAGGAGCTGCCCGGGGCAAAACAGAGGCGTAGTTCCCACGCGCATCAACCCGGAACATCCTACGGAGTCGAAACGCCGCTCTTCGGCGAGCTGCTCTTCTGGAAAGACGAACAAGGCAATTTGAGACTCCAGTTCGAAGCCCATTCACTGAGGAACGTCTTCAAGTTCTATTATCACATGGTCGATTACTTGCGATACAAGCTCCATGCAGAGCAGCAGGGATTGTACGGCTCTTCCAAGTACACCGATGCCCACCCCATCGAGATCAGGATCTAAGGGCCTTTAATCAGAAATGAATATGCCTTGATGAGCATCTCTCAGCCCCGTATTCCTCGGGTCGATATAGCGGATCATCTCTTTAAAGCATAATCTCTGCTCATAGGACGAGAAAAACTGATCTATGGTTTGAACGGCGGCGGTGCCCATGCTTAAAGAACAATGAAAAATCCTGTCTGCGTCAATGATGATCGCGACATGGGAAAGAAGCTTTTTTTTCCCTCTGCCACCCACAAACAGGATATCCCCGCATTTGACATCTGCTATGTCGATCTTCAGAGGCCTGCAATTGCTTAGGGCAATTAGACGCCGCGGCATGTCTCCTACATAGGTAAGAGGCATCTCAAACTTGACGGCGCGTTTGAAGATATAATGAACGGCTGTGAGACAATCGGTATAAGAAGGCGCTCTTTCGATAAAAGCCTGACGGGAATAGTGGGTTTTCCCCTCGAGTTCGGAAACGGCCGCAAGCAGCGGCTCAGCATGGATGGGCGAGAATCTAAAAACATAGATATTGAATGGATTTATCTCCAGGTTGTCCAGTTAAAAAACAGGAGGACACCTTTATACCCATCGCTTAATTTTTTGACTAAAAAAAATGAGGCCGGCGGTTCCTGAAGAAACGCAATCCAGTTTCATCAATCTTCAGCCTGATCCGATTTCTTAGGATAGACTGCCCCTTTTGGAATATCGGTCTGCGAATAGAAGCTGACGAGCTTCAGTTCTTTTTTGGGGTCTGAATTGGTGACATTATGCTCCACCCCTTGAGGGATGAAAATCATATCGCCCGATTTGATGCTCGAGGTATTCCCATTGAGGATCGCCTTGCCGCTCCCCTGAACAATGAGAATCACCTGATCAAAGGGATGGACCTCTGTTCCTATTTCGTTATTGGGATTGGTAAGAGGGGAAATATTCATGAATACGATCTGTTCCTCCTTGCCGGTTGCAAAGGCGGTTTTCCAATTCGTATTCTTCTTTGCTTCTTCCAAAAATTGCTTAGCAACCATAGGCTGAAAATCTCCTGCAGCCGAGTTGTTGTCATCCGCATGCAGGGACACCGCTGGCACGAATCCGGTCAGCAACAATACAACAGAAAAAGCCGCGTTCATTTTTCTATTTTTTTCCACACCCAATCCTCTGGTTAAAGCTATTATTTCATTTAATTTATTTTGAAATTTGGAACAAGAGGGAAAAAGAATAGCGATATACACAAACAGCTTCAATACTTGGGATGATGGATCAGAAATTCATCTGAATGCCGACATCAAGCCCTTGCGCCCAGAAACTTGTCGCTTTCGAATCTGTACTGGGTTTCTTAGGCCCGCGTGCCGCAGGAGCGGGACCTGGAGTCCCAAAAGGTATGGGTCCAGGACCCGTTCCAACGGTTGCCCTGGAAGCATCGGCTAGAGCTGTGCGGGTAGAGTTGATTTTTCTGTCGATTTGATCCCCTGGCCGCAGGACCTTGCTTATCCAGAGAAAGGTATAGCCGAGATTGATTTCGAGATGGCGCATCATCCGATACCCGGTGCAAACCTAAGCTTCAAATGCACCGGCAAAAGGGCTTTTCCTGTGGGTTCCTGCGTTAGAAGGCTGAGCGAAAATTCCACCCGGGAGGCGTTTATTTGCGGTACCTTGGGTCATGAAGAATAGATTACCGCCGCTTGTGTTGCTGGAACCTTTGATTTTAATTTTTTCAAGCGTGGCCCCCAAAGCTCCTTTCAAGATCCCTTCCAAACGCCATTTTCGTGTGAGATACCGTCCATCGATTCCCAGTTGCGCGCCCAAGAAGTTATTGGCCGTCGAAAACTGATCTAAAAAGTTGAAAAATCCTGCCTCAAAAGGAAAATTGGGAACGGACCCAGACTTGGCTTTAAAGAACAGGGACTCACGAAGCTGAAACCATCGCAACCCACCCAGAACATCCAAATGGACTGGACGGTTTTTGATAAGGGGGTAAAGACCATTTATTTCGGCGCCCTGGAGTCGGCTGGAGACGTCCAAATTAAATTTCCCTTTAAAACCAGGATCTCCATCCAGGGGGCCGGGTAAAATGAAGACAGATTCACCAGGGACGCCACTGAGTCCCAAAACGCCGGTCACATCAAAAACGGGGACGGCAACATTGGGAGCTCCTGGCTGGCCGGATGTTCTTATCGATTTGCTCTTCGAGGCTTTTGGCAGTAGGAAATAACTTCCTTCAATGGCAAGGTTTGGATTGATCGATGACCCGGCGCAAACTTGAAAACCGTTCATCCAGCCGATACCAACATCACTTTTGCCAAGAAGGGTATGCGAGCCACTCTGTCCGAGTGCGCCAGGGAGCGGGTCTGAATAAGATGCAGATGTGATGAGCGGAAGGGGGAGCGGATTTTTTTTAATGTTCCAGAGAAGGTATTCTGTCCGGATCCAAAATTCCGGCGAACTCGATGGACACGATTCCCGATCGCATCGCGTGCCGCTCTTTATCTCCGCAGATAAAGATCCCAAAGCACCTGTCAAGAAAGCGAATAATAGAAATTTCCCTCTCAGCGCCATTACGCGTATCCCCTTGCTGCATTTGAGATTACGAACCAACGACTTCATGCTAACACAAACTAAAAAAATACATATCGAATTATTGCTATTTGACTGGACCTCAATATCTAAATATCATAGAAACCAAGGTTTACTTAGTGCCTTGAGAAACAGACGAACTCATGCAGAAAAAATGTTTTCTTTTTTGTTTGTTCGCTGCTACCGCAGCACTCCACGCAGAAGAATCGAGTTACGGCATCAGCGGAAACCCAGGCGCCGTCAATATTTTGAGCGGAACGGGAGAGCTGGGCCGTTTTTTGCATATTCCCGATAGCTCTGGGGTTCGAATCGGCGGCTATTGGATGGGCGATTATAATGCCCTGATTAACGGGGGCAATGGAGCGCATCACAATCGCCATTGGACGCGCAACAGCGCTTTGATTCTCGATCTGTACATAGACCTCCAAAAAGCCGTAGGGTGGAGCGGAGCTTCTTTTGGTGCTGAGTTTCTTCAATTCAACGGTCAATCTACCAATGCTGATGCCGGGGTAGTGCAAGGCTATAACAGTTTACCTGGGGATCCTCCGCTCGATCGATCGGAACTGTATCAACTTTGGATTCGCCAAGAATTTTTGAATCACAAACTCAACATACGGATCGGAAAAACAGTTCCGACCTATCACTTCAACAACGTCTCAAAACCCGTCCCTACGGAAAATCCAGCGGTTTCAATCCCTTCTGTGAGCGGATTGATCTATACTCCCATCTTTGTCAATACAACCTTAGATGGGGCAATCGGAGGATTTTACAATTCGGTCTACGGAGTCGTTGTTACGATTGCACCCGTGAAAGAAGCCTATGTTAATTTGGGCACTTTTGATGGCAACGTGGCCAGAGGCGTCCAAACAGGCCTCACAGGCCCCCACTTTAACGGATATTACTTCTCCATTATGGAAACTGGTTACGGATGGGCTGCTCCGAAACCCGGGATTGTTGCGATCGGAGGCTGGTATCAAAGCGGACTATTAGAGGCCGCGAACCAAAAACAGAATGGGACAGGCGGTATCTATGCGTTCGGTTCACAAGCGCTTTGGATCAAGGACTCGGAAGCGGAGAACCGGGGCAATCTCTCCGGATTTTTTCAATTTGGCTGGAGCAACTCTAGAACGCTTGACATGAACCTTTTCGCAGGCGCCGGCTTAACTGCCTTTGCAATCGTTCCAAAACGGCCTAACGATTCATTGGGAATGGGCATTGCATGGTCGCGGCTAAATCCCCATCTTTTTTCAAGATATTCTGAATTGATGTTCCAAGGCTATTACCAAGCCCAAATCTATAAATCGAGCTACTTTCAGCCCGTACTTAGCTACATCCCAAATCCCGGAGCTCATCCCACAGCATCAAACGTATTGACCTTCACTGCTAGGCTCATTGTTCTCTTTTAGCTTGCATTTAGTTTCAAAAAAAATTACACACTGAATTTTGAATGAAAAGGAGTGAAGTTAAGTGAAAAACGGCCAATTTCTCTTTTTGCTCACAGCAATAACACTTCCTATTTGCTCTCTCATTGGAGAAACATACAGAGTTCCTGCTACTTCTGAAACAGTTACGCTTGGACTCTTTACTCTTGATCAAAAGCCGGTAGTCAAAATCAAATCCGGCGACACCGTCTCAATGGAAACTTGGAATAGCTGCCTTCATGAGATGGTCTACAATAAAACAACTCCTGGTGATGTAGCAAAATTCTACATAGCCCACAATATTCAAAAAAGACGAGGGATGCACTCGCTGACGGGACCCGTTTACGTCGAAGGGGCCGAACCGGGAGATGTATTGGAAATCAGAGTTCTCGACATTAAACTGAGCGATTGGGGATACAATTTCTTAAGCCCTACCCAAGGAATTTTATCTGAGTTCACTATACCGCAGATCATGTATTTCAAATATAACAAGCAAAACAATACGACCGAATTCACAAAAGGGGTTTGCTTCCAACTGAAACCTTTTCCCGGCGTTTTAGCCGTTGCGCCACCACTGGACTGGCCTGAAGGCTGGCCCGTGAATATCCCCACTCCCATGTGTCAACCTGTCAAAGGAGAGTTCAATTCGGTCCCTCCAGGCCCCTTCGGCGGCAACCTCGATCAGCCTGAGCTGCAAGCAGGTTCCATTATTTTCCTTCCCGTCTTCCAAAAGGGAGGCCTTGTTTGGACAGGAGATTCCCATGCGATGCAAAGCAATGGCGAAATCGATGTCACCGCCCTCGAAACCTCCTATGAATCGATCACCTTCCAATTCATCGTCAGAAAAGATCTCAGAGCAGAAGGCGTCACAGATAAAACAAAAAGAAAAGGGGCTAACGCCTTTACTTGGCCGATCATTGAGAATGCCACTCACTGGATGATTGTTGGCCTGAATGTGGATCTTCTTGAGGCGATGAAACTCGCATCCAGAAATGCGATTGACTTCCTCGTCCGCACTCAAGGGCTCTCTCCTGAAGAGAGCTATCAGTTTCTAAGTATGGTCGGCGATTTTGAAATCGCAGAGGCGGTCAATGTGATTAAAAACGTCACAGTCCACATTCCAAAAGAGCCCTTTAAAGGAACAGGAAAACCGTTGACCCTCTGCACCGAAGGAACGTTTCCCCTCGCAGCTCCAGCAGTTAACTTAGATACCGAATGTACCCCCCAAGAAGGGATCACCACTAAATAAGAGGATAGCTAAATGAACCGGTTGCAAAAATCTCTGTTTTTGGTCGTTGCGCTCTTACTCACCGCTGGCGGATTTGCCGATAATCTCTTCCTGGAAAATCTCACCTCTTACCCTCAGAAAGATCAAAACTCAAAGATTGCAGTTCAATGGGCCAATTCCGCTAAAGATGTTGAGGAAGGAAATCAAGCCCTTGTTGCTGGATCGAAATTGAGTCCAAAGACAATGCAATTTTTAACCCGGTCGGGAAAAATCGAAATAGCCATTCCCCAAAAGGCCACGTACTTTAGAGTCCTCGCCTGGTCTAAAGGAAGCAAGGAACCCGATTTTCACACCAATTGGGTTGAGATCATCCCGAACAAAACCTACACACTTAAAGACGATTTACTAGTTCCTTCCGTCCTTATGGCAGGCATGGGATGCTGAATTGACGAATTTTTCTTCAGCTATGGAGAATGGAGATAGGTCAAAGAAACTCCGGATGCAAGATTCGAACTTGCGACCAATGGATTAACAGTCCACTGCTCTACCGCTGAGCTAATCCGGAATAGAAGCGGTAATCTTATTCCAAAAACCGATTTTCGAGCAAATGCTTTATGCAGAATGTCTTCGCGGCGTCGAGTAAAAGTAAATTTGACTTTTTAAATTTGCTGCGGGAGAGCTATTCTCCTCTTTTACGAAGGAACCGATGGAAGAGATCTACGGATATATCGACAGCATCGTCTTTGCCGAAAGCGAAAAGGGATTCACGGTCGCCAAACTGAAA
Organism: Verrucomicrobiota bacterium; assembly: GCA_018240065.1. Classification (GTDB taxonomy): domain Bacteria; phylum Chlamydiota; class Chlamydiia; order Chlamydiales; family Rhabdochlamydiaceae; genus CAJCIW01. The sequence continues at coordinate 65,052 of JAFEGH010000006.1, read as the reverse complement.
GAGCCGAAAAAAAAGGATCCTACCTGGATCGTCGGGATTATGCCATCTGTCCAGCCCGGCGAGACGATCCGCTGCCGAGGGGGCTGGAAGATCCATCCCGAATACGGACAGCAGTTCGAGGTCAAGTCCTTTGAGCTCCAGGCCCCCACCGATCTCCTGGGAATCCAGAAGTACCTCGAATCGGGGATGATTAAAGGGATCGGCCCTGTGTACGCCGAGCGGATCGTGAAAACATTTGGTTTGGACACCCTCGACGTGATCGACAAATCCCCTGACCGGCTGCTGGAGGTGAGCGGCATCGGAGGCAAGCGTGTGGACAGGATCAAGGCCTGTTGGCTGGAGCAGCGTTCCATCCGCGATGTGATGATCTTCCTCCGAGGCCACGGAGTCAGCCCCTCCTATGCTCAAAAAATCTTTAAAACATATGGCGACAGAAGCATTGAGAAGGTCCGCTCCAATCCCTTTCAACTAGCCAAAGAGATCCACGGCATCGGCTTTAGAACGGCCGATTCGATCGCCCAGGGGATCGGGATCCCGCCGGACTCCCCTGCCAGGATCGACGCCGGAATCGAGCATACATTGTGGGAGCTGAGCAACGACGGACATGTCTGCTATCCGTTAAATGAGCTGGTCCCGGAGGTGGAAGCCATCCTTCAAGTCCCCAGAGAGTCGATCGAAAAGAGGATCCTGGCCCTTGTTGAAAATCAGGACCTCGTCAAAGAAAATGACACAGTCTGGGTCAAGCCTCTCTTCCTCACAGAAATCGGCATTGCCCGCGAACTTGCCCGCCTTTCCCAATCTCCCTGCCGCATCCGCTCCGTTCAAGTCGACAAAGCGATTCATTGGGTGCAGCAGCAGCTGAAAATCGAGCTGGCGCCGGAGCAAAAAATCGCCGTAGGCCTTGGCGTTCAGGAAAAGCTGCTGATCGTCACCGGCGGACCGGGAACAGGCAAAAGCACGATTACCAAGGCGATCCTCTCGATCACGGAAAAAATCTCCAGCAGGATCATCCTGGCAGCTCCCACAGGAAGGGCTGCAAAACGGATGAGCGAGATCACCGGGAAGAAGGCGTCGACGATCCATAGTTTACTTGAGATCGACTTTGCGACGGGGAAGTTCAAGCGCAACAAAGACAATCCGCTCTCCTGCGATCTGATCATCGTCGATGAGGCGAGCATGATCGACACCCAACTGATGAACCACCTGCTCAAGGCGATTCCTTCGGAGGCCAGGGCCATCTTTATCGGGGATATCGACCAACTGCCAAGCGTGGGCCCCGGCAACGTGCTCAAAGACATCATCCAATCGGAGCGAGTGGGTGTCATCCAGCTCAAGAAAATCTTCCGCCAGGCGGCGGGCTCGATGATCATTACAAATGCCCACCGGATCAACCAGGGGGAATTCCCCGATCTAACTTACAACCCGCGCGGAGACTTTCAGTTCATCGAAGCGGAAGACCCCGAAGAGCTCGTGAAAATCATCGTCGACCTTGTGGCGCACCGCCTTCCCAAATCCCACCGCTTCCACCGCTTTGACGACATCCAGGTGCTCTCTCCGATGAAACGGGGCCTGATCGGCAGCGAAAACCTCAACACGGTCCTCCAGCAGCAGCTCAACCCCTCCCCCACCCCCCTCTTCCGCATGGGACGTTGTTTCCATGTGGGCGACAAAGTGATGCAGATCCGCAACAACTATGAAAAAGAGGTCTACAACGGGGATGTCGGCAAGATCATCGAAATTGATTTAAGCGAACAGACGCTGAAAGTGGTCTTCGACGGTAAGATCGTGCCCTACGATTTCATCGAGATGGACGAGCTGGTCCTAGCCTATGCCGTCTCGATCCACAAATACCAGGGCAGCGAGTGCCCCTGCGTGATTATCCCTGTGCACACGTCCCATTTCAAGCTGCTCTTCCGCAACCTGCTCTACACTGGGCTGACAAGGGGCAAAAAAAGAGTCGTGTTCGTCGGCACAAAAAAAGCGCTGGCAATCGCCATCCGCAATGAAGAAGTTTTGAAGAGGCACACAGGCCTTAAAAATGCCCTCTGCCAGTTCTTGCCCCCAAAACCTGTTTCAAGAATTCCTGAAAGCCTGGCGACTATTTGATTAAAGACTAGAGTGATCGAACCTGGATCAAGTGATACCCAAGCAACTTCAAAACTTGGATTTGCGTTGCCCGAATCCAAGTTTTGAAGCTGCTTGAGTAGAAATAGAAATTTTAGAGAATTTCAGCGCCGCTTTTGGCTTTATAGAAGTGGGGAAGCTCGAACCCCTCGTCGGTTTCGGCGGAAAGGATCATCCCCTGGCTTTCAATCCCCATCAGGACTGCAGGCTTGAGATTGGCGACGACAGCGACATGTTTGCCGACAAGAAGGGTCACATCGTCCATTTTCTCACCGATGCCGGAGAGGATGGTTCTTTGCTCGGTGCCGAGATCGACAGTGAGCTTAAGCATTTTCTTGGATTTGGGGACTCGCTCGACATGGAGGATCTTGGCTACGCGGAGGTCGACCTTGCGGACGTCGTCGATCGAGATCTGTTCTTTGGAGACAGCTTTGCCGGGAGCGGGGGCGCTTTTCATTTTCTTGAGTTTTTCGATCTCATCTTGAATCACGTCGTCCTCCACCCTTGTGAATAAAATTTGGGGTTCCGGCAGGACTTGGCCGGTTTCAAGCGCTGTGATCACCACTTCATCCCATTTTGCTTGAGCAAGCGGCATCGGGAAGCCAAGCATCTTCCAGACCTTTTCCGCGGTCTCTGGGATGATCGGGAAAGAGATGAGGGCAAGGATCTTCAGGCATTCGATGCAGCAGCCAATGGTATTGAACATGTCTTGGTGCGTAAGAGCGCTGCGATTGGCGATCCAGGGCTTTTTCGCATCAAAGTAAACGTTGCCAAGCTGCGCCAGTTCCATGATGACCTGGGAGGCTTTGCGCAAACGGAAATTGGAAAAGGCCTCTTCAGCGTCTTTAGCGAGCTTCTGGATCTGGTCCAGGAATTGCTGATCCTGTTCGTGCAGATGTTTGAGCTCGGGAATTTTGCGCTCGCAGTTATTATAGGCGAAGACAAGCGTGCGGTTGACCAGATTGCCGTATTTTCCAAGCAGTTCGCTATTGCAGCGCGACTGAAAATCTTTCCAGGTGAATTCAGAGTCCTGGCTTTCGGGGGCGTTCGAAGCGATCGCATAGCGGATCTGATCCGCAGTAAACTGCTTGAAGAATCTTTCGAGGTCGATGGTCCAGTTGTCCGATTTGCTGAATTGGCGCCCTTCCAGGTTGTAGAACTCATTGGCGGGAAGGTCATCGACGATTTTGTAGGGACTGTTCTGCCCCATGATCATCGCAGGGAAGAAGACGGCGTGAAAAGGGATATTGTCCTTGCCGATGAACTGGACATGGTAGGTCTTGGGGTCGAGCCAGTAGTCTTTCCATGCATCGGGCTTGTTGTGAAGCTGGGCCCATTCCTGGGTTGCCGAGATGTACCCAATAGGAGCGTCGAACCAGACATAGAGCACTTTGCCTTCCGTGCCGGGAAGAGGGAGCGGAATGCCCCACTCCATGTCGCGAGTGATCGCGCGAGGTTTGAGCTCGTCGATGTAGCCTTTGGCAAAATTGACGACGTTGGACTTCCACGGTTTTTTGGAAATCCAGTCGGTGAGCTTGTCTTTGAAAAGATCAAAGCGCAGGAACCAATGCTTAGTCGGTTTACGCACCAGGGGCGAACCTGTCAGTTTTGATCGAGGGTTGATGAGGTCGGTGGCCTCATAGCTGGCGCCGCACTTCTGGCACTCGTCGCCTCTTGCCTCAGCAAATCCGCACTTGGGACAGGTCCCTGTGACATAGCGGTCCGCGAGAAACTTATTGTCCCTCTCCGAGTAGAGCTGCTCGGTGACTTTCTCTTCGATGTATCCGTTTGCCAGCAGGTCCTTGAAAAACTCCTGAGTGGTCTTGACATGGCCGGGCCATGTCGTGCGGGAAAAGTGATCAAAGGAAAAATTGAGCTGCTTGAAGAAGTTTTTGTTGATCTCGTGAAACATGTCGACGTGCTCTTTGGGAGTCCGTCCTGCCATCTCCGCGCTTAATGTGATCGCGATCCCGTACTCGTCCGATCCGCAGATGTAAAGGACATCATTCCCTTTCAACCTTTCAAAACGCGCAAAGCAATCGCCGGGCAAATAAGCGCCGGCGATATGGCCAAAATGCAGCGGTCCGTTAGCGTAAGGGAGTGCGGAGGTGATCAGGACTTTCCGGTGCATCCGAATTATTCCTTGTCGCCTTGTGAATCTTCATCCTCATCTTCCATCTTCTGGAGGTCTTTGAGGTACTGTTCGCTTGGGTTGCGTTTGATCTCATTGAGCAATTTTCCCATCGACACTTCATGTCCGGATTTAATGTAGAAACGGGCCAGTCTGATCGCCTGATTGGCCAGCTCGAAATTGTTCTTGAACAATCCACGCAAGCTTTGATTCGTAAGCTGGTCTCTTGTAGTCAGATACTCTTTCATTCGGATCTCCTTTATTGGCTTGATTCAAGCATGAGTTACTTCAGTTAACTGCTTCTGCGAGATGCTCGCTTTAGTTTCCCGATTCGCAACCTCTGCTAAAACAATGCCTTATGTTAATTCTAAATCACACGGTGCTCTTCAGCGATAACGATGCTGCGCAGGATCGTGTAGGCCTGGTTCAAACTGTCATTGACGATATGGTAGTCGTAGTGGGCCACCATCTCAATTTCAGCTTTGGCCCAGGAAAGCCTTTTTTCGATCACTTCCATGCTCTCTGTCTTTCGCTTGACGAGCCTGTCTTTTAGTTCCTGAAGAGAAGGCGGGCTAAGGAAGATATACACCGCGGGAAACTGCTTCTTTTTAAGCTGCATGGCTCCTTGTGTGTCGATTACAAGGAAAACGTGTTTGCCCATCTCCTGCTGCTTCATTACGTAGGCGCGCGAAGTCCCATAATAATACCCGAACACCTCGGCATATTCAAGGAAATCCCCTTGACGAATCTTTCCTTCAAACTCTTCCTTGGACAGGTAGTGATAGTCCCGCCCATCCACCTCTCCTGGACGCGGAGGGCGGGTCGTGCAGGAAACGCTCTCTACAACGCAAGAAAATTCTTGAGACAGCATCCTCACTAGTGTCGTTTTGCCCGTCCCGGCAGGGGCGCTCAGGATAAAAACGAACCCCTTGGGTAGGTTGCCTAATAATTTTTGCGCCATATCTATTCTATGTTTTGAACCTGTTCCCGGATCTTGTCCAACTCGCTCTTGACCTTCACGACATAAAGAGAAATTTCACTGTCGGATGACTTGGATCCAAGCGTGTTAATTTCACGGTGCATCTCCTGGGTCAAAAAGTCAAGCGTTCTGCCGACAGCTTTCTCCGGAGAGAAGAGATGGTGGCGGAACTGCTCGATGTGGGCCTTGAGCCGCACGAGTTCTTCGGTCACATCCATCTTTTCAGCAAGAAGAGCGACCTCGCGTGCGATCCTCTCTTCCGCCTCTCCATGGAGGTGCCCGACGTCTTTGAGCCTTTCCATTAATTTGTTTCGATAGTGGACCAGGGGCAATTCTTTTTTGAGCTCGACGGCAGAGATATTCTCTTCGATGATCTTTAGCCGCTTCTGAATATCCAGTACAAGCGTTTTGCCTTCCGTCTCTTTCATTTGCATCAAGTCCTGGAGCGCGCTGTCGACGGCTTGCTTCAGCGCTGACTTGATCGCCTCCTCTTCTTCCTTGGAATCGGAAGCCGGGGAAGACTGCAGCTGGTTCACCAAAAAGGGAAGATCGACCATTTTATGCGGGTCGTAATTGAGTTCAATGCACAGCTTTTCCCACCCCTCTTTGAGGTTCTTCAGCTGAGTGAGAGTGTTCGTAAAGAGCTTTCCCCCAACCCCCTCGCTCTGAAGAGTCAATCGCAGGGTGACCTGTCCGCGTTCGAGAAACTTGCCCAGCCATTTGCGCACTTCAATATCGAAGCGCAGCAGGTCTTTTGGCAGGTAGAGCGACATGTCAAGCATCTTGCGGTTGACCGAATGGATCTCGACGACAAAGCGCCCAAGCGGAGAATTGACGCTGGCTCTGCTATAGGCGGTCATGCTTTTGATCATGGAAATCCTTTAGTCAGTTGTGAAAGTTATAATTTAACAAATCTAAGCAAGTCAAGGGGTATGAGCGCTTATAAAAAAGCTGTCTGCGTTTCTTTATTCTTAAGGGACTTCAGCGGCTCGAAGCTCATGCGATGGATGGCGCAAGGGCCGTACTTATGAATCGCCATCAGATGTTCCCTCGTAGCGTAGCCTTTATGCGAATCGAAGCCATACTCCGGCCATTCTTCGTGATAGACGTTCATCAGGTGGTCTCGGGTCTCTTTGGCGAGAATCGAAGCGGCAGCGATCGATTGGGAACGGCTATCCCCTTTGACGATAGCTTCTCCAGGAAGATGCGTCGGGGGCATCTTATTTCCGTCGACAAGGATATAATCAGGCTGAAGCGAGAGACGGGAGATCGCAGCGATCATGGCCTGGAAGGTCGCCTGCAGGATATTGACCTGGTCGATGATGATCGCGTCGACAATTCCGATCCCGTAATCAATCCCGGCAAGGGAAACTAATTGCTGGAAAATTCGATACCGTTCGGAGGGAAGGAGTTTTTTGCTGTCGTCGATACCTTCGATATTAGCGCCTTCGGGCAGCACGCATGCCGCTGCAACGACTGGACCCGCTAGAGGTCCTCTTCCTGCCTCATCGACACCGGCGATGCTGCGGAATCCCTTTTGTCTGGCCTTAGACTCCCAAAGCATCATTTCCGATAATCGCTGGCGTTCCTTCTGCGTAAGCGAATGCTGCATGAAGAATCCTTAAAAAATGAGGCCATCTCGAAATCATTTTCGACGACGGCCTTTAAAAAAACGAATAAACTGGGGACAGTGCTAGGTCGCTGGCTGAGCTTCCGCTGATGAGCCGTTGTCAAGAACTGCCGCTTCTTTACCTGGGCCGATGTGTTCTTGTACTTTAGAGGCTTTGCCAGAAGTGCCGCGCAGGTAATAGAGTTTGCTCTTGCGAACTTTACCCGATCTGACGACTTCGATTTTAGCGATTTTTGGGCTGTGGATCAAAAAGACCCTCTCGATCCCTGCGCCGTAGGAGAAACGATAGAGGGCAAACGTTTCGGAAAGGCCGCCGCCGCGACGTGCGATCACGGTCCCTGTAAACTGCTGGATACGCTCTTTGTCTCCCTCGATGATCCGCTGGTGAACGCAAACGGTATCGCCGACATTGAAATCGGGCACGTTTGATTTGAGCTGGACCGCTTCAATTTCCTGAATTACTTGACACTGTTTCATGTTTCAATCCTCAATTTTGACAATTTTTAACTTGTTTCGCGAGATCGGGCCGTACGCGCTCTGTCTTCTCGAGCCCTTTCTGCTTGCGCCATTTTTCAATTTCCGCGTGATGGCCGCTTCTCAATACTTCCGGCACCCACAGCCCCTCGAATTCGTCAGGGCGGGTATATGACGGCCCCTCAAAATAACCTTGCTGGAACGACTCGAACACCGTTGCCTCTTCATGGCCCAGGACTCCGGGGATGAACCTTACAGTCGCATCGACCAGGACAATGGAAGCCAGACACCCGTTGGTCAGGACATAATCTCCAATGCTGATCTCTTCATCGACCTCTTGTTCGATCACTCTTTCGTCAAGCCCTTCGTAATGGCCGCAGACAAGGACCAGGTGCGGCAGCTTCGCCAGCCTTTCGCAAGTGGAGGCATCCAGCTTATTTCCTTGGGGAGACAGATAAACAACGTGGGAATCTTCCCTTTTAACGCTGCGAATCGCCTCTGTCGTCGGGCCTGGCATGAGGACCATTCCCGCTCCTCCGCCATATGGCCTGTCGTCCACCTTGCTATGCTTACCAACGCCGAAATCGCGAATGTTGGTCAGCCGTATATCGATCAATCCCCTCTCGATCGCCCTTTTGAGCATGCTGACCTTGAATGGGCCGTCAAAATACTCGGGAAAAAGGGAGAGGATATCGATTTGCATCGCTCACTTACTTCGCGGCTTTCTTAGCTGTTGCCTTCGGAGCAGCTTTCGCGGCCTTTGGAGCAGCGTCAGCTTTAGGAGCGGCTTTCTCAGTCGTTTTTGCTGCAGCTTTTTTGCCGGTTCTGCGCTTAGCAACTTTTTTGACGCGGCGAGCGTGTTCTTTGGCGCGGATATCTTTCATGACATCAGGAGCAATTCGCGCGATCAGGGCCTGTGCGTTCGGAGTGATCTGCGCTCCCTGTCCTACCCAGTAGTTGATGCGTTCGACATTGATCACGGAGTCTTTTGTAGTGCTGAACGGATTGTACCAGCCGATCATCTCGAGGTACTTTCCATCGCGTGGGTTGCGGATATCGGTAACGACCAGGCGGTAAGTTTGACGGTTTGTGCGTCCCTGTTGTCGCAGTCGAATTTTTAAGGCCATAAATACATTTCTCCTGTCTGTGTGTAAGTTGTTAGGAATCCCAGGGCATCTTGCCACCAAAGGGCATTTTGCCGCCAAAAGGATCCTTGTTGCCCTTCTTCATTTGATTTTTCAAGCCGGGCATTTCTTTGCAAAATTGTTTCAGCTTCTTAAAGCCCTTCACCATGCGGTTTACATCGTCGATATGCGTTCCGCTGCCTTGCGCGATACGGCGGCGGCGGCTGGGAACCAGTTCGACCTTTTCAATTCTTTCCGCCATGGTCATCGATGTGATCATCGCTTCGATCTTGTTGAATTCCTTCTCATCGAAGTCCATGTCGCCAAGGCCGGACATCCCGGGCAGCATTTTCAGTATGCTTTTGAACGATCCCATCTTTTTGACCATGGCCATTTGCTTAAGATAGTCGTCATAGGTGAATGTGGCCTTAAGGATCTTCTTTTCGAGCGCTTTGCTCTGTTCTTCATCGATATTTTCTTGCGCTTTGCGGACGAGGTTGATAACGTCGCCCATGCCGAGGATACGGTCGGCCATCGAATGGGGATTGAACGGCTGCAAGTCGCCGATCTTTTCGCCGATCCCTTCGAACTTAAGGGGTTTGCCGGTGACTTCACGGATCGAGATCGCAGCGCCCGCTCTCGCGCTGCCGTCAAGCATCGTGAGTATCGTTCCGGTGATCTGAACATGCTTGTCGAATTCGACGGCGGTCTTGACGGCGTCCTGACCTGTCGCAGCGCTGGCGACGAAAAGGATTTCATGGGGTTCGACAGCCGCTTTGATCTGCGCAAGCTGCTCCATTAACTCTTCATCGATATGCAGACGCCCCGCGGTGTCGACTATCAGGGTATCAAACCCTTCGCTGCGGGCTTTTTGCAGCGCGTCTTTAGCAACGCGAACCGGATTTTTCTCGCCGTCGACCGCGTAAACCGGAACATCGATCTGAGAAGCGAGTTTTTTGAGCTGTTCGACAGCTGCCGGCCTTTGCAGGTCGCAGGCAGAGAGGAGGACCTTTTTGCCGGGATATTTTTTCTGGAGGTAGGAGGCAAGTTTGGCGCATTGGGTCGTTTTACCGGAGCCTTGCAGACCGCAAAGAAGGATGACATTGGGAGTTCCTTTGATCTCAAGGGGGGATTCATCCGCGCCCATCAAAGCGACCAGCTCCTCATGCACCAGTTTTGTGAACTGCTGTCCAGGGGAGACCGATTTGATGACGGCGTCACCAACTGCCTTTTCCTTGACCTTCTTGACGAAATTGCTGGCGACAGAATAATTCACGTCCGCATCGAGCAGGGCCAGTCGCACCTGCCGAACGGCATCGGAGATGTTGTCTTCGGTGAGGGTCTTTTTTCCCGTCAAACCGGAGAACATCTGTTGGAATTTTTCTGTCAGCGAGCCAAACATAGAACCAAATATTTACTTTGCAAGGGACCCATTCAATAAAATGCTGATCCCTCTAAAAAATTGTGACTTTATAGCATAGAGAGAAACTTATTCAAATTCAAGGAAAAAGAAGCGGTCATGCCCCGCCCAATCCTTTTCAACGCGCCCCCCTTTCCATCGCGGTCCTGAGAACAGCTCAAGAAGGGCGTTTCCCTGGCCTGTGCCGATCTCAAAGAAAACTTTGGCCTGAGGGTTCAATAAGGAAGGAAGCTCCTCTTTCAGGCGTCGGTAAAACGCCAGGCCGTCCTCTCCCCCCACTAGCGCAGCTTGCGGTTCAAAGTCCTTAACAGACCGATCGATGGTAAGATATTCTTTTGATGTGACGTAGGGAGGGTTGCAGAAGATCACATCCGCCTTGCGACCCTTGAACGGGTCCAGAAGGTCGCCCAGCGCCAGCTCCACTTGCACATCGTTCCTTTGTGCATTTCCGGAAGCTACAGCAAGAGCCTTCTCGGAGATATCTGAAAGGGTCATCGCCATTTCCGGGCACGCTTTCTTAACGGCGATACCGATGCACCCTGAACCGGTGCAAAGGTCCCATGCCGCCTTCCCGGCAAGGGACAGGGTTTTAAGCTGTTTGCAGGCCAGATCGACTAAAATCTCCGTTTCGGGGCGAGGGATCAGCACATCCTGCGTCACCGCAATAGCGCAGTGGTAAAAAGAGACTTCCCCTGTGATGTACTCGACAGGCTCCCCTTTTGCGGCCCGTTTGAGAAGAGCGCGCAGTACCTCTAGCTCCTTTTCGACCATAGGACGGTCGAACTGCATATAGAGGTCAAGCCGTTTAAGCTGTAACGCATGGCCAATCAACTCCTCGGCAACGCGACGGAAACGGGCGCAATTCTTCTCTTTGAGGAATTGAGCCGACATAGCCAAGACTTCTCCAAGAGGTTTCATGAGCCAGCCCAAATGTAGCGGAAATGTAATTGATAGAGGAGAGCGCTCATATGGATTGGTCGCCAATGGCAGCGAGTCTCTGCTGATGGAAGAAGGCAACCAGCGCCTCGGTGATTTCATCGAGATCCCCGTCCATGACAAGGTTGAGCTTATACAGTGTCATATCGATTCGGTGGTCGGAAACGCGGTTCTGAGAGAAGTTATAGGTGCGGATCCGCTCGGACCGGTCTCCCGAACCTACCTGCGAAGAACGGAGGGAGGCCATCTCCTTTTCCGCTTTCTTCCGGGTAACGTCGGCAAGTTTAGCGCTGAGCAGGCGCATCGCCTTGTCTTTGTTCTTATGCTGGCTCCTCTCCTCCTGGCAATAGACGACAGTGCCGGTCGGAAGGTGGGTGATGCGTACTGCAGAATCAGTCGTATTGACGTGCTGGCCGCCGGCGCCTGAAGCGCGGTAGGTATCGATTTTGAGTTCCCGCTCGTCGAGGACAATCTTTTCCTGCTCATCGGGCTCAAGGAGGACGGCGACGGTGATGGCGGAAGTATGAACACGACCTTGCGCTTCCGTTTCCGGGACGCGCTGGACGCGATGGGTCCCAGCTTCATATTGCATCAGCCGAAAAACATTATGGCCCGACATGACCATGATGTATTCCTTAAATCCACCTTTTTCCGATTCGGTGCAGGAGAGAAGCTCGTACTTCCACCCTTTTTTATCCGCGTACTGCTTGTACATGCGGACGCAATCGCCGACGAAAATAGCGGCTTCGTCGCCGCCTGTGCCGGCGCGGACCTCTAAAATGATGTTGCGGCTGTCGCGAGGGTCGGGAGGGATGAGGAGGGTTTCCAACCTCTGCTGCGCCGCAGCGAGGTCTGACTGGAGGGCAGGAATTTCCTGGCGGACGATCTCGAGGAACTCGGGGTCCTTTTCGGTACGCAGAAGCTGCTCGTTCTCGCTGATCTGCTTCTCGAGACGCTCGCACAGCTGCCAGTGTTCTTTGACATCTGTCAAATAGGCATGCTCTTGGGCAAGCTCTCGATACTGCTTCTGATCGGCGAGCACATCCGCATGCCCCAACAGCTCTTCTACTTTTTCAAACCGTTTGAGAAGCTTGCGAATCTGCTCATTCATTGACATACCAAGTTTTCTTCGACTTTATTTGCGCCGTGGCGATTGCTACGACTCAAACAAAGTCGTTGAAACGCACAAAACTGAAAAGAACCTTAAGAGGACTTCTTCTTGGATTTTTTCTCAGCTGTTTTTTTATTCGCTTCTTCCTGTGCGCTTTCCTGCTCTTCTTTGTGCTGCTGTTCTTTTTTCGCGTAGCGCTTGACGAATTTATCCACTCTGCCTTCAGAGTCGATAAACTGGTTGCTGCCAGTGAAGAATGGGTGGGAAGCGGAAGAAACAGGCACTTTGTAAACAGGGTACTCTTTTCCTTCGAACATTTCCTTGTCTTTTGGCTGCAATGTGCTGCCGCAAACAAAACGGAAGTTAGTGGAAGAATCTACAAACAAAACATCTTGGTATGGAGGATGTCCTTGTTTTTTCATATCATACTCCTTTTAAATCGATTGAAAGGGACGAGTAAACATTAATTCCTTTTAAAACACAAGCACTATTCCCGATCTTTTTTTAAAGCCAGGTACGCCATGCGGGCCGTCAGGAGTCCCTCGAGGATCCCCTCCTCATATCTAAAGAGAGGGTTTTGCTCGAGTTCGGGAAAGTCATTGGGCTGGAGCAGGTCATCTGGCGTGGCATAGGGAATGATCTGCCGCGCGAACTGTAAAAGTTTTTTTCGCTGCCCCTCAACGAGCTCATCAAACAATTTTTCCATCTTCCTTCTCTTGCCTGCGTTGTTTAAAAAAAGCTCTCATCAGATCGCCTGACCGGTCTTTTAGAATTCCGGATGTGACGCTCAATTGATGGATTGGGTGCCCGGCGTCAAGAAGGTTGACCCAGCTGCCATGGGCCCCGCATCGCACATCCGGAGCTCCCCAGACCAGGCGTTCCAGCCTGGAATGGATCATGGCCCCGGCGCACATGGGACAGGGTTCGAGAGTGCAATATAAGGTCGCGCCGATCAGGCGCCAATTCCCAAGCGCCGCAGCCCCCTTTTTCAGGCACAGCATTTCAGCGTGGGCAGTAGCGTCGGAACCGGTTTCGACAAGATTATGCGCGCGGGCGATGACCTCTCCCTTGTAGACAAGAACGGCCCCTATGGGGACTTCCCCAATTGCAAAGGCGGCCTCCGCCTCCAGCAAAGCCTCGCGCATAAAATCTTCATCAGACCGCGGCACACTTCTCTCCCAGTTTCTTATGGAGCTGAGAAATCTGCTTCTTGAGTCCCTCGACGTCCTGAACATACTTGCGTTCGACGCCCTGCATCCGCTTTTCGTATTTCTCCGTGAGCTTTCGGATTTCTTTTTCGTAGTGCTCCTTCATTGCATCCAAAGAAGCGAACGCCGGTTTTTCTTCCTTAGTCTGCACGCTGTTCTTTTCAGCAAGCGCAAGTTCTTTCAACTTGTTGAATTGCTCTTCCGTCAGCACCACTGCGTTCATCACGCAGAAGATATAGGTCGCAGTCGCGCCGAATTTCCCCACAGAGGTATTAAGCAGAAATGAACTGACTTCCGCAGGAAGGCTATCGATCTGGTCGAACTGGGGATTGATCTTGGAAAGCTCGCTTGCGAAAAACTGATACAGCTCGGCGTTTTTCATCACCCATCGAGCGACGACTTTTTCTCCCAGCTCTTCATCGCCTTCGGCAATCTCTTTAATATAGGCTGCAGCAAACTCTTCGATCGTGAGCTTGTCCAGCGCTCGCTTAGGGAAATGCTTTTGTACAAAAGACGGAGTCTTGAGTAAGTGGTCGTTCCTGAGATCCTTTTTGACAGCTTGAAAGATGTCATTCGTCCATGGCTGCAGTTTTTCGAACTTGATTTTGTAGGGGTCTTCTTTAATCATTTTTTCCTCTGATAAACCATTCAAATCGGAGAAAAATCTAAGCGGATCTCCTCTAAATGTCAATCCTGATGAAAAACGGCATTTCCCCTTTTGTCATCCTAGAGGAAAAGCCCTCTGTAAAAGAGCGTTTGAATGACTGAATCTTTACTTGAATTCCAAGGGGGAATTCTGAAGAATCATAGGGGAAGCGTTTTTCTGATTGATCCTATTGGGACGTTAAGGTACAATAAAGTCAATGTTTTACAACTTAAAGTTTGTCTACCTGTTTTAAACTCTCAATCTACGGGAGATATTTTAAATGTCTTTAGATAAAGGTACTAAGGAAGAAATTACCAAGAAGTTCCAACTTCATGAGAAGGATACCGGGTCGGCCGATGTTCAGATCGCAATCCTCACAGAAAGGATTGCAGAGCTCACAGAGCATCTTAAGCTCGCCCCAAAGGATCACAGCTCAAGATTGGCTCTTCTAAAGCTTGTCGGTCAGCGCCGCAAGTTACTCGATTATCTCAATTCAACTGATACGAAACGATATCAAAATTTAATTACGCGCCTCAACCTCCGTAAGTAACTACTTACTTTTTTGAGGGATTCTGATCCGCCAAGTGAATTTTTCACTTGGCGGTTTTTTTTGCTCCTAATATTCCCGCCACACAGTTCAAACTTTAGTTGTCGCTTATATTCAGTACCTGATATATTCCCCCGTTTATTCCTGCATTTACAGGAGTAATTAAACCCCGCAGCGCCGGCGATGAAATGCCCATTCGCGCGGAGAACCCTCTTTCTCCCCGTCAATGGTCAATTCATCTTCTCGCAGAGCGGGACCAACCTACATTTTGGAGTTATTTTACATGGAATTTAATCGAAAAAGCATCACGGTTTCCGTCGGAGGCCGCGACATCACATTTGAAACAGGCAAGATTGCCCGTCAGGCAGGAGGAGCAGTCCTCGTCCGCGCCGGCGAGACCGTTTTGCTGGCCACCGCCTGCTCAGCGCCCCCTCCTTCAGCCGATACAGACTTCCTCCCCTTAAGAGTCGATTACCAGGAGAAGTTCTCATCATCTGGCAAAACCCTTGGCGGCTTCATTAAGCGCGAAGGCAGACCGACAGAGAAAGAGGTTCTCACATGCCGCCTCATCGACCGCCCGATCCGTCCGATGTTCCCGGAGGGCTTTTACAATGAAGTCCAGCTTTTGGCATACGTCTATTCCTATGACGGGGTCCATTCCCCTGATCCCCTGGCGATCTGCGCGGCATCAGCTGCTCTTGTCATCTCCGATATCCCCTTGCTCAAACCAATCGGCGGCGTCCGCGTCGGAATGATCGACGGCAACTTCATCGTCAACCCGACTGTCGATGAGCAAAAGCGCTCGCGGCTCGACTTAATGCTGGCGGGTACGGAAGATGCTATTCTGATGATCGAAGGCTACGCTGACTTCCTTAGCGAAGAGCAGATCCTCGAAGCGGTCGAAGAAGGGCATCAGGCGATCCGCAAGATCTGCCAGGCCCTGGCTGACTGGCAAAAAGAGATCGGCAAACCAAAAAACCTCAGCGATCTCCGCCTCATCCCAGCGGAACTTTCCAAAGAAGTTCATGATTTTGCCTCAGACCGCATTGAAAAAGCTCTCCGCATCAAGGAAAAACAAGTCCGCGAAGACAGCATCAAGGCGATCTCCGAAGAACTGAACGCCAAGTATTTCCCAGAGGGAGATTCAGCTCCGAAATACAAGAAGAACGACGTAAAGGCCTCGTTCAAAAAGGTGCAGTCCGACCTGATGCGCAAAATGATCCTCGATGAGAACAAGCGCAGCGACGGACGCACATGCGACCAGGTCCGCGCGATCGACATCGAGATGTCCCTTCTGCCGCGCACGCACGGAAGCGCCCTATTTACACGCGGAGAAACACAGGCCCTGGCTGTCTGTACACTCGGCGGAGAAACGATGGCCCAGCGCGGGGAGAACCTCGATGGGGAAATCAACAGCCGTTTCTACCTGCAGTATACCTTCCCTCCTTTCTCAGTTGGCGAAGTCGGCCGCATGGGATCCGCAGGGCGCCGCGAAATCGGCCATGGCAAACTGGCAGAGCGCTCTTTGGCGATGATCGTTCCTATGATGGAGCATTTCCCTTACGTCATCCGCCTCGAGTCCAATATCACCGAATCTAACGGATCTTCTTCCATGGCCTCCGTCTGCGGCGGCTGCCTGGCGATGATGGACGCCGGCGTTCCCATCAAGCGTCCAATCGCGGGTATTGCGATGGGGCTTATCCTGGAAGACCATAAATACGCGATCCTTTCCGATATCCTCGGCGTCGAAGACGCTCTTGGCGACATGGACTTCAAACTCGCCGGCGACGCCCACGGGATCACCGCATTCCAGCTCGACATCAAAGTCGAAGGGATCAACAAGAATATCATGCAAGCAGCTCTTGCCCAGGCGAAACAGGGCCGCCTGCACATTCTGAGTAAAATGGTCGAGACCTGCCCCAAACCAAAAGAGCATCTGTCGACTTACGCTCCGCGCATCGAGACTGTGATGATCAAGCCTAGCAAGATCGGCATTGTCATCGGGCCGGGCGGCAAACAAATCCGCGCCATTATCGAAGAGACAGGCGCACAGATCGACATCGACGACAGCGGCAGGATCAGCATCGCTTCGACAAGCAGCCAAGGGATGGAAAGAGCCAAAGAGATCATCCACAACCTCACTGCAGACGTCGAAATCGGCAAAGTATACACCGGCAGGGTCGTCTCGATCGTCGCCTTCGGATGCTTCGTCGAGATCTTCGGCAAAGAAGGACTGTGCCATATCTCAGAACTGGCTCATAGCCGCGTTGCCAACGTCTCCGACGTCGTCAAAGAAGGACAAATGCTTGAAGTCAAGGTCATCGACATCAATGACCGAGGACAGATCAAGCTCAGCCACAAAGCTGTACTGCCTGTTCCTCAGCGCTAATAGAAGCCAAGGCTTCATCGCAAAAAAAACTCTCCCGGTAAGACTGGGAGAGTTTTTTTTTGTCGGGATTCAGTGAGAATGATTAATGCACGCCGATTGTGCGCAGATAAGCGCGGAAGCGTCCGTTGAAGTCACTGGCCGAAGAACGGAAGGAGGATTCTATGGGGCTTAAGTTTTGCTCTTTGCGCTGGCGCTGAACGATGACCGCTGCGTCATAGACGCGTTTAGCATTCTCGATGGCGCCTGCGCGCTCCTGTCTCACTCTTGCCTCTTCTGTGTTCAAAAGGATCAACCGTCCATGGCGGCGCTGGTCGATATTTTGGATTTGCAGTCGGGCTGCCAGGTCCGCCTGGCTTTCAGCATGCTGCAGTTCCATTTGCTGCTGATCGTAGAGGCCTTTTTCAGTCGGTTGCAAAGCAGAATAGGCAATGTTCCCATTGTCGGTAATCCGCGCCACGGCCCGTTCGAATCTCTCCCTGGCTTCCCTTTTGCTGCGATTCTGCTGCTCCTGCACAGTCTGTCTTTCTCTTGCATAGATGAGCTCAAAACCTTGCAACTCCCTGACCGCGTAGTTGTTATTGTAAACTTGATCGGCCCTGGCGCATTCCTGATCATAGACTCTTTTCGGCTCTACAGTACTTGCCTGGAACTCTCTTTCCACTTGGGCCACTCTTTGATCACGGTTTGCTTTAATCACATCATATTCCCGCTTCAGGCTTTTCAGGCAGTTCAGCTCGCCTGCTTCCACAAGGGAATATTTTTCCAGTTTCTCCAAAGGATAAGTCTGGAGGATCTCTTCAAAGGTCTTGGCCGCCGTTTCTGAACGCCAGAGTCTTGCCGACTCGCGAGGATGAGGAACCTGGAAATCGAATCGGGGAGAAGGACATTGAGAGATGCGACGGAGAGCGTTTTCAAAAGCGTCCATCACCTGAATCAGAGTCTTTCCCTGGAGATGCTGACGGTATTTCTGAGCGAAAGACTCTGGAGAAAGGATTCCAAATCGAAGAACGTCGTTCCATCCATACGTCTGCATGACACTTTCCAGACCCATCCGGGCGGCATCGTTTCGAAACTTCTCGAGCTCATCAGGGTTTTCATAATCGTTGAACTGAACGCTATACCAGACCAATCCAGCAGCGGCGAGGGCGCAAGGAATCGCGACAAAGCCAATCGGCCAGGCGACCAGCCCCAGGGCTGCGAGGGAAACGCTCCCGATTCCAGCGACCGCCAAGCCGACAGCAGACAGACGGGTGCAAAGACGTGTGATCTCGACATTGGTCATCCCACAGCTGCCGTTCGCGGCCAATCTAGTCTTCCAAAAGTCATTGGCCGGAACGGTTTTGGCGACAGGAAGAGCCTGCTTCGCATCCATGTTGGGTCGATAAGGAGCATTAAATTGAACTGACATAATAACTCCGAAAAATTTAATTAAAATCGGGGACATTATATTACACTATCAATTACCAAAACAACATTAAAACAATCAAACAAACAACAATTAACCAAACTAATTAGAAACAATCTAAATCACACATTTTTTTTGTTATTGGCAGTGCCAATTGCCATCGATGCGACTCTTTGTAGCCACTCCATTCCGCTTTCTAAATATATAATATAATCCACTGTATTACAGCGGTTTATGACAGTTTTAAGCGAGACTGAGCAGGTCTTCCATTAACCTCTCACAAACGGATTAAAATATTTACAATTCACAGGTAAATAATGGTATATTTTCCAGGCACAGGCAACTCGGCGTCAGATATTGGCAATGCCCATTTGAATAAGTTCCTTACTCACTGGGAAATTCAAATTTGACCAGATAGGAACTGCGGATCTGAAATCTGCGTTGGGACCTTAAACAATTTTAGACATTAAGGAGAATATGGCTGAACAACCCCCACCGTACCACGCTCAGTTTCCGCAACATTGCGAACTGCAAGTCTTGAAACACTGTCCTGTCGACTCTCGCTACCGATTGCTTAGAGTCCACCCGGCCTACTCTCAGCAGGAGTGCTATTTCGACATGGGAGGCTTAAGCGGAAGCATTTGGGACTTTATCAAGTGGAACCAGATCAATCCCAATGAAGGGTATGAAGAATTCCAGGTGACTGCCTTTACCAACTATCTCAGATCGCTTTTTGCCCAAATGAAAAGCGCGGGAATGAACCAGATCGAACTTTCCTTCTCGCAGCTCTGTGATTTAGACGCCTATTCCGAAGGCAATTTTTCGAAAATCTCGGTCAACGACGCGATTGCGATCCTTTTGCAGCAGATGATTACGAGCGACGTTCACTTTCCCTCAGGCGTCGACATCCTCAACCTCATCACGACAACGGCCAACCAATTGAACATGAAAGTGGCGCTCTCATTCGGCGGAGAGAATGCATCCCCTGCAGATTTCGTCATTGTGGGCCCGGGTGATACTCCCGAGGGACAAGCTGCAAAACTTTCCCAATTCATGCAAAAATACGGCATAGCCTCCGTCGACTTTGACGTCGAAGGGATCAACGCCGCAGCACTTAGCAATGAAATGGGCGCGGCAGCCTTCTTTTTAACGCTCAACGATCAGCTCTCTTCCATGGGAAAAACGTCGACCCTGACGATCCAGGGAAGTTTGACCCAAACTGTTTGGGGATCCACTCACCAGGGAGACGATCCAAAAACATTCAATGGTCCGCTCAAGCCCCTCTTTTACGATCAGAACGACCAGCCAATCTTCTACAAGCTTTTCAGCGGGCTCAATCTGATGATGTATGACAACGGATCCAAGTATTACCTGGATGCGAAAATATTCCCCGACGACATTTTGATCCCCGATTGGTGCATCGAGGATTGGCTGACGATCATCGAACCTGTCCATGCGGGCCTGGTGCACATCGGCTTCCAGGATGCGACAAAATACCAGCTGAATAGCTCTTCAGCTTCCGGACATATCTACGACGAGCCAAATGATCCAACAGACCCTCTGGCGGTCAAATCAACCGATCCTAGCGGGGTGGCCGGGGCCAAGATCTTCCTGCAAATCCAAAGACAATTGATTGAGGATGGATATACAGCCCCCCTGGGAGCCCCCTTCTGGTGGCCGAACTATGACCCCAGCCGCTATGCTCCCGGTCCCAGCAACCAGGCGCAATTCATTTCCCAGCCCATGATCGACTTCTATTCGACTCTGCAAAACCTCGAAATTTGTCGGTAAACAAAAAACCCTTCCTGCATCTTAACTGCAGGAAGGGTTTTTAAATTGGATTCGCTTAAGAAGCCTAGATCTGCTGGGGAGACGGGCTGTCGGGAAGCGTCGGTTCGTCCCTGTCAGAGATGCGCTCTGGCGGGGGCGGCGGCGTTTTGCGCTGCAGGTCTTGAGACATCTTCATACGCTCTTTCTTCTTCTCGACATCGAAACCGCCTTTCATGATCTCAAGAACGTCGTTGCGGTCCAAAGACTCGAATTCCATGAGCATCTCGGTCATGAGCTGGACTTGCTGACGATTGGCCTCGATGATCTCAACGGCGCGCTTATGGGCTGCATCCAGGAGTGATCTCACTTCCTTGTCAATCGCTTCCGCAGTTGACTCAGAGTAGGACTTCTCATGATAGTTCGGCATTCCAAGATATTGACCGCCGTCCGCCCGTTCATCATAAGCAACAGCGCCAAGTTTGTCAGTCATCCCCCATTCGCAGACCATGCTGCGAACCAGACGGGTCGCCTGGGTGATGTCCATTTGCGCACCGCTGGAAATATCTCCGACGAAGAGCTCTTCGGCCACTCGACCGCCCATGAGAACGGCCAGCTGGTCGAGGATTTCGGTCTTCCAGTAGCTTAAGCGGTTCTTCTTTGGCATGAAATGGGTCGCGCCAAGAGACAGCCCGCGTGGGATGATGGTCACTTTTTCAACAGGGTCTGCATGCTTGACGCACAGGGCGACAACGGCATGACCTGACTCGTGATAAGCAGTCGTGCGTTTTTCATTCTGGTCAATTTCAAGGCTTCTTCGCTCTTTGCCATAGCGCACCTTATCGCACGCTTCTGCAGCGTCGGGGCCGGTGACAGCGGATCTGCCTTTGCGGGCAGCGAGCAGGGCCGACTCGTTCAGGATATTGGCGAGGTCAGCGCCGGAAGCGCCTGGTGTGTTGCGGGCGATGTCCATCAGCTCGACGGATGGGTCAAGTTTGATTTTGCGGGCATGGACCTTCAGGATCTCAAAACGTCCCTTCACATCAGGCAGATCGATGATGACGCGGCGGTCGAAACGGCCCGGACGAAGGAGCGCTTTATCAAGCACATCAGGGCGGTTGGTCGCAGCGATCAGGATGACGCCTTCATTGGTGTCGAATCCGTCCATCTCTACGAGGAGCTGGTTCAAGGTCTGTTCTCTTTCATCATGTCCGCCGCCGATTCCGGAGCCACGGTGGCGTCCCACAGCGTCGATCTCATCGATGAAGATAATGCAAGGCGCATGTTTTTTCGCCTGATCGAAAAGGTCGCGGATACGGCTGGCGCCGACGCCGACGAACATTTCGACGAAATCGGAACCCGAGATAAAAAAGAAGGGGCGGTCCGCTTCGCCGGCAATCGCCTTGGCGACAAGGGTTTTACCTGTGCCCGGAGCTCCGACCATGAGCACCCCTTTAGGGATGCGTGCGCCAAGAGCTGTGAACTTAGATGGGTCTTTTAGAAAGTCGACGATCTCCTGCAATTCATCTTTCGCTTCATCGCAGCCTGCGACATCTTTGAAGGTGACCTTATTGCGTTCTTTTGTCAGCATCTTCGCAGGAGACTTGCCGAAATTCATCGCATTGCTGCCGACTCCCTTCATCTGACGGGAGAAGACGAAGTAAAGAAGAAGGACGACGAGGACCACGGGAAGGATCGTCAGCAGGTAGCTAAAGTAGTTAGGAGATGGCTCCTCGCTCTTGAAAGTCTTTTCCAGAACGGCATTGCGGGGCTGATCGGGGGCTTTGAAAAAGGCTCCTTTGTTTGTGGCAAAGTTATCCCACTCCTGTTTCGCCTGGGCGAACCAGTGTCCAAAAATTTCCGGGTCCTGTTTCTCCAAGGCACGAGTAGAGAGCTCCTGGTTGTTGAAATACCAGGTGACGTTGGCAACTGCCAGGCGCGCTTTGTCTAACTGGGCATCGTTCTTTTCAAGTTCCTCGGCGACGTAGGCCGATTGCTCGAGCTGGGCTTTATAATTGCGCACGCTCCTGAGCTGCACGAGGCGGACGTTCTGCTGTTCCTTGTTGATCTCGGCAACGATCTCGTCGAGCGCGGTCAGGGCATTGCGATAAACGGAGAGCTGCTCCTGGACGTTCTGTTCGGAAGAGAGGTTTGAAGCTGCTGCGACATCCCGTTCTAAATCCTTAAGTTGCTGCTTCATCGCTTCGCTGCCAATCCCCAGTGCAGGAGAGCGGAATCTCTCGATGAGAGTAAGTAGGTCTTTACCATAAGAATCGACTGCGGCGGCATTCTGATCATGGGAGATCGCAGGGAAAAGCTTTTCCAGGTCGGCAAGACTTGTGATCTCGCGATCGGAAAGGCCTTTGACAATGATCGCATTGTCCTGAGACGCGGTATTATAGATCGGGTCGACGACAAGGAAGCCCCCTTTAGGGATCGGCTGGCCGCTCAAGCGGAGAAAAAGATCGGACGCCTCTTTGACGTTCTGGCGGGAGCCAGTCAGCTCCTGGTCGAGCTCCTTCTTCTGTCCGGTCAGTTCATGGTTGCGGTTGAGCAGCTCCAGGTAGCGGTATCTGGACTTGGCCTCATCGGTCTGCTTGTCTTTGAATTTGCCGCTGAATGTGACAAGATTGTCGTTAAGAGCAATTTTTCGACTGTCTTCTTTCTGAATCAAATCGAGATTGACGAGATGTTCGAGCTGATGGCTGAAGCCGACTTTGGCAGTCTTCTCGCTGTTGAGATTCTGGACAGTGAGGATGATTAGAATCGCAGCCAAAAGGAAGATGAAGAACCCGCCGGGGAAGCCTCGTTTATTAGATTCAGGTTTCATATTGTCATTGCTCATAGGTTTTATACACGTTTAAGCGGAATTCTCCGACGTAAATCAAAGAGTCCCAGATGATAAATTAAACCATTGGCCGTCGATTAAAGTAAAGAACATTTCCCCCCTGAAAAGAGCCGCTTTTAGAGCGTAAAACTATCCTCAGACGGGTCAGCGTTCTCCCGCAGAACCCTTATTCCACAGGTCGACACCCGGTTCCCTCATGTTAACAAACAGGGATTAATTTGTCTTTTTTTTATTCAAAATTTAATTTTAAGATAAAAAAAGCAAATGATTTAGATTATTTTTTTCTGTTAATCTTTCATTTGTTTTAGATTTTTGAAGAAACACAAAAACCCTTTTTCAACTTGAACCTCTCCTTCTCCAGAGAGAAATTTCTTTCCCGCCGCGCGGCTTAACACGGCTGATGCGACACTCTCGAGGATCTGCCGAGAAAATGTTACTCCTTGCACCGAAAACCACTCCCTGAGTAAATATTTCATTTGCAGAAGAGGGAGAGGAAGAAAAGGATTGAGGTCAAGGTTATGTACTCCCTCTGCTTTTTGGATACAGGCGATGATCGGCCTGTTCAATTCGGAAAAAAAGGCTTTGACCTCCCTCGATTCCTCCCCGAGACGGCAAAGATTGGAAGAGACTTCCTTTCCAAAGCTGGATCTTAATGAGGGGAGCATCTCCTCTCGCATTTTCCCCCTCAAGAAGCGAGGGTCGCTGTTGGTGGGGTCCTGAAACCAGCTAATGTTATTTTGGGAAAGCCACTGTAGAACATCTTTCTTTTGGACAGACAGCAATGGCCGCCAAACCTGCATGCCCATTAGGCTGGACTCAGGGGCAAGCCCTCCCATTGAAAACAGAGAGGCCCCTTCAAAAACCCGCTTTAACACCACCTCTGCCTGATCGTCTGCGTGGTGGCCGAGGACGAGGGCCTGGGCTCCGATCCTTTCATAGATTCTCGAAAAGAATTTTAACCGGTGCTCCCTCCCCTGCTCCTCCCAATTGCCGCTAGAGAAGTCCTCTGGACCGAGGGCCTGGATATGGAGAGGATACCCCAACTCGTCCGCTTCCCTGGCGATCTCCTGGGCCTCCCTTTTGCTCTCCTCTCTCCATCCATGATCGACATGGGCAAGGTGCAGCTCGAAAGAGAAAAAGCGACGGCAATCGGACAGCAGTTTGAGCAGGACCCTCGAGTCCGGCCCGCCGGAATACCCCAGGAGCAAAGGACGGTCGGAGACCTCCCTCTCCTCAAGAAACTTTTTCACACCAAGGAACATCAAATCTTTCATGGACAATATTCTATTAAAGTGAGTCTCTTATACCCAAAGAAAATCGCATCTATATGGTTTTACCCCTTTTTCTAATATTTTGAATCCCTTAAAATCCCCCTCAACGATTAGTGATGAGAGTTTTGATTCAAATGCCCATAATCTGGCGCTATCTATTGCGCAGCTACTTTCAGGTCTTTCTGCTCTGTGTCGGCGCGTTTATCAGCGTCCTCATCGTTCTGCGCTTTCAGGAGATCGCTCGCTTCGCGACATCTGGAGCCTCCTCGCTCAAGGTCCTGCTGTTCGCTCTGCTCCAGATCCCTTACATTCTCCCGATCGCCATTCCCGTCTCGTGCCTGATCGCCTCGATGCTCCTCTTTCAGCGCTTGAGCCATACCCACGAACTGACGGCGCTGCGCACGTGCGGCTTCGGGCTGAAAACGATCGCCGCTCCCCTGCTCTTCGCCGGATTCTTTTTGACTCTCATCAACTTCACGATCGCAAGCGAGATCTCTCCCCGCTGCCGCTCCATGAGCAAGCAGCAGATCTTCGAGATGGTAGCGGAAAACCCGCTCTTCCTCCTGCAAAAGGAGAGCCTGGTCAAACTCCGGAACGCCTATTACGACATCGGCGTACTCAAGTCCAACAAGTACGCTGAGGACGTTTTGCTCGTCGTCAAAAACAGCTCCAGCGGCCGCATGACTGTCATGTCCGCCAAAGAACTGGCGTTGAAAGGAGATCTGCTGAAAGGAGAGCAAGTGACTTTCATCTCCAGCGTCGACCCCAAGAAAGGGACCGGATTCGATCATTTGGTCATCGAGAACCAGGCTGAGATGAACACCAAGGCGGCCAACCTGAGCCAGTTTCTCCAGACAGTCGACTGGACGGCTAGCTACGAATATCTTCCGCTGCGGATGATCTTTGCCCTGGATTACGTAGAAAAAGGACGGTTCTTACTCAGCAAAGGGGCTCAAGTGGAAATTTCCCGCCGCGCCTCCATTTCGCTTGCGACCTTCACATTTACGATGATCGGCCTTGCCTTCGGGATGCAGATCAGCCGCAACCGCTCTAAAAAAGGGCTCGTTTGGGCGATTGGCCTGGCCTCCCTGTTCCTGGTCTGCTTCATTGCAGCCAAATCGTTCCGTCATGCACCGATGATCTCGACAGCTGTCTTCCTCCTCCCGCACCCTCTGATCATCCTCCTATCGCTTAAGTCCCTGAAATCTGTCCGCGAGGGTGTCGAATGATGGTCAAGACGATCTGGGAACGCTACATCCTGCGCGAGACCTTCAAAGTCTTCCTCCTTTTCCTCGGGAGCTTCTTCTTCCTGTACGCCCTCGTCGATTACTCCCTGCATATGCAGGACTTCATAGTCGACAAGAGGATCCAGCTCTCCCACATCGCCACATATTATGTTTTCCAATTCATCAAACGCGCCGACTTGCTGATCCCCCTTGCCCTTCTGATCTCGACGCTCAAAGTCCTCTTTGCGATGAATACCCGCGGAGAACTGATCGCATTGCAGTCCTCCGGACTCCCGCTAAAAAAAATTCTTCGCCCTCTTTTCCAAATCGGACTTCTCTGCGCTCTTTTCAACCTGGCCAGCTCCGAATTTTTTCTCCCCGCCAGCCTCAACCACCTCGACAGCTTCCGAGAAAAGCACTTCAAACACTCGCGCCACGGCAACCGCAAGGAGCCTGTCCACGTCCTCCCGCTCAAAGACCGCTCCAAGATTGTCTATCAAACCGAGGACAAGGAGAATAAACTCTATCTCGATGTTTTCTGGATCCGCTCGACAGGCGACATCTGGCGCATGCACTCCCTTTCCAGCGATCCTGCGAATCCCATTGGATATTTTGTCGACCACCTGAAACGCAATAGCGAAGGAAATTTTGAGAAAACAGAATCCTTCGAACAATACCGATTCGACAAATTCCGATGGCAGGAAGACCCTACCGGCAAAGGCTACACTCCATTAGAGAATCGCAAGTTGAGCGAACTGCTGCGCCTGATCTTTCAAAAGAACAAGACGACCGCTTACGAATATCCTCAGGCCCTCACCCACTTCCTGTTCAAGCTCACCATACCCTTCCTGAGCATCCTCGTGATTGCAGCCGGCGCGCCTTTCTGCTTGCGCCATTCGAGAAACCTATCCGTCTTCTTCACCTACGCGATCGCCCTCTTTGGCTTCGTCGCCTTTTTTGCCATGATGGACGCCGCCGTCATCCTGGGAGAGAACCTCGTCTGCTCCCCTTACCTGGCTGTCCTTGCGCCCCTTCTCCTCTGCTGGGGGATCATTGGCTTTAACTACCGTAAAACAATTTAAAGGAAATAGAATGAACGCTTCCGCTGCGACATTAAAAAACCATCCCCTCACAGCCCCAAGAGAGTGGAAGCTCAAGATCCTCCTCTTGTGCCATATCGTCGGGGCAATGCTCTTTGCCAGCCTGTTCTGGCCCGTCACAAGAAGCTATTGGGAAATGATCGACGTCGCTTTCTTTAAATTGATCAACTCCACCTTACGGGACCGCCCCAACTGGCAGATCTTCTGGGCTCTGGCCAACCACAAGCTTGCCGACTGGGTCGAAGATATTTGCGTCCTCTGTTTCTTTATCGCCTATGTCCGCATGGCACACAAATCCCTGCGCAAGCGCAAAGTCTCCGAGCTGATCTTCTGCGTCCTCTATATCGGCGCCATCATCTATTTCATCAACAAAACGCTCTTCCGCGAAAATTTGGACATCCCCCGTTTGAGCCCGACTCTGGTCGTCGACGACAGCGTCCGCCTTTCGCAAGAGATAGACTGGATGAAGATCAAAGACGACTCTTCCAAGAGCTTCCCCGGCGACCACGGCACGACAGCGCTGCTCTTCGCCGCCAGCTTCACCTATCTGGCTGGATGGCGCCTCGGCGTCCTCGCCAGCCTTTACGCCGCCTTCCTTTGCATGCCGCGCCTGATCACGGGAGCCCACTGGCTATCTGATGTCATCGTTGGCAGCGGGACGATCACGATCGTCTTTCTGAGCTGGGCCTTCTGCACCCCGCTGTTCAATCGGTTCACGAATGCATGTGAAAGATTCTTCAACTGGATACCCACCCTCAAGAAGTGGACCGTTCTCGACTAAATCGAGAAACGGCTCAAGATACACAGGGACCCCTTAACGGGATCCCTGGCAATGATCAACTTTATGCCTGACGGGTCAGGTAGAAAGTCTTGATCTTCTGCGGATGGAAAAAACGCGATACGACGCTTTTTGCCGTCTCAATGTCGAAAGGCTTGCAGGAGAAGATGTCAATGTAGGCATCCCCGTTCTTGTCAACAAAATGACCTGTGATCGAACTAGTCTCAATCAGTTGGACAAGAGAGTAGCCCGACTTGTCGGCATCATGGGTCGCAAAGTGCTCCAGCACCGGCTCACCAAAAGCCTTCATATCAATCTCTACGACAAGCGTCTTGACGAAACTTGCCAAGTTCTCCCGGTTTCCAATAGCTGTGCGGTCGCAACCCTGGCAGTCCAGGATCAAATGATATCCCCAATATCCGCTCTTTTCACAGGCTGGAATCTCTTGTGTAAACGTGCTTGCGCTCATTGTTGATGACCTCCTAATGTAAGCACCCATGCAACTTCAAAACCAGGTTTTCAAGTTGTATGGGTACAAAGTTAAACAAACCGAAGGACACATTATCAAATCCCGCTTCTGACCACTAGCAGAATTTTATGGCGGCTGCTAGACTGAACCTCAATTCTCTATTGAGGTAATATGGCTGCATCTTCTTATGACAAATTGCTGGCGCTTTCCAAATCGATTTCTCTCATGAACTCGATCACCCATCTCCTCGAATGGGACCAAGAGACATACATGCCCAAAGATGCGATCGAGCTGCGCTCCCAGCAGATCGAAATCATGGCCAGCCTCCTCCACAAACAAAGAACGGGCAAAGGATTCGCCAAAGCGCTCTCTGCGCTCATCGATCTTAAGACAGGTGAAGTGGCGGACAGCACCCTCTCGTTACCGCAAATCGCCGCCCTGCGAGAATGGCGCCGAGACTACTTGCGCGCGATCAAATTGCCCAACAGCTTTGTCAAACAGTTCGCCAAGACCACGTCGGCAGCGACTCATGTCTGGCAAACAGCCAGAGAGCATAACGATTTCAAATCGTTCGCCCCTTATCTGGAAAAAGTCGTCTCTTTAAACAGAAAAAAGGCAGATATCCTGGGATTCCAAGAGCACCCCTACGACGCGCTGCTCGACCTTTATGAACCGGAAATGAAGACCTCGTATCTAACTCCGATGTTTGCCAAGCTGAAGATGTCGCTGACCCAGCTTCTCAAAGATATCTCCGTCAAGCCGGTCTTCCCTGAAGACTTCCTCTACCGCCACTGTCCCAGACACAAGCAGCTCGATTTCGCGCACAAGATCCTACATAAGATGGGATTCCACTCTTCCACCTCTCGCCTCGACACCTCCTCGCATCCTTTCTGCACCGAACTTGGCCCCAAAGACACCCGGATGACCACCAAGGTCCATCCGGAGAACATCATGTTCAATATCGGCGCAGTCCTTCACGAAGGGGGACACGGTCTCTACAACATGAACCTGCCGGTCGAGCATTTCGGATCTCCTCTCTCCGAAGCGGTGTCGCTGGGAATCCATGAGAGTCAGTCCCGCTGGTGGGAGACCCTGATCGGACAAAGCCACCCCTTCTGGCAGTATTTCTTTCCCCTTCTTCAGGAAGAACTGCCCGAACAGTTCGGAAACGTCCAGCTCGAAGACTTCTACCATGCGATCAACATCGCCCGCCCCGGCTTCATTCGGATCGAAGCCGATGAAGTCAGCTATAATCTGCACGTGATCGTTCGCTTTGAAATTGAAAAAGGACTGATCGAAGGAACCCTCAAAGTGAAAGAAATCCCCGATGCATGGAACAGCAAAATGCGCGAATACCTCGGCATCAGCCCTGAATTCGATGGGCAGGGGTGCCTACAGGATATCCACTGGTCTCTCGGATTCATGGGATACTTCCCCACCTACACTCTGGGCAACCTTTACTCGGTCCAATTCTTCGAGGCCTTCGAAAAGGCCCACCCTAACTGGAGAGAACATGTCGCCCAAGGATCGCTGGACTTCATCCGCGACTGGCTGAAAGAAAATATCCACAAATATGGCCGCCAGTTTACGCCCGGGGAGCTGTGCCAGCGCGCGACAGGCAAACCGCTCAGCCAGGAGCCCTACGTCGAGTACCTGACGAAAAAATACCGAAAACTCTATCGGCTATGACCGGTTAGGCAAATTCAGGCGCATTTTCCGTCGCTCTTCTGCCTGATCGAAACGTCTTTTCTCCTCACCCGTCTCAGGGATCACAGGACAGATCTCGACAGGACGCAAATGATCGTCAAGCGCAACGAATGTGAAATAGGCTGAAACGATATGGATTCTATCCAAGGTGCGAAAATCCTCGGCGAAAACTTTAAGGCCGATCTCCATCGAGGTTCTCCAGACGCGGTTGATGGAGGCCTTAAAGACTAGAGTGTCGCCGTGCTTGGCCGGCGCCAAAAAGCGCACCGAATCCACCCCGAGGGTCACGCACACTCTTCCACAATGGCGTCTAGCGACAACGCCCGCTAGCCGGTCGCAGAGTTCAAGCACCCTCCCACCAAACAGCGTTCCATAGGGATTGAGATCATTGGGATAGACAACGGACGTCTGATCATGGACCGCTGATTCAGAGACCTTTTTACCTTTAAGCATCCATTCCTCGCCTTTTCCTCACCGTAATTGATGAACAGAAAAGTAGCAAGAGGCATGGAGAGTCCCTGATCGCTTCTATTTAGGGCCAGCCATTCAAGCCCAATAAGGGGCGTAGCTGAGCATGCCTGCCGTTGTCGCGGTATCGACGGGGACAATCTCATGGATATGCAGCGCTTTCATGAACCCTAGTACAAGGATGGCATTGGACAAGTTGGCTGCTGCAAATGGGTCTGCAGCGAGCTCGTCTGCCGATTTTCCGACATTGCTCTCAATGAAATCGCGCAGGTCTTTGCGTGTGATCGTCTTTCCATCTTCTGTAATCGGCAGCAGGCTATTGTTGAATAAGCGCCCTACGCCGACAACTCTGCCGTCGGTGTCCCCAATCCGGTCTTTGATCAAAGGAAACGCCCTGCGGGCAAGCGCTCTTGCGTAGCGGTCAGCCTGAAGATAGTCTTCCCGCGAAAAAGGGAAAAGGGTCTCTCCACAGGAAGAATCGCGGTCCTGGATCACGTCGATGATGTAGTTTTTAAAAGGAATGGACCCTAAGCTTCCCATGAAGACGACGATATCATCGTCCGACTCAGCGACTGTGAGCTGGAAGCTGCCCGTTCCGATATCCCACACGATCAACTCATCTTTATTTTGCATTCCGCTGGCAGCGCTGAAGAAGGCGATGGCTCCTTCCTCTTTTTGAGAAATAATTCTAAGAGGGATGTTAGTCTTCTGGCAGACTTCTCTGGCAAACGCTTCCCCGTTCGTCGATTGACGGAACGCCTCGGTGGCAACTGCGGAGATTCTTTCGACCTGGTAGTGTTGGCACAGGGAATCGATCTCGGAGAAAACTTCCAACCCTCTGTCGCACAGTTCGCGCTCAAAGCGGTGGTCATACGACTTCTCCAAGGACTCCTGATAGCCTACTTTGTAATTGTTTGAGAAAATGATCCTGACGACCTCATTCGTCCTGGGGTCGACATCGGCAATGCAAAATTTGGTGGATCCCGATCCGACATCGACGACGGCGCGCCGTTCCCAAAAAGATTCTTCCCGAGGGATGATGTCCAGCACAGGTAACTCGATCGGAGCCACCGGCCGGCTTGTTGCCGCTTCGATAAGAGAAGGAAAAGCCTTGATGAAACTTTGGGAGAAGTGGACGAGAGCAAGGGACCCCAGCAGCTGCTCATGAAAAGAAGAAAGACTGCTATTGATTTTCTTAAGATCGATCTTATCAATTTTCATAAACACCAAACCAAATTAATAAAGATCGACTAATACTAACAACACAACAAACAATTTCGCAACACAAAAAACAAACTAAGAGGTTAACTGAAATTTTATTATCAAAATAAAGAGGCCTTAAAGATCGCTCTTTAAGGCCTCGTATCAACAAGGAGGAAAATAGTAGATGGAAACGATTAACGTTTGGAGAACTGGAACCGCTTACGGGCGCCGGCAAGACCGTACTTCTTACGCTCTCTCTTACGAGGATCGCGAGTCAGGTAGCCAACAGCTTTGAGGTCCGCGCGATTATCTGCGTCTTCTTTCACGAGGGCGCGTGCAATGCCAAGGCGAGCTGCGATCATTTGGCCCTGGATACCGCCGCCTTTGACGCGGATGAGGATATCATATTTTTCAGGGTTAGAAACTTTGACGAGCGGAGATAAGACCGACTGGCGCTGCAGTTCGAGAGGGAAGTACTCTTCGAATTTCTTGCCGTTGACGAGGATCGCTCCTTTCCCGGGGCGAAGGCGCACTGAAGCGACTGCTGTCTTTCTTCGGCCTGTTCCAATTTGTTCTTCTGTTTTCATAGTTCCTTCAAAATTCGCTTAAAGTTTAGATATTGGCAGGGATTGGCGCTTGCGCTTTCATATCGTGCTTGTCGCCTGCGTATACGCGGAGTTTCTTCATTTGCGCTTCAGTCAAACGTGTCTTGGGCATCATCCCTTTCACAGCGTGCCAGATGATGTAATCAGGCTTGCGGTCGAGCATGGTGCGATAAGGAACTTCGCGCATCCCGCTCATCGCTCCGGTATGGTATCGGTAAATCTTCTGCGCGTCTTTAGCGCCTGTGACAACGATCTTCTCAGCGTTGATGATCACGACGCCATCGCCGCAATCGACGTAGGGCGTGAAGCCGGGCTTATGCTTGCCTCTAAGGATCTTGGCGACCTCAGTGGCGAATCTTCCGAGAGTTTTGCCGGAAGCGTCCAACAGGAACCACTTGCGCACTGATACAGCTTCTTCTTTCGTGAGAAGAACCGTCGTATTTTTCTTCTTGCTCATGGGGTAAAGGCCTTAAAAAAAAGGTTCAATGATGTTTTTGTAAAGTTAGAATGGCCAGTCTACTTTTCCTTTCATTTTTTTTCCAGAACATTTCAATTTCCACTCTAAAATCTGCAGTCCGGCATTATGCCCTATCCGCCGATTGCTTGCCAAAAGATCTTTTTTGGGATAAACTCCCCGTCCATTGAATCAGTGATAACACAATTTTGAATCTCTATGCGAAATCCAAAGACTTTTTTTATCCGCACTTACGGCTGCCAGATGAACGAGCTGGACTCGGAGATCATGGTGGGACAACTTGAAAAACGGGGAATGACCCGGATCGAGGACGAGACCGCGGCCGACCTCCTGATCTTTAACACCTGCTCCATCCGCGACTTAGCCGAGCGCAAGGTCATGGGAAAGATCGGCCAGCTGGGCAGAAGCCGCCAGAAGCGTTCCATCATCGGGGTCACCGGCTGTATGGCGATGGCCAAGAAAGAGACCCTCTTCCGCAAGCTCCCCCATGTCGACTTTGTCGTCGGCACCAACAACATCAGCGAGCTCGGAGAGGTCCTGGACGAGGTCCTGCACACGGGCAAACAGACGATCCGCACTGACGACCAGTTTGAAGAAAATCTTGACTACCTTGTAGCCAAGAGAGACGACCCCGTCAAGGCGTTCGTCTCGATCATCCGGGGATGCGATAAATTCTGCACCTATTGCGTCGTCCCCTATACCCGGGGCCAGGAGGTCTCCCGACCGCCTGATAGCATTGTCGAAGAGTGCGCCCGCCTCGTCGCAAATGGATATAAGGAGATCACCCTTCTTGGACAGAACGTCAATAGCTACGGCAAGGACAAGCCGGAGTGGAACTGCCTGTTCCACGACCTGCTCTACCGCCTCGACAAAATCCCCGGCCTCGAGCGCGTTCGCTTCATGACCTCCCACCCGGTCGACATCACCGTCGAGCTGATGCATGCGATCCGGGACCTGCCCTCCGTTTGCGAGTTCGTCCATTTCCCGATCCAGGCGGGATCGAACCGGATCCTCAAAAAGATGCACCGGGTCTACACAGTCGAAAAGTACATGGAAAAAGTCGAGCTGATGCGCTCGATCGTCCCCGACGTGTCCCTGGGAACCGACATCATCGTCGGCTTCCCCACGGAGACGGATGAGGAATTCCAGATGACCTACGACATCTTCAAGCAGATCCGCTACTCTGTAGCCTTCATCTTCGCCTACAGCGCCCGCAAAGGGACGCCTGCCTTCCGCTGGAAGGACGACATTTCCGAAGAGGTCAAGCAGGAAAGGCTGCAAAGGCTGCTGGCCCTGCACAACCAGATCTGCACCGAAGACCGCCAGGCGCTCTTGGGATCGGAAATCGAGGTCTTAGTTGAGAAGCGCAACAGAGACGAGAAGCATCTGAAAGGGCGCACCCGCTGCTGGAAAAATGTGATTTTCACAGGCGATGACAGCATGATCGGCTCTCCTCAGAACGTCAAAGTGACAGGATTCAGCCACCAGACCCTGCTGGGAGATCTATGCGAAAGCGCGTGCTCCGCGCCCTCAAGTCTTGAATCTAAATTGAGTGTCATTGGGTGAGAAATTCTATCCGGCCTCTGTTGCGAGGCCGGATAGAATTGAAAAGCTCACTTCTGGAGAACTTTTGCGATGCCAAGTCCCGCAAGGAACCAGCCGACGATGAGGTCTGCCATATTTGTTGTGACATAGCAGCCTGAGAAGCCCCACCAGTTCCATTCAGGGAGCTGGCCGAGTATGGCGATGCTTACGCCGAACAGAGTGACAAAACCCACCTTCTTCTTAAATGAAAGTCCTTTGGTCTGCATCAGCATCCAGGTGACAATGAAAGCGCCGACGATCTGCAGAATAAGAGAGAAAACGAAAGGCCCCATTGTCATCGGTCCCATGCCATTTGGCTTCACAGTCGCAAACATGAATGGACCGTTCTCCATCATTTTCATCCCTTTGGTCATTTCAGAGTGGGATGTCTTTTCGCTATAAGCGAATGTGTTCGGCAGCACATAGACGCCGGCTACAGGAGCGTTATCTTTAATGACATCAGCAACTTCCGATTCATCCGTAAATTTCTTCAGGGTACTTTGATGCCATGGGAACACCATCCAGGAGAACATCCCCCAAATGAAAACGATCAAGCCGCCGATGATGGCAGCCTTTAAGTTAGTTCTGGACATAACGACACCTCTATTGGTAGTTAGGTTGATAAAAATTCGGTATAGTCTTTTTTTCATTTGCGATCAAAAGATTTCTTTTACACAAAAACATGCTAAAACTGCTAACTAAAAATTAGATTCCATTTCAACAAACAAAATAAAATGTTAGAATTTACAACGTTGCCAGGAATTATGTAAATTAAATTTTAACTATGAATAAAATATCTCCGCTCGACATTCGGGTCGCCGTCGTCGCCTACCCCCTTGTGAACAAGGATGAGTTGGAATCGCCTGCGTTTGCCAAAAGACCTATCGTCCCATTCAGCGGCGACGAGCGGATCGTATCCCTTTTTCAAAACAGCCCTAAACCACGCATCGAGCAGTCCAAGTCTAAAATGCCCCCTTTGATAAGAAAAGGGCAGTACGTGCTCATCCGCATCCTGGAAATCCTAAAAACACTGTTAGAGCCAAATGAAACCTCATCGGTTCTAAACGACATCGCTCCGCCAAGAAAGCTTTTGGTCCCGCAGCTGCCCTATCCTAGATTCCAGGCAGCCAAGCCGCCCCGCTTCTTCTGGCATCCCTCCCACTCCTCCCCCAAAGACGAATACGCGCCCAGCTGCCTGATGTCGGAAGTTAAAGAAGACCTGCCCTCTCCCATTTACAACAGCGCCAGCATCAGCGCCTATGCGAGAGCCGCACTTCCCCAAAAAGGGATCCTCCGCCAGGACCATGAAGGCTTTGTCTATCTCGAACTGCCCGATGAATACATCACCGAGCTATCCCCATTGATCCATGACCCTGCCAGCGAAACTGTCCCTCTCTATTATTTAGAACCTTCCCCTGCCCATATCCCCGTCATCCTGCCTCACGAATGGGCGCAGAGAAAAGGCTGGGGAGAGCTTAAGGACCTGGACAAGAGTTTTTCATTTAAAATCAATGGAGTCAGCTCGCTGAACCCCAAGCGCTGGCCCGGCGTTGAAAAAGTGTATTTCCTAAGGATTAGTTCCCCGGAACTGGAAAAGTTCCGCGAGCGCTGTCTGCTCCCTTCACGGATCCGCGGCCATGAATTCCATGTGGCGATCGCCTACAAGAAAGCCGACGCCGCTGCAATGGCCGTTCCGAAAAAAGAGACCTTCCGTCTCAATGTCAGCTGCTTTGCAGCCTGACCCTCATTTTTATAGATATTTTTCGAAATCAAGCTCTGTGAGGACTTTGACTTTGAGCTCGCGCGCTTTGTCAAGCTTGGAGCCGGGATCTTCTCCGACGAGAAGATAATCTGTTTTGGCGCTGACAGAGCCCGTGACTTTGCCGCCGCGCTCTTTGATGAGCGCGCTGGCTTCATCGCGGGAATAATTCTGCAAAGCGCCCGTCAAAACGAATGTCTTTCCCGAGAAAACGTGGTCTGTGCGCCTTGTGACTTTAGGCGCCTGCGGTTTGACGCCCATCATGAGGAGCATATTGATCTCCTTGAGATGAGAGGGATCTTTAAAGTACTCCACGACCGAGTGGGCGATCTTGCCTCCGATCCCCTGGATCTCTTTCAACTCATCAACGCCCATCTGGGACAATTTCTCAATACTTCCGCCGTTTTCAGCGAGCAGCTCCGCCGTCCCTTCTCCGACATATTTAATTCCAAGCGCGAGGATAAATCGGGAGAGCGATACGCTGCGCGACTTGTCGATGCTCTCTAACAGGTTTTGGATCGATTTCTCCTTAAAGCCCTCCAGCTTCGCGAGATCTTCAGCGGTCAGGGCGTAAATATCGGAAAGGCGGCAAGCGAGTTTTTTGGTGAAAAGCTGTTCGACAACTTTCTCTCCAAGATGCTCGATGTCCATCGCATCCTTCGATGCAAAATAGGCGATGCGGCGCATCTGCTGCTCAGGGCAGTCTTTTGTGTTGGGACAGCGGACGGCCACTTCCTCTTCGCTTTGGACGACGTTGCTGCCACAGCTGGGACAAGTCCTGGGCATCTTCCAGACATGGGTGTGCGAAGGGCGGCGCTTGATGTCGACCCCGACCACTTTGGGGATCACATCCCCTCCCTTTTCGATGATGACCCAATCGCCGACGCGGATATCTTTGCGTTCGACCTCTTCCTGGTTGTGCAGCGTCGCCCGGGCAATCGTACTGCCTGCTAGGAAGACAGGCTCGAGTTCGGCCACCGGCGTCAGCACGCCTGTTCTTCCGACCTGAACGGTGATCTCGCGGATCCGCGTGAGGGCCTGTTCGGGAGCGAACTTATAAGCAACAGCCCAGCGCGGGCTTTTTCCTGTGACCCCAAGCTGATCATGGAGTTTCAGTTCGTCGACTTTGACGACGATCCCGTCAATATCAAACGGCAGGTAATGGCGCTTCTCTTCGATCGTATCGGCGAATTTCAAAATCTGGTCGACGTCGGTGCAGCGCTTGCGGAAATGATCGTCGAAAACGGGCAGTCCGATCTTTTTCAAATACTGGTGGCACTCATGCTGGGTTTCGACAGGCGCATTTAGTTCATCGGCAATCCCATAGAAGACAGCGCTAAGCTTGCGTTTGGCGACCTCTTTGGGATCAAGCAGCTTGAGGGATCCTGCTGCTGCGTTGCGCGGGTTGGCGTAAAGTTCTTCGCCCGCCTCTTTTTTTTCTTCATTGAGGGCTTCAAAGACGCGATGCGGCATGAACACCTCGCCGCGCACTTCGAGAAATTCGGGAAGGCGAGATCCGGTCAGTTCCAAGGGAACCGCGCGGATCGTCTTCATGTTTTCGGTGATATCGTCTCCTTTACGGCCATCGCCGCGGGTGATCGCCTGGGAGAAGACCCCGTTTTCGTAGCGGACTGTCACGGCGACCCCGTCCATTTTAAGCTCCGCGCAAAAACTGTCATGGGCCCTTCCAAGGAGTTTTTGCACCCGTTTGACAAAATCCTCGAGCTCTTCGCGCGAATAGGTGTTGGCCAGCGAGAGCATGGGGAAATGATGTTCGACCTGTTTGAAACCTTTGGAAACGCCCCCGCTGACTCGCTGGGTAGGAGAAGAACGGCTGAGCCATTCAGGATGTAGTTTTTCGATCTCTTCGAGTTTTTTGACAAGCTGGTCATATTCGTAATCGGAAATGACGGGCTTTGCTTCGAGATAATAATGGATGTCGTGCTTCAAAACCTCCGCGATTAGCGCGCGGTATTCTTCTTGAGTGACATCAGGACACAAATTGCACCTCAAAACACATCGTTGAGAGCGGAGAGAGCAGGATCTTGACTCCGATTCTTTTTCCGCCTTCTCCGCGGATGATCTCCACGGTGGCATTGATTTTGCCAGATCCCCAGTATTCTTCTCTATCGGTATTAAACACCTCTCTTATCGATGCGACATTGGGCAGGGCGATCATATAATCGGGAACAAAATTGGGAGTGAAATTATGCACGACAAAAAGGAAGCGGTTAGCAGACTTGCGCAAGTAGCTGATGACTGCATTCTGCCGGTCGGAAAAATCGACCCATTCGAAACCGCGATGGTCGAAATCGAATTCCCAAAGGGAGGGATTCTCATGATAGAAGTGGTTGATCTCTTTAAAGAACCGATGGAGCTGAACATGCCTTTCATGGCGGAGCAGCTCCCATGAGATCTCCTGTTTACAATTCCACTCCGTCCACTGGCCCATTTCCGCTCCCATGAACAGGAGTTTTTTTCCCGGCTGGCAGATTTGATAACTGTAGAGCAGTCTCAGATTGGCAAACTTTTGCCAGTCATCCCCTGGCATCTTCGAGATCAGGGAAGCCTTGCCGTGCACGACCTCGTCGTGCGACAAAGGAAGAATGAACCTTTCGGAAAATGCATAAAGGATTCCAAACGTCAGATCATTCTGGTGATGCGATCGGAAAAGGGGATCTTTGTGGAAATAGCGGAGAGTGTCGTTCATCCACCCCATATTCCACTTCATGTTGAAACCCAGCCCTCCCCATTCAAGCGGATGGGTCACTCCAGTAAATGAGGTCGACTCTTCGGCGATCATGTGGACGTGTGGAAAACGCTCATGGACGACAGAGTTGAGATGCTTGATGAATTCGATCGCCTCCAGGTTTTCATTCCCGCCGAACTTGTTCGGGATCCACTCCCCTTCTTTTCTTCCATAGTCTAGATAAAGCATCGAGGCGACGGCATCGACGCGCAAACCGTCGATATGCATCTTTTGCAACCAGAAGAGTGCACTAGCGATCAAAAAATTGACCACCTCGAATCTTCCGTAATTGAAAATATAAGTGTTCCAATGGGGATGAAAGCCCTGGCGCGGATCGGCATGTTCATAGAGATAGGTACCGTCGAACTGTGCAAGGGAAAAATCGTCAGTCGGAAAATGGGCGGGTACCCAATCCAGGATCACCCCAATCCCCTCTTTGTGCAGATGATCGACAAAAAACTGAAAATCTTCCGGCGTCCCATAACGACTTGTCGCGGCGAAGAATCCTGTCACCTGATAGCCCCAGGACTCATCCAGCGGGTGCTCCGAAATGGGCAGCAGCTCGACATGGGAAAAACCCATCTCCTTGCAATAAGCGGCCAGCTCTTTTGCGATCTGTCGGTAATTGAGGAAGCGGTCTCCCTGTTTTTTCCAGGAGCCCAAATGGACTTCATAGATTGTCATGGGAAAGGAGTCTTTGCTGCGCAGGGCTCTTTCCTGCATCCATTGCTGATCACCCCAATTGTACCGATCGACGTCGAAAGTCACAGATGCTGTTGCCGGGCGATGCTCTGAAAAGAGGGCGCAGGGATCCGATTTGATGCGCAAATGGCCTTCTTTGGTCCTGATTTCGAATTTGTATTTCTCTCCGCTTTCAAGTCCGGGCACGAAAAGTTCCCACACTCCCGAGGCACCGAGCTGGCGCATGGGGTTCAACCTGCCGTCCCATAAATTAAAGTCTCCGACCAGCGCCACTTTTTCAGCACCCGGAGCCCAGACGGAAAACTTGAATCCGTTGACTCCTTGCTGGATCCAGTGGCGCGCGCCCATGGCCTCATGAAGCTGGTAATGAACGCCTCTGCCGAACAGGTAACCGTCCATTTCACCGAAAGTAGGCAGAAAAGCATAGGGGTCGTGGACCAGCGTCCCCTTTTGAGAATAGACGCGGTAATCGGCATAAGTGGTGTGCTCGGGAACTTCAATCTCGAAGAGTCCCTCGAGGCCGGCCGGTTTAGCCTCCGCACTCTTCCCGAATAGCTCCACGTGGGCAAAAGGCGCGCCCGGCCTCCAAAGGCGGACAACCTTTGATCCAAGGTCAGTTGAGTGCAGCCCCAGGACGCGATGGGGGTCCTTGCCCCAATCTAAGAGAGTGGGGGCTTTAGCTGGCTGGGTCTTGCTGCGCACTTCTTCCTCCTGATCAATTGGACCCCAAGGAAC
This sequence comes from Verrucomicrobiota bacterium, assembly GCA_018240065.1. Lineage (GTDB taxonomy): Bacteria > Chlamydiota > Chlamydiia > Chlamydiales > Rhabdochlamydiaceae > CAJCIW01. The sequence goes on along the minus strand of JAFEGH010000006.1, from coordinate 25,482 downwards.
CAATTTTGACGTTTTGGCGCATTATATTTTTTTTTAAGCCAGAAGGCAATGATTCGATCAACTTTGATTTAAAATGCTAACAATAAGTTACTTAATAACAATTCCAACAATTATCAATCCAACTCTTAAACATCTTATAATCAACATCTCTTTACTAATTCATATTGCATTAAAATTTTTAATGATGTTAATTGTAAAATTTAATATAATTACTTCTAATTATTAATAATAAAACAATAAAAGAAGGTAATTATGTCGATAGATCTACAAGATTCAACAACAACACCCCTTACCCTCACCCCCACCGGGACTCGTTCAACACAAGAGACGAGCTCTCTTCGGGTGACAAATCAGAACAGGGACATAGAAGAGAGCATCTCGACTACTAAGCAGGCAAGAAGAAAAGGAGAAGAACTGTTGATCAAGCAAGGGATCACCCTTGTCCCCACATCACAATCGCAACTTGCGGAGCCCACCAAATCGAACTGGAATAATTCAATCAAAGCATTTCAAAAGGCCCAGGAAGTCGGCAAGCTCCACAGTAAGATCTCTTCTCTTCTGACCGACCTGAGAAATCCTGCCATTTCAGATCAGGCTTTATTTAATAAGCTAATAAACATTGCTCCTCCGGAACTGATGGACGAGATCAAAAAAAACCTTCACCTGTCCGTTGGACCATCAAGTGAAAATGCATTGGAGGCCAATCCGCGGATTCTTTTGCAGCTAAGGGATGAGAACTGTAATTTAATTCTGGATTCTTATCTTTCCCATCTGTCCAAGAGACTTATCTCCCTGCGGGACAAAGGGCATCTTTACTCTCTTCAGCACATTCTATTACTTGCACAATCCTCTGATCAAAAGCCTGTCACTAAAGGGCTGCAAAAGGACGCTTGGAAGGAATTCAATCAATTAAGTCCAGAATGCCAAAACAAGATCATTGAAATTATTCAGAAAAAAATCCACTCAGGGTTAACACCTGATCAAATTCGTAAGATGATCGAAATATCGCCTGAGCTCCTTTTAATACAAATCTCAGATTTGAGCGTCATTGAGCATAGGCTCCAAAAAGTTTCAGGAAAAGTGAAAACTCCTTTTCATTTTCCAGTGGCTTATATGCTAGCGGACAAAATTCAACAGGGCGACAGCCAGGAGACTGCGTGGGACGTGATGAAAGTGCATCAACTGCAGGAGCTGTATTTCCTGCTGAACTCTCCCGTTTCTCCGGAACGAAACAAGCTCATATTTGAAAAATTCAACGGTCTTGACTATGAGCTCAAAGCAGCCTTGGGAAAAGCTCTATGGATTGCTTGCTATAGGCCGGAAGTCCTCTTTTTTACAGAAGAGGTTCTCAAAAAAACCCCACAGATGCTCTTGGATTGCAAGGACAAAAATGGAAACGATATCTTGATGCAATTGATGGCCCACTATAAGAGCAAGGTCCTTTTGCGACGCCTGGTACCGCAATTGCAGTCGATGCAAGCAGACTTCAATGGATTACAGGACACCCAATCACGTCTTAAAGTCTTCCATCAGCTTCCTGAATTTGTTCAAAGCGACCTCTCCAATCTTGTCTGGCTGGAGCATGGAGGAAGAAACAATCCCGAGTTCGGCTGGTGGAGATATGGTGAACAGACAATCGAAAAAAACCCGCTTGTTCTGACTCAAGGACAACCCTCAATTATAGAACAGTACCTTAAGGCTCTCGATGGACGTCTTGATTACCACATCTTGATGGGAGTCGAGAAATTTGAATCAGAATTACCTGTTCCTCAGGCCCCCGTGGACTGCAGTGCATCGCGTCAGCTATCAGATCCGCGTTTAAGCGAAGAACTTCCAAAGAACATGCAGGTTGCGATGGTCGCAGCCGAGTTTGCTGGAGTCATCAACATGGGCGGACTGGCTCCTGCCGTCGAGGGGATGGCACGCGCTTATGGCGTGGACAAAACGCGGATCATCCTGCCGAAGTACGATGTGATCAACTCAGCCCTCGTACTTAAGGAAAAGGCAAAATACCAAATCGAAGTTAATGGAAAAACCTATAAGGTCTTTAAAGCGAAAGTGAATGGATTCAAGTGCTATTTCATTGAAGACGAGCTCTTCAACGTCGGTCGAAACGCAGAAGGAAAGCCAAACAACATTTACAATGGACAATCTTCGCAAAATCCCGATGCGGAAGTCAAACGCCGCTGGGCCCATTTCCAAAGCGAGGCTGCCGAGCTGGTGATGAAATTCAGCCAAAAAGAGAAGAACCCGGTTGAACTCGTCCATGTCCACGACGCACAGACAGCCCTTGTCCCAAAAATTCTCCAGGAGCGCCATTTTGAAGAGTGGAAAAAAGGTCTGACGCCTGCCACTGTCTTCACATTCCATAATAACAACTGTCCGCTCCCCTACGATTACCAGGAAACCCAAGAGAGCCTGCGCGAGATCGGCCTGTCCGGCGACCCGCTCAACTCCTTCATCGAGGGAGTGGAAAAATCGGATATGAGCACGACCGTCTCAGAGAAATTTGCAGAGGAGGTCCAAACCGATCTCTACGGCAAAGGGATGCAGAGGCCTGTACGCATCAACGCATCGAAAGGAAACGTCGTCGGGATCGTCAACGGCAACACCAATGGATGGAACCCCAAGACAGACGCCCAGCTAAAAAAATGGATTGATCCAGTTACCGGCAACCCCATCGACCTTACTTACGGTCCCGATGATGCCGATCTGGCAGAAAAGACCATCGCCATCCGCGAGCAGCTGGTGAAGTACTTGAATTACCACGACCTTGGCAAGATCGACCCGAAAAAACCGATCTTCTTTTATGTAGGGCGCTATGACGCCTACCAGAAAGGGATCGACAAACTTCCCCTCATCATGAAAGAAGCTGTCAAAAATGGAGCCCAATTCATCTGTATCGGCCTTGAACCCGATGAGAAAGCAGACGCCGCCTTAAAAGAAATGGAGACCTATGCCAAGGAGATCGATCATCAAGGAGTCTGCATTATCCGCGACTTCAAACGCAAAGATGGACGCATCCATTGGCAGCAGGGCAATTCATGTCCTGAAGACAAGACAGGAGTCCAAGGCTTTGGAAACCTGCTCCGCGCTGCTGTCGACGTGGGTATTTTCCCCTCCATTTTCGAGCCTTGCGGACTCGTTCAGGGGGAAATGCACCGAATGGGAGTAGAAACGGCAGCGACTGCGACAGGCGGCTTTGTCAACACGATCATTACAAGCGGGCCAAACCAAAACGGGTATCTGTTTCCAAGAATTCCTGATTGGCAATCAGAGCAACAGGATATCGAGATACAGAAAACTGTTCAGGAAGCGGCCGAGAGAAACCAGGAGAAACTCGATGCCCTTTACGGAGATGATCCGGAAGCGCGCGATCAGAGCGTAGCGCAAAAGCGCGTCATCATGAGAAACGCCGCCAACTCTTCCTGGGATAAGACATTCGACGGCTCATTAAGTCCAATCGATCGCATGAAGCGAGTTTATGCCAAAAGCTTGCGCAATCGCAGCCTTAGAGGCGTCATCCCTATGGATGTTCACCCTTTAAGCCTTGTTTAATGTTCGAACCGGTCTAGGCAAACGGTCTTGCCCTCTTCCAGGGACAGGACCGTTTTTCTTTGAGCATCGATAAGGATTTTTTTCATCATCCTGCGTCCGCTTGTCATACGGAAAGAGCGGATCCCTTTGGGCAGAGCCAAGGCAACCTCGCCCGCCGGCCCGGATTCGATAACAACGGATCTCAAACACTTCTTGGTCCACTCGAAATGGATCACCTGATCATTTAAAGTTCTGATGCCGACCATGCGCCCGCAATGAAACGGGGAGGGAAGGCAAGGCAAAAGAGAGATCTCCCCATCGCTTTCCTGAAAGAATAGAGAGCGGATGCATCTTGCGGCTTCTGTGAGAAGAGGCAGCGGAGAAATTGGATCACAGGGATTTTTTCCCTCCTCGACGATCCCCTGATAGTCGGAGTCCATGACCCTTGGCACAAGCACCCCGGCGAATGCGGCGCGGAACAGGTTCTCAAATGCCTCGCAGACAGTCTCTTTGTCGCCCTGCTGAATTTTTTGACGGCAAATAGCCAGAAGACTGAAGTTCCCCGCTGTTTCTCTCACAAGATCCCCTCTCGGCGGAACAAGCGCTGCTAACTTTAGCCAGTGAGGAAAGATCTCCTTGAGATCAAGGCGGCGCCTAAGCTGGTCCCAATCCTGAGACTTGTGAATGCCCAAAGAGAGCCTCTCCTCCCCCGTCCCCTTACTCTGCCTTTTCAGAGGAAGACAGATCAGCATGCTCTCCCCTTTGGCCAGTGTCATCTGTTCAGGAGGAAAAGAGCGGCGGCAGAATAGTTGATCTTCCGGAATTCTCTCCATCGTGAGCCAGACGCCGTCGTCCTTGGCGCAGATTAGATATCGCATATAGCCCAGCCTTGTCTGGCCGAACACTTTTAGAGTGCCATGCTCAAGGTCAAGTTCCGCAGTGAACTCGCTGAGCGGCCCCTTAAAATCAAAAGCGATGAAAAAGGACTCCAGCTTTCCTTCGAGGTCAGAAAAACAGAGTCGCGTCGGAAAGATCTGAACACAGAGTGACGAATGAGGAAGAAGAAATTGCGTTCCGGCTTCATGGGAAAAAGGGTGAAGGCGCTCTGCGATGGTAATCTTCATGAGATGATTTTTCCAATTAATGCTTCAGGTTGGTTATCAATCAATTCTATTTCGATAAGGTCATTGGCCTGGATCTCTTTGCTTTCGACGACAACAGATAAAAAGTGATCGGTGTGCCCGCTGGCAAGCCCGTTTTTATTTCCTTCATCGTTTTCAAAAAGAACCCATCTTTTCTGGCCCACATACATCTGTCTGAGCTCGAAGGCGTGCTGCTCAGCAAGCCTCAGCAGACGCTGTTTGCGCTCCTGGATCACTTCAGGAGGAATTTTGTTGGGGTAAAGAGCCGCGCGCGTCCGTTTGCGGACGCTATAGGGAAACATATGCACTTTAGCAAAGCGCACTTTGTCCATTATTTCCAGAGTGTCCTCGAAATCGCGCTCGCTCTCTCCAGGAAAACCGACGATGATATCAGTGGTAAAAGTAAAATCAGGGCGAGCGGCACGCAGCTTCTCAACCGTTTCAAGGAAGATCTCGCGAGTATATTTGCGGTTCATCCTTTTCAAAACGACATTCGATCCCGACTGGAGCACGACGTGCACTGAGGGACAGGTGTTCTTTCCATTTAAAATCGCATCGGCAAGTTCATCATCGACCTCATCGGGATCAATCGATGAAACGCGTAGCCTCTTCAACCCTTCTAGTGCATCGACAGCCCTCACAAGTTCAGCCAATCTGACAGGTTTCTCTCCTTCGCTCGGAGCGCCATCGAAATCGCCGATATTGATCCCTGTCAGGACCACTTCCTTGTAGCCATTGCGGATGAGTCCCCTCACTTCATCAAGAATCTCTTCCAGGCGTCTCGAACGGGAGCGCCCGCGGACATAAGGAATGATGCAATAAGTGCAGAAAGAGTTGCAGCCATCCTGAACCTTCACAAAGGCGCGCGTATGGGCCTCGAACTGCTGGATCTCGAACTCAGGGATCTCTTCGTCAGGAAGCGCCAGGTTGATCAGTTTTTCTTTGTCTTTATTGGAAACGACAAGCTCGACGCCGGGCAGATTGACGAGTTCTTCAGGAGCCCGCTCTGCAAGACATCCCGTCACGACGATCCGGGCGCCGGGGTTAGCCCGGGACAAATTGCGGATCTGATGGCGGCTGGAACTGTCAGCAGATTCGGTCACAGTGCAGGTGTTCACAATGCAAAGATCTGCCTGATCCCCCTCCTCTACCTGTGAATAGCCCAGCTGGCGCAACTGATCTGCATAAGCCTGCGACTCGTACTGATTGGTCCTGCAGCCAAGAGTCACGACCTTAAATTTTTTTTGCTTTTGCACAATGTCCTAATTACGGGCCTTGATTCAAGCTTAGGTTGGATAGGAGAGTCCCATTTTTACCTAGTGGGAAACTCTAGCCAAAGCACGATCGAGGACCTCTATTGCCGAGCGATTATATTCAAAAAATGAGAAAAGCTAAAGCCATCTGTTTATTAGGGTTTTACACAATTGCCCTTGAAGAAGCTCCCTCTAATAAAAAAAACACCGCCTCTAAACCAGAAATCACACAACAAACCATTTAAAATCAGTTATTAGCAACAATTCAGTTTGCGTGCAAAATCACTTGCAACAGCCGATTTAAAAAATAAAATTAACGCTTTGCTCAGATGCCAAAAGATAAGCTAATACACATGGCCCCCAGTGTGAGTGTGGCTTTTTGTTTTTTTTGGTTACCCCCTACTTGCGCGTTGCCAAAAAACAATCCGAAACTCTAACTGTTCGACAACAAAACCCTCGAAACTCTTTGAGAGCAAACCTTGCGAATCCAAAATAGAGCAAGCACCTACTCTGCCATTTGAAACATTAGGTTATTGCAAGATCCAGATGCGCAAAAGTCGTTATTTAACATTCCCTATATGACCTTCTAAAAACACTATCCAGGATACCCTCGATGATCGGCCCCCTCAATTCAGGTTTATTCAATAGGGGGTTTTGCCTCTGCGCAGATATAAACCAATCTGATTTAACCAGCCCTGCGACCTTGATCCAATTGCCTATACCTCCAGCTTTTTCAAGCTTGCGGTAAATTCTAATTAGATCCCCCCTATTGCTTGGGCCAAATTTCAGAGGCCCTAAAAGAGCCCCGCCAATCAATCCTGGCCTTTAGCCCCGTCTCATTAAGGTGTTTTAGCTTTCAAGTTAGGTTCCCCGGACGCGAAAACTCAGATATCCTTGCTCTACTCGAAACTCTGCTTCAGATGAATGAGTGCAGACGTTAGAGCCCTCTAATTTAACATTTCACTTATAATTCATATAAATTTTTGAAAAAAATTAAATCGTAAATAAAATAATTAAACACATAACCAGTTCATTATATTAATGTTAGGAATATTTATAGAATTTAAAAATTGAAATATTTACTAGTTTACTCAAACCACTCACATTAAAACACATGCGTGTTTTACGAAATAAATTTTTTAAACTTAACACGTTAACAGCAAACAACTTATATATTTATAAATTCCTTATTACAACTTTACAATTTCTTAATATAAAGATTATATAATTAAACGCAAAGTAAATCAAAAATTAACAGAACAATAGGCACAAAATGTCAATCAGACCATGTACAGCCATCCGCCCACGTCCAGATGGTCAATATAGACCCCAGGACCAAGACGCGCCTGCCGGTGGACTCTTGCAATTGCCTCCAAATGTAATAGGGCGTATCGGGAACTTTGTAGCCACAGGCAACACCCCCCAAGAAGCTGCGGCAAACGGCGTGCGATGGTCACGGGTTTGTGTTTATACACACGTCTCATCCCATGAATCTGGGGTGGCGCAAAGAGTTCAGCAGGCTCTCGAAGACGACGCTCTTTTAAAAATGTGGGGTCCTCTATCAGGGCAGTTAAATTTCCATGGAAATCCTCCTCCACAAACCTTAGCCGAGATTAAAGCCTGGTTTGATGATCCGGCCAATGCGGATCGATTAAATCAAATTGCAAACCTAAATCTTTCAAATCTTGGAATAAAAACAATCCCTCCCCAAATCACAAAATGTACTCAGCTAAGGGAGCTAGACCTATATAATAACAATATTACAGACGTCTCACCCCTTAAGAACCTCGGCCAACTACAAAAACTTGACCTGGCTCAAAACAAGATAACAGATGTCTCAGCTCTTCAAAACCTCTTGCAACTACAGACCCTTGAGCTTTCTAGCAACCAGATAAGAGATATCTCAGCCCTTGCGAACCTCGCTGAGCTAAGAGAGCTTAACCTGATTCAAAACCAGATAATAGACGTCTCAGCACTTGGAAACTGTACTCAGCTAAGATGCCTTAAGCTTTCTAATAACCAAATTACAGACGTCTCTGCACTTGGGAACCTAGTTGAGCTAAGAGTGCTTAACCTGGCTCAAAACCAGATAACAGACATCTCAGCCCTTAGGAACCTGACTCAACTACAGCAACTTTTTCTTAATGACAACCAGATAGCAGACGTCTCTGCCCTTGAGAACCTTTCTCAGCTACAGCAACTTTGGCTTAATCACAACCAGATAGCAGACGTCTCTGCGCTTGGAAACCTTTCTCACCTAAACTGCCTTGACCTCAATGACAACCGGATATCAGACGTCTCTGCGCTTGGGAACCTTTCTCAGTTATCTGATCTTCGGCTTTCTATAAACCAAATAACAGACACCTCTGCACTTGGGAAACTCTCTCAGCTTGTTATGCTTCAAATTAACAAGAACCTAATTACAGACGTGTCGGGGCTTGCAAAGCTTAAAGCATTTATAACTATTGATAGAAACTCAATATTTTTCATGTGCATCGATAAGCAAAATAACACCCGTCATTTCAATCCAAATATACTAGATAAACAAGAGGAATTCAAAACATACAAATGCAAATCTGCGCTCTCAAATTTCATTCAGTTCATGGCGCAAAAAAATGTCGGACTGGAGGAAATTCAGCAGAGATTTTCAGAGCTTGACCCCCAGGATAGGAATCTGATTTATGCGATGGTCTACCAAGTATCCGGTTCAGAGTCGACAGATCCCCAATGGGGCGAGCATCACGTTTTTGACAGTAAAGCTGTTTTCTATCGCGCAGTCAGAGAGGCTATCAGCGCAAAGTTCGAAGGCCTTTCGCAAAATGAAAAAAAAATGGTCTACGAGCAGATTTACGAACTTGCAGGACGCCCTGAGACCCGCGACCCGATAGTATGGGGCAAAAACAACGCCTTCGAGAACCTCTTGAGGCTAGTTGACGCGATGAACAGAGTGGCAAATGTTAAGTAAAACAACAATTTAACGGCGTTTCTAAAAACCGATATGAATAAAAAAAGTGAATAGACCATAGGTAACAAATGTCAATCAAACAATGCGAAGCCATAAGCCCCCGACCGGACAGTCAATATAGACCTCAGGATGAAGACGCTCTTGACGGAGAACTTTTGAAAGTGCCCCGCAATGTACTAGAGCATATAGGGAACTTTGTAGCCACAGGCGAAACCCCGCTGGAAGCTGCGACAAATGGCGTCCTATGGTCAAGGGTCTGTGTTTATACGCATGTCACATCGCATCAATCTGGAATGACACAACAAGTCCAGCAGGCGCTTGAAGACGACGCCCTTCTAAAGATATGGGACACTCTATCAAGCGATGGTGATTTTAATGAAAATCCTGGTCCACAAACCTTAGCCGAGATTAAGGCATGGTACGATGACCCGGCCAACGCCGATCTATTAAATTCTATTGTCGCTCTTGATCTTTCAAATCTTGGATTAAAAGCGATCCCTCCCCAAATCACAAAATATACGCAGCTACGGCAGCTTAACCTTTCTAACAACCAGATAACAGACGTTTCAGCGCTTGAGAACTTTACCCAGCTAGCGAGGCTTAACCTATCTCATAACCAGATTACTGACATCGCAGTACTTGGGAACCTCACTCAGTTAAGCAGGCTTAACCTTTCCAGCAACAAGATAACTGACGTCGCGGGCCTTGGGATCCTCGCTCGGCTAGAAGAACTTAACCTTTATGACAACCAAATAACTGACGTCTCGGCCCTTGGGAACCTGGTTCAGCTATGCAAACTTAACCTTTCCAACAACCAGATAACTGACGTCTCGACCCTTGGGAACCTGGTTCAGCTATGCAAACTTAACCTTTCCAACAACCAGGTAACTGACATCTCTGCCCTTGGGCACCTGGAAGTGTGGATTTCCCTATGATAAAAACCTGTTTTTTTCATTTACGATAAAATCACAGAAGAATCCAAATTTCCATCGAACTGTCGTTTCACTCACGGTCGGCATATTTCCCCCTTTTGGAAAATTGAGAGGCCTCATAGAATCCGGATTTTAGAGGTATATCTATATGGCCACGTCGATTTTCGCCATGACCCTGTCCCTTTTCTTTGTTCTCAATTCCCTGGGAAACATTCCTCTGTTCGTTGGACTTTTGGGCAGATTCGAAGTGAAGAAACAACGTCGGATCATCCTCAGAGAACTATTGATTGCTCTAGGAATATTGTTTTTATTTAATTTCTTCGGCGACGATGCCCTGAAGTTGCTGGGCATCTCGCAGCCCGTATTGGGGGTGGCCGGAGGAACGCTGCTTTTCATTATCGCGCTTGGGATGATCTTTCCCCGCTCGAACGACAATGTCGAGCTGAAAAGGTCGGAGCCGATGATCGTCCCTTTGGCAACGCCGATTGTCGCGGGTCCCGGCGCTATCGCGACCGTCATGGTCTACTCAGAACAACTGCACAATGTCTGGCTGACCTCGTCGATCATCCTGCTCGCCTGGATTCCCTCTTTCATCATTCTGCTGCTCTCTTCAAACATCAAATACTTCCTGGGACAGAAAGGGTTGCTGGCATGTCAGAAGCTTGGGGGAATGCTGATCTCACTGATCGCCGTGCAAATGATCTGCACTGGCGTCACCCACCTTTTGCAGGAAGCGCTGCATATCCCCCACCAGGAGCCCTCAGTATCTGTTCGAGTTCACGAAAGGCAAGCACCCCATCTCCCTTAAGGAAATAAAGCGGTCCTGACAGACGATCAGATGGTCGTCCAGTCCGATCGACATCACGCGCGAGGCCTCGAGCAGCGTGCGGGTCAACTCCAGATCAGATCTTGAAGGCGTCGGATCACCGCTAGGATGGTTGTGCGCGATGATCATGCTGTGCGCCTTGTAGCGGACTGCAGGGTAGAAGATTTCGCGCGGATGCGCGAGAACCTGAGACAGCGTCCCTATCGAGACTTGTTCGAAATGCAGAAGATTGCCGCGGACGTCCCGCAGGATCACCAGCAGAACTTCCTGAGGAATGTGGGCGATCTCTCCTTGCGCCAGCTCATAGGCCGCGCGCGCGGAGGCGATCGGATATTTTCGGGAAGAGAGAGGTTTTCTGCATTTTAGAACGATGCCGAACACGGCCTTGAGCTGGATCGCTTTGGCCCTGCCGATCCCTTTGATCTGCATCAGTTCCACAACTGAGGCGTCGAGCAGCTTTTCAAGGCCGCCGAATCGCTCCAGGAGCTCCTGGGAAAGATCGAGCACCGACTTTCCATGCGTTCCGCTTCCAAGCACGATCGCGATCAGTTCGGAGAGGGACAGGGCGTCCACTCCATCGCGGAGCAGTCTTTCGCGCGGGCGCTCTTCAGCGGGCAGCGCTTTCATTCCACAAAGCAGGGCCATCAAGTCCCCCTAAGACTTTAAGACATCAACCAATCAAAAAGGGCTGTACTTTGTATTCTAAACGGCCGGGTATTTCCAGCTTGATGAGGATATCGTTCTCCTCATACTCGCAGCTGATGACCCTTCCTTCGCGCATCAGTTCGCTCACCAGCCCGTAATGGCTTTGCGGGATGCGGCAGCTGACTACTTTGCGAAGCAGGGAGATCTCCTTCATCATGATCTCCATCAGGTCGTCAAAACCTGTGCCGCTCACGGCCGAGATCGCCACCGTCTTGGGATATTTGACGCGGAATTTAGAGAGGATCACGGGATTTTCGCATTGGTCGATCTTGTTGAGCACGGTGATGATCGGATGCTCCTCTGCGCCCAGTTCTTTCAGGACGGCCATCGTAGATTCCGCCTGCTCCTCGGCTTTGGGATGGCTGACGTCGACCAAATGCAGGAGAATATCAGTGTGCACTGCTTCTTCCAATGTGCTCTTAAAAGCCGCCACTAACGTATGTGGAATTTTCCGGATAAACCCAACGGTGTCGATGAGCAGGATCTCCTGTCGATTGGGAAGGGTGAACTTGCGGGTGGTGGTGTCGAGTGTCGCAAAGAGTTTATCTTCGACGAGGACATCGGCCTGTGTGAGGGCCTTGAGAAGGGTGGATTTGCCAGCGTTGGTATAGCCGACGATGGCAAATGTCGGGATCCCGGTGCGCAGGCGCAGGCTGCGCTGCGTTTGGCGCTGCTCGGCGACCTGTTCGAGTTCGGTATTCAATCGGTCGAGCTGGCGGCGCAGAAGGCGGCGGTCGATCTCGATCTGTTTCTCCCCTTCTCCTTTGGTATGCGCGCCGGCGCCGGCAGTGGCAGTCTGGCGGGAAAGATGGGTCCACATCCTTCTTAATCGGGGGAATTGGTATTTGACCTTGGCAAGTTCGATTTGCAGGCGCGCTTCCCGTGTCTGCGCTCGCTGGGCGAACACTTCGATGATGAGCTCCGTCCTGTCAATCACGGGGCGAAAGAAAATCTTCTCGAGGTTGCGCTGTTGATGCGGCGAGATCTCATCGTCGAAGATGATGACGTCTGCTTTCAGATCGTCGGCGGCCTTTTTCAACTCCTCGAGCTTGCCCTCTCCAAGATAGGCGCTCGCCTCGATCTTTTTGATCGGACAGGAAATTTTTGCGATCGCTGTCAAGCCATAGGTCTCGCAGAGCCTCTCCAGCTCGGTCAAGTAGTCGTCGCAAAGCTCTTTCTCGGTGCCTGAGCGGTAAGCGCCGACAAGCAGTGCGTTTTTCAGCGCTCTGAGCTCGAAGGGCTGCATGTGCTGCTCAGGAGCTTTCTCTTGTTTCATTGGATGTCCTTATCAGAGATTTCAATCGGAATTTCCATCCCATCGTAGCTCATGCGCACGTCGGGAGGAAGGATCGCGTTAGTTGTCGCATACTCAAGGTCGTGGGCGATATGGGTAAGATAGGTCTTTTTGGCAAACGTGCGGCGGGAAAAGGCGATCGCCTCATCAATGCTGAAATGCATTTTTGTGGGGGTATGCCTCAGCGCGCTAAGGACCAGGATGTCGACGCCCTGAAGCGCATCGACGACCTGGTCTGTGAACTCCCGGATGTCGGAGACATAGGCGATGTTGCCGAATCGAAAGCCTGTCACCTTCATCCCGGTTTGATAATAGGAAAAATACTGAAAGGTCACTCCGCCGAGCTCATAGGTGCCAAAATCGTCGGGCAGGATCTGAAAGTCGATTTGGGCCGAGACGCTTTTGCCGGGGGAGAGCGGGGTGAGCATGTAATGGTAGCGGACCTTGACCTCGTCGAAGGTCTCCTGTGAGAGGACGCAGGGTAGCTTCTTCTTTTCCATGAAGTAGTAAGACCTAAGGTCATCCATGCCGGCGATATGGTCGGCGTGGGCATGGGTCAGCAGCACCCCCGTCAGGTGTTTGATGTTGTGATTGAGCGCCTGCACGCGAAAATCGGGCCCCACGTCGATGAGGAAGCTCTTGTCCTTGATACGGATCAGCCCTGCCGATCGCATCCGTTTGTTGTAGGGGGAAGAAGAGGTGCATACTTCGCACTGACAGCCGATCATAGGAACCCCTGAAGATCCCCCTGTCCCCAAGAATAGAAATTTCCCTTGCATCCCAAGCCCCTTACAAATTGCGATGAAAAATAATGTTAATTCACTGTCTTGTTATTGGAAAGAAAGGAAAGAGCGCTGTCGTCCCCTGTCAAAATCGCTTCGGAAAGCAGCCTTCCCAAAAAGGCATGATAGAGCAGCCCTCTCGATCCCATCCCAGTAAGGACCCACAGGCCCTCTTTGATTTTGGCGGCAATCGGGAAATAGTGCCCCGAGCGGATCACCCGCATCGCAGCCTTGCAGCCGATCACCTCCAGATCTTCCACTGCAGGGAAAAACTGGCGGATTTTCGGAAACAGGGTACTCATGGCCAGAGCCTGATCGGGCGCCGGGTTCTTCTCCCCTCTTTCATACGTCGACCCGATATGGCAGACCCTATCATCAGAGGGCAAAGCCACATAGCCTTTTCCGATCGAACTGTTCTCAGGCAGCTCCACTGCCTTAGGCGCGCGGCAAATCAGCACCTGCCCCTTCAAAATCGAATAGCGAAGAGACTTCAGCTCAGCAAATTTGGCGATGCCAGCCCCTGCAGCCACGATGATGTGATCGAACCCCTGAAGCGAACTTAAGTCCTCCACTTCACTCAACACCAGCTTCCCTCCCCTTGCAGCCACAGCTTGCCAAAGTCCCTCGAGATAGCTCGGGCAGTCGACTGTCATCCCCGATTCGATTAAAAACAATTTCTCTTCAATCTGTCTGACGTCGCCGAACTTTTGTGCGTGGGAAAGGAACAGCTCTTTGAGTTCATCGTCCAGGACATGGCGGACAATCCCGTTTTGCCGGGCGACCTTTTTTCCGAGTTTCTTTTCAGCAATCGCAATCAGCTCTCTGGTAGATTCGATCCCTTCCTTCGCCAGGAGGCTCCGCTTTCCCTCTTCTCCGACATAAGGATGCAGCAGCCCGGCCGCGATTCCAGACGCTCCCCCGCCGATCCCGGAGGGATCGAAGAGAGTCACTTCGCAATCTGCGCTTTGCAACAAGTGCCATGCTGAGCTAAGTCCGGAAAAACCGGCTCCTATGATGGCGATTCGCATGGGGACTCTTTCTGTTTTTTGATCATCAGCACATGCGCTTCCGCTGCAAAGTTGAAAAAGAAGATGACAGCGGGGGTCAAGAGAGCGCTAAAAGGGAGCATGATGAAAAACCATTCCATGCCGATGGCGATGGGATGCTCCGCCGCGACATAACTCTTGCCCGTCACAATAGCGGCAAGCGTCATCATGCCCGTCACAAGGACCAGAGGCACAAGACCCAGGACCATCAGGGCGAGGTTGGAAAAGGGGCTGAACTGCAGCCGCCTCAACACCCCTTGCAAAACCTCGAACTGCACCGAGGATTTAAAGGCCACCGACGGAGTGACGAAAAAGAGGATCGCCAGGCTCAGCAGGCTCAAGGCAAACGATCCGAGCAATAATAAAAAGGGTCCGAAGGAGAGGATGATTCCCAGGATCTCGCCGATCATCGGGATCTCTTTGAGCAGATAAAAGATGCCCAGCAAAGTCCAGAGGACCAGATAGACGAGGACCATCGGGACGGACAAGTAGGCCACCTCGACCATCAGGTCTTTGGAAATCCCGAGCGTCTTTCTGTAACTGACGGGAAGCCCTTTGACCTCATGATGGTAGATGCGGGTAAGAATGATCCCTGCGGCCAGAAGGACTGCTGAGCTCAAGAAGATGGGAAGGAATGTCATGCTGATCGAAAGCCAATCGCCAGTCTTGGCCCCAAGCGCCCGGAAACAGACGGTGATCAGTCCGCAGAAAATCAAAATCGGCACGGTGAACAACAGCTTTTTTCGGGAAAAGGTGAACTTCAGCGCGCGATTGAAAATATGCTCCACTTCTTTCCAAGTCATAGGCCTCCCCAACTTTGGGTCAGATTTTAGCAAAAAGGCCCCCAGATGTCCTTTGTTTTTTTAATCCCTTGGGACTCCCTGGCCAGACCCTCTCGAGAGAAATCATAACCTGCTCATCGACAAGTTTTTACACCCTGGATGGGCGTTGTCTTCGACCCCATTCCCAAATAAAAAAAAACAAAAATGCTCTGGTCTAAGGTGTCCTTAAGCCAGAGCATTGCTGTGACAGGCGTAAATCCTCTAGAAGTCGAAGCGGAATCCAAGCGTCAGACCCTGGAAAGAAAGGTCATCGTCGGCAAAGCTGATCGAGCCGGGATTGCTGCCGAGGAAATTGAACAGTTGGTTCTGATCGAAAAACATATCGAACTCCCATCCCATCTTCACTCCGAAGTGGTAGCGGTCTTTCGAGAACATGTAGTCCCACTGCAGGCCAAGGGCGAGATCGGCGGTGACGACGACATTGTCGACATCCCGTTCGATGTTCATCAGACGAATGTCCGCATCTTCCAATTTTTCATGCTCATGGACATCAAAGTCCCCTGAAAGCAAAGATACGGACCCGTTGCCGTAGATGCTAAACCCCTTTCCAAGACCCCACAAAGTATTCGCGCCAATGCGAATACCGACTCCCCAGAAATCTGTGTCCATGTGGACCTTATCTTCATCGAACGGAGCCATCGTGCCTCCTTTGTACTCGACGCTGTACTCCTGATCGATGACCAGGCCTCTCACGCCGATAAAGGGACGAATAGTGAGCCATTTGCTCACAAAGCACGTTCTTCCCAGCTCGACATCGCCCATGTTCAGGTTCGCATGCCAGTGCGCTTTAGCGGAATTGGCGAAAAAAGGGACATTGGGAGTGGCATTGACGCCGCTGGCCCATCTTGGGAAAATCACATCGTCGGAATCCCCTGCATGGCCGTGGGCGCGTGCATGCACATAAGTATAGTTAACGAAGATATCCCATTTGTCGTGCGGGAGTTTATAGCCAAGCCCCAGACGGAAACCCCAGTCCCAGTTAAACTCAGGATGCTTGACATGACCGTCGTCGATTCGGTTGGGGCTTTCACTCGTGACCCCGTAGTCTAACGATCCCATGTTGGACTTCCAGAAGAGGATCTCGCCGTCGATCCAGAGGTCGTTGCTGTTGCGCAAAGAGTTGGGATCGAACATGCGCCACTTAGTATTCGCATTGCCTTTGCCGGCCGTGGACATGGAAGTAGAGGGGGTTTGGGAGTCGCCGATGATCTGGGCCTCATTCAGGACCACTTCGTTAGATACGGCGTCAGAGTCGCAAAGCGCAGATTGCTGCCGGCCATTCTGCATTTCCTCTGCGCTCAAGCGCTGTCCTGTGAAAGCCGCGAGCGATAAGGCTATCATCGGCAACACTTGCTTATACCTGGCTTGCATAAATCCCCCATTAACTTATAAAACAATGACACACTACTTTTAATCATCTCATTATCCTCAGAATATTTATAATTAGTTTCGATGTCAACATAAATGTTTAATTATTTACATTAAACCAATAATAATCATCTAATAACACCAACAAATAACAAACGCAAATGCAATTAAAGCGATAACAAAAGAAGAAAATGGAGAAAAAACCCGTCTCTGAAGCGACGGGCTTTCAAGTTATTGCGACGCAAGCTGTCTCTGATAGGCCTGCAGCGAGGAGACACTGGCCCCAGTAAGGACTGAAACAAGTTTGAGCGGATCCGCGCGATAAGCGACCGACCCTTCATAGAAGCCAAATCGCCGGATGTATTCAAGAAGGCCGTAGGCAATCGTAATTTCTTCCCCCGTCTCTACATTAGTGAAAGTGTAATCTCGATGCCAATGGCCAGAGACTACCCCATCGACCGGATGACCATTGGCCTGCCCTCTGCAAAAGATATCATCCTGACATCCGGTGGACGCATCCTCTTTGTATCGGATCCGTGTCAAAACAGTGCCAGGTCCTGTGGGGATCCCGCCGTTGAATGTGTGGGTAAAGACAGCCGCAAAAGACTCGAAAAAGTATTTTAACTTATTGAACACTCCTTCTGTTTTCAGCAATGTCGAAGCGCGGATGGAGATAATCTCGAAAAACCGGGAAAAAACCGATTTCTGGGTCTTATTCATCTCGGCGTGCAAATTGGACAGCCTGGACTCACGGACCTTTGAAGAGTCGAAGTCGACAGTGACCTCTCTGTTGCCAAAGCGAACTTGGGGGTCGATAGATGCCCCCGCCCGAATCAACTGATCGATATGCTCAGCCAGCTCAACATGGGTCAATCCCAGCGACGCCACTGTATCCCAGTCCCTTTTCATCACATGCAGCAAACGTTCGCTGCCGTTGAGGAATCCGCCCATACTCCAGCGTCCTGGTCTAGCTCTCTCTTCGATCGTTGAAATAGGAACGCCATTCATGTGCGTCAAACTATTCAGTTGATCAAAGGTGTGAATATCAGCTGCCATGGGACGAGTTGCTTGCGCGGTCATAAATCCTCCAAAATAAGGAGGAAAATATACCCTCTTTTCAATTAAAAGACCAACGCGACAATTACTTTATTAAAAAGAACTTAAAAAATTAAAAATGAGAACAAACAAAACTAACTTGAATTTACCTAACTCCAACAATGAACAAAAGAGGATCGATTAGACGGATCCTCTTTCCTTGAAGAGATATTTAGGACGGACGATCGGAGTGCCTTTGCCGCCGCGCGCCTCGCAACGCTCATAGACAATCTGAATCGCGATGCCCACAGATCTCGAAAGCCCGAAAAGCACCGTATAATATTCCGGATAGCCGAAGCCAGCCGCCGTCAGCAGCGTTCCAGATACGGCGTCGACGTTGGGGTGGGGATCGGCAATTTTGGGATTCTCCGCCAGAACTTTGGAGCCCTCTGTGCGAAGAAGAAGTGCGATTTTGACCAGAGGATGGCTTGCATAGTGCTTTTTGACGTACTCATACTGAACTGTGGCCCGCGGATCTTCCACGCGCAAAACTGCGTGGCCAAATCCAAAGACAAGCTGATTATTTGCAAGACGGCTGCGGATGAGCGCTTCGACCTCAGAGGCCGTCGCGTTTTCGCCCACTTCCTGCAAAACCTCTAATACGAACTCCAGGCAGTCCTGATTAGCCTTTCCATGGCGCGGACCGGCTAGCGCGCACATCGCAGAGCAGATCGAGCCGAACATATCTTCCAGACCTGAGGCGACAGCCTTGCCCACAAACGTCGACAGATTGCCCCCTCCGTGGTCGAAATGCAGAATATTGAAGAGATTGAACGCGCGGGTCAGCTCCGCTCTATCCGCACCTGGGACCTTCAGCATAAGGGCGAAGTTTTCCATGTAGCCCAATTCCGGCCTGGGATCAGGAGTCTCCCCCCATCCGGCATGATGATTGATCACAGCCGCCACAAGGTGGGGGATTTTCGCGATCAGGTTGAGACAGTCTTCGCGGTAGTCCCCTGTGCCTTCGAACATCCCCAGAATGAGCAGTGCGCAGCAAAACAGCTTCATCGGATGGCCCTGGCGGGGTAACTTCTGAATCGCGGAGATCACTTCTTTTTGGCATGTCGATCTGCCATGCAGCGCCTTGCCGAACTCCTGCACTTCTGTAGGCGAACCTTCTTTTCCGAAGTAAAGAAGATAGATCACCTGAATCGGATCCCAATAGGCAAGTTCCGGTATCGGCTTTTGAATATAATAAAGTCCTTTTTGCGGATCGACATAAGAGGTCGTGCAGTAGCCAACGGGATAGCCGCGCATCCCAGTCTCCAGCTTGTCCTTGGTAATACTGAACAGCACATCTTCGGTCATAACACCCTAAATTTTCAGCATTTGTGCGATCAACTCTTTCTCTTCGAGCAATTCCTTCTCCGTCAGCGCGATCTTCTCCTTCAGGAAAGGATCCCACGGGACATTCTTCACAATTTCGATCTTGCCATTTCCATTAGATCTGCAGGGGAAAGAAAAAATCAGATCTTCTTTGATCCCGTAGGGATTGCCATTCGAGATCATTCCAATAGAGAACCACTCCCCTTCTTTGGTGGGAAGGACAAGAGAGCGAATTGAATCGATCGCGGCGTTGGCCGCCGATGCTGCAGACGATTTGCCTCTTGCGGCAATGACCGTCGCGCCCCTCTTTTGGACCATCGGAAGGAACTGTTCTTCACACCATTTCCTATCTTTGATAAGGTCAAGGGCCGGCTTCCCTCTGATTTTCGCATTGATGAAATCAGGCACCTGGGTCGCGGAGTGGTTGCCCCAGACGGCGACGTTGCTCACCTCCGTGATGTCGACTTTGGCTTTGAACGCCAGCATCGCGCTAGCCCGATTCTGATCTAGTCGCATCATCGCAAAAAAGCGATCTTTGGGGATTTTAGGAGCATGGTGCATCGCGATCAGGCAGTTGGTGTTGCAAGGGTTGCCCACGACAAGCACGATCACGTCCGATGCCGCGGAAGCATTGAGGGCCTCACCCTGCTCAATAAAAATCTTACCATTCTCGCCAAGAAGATCCTTTCTCTCCATGCCGGGTCCGCGCGGCTTGGCTCCAATAAGAAGGGCATAGTTGACCCCTTTGAATACTTGATGGGGATCGGATCCTGTCACGACCTCCTTTAATAGAGGATAAGCGCAATCCTCCAGCTCCATCACGACGCCCTTCAAAGACTCTTGAGCCTCAGGCACTTCCAACAAATGAAGAGCAATAGGCTGGTCTTGTCCCAGCATTTCACCCGTCGCAATGCGGAACAGGATGCTATAGGCGATCTGTCCGCCAGCCCCTGTCACTGCGATCCTCTTCAAAGGCTTCTGCATAGCGCCCCTCAAATGTATATTTTCAAATTTAATTTAATTGTAGTGTTGATCGGAAATATTGTGCAACACTCGAATAAAGAGATTACTTCAAACCAGTCTGAATTAAAATTTTAAATACATTTCATTAATAACAACAATAAATTATAATATACAGCAAAAGCAAATTAGAGAATTATTATGAGCTTTCATATTGATTCAAATAACAGAGGTGTTCATTCCAGACAAACTGGAACAAATATCAATTACAGATTCAGCTTGCCTGAATCGGTAAAGCTCACAGTCGATCCTATCCAAACACTGCAAGAAAAACTGCGCCGGGTTCCAACACGGTCTCTCGACAAACTCCATCCTGAAAAGGACGAAGCCCACCCCCATGCCGAATACGTCGATGAAGGGGTATGGAAAAGCCGCATCACCTTTCATCCCGATCTATCCCCCGCAGTCGCTCGAACTAAAACTAAAGCCGAAGCCACAGTCCGTGAAGCAAGGACATATTCCGATCTCGATTCATTATGCGACGCGGAACTGAAACGACGATACCCTGACTATCAGCTGATCACAGGGATAGGAGCCTCTCTTAAAAATCGATTTCCGAACCTGGCGCGTCTCGTTTTGGGAACCGAGGGCTTCTATAAAAAATTGACTCAGAAAGAGATCAACAAATTTAAAAAGCAAATCGCCTACAGCGCCTGCAACCGCGACGATCTAAAGAGCTGCCCCAAGATCGAAGACCCTCTCTTGCGCCAGCAATTGGATTTAAGAAACGACGCTATCCTTCAAACTGACCACGTCTTCGCAAAAAACAGTCCCATGAACGGACAAAGTTTTGTCCTCGACGGAAAAACAGTCCTCCTCACCCAGGCGATCGCCTGCAGCAACGACAGAAAAGTGGAGAACACGGGCAACCTGCGCGTTGTCCAGACAAAAGAAAAAGAGAGCATCTGCTATACAGGACGAGCCGACTCCGACCACAAAGCGCTCGAACAGGCTTCATTCGTCTTCCTGAACGAACTCAAGACAAAAGGAAAAGGGATCACCCGAACTGTCGACGAACGCGGCAACACCGTGTACCAGATCGACTACGTCGTCAACTCCCTCATGTCCGCTCCCTGGATCTCGAGCACAGAATCTATGATCGCCCCCTTCCCGGAGAGAGAATATCTCGAAAACGAACGAAAAGCCTTTCAAAAGCTCAAAGAAAGCGGCCCCATCACTATTGAAGATCCTAACTGCCCCGGGCAAAAGTTTTCCGTTAAATTCAATCCGATCCTCTTTTCCCGCTCGCTCAACATCTTCACCAGGCTGGAAAAATGGCTCCCTCCATTTTTTACAGGGATGGAGCGGTCTCTTGAGATTTCCGATGAGGGATTGGATGGACTGAACTCCCTCGCCCAGCAAAAACTCACTGCCCTGCGCCAAAAACTTGAAAGGACTCTTTCCCCTGCACAAAAAAAGGAAATCGAGCTCAAGATCGAAGGGATCGAAGTTTCTCTTAAAACTCTACACCAGCAACAAATCGATTGCAATTTACGTCCTGAAGAGGAACTGATCACTCGCGACTACTTGTGCAAACTCCTCGAGATCCCTCTCATCTATCACTGCAAGAGCAGCACCGACCGCACGAGTATCTCCAATGCCCTTTCATCCGCTCTTAAACAATGGATGGAGCTGAAACTCCCCATTCCTGAGAACGTACACGATCTCATCAAAGACTACCGCTTCAAAGAGCTGTTCGCCGCCAATTGGGTGGCGGGTCATCAGATCACCCGCTATGCAAGAGGGGGCGAAGGAACAGTGGCCGGCCAGACACTGAACAGCAGAAACCTGGGCTTGTCACTGTCTAGAGGGATCTCCCAAAACCCCGCCGTCGCCCATCTGCTTCCCGAGCGGTACCTGGCAGAATTCCCGACCTCTGAAAAAATTAAGGCGAGCTTAATTTACATTGCCTTGTTAATACCGTTGACAATCTTCTTTTTCATTCCCCTGATCTTTATGACTGCTTTTAGACATTTAAAATACATTGCCACATTAGGCAAAAACCACCGCTTGATCGGGCCCATCAAGTTCTCCTTGCCCGTCCTGCCGTTAACTCTTCTTTTTAACTTCTCGAGTATTTTCCCTGAAAATGTCCTTCATAAATACTCTCCTCAGGTCAAAGACCGAAGACTCATTGCCGGAGGAAAGAATGGAGGCCAGGAAGACGACAATTAAAATGTTTGCTTAACACCATCTCCTGACAACTTGCAGATTGAACCAATCCCTTGAGACTGGTATGATAGCTCTAATTTAAAAGAGTTATAGCCATGTCCATTCCGCTCGTCATCTTCATGTACGCCGTCTGGTCGAGTGTCTTCTCACTTGGCAAGATGACCATGCAATACTGCCCTCCCCTTTTTCTGACTGGAGCGCGGATGGCCATAGCGGGCGTCCTGCTTTTGGTTTTTCTGGCTATCTTCAAACGCTCTTCTTTTAAGCTTAACCGGATTCAAGTTCTCTCCATCGCTCTTCTCTCGTTCTTCAGCATCTATCTGACCAATGCCCTGGAATTTTGGGGACTGCAATACCTCTCCGCCGCCAAGACTTGCTTCATCTACAGTCTTTCCCCCTTTTTCGCAGCCCTCTTTTCCTATCTGCATTTCAATGAGAAGATGAACGGCCGCAAATGGCTCGGACTCGGAATCGGCTTCCTCGGTTTTATTCCTGTGCTTCTGACCCAGACCGGTTCAGAAGAGCTCCTCAACGCGTTCAGCTTCTTCTCTTGGCCGACGCTTGCCATCATGGCAGCTGCCCTCTGCTCCGTCTACGGATGGGTCATCCTGCGCCTCGTCGTCAAAGACCATTCGATCTCTCCCCTCATGGCCAACGGCGCCAGCATGTTATTCGGCGGTCTGCTCGCCTTCGGTCACTCCTTCCTCGTGGAAAACTGGAACCCTATTCCTGTACAGGCACAGAATTTTGCTCCCTTCCTCCAGGGGACCCTGCTGATGACTCTCCTCTTTAACATCATCTGCTACAACCTCTACGGCGTCCTGCTAAAACGTTTCACAGCCACATTCCTCTCCTTCGTTGGGCTCTTAAGCCCGGTCTTCGCTTCCCTCAACGGCCTGGTTTTCCTGGGAGAGCCGATCTCCTGGACGATCATCCTGTCCACAGGGATCGTATCCCTTGGCCTTTGGATCGTCTACCGCGCCGAGCTCAAACAGGGCTATATTGTCAAATCCTCTTCCGCCAAAGCGACAGCTGGCGAAACAGCCCCAACCTCTTAAAACAGTCTATTCACACATTCATAAAACTGCCCCCCAATCCAGGGCTCGACAAAGGCCCTGATTGGCAAGCCTGGCGCCCTTCCTCACGAAAACTCAACCTGTTTCCGGTAGCCACCTCTCAGTCCGCGAAGAGGGGGCCACTCTGCATTCAAAGACATCTCTAGCGGCGTTATATTGCCCTATTCTCTCTCTATGAAATGAGAAGCGGCATTCTTCAACGGAGGGCCGCACAAATCCTCCCTCATTAAGCCCTCGTCACTAATAATTTAAAACTAAAGACTTGCAACTACACTGATACTGAGTGGTTTAGAAAACAAGTCGAAACAAATTCGGATAACAAGCTAACAATCAATGTTTTACAAAACACATAATTAAAAAATAAAATACATGTAATAAATTAAATTGAAATGTTATAATTAATATTACAAAACAACCAAAAGAGGAAATTATGACATATCTTTCAAAACTGTTTGTAATGACTGGAACAAAACAGGAACAAGCCATCCAACCCACTTCAAAAAAAGGCAAACTTCAAGAACAGATCGATTCAGCCAATAAGATATACAACCAAACCACCCAAAAGCCAAAAGCTGAAACATCTGAGAAAAAAGCAACATATCATGTTGTAGATCCGAAGCTCACAGACAAGCTGCACAAACAATTAGAGCAAATTTTCGCGAACTCAAAAACCAGGCCAAATACTCACATCAATATTGGGGGATGTATCCTCATTAATCCCAATGGCGTTCATGATTCGATAACAAACGAACAACTCTAAAAAAAGCCCCGACAACCTTCGGTTGTCGGGGCAAAAAATCCTGACGGCGGCACAGTCAGGTCCGCTGGACAATCAAATTTTGTTTATCCAAATTTCTTTTGATTTCAAGAACCTTCTCGAAAAGGACGCGATCATTGCTGACCACAGTTCCATGCTTCAACCGCGAGCTTTCATCGCAGTAGTCGATAGGATTACCATTCATATCAGAAATAAAGCCTCCAGCTTCACGAATGATTACATCGCTGGAACAATAGTCCCATAGCCCGCCGCGGGCAGCGGTGGAAACATACAGATTGCGTCTGCGTTCCACAATCGAACAGATCCTCATCCCGCAGCTACCAATAGCAAAAAACATCTCTTGGACTACCTCAGGCGTGATCTCACGCTGAAAAAGCTCCTGATAGATTTGAGCCGTCTCTTTGGGATCGGTATTGCGGATGGGGAGGATTTCAGCTCCAGACGGCCGAGTGCGGAGCTCTGTAGCAGGAGCACTGCCAGACTGTTTATAGGCGCCATAGCCTTTGACTGCGTAATAGGCAAGATCCAGCTCCGGATAATAATTTACGCCAAGGACGGATTTTCCATTCATGGACAAACCAATGTGGACGCCATATTCATGGCCTTTATTGATGAAATCCTGAGTTCCATCGAGCGGATCAATAATCCAAACCCTCTCAAGAGTTTGCCATTGGGAAACTGCATGTTCGAGTGCTGGATCCTGGACTTTTTCCTCCGAAAGAATCCCATCATCAGGAAAAGCGGCATTTAGCGCCCTGCAGATAAGCAGATTTGCCCTCATGTCTGCGATTGTCACTGGAGATAAGAGATAATTATACCCCTCCTTTTCTTCGACTTGAAGGTCTTCTCCGGAGCGTTGGATCTGAAGTAGGACGATTCCTGCTAGACGAGCTGTCAGGAGGGCGACCTGCATCTCATGAGCAAATTCAGAGGAAGCGATTGACGAAGGAATGTTTGATATGTCCGGAGAGGAATGGTCATGAAAAGAAAAAGCGGATTGGTTTTGAGTCAGTGAGGAAAAAGAAGAAGCTGGCAATGCCATCAGCAATGCCAAAAGCTTAAACGTTATGCCTTTCATAACCAACATGAGGAAAACAACATTAAAATTAGTTATATTATTGCAAAATTAAGAGATGAGAACAAGCGAAACAAGAAAAGCGAAAGGTAAATGATTTGAAAATCTAGAAGGTGACCAAATAAAAAAAAGCCCCGATAACCTTGCGGTTAACGGGGCGAAAAAAAGCTTGGCAGCGACCTACTCTCCCGTACTCTTGCGTACAGTACCATCGGCGATGAGAGGCTTGACTTCTGAGTTCGGGATGG